>JAFTPD010000003.1 GCA_017463485.1 Clostridia bacterium
ACTGCGCTTTCTGAAACCGAAAATGACACTCATTATAAGGACAAAATAATTAAAATGCTGGATGCGCTTTTTGACGGTAATGAAAGCGACTTCATTGCCAAAATTCGCAAGAAAGCGTCCGAGTAATTACTTGCCCCGCCTTGCGCGGGGCTTTGTTATTGCTCCATATTTTAATATTTCTCCTTTTTATCACCCAATTTCCAAAGTAGCTTGCGGATAAATTCGGCGGGGATCACGGTCAGCGCAAGCCCGAGTGCTGTCATCAATTCATGAGCTGTCAGCGGCGCGGTGCGAAGAACAGCACCGCCGAGGTAGACGAAAATTATTTGCACGGCGAGGACAGCCGCCATTATACCCATAAAAGCCTTATTTTTCGTAAGTCCCGACAGAGTATTAAGCCGATCGGTGCGGGCGTTGAAGCAGTTAAACACCGACGCGAATATAAAAAGCGCGAAAAACGCGGTAAGCAAATAAATATTGTCGTCGGAAGTCCTGAAATTAGCCGTTATCGCGGGGGATTTTAAGAAAAGCAGGCACATTATGACGGTAAAAACGCCTGTCAGAATGATTTCGTGTATCATATAGCCGTTCAGTATCGGCTCGTCACGCCGCTTCGGCGGCTCTTTCATGTAGGACTCAAGCGGCGCTTCGCCTGCAAATGCAAGACCGCCCAAGGTGTCCATTATGAGATTGAGCCAGAGCATCTGCACCACGGTAACAGGCTCGTCAATTCCGATAAAAGGACAGATCATAGTCACGCAGACCGCGCAGAAATTCATCATAAGCTGTAAGGTGATGAATTTTCGTATGCTTTTGAAAACCGTTCGACCGTAAAGAACAGCGCGGGCGATAGAGGAGAGATTATTGTCAAGAATGATAATGTCGCCCGCTTCCTTCGCCACCTGCGTGCCCGCGCCCATGGCAAATCCGATATCGGCGTGTCGCAGGGCGGGGGCGTCGTTTATTCCGTCGCCCGTCATACCGACCACAAGGTCTGACTGTTGTGCTATGCGCACCAATCTGCTTTTATCGCTGGGCAAAGCGCGTGCAATAACGCCGATTTTAGGGAGTGCTTTGCGCAGGGTGTCGTCATCCATGGCGGCAAGCTCACGCCCCGTGATGACCATGGTCGCTGAATCGTTAATTATGCCGCATTTTTTAGCTATACTGCTCGCGGTGTCCTTGTTGTCACCCGTAACCATAACTACTTGTATACCCGCGCCTTGAAGCTGGCGCACGGAGCGCTTTGCTTCTTTGCGGAGCTTATCCTCAAGCGTTACCGCGCAGATGAGAGTAAGCTCGCCGAAATCGCCGTTTTTGATATCGGTACGAGCGGGTACGGCTTGACTTTGCGCTATGAGCAGCACACGAATTCCGCGCGCGGTAAACTCGGAAAGCTGCTTTTGAAAGTTGAGCTTATCCAGCGTTTTTTGACCGTCAGCGCATAGATAAGAGGTGACGTAGGGCAACAATTTTTCTGCCGCGCCCTTGACGTACAAGCGGTCGGTGACGCAGGCGGAGAACTTGAATTCGCTGTCAAAGGGAACGGAAAATTGCCTTTGCGTCGGTGCAAAAGCCTTGCCCGCGCGAATAACGGCGTCAAGTAAGGCACGGTCGGTGGAGTTGCCGCCGATAGCGCAAAGTCCCGAACGCTCTGCTGAATAACCTGCAGCGGACTCGGTGTTCAGCACGCAGGAACGGATGAGTGCCGAGGCGGTGTCGGGCTGCTTTGAACAGAGGGCGGATATAGAGCCGAGAATTTCGCCATCACCGAGAATTATCTTGTCCAGACTGACTTTCCCCTCGGTCAGTGTGCCCGTTTTGTCCGTAAAAAGAATATTCATACTGCCCGCCGCTTCAATGCCCGTCGGCTTGCGCACCAGCACACGGTCGCGCACCATTTTTTTGATATTTGACGAAAGCACCACGGCTATCATCATAGGCAGTCCCTCGGGAACGGCAACCACTATTACCGTCAGTGCCAAGGTTATCGCGTCAAAAATTTCAGAGAACAGAAAGGGAATATCGGTAAGCCGTGCCAGAATGAGAGCCTTGTCAAAACCGCTGTCAAATATAAAGGAATTGGCAAGATACACAAGGGCGACAAGGGCGGCGGCAACGTATCCCAGGCGGCTTATCTGCTTTGCAAGTCGCGTAAGACGAACCTTGAGGGGGCTTTCGCGTTTGTCCTCCTGAAGCTCGTGCGATATTTCGCCGAGAAGTGTGCTGTCGCCCACCGCCGTCACCTGCATTTTGCCGCTTCCTGACAGTACGGTACAGCCGCGTAAAAGCGCGTATGGCTCGGCAGGGGAGAGCTTGACGCTGTCAGCCGACGTGTCGGCAGAAAGAGGGGTTTTCCTAATCTCACGGTTCTCGCCTGTCATGGATGATTGGTCAACCTTCACCGTGCCTTCCATAAGCACGCCGTCAGCGGGGATCATTTCTCCTGCTCCGACAAGTAAAATATCGCCAACGACCACCTCAGAGTCGGGTAGCTCGCACACGCTTGATGTGTGTCCCGACATACGGCGGAGTATGCGCACCGAGGTTTTTGTGCATTGCTCGGACAGCTTTGCAAATGCCGCCTCCGAGCCTTGCTCGGACAGAGTGGATATGAGCGTTGCCAAAAGTACAGCTGCCGCAATTCCACAGCTTTCCACCCAATCTCCGCCGCGAAACGAGAATAAAAGATTGATAATAAGGGCAAATATCAGCACTTTTATGACGGGATCGCCGAGATTTGACACGAATTTTTTATAAAAGGGCGTACCTTTGCGGACGGATAGGGTGTTCGCTCCGTGTGTTCGGCGGGAGCTTTCCACCTCGTCCGCATTGAGAGGACGCAACGTGTTTTCATTTTGTGTATCACGGCGTTTCGCCTTTTCCGTCATTATCATATTCATATATCCTTTCGCATCTTCGGTATATACGATTTATATGACAGCTTGCCCGACTATATGAATAAATACGGGCTGGCTCACTTATGTGACCCAGCCCATTCAAAAAATATGGACAAAAAGAGCGCGAATGTGTAGAATTTTGTTGACAAAGCGGAAAAATTATGGTATAATCGCTTTGCTGTAAGATATAATCATTTTAAAATATTGTAGTAATAAAGCGGCATAGCACTCCAACCGTGGCACAAGCTGCCCGCGCGTCCGAAATCAGCCTCGCCGATTATGGTTTCCCAAAAGGAGGTTGCACCGCAGTCAAGCATATATCCGTATTTCTTGCGGATGTCGGCGAGAATGTATTCCTTGTGATCGGGATCGCCTGCGATTATTGCGTCGTAAACGTAGCCGAGCATTGAAAGAGTAGCAGGGGTAAGGCTCTTGTCGTTTTTCACAGCCTCAAGCGTGCGCCAATCCCCCAAACCGATAAGCAACGCAAATGAATTTCCAAGCTGGGAGAAAGATTCTCTGCGCGACGTTGAGGTGGAGAAAATTCCATTGTCGGGATTGAAAAATTCCTTGACGATACCTGCTTTTATTGCGTCTGTGTCCACGTCAAATTCAATGCCCGACATAGCGCAAAGCTCTTTGAATCGTACCGCCGAGTATACAAAGGCGCAGTTGAGGATAAGATGAGTTATCTCGCCTGTTTCGTCGGGGCGGCGAACTCCGTTGTTGCCGTCACTCCACTCGTGGAAATTCCAATACGGCGGTTCAAGGTCGGGAATAAGCCCGCGCGCGTCAATACGTCCCTTCATCTTGTTCATGATGCCAAGCATTGTGGGCATGACCTCATCAAGAACAGACTTGTCACCCGTGTGTTTGACGTACTCGTATACCGCAACGGGATACATCACCGAGAAAAAGGGAATTGCGGGGGTGTTTTTTGCGGGATAGGTCAGTTCAAGCAGACCGTCCGCGCGCACACCCTTTGAAATAAATACAAGGTTTGCACGTTGGAAATCAGTGTCCTCAAAGGCGTAATATCCGCAAAGCATCTGATTGCGCGAGTCCAGAACGTACATTGCCTGCTCGCGCCACGGGCAATCCTCGTAGTGATTGTTCATACACAGCCGCAGTGTACGCATACAGGTATCGTATATCCTTTTGTCAAGCCCGTCATCAAGCGGAAAAGGCTTTTCTATCTGAGGATACAGATAGGGAATAACACCGATTGAAATGATCTCAACATCGTCGGGTGCGAGCACCTCAAGATATCTCGCCGCAACACGCAGAAAATATTGGGTGAATTCACGAGTGCCGCTGTCCGTTTCAAAGTTTATGGAAAAATCGCGGTTATCAATAATATAGCGCACGCAACCGTCGGCAATATGCTCGCCGTAAGCCACCTTGACGATGGTGGGGGCGGAGGCTTTTACCTTCAGGGTAACGTAGCCCGTTTCCTCTCTGCCGAGGTCGTATATGCGGCGACCTTCAATGTTTTCAAGCAGCTTGCCTTTCACGAATTCGCCCCTTACCGTCTTTTTGACGGGACGAGGCAGAATATTATAGGTCTTTTCCACCTCAACGCAAGGGATCAACTCGCTGTCCGTACCACATTTCATGTCCGAGGTATGACCAAGCTGAGGCGAGATGCGACGCGGCGCGTGCTGAACGTAGTTACCGTCGTAGCATCCAAGCGTGTCCTTGCTGCTGAAAAGGGCGATTTTTGCGTCAATGTCGAGGGAGAATATCACTCCCGCACCGTCGTTGATATGAGTGGCACAGCTTACCCCCTCGTAGCGCACGCTGAGTCGGAGGCTGTTTTCACCTTGTTCACAAAGCTCGGTGACGTCTATCTCGTCATAGTATTTTTCAAACGGATAGCCCGCGAACTGACCGAAGGAGGCAAGCTTTCCGTTGACATACAGAATATAATCTGTTTCGGCGGCAACTGTGAATACTGCGCGCTCACCGTTAAACGTAAACTTATCGCAAAATACGGCGTATTCGCATTTCTGCGGATCTGAATTTATCCATATCCATTTTGCGCGTGAGTCAAGCATGATATTACTCCTTTAATTGAACGTAACGCGAATAATTCCGTTGTCGGAGATGACCGCCCCGTCGGCAGAAACAGCTCCTTTTTCAACGTTTGCGGTGTAAGTGACGCCGTTATAGGTAAAGCATACACGGCGATTTTCTGCGTCGATATTGATGTCGGGGAAGCGGAAATCACGTCTGCCAACGCGGGATACCGCGCGGAAATTCTTGGCGGATCTTATTTCAAAGCCGTTTTCAAACAGTGAGAAAACAGTATCGCCGAAGCTGACGTCAGCCTCACCCACAGCAGTTTCGGTGAATTTCATGCCGTTGTAGGACAGAGGCTTGCCATCTGCGTCCTCAAAAAATACACCCGAGAGAATTCCGTTGCCGCTGAACATATTTCCGTCCACAACGGGCAATGATTCAAAGGTGCAGCTATTCTCGGTGCATACCACGTCCTCGTAAGGGCAGGGAGCGCTCTCGTCGAAAACGTGAATGTCGCGGATGCGGAAATTGCCGCCCTCACCGTACAGATTGATGCGATATTTCTTGGTGCAGTACCAAACAGTGTCCTTTTCGGGATCGTTGTACGCGCCGTGACAGCTTATAGCAGATGCGGGAGTGGTGGCGTAGGTGTTCTTGTACCAGCGTCCCGTCGCGCCCATAGTTTCAACAGTTATTTTGCCCTCGTCGTGCAGCCACTTCAGCTTGGGAAGCTGATCGCGCAGACCAGCCTTTATTCTGTTCCAACCGAAAGCGTTTTCCTGACCTGCCTGCGTGTAGCCAAATGACAGGCACTCGCCGTTAAAGTTTTGGCGCAGATACCAGTCGACCCAAACGGGATTACCGCCGCTGGACGGATATACGGGCTCAAGGGAAATAACGCCTTGACGCTTTGTTCCAACCTCGATGTTAAGACCGCTGTCAAACTGATAAACGGGGTCGCATCCAAGCATACGGAAAAGGGGAGTGGAGAGCTGATTTTCCTTGCTCTGCGCGGGTACGAACTGATTTATTTTGGAGGGATAGTAGCCCTGACCGTAGTATCCGCCCCACAGAGTGTAGCCGTCTGTTCCAAACTGCTCCTTGCAGTTACACAGCGCGTCAACCTCGTATTTTTCACACATATAGCGGGCGGTAGCACCGTCAAACAGCCACGCGCCAACCGTGCGCGGGTAGTAGCCGAACACTTCCTTGAACTTTTCAAATGCCGTGTCGACCAGTTTTTCTCTTTCCTCGTTTGTGTATCCGATAGGGCAGTTGCAGTGGCAGTGATAGTCCCACGTCCACTCGCCCGTCCATTTAAGTCCCGCATCAAGGCAAAGCTCCATGGGGATCTCAAACCAAAGACCAAGCTCTACACGGCTCTGATCCAACTCCTTGAAAAATTCGGTGTAATCGGGATGTACGAGTGCGTCATACTGGAAAAGATAAGTCACGGGCAGCTTGTAACGCTCCATAAGCGCTACCTGATTTTTGGTAGTAGCGAGGTAATCTACGTAGGGCGAGCCTTCCTCTGCCTCGCGTCCTTTGCCGTAGCGTATGAAATTCACTATGTTTACTATCTGTCTTTTTTCGCTCATAATATGATGCTCCTTTCAAGGTTTACAATTAAATGATACTACATACATATCAAAATGTCAATGGAGGATAAAAATAATTATATGGAGAATTCGCTATTTTTTAAGAACGAAAGTTACTACCGTTCACATAATGCAGACTTTGATAACCGCCGTGAGGAGGACCGAGAGCTGCTTGTCAACTGCTGTGGATTTTCGACCTACGGATTTCCCATACGTGTTGCAAGTACCCGACGCGACTATTACCTCATATATATTACCGAGGGCTCGCTGAAGGTCAGACGTCCGTATAACGTGACCTTGAATGCGGGGGATATAATTATTTTCTCGCCCGATATCGAATTTGAATACGCATCAAGCAAATTTGCGTACTATTGGGTGCATTTTTCGGGGCGCGCAGCAGGCGGAATGTTGAGTGATTCTTACCTGCGCACGAATATCAAGCTGAGAGCGGGCAAGTCTGCCGAGGGCGAGAAATGCTTGCGTAAAATGTTCTATGAATTCGGCTATCGCTCGCCTATGTGGGAGCGCAGTGCCGCCGTCGAGCTTGAAAAATTCCTGCTTTTGTGCGGCAAAGCAAATATGGAGGAAGAGCCCAAGAAAAACAGGGAAAATATTGCGGCAGCGATAACCTATATCCGCACGCACCTCGAAAAAGAGCTTACCATAA
Organism: Clostridia bacterium; assembly: GCA_017463485.1. Lineage (GTDB taxonomy): Bacteria > Bacillota > Clostridia > Oscillospirales > CAG-272 > CAMEON01. Next base: position 7,188 of record JAFTPD010000003.1, read on the forward strand.
CCGAGCTTTCGGAGCGGTCATACCTTAGCCCCAGCGGATTCCGCCGCGCATTCGTGGCTTATACGGGCAAATCTCCCACCGAGTTTATCCAAAACGCGAGAATGGAGCTTGCAGAGCAGCTTTTGCGCGATACGGATATGCGCATCTCTGCCGTTGCCGCCTGCGTCGGATACAACGACGCGCTGTATTTCAGCCGCATCTTCCGCGGACAGTTCGGACAAAGCCCTATGCAGTACCGAAAGAGCGTGCAGAAAAATTGATGCTCGGAAAGCCGCAAGCGTGGGCGGCAAGGAATATAGGCTTCCTACCCACACGTCTGTTACAGTAAAATTAAATTAAAAGCACAGAGCCTGTCCCTTGACAGGCTCTGTGCCTTATGTTATAATGAAAATACCAAATAAAGGAGGTAGAGATATGGTGAAAAACTGTTCTTCGGTAGGGCGCGTTATTTTGTTTTCAACTATGTACGGTGTATGGTTTTCGCTGTTTAGTTTTAGCGCGCTGAATGCTCTGGCGCACCTTATTTGGTTTTCTACTGTTAGTGATCCAAGATTTTTTCTTTTCTGTATTGTCATGACGGTGCTTGCTGCTGCAGCGCTTGTGGCTACGTTGATATTTAATATCATCTATTTCCCCAAGGAAGACAAGGTATGGCTGACTGTCGGAGCGGAGATAGGTATAGCATTTTTGACGTCCTTGTATATGTACTACGCGTGGGCTTGCTTGTTTGAGTTGTTATTCTGACAAATCAATTCGAGTTTGAGTTTATATAACAAGGAGGAATTACTATGAAGCTAACTCGTTTTCTTATCTTAAAAACCGCGTTGTTCTCGTTAATTTACGGCGTATGTATCTCACTGCTTTTAGTTTCTGTACCTACATCATGGGTATGTCACTGTGGCAGACGGGGCAGTACCCTTACTTTGGACCTTTCTGCTACCTCATCTGCTTGTTTGCTTTGGCTGCGATAGTGGTCACACTGTTATTCAACGTCAGATATTTTCCGAAAACCGATCACACCGGACTTGTTATCGTCATGGAGTTCCTCGGAGCATTGCTTATTTTTCTTTTGACGTTTGAACTGTGGTCCATGCTTTTTAAGCTGTTGTGGAAAATTTAATAACCGTAACAAAAGAAGTCGGCAGCTTGCCGACTTCTTTTATATTAATTATTTCTTTTTCAGCTTGCCGATAACTCTGCCCGCGCAGGAAATATCGGTGAAATCCTTGAGCAGAATGGGCGGATATTTTGTGTTGAGAGAGAGCAGTCTGTCGCCGTCGTATTTCTTGAAATATCCGTTTCCGTCAAGAATGAATATGCCAAGCTCGCCCTCGGGCACATAGTCCACCGTCTGCACAAGCACGATATCGCCGCTGTGATAGCGCGGCTCCATACTGTCGCCGTAGATGCGAAGGGCATAGTCCGCCTCCTTTGTGCGCGGCATATCCGGAATGATGATCTCGCTCGCCGCCGATTCAGTCAGCATGACGCCGCTACCTGCGGATACTGGCATATCAAACAGCGTGATAGGACGCTTGCGAAGTCCTGCGGGCAATTCCTCCGTGGTGTTGGAGCGGATAATGGAGGAGGGAACGAAGCCCTTGGTGGGGACGGACGCATTGTGCTGTATAAGCCTTCTCGGAGAGGAAAGTATCTTTGCAACGGGGGCTGCGGCAGTTTCCGCCTTTGCGCCCTGCACGCGCTCGCTTTCGAGAGAAGCAACGGTGCGCACCATCTTCTTGCCGTACTCGTCAAGGGTTCGGTAGGACTCGATAAACTCGATCTCGCCGTCCTCCAGCATATAGTTATTGTTGTTTTCGGGAACACCCGAAATAAGCCAATCCAGCGAGCAACCAAGCGCATTAGCGATGGACACGATATTGGAAAGCTTAGGGGAATCGCTGATACCCGCCAAAAGCTTTGACAGAGTACCCAAGGGAATACCCGTCATATCCGAAAGCATATTGTTGGTGATTTTCTTTTGACTTTTAAGAGCTTTGATCCTGTCAAGATAGGTTTCTTCGTAATTCGTCATGATTCGCTCCTTTTTCCGTTTTTGACACGGCTTTTCTTTTTCTGGAACTATTATAGCACGTTTTTTCCGATTTGTAAAGGGGTTTTGCGAAAAAAATTCCAAAAATTTTTGTCAAAATACCAAAAACGGAAAAATATTTGTAAAAAGTTTTTCAAAACCCCTTGAAAAATGGCAAAGTATGTGTTATACTGAATTCCACAAATAAAACGTTAGCGAAAGAGGATGACTTTGGAAACACGGATACGCACCGTTGCCTTTACCGGGCACAGAAACATGAACAGAGAGGACGTTTGGCTTTTGCCCTCTCTGCTTGAAGAAATAATATTAAGACTCTCCGCCCGTGGAGCGGTGGTGTTCCGCGCGGGCGGAGCTATGGGATTTGACACTCTCGCCGCCCTGAAGGTGCTGGATATGCAAGCAAGGCTTCCGCAGCTTGAGCTGGAGCTTGTCCTGCCTTGCAGAAATCAGACGGAGAGATGGGATGCTGCCAGCGTGCGCACGTACAATTATATATTGAATAATGCCACAAGGCACAGCTTTTTATTCGACAGCTATACCGAGGGGTGTATGCTTGCACGTGACAGGCGGCTGGTGGAAGGTGCTGACGTTTGCGTGGCGTACTGCGCGCGCAGCCACGGCGGCACGGCTTATACCTGCACCCATGCCATCAAAAACGGCTTGGAGCTTATAAATCTGTACGATCTGTTACACCCGTGATCAGTCAAGGAACTTCTTGAAAGCCTTGAGACGGAATAAAGCATACGCCGCGATAACAGTCAGTGCCATTTCGGGCAACATGTATATCGCGTTGTACACCAAGGAATAGGGAAGCGGATTCCAGCCCTCCCATGCGTACGTGCCGAAGAAAACACATCCCGAAATGACGTGGGATATGTAGCGGATAACTGACACCATGGCAACGCCGCACATTTTTCCGCCGACGCCGCGATTACGCCAAAGTCCCGCAAGTCCAAGTATCGTATAGGGAATCAGATAGTCGAAAACTATACAGCCTATCCAGATTCCGACCGTCATTCCGTATCCCATGAGCTTGCCAAGGTCAAGTCCTATCTGCAAGATCGAGTAGGCAAATGACGTGGCAAGTCCCACCCGCACGCCGCGGCGTAGGGACATCAGCATGATGGGCAGCATAGACAGTAGCGTCACGGAGCCGCCGTAAGGGGATTCCCAGACCTTGATAAGGCTGAGAACGGAGGCGAGGGCAAGCATAATGCCGCACTCGCACAGGATGGTGAGCTTCTTGCTCGTGGTTTGGTTTTTCATAATATAAATCCTCCTTTAAAAGATTTTCATAATTGCAAGGACCGCACGGAAATCATTTCCGTGCGGTCTTTTGCAACTGCCGAAAATCTTCCTACGCCGGTATTATCCGTATCAGGTAAAAGGGTTCGCATATCGCGTCTCAGCCTCGCCGTATTATCGGCGTTTAGCACCCCTGATCTATGTGCGGTATTAAATTGTATCAGTAATTATTTTTGTCAATAATATTTGTTTATCCCGACTTCCTTCATGGAGAGGGACTCTGCAAAGACCTCGTCGTCAACGGTAATGCTCTTTGCCTTTTCGGTACATTTGTTGTTGTAAAGATAATCTGCAACGCGCTCGGGGAGGTCATCAAGCTGTTGGCTGTATTCCTCGTTTGACGCCGCATCCGTCGGCATTTTGTATTTGATCATCACGTGATATCCGTAATCGGAGGGATACATCAGAACCGTTCCATCGTCAACGCCTGCAAGCTCATCAGCGAGGTCATTGAAAACATCCTCGCTGTTGTCACCGGTGGTGTAAACGAAGCACATTTCATTGTCCGTGATGACCTGATCCAGACCTGCCGCTTCATATTCGTCGATATAAGACTCAAACATGGCGAAATCGTCCTTTTCAACACTGGCAAGTATTTCGTTTGCAAGAGCCTTGTTTTCGGCAAGCTGCTCGGTGGAATACTTTTTGGAGATTGGATATCCACCCTCGTCATATTTGAGGGCGCGCACGCCGTTTTCCTTGTCGTATGCTATTTTGCCGTCGGCAGTGTAGTAGATGGGGGAATCGTTTTTGTCAAGTATAATTTTTCCAAACTCGTCAAGCTTAGTCGTGCCGTTTTTGACGTCGTAGGCTATATTGTTGACCTTTTCGTTGTTATCATTGGGAAGAAAGTAGATCTCGTCGCCATTCTCGTCCGTTTGATATTCGTAGTAGAATGAACGTATAAGGATGTGCTTGAAGGCAACGGCGTATTCGTCAAGATACGTCTGCTTTACATTGGCGGCAATTTTCGAGCCGTCATTACCGTAGGTGTACTCACGCAGATACTCGTATTTCGCTTCCATAACATAAAGCTCACGCAAAATATCCACGTTTACTCCGTAAGCCGAAAGCATGGAATTGAACTGTGACTTTGAGCCGTCGGCATCTCCGACTATATAGTCCTCGATATCCTGATCAATGCTGTCATAGGTGCTTTGGGGAAGGGTAAGCCCCTCCTCGTCGAACATGACCGCCGCCGCAAGATACAGCTTTGCGTTATGAAGCACTATCTGCTTGTAGTATTCACCAAACGTGATCCCGCTTTCAAGCTCCACGACGGTATCCCAAAAGCTGCTGCTTTTTACATTGTAGCCCATGGATTCAAGGTTTCCCTTGGTACGGCTGAGCAACAGCTCGAACATATTCGCGCTGAACTTTTGACCGTCAAGCTCCATTAGCGTCTTTTGCTGAGAGCAACCGCTAAAGACTCCCACCGTAAGCACCAAGGCAAGTGCCAAGGCGACTAAGCGGAAAAGTAGATTTTTTTTCATTTTAAAGCTCCGAAACATAAATTTTTACGCTTTCTACCATTATAACACATTTTACACGGTTATTCTTTACTTAAAGCAAGATATTTTTCAAATATTTTGTGAATAATTTTCAAAGCGTTCTCGCCAGGCTTGAGAAGCAGGCGTATTGAAGCCTCGCTTCCCGCCACCAGCTTGAGTCTGCCGCGCACAAGCTCGGACAGCTCCATCCACACGTCGATATTGATGCTTTTTTGTGTGAATATCACGGTGTTTCCGTTCTGGCGGACGTTCTCAATACCGCAGGCCACCGCTTCTGCGCGTATGAGCGCGATACGCAGAAGGTTGAGCGCGGGCTCGGGCAGCTCGCCGTATCTGTCGATCAGCTCATCAGCCATATCCTCCATATCCTCGGCGTTGCGGATGAGTGCTATACGCTTGTAAAGAGCCATTCGCTGGGCGGGATAGCGGACGTAGGAATCGGGGAGAAATGCACTGTAATCCAGCGAAACGGTACATTCCTGCTTTTCCTCCGTTTTTTCACCCTTTGCTTCAAGCACCGCGTCGTTGAGCAGCTTGATATAAAGGTCGTAACCGACCGACTCAATATGACCGTGCTGCTGTGCGCCGAGCAGATTGCCCGCTCCGCGTATTTCCATATCGCGCAAGGCAATTTTAAATCCTGCGCCGAACTCGGCGTAATCGCGTATCGCGCCGAGTCGCTTTTCGGCTATCTCGGACACGGCACGTCCCGCAGGATAGGTAAAATATGCGTATGCACGGCGGGAGGAGCGTCCGACTCTGCCCCTGATCTGGTGGAGCTGTGAAAGTCCCAGCCTGTCGGCGCAGTCAACGATAAGTGTGTTTGCGTTTGGAATATCAACGCCCGTTTCAATGATCGTGGTGCAAACGAGAATGTCGATGTCACCCGTGAGCATGCGCTCCCAAATGTTTTCAAGCTCCTCCTTGTCCATCTTTCCGTGTGCGACGGTAATGCGCGCCTCGGGAATGGAAGCGGAAAGCTTTGCCGCTACCTCGTTTATGGTTTCAACCACGTTGTGCATATAGAACACCTGACCGCCTCGGCGAAGCTCACGGCGTATCGCCTCATTGACTATAAGCTCGTCATGCTCGAGGACGTAGGTCTGCGTGGGCAGACGGTCAAAGGGGGCTTCGTCAAGAATGGAAATGTCGCGAATGCCGCCCATAGCCATGTTCAACGTGCGGGGAATAGGAGTCGCCGTCAGAGTGAGTACGTCAATATTTCCGCACATCTGCTTCAGCTTTTCCTTTTGCGCAACGCCGAATCGCTGCTCCTCGTCAACGATAAGCAGTCCAAGATCCTTAAAGGAAATATCCTTTCCAAGCAATCTGTGTGTTCCTATTATAATATCCACGTCGCCGCGTTCAAGACGGCGGAGTGTTACCTCCTGCTCCTTGGCAGTCTTGAAGCGGGAGAGCATATCCACGTTGACGGAAAAGCTTCTCATACGCCTTGAAAACGTCTGATAATGCTGAAGCGCGAGAATGGTGGTGGGGACGAGCACGGCGACCTGCTTTCCGTTGCTGACCGCCTTGAATGCGGCGCGCAGAGCCACCTCCGTCTTGCCGTATCCAACGTCACCGCAAAGCAGTCTGTCCATAGGCACGGGGCGTTGCATGTCGCCCTTGATATCATCAACCGCAGCAAGCTGGCCTTCGGTCTCCTCATATTCAAACGCCGCGTCAAAATCGCGCTGGAAATCGTCGTCGGGGGCAAAGGCATAGCCCGGTCGACGCATACGCTCGGCGTACAGCTTTATAAGATCCTTCGCCATCTCCTTGACGATAGCGCGAGTGCGCGCCTTGGTTTTATTCCATGTGTCAGTGCCGAGATGGGAGAGCCTTACCAGCCCGTCGTCCGAATGTGCGCCGATATATTTGGACACCATATCCATTTTCTCAACGGGGATATACAGCTTATCCGTTCCCGCATACTGTATGCCTATATAGTCGCGGCTGACACCTGCGGTGGTAAGATTTTCAATGCCTGTGTAGCGTCCGATACCGTAGGTTTCGTGAACGACGTAATCACCCACCTCAAGATCGGCAAAGGACATAATTGAGCGGGTGTTCTTCTTTTTCGTCTGCTTTCTAGCGCGCGAAACTGCAGTGGAAAGAGAGCCCGTGCGCGAGTCGGGATTGGTGGACAGCACTGCGATCTTGGGAGCGATAAGCTCAAAGCCGTAAAGATATTCGCGCCACAAGACCACAACTACCCCCACGGGGATATCCTTTGATCCGAGTGCTGACGCATCAGCGGGCAGAACGGTGTCAAAGTCTGCGTCCTCAAGCAGCTCGCAAAGATTTTTTGCCGCTGCCTCGTTTTCGGCGATAACGCAAAGTCGGTAATCCGAGCGCATATATCCGGTTAGATCCTCGCAAAGCAGGCGGAAGTTTTCCGCGTAGGACACGATATGCTTGGAGCGGAAGCTGAAAATTCCGCCAAGTCGCTTGCCCGACATGCCGTAGGAAAGGGAATCCACGTGTACGGTGGCACTGCGCTCGATAAACAGCTCGAAAGCGGCGGGCGGAAAGGCGTACTCGGTATACCGCCCCGAAATAGTACCGCCCTCAATGAGCGACTTTATATTCTCGCTCATTATTTTGTCTGCCGAGGACAGTCGCTCGCGCACGGCAGAGGTGGAGCGGATAAGGAGCAGAGATCTGTCGTCAAAATAGTCGAGCAAGCATGCCGACTCGGGGTAAATTACCTTGATATATTTGTCAAGGAAAGCAAGCTCCGAGCCCGTTGTGGTATTATTCTGAAGTGCCGCCGTCAGTGCAGACAGCTCGGAGTCAAGTGCCTTTGCCGCGTCGGGATTTTTGGAGCTTTTCTTTTGGGTAGCAATAATATTTTTAAGCTGCTCAAGCGTTTTTCTGTCCGCAAGTATCTCACGTGAGGGGAGCAGATCGCAGGAGTCGATAGCCGTGACCATACGCTGGGAGTCGGTGTCGAAGAGTCCCATGCGGTCTACCTCGTCGTCAAAAAGCTCAACGCGCAGAGCGTGAGTGCCGTCGTGTATCTCGCCCTCGTCGTCAATGTAACAGCCAAAGGGCGCGCAGATATCAATGATACCTCCGCGCAGCGAAAACTGTCCCGCGCCCTCCACCATGTCAACTCGCGCGTATCCTGCGGACACGAGCCTGTCGGCGAGGATCGCTGTGTCCACCTTGGTATCAAAATCAAGGTGAATGGTGGATTCCTTGAGTTGCGTGGGCGGAACGGTATAGCTTACCGCCGCGTCGGGTGTGGTGACTACCACGTCGTAGCTGGACGAGGCGAGTCCCGACAGTACGCGAAGTCGCTCATGCTCGTATTCGTGAGAGGCAGTTACGTTATAGAAGGAAAGATCGCGCGCGGTGTAAAACGCCGTGCGAAGTCCAAAGCGCTCGAAGGTCTGCTTGAGTCGAACACAGTCCTTTCCCTCAGGACATACCACAAGAGCGGTGCGGCTTTGACCGCCTGCGCGCTTGCCACCGTCGGGGGATGCAGACGTGCAGGTGTCCTCGATAAGCGCAACGCAAAAAGCCTCCGTAGCACCGTCACAGAGTCCGTTTGCCAGCAGAGGGAGGGGTTTATCTTTAAAATTGCGGCGGACGGCGGAAAGCAGCTCGCGATACTCGCCGTCCTCGCGTATGATGTCTGTCAGTAGATTCATAATTTTCCTTTACAGAGTATTACTTTCTGTTGCATATCTGCATAGCCTTGTCAACGTCGCCGAGAAGCAGCTGCTCAAGTCCGTCGGCGGCAATAGGGAACAAGGATCTTACGACCTTCAGCTCGTCAGCCGTGAAATTCGACAGCACCCAATCCGCAAGGTCGTAGTCGGGATTCGGCTTTGCGCCAACACCGATACGGATGCGGGGGAAGGTGTCAGCACCCATGATGCGGATAATGTCGCGTACACCGCGCTGACCGCCGTCCGAGCCCTTGGCGCGTACTCGCATACCGCCCACGGACAGGTTGATGTCGTCGCATATCACAATGATATTCTCAAGCGGTATCTTGTAGAAGTCCGCTGCCGCCTGCACCGCCTCACCCGAAGCGTTCATGAAGGTTTGTGGCTTCATAAGAAGCGCACGCTTGCCCGCAATATTCGCCTCGCCCACAAGTGCGCTGAACTTGGAGCGGTTGACCGTCACACCGTACTTTTCGCACAAATGGTCCATGAACATAAAGCCCATGTTGTGTCGCGTGATCTTGTATTTGTCTCCAGGGTTGCCCAGTCCGACCACAAGATGCGTGATGGGAGCTGTGGCAGTAGCCTGGCGATTTTTTTCGAGTTTCTTGAATATGTCAAAAATGTCAGCCATACTGTTTTGCCTTTCATTCGGCGCATACAACGCCACAAGCCGTCGGAAGGGAACAGATCCCCGTGCCGACGGTGAATTTGTATTTTTAAGTTGTGTCCAAAAGCGGTTTTTCGCTTACCTAAACATTATACACAATATCTTTCAAAAAGTCAAATATAATTTGGCGATTTTTGTTGTTGTTCAAAAAAAATTAACACTTTTCGGGCGGGATATTTTTGTTAAGGTCTTTTACTTTTGGAAGTTTTATGTTATAATACTGTTGTTGCGGACATGGGAGAAGTGTGCCTTGACGCTTTTTCGGTGTTTGCTTAAATCGTCAAAAATAAAATTCTTATAAAACGGAGGATTAAACCAATGGCAAAGAAGTATTGCTACCTTTTTACCGAAGGTAACGCAAACATGCGTGAGATCCTTGGCGGTAAGGGCGCGAACCTCGCTGAAATGACCAATATCGGTCTTCCCGTTCCCCAGGGCTTCACCATTTCCACAGAGGCATGCACTCAGTATTATGAGGATGGCCGTCAGATCAACGACGACATCATGGCTGAGATCATGGAGTACATCGTAAAGATGGAAGAAGTAACAGGCAAGAAGTTCGGTGACAAGGAAAACCCCCTTCTCGTATCTGTTCGTTCCGGCGCACGTGCATCCATGCCCGGTATGATGGACACCATCCTTAACCTCGGTCTGAACGAGGAAGTTGTAAACGTAATCGCTGCTAAGTCCGGCAACGCACGTTGGGCTTGGGACTGCTACCGCAGATTTATCCAGATGTACTCCGACGTCGTTATGGAAGTCGGCAAGAAGTACTTCGAGGAGCTTATCGACAAGATGAAGGAAGAGAAGGGCGTTAAGCTTGACGTTGAGCTTACCGCTGACGACCTCAAGGAGCTCGCTGGCCAGTTCAAGGCTGAGTACAAGTACAAGATCGGCAAGGACTTCCCCACCGATACTAAGGAGCAGCTCATGGGAGCTGTTGAG
>JAFTPD010000004.1 GCA_017463485.1 Clostridia bacterium
GCGATAGACTGCCCGCCAAGTGTTTGTTTTTGTTTCTTTGTAAACAGCCATTAGTTCACCTCCTTTTCTTTTGCCGCACCGTAGCAGGTCTTTTCCAAGAAATATTGCTTGTTTACTCTACCTGCAATCGTGATGAAGCCTTGTTCTTTTAATTCTGCGTTTAGTTTTTGAACGATTTTGTAGGCGTAGGACTTGGATATTCCCAAGATTTCAGCCACTTCGTCCACTCTCAGAAAGCTGTGTTTTATCATCGCATCCCTCCTTTCAGAAGCTCAGATTTTTTTGGCAAGCCTATGTAGCTTCATTGTTACGACATTAAACAAATATGCTTAATGTATCTATATTATACTAAACAATTATGTTTATGTCAAGAGATTTTTTGAAAAAAGTTAAACTTTTTTGTTATAGTTCCATTGACAAGACCTAAACAAATGTGTTATAATTGGTGTAAACTTGGTTGACACCAATTTCAAGGTTCTGTCAAGCAGGATAGGGTGGAGATTTTCGCAGAAAATACTACCCGATGCTTGACGGGTTCTTATACTATATCTATCACATAAAAACGAGGTGAAATTATGGCTATCGGAGAAAGAATCCGCTTTATACGCAACTTGCGTGGTATGACACAAAAATATCTTGGAACGGCTGTCGGCTTTCCCGAAAAGACCGCCGATATTCGTTTAGCTCAATACGAGGCAGGAACGAGAACCCCCAAGGCAGACTTGATTGAAAAGCTTGCTGATGTGCTTGACGTTTGCCCCGTTGCGCTTGACGTTCCCGATATTGACTCCTATATTGGTCTTATGCACACTCTTTTTGCATTAGAGGATATTTACGGCTTTAAGATAGACAAGCTCGACGATGAAGTATGTATTCGCCTTGATAAAGGCAGAGGCAGTATGTCCGTGTCCTTGTTTGAGGATCTGTCCGCTTGGCAAAAGGAAGCGGAGAAATACCGTAACGGAGAAATAACAAAAGACGAGTATGACGCTTGGCGTTATACATACCCCGAATATGAGGCAAAGCGGACAAGAGAAAGACTTGATGATTTACGCAAAAAAAGAGGAACTGACAATTAAATTCATTAGGAGCTAACATATGGAACAAATTAAAGCGTTTTTTGAATCCATTTGGAATTTAGATACAGATCAAATAGCTATCATATCTTTACTTATTACACTAATTCTTTTTGTTGCTGGAAAGAAATCGGAAAATCGAATAAAAATATACGAAACACGAAAAGAAGAATATCAAAAATTGATAGATTTCTTTTTAGAGATTTTCGCAGCCGCCAATAAAAACAGTTCACAAATAGCCCAAGATGATGCAACAAAGAAGAGATTTTTGGATATGGGGGCATCTTTGGCAATTTATGGTTCAAGAAAATTATATAAAACATACTGTTTCTATCGCTGGATTTCGCTTGATGAAAAAGTCCAAACAAGCAAATGGTATTCCAAAGATATGGGAATGTATTGTCTTGGCGAGATGTTCCAAATAATGAGAAAAGAAATTGGATTAAATCGAGAAATACTCAAAGTGGATGTTCCAGATATTCTCTCGTTTTATATAACTGACTTTACAAAACCAGAATTCAAGAAAAATTTTTACAAATATCATTTTAGAAAATTTTTATTAAAATCCGCTATTTTTTGGGGAAAAGTCGAAGATTTCATTCCCCTTGTTTGGATTTCAAATTACATCATTAAACCTATTTTTTTAACATTGTTTTGCATAGTCAGATTTCCAATTAAGTTGCTAATTGTTACTCCAATTAAGCAAATAAAAAAGGTTCAAGTAAATAAAAAGAAATAAAACAAAAAGAGCTAACAGACTTCAAACAGAAATCTGTTAGCTCAAATTTTTTATTTATGAATAATACTCGAATGTTGCCAAAACGTTGCCACGAGGGTATTTTAGAACTAAAAAGTCCTTATGCCGCAAGGCTTTTCGCCGTTTTTGGCATTATTCCCACTCTATCGTTCCCACGGGCTTCGGCGTCAGGTCAAAGAGGACACGGTTGATGCCTTCCACCTCGGCAGTAATGCGGGCGGTTATTTTATGCAATACGGGATACGGTATTTCCTCAACGGTGGCGCTCATAGCGTCTGTTGTATTCACCGCGCGTATGATCGCAGGCCAGCCCTCATAGCGGCTTCCGTCCTTTACACCAACACTCTTGATATCCGGTACCACGATAAAGTACTGCCACACCTTGCCCGCGAGTCCGTTATTGTCAAACTCCTCGCGCAGTATCGCGTCAGCCTCGCGCAACGCGTGAAGGCGATCACGTGTGATAGCCCCGAGGCAACGAACACCAAGTCCGGGTCCGGGGAACGGCTGGCGATAAACCATGTTATGAGGAAGTCCCAACGCTTCGCCCACAACTCTTACCTCGTCCTTATACAACAGCTTTATAGGCTCTACAAGCTCAAAATTCAAGTCCTCGGGAAGTCCTCCCACGTTGTGGTGCGATTTTACTGCTTTCTTACCCTCGGCCTGCTCGATACTTTCCAAAATATCAGGATATATCGTTCCTTGCGCGAGGAATTCGATACCTTCAAGACGGCGCGCCTCGTCCGCAAATACGTTAATAAATTCTGCGCCTATGATCTTTCGCTTCTTCTCGGGATCGGAAACATCTGCCAGAAGCTCCAAAAACCTATCGGTTGCGTCCACGTAAATAAGGTTTGCATCCATCTCACCGCGGAACAGCTTTATCACATTTTCGGACTCGTCCTTACGCATCAATCCATGGTTGACGTGTACGCACACAAGCTGCTTGCCTATTGCCTTGATAAGCAAGGCGGCAACCACCGAGGAATCCACGCCTCCCGACAGCGCCAAAAGCACCTTCCTATCTCCTACCTGCTCTCTGACGAGCTTGACCTGCTCATCTATAAAGCGATATGCAAGCTCCTTTGTATTGATACGTACCATAATTTCGGGGCGTCTGTCAGAAAATTTCATAAAATTCCTCCGTATGATAAATTTATTTGCGCTGTCAAAGCAATTTGCGGCGAAGCTCGTCGGGGCTTTCCGGGTGCAGATATGCGGGGGCGATATCCAGCACCGTCTTACAACCCACAGCTCCCTCTCCGTGAAGTCTTGCGGCGGCTCGTGCGTAAGCCACAAGCACGCTGGACGTAAATTCGGGGTTAGAATCCAGCGTCAGCTTGAACTCGATAACGTGTCCGTTCTGTCCGTCGATACCCGTTTTGCCGCTACGAATCACCGTGCCGCCGTGAGGTATGCCCGCGTGGTCGCGCATAAGCTCCTCCTTTGAGATAAAGTGCACCGTGGTGTCATAATCCGCAAAGTAATTGGGCATGGTCTTTATTTCGTTTTCTATTCTTTCAAGATCTGCGCCCTCCGCCGCCACGACAAAGCACTCGCGAATGTGCTTTTCTCTTGTGGTAAGCGTGGGGTTTTCTCCGTTTCGCACTCGCTCAAGCGCACTGTCAACGGGAATGGTGTACTGCCTTGCGTCAAGCACGCCGTCGATACGGCGTATCGCATCCGAATGTCCCTGACTCACACCGCGTCCCCAGAACGTATAGTCGCTACCGTCGGGCAGTATCGCGCCTCCTAGTGCGCGGTTGAGCGAAAACAGTCCCGGATCCCAGCCGACGGAAATGACCGCCACGTGACCGCTCTCGCGCGCCGCTGCATCTACATTTGCAAAATGCTCGGGGATACGCGCATGGGTATCAAAGCTGTCTACCACGTTAAAATCCTTTGCAAGCGTTGGAGTTTGCATGGGAAGATCGTTGGCACTGCCACCACACAGCACAAGAACGTCAACGTCATTTTTCATATCCTCCAAGGCTTCCATTGAGTACACGGGAACGCCCGTAAGAGTTTTCACGCTTGACGGCTCGCGGCGTGTAAACACCGCCACAAGCTCCATATCCGCCGCACGCTTCGCGGCACATTCAACTCCACGACCGAGATTTCCGTATCCTACGATACCAAGTCTTATACTCATAAGGCTCAAAACACCCCTTTCCTCCGCCCGCGAAAAGCACGCGACGCGGTTACACTTTTGATACTATATTTTAACAAATTTTTCCCGATTTTTCAATAGCTTAGACGCAAAAAACTCTAACAAATTTTAACTTTTTTTATATTCGCAATTTGTTATAACCGCTTGACATCACTTTTCGTATATGTTATAATTGACCCAACGGAAGTATTTTCGCATAAGCCCCAATGAAAGGACACCGAAAAAATGAGAGAAAGCGTACTTTTTGACCATAATTGGCTGTTTCACAAGGGAGATATAAACGTAGAATTTCCCACCGTCAAGGGACCTACTTATATTATGGCAAAGACCCAGCGCATGAAGATGGGTCCCGCCGCTATTGCATACAACGACAATCCCGACGATTTCCGCATGGACGACAAGGCGGAGATAAAGAGCGAGCGCTGGGTGCGCGTTACCCTGCCCCACGACTATATGATAAGCTCCGAATTCAAAGAGGAAAACAACAACGCGCTCGGCTATGTTAAATACGAAAACGCTTGGTATAGAAAGCATTTTATTATTCCCGCCGAGGACGAGGGACGGCGCATCACCCTCCTTTTTGACGGCGTTGCGACTCACACGACCGTATATCTCAACGGCTGTTTGATGAAGCATAATTTCTGCGGATACACCTCCTTTGAGGTTGACATTACCGACGTCGTCAAATACGGTGAGGATAACGTGCTTGCCGTTTACGTCAAGACCACCGAGGGTCATGAGGGCTGGTGGTACGAGGGCGGCGGCATCTACCGCCACGTTCACCTCACCAAGACCTCCCCCGTTTGTGTTGACCTGTGGGGCGTTTACGCCGCGCCCAAAAAGATTGACGGCGCGTGGAGAGTGGATTTTGAAACCACCATTCTCAACGAAACCTACGAAAACAAAAAGGTCAGCGTGACTACCCGCGTGGTAGGAGCTGACGGAATATCTATCGGTGAAGCGTCCGCCGAGGGCGACGTTGAACTGAAGGGCAAGGGTGTGTTGAAATATTCCGCCTCCGTTACCGACCCGCGCTTGTGGGATATTGACTCCCCCAATCTTTACACGGTAGTCACCGACGTATATGCTGACGGTGAGCTTTGCGACACCTACACCACCCGTTGCGGCTTCCGCGAGGTGATAATGGACCCCGACGAGGGACTTTTCCTCAACGGACGTCACGTCAAGATAAACGGCGTTTGCGCTCATCAAGGCTTTGGTCTGACGGGCAAGGCTGTACCCGACAATATCCTGCGCTATCAAGTAAAATTGATGAAGGAAATGGGTGCTAACGGCTTCCGTTGCAGTCACTACCCTCACCCCGAAGCTACTATGGATGCCCTTGACGAAATGGGCTTCCTCGTTATGGACGAAACGCGCTGGTTTGAGTCCACCGACGAGGGCAAGGCACAGCTTGAAATGGTAATGAAGCGCGACCGTAACCGTCCATCCGTCATTTTCTGGTCGGTCGGAAACGAAGAGCCGCACCACGCGACTCCCGAGGGACGCAGAATTGCCAAAACCCTTATGGCGCTTGCGCATAAGCTGGATGACACGCGCTGCATCATGACCGCCGTTGACCACCCTGAGCGTTGCACCGTTTACGACGAGCTTGAGGCGGTTGGGGTCAACTACAACGCGCAGAATTACGAGCGATTCCACAACACCTATCCCGACAAGCCCTTTTTCTCCTCCGAGTGTGCGGCTACTGGCACGACAAGGGGCTGGTATCTTGACGATTCTCCCATTCGCGGCAGAGCAAGCGCTTACGATCATGACACAAATTCTTATTTTGTCAGCCGCGAAAAAACCTACAAGCTGATGGACAAAAAGTGGTGCATGGGCAGCTATCAATGGGCGGCTATCGAGCACCGCGGAGAGTGCGTTTGGCCGCGACTCTGCTCGCTCAGCGGCGCAATAGACTTGTTCTTACAAAAGAAGGATGCGTTCTATCAGAATCAGTCCTTCTGGCTGGAAACGCCTATGGTACATCTGCTCCCGCATTGGAATTGGCGCGGCTTTGAGGGCGAGGATATAAAGATATTCGTTTACTCTAGCTGTGACGAGGTTGCGCTTATCCTTAACGGAAATGAGCTGGGCAGACAGAAGGTCGAAAAATACACTCACCTTGAATGGACCGTTCAGTATGAAGCAGGAAAGCTGGAGGCTGTCGGCTACCGCGACGGCAGAGAGGTCTGCCGCGACGTGCGCGAGACCTCGGGAGCGCCATACCGTCTGCGCCTGCGACTTGACAACGATATGCCAAGCGCTTCAGGTCGTGATATGGCTATCGTTACCTGCTGGGTCGAGGACGAAAACGGACTTGTCGTACCCGACGCCGCTCCGTTCGTGCATTTTGACGCTTGCGGAGTGGGACGCATTTGCGCTACCGGCTCGGATAACGCCGATCACAACCCTGTAAATCTCCCCGACAGGCAGATGTATGCGGGACTTATCACCGCCGCCGTTTCCATTCTTGGCGCGGGACAGGTAAAAATAATTGCCACCGCCGACGGACTTCTGCCCGCTGTGCTGAAGTTGGATATTGAATGATGTAAATCATGTGGGTCCCTTGCCCACTGCGATATTTATTAAAAAACGGAGGCTTTTCGCTCTGCGAAAAGCCTCCTCAATTATTCTTTATTCTTTGTCAAGGACAGTCGAGGAGC
>JAFTPD010000016.1 GCA_017463485.1 Clostridia bacterium
CCAAAGAACTTTACTGTAATTTGTTCTAGTTTGGATTTGTTTAGATGGTTACAGCCAAAGCCATCTCTATAACCCCCGTGGGTTCTTTACCCACACTGATATAAAACCAAAAGCCACCCCGAGGGGTGGCTTTTGGTTTTAATGAATGATGAATGATGAATAGTGAATAATGAATAATTGAGGAGGCTTTCCGCACCGCGGAAAGCTTCATTTTTATAAAAAATGGTTTTTCGGGGATGGAGTATCATGCAAATAGTGTCACGCAATTATCATGTCGATCTTTTTGTCCTTGACGGTTATGCGCTCACCGTCGATCTGCAGTGCAACTCTGTCGGACACCTGACCGTCATAGGGGGCAATTATCCTTGCCTCGTCAAGGGTTATTTCGGCGTACTTTATATATCCGTAATCAGCTATCCCCGACACCGTGCCGAATAGCTTTGTGCTGTCGATATTCTGTTCGCTGACCTTCTCCACGCTTACCGCGCCTGCGTCAAACACAAGCTCCAGCGGTGTGCGGAATATACCCGTACCCTTGCACATGAACAGTTTTTCAAGTATTGTCTTTGACGGTATGAGCTTCGCACCGCAAACGGAGAAAAAGAATTTGTATCCTCCGCCGCGTTGCTTTTCTCTTATAAGTCCCCCCGAGAGCGAGTTTGAAAGATGCGGAGGTGTAATACCGCATTTTTCTATTTTCAATTTGCAAAAATCCAAGGTGAATTTCACCGTGTCGCCAACGGAATATTTTAGCTTGCCGTCCTCAATGGCAAAAAGCGTAAGGCTACCCGCCGTGAGGGTGTAGAGCGTGCCGATATCCACGTCCTCCGTCCGCGTGACCTTGGCACTTGCCGTGCCGTCGCCAAGTGTGAGTGCCGACGTGGGCATTACCGCCTCCGCGCCTTCGGTATCGGGACGTACAAGTGCTGTTGGCAGGGGAATGCTTTGACCTTCAAAGCAGAGCTTTCCGCCCTTGACGTCGCAGGGGATGACGTTTTCCTCGGGAATACGCCGCTTGATGCTGTGTCCGCTCTCGGCGTCAAAAACGTGAAATTTCTTTTGTGTGATCGAGATATCCACGACATCTCCGCGAGCCACCCTCGTATCTGGATGTGCTTTCAGTATTACCGTGCTGCCCTCTGAATCGGGGTTGTCAAGGTCAAGGCTTGCGTAAATCAGCGATTCGTCGCCAAGCATCTCCACGACGCTGACAACGGCTTTTGAATGTGACCACTCGCCGTTGTCTGCGGCGGTGGAATCATACAGGCGGATGCCGCCGTGTCGCACGCCGAACACTACTTTTGTTGCGCCGTCCATATACCGCGCGGGTATTTTATCTGCCGCCGAATAGGGCATATCTATCCGCGTGCCGCAATCTAGCGCGAAGCTGACGGAATCACCACGCCGTGTCAGCGTTCCCTCAAAGAAATTCATCTGCGGTGTTCCCATGAAGCCGGCGACGAAAATATTGTCGGGGTAATCGTAAAGATTTGTGGGGGTATCTATCTGCTGAATAAAGCCGTCCTTCATCACCACTATCCGCGTGCCCATGGTCATAGCCTCCACCTGATCGTGCGTTACGTAGATAAAGGTGGTATTCAGCCGCTTGTGAAGACGGGATATCTCAGCGCGCATGGCGGCTCGGAGCTTTGCATCAAGGTTAGAGAGCGGCTCGTCCAAAAGGAAAACCTTGGGGTTACGCACGATAGCACGTCCGAGAGCCACACGCTGACGCTGACCACCCGAGAGAGCCTTTGGCTTTCGGTCGAGGTACTGCGTGATGCCGAGGATCTCCGCCGCCTCCGTCACCTTTTTGTGAATCTCCTGCTGAGGAAGGTGCATGGTGCGCAGGGAAAAAGCCATATTTTCGTACACGCTCATGTGCGGATAAAGTGCGTAATTCTGAAAGACCATGGCGATATTTCTATCCTTTGGCTCGTAGTCGTTTACCACCTCGCCGTCTATCCTAAGCTCGCCCGCCGTTATCTCCTCAAGCCCCGCTATCATACGAAGCGTCGTGGATTTCCCACAGCCCGACGGACCGACGAAAACTATAAATTCGTTGTCCTCGATCTCCATATTAAAATCGTTTACCGCCTTGACCGTGCCGTCGTAAACCTTGAAAATATGCTTGAGTGATAAACTCGCCATAAGCTCCTCCATGTGTTTTGCTTTTACTTATCCCTTGACCGCGCCGCCCGTAACGCCTTCCACGTAATACTTCTGCAGCCACATAAACAGCGCCGTGATGGGCAGTGCGACTATTACCGCCGCCGCGCAGAAGGTGGTGAAATATTGCTGTATCATTTCACGCTCAAGCCAGCTATACATTCCGAGAGATACGGTGTAAAGTCCCGTGTCGGGCACGCCTGACATGATATATGAAACGAAGATATAATCGCACCACGGAGCAATAAAGCTTATCAGCACGGTGTATATGATGATAGACTTGCTCAGTGGCAGAATGATCTTGACAAACGTGCGGAATCGGCTGGCTCCGTCGATACGCGCCGCCTCGTCCAAGGCTCGCGGCACGGTGTCGAAAAATCCCTTTGACACGTAATAGCTGAGTGCCGCGCCCGAGCAATATACTATTATAAGGCTGAGATGGGACTGATAATTCATTGGCAGTAGAATTTTCAAAAGGAAATATACAGCCGACATGCTCATAAATCCGGGGAACATTCCGAGAATCAGCATTATATTCATCAGCGGGCGGCGAGCGCGGAATCTTATTCGGCTGAATGCGTATGACACCGACAGCACGAAAAGAGAGGTGACTATACAGCACACCACGGATATCCACAGTGTGTTGAAATACCAGCGCGGGAATTGCGTTTGAGTGAACAGTCGCTTGTAGTTGTCAAGCGTCCATTCGTGCGGAAAAAACGTGGGACTCCACGCGCCCGGCTCGCCGCGAAAGGATTGCACGATAAGGTAGATAAGCGGAATTATCCATACCACCGAGAGCAGAGTCAGCACTATCTGTCCTGCTGTGTCCCCGAGGGTACGGCGGAGGCTCATGCCCAGCCTGAAGCCACCCTTTCGTCCTTTGATGTTTGGAGTCAGCGAGGCTTCCAGCCTGTCAAGCTCCTCCCAATTCGCCGCGGAATTTGCTGCCGTATTGGTGAGGACGCTTTGCGAATTTTGAGTCAGATCAATATTTTTTTGCTCTTGCTTCATTGGAAATTGTCCTCTCCTTTCACGGCTGATGAGCGGTTGTAGATTATCAGCGACAGCACGGCGGAAATGGCGAATACCAGAATACCTATCACGGAGGCGAGCTTGTAATTTCGGTCAACTCCCAGTGACAGCTTATACAGCCACGTTATAAGCAGATCCGTGCCCTTAGCTCCGTCCGAATACAAAAGGTTATCTCCGGGACCGCCGCCGCTGAGCAGATATATTACGTTGAAGTTATTGATATTTCCTATAAACTGTGTGATAAGGTAAGGCCCTGTCACAAAGAACATATAGGGAAGGGTTATTTTGAAAAAGCGTCGCGCGGGACTTGCACCGTCGATTCGGGCGGACTCGTAAAGATCGGCGGGAATATTCATTAAAATTCCACTGCACAACAGCATACTGTAAGGCACGCCTATCCACAGGTTGACCAGAATTATAGCAACGCGGGTGTCAAAAATTTTCAGCCCGAACTGCTGATGATAACCGAAAATCTGTTCTATCCATTGGGTGATTATGCCTCCTCCCGTGCCAAAGCCGCCGCCTCCCGAATCCAGCATTTTGGACATGATGAGAAGGGACACGAATTGCGGAACGGCTATGGTGGTAACCAGCAGTGTTCTGTAAAGCTTTTTAAATCTGATGCCGCGTCTGTTGATGAGGATAGCCAAAAGCATACCGATAAAATAGCTCGTGAAGGTGGCGAGAAATGCCCATATCAGCGTCCATGACAGCACGCGGCGGAAGGTGTCGCCAAGCTTTGACGTTCCCGAGAACATATTTCTGAAGTTCTCAAATCCCACCCAGCCGAACAAACGCTCGGGCACCTCGTGTCCCGCGTCGTAGTTGGTGAAGGCTATGAGTATCATGGTAAACAGAGGAATGACCGTAAAGAGGAAAAGTCCCGCCATGGGCAAGGAGAGCAGTGTGACGTGAAATTTTCCGTCAAGCAGCTCCGCGCCCTCTTTGCGTATTCCCGACGGGCGCTTGCCTATCATTTTCATCTCCTCCAGCTTATAGCTTTCTTTGACGGAGGCGACGTAGCACAGCACGAAAAAAAGAATAACGAACAGGGAGAGTATACCGTAGAGCAGAATGTGAAACGAATTATCTCCCGCGATCTTGAGGTATTCGTTCAGCTCGTCGTCCCATATATCCGAAATATAGGTTTCGGTGCGTCCGATATTTCCGCCCGTAAAGAAGTTTTCAAAGAACATAGACAGATAATTTCCGCCAAAAAACACGGTATAAAGCGTGAAAAGCACTTGGAGGGCAAAATAGATCATACCCTTGACGGCTTGACCGCGAAAAACGTGTCCCGAGCCCATAATAAAATAGGAAAGCTTGGTTACGAAATTGCCCGCGAGGAAATTCCGCACAAGCTCGTATACGCCGCGGAATATGCCCGTGACAAAATTTTTGATGCCGAATATCAGATTTTTAAAAAATCCTCCGATACCCTTCAGCCCTCGGGTTACTGCTCGCCTCAAACGCCAGGTCAATCTTTTTGCACCCGACAGACCGTAGTAATCAACGTCCATAAAGCAGCTCCTTTCAAAGCGTATCGCTCAAAAAGTGCAGAGCTACTGCGCTTTTTTGGTGAGCTGATTGTTCAGCGCATCAAGGTATTCCTGAAGCTTTGCGTCGCTCACCTTCGTCCCATCCGCCTTTGCGGCAACGAGAGGCGTGATAAGGCTTGCCATGGGAGTCCAGTAGTTCGCGGGAACGCCCTTTTGCGCGCGGTTGTATTCCGCCTGCTTGAGTACCGTTGCGATAACGGGGTCCCCCGTTACCTTATCGGTAGCTGCCGCCGCACGGTTGGTGGGCGCAAATCCGCGCTGCTCAAATCGGAGAAGCTGATTGTCCTTGTTTGTCAGCCAAGCCGCGAGCTTGTGAGCCTCTCCCTTGTTTTTGCTGTAACCGTTGACGCCCATAAGCTTGTAGCCCATAAATCCGCTGAGCTGTACCTGCTTGCCGCCGATATTGGCGGTGGGGAGAGGACATACGCCCATATTATCTCCGAGCAGATCCTTGACAACGCTTACGTTCCACGTTCCGCTGATGATGGCGGCGGCTTCGGTCTTGCCGTTTTTATCGGGTGTGAACGCGGCTATCATTTTACTGTCGTCCGTTTGTACCACAAGACCGTCGCGGTTGACATAGGTGCGGAGCGACTTCATTACTTCAAGTCCTTCCTTGCTGTTGTAGTTGATATCCACTGCTGTTTCAAGCATATTTTTGTCGTAGGTCACGTTGTAGCCAAGCTCGGGAAGCGCGAAGAAAAAGGAGGAAAGATACCAGCCGTCGTCGTTGAGCTTGAAGTGTATCTTTTTGCCTGCCGCCTCGGCGGTGTCTAGCATGGAGTCAAGGCTTTTGAGGTCGTCCTCGTTTTTGAAAACACGCTTGTCGTAGTACACGAAATAGCAGTTGTCGGCAGTGGTGGGATAGGCGTAAAGCTGATCCTCGCCGTTGATATTTATAGTGGCGGCGTCAACAGAGCCCTCCGAGTTTTCTTCCTTGACCGTTTTTTCAAGATTGCCGCCCACACGCGCCAGAGCGCCGCCTGCGTACAGGCTGTTTATCTGGTCGCTTGCAAAGCTGTAAACGTCGGGACCAGAGGTGACGTCGTTGAGTATCTTCTTGGTTGCCTCGCCCTCACCCTGAACTCCAAAGAGGAATTCATACTGATTTTGGGGATTTGCTTTTGCGTAAGCCGCGCACATGGATTTGAGAAGCTCCTGATCTTCCTGCGCGCCCCAGATTGTCAGCGTATATTTTTTGCCTGTGTTGTCTGAATTGTCGGTAGTGTCCGTGCCCTCGCCGTCGCCCATACCGGTGCAGGCGGTAAGCGGAGTGCAAAGCATGATAAGTGCCATTATCAGCAATACTGCTTTTTTGAAAAATTTCATTGTATATCCTTTCAGCGGAAAGCAATTCCGCGTTTTGACGTATTCTTTATCAAGAGTAAACAGCTAAAAAGGTCGCCTTTGCGTAAAACAGTATTTGCAAGAGCGGAGCGAAATATACTTTTTTGTCAAAGCGTCAAAGCGAAAAGAAATTTTTTGAAAAAAGGCGGCTCGATTTTGAGCCGCCGAGGGAATGGAAAATTTTAAACTATATTGCCAACTACAGTAAGGACAGCCGAGCCCGGAGTCACGGTGTAGCTGCCGTCGGAATTTTGAGTGTAGGTCGCCGCAGGAACGGTGATAACGCTCGGGACAGTAGCAAACTCACCCGTCGCCTCGTCATAGGTGTAGCCTGCGGGAGAGGTGAGGGGAGAGCCGTTCAGGGTGACGGAGGTGATATTGAGGATAGGGTCGAAGGTGTCGGTAACGGTCACGTTATCCGTTGCAACTGCGGGGGTGTTGCCAGTGTTCAGTATAGTGAAGGTGTAGGTGATGACACCGTTTTCGACTACCGAGGTGGGAGAGAGTGCCTTGGTAATGCTCAATACGGGAGCTTGGATGGGCGTGACGGTCTCTTGAGCCGTCAGTGCCTCAGCGCCTGCGCCCGTTACGGTTGCCGTGTTGGTGATGAGGTCATCCGTTCCCAAGGGCGCAAATTCGTTTACATCAACCTCGTAGATAAGCAGTGCGTTGCCACCTACGGGGACGTTTACTCCCGTGAAGGTAAGAGGCTGAGTGTCGCCGACGGTGGGAGTAGTGGCGACCGCTCCGTTGACGTAATAAGCCGCCGAATCAGCGACGTAGGTCAGAGGATAAACGGTAATGCCGCCAAGCTCATAACCGCCGAGGTCGTCGGTTACGGTGACGGTGGCGGGCTGTGCTCCCGAATTCACAAGGCTTATGACGTAAGTCAGCCGAGAGCCTTCGCCGTAGGTGGCGACGAGAACATTCTTGTCCACCGCCAAGGTCTCGTCGATAGTACCCGTGACGGTGTTGGATACGGTGGAGATGCCGTTGTAGGAAAGTGTGGCTCTGTTCGTAAAGGTTGCCATAGTATACCTTATCCCCGAACAGTCGGGGAAATCCTTTTTTCGTATTAGGATGCAATTATCCCATATCAGTGTATGTCCCGTGTCGAATTTTGTTGCCTGCGCAAAAATACATAAAGCTGCCGCTGATGGGAATAATGAAACCAAAAGGATAAGGAGATAGTTATGTGTACGGCAATAAGCTACAAGGACAGATATTTTGGAAGAACGCTTGATTGGGAGCAGAATTTCGGCGAGTGCGTTACAGTAACGGGGCGGGATTTTGATTTTAAATACCGAAAAGCGGATACCCCGAAGCACCACTCTGCCATTATGGGAATGGCGAAGGTGGTGGACGGATATCCGCTTTATTTTGATGCCGTGAACGAATACGGCCTTTGCATGGCGGGATTGAATTTTACTTTGAGCGCAGAGTACGGAGCGGGAGGCGGTAACCTTGTGCTGTGTCCGTTTGAATTTATTCCTTACGTTCTTTCGTCTTGCAGGAATATGGCGGAGGCGCGGGAGCTTTTGGAGCACGTCAGCCTTTCAGACGAGGATTTTTCCCCGCAGCTGAAAAATGCCCGACTGCACTGGATGCTGTCGGACGGCGGGGATTCGCTCGTGATAGAGCCGCGCGCGGGCGGCTTGGAAATACACGAAAACAATGTCGGCGTGCTTGCAAACGAGCCGCCGTTTGACTACCATTTATACAATCTTGCAAATTATCTTAACGTAACGTCCGCCGAGCCCCGGAGCAGATTTGCCGAGGGACTTACCATTCATCCGTACAGCCGCGGCATGGGAGGTGTCGGCTTGGCGGGGGACAATTCCTCACAATCCAGATTTATCCGCGCGGCGTTTGCGCGATGGAATTCACATCAATCGGAGGAGGGTGACGAGGCAGATGTCACGCAGTTTTTTCATATTCTCGGCGTGGTGGAGCAGGTGGAGGGATGCGTGCGTGCGGACGGAGGATACGAGCGCACGCAGTACACCTCCTGCATTGATACCAAAAGGGGAATATACTATTACAAAACCTACGAAAACAGTGCTTTGACGGCAGTGAATATGTCGCTTTGCCAAATTGACGGCGCAGGTGTCTATACTTTCCCGCTACGTCGCCGACAGGTCATACTCAATGCCGCCGCACCTTACAGCTTGTCGGATTCGTGACGGCGGTAGGCGGTGGGGGAGAGTCCCGTTTTTTTCTTGAATATAAGTCCGAAATAATTTGCAGAGGAAAATCCGCACGCCTTTGCAATGGCGTCCACTCCGTCGCGGCTTTCAAGCAGCATGCGCTTTGCCCGCGACAGACGGACTCTCAGCAAATAGTCCATGGGGGAGCAGCCCGCATACTTTTTGAAATTGTAAATAAGCGTTCCCTTGGACACGAAAAATTGCGCGGCAAGCATTTCAAGCGTTATATGCTCGGCGTAGCTTGAATTCATGTAGTCTATGATCTTCAACACTAGCGGGGGCAGGGAGTCGTTGCCTATTGCTGCGCGCACCGAGCTTTGCCCTTCAAGCTCGGACAAAAGCAGTACGGCATAGGAAAATATTGCGCGCACGATATGCTCGCGGTGCTTTGAGATGGGAGCGCTCTCCGCCTTTTCCAAAAGCTCAAGTATCCGCGCGAATTGCCGCTCGGACGGGGAGAGTATTTTCAGGGCGATCGAATCCAAGGCGTCGCGCTGAAAGGCGTCCAGATATCCCGCATCAACGTTGATATTGAATCGCTCAAACGCGCCACCCTCCGTTTGGTGCATGACGTGTGGGGGGATTACCATAATAATAGGTGCGCGCAGACGGTACAGTGCGTCGGACAGCAAAAAAGTGCGCTCGCCCTTGGTTAGAAAATATATTTCGTAGTGCATGTGGGAGTGCAGTGAGTTCATGGACCACTTGCCTGTGCGCACCGATCTTTCCACCTCTATAAAGCTCATATATGCCTCCGAATTTGAAATATATATGTAATTTTCTTAAATTTTATCACTTTTTATATTGAATGTCAAGCGATAATCTGTTACAATATAAGAAATGAATTACTTTTGGAGGTAATTATGAAGGTTTTGCAGTACGGAGAGGGAAATTTCTTGCGCACCTTTGCGGATGCGTATTTTGATGCCCTCAATAAAGAAGCTTTTGGTGAATACAAGGTAAATATCGTAAAGCCTATCGCTGTCGGCTCGATAGAAAAATTCAAGGAACAGAATAACAAATATCATATCGTGCTTCGCGGTGTTGACGGCGGCGAGGCGAGCGAGCGTGTGTACGGTATTGACTGTATTCAGAGTGTTATCGACCCCTATACTGATTATGATGCATATATGGCGCTTGCGGCGGATGCAGAGCTGAAATTGATAGTATCCAACACCACCGAGGCGGGAATATGCTATAACGCCGACGATAAAATGGAAGGATTTGCGGACATAACCTATCCCGCAAAGCTGACCAAATTTCTTTACGCAAGATATCGCGCGGGACTTTCGGGTGTGTATATCCTGCCCGTTGAGCTGATAGACAACAACGCCGACTGCCTCAAGGAGTGCGTGGACAAATACATAGCCCTCTGGGGACTTGACGACGGCTTCAAAATGTGGAACGACAAGGAAAATTTCTATTGCAACACTCTCGTTGACAGAATAGTTTCGGGATATCCCCGTGATACCGAAACGCTGGAGCATATCACTGCTCTCGTAGGCGAGCGTGACGGTCTTGTGGCTATCGGCGAGCCCTTCGGTCTCTGGGCGATAGAGAAAAAGGGAGAGATAGAAAAGTACGTATTGGATGGTATTCATAACGTTGAGGTCGTGCTGACGGATGATATCGGATACTACAAAAAGCGCAAGGTCCGTGTG
Source organism: Clostridia bacterium (assembly GCA_017463485.1). Taxonomy (GTDB): domain Bacteria; phylum Bacillota; class Clostridia; order Oscillospirales; family CAG-272; genus CAMEON01. The sequence continues at coordinate 9,979 of JAFTPD010000016.1, forward strand.
CTCAACGGAAGCCATACAAATCTCGTGTCTGCGGGACTTATCCACGGAGCTAAGACCGTTTACGACTGTATGACCGACGAGCGGTTGCACACCTTTGCCGAGGACACTCTGAGAGAGGAGATAATTCCTTTCGTATCTGACGATATTGCCGCTACCACTGCGTTTGCGGACAGCGTGATAGAAAGATTTTTAAATCCCTATCTCAATCATCAGCTCATCAGCATTTCGCTCAATTCCATATCCAAATGGCGCGCCCGTGACCTGCCCTCCTTCAAGGACTATTACAGCAAGCACGGCAGGATCGCACCATCGCTTACCAAGGGCTTTGCTTATCTGATGGCGCTGTATTCCACTCTGCACAAGGTAGGGGAGGAATATTACGTTACCGTTTGCGGCGAGGACGTTGTATTCCGCGACGACAGAGAGCATCTTGAATTCTTTGCAAACGGCGGCGACGTTACCGACTTTATGTCAAAGGTCGACGTGTGGGGAGAATCCTTGCTTGATTACGAGGGCTTTGGCGAGGCGGTTGCCGAGTACGTGAAAATGATAAAAGAGGGAAAATATCTTGTATGAAGACCGTAATTATCAATAAAAAAGACAACGTCGGCGTATGCCTTGAGGATGGCGAGCGGATACCGAGAGGTCACAAATACGCACTTCGCCCGATTGCGTGCGGCGAGTACGTTATCAAGTACGGCGAGATAATCGGCAGAGCCACAAAGGATATTTCGGAGGGCGAGTGGGTGCATACCCACAATGTCATGTCCCATCTTGGTGACGGTGATGCGGAGAATTACACATACGATTTTTGCGCGGAAAGCTTGGACGAAGCGCGCGCTGCCTTTATGGGATACAAGCGACAGGGACGCCGTGGAGGAATACGCAACGATATATACATAATTCCTACCGTGGGATGTGTCAATAACGTTTGCATCCGCCTTGCAAAGGAGGCGCAGAGTCTTGTGCGTGGCAGTATCGACGGAATTTTTGCGCTGACGCATCAGTTCGGATGCTCACAGCTTGGCGAGGATAATCAGAATATCAAAAAGCTGCTGTGCGATATTGCCCTCAATCCCAACGCAAGCCGTGTGCTTATCGTGGGGCTCGGCTGCGAAAACAACGGACTTGACGGCATGCTGAAATATCTTGACGGATATGAGTATTCTCACATTGAGAGCTTCAACTGTCAGGACGTGGAGGACGAGCATGCGCACGGCATGGAGATACTGGCACGGTTTGCCGACGAGTGCGCACAGCTTTGCCGTGAGGAGCTGGACATGAGCGAGCTGTGTATCGGACTCAAATGCGGCGGAAGCGACGGATTTTCGGGACTGACCGCAAACCCGCTCGTTGGAAGAATAACCGATCGCGCAGTAGCGGCGGGCGGAAGTGCAATACTGTCTGAAGTCCCCGAAATGTTCGGCGCGGAGCAGCTTCTTATGAATAAGTGCAAGAGCCGTGACGTGTTCGAAAAATACAAAAAAATGGTGGCAGACTTTAAAAATTACTATATCTCACAAGGCTTTCCTGTATATGAAAATCCGAGTCCGGGAAATAAGAAGGGCGGCATTACGACGCTTGAGGAAAAATCGCTTGGATGTATCGAAAAGGCGGGCGGCGGCGAGATAGTGGATGTATTAGAGTACGGCGAGCTTGTAAAGGAGAGAGGCGTGTCCGTGCTCGATGCGCCGGGCAACGACCTCATCACTTCAACCGCGCTTGCGGCGTCGGGATGCCAGATAGTTCTGTTTACCACGGGGCGCGGCACACCCTTTTCCACCTTTGTGCCGACCATGAAAATATCCTCAAATGCTCCGCTTGCGTCAAAGAAAAACGGCTGGATCGATTTTGACGCCTCCACCATGGACGAGGAGGGACTGTGGAGCCTCGTGCTTGCTACGGCGAGCGGAAAATATAAGTGCAAGAGCGAAGACGTGCGAGAGATCGCATTTTATAAGAAGGGGGTAACGTTATGAGTTACATGAATGAAAATTTCCTGCTTTGCGGGGAAAACGCGAAAAAGCTTTATTCCGAATACGCAAAGGATATGCCCATATTCGACTATCACTGCCATCTGCCCGAGGTGCAGATACTTGAAAATAAGCCGTTTGGCGATCTGTTTGAGGTGTGGCTTGCGGGCGACCACTACAAGTGGCGGCTTATGCGCAATTTCGGAGTGGATGAGGAATACATTACGGGAAAGTCCACGTCAAACAAGGATAAATTCCTTGCATACTGCCGTGTTCTCGGCACTGCGTTTGGCAATCCTCTTTACCACTGGTCGCAGGCGGAACTGGAAGAGTTTTTCGGCTGTACGCTTGAAATAAACGAGCAGAACGCGGAGGCAATATGGGATATGTGCAACGCATACATCCGCGAAAACGAGATAACTCCGCAAAAGCTGATTGAGGGAGCTGGAGTCAGCCACGTTTTTACCACCAACGAGGTATTCGACGACCTTTCTACCTTTGAGAAGATCAAGGAAAAGAACTACGCCTTCAAGGTAATTCCCGCATTCCGCGCGGATAAGATAATGAATATCGAGGCGGACAGATACAACGAATTCGTGGCAAAGCTGGGCGACGTGCAGGATATCGACGCGCTTGAAGCCGCGATCGAAGCACGACTTGTCGAATTTATTAAGGTAGGCACTGTGGCAAGCGATATCGCACTGCAGGGAGTTTATCCTATAGCTAACCGTCGGGATGCTGCCGCTGTGTTCAAAAAGCGCAGAACGGGTGCACGCGTAAGCGACGGCGAGGCAGAGACGTTCAAGGGATACCTCACCTACTATCTGTTTAAGCTTTACGCGAAATACAATATCGTAACCGAGCTTCATATCGGAGCTATGCGCAATAACAATTCAAAAATGCTTGCAGCCCTCGGACTTGATACCGGATTTGACAGCATCGCTGAGGACAACAGCATCAGAAATATGTCGCGTCTGTTCGATGCTCTTGACAGTGAGGGCTTGCTCCCCAAGACTATCGTTTTCAACCTCAATCCAAAAATGAATACCGAGATCATGACGCTTATCGGCTGCTTCCAAAGCTCGGAGGCAAGGGGCAAGGTACAGTATGGCGCGGCGTGGTGGTTCCTTGATAATAAGGTCGGTATGGAGCGCCACCTTGAGGACCTTACCTCCACGGGACATATCGGTACGTTTGTGGGCATGCTTACCGACAGCCGCTCATTTCTGTCCTACCCCCGCCACAGATATTTCAGAAGAATACTCTGCAATTATCTCGGCGGCATGATGGATAGGGGAGAGATCACCTGCGACGCACAGCTTGTCGGCGGCGTGGTGCGCGATGTCTGCTACAACAACGCCAGAAACTACTTCGGTGTTTGATAAAAATTCAAAATTGTTGTTGACATAAAAGGATTTTGGTGGTATTATAGTATCATAGATCTTTTGTACGCGAAAGGAGTCACTTATGTCAAAATCATTAAAGACCGTACAGGTGTTTTTCAAGATCGCGGAGATAGTTTGTCTCGTGCTGTTTATATTTTCTATAATTGGTGCGGTGGGTGGACTTGTCGGTGCGAGCCTTCTGTTTACGCTGGGCAATATGGAATTGCCCGGAATAGGTGACAGTATATCGGGAATGATCATGTCCGAGTCAGGACTGTCCTATTGGGATACCTGCTATTCCTGCGTTGCGGCAGTTATCGGCTGTGTGGGCATGGGCATAGTATATAAGTTTGCACACGTGTATTTCAAAAACGAAAATGCTGTGGGAACGCCCTTTACATACGAAGGCTCAAAGGAGCTTTTGCGCCTCGGTATCCTTGCTATGGCTATTCCCATGGCTGTATATATGCTCACGGATCTCGTCTGGGGTATTTGTTTCCTGTTAGCTCCGTACGAGTTTACCCTTGTAAATGAGTTTTCTGCCGACATAACGGGCGGACTTATGCTGCTGATCGCCTCGTTTGTTTTCAAATACGGCGCAGAGCTGAATGAAGCGAAGGAAAAGGCAGAAGCAGAGGCGACGGCGGCGCAGGCAAGGCTTGCCGCTGTCCCCGAGGAAATACCGACAGCACCTGCGGAGGCGGATGTCGAGATCACTGTTGAAGCTGAGGTCAAGACCGAAGCAGATGCTAATGTGTGAATAATAAAAAGGACTGCCACGCAGTCCTTTTTGCTATTCCGTTTTCTTTTTGTTTGCAGCCGCTTTCAGTATCATGGAAAACGCAAGCAGGCAAAGGGCGGGGTAGTACGTACCCATGCAGGCGTGGTCGGTCCAATTCCACAGACCGATAAACCAATCGAACACCAGCATTAAATCGGAGAAGAAAAACAGCGAGCTGGCGGCTGCTATTATTCCGGTGACGGTGTTTTTGCTGTTTATAAGGTTGCCTGCCGCTTTGCCGAGCATCAGGGAAATAATAAGCGCGTAGATTATGCACACAACTCTGAACACGGGATCATCAAAGGTGAGCAGAGGGCAGAGCATAAGAAACGCCGCCGCGCCGACAAACAGCACTCCGCTGATGATGAGATCAAGCGGCTTTATTTTTTGTATAAAGCAATATGCTATTACGAGGCAAACGTGACCGAGCGCGAAGGTCGCCGCTCCCACGATAAAATCGTAGCGGATAAGCACGTCGCCGAGAAAGGCAAGGAAAAGTCCAAGCGCCATTCCGATATAGAAGCGTTTTTCATTTTGCTTGGTTGTCAGCGCGTAGATGAGGTTCGCAGCACCGAGCAGAGCAAATCCTCCGCTGCATACGCATTTGAGGGTAAAATCAAATCCGTTTTGCTGATAGAAATAATTCAGCAGGAATATTGCGGAGATGACGCAAACGTTCACGCCTAACATGATTTTCTGATGTTTTTTCATAGCTTACCTCAAGAAAATGTGCAAAAGCTTTTCATAAAATTTGCTCTTGTAAGGCTGATAGCGCATAGGCAGATCCAGCCAAGTCTTTTTGTCTACAATAGATTTGTAGTGTGAGAATGCGTCAAAGCCGTCCTTGCCGTGATAAGAGCCCATTCCGCTCTCGCCCACGCCGCCAAAGCCCATTGAACTCGTCGCTAAGTGGATGACTACGTCGTTGATGCATCCGCCGCCGTAGGACAGCTCTGTCGTTACGCGGTGAATATGCTTTTTGTTGCTTGAAAACAGATAAAGCGCGAGCGGCTTGTCCTTGCCCTTAAGCTCGTCGAGCATAGCGTCAAAATCGTCAAAGGTAAGAATGGGCATGATAGGACCGAATATCTCCTCGCCCATAACGGCGTCAGCATCGGTCACGTTGTCCATTACAGTAGGAGCTATACGGCAGGTGTCGGGATCACATTCTCCGCCGACAACGACCTTGTTGCGATCGATCAGACCGCACAGACGCTCAAAATGCTTCTCGTTTATTATCTTGCCGTAATCCGAGTTCATAAGCGGCTTCTCGCCGTATTGCCTTTCTATTTCTGCGACAACGGCTTTTACGAATTCGTCCTTGACCGAACGTTGGCAGAGAATATAGTCGGGCGCAACGCAGGTCTGTCCGCAGTTAAGATATTTACCGAACACTATACGCTTTGCGGCAAGTTTTATATTGGCGCTCTCATCCACGATACAGGGGCTTTTGCCGCCAAGCTCAAGCACGACGGGAGTGAGATTTTCCGCCGTGTGACGAAGCACCTCGCGACCTACCGCCTGACTTCCCGTAAAGAATACGAAATCGAACCTTTGTTCAAGCAGTGCGGAGTTTTCTGCTCTGCCGCCCGTGACTACCGCCACGTATTCGGGCGCAAAGCATTCCTTGATTATCTTTTCAACCATTTTGCCGGTGGCGGGGGAGTAAGCACTCGGCTTAACTATCGCTGTGTTGCCTGCGGCAATAGCGTCAGCAAGCGGGTCAAGTGTTAGCAGAAAGGGATAGTTCCAAGGGCTCATAATGAGCGTGTTCCCTCTGGGTACGGGCTGCTTGTAGCTGTGGGAATGAAACTGTGCCAAGGGAGTCGGCACGGTTTTTTTCTTCGCAAACCTGCGCGTGTGATTTATCATATAGCTGATCTCGGTCAGCACAAGTCCCGACTCGCACATAAAGCCCTCGTAGTGGCTCTTGCCAAGGTCTGCGGTAAGTGCATCATTGATCTCGTTTTGATATTTTTTGACTGCCGCATATAGCTTTTTGAGCTGCTCTATGCGAAATTTTACGGGAATCGTAGCTCCGCTTTTGTAATACGCTCGCTGAGAGTCAAGCAGACCTTGTATTTCCTGATTCGTCATACGGATTTTGCCTCCTTACGCCTTTTCAAAGCCTATCAGCACACCGCCAAGCTCGGCGTAAAAGCTGCACAGACCTCTGAATTTATGTATTTCCACCTCGGCGTTTTCAAATTTCGCAAGTATCATTTGACGAAGCTGTTCTGCCGCCGCCTCGTTGCGACAATGACCTATGCTTACCTTGCCGCCGACATAGCCTTCAGCTTCAAGAGCGGATACGAGCCCATCAAGAGAGCGTCGCTCGCCGCGTATTTTGTGCATGGGTTCAAGAGTACCTTCAGCACTTGCTCGACCAACGATACAAATTCCCGCAATTCCCACAAGCTTTGCAACGATAGGGGAAATCCTGCCGTTGTTGGCAAAGTTCCGGACGGATTTCAGCATAAATACAAGTCCTGTTTTTTTGACGTATTCGGTTATGCTCTCGCAGATCTGCTCGTAGGGCATACCGCCATTGATATACTCCTCTATCTTGCGGATAGCAAGGGTTATTTCAGGCCCTGCGGAAAGCGTGTCAAGCACGAATACACGTCTGTCGGGATGCTCGGATTCGTACAGCTGCTTTGCGGAGCATGCCGCATTGTAGCTGCCCGAAAGTCCGCTTGTGATGGTCACACAGAAGATATCGTCCGCATCTCCGAATGAGTCCAGCCAATCGCCTGCGTTTGGACAGGAGGATTTTGACGTACCCTTGTGGTTATACAAAAAATCTACCATTTCGTCCACGTCAAGTGCGTCGTTGTCGACGAATTCGCGTTCCGCAGTAATTATCTTCATGGGCGCGCACGCAAAATCGGTGTCGTCGAGCGTAAACATATCGCAGGATGTGTCCGCCACTATTTTAATTTTTCTCATATATGCCTCCTATATCGTAGTACAAGCCTTCAAGCTCAGCTTTTGTCATAAGGCGTGGGACGGGGTAAAGGGGATTTGCCTCGCGCTCTGCATGCCTTGCCATGGCAGGAATGTCCGTCTGTTTTATACCCGAAATTATGTCGGGAATATTCATCTTTGAATTCAATTCTTTAATTGCGACTATGAATTTTTGTGCACCCTCGGCGTGACTGTCACGCTCCGAGCAAACGCCCGCCGCAACTCCCAGGTTGTGAAGCTTTTTGTGTGCGGAAGCTCCGTATTTTTCAAGAACGTAGGGCATAATAACAGCGTTTGCAAGCCCGTGCGGCGTGCCGTATCTGCCGCCGAGTGAATGGGCGATAGCGTGGATATATCCGACGTAGGATTTGGAAAATGCGATTCCCGCCTTGTATGCGGCGTGGAGCATATTTTCTCTTGCCGCGTGGTCTCCGCCGTCACTATATGCCCGCTCCACGTTTTCAAATACCAGCTTCGTAGCTTCAATAGCCAAGCGGCGCGTTTCGCGAGTAGTGGAGCGTCCGATATACGCTTCTACCGCGTGCGTGAGCGCATCCATTCCCGTTGTGGACGTAAGGTGCGGCGGAAGCGTGTACGTCAGAGTCGCATCCAGCACTGCGTAGTGCGGAATGAGCGGGAAGCTCATCAGCGCATATTTGTGGTGGGTGTCACTGTCGGTGATGACAGCAGCGAGAGTGGTTTCGCTCCCCGTTCCCGCTGTTGTGGGAATAGCGATAAGGGTAGGTAATCTGCGAAGCACCCGTAGGATACCTCCCATTTTATTCAACTGCTTTTTGGGATATGCAACCCGAGCGCCGAGTGCCTTGGCGCAGTCCATGGCAGAGCCACCGCCAATAGCGATAATAGCGTCACAGCCGCTTTGAAGGTATACGGTCAGTGCCTCCTCCACGTTGGCTACCGTGGGATTGGGCTGCGTTTTGTCATAAACAGTATAGGGTATTTTGTTTTCGGTCAATGCCTTTTGCAAGGGCTCGACCAGCCCGTTTTTAACGATCCCTGCGTCAGTCACGACAAGCACGGATCGCGCGCCCTCCTTTTTTAGAACACCGCCGATCTCCGCACAGGACGGAATGACCTTAGGTTCACGGTAGGGAAGTACGGGCAGTGCCGCGCGGAATGCCATCTGGAAAATGCGGCAGCCGATTTTTTTAATAAAGAACATTGTTTTGCCTTTCGGAATGGTAGGTTATTGATTGTCCTTACATACCCGCTCGAGATTGTTGCAGATAATGGTAAGACAGCGGTAGAATTCGGTGCGCTCCTCGTCGGTAAGACCAACACTCACCTCGTCCAGCACGCGATTGATCTTTTCGGCGATCTGCCGTCCTATCTCCATGCCTTTTTCGGTGAGGGCAAGGGGACTTCTGTATCTTTTTGCCGACTTCGACTCGCAGGTGATATATCCGTTTTCCTCAAGAAAATCAAGAGTGCGGGATATGGACGCTTTGTCCTCCTCGCAACGCTCGCAAAGGTCGGTCGCCGTCAGCCCGCTCGTGCAATAGAGATAATACAGGCAAGAAACGTGGGGGCTTCGCAGATTATACTCCCGCATCTCCTGATTTTTGATCTTTCGGATGCTTCGATTGATCTTTGCGATAAGAGCCGTGAATATTTCAAACCGTTCTTTCATTGTCATTCTCCTTTTGCTTGTTGATATCTCAACAAGCCTACAGTATTGTATCACAAACTTGTTGAAATGTCAACAAGTTTCAAAAAATATTTTTCGGTAGGCCTGGCAAGGCTGAAAAACCACCCGACAAAAGTTGACTTTCGAAAAAATTTGTAGTATAATATACCTTGTTTGAAAACACAGATCAGGATTTGGAGATGATGATATTTGGGAACGAAAAGTTTGTCCCGTGACTTTACAAAAGGCAATATAGCCCTTCAGCTGTTGTTCTTTTCGCTGCCGTTTATGGCGTCAAACGCCTTGCAGGTGCTTTACAGCACCATTGATATGCTTATAGTGGGCGAATACGTGGGTACGCCCGGCTTGTCCGCAGTGTCGCAAAGCAGTCAGGTGCTCAACTTTGCCACTATGGTATGCCTCGGATTTTCCAATGCGGGGCAGGTGCTTCTCGCGCAGGCTATGGGTGCGGGCAAGCGTAAGGAGATGAATGACGTTATAGGCACGCTGTTTGTCTTTATATCCGTGCTCGCGGCTTTCATGACGGCTGTTATTATAGCAGGGCAGACCTTGATATTGAAAGCTATCAATATTCCCGACGAGTCTTACGAAATGGCAAGGGAATATCTGGTTATCTGCGGCGCGGGACTGATCTTTACTGCGGGATATAATATGGTAGCCGCCGTTTTGCGCGGAATGGGAGATGCAAAGCGTCCGTTTTTGTTTATAGGAATCGCTTCGGTGATAAATCTTGTACTTGATATTCTGTTTACGGGATATTGGGGATGGGGCGTTGCGGGTGCGGCGTGGGCGACCATTATCGGTCAGGCTGTGTCATTTATATTCTCGCTGTTTTATCTTTTCCGCAAGCGCGCGGAGTTTGGCTTTGATTTTTCGCGTGAGAGCTTTATTCCCAAACGCAAATACATAGGAATGATAACCAACCTCGGCACGCCAATGGCGATACAGTCGGGATGTATAAATCTTTCTATGCTTGTCGTCAACGCTATGATAAACGAGGTGGGCGTGGTAGCGTCGGCTACGTTTGGAGTCGGTGTGCGAATCGACGATATAGTCAACAAAATATCGCAGGGAATTCAGTATGCCGCCGTGCCCATGATAAGTCAGAATATCGGCGCTGGCAAGGCAGATCGCGCAAAGCGCGTAGTGCATTTTGCGTGGATAATTTCCTTGATAATGACGGTATTTTTCGTTGTGCTGTATGTCATTTTCGGCGAGCAGATGTTTAAACTTTTCTCGGATGACCCGCTGGTACACGGTATGTCGGGCGAGTTTATCAGCGCTATTTTGTGGATGTTTCCCGCTTTTGCGGTTATGCGCGGCAGCGGCGCGTTCATTCAGGGTATCGGAAACGCGCGGCTTGGAATGGTGCTTGCCATACTCGACGGCGTGGTTTTGCGTGTGGGACTCAGCTGGCTGTTCGGTATCTATCTTAATTTCGGATTTTTCGGATTCGTGCTGGGGTACGGACTCGCGCCCTACGGCTATGCCATCCCGAGCATGATATATTTTATCTCGGAAAAGTGGCGCCGTCGCCGTGTTCTCGCGGAGGATATATAGTGAATAATTTAACCGCCGAGAGCGACCAAACGGGTTGCTCTCGGCGGTTGTTTATTTATTCGGGTAATCGGTAATCTGTCACAAAAATTATTCACTATTCATCGGCCGTTTGCGGCGACTTCATTATTCATTCTTCATTGGAAAAGTCGCGACAAGAGAGTTAATGAATAATGAATATTGAATAATGAAAAATGAATAATACAAAAAAGAAAAGCCGCTGACGCGACTTTTCCTTTTTGGTGCCGGAAGC
>JAFTPD010000005.1 GCA_017463485.1 Clostridia bacterium
CCTACCTGCCGCTTCGCAGACAGCTTGATTATTATACCACATTGCCCTTCCCTTGTCAAGCACTTTTTTGAAAAATCCTTCACATTTTTTGCACAACTTTTTATCTCCTCTTTCGTCATTTGTGACAATTTTTGGGGAAATCGCTTATTTTGAAGGATTTTTTTCAGTTAGAAAGGCGGACTAATACGTCCGCCTTTTGTATATTTTCAAGAAATCATTCTTGAAGAAGTTATAAAATTTGAGTAGCAGTCCTATTTAATCGGACTCCTCCTCTTTTCCGACGTATTCAAAGTCCTCCTTGGAAGCTCCGCACAGTGGGCAGACCCAATCCGCGGGCAGATCCTCAAAATCAGTTCCTTCTTCTACGCCACGGTCACTATCACCCATTGAAGGTCGATATTCGTAACCGCACAAAGCGCACGCATAAATACTCACACTCATTCCTCCTTAAAGTATTCCTATCAAATTCTACTGTATATGCGGATTGCATGCGTTATATATAATATAGCAATTTCATTTGCTTGTCAAGAGGTTTTTGACATTTTTTTGAAATTTTCACCATTTTACAAATTACGCGATTTTTGACGCTTAATTTTGACAAATTATCACAGTATTTTGGCTTTTTAAATGGCATAACGCGCCCTCCGCAGTCATAATAATTATATGAACAGACGTTGATATATGCTACCGAAGAAAGGAGAAATCGAAAAAATTGCGTCCTTTATCCCGTAAAATTTCTCCCACGCGGCGCTTTGCACAGAACGCTATCATGCTGATAGCCGTCAATTTACTGATGCGCACGGTGGGAGTTTCCTTCAATATATATATATCTAATCGTGCGGGGGGTGAGGTCATGGGACTTTACTCTCTGCTATCGGGTGTTTACACATTTGCGCTGACGCTTGGGTGCGGCGGAATAAACCTTGGCACGACACGAATGGTCGCGGACACGCTGGGCAAGCTTTCCTGCGACGGTAACACATTTGGGCTTGACGACGATTGTCGCGGTGTTATACGCCGCGTGCTGTCACGCTGTCTTACATACAGCCTGATACTCAGTTGTGCAACGGGATTCGTGTTATTCGTGTCTGCGGGTTACATAGGACGGGTATGGCTTGGTGATGAGCGCACGGTAAATTCATTGCGAGTGCTTGCGCTTACCCTCCCCCCTATTGCGCTGTCCTCTTGCCTTAGCGGATATTTTACTGCCGTCCGACGTGTCAGCCGAAACGCCGCTGTCAGCATAATCGGACAGTTTGCCAGAATAGGACTATGCGCTTATCTGCTTTCCTTTATGCTTGCGGACGGAATTGAGGGCGCATGTCTTGCTTTGGTGCTTGGCGGCGCACTGTCCGAGCTTGTTTCCTTTATTCTCTCTTTTATCGCATACGAGATCGACAAAAATCAATATTTAAAGAAGCCGCGAAAGGACATGGGTGGTGAGTCCGACTCGCTGACGCGCGACCTGCTTGGCATCACCGTGCCCGTAACGCTCAGCGCGTGTCTTCGCTCGGGTCTGATAACCATTGAGCATATTCTCATACCGCGCGGACTCAAAAAAAGCGGCGCGTCGTGGGCGGCAGCTCTATCCTCATACGGAGTACTGTCAAGCATGGTACTACCCGTCGTGCTGTTTCCGTCGGCGTTCATTTCGTCATTTTCGGGGCTGCTCGTTCCTGAAATTGCGGAGTCAAACGCGGCGTCTGACAGTGCGAGAGTGGCGCGGATATCCGAAAAGATAATCACGCCCGCGCTTATATTTTCCTTTGGTGTAGCAGGAATAATGAGCTGTTTTTCGGACGGGCTGGGCATGGTACTTTACAACAGCGCCGAGGCGGGCAGATACATTCGGATGTTAGCGCCGCTTATTCCCATTATGTACGTTGACAGCTCGGTTGACGCGGTACTCAAGGGCATGGGCGAACAGGTTTATTCCATGAACGTCAACATTGCCGACGCGCTCGCCTCGGTCATTCTCGTGTGGATCTTGACACCGCGGATGGGACTTTACGGCTACATTGTCACCATTTATTTTACGGAAATACTCAACACGACTCTGTCCTTGACGAGGATGCTGACCGTCAGCAAAATGCGCATAAGCCTTTGGCGGCAGGTATTCGGCCCGCTTACGGCGGTCCTTGGCGTGTGCTGTCTGCTCAACATGGTCCTCCCCTTCATACTCCCACTGCTTCCGCTTAAGAGCACTACGGCACAGCTTGTCTTTTCCATAAGCGCGGCGGCGGTGCTTTACGTTGCAGTGTTGCCGCTTGTCGGTGTGGTAAGGAAAAGTGATGTGCGGTTGTTGAAAAGTATTGTAAAGTAATAAAAGAAAACATGAGCAGGCTCAAACGAGCCTGCTCCGTTTTGTTTTAAAATAAACTTATGGATTTTGAACGGTATAGCCATTTTCCTCCGCCCACTGCGCCGCATAGCTGCCCACAGAGGCGATAACGCTCGTAAGGCTTGTGCAACCGTTGAACGCCTTATCCCCAATATTCTCCACACTTTGGGGAATAGTTATGGTCTTGAGCTTTTCGCATCCGTTGAAAGCAGAATCGCCAATACTCGTTAAGCCGTCGGGAAGGATCACTTCGGTAAGGCTTGTGCAACCGGAGAATGTAAACATTTCGATACCTTTAACACCGTCAGGAATAATTACACGTTCAAGAGCCCAGCAAGCACTAAAAGCATGACTTCCAATACCCTTCAATCCGTCGCCAAGATCTATAGCCTTCAAGCCTACACAGCCACCAAAGGCATTACTGCCTATCTCTGTTACGCTGTCGGCAAGTGTTATGTTAGTGATATATTCGCAAGCGTAAAAAGCAAAATCGCCAATGCTTGAACCGCCGGTGATCACTACCGTTTCCAAGCACTGCGGAACATAATTGCTCTGCTCCATATACGAGGATTCGAGCTGAAAAATATATCCGAAATGCGTATGATCCTCGCCATCCTTGGAAGCTCCCACAAATGGAATAGTTATGCTTTCAAGGCTTGTGCAGCCGTAAAAACACGCACCACCGATCTCGGTAACTTTCGCTGGGACAACGACATTTTTCAACTCGCGGCAATTTATAAACGCCTTATCACCAATGCTTGTAACACTATCAGGAATCGTAACGCTCGCAAGGTCAAGACAATCGGCAAATGCTCCCCATCCAATAGCCGTAACGGTATCACCGCTCGGGGATACGGAAGGAATTACGATCCCCTTGATCGTCTGGTCGGTGACGTATTGTACGAAACAAGTACCGTCGCCGTTAGATTGGAACACGAGAACCTCAAGCTCAGTTGTCGCGTCCGTTTCCGATTCCGTTTCTGTTTCCGATTCCGTTTGCGTTTCGGTTTCAGCGTTTGACTCGGACTCCGATTCACTCTCGGTTTCGGTTGTTGACTCGTTCTCGGTTTCGGCCACTGATTCGGTGAAGCTCTCGGTTTCGGTGCGGTCAGTGGTAGTTTCCTCCGACGCTGCTGTTGTGTCATTTCCGTCCCCAGTGTTACACGCCGCGAGGGTGAGTATACAGGCCAGCGCGACAAGTGCAATAGGTGCTATTAAAAGTTTGTTTTTCATTGAATTACTCCTTTTACACACCCGTCGAGCCAAATCCGCCTTCGCCGCGCTGCGTGTCATCGAGGTCGTCCACCACGTTGAACACCGCTTGCTCAACGGGCATGATAAGCAGCTGTGCCACTCTGTCGCCGCCCGAAACGGTACGGTCGGTGTCGCCGTGATTATGGAGAGCGACCATTATCTCTCCTCGGTAGTCGCTGTCAATTACACCCACCTTATTCGCGGGTGCGAGCCCCGACTTGCATGCGAGTCCGCTACGCGCGCAGACAAGCCCTACGTAGCCGTCGGGGATAGCCATAGCGACTCCCGTATGCACGAAAACAGTCTTGCCCCCGGGGATAGTGACCTCACCTGCCGACGGCAAGGAATACAGGTCGGCGCCCGCCGCGCATGCGGAGGAATATACGGGCAAAATTGCTGTGTCATCAAGCTTTTTTACAGATATCTGCTTTATATTCATTGTGCTTCCTTCCCCGCAAAAATCACTTTATGGCATTTTTGCGGAATTTGAAATTCTGAAAAATACATGTCCTCAAGCGGGATCCACTTTTCTTCAAATGTTTTCAATTTTTCAGCGCCGTTGCGCTTCAATATCCTTGCCCTTTGCAGCTCGCTGTTCACGTCGCAAAAGATGGCGAGGTCGTAGTATTTTCCCAAACACGGGTGCAAGGAATATGCGCCCTCGACTATAAGAAAATTCTTTTTGCGCACAGTCAGCTCCTCGTCAGCCGACATTGTTGCGCAGGAAAAGCGACGGTAGGAAAAGCTTTTGCCTATCTTGGATATTACCTCACTGTAAAGCCGCTCGTAGTCCACGTTACCGCCCACCTCGGCGTACCTTTCGGGAGTGCGCAGACGAGGCGGCAAAAAGAAATCATCCGTATGCACGACGTCGCAATCCAGCACTGCCGCAAGCTTTGTCGCGAGGGTAGTCTTACCCGCGCCGCATCTGCCGTCGATAGCGATAACTATGACACCGTCCGCCTTTGGCGGGAGCAGGGACAGTATCTCATTCAAAACGTCAGCCATTGTTCTTTTGCGAATCAAAAACTGCAGCGCGAAGCATTGTGGGAATATCTATGCTCTGCGGACAAACTGCCGAGCAAGCGCCGCACTCAACGCAACGCGATACCCCCTTTTCGTCCTTTTCAAGACGGGAGAGCTTATTTGATGTAATTGAAATATCGTCAAAGCGGTAGCCGTCGTTCCACGCCGAGAACACTGCGGGAATATCCACGCCCTGCGGGCAAGGCATGCAGTATTTACAGCCCGTGCAGCCAACGCGAATGCGGGCGAGGTACGCCTCTCTTGCGCGCTCGACTATCTTCAGCTCCTCGTCAGTCATACTGCCGTCGATGGAATCGAATATGCGCAGGTTTTCCTTTGTCATTTCAAGGTTAGTCATACCCGACAGAACAGTTGCCACCTGCGGGAAGTTGCACAGCCATCTGAAGGCCCATTCAACGGGAGTGCGCTTTTCCTTGTACTCATCAAAGATCTCCGCAACGTCAGCGGGAACGCTTGCCAGCTTTCCGCCAAGCAGACCTTCCATTATAACAACGGGGATATTCTTCTTGCCCGCCAGCTCAAGTCCGCGCAGTCCGGGACGGTCGCCCACAACGTCGAGGTAATTGAACTGTATCTGGCACATATCCCAATCGTAGTCGTTCAGGATATACTCAAATGCGTCGTAGTTGTCGTGGAAGGAGAAGCACGCATACTTTATTCTACCCTCCCTTTTGAGTTCGTCAAGAAACTCGCGCACACCAAGATCACGCACCTTTTCCCACGCACTGCGATTGAGGGCGTGAACGAGGTAAAAATCGATATGATCGGTGTTGAGTGACGCAAGCTGTTCCTCGAAAAGACGCATAAAATCTTCCGTCTTTTCGCAATTCCAAGTGGGCAATTTGGTTGCAAGCGCGACCTTTTCACGGTATCCGTCCGCGAGGGCGCGTCCTACTACCGATTCGTTCTGTCCCCTTGAATAAACGTAAGCGGTATCAACGTAATCCACTCCGCCGTCGATAGCGGCGCGAATGATGGAGATCGCGTTTTCCTCGTCAACGACGCTGTTGCCGTCGACCTCCTTCATGGGAAAGCGCATACATCCCAGACCGAATGCGGAATGGCTTACGCCAAGCTTACCAAAATTTCTATACTGCATAACTACTCCTTAAATTTTAAATCCTTCGCTTGCCGCAAGCTCGTCAAGCTCGCGTTTCCAAACTGCGTAAGAGGCGTCGGAGGGCATTGACAGATCTCCGCGCGGGGAAACTCCGACAGAGCCTACCTTCGGTCCGTCGGGCAAGCAGGAACGCTTGAATTGCTGGTTAAAGAAGCGGCGCATGAAAACAGACAGCCACTTGTATACCGTTTCACCGTCGTACCTGTCGCCAAAGGCATATCGCGCAAGACGGTAGATCTTTGCGGGCGACGCGCCGCGGCGCATAAGGTGATAGAGGAAAAAGTCGTGAAGCTCGTAAGGTCCGACTAGATCCTCCGTTTTCTGCGCGATATCCCCCTTCTTATCGGCGGGCAAAAGCTCGGGAGAAACAGGAGTATCCAAAACATCACGGAGGGCTGCGGCAAGCTCTCCCTCACCCTTTCCTTCGGCATTTTCGGCATACCACGAAACGATATGTCGCACAAGAGTTTTCGGAACTCCACCGTTGACGGAGTACATGGACATGTGATCTCCGTTATAGGTCGCCCATCCGAGAGCCAGCTCAGAAAGGTCGCCCGTACCGATAACCATTCCGCCCTCGGCGTTGGCAAGATCCATCAGCACCTGCGTGCGCTCTCTTGCCTGCGCGTTTTCGTAAACTACGTTATAGTTATCTTCGGCGTGACCGATATCTCTGAAATGCACGTTTACAGCGTCATAAATATCCACACATCTGAAATCAACACCAAGGCTTTCGCACAGCACGGTTGCATTATTTTTAGTACGCTTGGTCGTACCGAAGCAAGGCATGGTAACGGCAATAATGTCCTTGCGGTCACGTCCGAGAATATCCATAGCCTTCGCCATAACGACCAATGCAAGGCTGGAATCAAGTCCGCCCGAAATGCCGATAATTATCTTTTTCGCATACGCGCGCTTGATGCGGGTCTTGAGTCCCTGCGCCTGAATGGTAAGGATACGCTCGCAAGCCGAGTCTACCTTTTCCTTCGTATCGGGAATAAAGGGATGCGCGGAAATTTTACGCGTAAGCTCGGTCGTGCAATTTTCAAGGGTGAAATAAGCCTCGTGATACTCGCCGAGGTGGGGCGTGGTGTAGGTATTCTGTCTGCGGCGCTCGTAAGATATTTTCTCAATATCGATTTCGGAGAAAATATAGCTTCCTCCCTCGCACACAACGCAATTTGCATCATCAAAGGGGCGACGCTCCGCAAGCATTTCACCGCACTCTGCTATCATATCGTGTCCCGAGAATACAAGATCAGTGGTGGATTCGTCGTCACCGCAGGAGGAGTAGATATATCCACCGTGGATATCGGTAGACTGTCCGAGAACCAACGCGCGGCGCTTTGCCTCCTTGCCGACAAGCTCAAAGGACGCAGAAAGATTGCAGATAAGGGTAGCACCCGCACCTGCCGCCGCCGCGGAAGGAGGAGTTGACACCCAAAAATCCTCGCAGACCTCAACGCCAACGCAAAGACTCGGCATATTGGTATTCACAAAAAGCTGCTTTGCGCCGAGCATAACGAAAGCACCGTCAAATTCATACGCGATATTATCCTTGGAGGCAGGAATAAACCATCTGCCCTCGCTGTGAGCATTGTGATTCGGAATATAGCTCTTGGGTACGAGTCCAAGCAGACTGCCGCCGCACACTGCCGCCGCGCAGTTGTAAAGCTTGTCCCCTACGCACACGGGCAGACCGATAACAGACATCATATCCAAGTCTGCGGTAGCCGCAACATATTCCGAAAGTGCGCTCTTGGCTGCGGATATCAGCGTTCCCTGATAAAACAAGTCGCCGCAGGTATAGCCCGTTATGGCAAGCTCGGGAAATACAAGCACCTTGACTCCCCTATCCGCCGCGTTGCGCGCTATATCGATACATGCTTTTACGTTATACTCGCAATCCGCGACCTGAACGTGCGGTGTAGCAGATGCGACCTTTACAAATCCGTGTTTCATAAAATTATAACTCCCCTCTGCCGCAAAAGCGGCGAAAAGTATATAAAATCGGTGCAATATATCTATGCATACACAGTTATTATACCACCGTTATAACGCTTTGTCAACAAAAAGCCGACATAATATAATGTAGGAAAAATATTTTTCAAAAAAATCGATATTTTTTTCAAAAAAGCTATTGACAAACCCTCCGTGATGTGTTATAATATGCAAGTCGTCAGCAAGACGGCACAAAATAAGGCCCCATAGTCAAGCGGCTAAGACGTCGCCCTCTCACGGCGAAGGCGTGGGTTCGATTCCCGCTGGGGTCACCAAAAATCCGGACTTTTAAAGTTCGGATTTCTTTTTACCTAAAAAACTCGGAGGACCAAATGAGTATTGGAGATCTGTTCCTGCTTGCGGTGGGACTTTCTATGGACGCACTTGCAGTTGCTATATGCAAGGGCTTATCGGTGCAAAAGCTTAAATTAAAGCACGCGCTGATAGTCGGACTTTATTTCGGCGGATTTCAGGCAGGTATGCCGCTTATCGGCTACTTTCTCGGCAAACAATTTGAATCCTATATCACAAGCATTGACCATTGGATAGCCTTTGTCCTGCTTACAATAATCGGTATAAATATGATCCGCGAGTCCTGCTCGTGCGCAGAGGAGCTGAACGATTCCTTCTCTCCGAAAACTATGCTCCCTATGGCAGTTGCTACAAGCATTGACGCGCTGGCTATCGGCGTTACCTTCGCATTTTTGAAGGTGAATATCGGCGCGGCTGTATCCTTTATCGGTATTATCACCTTTGTGCTGTCAGCCGTTGGTGTGTACCTCGGAAATATCTTCGGTGCAAAATATAAATCCAAGGCAGAGCTCGTCGGCGGTATCGTGCTTATATTTATGGGCACGAAAATACTGGTCGAGCATCTCGGACTTTGGGAAAAGTTCCTCTCGCTGTTTTGATTTAATTTAATAAAAAGCTCCGCGGGGTATCGGTCAAAAGCCGACGCCCCGCGGATTTTATTTTATATAATAACGATCATGTCAAGTCCAGGAACATAAATCCACAAAATTTTC
This sequence comes from Clostridia bacterium, assembly GCA_017463485.1. Classification (GTDB taxonomy): domain Bacteria; phylum Bacillota; class Clostridia; order Oscillospirales; family CAG-272; genus CAMEON01. Next base: position 8,789 of record JAFTPD010000005.1, read on the forward strand.
AATAGCCAATATAGACATCACCTTCATTCAGCTCGGTCAGATAATAAAACTCGCTATTAGCGGGCTTTTTCAGCTGCGTAACCTTCTCGTCTATATAAGGCTTTGCTCCGCATTTAAAGTCCTCGAAGTGAATTGAGTCATAAACCCTCCTATGGATTGGAATTAAGCTGCACTTTTGTCATTATAGCTCTGATAACTATACCCTTTTCCACGTTTTCGGACTGAACAGAATGAATACGGGGAGTATTTCAAGTCTGCCGAGCATCATAGTCAAGGTCAGAATTATTTTTGAGAACGCACTATATCCCGCAAAGCTGGCATAAGGCCCTACTGCTTCGAATGCGGGACCAACGTTTGATATACAAGTCAGCACCGCCGAGAAGTTAGAGAAAAATCCGTGCTTCATCTCATAGCTGCCCGCGTCGGACATGATCTGCACCGTCGAACCGTTGACGGGATCAAAGGACAGCAAAAACAGTGCCGCTACAAACAAAAATGAATATAACGTTATATAGGCGAAAACATCACCAATCGTTTTTTCCTCAAGCAGCTTCCCCTCGAATTTAGCTTTGGGAACGTAGCGCGGATTGATAAGCTTGCGCACGTTGATATACGCGCCCTTCATAGCGATAACGATACGTGACACCTTAATACCGCCCGCAGTAGAGCCCGCCATGGCGCCTATGAACATTACTACTATAAGCGAGGTCTTTGCGAGCATGGGCCACACGTTAAAATCTGTGGTGGTATAGCCTGCGGTGGTAATCAGAGATGCCACTTGGAACAGCGAATGTCGGAAGGACTCCTCTGTGGTATAGGTCTGTGGGAAGGCTTCCAGCTTTCCGACAAGGCTGATGAACACAAATGTCACCGCCGCGCCTAAAATGAGGAAATAACTCTTGAATTCCTCGCTTTTCAGCACATGTCTTATCTTTCCGATCAGTATCAGATAGTACAAGCTGAAATTAATACCGAACAGTATGAGGAATATTGACACTACGTACTGCGCAAAGGGTGTAAAATATTCCATACTGCCGGGAATAAATCCGAAGCCTCCCGTACCTGCACATCCGAATGATGTGAGAAAGGCGTGAAACACCTTATCCTCATAATATGCGGCTGCAGCCGTTTCACCGAGAGCCTCACACATAGCGTTGTAATCCGTCAAAGGACCAATGCACAAAATAATGATCTGCGCAGCCGTCATGCCGAGATAGATAAGATAAAGTATTCTCGTCGTTACCTTCATCTTGGAAACGATCTTACCGACCTGCGGTCCGGGGCTTTCCGCGCGGAGCAGGTGCATTGACGAGCCGTCGTCGCTTTCGGGAATAAAGATCAGCACGAAGACGAGTATTCCCATACCGCCGATCCAATGGGAAAAGCTTCTCCAAAACAGCGTGGAATGAGACATATCCGTGATGTCGGTGATAATGCTGGAGCCCGTCGTGGTAAAGCCCGACATGATCTCAAAGCATGCGTCTATATAATTGGGAATATCACCGCTGATCACAAACGGCACCGCCCCAAACAAAGTCATTATTATCCAAACGAGAGCCGTTAGGGCAAAGCCCTCTTTTTGGTAGAGCGAATTTCTTTGCGGTCTCGGAAGTTGCAGTAAAAATCCGACCAGAGTCAAAGCCGCAATAGGGATAACGTAAGCAAGGATATGCTTGAAGCTTTCCTTGTATATGAAAGCAACGACAAGAGGCGCGAGCATAAGTATCGCCTCAAGTATCATTATCTTGCCAAGTATCTTTCCAAGCTTTTTATAGTTCATATTGCGTCGCCGCCTTATTCGAAAATATCGGTGAGATCATCGAAATTCTTATGCGTGGTTACAACAATAACGTTATCGCCAAGCTTTATGCATGCATTACCGTTGGGGATAATGACCTCACTCTGCCTGATGATGCAAGCGATCAGGCAGTTCTCTTTTATTTTTAATTCCTTAAGTGGCTTATCGTATATTTGTGCCTGCTTTTTGGCGAGGAACTCAAGCGCCTCCACCTGATTGTGTACCAAGCGATAAAGCGTCAAAACGTTACTGCCTCTTGTGTTGGCGATAGCGCGGATATAGCTGATGATGCGGTCAGCCACGATATCCTTCGGTGATACGTTGTTATTGATTCCAAGCTCATCAAGCATACCGTAAAGGTCATCACTCTTGATCTGCGTTATGGTCTTTCTGACCTTCATTTTATTGGCAAACATAGAAACGACCATGTTTTCCTCGTCTATATCGGTGAGCGCCACGAAGGCATCCATAGCTTCGATCCCTTCCTCAAGAAGCAGATCGTGCTGCGCACCGTTTCCGTGGATGACTGTCACGCGAGGAAGGTCGTCTGCGAGTTCCTCCGCAATAGCGCGGTTACTTTCGATCAGCTTGATCTTGTATTTCTTTTTGGACAGCTCGTCAGCAAGATAATATCCGATCTTACTGCCGCCAACTATCATGATATTTTTCAGCGGGGATTTTACAAGATTGACCTCTGCCAAAAAATCACGCAGGGACTTGGAATCCGAGGTGAGGTGTATTCTATCCCCCTCCTCGATCATAAAGTTACCCGTGGGGATAATAACGCTCTTGCCTCTCTGCACAGCGCAGATCAGGACCTTTGTTTTCAGATTTCTACCCAAGGATATCAGCGTTTCTCCAACCAAAGAACAGCCCTTTTCCGCAACGATCTCCGCAAGCAGAACTCTGCCCTTGGCAAAATGCTCGACCTGCGCTATGGACGGCAGGTTGATGAGATTGAATATTTCGGTTGCGGTATCCTTTTCGGGATTGACGATCATAGAAATTCCCAGCTCGTCCTTCATCTCCATGATCTGCTTTCGGTAATCGGGATTTCTGACACGGGCGATAGTATTTTTCACACCGATCTTTTTTGCTACAAGGCAAGCAAATACGTTCAGTTCATCGCTGTTCGTTAGCACGATAGCAAGATCCGCGCCCTGTACTCCAGCTTCTCTTTGAATATCAAGGCAGGCGCCGTTGCCTACAACACCCGATACGTCGTACCTTTCGATCAAGGCTTCAATTTTGTCCTTGTTTTCGTCAATGATTGTGATGGTATGACCTTCACCAGACAGACTTTTAAGTATAGTTTTGCCGATCGTGCCAAGACCTATAATTACAATTTTCATAATAGTAACTCCTATTTAGTGAAAACGGAAAATATATAGCCGATATTCAGCCGAATTCAACTTTTTTGAACGATAAAATGCCATAATCCATCAGAAATATTTTATTGCTCCGTCTATAAGCCGGGTTCTGTTGTCGGATGACTCCGACCGACGACCATCTATCTTTGCTCCCCGTCACCGAGAAGCTCCACTTTCGTGTGCCACCCAATTTCCCACTTTCGTGCGGTCGGGCAAACCGGAATTATCGGAAATACGGTGTTGCATCAAGTAGGGTTTACAGCGCGGCTATGTTACCATAGTCGCGGGTGAGCTCTTACCTCGCCTTTCCATCCTTACCGCCCAAAACGGACGGCGGTTTATTTCTGTTGCACTTTCCCGACGGTTACCCGTGGCTGACGTTATCAGTTACCCTGCCCTGCGATGCCCGGACTTTCCTCACGGTAATACCTTTCGGCGCAATACCGCGCGGCCGTCCGACGAAGCAATTAAATTTTCTTTATTTTACATACGCTTTTTCGATTACTACCGAATTCCTCGGAACGTCGGAATAGTAACCTACTCTGCCCGTTTTTGAGGACGCTATCTTATCCACAACATCCATACCGCTGATCACCTTACCGAATGCCGCATACTGCGCGTCAAGGTGAGGTGCGTCCTCGTGCATGATAAAAAACTGCGAGGATGCGGAATCGGGATCGGACGTGCGAGCCATGGAAAGCACGCCGCGCGTGTGACGCAGGTCGTTGCCCATGTATCCGTTTGCGATAAACTCGCCGCTGATAGCAGCCGCCTCCTTGTGGTTGAAGTCTACGTCAAATCCACCGCCTTGGATCATAAAGCCCTTGATAACACGGTGGAATATCAGTCCGTCATAAAAGCCCGACTCGACCAGAGAAAGAAAATTCTCCACCGTCTTGGGCGCTTTTTCGGGATACAGCTCGACGGTGATATCGCCCATATCCTTAATTGATAAAACTACGTTTTTATTTGCCATAATTACCTCCAAACGCCGTTTTAGGCGGCGCAATTAATCAATTCAATCCTTATCCAAGCGATATCCCGCTCGGAAAAGCTCGTCTATTCTGTCCTCTCTTCCGAGCAGATGCAAATATCCGAACAACGCCTCCATACCCGTAGCGCGGCGATATTCGGACACCGACGCGCTCTTTGGCACATTGGTGTGTCCTATGTTGCGACCTCTGCGATATGCAGTCATTTCCTCCTCGTCAAGCAAGGGCTCGATATAATTCATAGCCTCCGATTGAGCGGCGGCACGGACAAAATTCAACGCTTCTCTATTAAGAGATGCCGCCGAGGAAAGTCCTCGCTCGGACACGAGATAATTTCTCACGCGCAGCTCGATAACGCAGTCTCCGAGATATGCAAGAGCCGAGGTTGCGACTTGATTTACGTCACTGTTCATTATCCTTTGCCTCCGTCCCTCTCAGCTTTCTGCGCACGAAGTATACAATAACAGACGACATAGTGAACAGCTCGCAGACAACGCCTCCGATAGATCCACTCAGAAAATTATACACTATCCAAAGCGGAGCTACGATTCCGCCTCTCACCACTCTCAGCTTGATATGGTCACGCGTCCACATGCCGATAGTTACGGCAAATTGTGCCACACACGCCATAATTGCCAAAGGACCGTCCCAGCCCTTTATCATCACAAACGCGGTCACACCTGCGTAAAGCCCCAAAAGAGCTACCAGCACAGGCAGCTTTTTGACCTTTTCTCCCAAGAGCAGAACAATGCTCTTTACGCAAGCAACGGCGTTCATAAGGCAACCGCCCCACGCACCGATCATTCCGTAATGAATAAGGAAAAGCGCACCGCCCGCCAAGTTCATAGCAAAGCAGACATTATTACTTTTGAACTGAAAGGACAAAATTACAAAGGCCATGGCCACAATGCCCACAGCCTGTGCAATAATGTCGTGATTTTCAGTGATCAGCTTAACTAAAAAGCTCATACCGTCAACGAATTTTCGTTATTATTCAGCCTCGACAGCCTCTACGTCCTCAACGCCCTCGATATCAAAGCTTGCGTCGCACTCGCCAAGATCGGTGCGGTGCTTGCGGCTGATGTTAAGGAGAAGTGTGCGGATCTCATACTCGCCGTTAGGGTTGATAACTACGCGATAAGGAATGAAAAGGATAGCGAGAACTGCAATGCATACTCCGATAATGATATTTCTGATCTTACGTCTTCTCTTTGCTTCCTTGTACTCCTTGTAGTGGATAAGGCGATCAGCGGCGTCGATAACAGTTGAGCCAAAAGCCGCAACGGATGCTCCAACGGTAGCTACCTTCTTGAAAATCTTCATAGCCTTCATAGTGTTTTTCCTTTCTTGTTCTTATATTTTTAAAAATTTTATCAATTCTTAAGACTGTGGATAGGTGCGGGGATACGTCCGCCGCGGTTGATGAATTTTGCGGGAGAATAGGTGTTCAGCGGCATAATGGGAGCGTAACCGAGCAGTCCGCCGAAGTCCACGCTGTCGCCCACCTTCTTGCCAACGGCAGGAATAACACGCACCGCGGTGGTCTTGGTATTGGCAACGCCTATGGAAATTTCGTCCGCAATTATTCCGCAAATGACCTCCTCGGGTGTGTCACCGGGGATAGCTATCATGTCAAGTCCTACGGAGCAGACCGCCGTCATAGCCTCCAGCTTTTCAATGGACAAAGCGCCCTTTTCAACAGCGGCTATCATGCCTGCGTCCTCGGATACGGGAATAAATGCGCCCGAAAGTCCGCCGACGTGGTTGGACGCCATAACGCCGCCCTTCTTGACTGCGTCATTGAGCATCGCCAGCGCCGCGGTAGTGCCGTGCGCGCCGCAAACCTCAAGTCCCATATTTTCAAGTATATGCGCAACCGAGTCGCCGATTGCGGGAGTGGGTGCGAGCGACAGGTCGATAATGCCAAACGGCACACCAAGACGGTTTGCCGCTTCTGTCGCCACAAGCTGTCCGACTCGCGTTATCTTGAACGCCGTCACCTTGATAAGCTCGGCTATTGCGGTAAGGTCACAGTCCCCTGCTCTGGCGATTGCCGAGCTGACGACTCCGGGACCCGAAACGCCAACATTGATAACGGTTTCAGGCTCACCGACTCCGTGGAACGCGCCCGCCATAAAGGGATTGTCCTCGGGGACGTTTGCAAACACCACAAGCTTTGCGCATCCAATGGAGTTGTTGTCTGCCGTCAGTGCCGCCGCACGCTTTATGGCACTACCCATCAGACGGATAGCGTCCATGTTTATGCCCGCCTTGGTGGTAGCCACGTTAACAGACGAACAAACGAGACTGGTTTCTGCCAGTGCCTCGGGGATAACGGAAATAAGATTTCTCGCGCTATCGGTCATTCCCTTGTGTACCAAGGCTGAATAGCCGCCGATAAAATTGACTCCAACGTTTTCCGCAGCGCGCTGAAGCGTATGCGCAAGCTTCAGATATCCGTCGGGCGACAGCGCGCCGCCGACAAGAGATACGGGAGTTACGGAAATGCGCTTGTTTACTATCGGGATGCCGTATTTTTTCTCGATATCACAGCCCGTTTCCACCAAATGCTCGGCGCGGGTAGTGATCTTGTCGTATATTTTTTGACAAAGCCTGTCTTCATCGTCACTGACACAGTCATAGAGAGAGATACCCATTGTGATAGTGCGGATATCAAGATTCTCCTGACGTATCATCTGTATTGTTTCAAGAATATCGCGTGTGTCTAACATTTCAAGCCTCTCAGATGTGGTGCATTGTGTTGAAAATGTCCTCGTGCATGGTGTGGATCTCAAGTCCCCTGCCTCGACCGAGGGCGGCAAGCCTGTCCACAAACTCCGAGAAGTCTACGTTGAGCTTATCAATATCCGCGAGCATTATCATCGCGAAGTAATCTTCAAGAACGCTTTGGGAAATGTCCATAATGTTGGCATCACAAGCCGCGCACTCGGTAGCAACCTGCGCAATGATGCCGACGCCGTCTTTTCCCGTTACTGTAATTACTGCTTTCATAGGGTCCTCCGAAAAAACAATTTCTCTTGTACTATTTTACCACAAAATTTCATTTGTTGCAATAGGAAAAACAATTATTTTTTTAAAATTTCGTAAACTCTTGAAAATGTTTTCGGATTTTGTCGGACGCAGACGCGATTATGCAAAAAAACTTTAATTTTTTTCAAAAATCCTCTTGACAAGCCGAAACTGTTGTGGTATAATATGCGAGTGCTTGGGAACAAGCGCAAGATTGCGGCATTAGCTCAGCCGGATAGAGTGCCTGGCTACGAACCAGTAGGTCGGGGGTTCGAATCCCTCATGCCGCGCCAAAAGCAAAAGAGAGGAACTGCGTTCCTCTCTTTTGCTTTTAGTACGACTTTACGATTCAGAGCCCCGCAAGAGCGTTGGCTTTGCCAACGCGATATGCAAGTTTGCGCTCATACCACTTGTAAGTTTATGCTATCCTCCGCGCAAACGGGGGTTCTGAATCCCTCATGCCGCAAATTTATACACGCAAAATTGCTTTTAGTGTGACTTTACGATTCAGAGCCCCGCAAGAGCGTTGGCTTTGCCAACGCGATATGCAAGTTTGCGCTCATACCACTTGTAAGTTTATGCTATCCTCCGCGCAAACGAGGGTTCTGAATCCCTCATGCCGCAAATTTATACACGCAAAATTGCTTTTAGTGTGACTTTACGATTCAGAGCCCCGCAAGAGCGTTGGCTTTGCCAACGCGATATGCAAGTTTGCGCTCATACAACTTGTAAATTTATGCTATCCTCCGCGCAAACGAGGGTTCTGAATCCCTCATGTGCGGAGCGAGAATATGCAAAACTTCGTTTTGATGATATACAACGCTGACGCCTTGATTAAAAATTGCGCAAAAAATTCGGGACACCGCATGCGGTGTCCCGAACCCGTTATTCGGCGATCTCCGAAACGGTAAGCTTCAGAGTCAGCTTGGTTGAGCCTCCTTCGCCCTTATGGTTGATATATACGGTGATAACAGCCTCGCCGTAGCTCTCAATAGTATAAGGTATCTCGACAAGTCCGTTTCCGTCCTCGGGATATCTCGCCGTTTTAGGCTTCGCCACCAGCTCGTTGCTGCTCTCGATAACTATATAATTTATCAGCGATATATCGTTTACGTAGAACTTTTCTACGTCCTCCTCGCCAAGGCGGGACGGCTTACATGCAACGGAGGAGTTCCCTGCCCAATGCTTGATTTCAAGATACTGAGCTTCCTCGGTGTCTGCATCTGTCGTGGATTCCTTGTTCTCGGCAGTGGTTTCCGCCGTGCTTCCGTTTATCTCCAAGCTCGTTTTTCCGCACCTTGTGCAAAGTCCGTCAACTCCGATATCGTGACCTGCGGGAGGAGTTTCGCCCCACTTCTTATAGTATCCGCACTTCTGACAGGTGTCCTCGGTATAAGTATATTCGTTGCAGGGATCGCCATCGTTGGCAGTAAGCACCTCTCGGTCTGCCGACTTCTGCGAGAAATCATGCCTCTCACCGTCCTTCAGCACGTATCCCGCATATTTGCGAGCGTCGACATTTTCGTATCCGGAAGTGATTTCATTCTCTGACAAGGGCTTTTTGAATTTGATCGTATATTCCCTATCCTTTATTACGCCCATCTCGCCAAGCTCGACCTCTATCTCGTAGGGGACGCCTTTAAACATCATTGTGACCGTTACCGACGCCTCGAGATATGTCCAATGGAGGATGTCGTTCTTCCTTCCGTTTGCGGAAATGCTTACTCGACATTGGGAATACAGCTCGGAATCCTTTTCGCTTTTGTCGACTTTTGGATCGCTTATCGTGATCTTGGGAGCGGTCCTTTCGCTCAGCTTCATGTAATTGGGATCGCCAAGCGAGGTAGCGTCGTCAATATTACACGCTACACAAGAAAAAAGAGTAATCGCTGCTAAGGCAAACGCTATCACGCTTCTAATGATTTTTTTAAGCATTGTCATATCTCCTCAAATATTTATCAGCTCATTGTACCACAAAGCGACCGACTTTGCAAGTATTAAATCAAAAAATCCGAAAATTCGCCTTAAAACACCCCTGCAAGCCGCCTTTCGAGCGCGACATATTTTCAAAAAGACTTGACTTGCGCCTAAGTTTGTGCTATAATTACCCTGTTGCGCGAGCGCGCACATAATTAATGTCATGCCTGCATAGTTAAATGGATATAATAACCCCCTCCTAAGGGGTAGTTACAGGTTCGATTCCTGTTGCGGGTGCCAAATTCCAAAGGGAGACACACGCGTGTCTCCCTTTGGAATTTAGTCCTGTAAAAGAAACGAACCCCTCCTTTTCCTGCGCTTACGCGGGAAAAGGAGGAATTTGCGCTCCAAAATGCTTGCGGTATCAATAGCCTTCCGCGCAAATGGGGGTTCAGATTCCCGCCCGAGTTTTATATCCTGCAAAGAAACTCCCCTACCAATCGTTAAAGCTAAAATCTCGCAGGTTTTACGCTTATTTTTTCGCAAAACGCATTGAAATATCGGAGCATTTGTGATACAATATACGCAAGAGATACGCAAGAGAAAAATCTCCCGCGCAGTGCTTGACCGACTTCGCGCCCGCGGCTACACTCTGCGCTCGACAAATACTGCACCGAGCACGGATTTTCGCACGGCGAGGTGACTTAAAAGATTTGCATTGATAGATAAGGAGAATTAGCAATGAACATTACGGAACTTTTGCGCGGCAAGACGAACTGCCTCTGCGGCAAGGACCACGTCTGCCCAATAAAGCACGTTATTATAAAGGAAAACGCCATTGACGAGCTTGCCCACATCACGGCGGGATACAACAATATTCTTGTGGTCGCGGACAGCAACACATTTGGCGTTTGCGGTGAAAAAGTAACTGTCGCGCTTGGAGATAAGCTTGCCGACACTCTTATTTACAACCGCAGCGGTGTGCTTGTTCCAAACGAGGAGGCGATTTCCGAGCTGGATGCGCGCGTGGCGGGCAATATCGACCTTATTATCGGCGTTGGCTCGGGAGTTATCAACGACCTTTGCAAGCACGTAAGCCACAAGCACCGGCTTCCCTATTACATAGTCGCCACTGCACCTTCCATGGACGGCTACGCTTCAAAGGGCGCGGCGCTTATACTTGACGGTATGAAGGTAACGCTGAACGCAAACGTTCCCCGCGCTATCATTGCGGACGTGGACGTCCTTGCTAACGCTCCGTTTGAGATGATACAGGCGGGATACGGCGACATTATCGGCAAATACTCCTGTCTGAACGATTGGAAGCTTTCCCACCTTGTAAACGGCGAATATCTGTGCGAATACGTTATGGATCTTACCTATGAGGCAGTTGCCGACACTGTCTCACTTGCCGACGGACTCAACCGTCGCGACAGCAAATCGATAGAGGCTCTTATGGTCGCGTTGGTGGCGGTTGGAATTCTTATGGCGTACGTTGGAAATTCCAGACCCGCGTCGGGCAGTGAGCATCATCTTTCGCACTATTTTGAGATAGTCGGAATCGTGCGCGGCGAGGAATATTTCCCTCATGGCATTGACGTTTGTTACTCCGCTATTGAAACGGCAAAGCTGCGCGAGCGCTTGCTTGAGATCGAGGATATAAACGCATTCTCTACTCACTTTGACCGCGAAAAATACGAGCAGAATATCCGCCGAATTTACGGCTCTGTCGCCGACGAGGTGCTTGCCCTGCAAGACCGCCTTGGTTGGTACGACGTTGACAGAGTAGCCGTCTACCGCCAAAAATGGTCTGATATACGCGCTATTCTTGCCGATTGTCCGTCCTCTGCTTATATGCTTGAGCTGACTCAAAAAATCGGGATGTCCTATGATGATTTCACCGCACTTTACGGCGAGAAAAAGATATCCGACGCCCACCTTTACGCAAAGGACCTCAAGGACAGGTACTCCGTTTTGTGGATGTACTTCGACCTTTTGAAATAAGCAGAATTTTTACTATTTTCTGTTGACATTTCGGCGCGAAAATGTTATAATGACCGTCTACTAGTAAACTAAAGGAGCAATCCCATGAAATTTATGCTTTTTGCCGATCTGCACTACTGCCCCGGCATTTTCCCCGTAGACACTGACCGTGAGCTTCGCCTGATTCAGCAGAAGGCAGAGGAAGCGGGATGCGATTTTATCATTCATGCGGGCGACCTTTGCCACAACCCCGCAGAATCACGGGAATTCGTTGATATCTATAACAATTTCCATATTCCCTCTTACGGAGTGCTGGGTAATCACGACACCGACGGCTTGTGCGTCGAGGAGGTAATCAAGGCGTACAATATGCCCGACGAATATTACTATTTTGACGTTGGCGGCTACCGCATGATAGTCCTTAACACTAACTACTACAAGCTCGGCGACGAGTACGTGCGTTACAGCCTTGGCAACTACTACGCAAACGGAGGAACGCGCGACTACATTCCGCCCGCACAGCTGGAGTGGCTGGAAAAGGTTATCGCAGAATCCCACTACCCTTGCATCACCATCTCCCACGCGAGCCTTGAGCGTGCAAACGGAGTTAAAAATCAAGAGGACGTGCGCCGCATCTTTACAGAGGCAAACCGCCGTCGCCCCGGCAGCGTGCTTATGAGCATTAACGGTCACTATCACCGCGACTACTTGCGAGTGCTTGACGGCATACTTTATTTTGACGTTAACTCCGCGTCATACGATTGGCTGGACAATCCCCACGACCTCTATCCGCGCGAGCTGATGGACAAGGTATTTAATATGAAGCAGATCGTTTGTTATACCGATCCCCTGTACTGTATTGTCACGGTTGAGGGAAATACCATTGATATTCAAGGCACGGAGACCACTATGTTTATGGGCGTTACGCGCGAAATGACCGGCAACAGCAAGTACGACGGCGGCGCACGCGAGGTAGTGCCGAAAATTCAGACCGCAAAAATTACTCTCGGATAATATATTTTCCCCTTGCGCTTTGGCGCAAGGGGATTTCTTTTGATGTGGTTGATATTTTATTAGGGGAGCAACGCCGAAAGAGATTTGAAATTTTATCCACAAATTTTATTTTTGATTTTTAAAAGACTGCAAAAATGCTTTCCGCCCAAGGCGCACTCTTATCGACCAAGTTTCCGTCGCCTCGACGGGAACTTGGCGATATAAGTATGCAGCGACCTTGACGCGCGATTACGCCTTGTCCGCACACTTGCGGCAAGGCGGCGCGCAGAGGAAGGTGAGATTACAAAGAGAGGAAACCGTGGGTTGCCTCTCTTTGTCGGCGATCTTGGTTACTTCTGCCGCCGCGGGCAGAAGTAACATAAAACAACAACCATGCCACTTTCTGCGCAACAGAAGGTGGCGCAAGAAGGCTTATTATACTAATTATGAAAGAAAAATAATTCCGCAAAATTTTGCCAAAACCCATTGACAAAGTGATATCATTTTGATATAATTATAGTACCACATCTAAGGAGGTTCATTATGAACGAAAAAGTTTTAACAAGTAAAAAATACGGTATGGCAGTTATGCTGCTCTGCATTCTCGTCGAGCTTGCGGCTACCGCAGGCACCGTCTGGGGGGCAATTCAAGCCGAAACAAGCGGTTCTTTTGTTCTCTTTATAATTTCTATAGTAGTGCTCTGTGTAGCATGGATCCCACTGCTCGGCTTGCGTATTCTCAAGCCGCAGGAGGCTCTCGTCCTCACCCTCTTCGGTAAATATATCGGCACTATCAAGGGCGACGGCTTCTTCTACGTAAATCCCTTTTGCACCAGCGTAAATCCCGCGGCTGGCACCGAGCTTAATCAAAGCGGTGACGTCAAAAAAGTCCCCTCTGCCATCAACGCCGCTACGGGTGTGACCGCCGCTACCCCCACCAACAAAAAGATATCCCTAAAAATTATGACGCTCAACAACAACAGACAAAAGATCAACGACTGTCTCGGCAACCCCGTTGAGATCGGTATTGCCGTAACGTGGCGTATCGTGGATACTGCAAAAGCGGTATTTAACGTTGATAACTATAAGGAATACCTCTCTTTGCAGTGCGACACTGCGCTTCGTAATATCGTGCGTATTTACCCCTACGACGTTGCTCCCAACGTTGACACCACAGGTGACGGACTTGCAGACGACGGCAGCCTCCGCGGCTCAAGCGAGATCGTTGCGGCTCGTATCCGTGAGGAGATACAGGAGCGCGTGAATACTGCGGGAATTGAAATTATCGAAGCTCGCATCACCTATCTTGCATACGCTACCGAGATCGCGGCTGTAATGCTTCAGCGTCAGCAGGCGTCCGCTATTATCGACGCGCGCAAAATGATCGTTGACGGCGCTGTGGGAATGGTAGAAATGGCTCTCAACCGTCTGAGCGAAAACAACACCGTTGTACTTGATGAAGAAAGAAAGGCTGCCATGGTTTCTAACCTGCTTGTCGTCCTTTGCGGTAATCGCGACGCACAGCCCGTTGTAAACTCCGGCTCCCTGTACTGATATGAACGATAAAGAGAAAAAGCAAGTTCCCCTTCGCCTCTCGCCAAAGCTGTACGCGGCAATCGCGGCATGGGCGGAGGACGATTTCCGCTCGGTCAACGGGCAGATCGAATATCTTTTGTCGGAGTGCGTGCGTCAGCGCAAAAAGAACGGTAAATACGTTTCCGACGAGATAGACGTCCCGCCCGAGCTTGATATTCAGTAGGAGGCGACGGAAATGGGAAATATAATCGAAATTTCGGGGCTCAACAAAAGCTTTGGCGACATCCACGCCGTCAATGACCTTAGCTTTAAGGTAAAGCGCGGTGAGCTTTTCGCCTTTCTCGGCGTCAACGGCGCGGGTAAAAGCACCACTATATCCATCATCTGCGGTCAGCTTAAAAAGGACAGCGGCAGCGTGTCTGTGTGCGGCGACGGCATTGACGGTAACATTGACAGCATCAAGAGCAAAACAGGCGTTGTATTCCAAGGCTGTGTGTTGGATAAACCATTGACAGTAAAGGATAATCTTGAAAGCCGCGCCGCTCTTTACGGGATATTCGGCAAGGCGTTTGCAGACCGACTTGCATACCTTTCAAGGCTTTTCGGACTTGACGACCTGCTCCGCCGTCCCGTCGGCAAGCTGTCGGGCGGTCAGAGGCGGCGCATCGATATCGTGCGCGCCCTTCTCCACTCTCCCGAGCTACTTATTTTAGACGAGCCGACCACGGGGCTTGATCCGCACACTCGCCGTGTCGTTTGGGACGCTATAAACACCCTGCGCCGCGACGAGGGCGTGACCGTCTTTCTCACCACGCACTATATGGAGGAAGCCGCCGACGCGGATTACGTCGTTATAATCGACGGCGGAAAAATCGCCGCCGAGGGCACGCCGCTTCAGCTCAAAAACACTTACGCGGGCGACTATATCACGCTCTACGGCACGGACGAGTCCGTCGCAAGATCACTCGGCTACCCATACGAGCGACTGCGCGATGCATGGCGTATTTCTCTGCCCGACACTAAAAGAGCGGCAGACCTTATCGCCGCTCACCCCGAGGTGTTCACAGACTTTGAAATAACCAAGGGCAAAATGGACGACATTTTCCTCACCGTTACGGGTAAAACTCTGGGTGAGGGCGCGGGAGGTGACGTAAAATGACACTTCGAATACTCATAAAGCGCAATATCAAGCTGTTTTTCAAGGACAAAGGAATGTTCTTTACCTCTCTGATAACTCCGCTGATACTGCTTGTGCTTTACGCCACATTCCTTGCAAACGTGTACCGCGACAGCTTTGCGGCGGGCTTCCCCGCAGGATTTTCCATCCCCGACGAGCTGCTTGATGCAACTGTCGGCGCACAGCTTATGTCTTCCCTGCTCGCAGTTTCCTGCG
Organism: Clostridia bacterium; assembly: GCA_017463485.1. Lineage (GTDB taxonomy): Bacteria > Bacillota > Clostridia > Oscillospirales > CAG-272 > CAMEON01. The sequence continues at coordinate 23,801 of JAFTPD010000005.1, forward strand.
TGACCGTGGCATTTTGCTCAAACATGTTATCTGTTCAGGACAAGGTAAGCGGCGCGCGCACCGATCTTACCGTATCCCCCGTCCGCCGCTCCACCATGGCGATATCCTATTACGCCGCTTCATTTATCTCCACTTTGTGTATCTGCCTTGTGGCGACCGCCGCGTGCCTTATCTATATCGCGACTATCGGCTGGTATTTCACGCTGACGGATATTCTGCTTATCGTGAGCGACGTATTTTTGCTTGTGCTGTTCGGCACGGCACTGTCCTCGCTGATAAACGTTTTTCTGTCCACGCAAGGACAGATCTCCGCTGTCGGAAGCATTATCAGCTCGGTCTACGGCTTTGTCTGCGGCGCATATATGCCGCTCTCACAGTTCTCGGAGGGCTTGCGAAACGTCTTGATGTTCCTCCCTGGAACTTACGGGACATCGCTCATCCGCAATCACTGTATGAATCCCATGTTCCGCGAAATGAACAGCATCGGACTGCCAAGTGACGTGATCACCGCCCTACGCGACACGGTGGACTGCAATATCTACTTGTTTGGCAAGGAAATTTCCACCGCCGTCATGTACGCCGTGATGCTCGGCTCAATAGTTCTGATCCTCGCCGCTTATATTATTATCCATAACGTCTACGGCAAAAAACGGGCGAAATAATTCAATGTAGGACGATAGGAAACACCTTTGTAATTTTTGCGATATTGCGGAAGGAGCAAGCCCCTCCCCTACCGTCAAAATTATTACGTTATTATATATCGAATATGGCTTGTAATTTTTTGCCGGTGTTAAACAACGCACAAAATATCTTTATCTCCCGTAGGGGAGCGGCTTGCTGCTCCCGTTTCAATCAAAACCACCGGTTCAACCGGTGGTTTTGATTATTGAATTAAATAATCTTCCCCAACGCCTCGATATCCTCTTTCGTAGTCGCCCAGCTTGTGGCGAAGCGGACGGCACAATGTGTATCGTCTACCCTCTCCCAGATCTCAAAGCGGACAAGAGGTGCAAGCTCCGCAATCTTTTCGTCCGAAAGAATAATAAATTGCTGATTGGTGGGCGAGTTTTTAAAGAAAGAATATCCCCTTTCGCGAAAAAGCTTCTTTAAATCCTCGGCTCGGTCAATGGCATTTTTGCTGATCTCAAAATAAAGCCCGTCCTCAAAAAGAGTATCAAACTGAATTCCCAAAAGTCGTCCTTTTGCAAGCAGCGCGCCGTTTTGCTTTACTGTTGTGAAAAAGTGCGCGGGCGCGTTGTTGTGAGTAAAGACCACCGCCTCGCCGCAAAGTGCGCCGACCTTTGTACCCCCAATGTAAAAAACGTCGCACAGATTGGCAATATCCTTCAAGCTGACGTCGGTATCAAGGCTCATAAGCCCGTAGCCCAGTCGCGCTCCGTCCAGAAAGAGCGGAAGCGAGTGGCGGCGGCAAAGATCCGAAAGCTGTTTCAATTCGTCAAGCGTATAAAGCGTTCCGTATTCGGTGGGGTGAGAGATATACACCATTCCCGGAAATACCATGTGCTCGTGAGCACCGTCGGCATAAAAGCTTGAGATCAGATTTTCTACATCCTCGGCGCGAAGCTTTCCGTCGTAGCCCGGGACGGTCAGCACCTTATGACCCGAAGCCTCGATAGCCCCCGCCTCATGCGCGCTGATATGTCCCGTGGTCGCGGCGATAACTCCTTCATAATTTTTCAGCATCGAATCAATAACGATACGGTTGGTCTGTGTGCCGCCCGTAAGGAAACGAACATCAGCATCCTCCCTGCCGCAGACTGCACGTATTTTCTCGCGAGCCTGTGCGGTGTAGATGTCGTTACCGTATCCCTGACAAGGCTCCATATTGGTGCGCGTAAGCGCCTCTAAAATTTTGGGGTGCGCGCCTGTATTATAATCACATTCAAATGACAGCATAAGATCCTCCACTATATCTTTGAAAAAATTACGCTTATATAATATCAAAAAAGCGAGATTTTGTCAAGGAAACGGGCAAAATAGGCAAGAAGTTTTTCCAAATCCCCTTGCATTCGAAAAAAAACTATGTTATAATGACAGAACAGATTTTAAAATCAAAAAAGGGGGCACAGTAACATAATGATTCCGAGAAACGAACACCCGAATCCTCAATTTGAACGCAAGGACTGGATCTGCCTTAACGGCGAATGGGAATTTGAAATAGATAAAAGTGTGAGCGGTATGGCGCGAAGGCTTTTTGAAAAGGAACACCTTGACTCCAAAATAACCGTTCCCTTCTGCCCCGAAAGCATCCTTTCGGGAATTGGCGACACCGACTTTCTCAACTGCGTTTGGTACAGACGCGATATTGAGATTTCCGAGGACAAAAAGGGACTTCGCACTATCATACACTTTGACGCTATCGACCACGAGGCTACCGTTTTTATAAACGGCAGACAGGCGGGCAACCATATAGGAGGCTTTGCCGGTTTCACTATTGATATTACCGATTTTCTCCAAGGCGGCAAAAACTCCGTCTGTGTTTGCGCGGTGGACGATGCAAAAGACAAGCGCTTCGGAAAAGGCAAGCAGTCACACGAATATGCGTCCCGCGGATGCAGATACACCAGAGTTACGGGTATCTGGCAGAGCGTATGGATTGAATTCGTACCCGCTGTCAGAATTGACAAAATCAAGCTTTATCCCGACGTTTACAATCAAAAGCTGGACTTTACGGCAACGCTTATCGGCGCGGGGGCGCTCACGGCAGTTGCGTCCTACGAGGGCAGAGAGATCGGCAGATGCGAGATGATCTCCCGCGGCGGTCTTGTCTCCGGAAGCATCGCAATCGCTGAAATGCACCTTTGGGAGGTCGGACACGGCAGACTTTACGACCTTGAGCTTACCTACGGTGAGGACTGTGTAAGCTCCTATTTCGGTATGCGCTCCATCGGCTTTGAGGGCAAGAAGTTTATACTTAACGGCAAGTCCGTATTCCAAAGACTCGTTCTGGATCAGGGATACTATATGGACGGTCTTTACACCGCACCAACCGACGAAGCTCTTGTAAACGATATCAACCTCTCGGTTGCAGCAGGCTTTAACGGCGCAAGACTTCACCAAAAGGTATTTGAGCCTCGTTTCCTTTATCACTGTGACCGACTCGGCTATCTTATCTGGGGCGAGTACGGAAACTGGGGTATCGACTATTCCAGATTGGACGCCCTTTCCTATCTTCTAGACGAGTGGGCGGAAATCATTGACCGCGACTTCAACCACCCCGCTCTTGTGGGCTGGTGTCCGTGGAATGAGTTTTGGGATACGGGTGAGTACATCAAAAATACACGTCTGGTCTCAAGCACCTACAGGATGACAAAGGCTATGGACCCTACCCGCGTATGTATCGATACGAGCGGCGGATATCACACTTGGGACAACGACATTTGCGACGTGCACGACTACGAGCAGGATCCCGCTAAATTCAAGGCGCACTATTCACACGACAGCGTGACCGAGGATATGAAGGATCATAATTACCGTCGCCACCTGGACGGTGTTCTCGATGCTTCACTCCCGTATTTTGTAAGTGAATACGGCGGAATCAAGTGGGACGTGAAGTCGGGCAACGCATCGGCGTGGGGCTACGGAACGGCTCCTAAGACCGAGGAGGAGTTCATCGAAAGATACAGAGGACTTACCGACGCGCTTCTTGACAATCCAATTATGTTCGGCTTCTGCTACACACAGCTTTATGATATTGAGCAGGAGGTCAACGGTCTTTACAATTACGACCGCACGCCCAAATTCGATATAGCAGTATTCAAGGAGATAAACTCCAGAAAAGCGGCTATTGAGGATTGAATCACAAGCTCGGTTATTATGACGGAGGAAATATAATGAGCAAAAATATTGGTGATTACAGCTTCCGAAACTGTGATTTTTTAGCCACAGAACGCCTTCAGCCTACGCTTAATGCTACCGCCAATTCATCGTGCGAGATTTCTGACAATTGGGAAATAGTTCTGCCTGTAACGCGCTCTCGGCTTGCAAAATTTTATTCTCACGACCTGTTTTCCTTTTTGGTAGATGCATTTGGAATTTGTCTGCGCGTCAGATTTTCCGAAAATATAGCCGACGAATTGCAGGATCCCAAGCGTAAAATCCTTCTTTTACCCAACGAGGATAACACAAATATCAGCATATCCTCAAATCAATCGGGAGCTTTTTATATCGTAGCCGAGCGGGATAGTATTATCATCGTTGGCAAAACAGAGCGGGGCTGCGCGCAGGGCGTTTACCATCTTGAGGACGAAATGCGACTTTGCGGTACAGCGAGCGTTCCCACAGAAAACACCGAGCACGCTCCGCTCTTTTCCCCAAGAATGACTCATTCGGGCTTTGAGCTTGACACCTTTTCTGATGAGTTTCTTTCCGCAGCCGCTCACGCAGGCATGGATTCCATTATGGTGTTCACGGGACACCCGGATATGAATACCCACGGCTTTGAAGACCCCGATGCTCTTTGGGGCGGTACAGGACGCGGTTACTGCGACTTTAACCATCTCGTATGGCGTGCAGAGGGCTACGGTCTTGACGTTTATCTATACAGTCACGTCAAATGCGACGTATATCCCGACGACGAGGGGGCGGAGGCTTACTACGAGGCAGCCTTTGGAACGTTTTTTAAAAAATGTCCTGCTATCAAAGGAATTATTTTTGTGGGAGAGTGCTTCGAATTTCCTTCCAAAGACCCGAACACCTGCGGCATACGTTGCCAATTGAGACCTGCGGGCGACAAGCGTCCGTCACCCGGATTTTATCCCTCGTCTGATTATCCGAAGATGATAGAAAGAGTGAAAAAGACCATACGGGCGTACAATCCGACGGCTGACATCGTTTTTTGGACCTACAACTGGGGATGGGCGCCAAAGGACGCGCGACTTTCTCTGATACGGTCGCTTCCGCGCGACATTTCCCTGCTTGTAACCTTTGAAATGTGGGAATATCTGAAGGATTCCCGCGGTGAGACCTACCGCATCGCCGATTATTCCATCTCCTTCCCCGGACCGTCACAGGTCTTCGTCGACGAGGCGGAGGCGGCAAAAGAATGCGGCATCCGACTTTATGCTATGAGCAACACGGGCGGCAGAACCTGGGATATGGGCTCCGCTCCATACTTACCCGTACCGCAGCAATGGAAAAAGCGATATGATCAGCTTCGCCTTTCAAGGGAGAAATACGGTCTTTGCGGACTTATGGAAAATCACCATTACGGCTGGATGCCATCCTTTATCGATCTGTTTGCCAAAAATGCGTTTAGTACGAATTCAACTGCCGACGGCGAGCTTTTAGAGAAAATCGCCAAGCGCGATTGGGGAGATTCTTATGAGTCGGCTCTTGACGCGTGGCAAGAATTCAGCAACGGTATGGCGCAGGTTGTTGCCGCCGACGTAGACCAATACGGGCCTTACCGTTGCGGTCCTGCTTACCCACTTTTGTTTACGCAGACTCAAAAGGAGCTTACCTTCCCCTCAGTGCCGTGGGCAAACCATCCCGGATTCGGTATATGGCGTCCTATTTATGCCGGCAAGGTTTTCCCTAATGCTGATGACACGCTTATGAGGTTAAGACACGTCAGTGACGTATACTTCTGCTTTGAGCGAGGAGTTGAAATCCTCAAGTCAGCGGCAGACGAAAAATCCGGAAGTCAAGCCGAGCAAATAGGCGTAGCCGACTATATCCGTTGCTGCTACAAAACCGCTATGCACGTTATGCAGTGGCACATCGCAAAGCATTTGCTGCTTACACCCGAGAGCGACAAACCGCAAGACACGGTCAATAAGCTACTCTCGGCACTTTCGCTTCCGTCATGTGATAAGCGTACATTGGCAAATTATATGCACGCGGTAGCAGATCGGGAAACAGACAACGTGATCTATGCGCTCAACCTTCAAGGGCAGGATAGCCGTCTCGGATTTGAGGCGAGCATGGAATACGTTTTCAACAGTGAAATCGCCGAATGGAAGAATTCAACTACCGCTTGGTCGCTCGAGCTGCTTGACGAGGAAATTGATAAGCAATAATTTTAAAAGGCAATATTCCGCATCGCGGAATATTGCCTTTTCGTTTTTGCATAAATATCAATTATTTCTTGTAAAGCAGCGGTGTGCTGATAACACCCGTACGGCGGAGACGGTACTCGTAGGTCCAGGCAGCGCCCGTCTGCATCCAGGCGGAGGGACCGTGCCATATCTGCTTTTCATCAGCATCGTGAACGTCACCGAAGCAGTTACGGCGAGAGATATAGGTATTGACCGAAATCTCGTGCTTGCCTGCTTTAAGAACGCCAAGCTCCCCTTCAAAAGGAGGATATGCTATAACTGCCTTCTTTTCACCGTCGACGGACACACTATTGACCGCCGCGTCAAAGTGAGGTATCTTGATGATAGCGTCCCAATCCTCGGGGCAATCCACGGGCAGCTTATATGAAACTACGCCACCGTAGAACGGGAGTCCCTGATAGGTCAGGTCGCTAAAGCCCAGCTTTTCGGGAAGCGCGGTAACGGTCATAAGTCTACCCGCAACGCGAACTCCAAACTCGCCAAGGAGATACATAGCCTCCACGTTGCTTCGCTCCCCGAATGGCCAGGTTACGCGGAGGATATTTTTGCCCTTTTTCAGAGGAGGCAGAGCGACCTTCTCGATAGACTTATCGGTATAGTAGCCGTCAATCTTTACGTCAACCTGCTTGCCGTTCCATACGATAGTGGAGATATCTGCCTCCTCAAGCGCGAGGTAAGGCTTTTCGTAGTCTATTTCGCTATTGATCTCAAATTCAAGCGTAACGGTGTGCTCGCAAGGTTTCTTTTCAACCACCCAGGGCTGAGGCTTGTCAACGTGAAGTCCCAGCTTTGTGCGGATGACTCTGTCTATGCGGAGAACGGTCTCGAGTGGTGCGAGAGGCTCGTCGTCAAGAGCATATCTTGCCGTGTCGAGCAAAAGCACGTTAGGCTCGGAGAGAGTGTAGTCAACGACTGCAGGAAAGCTTCCGACCTCCACGGGAACAGAGGTTACGACAGGCTCCCACGCGCTGTGCTCGGTAGTATCCTCAAGGAAGATGAGCGCGGAGTCGTAATCAAAGAGGCGTATGATAATATGAGTCTTGCCGCCACTGTTATCGTGACGGATGGGCTTTATCTCACCCGTAATGGTATCGTAGAGCTTGGGAGCATAAGTACCGTTCACATAGATGTGCAGTCCCTCATTCAACGGCATTTGCCTGTTATACGGCTCGTCGCAACGAGAGATAAAGAGCCAAAGTCCCGTTTCGTCGCGGCGTATCTGATGAATAAATTTATTGGAGAGAGCGCCGGAGAAGCTACGGATCTCGATAGTTCTGTCTTCCTGCAATTCATCAAGCAACGCTCCCCTGCTGAATGCGATCCTGCGAGACTCCTCAAAGAGCTTTTTGCCTCTCTCGGATGGTACGGCATCCTCGTACTTGGGCGCGTCACCCATAAATACCAGCTTACCGCCTGCCGCTCGGAAAGCCTCAAGACGCTCCAAGGTGGTTGAGCGGAGAGTTTCGCACTCGGGAACGATAATGACGTCGTAAGCCATCTCGCCAACCTTTAAAGGAGCGCCGCCCTTCTCACAGAGAGACGGCAGGAGAGATTCGCAGATAAAGTCAAAATCAATACTTCCGCGCAACAGCCAATCGGTCACGTTTGCAAAATTCTGATCCATCTTTTCGCGTACGAGCGCTGTCTGCTCGTTGGGACCAAAGTGCAACCAGTAGCTTTCAACGGGATGAATAACACCGATCTTTACAAGCGGCTTGCCCCTTGTCAGCGCGGTGTTGACACGCGCGAAGTGATCCTCAACGTATCTGTATTCCTCGTACCAGGGGGACTGGTAGGATATGGACGCGGGATAGTCGCGCTTGGCAGTTCCCTTCATGGATACCCATGAAAGGTGATGAACGCGGACGGTAACGCCGAGAGCCGCCTGCCAGTCGCCGTGAAGCTTGTGGCCGCGGAAGTCAAAGTCCCAACCGGTAACGCCGTAAAGCTCACTCATCATACCCGGTCTGCCGTACTGATGAACAGCCGACTGACATTGCTTTGCGGTGGTAAATTCAATGTAGGCACAGAGCATGTCAATACCGGGGATACCGAAGGAGCGGTAAGAGCGCATACAGTCGCCGATGCTCACGCTTTGGGAGTAAAGCGTCGGCTCCATCATCATGTGACCCGTGAGAGCGATGCCGTGATCGTCACACCACTTGCCGACATTATCCACAAACGCCTCGGCAAATCTCTCGGCAACGTGGTCGTGGTAATGATATCTGATAGTGGATATCTTACCCTCGGGCAGATCCCAGAGAAGCTCGGGGAGATGGTCAATGAGCGACACACCGTAGGTCGCGGCAAAGGTATCCTCAAGGTCGACCGTCCAAGGAAGCTGAACGTTCTGTCTGCTCTCCGCAAATACAAGCGTACCTTTGCGCATAAACTGAGGCTCGTCGGTAAAAATAGCAGGAACGGTCTTACCGAATTCGTCGCCGACAGTTTCAAAGTATTTTTCGTGGGTGATATCAATAAATCTGCTTATCGCCTCTTTACTGAGAGTGTCAACGTACGCCTGATTGTTGTACCAAATGCTATTCGGCGTGATCTCCGCCCAAACGTCCCAACGAACACCCCGGGTTTCGTCGCTGTCGCTTATCTTTTTATAGGATTTGAGACACTTGTCCTCACCCAACACCACGTCAAAGCTTGCGATGATCTCTCCCTTGTTGGCGGGCTTGTAATTTTGGTCGGGGGTAAAGGTGATGAACTTCATTCTGTACCGCTCGTCCTTAGTAACGTAACCGCCCGCAAAGCCGGAGGGCCACTTGTCCTCGTCGTAAAGCCAAGACAGCATATCCTTTTCCTTGGCGTGGTCGGTACAAGCTCGTATCAGCTTCATAAAGTCCTCCGAGAGATACTCGGTGGACATGCCGTCGCGGCAGTGCATGTGGAAGCCGCCAAGCCCCATTTCCTTGAAAATATCTATCTGACGAAGCAGCTCTTTTTCTTCAAGATCGCAGTTCCACGCCCAGAACGGAGTGCCGCGATATTCTGCGGTTGGGTTTTTAAAAAGCTCAACGTCAAGCGTGCTTTTCTTTCTGTTATCGTCGTAGATCATAAAAGCCTCCCTGAATTTTATGTCCGTATTGAATATCAATAAGATATTACTTGAATTATAATAGAATTTTCGCTCAATGTCAATACAAAATGTATTTTTTTGATGCCTTTTTTATTCCTCAAGTATTCTTTCGCACTATAATACATTCAGCGATAAAGCTCCACACTCAACGCTCATAAAATCGCAAAAAAAGAAGGACGGTCAAAAGATCGTCCTTCTTATAAATTTCTTTGTGTATTAAGGCTTTTTATATCAGCCGAAGTATCACCGAAGCAGTCCTGCGAGACTCAGCCGTGTCGTGCTTCGCTTTACTGCAAGCTTATGCGCGTGTTTCCACTCACGATTTCTATTTGAATTTCATGGGCATAATAATCGTCATCATAATGCTTGAACTCGCGGAGTGTATCTGTCATCACTTTTGCAGCATTATCAAATTTGCGTTCAATAACGTCAAGTCCAATAATCTCTATGTGAATAGGACGACCAACCATATTAGTAAGGCAATCCCAAAAGGCATCCCAATTACAACCGTAATTGTCCGGCAAATCAAGTGCTTCTTTTATAGTTAGATGCATTTCCAAATAATGGTTTACTTGTGAAAAATCAATAGTATATAAGTCTTTATATTGATACATATTTTTCTCCTTATTCCGTTATTTCATAAAATGTTTGATAATGGTCATATGTCACAAAGAATAACATATTTACAGTTTCTATGCTCTTGGATTTCGGTTTTATTTTCTAATATTGAAACATCAAAAATTTTTCCGTGTTGTTCTATACAATATTTACAAGAGGTAAGTGATAGCTCCGACATCCAGTTCGCCCATTTGGAGCTGTCGCCATATAAATCTTTGTCTTGTAAAAGGTTGTTTATTAAATTATCAATTAAATTTTCGCTCATTTCTTCTCCCTTATTATACTCCTTTTATTTTTCGGTGTCAAGCGTTAAACATGCACGTTCAGTTAAGCAAACTTAACACCACGCGTATATTATAGCATTTAACCTGTTCATTTGTCACCCCCATTTTGAAGCACGATGAAAAAATACGATATAATTATCTCACTCGCAAACCTCCATTTTTCAAGTTTCCATTTTAGCTCCCATTTGGCTCCAAATAAAAGCCTCGAATACCACAAAAATCCCACAATCCATGTGGAATTAGCTTCAAAAGACCACAAAAAAGAGGAACAGACCGAAATCTGCTCCTCCATAAATTTTATTTGTGTTACAAGGCTTTTTACATCAGCCGAATTTTATTTGGTTAGGACAATTCCGCGAAAAGCAAAGGGGGGGATATCCTCTAATTGAGCGGTTTGTTCGCAAAGTGTTCCCGAACCGTTCAAAAATTTCGCGCTTTGATATTTCTCTCCCAGCTGTATAACAGGCTCTATAGCTTCATCCTCAAAAAAGTTCCAGATGCCAATAACCAAGCTCTCGTCATCCTCCTTACACTGTATATACAAATTGGGATTGCCGTAGCAAAAAGCAGGCAATTTGTTGCCCGAAAGCCACTCGACGTTATCTGCTATAATCTTTGCGTTCGCGTAGTGCCGCAGAAGCATTTCACAGTCCTTGGCGATACAGTTAAAGACCAAGAATTTTTGCCCGTTAGTGTTTTGGTATCTATAGCAGAAGGGGTAGTCCGGTTTTTCAAGAGCTTTTGCCGCAAAGCTTAGCATCTGGGCTTCGGGGTTGACCCCGACGTCAAAGACGGACATATTCCATGCAATTATATGATTGTCGTCTTCGGGCACATATTGAAATTTTATCGGAATCTTGGAACCAAATGAATTAATTCCGACGTCAATTCCTCTGTCGGTCAGTATTTTTGCTGCAAGCGCATCTATAATCAAACCGTTTTCAAAGCACTCATCCGTCAATGCGTATGCGTTTTCGCCAAAGGCAATGCCGGTAACTCCGCGTTCCTCGTATACGGTGGGCATTGAATTTGACGCAAGAACTCTTGCCGCAGACGAATAGAACACTTGCTCCATATCACTCTTTTCGCCCAATGCGTTGGGGATTTGCATGACCGAAACCTTGTTTTTGCTCTCTTAAATTCTGATTCCCGTGTGCTCTTTTCCGACGAAGTGCTTTTCAATCTCACTGTAAATGGGTTTGTTTTTTAGATACTGCTTGAGGTATCCGTTCTCGTAGCCAACGTTTGATACGCCATCAACACAAATCCTCAGAATACCGTCAACCGCGCCTGACGCGCGAAGTGCAGTATCAAAGCATTCCAGATAGTTTGCCGCGCAGTTAAGGCGCGGATGAACGTCTCCCTCGGCTATCAATTCGATATCGGGATAAGGGTTCCAGCTTGCCTCCATACGCTCTAATTCTACGATATTCTGCAATCTGCTCTTTTCACCCTGCCCTGCCGTCCAATACGGTGCGCCGATCAGGCGAAGTATCGGCTTTGTTTTGCCTGCCATAAGTTTTGACAGCTCAAATGCATCTCCGTCTATATCCCACGAGGACATACACACACAGAATCCAAGACGGACTTCGGGATTTACCGTGTCGATCGCCTCGCGCATTTTTATTGCATAATTTTCAAGAGCAAGTCGGTTGGCTTTCAAAAAAGCATCTCTGTATTTGTTTTTGCCGCCGCTCAGGATCAGCTCCTTCAGGCGCGTTTCGTCAATTTGCTCTCCGAGCTCTTCGCACATCATTTTAATATGGTTTTCGCAAAGGCACCCGAATCCGCCCCACGCGCCAAATCGAACGTCGTCGTTAAGCAGAATAATATCTACACCCGTATTAGCAACGTCAATAAGGCACTGCTGAAATTTTTTTATGAATTCGGTGTCGGACGGACAGGCGAAGCCGTCCACACATCTGCCGTTTAGCATTTTCATTGGTGTAAACGGGAGTTGGCGGTCAAATTGCAGTCCCCAAAACCACGCTCCGACCTCATATCCGTGTTGCTTGAAAAAATTACAAGCTTCCTTCAAGCAATCTATTTGTCTCTGATAGTCTTCTTCATTGTGCAGTACCATATGACCGTCGAGAATGGTTTCAAAATTGATAAAAACCCTATCGCAATCAAACGCCTTCAATTCATCAAGAATCAACTGCTTGTTTTTGGTTCTGCGAAAATTGTCGCCATTTATCGGAATTCCGACGTTGTACATAAGAAGCTCCTTTGTATATATGTTTTATATAAAGGTACCACATTCTGACTCCTATGGTACTCCACATCTTATTTTTTGTCAAGGTTATTTGTCATATTGGATAATACTTTTTAATTCGCAACCTTTCCGCAAATACTTACCCTTCAACGCTTGCAAAAACAGTATTCCGAGCTATAATAATCTTACCCGCAAAACTCCCACTTTTCAGATTTTCATTTTCCCTCCATTTCGTTCAATCTGTAACCATTAGAATGCAAACAAGGAAACCGTTAATACAAGCTGACATTGGTTATTCTAGGAACATCATAACCATTAGCATCCATTTTTTCTCGCAAAAAAATGATTTTTAGAGCCGTTATCTCTAACGAATCAAATTCATGGTAATTAGGGGTGATTCCCATAACTCCAGAATAATTGATAATTGTTTTCCATACTCCCGTACGATTTTTTGCTTCAACCTTATACTCAAGAACTCGCGGTTCCAGCTTATATTGACACATCGAAAAAGCACTCGCTATAACAGGTGAAGCAAACTCGAAACAAAGCCATCGATTATTATCGCCTTGCTCGGGAGCCCAATTGGTTTCATCGGTTGCCGGCGATAGAACATTCCAAGGTGAAAACGATATGCTGGGTATCTCGGAAAAGCTGGATGATGCTGTTACTTTTGATTCCAAAATATAATTTGGTTTATATACTGTGATTTGTATTTCTGGCTTACCATCGTGCAAAACCATTGTTTTAGGATAATATTTGATTTTTGAAAGTCTTTTGCTGCCAACACTTATCTTTAGGAAACCATATTCTGCATCCATATCGCGACATACAATTAATTCATTATCACAATACAAATCGCCTTCAAAACAACCACTAGGACTATAAATTTCCAAATCGCCAACTAATGTTTCCGCATCAAAATCCAGTTCGATATAGGGCTTTTCATTATCAACTTTCATTTGCAGATTATTCCAAGTTCTTAATGCGGGTTTGATATTTAAACGTGCACGATCTGCAACCATCTTTTTTTCCATCAAAGGAATATACGCATCAAGTATCTCTTTTTCTTCATGCAGTAGCTGCTCAATAACTGCTACAATGTGTTTTACGGTTTTTTCATCTTTGGGTGGTTTGCTGAATCCATCAAAGCCATTTTCAATGCCCGATTGTTTTATATATCTCAACCGCATACTATGATAACATGTTACTATTTTCTCGAACCTAACAATTAATGCGTCAATTTCTTTTTTGAAATAGTTAGATGCATTGTGATATTTCATCGCGTTTACTATAAACTGCTTGTTTTCCACAATAAGGTGGAATAATCTGTAATCAAATACCAAATATAAATGTGGCTGTTTTAAACCATCTATAAAGCATTGTGTTATCTGAAGTCCAAAGAATCCTTCAGTATGATGCACCGGCTGTTTGTGGATACCGTATGAAAAATCTCTTGATCCTTTTCCCAATCGATACTGTTTTAATTCACATAGAAAATACCCAGCGGAATTATTGTATTCGGCAACGAATTCTTTAACTTTTAAAAATTTTAACGGAACTTCGGAAGGACAATAATAATATATCTTTGCACTTTCTATTGAAAAATGTAATTGCTCAATGCCGATTTCTGTAAAATCTAAACCTTTGCGCTTATCAAATCTGGCACAATAATATGTTGTCGGGTCATATCCATACACTAAGACCGGATGTATATCATGATATTTTTCATAAAATGGCGAGGTTGAAATATAATAATTATCAACCCACACCTGTATATACCTTCCTTCACAAATCGCTCTAATAAAACACTCCTTTCGGTTTAATTCATAATATCTATCAAAGCCAACATCCTGAATGTCTAGGATCTCTCCATAATTCACATCATCAACATAGTTCATATATCCCCGAGGGCAATAATAAATGTTAATGAAATGACAATATAACCACGGTTTGATTAAATCCGTATAAAATGGCAACTGCATATGGAGCAGGCCCTTAGCAAAAGCAGTCAAGCTTTTGTTTTTACTGACATCCAATATCAATGATGGTGGCCGGGCTATTTCACTGAAAGCCTCGGGATATTCGCTTACTTCCACCCCTTCGATTTGCGGTAACCAATTGCATATATTATTTATGAAATCATGTTCAATAACTCCATCCCCATATTTTAAACAAATTATGTCCTCATGAATTAGAATTGTGATTTTTTCAGTATATCGGGTAAACCGTTTAAGAGCACTAAGTATATGTTCATTGCTATAATGATATTTTAATTTGGCTAAATACTGCACTTATATGATCACTCCTTTTTTACCTCAACGTAATTATAGAATTGTTTTTTCAAAAATCAGATAGCATTTTTGTACTTCTTAGCTTGCACACGATACATCTCGGCATACTTTCCGTTTTGTAACATAAGTGCATCGTGAGAACCGCTTTCAATTATCTTACCATTATCAAACATATATATTCTGTCAGCCATACGCGTTGTGGAAAGCCTGTGTGAAATGAATATTACCGTTCTTCCCTCGGCGTTTTTAAGTATGGATTGATTCAACTCATACTCGGCGATAGGATCAAGTGCGCTTGACGGCTCATCCATAATGATAAGCTCAAACGGTCTTGCAAAAACTCGTGCTATGGCAATCTTTTGAGATTCGCCGCCCGAAAGACCTACCCCGTCCTTGCTGAACTCCGTCGTAAGCTGCGAATGTATTCCGTTTGGCAACTGCTCCAGCTTACCGTCAAACGAAGCCGCTCTTAAGGCATACATAACCGCTTCCTCATCCGCATCCGTATATTCTCCGCCCATTACGTTTTCCGCAACGGTTGCGGCAAAAACTCTGTAATCCTGGAACACCGCTCCGATATGTTCACGGTACTTATCAGGAGCATATTCGGTAATATTCCGTCCGTTATAAAGAATCTCTCCTCCCGTAGTATCATACAGCCTCATAATAAGCTTGATAAGGATAGTTTTTCCCGCTCCGTTATATCCAACAAAGGCGATCTTTTCGCCTTTTTTTATTTCAATATTGAGATTACTCAACGTTTTTTTACTATTCTTCGCAAACGGATAGGCAAAATCAAGATTTCTTATTGTAAGTGACTCAAACGGAGGCACGGTAACGTCATCGCCCTTGATCTTCGGTTCATACTCAATAAACTTTCTGACACGTTCGATATAAAGACTATGGTCGTTAAACGCATTCAGATAGTTTCCGATATCTCCAATGGTCCAATATAGCTTAAAGCTCGCATTGATGCTTGCCGAGAAGCTACCGAGAGAAAGTGTCGCATCAAGTATATACCGTACGATAAGATAGCTTGTTACACCCACGGATGGGATAATATTGGTGAGCATTGATGAGATGAGTGACAGCCCGAATATTTTACCCATATGCTTTTTTATACAAGCTACCTTGGTATGTGTTGTTGCTTTATAATCATTCATCAGATGCTCGGCAATACCGCCCTGCCGTAATTCCTTAGAATAATCCTGCAGATAGAATACACGTCCGATATATCCCAGCTTGCGATCAATGGGATTCATTTCAAGCCTCTTGTCGTATTGAGCCTTGTTAAGCTTGTTTTTAATGACAAATCCCAAGCCTACAGATATAAGAAGGACACCCGCCACAACAATATCCATTGAGGCAAGCAAGCCGAGTATAACTATACTCGATATGACACGGTTTATAAAGATGCTGAAGTTTTCCATTATCTGTACGGTACGGCTATCAGATTCGCGTATCGCCCAGATAAAATCATTATAAAATTCGGGATCGTCATAGCAGCTTTGATCAAGCTGACGCGCCTTTTTGTATAGTTCGGTCTGTATTCCTTCGTGAAGTGTCAGCCTTACCTTTGGGACATACACCTCAAGCCGCCACTTGTTGAAAAGCTCAAACGCAGCATTGTATCCCGCTACAAGCAATATCCAAAACAACACTGTTTTGAAGTCCGTACCCGACTCAATGGCATCAAATATGTATTTCGTGAAAAGTATACCTATGATATGCCACGCAGCACGCCCGAACCCTTCGCATAGAGTGACTGCCGTATATGACGGAGCGTACTTGAATGAGTACTTGAGCATAAACCACAGATTTTTTGAAACTCTTACAAGATTGTTCTTTTGCTTTTTCTCTTTTTTACTCATACCGTCACCTCCTCAGCATCAGCATAGGTATCAGCCTGCTTGTGCCACATATCGGCATATTTGCCGTTCATCTTAAGTAATTCGCTATGTGTTCCCTGCTCGATGATCTCTCCGTTTTCAAACATATACACTCTGTCTGCCATAGTGGCACTTGAAAGTCGGTGAGATATAAAAATAACCGTTTTCCCTTCACACGCCTCAAACATATTTCGGTACATTTCCTGTTCTGCTATCGGATCAAGTGCGGACGTAGGCTCGTCCATAATAACGATCTCCTGCTTTCCTGCAAAAATTCTCGCAATAGATATTTTTTGTGCCTCACCGCCTGAAAATACTGCTCCGCTGTCATCGAATTCTTTTGTCACAGTCGTATCAATGCCGCCCTGAAGAGTCTCAATCTTTTCATATATACCCGATTTTAAAAGCGCATCCTTAACAACTCCGCGGTCATTATCCGTAATATTACCGCGCAGCATCACATTCTCCGCAATTGACGTTGCAAACAGACGGTAGTCCTGAAATACCGTTCCAAACAGTTCTCGATATGATGACAAACGGTAGCTCTTGATATTTTCTCCGTTCAGAAGTATCTCACCCTCGTCGGGATCATATAGGCGCTGCAACAGCTTTATAAGCGTCGTCTTGCCAGCACCGTTGTGTCCGACGATCGCTATCTTCTCTCCTCTGCTGACCGATAAATTAACATTCGACAGTGCCGCGGTGGTCTGCCCCTCATATCTGAAGGTCATATCCTTCAGCTCCAACTTTTCAAAAGTTGTAACTGTTGGGGCATTCTCATCTTCTGCGATATGAACTTTGTACTCCAAAAAGGAGCGAAGATTGTCAACGTACAGCGAGTTCTCATCCAACCTGAAAAATACATTTCCTATGTGATTTACATTGCTCGCCACATTGGTAATGGAATTGATTATAACAAAGCAATCACCCAAAAGCATATTTTTTGCAACCAGCGTTTTATAAGCCGCAATGGTTATCGAGCCAGAATAAACCACGATATCGAAAACAAAATCAAACATATAGCTAAAGAACATCATCTTGTAGCCGTACTTTTTAACTATACCCTTTAGCTCGTCCACACTGGAATGCATACGGCGGAACATTACCTTCCACATCTCAGTCAAGCGCATTTCCTTTGAAAAATCGTTTAGATAGAAGGTGCGACGCACATAGTCACGCTGTCTTGCCACCTCTCGGTTCTGCATATCGTATTCGTATCTGAGACGATTACGCTTTTTGCCTATAAGTAAGGTATAAAACAACGGCAAAAATGCTACAAGCAAGAATATCGGATCAATATTGATCATTAAATAACCCACACCTATAAGATTGACCATTATCCAGACAACATCAGCAATATTGTTCATAACTGTGTATGCCCGATTTGTCGCATCTCCTGTTGCTTTAACATATGTATCGTAAAAAGCAGCGTTATCAAAGCAAGCAAGGTCTACCTCGACAGCTTTCTTCTGGAGCAGGTTCTGGATATATACCTCTACCTTGGGGCGCCTAAGCTCAAGATAGCACGCCGCTATATTCCTGAATATCACATACGCCAGCGTGTATGCAAACATACATGCGAGCGTTATGAGGATAACCCGTAATTCCTCGCCCTCCTGCAACGCGTTGAGCGCATACTTGTAAAGATAGGTGTTGAGCAGAAATGAATTTATCGCCCCGAGAACGGCTGAAACAAAGGTCACTATCAGCACACCCGGACACGCCTTAGCTATAAGTCCCAGCATATAGCTGTTATTTTTTAAGGCTCGTCCCCAATTGATTTTCTTTTTGTCTTTATTCTTCTTTTTCATAAGCCTTTCCCCAATCCCCCGTTCTACATATTTTCGCGATTTATGTTTATTTTTTCTAAGTCGGCATCAGTAAAGAATTTTCTTATATATCCCGGCAGGTCCGGATGAAAGAGCCTTTCCATCAAAGGAATATCCCATTGCTTTCTCTCGGCGTCATTAAGTCCAAAGCTATTTAACAGGATATCATTACGCTCATGCTCCAATGCCCCTATATAAGGAGTCAGAATAGGATCAGAGAATATTTCCATAGTATGCTTCAGGCACACGTGCACGTAACGTCCAACATTCAATCTGGAGGACAGCCCGGCAATCTGACGCACGGACGGCATCACGTTTTTAACGTAAAAATAAATATCACAAAAGTATCTCAATGACAGTCCGCCCTGAGAAAGAAGGTAAATGGAATTCATATCCTTATAGTGATGCAGACATAGTGCTATAAATTCCATTTCGGGCGTCAGCTTGTAAAAATCAACTCCGAGCAAAGTGTATTTTTCTCTTTCGGAAAGCACCGCGTCCATATCCGCGCGCTCTTCGCTCTCGCCCCATAAAATATCCATATTCACATCCACGTTTACATACGGGCAAAGCAAGCTCTGTGTTTTTTTAATATACGGCGCGGTCTGATGGCTTGCGGACGAATAAAACAGTATTTCCTTGCGCGAAAAAGGTACTATTCTCCCGTCCGTCACGCGCCCCTGAACAAAGCCGCTCTCCCTTAGCAGGCGCTTGGCTTTGTCAGCATCCCGACGGTTTATCAAGATGTCAACGTCTCCCGACACTCGTCGGAACGGGTCGTTACAAACAGCCTCGGACAGCACCGCGCCCTTTACCACCGCATACGGGAATTCAGCATTTTTGAAGAAAAATTCGCACGCGCGGTATCTTTCCTTTACCGCCGAAATATTAACGGCTCTCTCCATCATATCCGCCTGAGAATTAGTTTGCTTTAATAACGGATGGCATTTATGCGCCTTCAAAATAGCCGTTATTTCGGGTTGGGGCTCTCCCCCACGCGCACAAGCTCGCACAGCCTCCACTATTTGCTCTACTCTCATACCGTTACTACCCCGTTGCTTTTATAAAAATCAGCAAACCGTTTGTTTTTCTCCGTCGCGGAATAAATTCCGCTTATCTGCCCTGAGGCTGCAGATTTTACAGCATCCAGCAGCATATACTCAAATCCGCGTTCAAAAACACGACAGGACAGCATAAAGGCTTCTATTACGTTATCTCTCAAAACCGCCATTCCGACAATTCCCATATCGCCGTATTTATCAGCTGCATCAAGGACAAATATATCACATTCTCTCCCCGTTATTATCCTCCGCAATTCATCCTCGGTATAGCTTTTCGCGGACAGATTGAATTGATGCGTGCGCGATGAAAGCTCGGAAAGCCTCGCGCATTGACTTATCTCAGCCCGCGCTACCCTCACCCTGGTCATCAGTGACGAATTGTATTCCTCTGGCGAAGTAAATCTTAGTTTATCTTTCTCACGCTCCTTTTGTTCGTGATACAGCTGAGTCCTATTCAAATCGGATGTCGGCTGGACATCTGAAAATATCGAGGTAATACGCTCAATTACGGAGCTATCCGAATAATCGAGCTTAATACACTCCACCTCAGGTAAATTCATACCGACAAATCCAAGCTCATAGTCGCTGTCGTCCACAAAAGCCATAGCGTCCAATGTCATATTAAGCTCGTCCGATATAGCGCGGATACTAGTCACCTTATCATTTCTATTGGCAGTTATGCAAGCAAAATTCTCCTTTGCGAGCAGCATTTTCGGATGCACCAGCGACCGCTCGATTAAAAAATTCTCATTCTTACTGCAAATACACAGCAGTACACCGCGGCGGTACAAATCCTTAAGTGCCGCATGAAAAGCCAGCACCTCCCCGTCAATGACGATATCCTCCTCTCCGCTGATACCCTTCCAGAGAACTCCGTCAGCATCAAGTATCAAGCACTTTTTTGTCACCTGCGGCTCCGAAAAATACTTTTTCAGCGTACCGAACAGCTTGTCAATCGTTATAAAGTTATCCATTAAAAGATCACTGTCAAGTATCTCAATATCGAATGTTTCCTCCAGCTTAACGATAAATGAAATGAATTTCAAGGACGTGAGTCCTATCTCGTTCAATTCGGATTTGTAATTTTCAAGCTCTGCGGGCGAGATTTCCAACTCTCCCGCTAACAATTCGATTATTCTTTTCTTGTCCATTTTGTTTCCCTCCTATTTATTATTCTGTGATTTGACGTATGTATCCAGAAATTGCAGTTTTCTAAAGGTACAGTTGCCGTCACTTGCAAGCGGATCTCCGAAATTATTTACCGCCTCCGCCATACACCCCTTGCCGCACGCCGAGCGCAACATACATCGCTCGCATCCGTAATCACAAGACAATCGCTGCTTAGCAAGATAAACCAGCGCTTCAACCTTTTCTTCCACCTCCTTTGCATTGAAATCAAAAATGTTTCCAATAGAAAAGTGATCAGAATATAATGTCTGGCAGGGCTGAATATCACCGTTGACCTTAATGCACACAGACATATGCTCGGCATCTACCGAATACGGGCAACGCACAGTACATTTTGGCAAATACGCCTCAACGCGGTGCTTTTCGTTCAAGGACTTTACCATTCGCAAAATCGCAAGCTTTTGTTGAGGGGAAAGAGCCTTGCTTTCCCAATTATCCGAGCCGTTTCCCGATTTATAGATAAATGCAAGCTCGGGCACGCATCCAAGCGACAGTGCCAAGTGATAAAAATCCTCCGCACAGTAAAAATTACTTTGCGAGATCACCATTTTCAAAAGCGGCTTCCCCGTCGGTAGGTGAAGCTTTTTTACAAACTCCACCGCCCTTGCAAAATTGTTTTCCCCGCGTGTTAATTGGTTGGATTTCTCATCAGCGCCGTCAAGACTTACCTGCACCGTAATATTGTCGTGAGAATTCAAAAAATCTATCCATTCCCCATCGTGTACAGTTCCATTCGTTACAAAACCGAAGCTGAATTGCGGATATCTGTCAATAAGCTCAAGCAGACCGTGAAAGTTCGAATGCAAAGACGGCTCGCCGCCCGAAAACAGAAAGCGCGTAGCACCGTAGTCGGAGCCGAGCTTCATTATATGCTTTATCTGCTCCAAGGACATCTCCTGCGTGAGCCGATTAAGCCCCGAGCGGTTGTAGCAGGTGGCGCAATTCAGATTGCACCTGTTCGTTATCTCAGTGTATACTGTCTTGAATTTCATCGCACTATTACTACGTTCTTTGCTATACAATCTGCCAAAAAATCCTCTACGTCTGCCCTGATGTCCTCGGGAGTGGCATCATAAATTTCACACAGCTTGTCCAACAGTTCATCCAAGGTAACAGGCTCGTCCATACAGCCGAGGATGTCCACGCCCGTCTCGTTGTAAAAGTGAGTATCTCCGCTCTCGGGGTCGAATACCGCCAGAGAGGTTTCGTCCGGCGAAATGTAGTCCATTGCTTTGCTTTTCTGATAAGTCATTGTTTTGTCCTCCGTTTGATTTATATATTGTTTATAAAAGCG
Source organism: Clostridia bacterium (assembly GCA_017463485.1). Lineage (GTDB taxonomy): Bacteria > Bacillota > Clostridia > Oscillospirales > CAG-272 > CAMEON01. The sequence goes on from JAFTPD010000005.1 coordinate 45,638, forward strand.
ATATATACCGCTTTGTTTCGTTTGGGATGCATCATAGCCGCTTTTCCTGAAAACACGGCTGATAAGGTAGGACAGCTCAAGCCCCACGGTCGTAAGCGCGAGGGGCTCTTCCCCGTTTCTCTTTATGACCTTGCCTGCAATTTGTCCGTATTCAACGTCCTCCAGCCGCAGAGCATTGTCTCCCTTACAAAAATATCTGCCGTCATTGATGAGTAACAATCTGTGTATAAGCAGCTCGCCGCTCTTGTAGCGAAATACCAATATATCCCCTACATCATACGAGTCTGCCCGCCTTACCGTTACAACGTCGCCCTCGCGCAGTGAAGGCTCCATACTCACGCCTGTCACGGTAATATCAACGTCAGCCCCACTTTTAAGCCGTAAATACATAATATTCTGCAAAATATCAGCGTTCATAATTTTCTATCACCTCTTTAACAAAATTCATGTCGCAATACTTTAGCCGCTTGCCAAACTCCCGTCCAAGCCGACTCAAAAAACGCAAATAGTCGGAGGTAACGGGATAGACCGTTATCGGCGATTTCATCAGTGCCGCTATTTTTTCCGCGCCCGTCATTTGAAAAACCGAATTTTCGGATTCTGTTCGCTCAATGAAAAATATCTCACCCAGCGGCAGTGGCTTTTCAACGCTATTTTGCGGAGTGTATACATAACGGTCATTCCCCTCCTGCTCGGACAAGCACTCCAATTCGGCAGGCAGCGCATTATATTTTTTTAAGACCTCTACGCCGCCCGCGCGCAAATGGAGCGGCTTTGCAAAAGGATATAGCATAAGCGAGGCGCGCTCAAGCAGCACACAGTCGTCGGTAATATATCCGCAGCCTTGGCTCACAAGATAGCTTGTAAGCGTGGTTTTTCCCGTGGTGGTAGCCGCCAAAAACACGTAAGCCTTACCGCAATGCTCCACCGCTCCGCCGTGCAGAGCCAGTATATCAGAAGAATAGGAGGGATTTTCATACAAAAACCTGTTTAAATAAAAAATTGGTCTTGATGTTTTCTTCGACACGCTCCCCACCGTAACCGTATATTCGTCGCCCTCCTTCAATATACTTATGTCCGGAGTCGCAGTCGTATCAGTCTCCACTATATGCTGCCCGTATTTAAGAGTAATCCGTGAGCCGAACACAGGACAATCGGTCTCTATCACATATACCGATTGACACGGCATTTTCAGCAAATATGATTTCAAGTCTTTCTCCCCTTTGCTTTATGATGCTAGATTATACCATATTTTGACATCAATTTCAATAGATTTGATAAAACATTTCACAAAAGCTCAAAAAAATTAATTTTTTTTCCACAACCTATTGCAAATTTTTATGTTTTGTGATATAATACATCAAGAAATTAAAAAAGGAGGTGAAAAAGATGACAAATATCAAGGTTTTAAAGGAACCCGGATTTATATGCGACCTGAATTATTTGTTCTATGCCAAATTCAATACGCAGCTTTGTGTTGACGAACTTGCAGATGAAACAAAAAAAGAAGCATACAAGAAATATTTGAAAGAAATGTTGCAGCATTTTGGCGATATTTCAGATGACCTTTACGTTTTTTATCACGCGATAAAAAATGATCATTGTTTTATAACAACGTTTTATGTGAATCCATACAAAGATCATTTTGCAACCGACTTCAATTTTAATTTTTTTAAAAATCTTCTTTCTGATACAGATGGGATGCTTCGAAATTTGATACGGTTTTATTTGTACGATCTTTCTCAAGAATCCTTGGAAGAATGTTTTTCTTCAACCGAAAAATTATTTGCCTACATAAAAGCATCCAAATACTCAGGCGAGGAAAAGAGCAAGCTATACGAATTCTTTATCGATCCTACGCCTTACTTCCAAACTCTTCAGTATGAATTGATGCAAAAAGAGATATTGCTTTCAGCTTATTACAAAGATAATTATGAAACCATTCTTGAAGCGCATAACAGCACGACATTTGAAACTCTATGCGAAAGTGTAAAGGATATTCATAATTTGAGTTTTTTGCAGAAGACTGATGTTCTCTATACATCCTTTTGTCTTTTAAACAAATTTTGTATGAACTTGTTTTTTGCTACAGATAGTGTAGTATATCTTCTAGGTTTTGACTATGTGTCGATTATAAGTGCACTTGTAAAAACCGAAAAGAAACAACCTCTTGATGTTATTTGTAGTGCTTTGAGTGAGACGAGCCGTGTACAGATTTTGAATTTGTTGTTGGAGCGAAAAGAAGTAACGTGCAAAGATTTAGAGAAGCATTTTAACTTTTCAGGCTCCACTGCCTATCATCACATTTCGCTGCTCACCAAGGCGGGAGCGGTAAAGGTCAGAAATGAAGGAAAAACTATTTATTACAGTATAGATAGAAAATATTTCAACATGTTAAGAGAACAATTAAAAGCCTACTCAGAGGGCTAAGAAAGGATGACCACAATGACAAAACTTTGGAAAAAGCCTACGTGTGCCACTTTAATGGCACAAGAATTATCCAACCATATCAAAGCAGCCGCTTGGTCTGGTGAAAGTATGTGTGCTTCGGGAGTATTCCGTTGAAGTAAGGACAAACAATCAAAGAGCGCAACACGATAAATTTCGTGTTGCGCTCTTTGTGTAACAAAAACAACGTGTGCGTCGCCGCGGCGGCGCTTTTTAAATTTTCCAAATCACAATCGCCAAATATTCAACAAAAAACCGAAAAAAAATCAAGTATTTTTATATTTTTTAGAAAAATATATTGAATTTATCTCGAAAATATGTTATACTGCACTCAGTAATGGATTTTAATTTACAGCAACGGGTACAATAGGCGCACAAGTAGGCATACAAAGATAATAATGTTCACAAAATCGACACAATTGGTAACTGTAGTTCTTTGTATTTCCACAGATTTCCTCCTATACTATCACAGAGAGGTGGTGATAATATGACGAAAACGCAACAGTTCGGTCGAATGGTGCGAGAGCGCAGAAACGCTTTGGGGTTGAGCATTGAAAAAGCCGCAGAGCTCTGTGGAATGAGTTATAAGGGATTGGAGGAAATTGAGCTCGGGGATTCAAATCCCAAGCTGTCGAGTATTCTTAGCATTTCCGCTGTGTTAGGTATTAATCTCGAAAATCTCAATTCTTGTGTTTCCTCCCCTGACTGACAACTATTAATGTACCTTGAAGAAAGGAGGAGAGCCAATGGCGCACAAGTACATAGTTGTCCAAAACACATACCACAACGGGGCGGCTACAAGAGTTGGATTTGGAATCGCTGCTGTAGAGGAGTACGATATGGAAACCACCATCCTGGAATCCATACCGGACCTTTCGGCAAATATCACGGATATCGAGCGAATAGTCCAGCTTTGCAATCGAAATCAGTTGGATATCGCCCACTTGCAAGACGTTGCAACTGATTTTTTGGAAACCAAATAACCCTTATCCCCAACAGTTATACTCTGTTGGGGCTTTCTCTGCTCTGTATCAAAAAGCACTCCAAATACTTCGACGGTCGCCTTGAGGATCCTGATGTCCTTAAGCTCTGCGGCTGTTCAAGGAACAGTTATTATAAATATAAGCGAGAAGTGAAGCAAATTAGAAGCTTAAGAAATCAAATATTCCGCAAACAGTTGCCCTTAGGCGTTCGCAAAAGCCGTATTTTATGCTATAATAAAGTTCCACTTTTCAGACCTCCATTTCACCTTCAATTCAGCCTATTTCAAAGCCACGAAAATCCAAAAAAGTTCCACGGTTTTCACGGTTTTAGTGAAATTCACCTCAAAAAGGGCGCAAAAAAGAAGGGCAGTCGAAAGACTGCCCTTCAGAGAATTTTCTTTGTGTATAAAGGCTTTTATATTAGCCGAAGTATCTTTGAAGAAGACCTGCGAAAGCCTTGCCGTGTCTTGCTTCGTCGCGAGCCATCTCGTGAACGGTATCGTGGATAGCGTCGAGGTTAAGCTCCTTCGCCATCTTTGCAAGCTCAAACTTGCCCATGGTTGCGCCGTTCTCAGCCGCTACGCGCATTTCAAGGTTCTTCTTGGTGGAATCGGTCAGCTCCTCGCCGAGCAGCTCGGCAAACTTTGCTGCGTGCTCTGCCTCCTCAAATGCCGCCTTCTCCCAATAAAGTGCGATCTCGGGATAGCCTTCTCTTGCCGCTACGCGAGCCATTGCGAGGTACATACCAACCTCGGAGCATTCGCCCATGAAGTTTGCGCGAAGTCCTTCCTTAATTGCCTCGGGAGCGTCCTTAGCAACGCCAAGAACGTGCTCAGCCGCCCAGCTCATACCCTCGCTCTTTACCTCGTCGAACTTATCCTCGCCCTTTACCTTACATCTCGGGCACTGCTCCGGAGCGTACTCCGACTCAACGATCTCTCCGCAAACCTTACATCTCCACTGTTTCATAATTAATTTCCCTCCGTTTATGTTTTTAAATTTTAATTTGGTCGCTGTTCATTTTTTCAATCAGCTCAGGGAGTTCCTTATCCCCACAAGCGATATCCGCCACAGTGATCCGCTCCAGTCGCTCGGCAAGCATTCCGTTAAGATAGCAGAATACTCGGTGCATCCGACACTTTTTCTTGTCGGGATTGCGCGAGCAACAGTAGTTATCCGACAGACACTTGGATATTGCCAGCTCACCGTCGATTGCGCTTACCACACGTAATATGGAAAGCTCCTCTGCGGGAATCTGCAAGCCGTAGCCTCCGCTCGCTCCCTTTCGCGACATTACTACCCCGCCGTGTGCCAATTTGCGAAGTATTTTCAGCGCGAAGCGTTGCGGAACGGACGCAGAATCGGCAATCGTCGCCGCGTCCCTCGTGCCCTCCACTGTGGATAGGAAGCAGCACATTCTTATCGCGTAATCCGCCTCCTGCGTTATCCTCATGGGCTCTATTCTCCTTGTTGATCGAATGTATACCTTTTTGGTACACATTGATTATATCACACTTTGAAGCCCTTGTCAATAGGTTTTAAAAATTTTTTTAAAATTTTTTGGGGGTAATTTTTTGATTTGAAAAATGCTTTCTTTGAAAAAATCCACACATAATTCCCGCGTTTTTGAATTTTTTTCCCGATAATCAAAAATCATATTGACAAAATATTTTTACGTGCTATACTTTTGTTGTCGAGTAAGGCTCGGCAATTTTTTCGGAGGAGCATTATGAGCCAACAGATGGATTTCCAATCGTCCGCACACAAGCGCTCGCGGGCGGCGTATACGCTTGAATGTGCATTTGAATATTTCGTTTCCCTGCTTGTAACCGATGCGTTTCTGTCAAATCTACTTAAATCCATAGGAATTTCGGATTCGCTGACGGGAATAATTTCGTCCTTTATTTCCCTTTCCTTCCTATTTCAGCTTTTTTCTGTCGCGGTCGCGCACAAAATAAAGAACACCAAGCGCTTTGCCGCGCTGTTCCACTTCCTCAGCCAGATCTTCTTTATGGGTCTTTACCTTATTCCCTTTTTGCCGTTCGCAAAGGAATATAAAAGCATACTTTGTATCGTCTGCATACTTTGCGCATATTTCGGCAACTATTTCGTAACGTCCATTATATATAAGTGGGGAAATTCTTACGTTGATCCCCACAAGAGAGGGCGCTTTGGAGCTGCGAAGGAAATAATCTCTCTCATCTCGGGTATGATCGTCACGCTGGCGGTGGGCTATATCATGGACTATTTCAAGGCAAGCGACAATATTGAGGGCGGATTTATATTTGCGGCTGTGTCAATATTCATTTTCGCGGTATGCGATCTCGTCTGCCTTATGCTTATCAAAAACAGTGTTCGCGGACGCGACGAGCCCGTTGAGACCGTCCACATGCGCGAGGTTATCCAAAACACGCTTAGAAACAAGAATTTCCGCCACGACGTAGTTTTGAAGGTGCTGTGGAGCGTGGCAATTTATACAACTATCGGATTTCTCGGCACGTACCGCATAGGCGAGCTTGCATTTACCGTAGGAACGGTGCAAATATTCAACATCCTCGGTTGCCTTGCACGCGCCGCGCTGTCAAGACCCTTCGGTAAATACTCCGACAAGCGCTCCTTTGCCAAGGGCATCGAGCTTGGACTGTTTATCGCTCTTGCGGCATTTGTGTGCTGTATGCTTACCACCCCCGACACGCGCTTTTTGATAATCGCTTACACTATCCTCTATCAGACGTGCCACGCGGGCACCGGCGCCAATATGATAAATCTTACGTACAACTACGTTGACGCCAAATATTTCGTGCAAGCGACGGCAATCAAGAACAGCATCGGCGGCGTTTGCGGATTTTTGGCGGCACTGGGCGCAGGAAAGCTGCTGTCCCTCGTCCAGGCAAACGGAAATATGATTTTCGGAATACATATCTACGGTCAACAGCTGCTCGCGGGCATATCCGCCGTTATCGTGGTCGTCGCGATAATCTATACGCGGCTGGTTATCGAAAAGCAAAAAAGTATGGTGCAGTAAACCAGAAACGGAGCAGGCTCAGATGAGCCTGCTCGGTTTTGTTTTTACCGTTTTTCGGGATGTCGAGGGCGCCATCCCCCACGAACATTGTGAAATCCTCGCTGTGTGACACCAAAAGGATAATTTGATCCTATGGGTATTATTATGGCGAAAAATTCTCACGTCGGTAGGGGTCGGCGTACTCGACGACCCATTTATAATTTTAAAATTAAAGTTGCAAAATCCGACAAAGCTCATCCAGCGTCGCGCCGATATTGCCGCTGACCTTTTGCTCGTCAACGGTAATGTGGGCGTATTTTTCGTACAGCGCGCAACGCTCGTCGTACAGCTTTCTTAAATCATAGCCCTCGGGCATTACCACTCCTCGGTGCGAAAAGTTTCCGAGGCGTTTTTTCGTTTCCTCATAACTCATTTTGAGGTAGACGACAAGCCCGCACGCCCGAAAATGCTGCATCGCCGCCGCACTATATATGGCGCTTCCGCCCGTGGCGACAACACAACCCGACTCGGTAGCGCTTCCCTTCTCACCGATAGCAAGATTTACGCGCTCCTCTATTTTAAGAAAACCGTCGATACCGTCCTCGGCAATTATTTCGTGCAGAAGTCTGCCCTCCGCCTCCTGTATGAGCAGATCGGAGTCCACGAATTTATATCCCAGCTTTTTGGCAAGCAAAACGCCGACGGTGCTTTTACCGCATGACGGCATGCCGACAAGCACAATGTTTTTTCTTGTCATATCAGCTCTCTCCGTACAGCTCCGCCTCGAAAGGCAGACCGTACCAATGTGCGGGGTGGACGTCTACCGCGCGCAGAATACTATTCTCTGTAAACTGCGCCGCGACACTGACAGACGGCAAAAATTCGCCGCCCGACGTAAGGCAAGCGCACAGCTTGGACGCGAAAACGTCCCCACACCCGTGCAGAAAAGCGTCAACGTAAGGATATACCTCCACCACGCGCGCGTCACTTCCCTGCTCCGCACCGACGTAGCCTATCTGACTCTTGACGCGCATTTCGGGTGTCTGCACACCCGTGATGACTGCCTTTCTGCATCCGAGTGCGAACAAGCGCTCAAAGCAGATGTCAATTCCGCCATCCGCGATCTCTATCTCATCCACGGTCATATCCGTCAGGAACGCCGCCTCGGTGATGTTGGGCGTGATAACATCCGCCGCAGCGCAAAGCTCGCGCATACGCCGCGCGTATTCCGCAGTGAAGGCGGGATACAGCCGTCCGCCGTCCCCCATTACGGGGTCGACGAGAATAAAGCGGTCGTCAGTGAGAAAATCCGCCGCGATCTCAAGAGCGATATCGATCTGCTCCGTGCCGCACATATAGCCCGTATAAAGTCCGTCAAACTTGATGCCCTCGCGCCGCCAATGGGCGAGGATCGCCCGCATATCCTCGGTCAGCACGCGGACGTGGTAGCCCTCAAATCCTCCCGTGTGGGTGGAAAGCAGAGCGGTTGGCAGAGTTACGACCTCAACGTCCTCGGCGCTTATGATGGGAAATGCGACGGTCAGCGAGCATTTGCCGAAGCAAGACAGGTCGTTGACCGCAAGCACCCTTTTTTGTATCGGGTTTTCATATGTTTTTTTATCGAAATTCATAATTCCTCCGACAATATCTGTAACAACGTAAATTATATATCAAAATGCGAAAATTGTCAAGGTGGTTTAACAAATCCAAAATAGAAAGCGGGACATATTCTTATGCAGAACACATCCCGCTTCTATTTTTATGATTTAATAGCTTGTAAATCCTGCGTCATCAAGGCTGACTCCTGAGCCTGTAAAGTCACGCGACCAGTTCTTACACAGATATGCAAGCATTGATGAAGCCTGCTTTCGTGCGTTTCGTATTGCCGTTGTGCCTTCTATCTCGCTTTCCGTATAAGTCAGCAGTGTGTCCGCCTCGAAATCGGGGGCATAGACAGTACCTGCCATGATACTCATATCGTTGATATTGGTAAATCCCCAGATATACGTATCTTCTGACGTCGCATCTACAATCAGTACGAACAGATCGCCGTTTTCATTTGCCACCATTATCTCCACCTGTTCATTTTCCACGTTGTATATAGCGGCACGCGCCCATGTCTGAGAGGACACCGTTGATTCGCCAAGCTCCAGCGTATACGTTTTTTCGGTTCTGTCGTATTCTCCCTTTTTTATCAAGTGGTTTTTAAGCTTCAGATATATGCCTGCTTCCTTTTCCGCAAGCGCGCTCAATGTAAGCGAATTACCGTACTCCAGATTTTCAAGCTCGGATACTGCAACGGCGAAATTAAGATTCTGCGAATCCTGCACCGTCCAGGTGTTGATACCGATTATCTCGCCATACGCATTGACGAGCGGTCCGCCCGAGTTACCCGAGGAGATCGCCGCGTCGTGTTGAACGTAGGTAACGTCCTCTATAACACGATCCTCCTGCGTGATGATACCGCGCGAAAAGGTAGATGTAAGTCCCTGAGAGCTTCCGATAGCATATACGGATTTGCCCACTCCGTGGCTCTTATCGCACAGCGGCAGAATGGTCAGCTCATCAGCGTCGATCTGCAGAACCGCAAGATCAATCGTCTTGTCATAAGCCAAAACCTTTTTAACCTCGTATTCCTCCTCGTTCAGCGTGACCGTTGCAGAATACGCGCCATCTATAACGTGGTAGTTGGTGACGATCTTTCCGTCCTCGCTGTATACGAAGCAGGAGCCGAGCGCATATTCCGCGCCTTTCGAATCGTAGGTCAATATCTCACCGACGGAATTTTTGGCAAGCTCGTATACCTCGTTTGCGTCCTGCTCTGTCAGGACATACGTTTCAACGTTGGTCTCCTCGCAATTTTCGCAAACGTATTCTATGCTACCGCTATCGGTGCAGCTTGCAGGCGTTGACTCGACCTCAACATAAGCGTGCTCCAGCTTTTCGCCCTTGGTCTTTTTACATACCGAGCATTTTTTCGGGGATTTGCAGGTCGCGTCTTTCCAATTATGTCCGCGCTCCTCACCCCTCGTTTCTCCGCATTTGGTGCAGGTCTGCGGGTCAGTACAGCTTGCGTCCTTCCATTCGTGGTCGCAACCAGTTCCGGAGTCGGTAGTGTTCTCCGGATTGTTAGGCATATTTGTGAGATCGCATGCTGACAAAACGAACAGCATAACGCACAGTCCGACAGCCATCAGCAATAACGATAACGAAAGCTTTACTTTTCTCATTTTTTCCTCCATACATGTACTTGACAAAATACGCGGGGGTGCGTACTCTACGAGAATATACGCAATATCCTTGCTATTAGCCGTATTATAAACTTTTACGCAGGGTAAAAGTCAACACTTTTTCAAAAGATTTTTCAATTTTTTTCGATTACGACTTTGAGACGGGTACGTCTGTATATTTTCTGACAGTGACAAGTATATCCTCAATTTCCTCTGCCGTGAGGGTACGGAATACACGCGACTCGTTGCCGAGAGCAACGTTCTTTCCCTCGCCCAGCGAGTGATAGGGCTCTATCTCTATCCCCTTCACGCTTGCAAGGCTATTTGCAAGCTCGGCAATCCCTTTGTAATGCTCGGTTCGTGCGTTGCACCCGGGGACTATCGGACAGCGCAGGATAATATCCTTGCCGAGGCTGTCGATAAGGCGCAGGTTTTCAAGGATAAGCACGTTATCCACACCCGTAAAGCTTTGGTGGAGCTGTGCGTCAGTTTCCTTAACGTCAAACAAAAACAGGTCGGTATACTCGGCTATCTGCCGAAGCTTCTCCTTCGGTGCAAAGCCGCAGGTCTCAATGGCGGTACGTATTCCGTTTTTGCGGGCGCGCTTTAGAATCTCAAGCGCAAAATCCGCTTGATACAGCGGCTCGCCGCCCGAAAGTGTCACGCCGCCGCCCGAGGTTTCGTAGAACACCTTATCGCGAAGCACCTCGCGCGTGACCTCGTCGACGGTGACCGTCTTTCCGCAGACCCGTCTTGCGTCGTTATAGCAAACGAAGCTGTCGTCGGCATTCTTGCATTTTCCGCAGCCGCGGCACTTGTCGGCATAAAACATTACCTGTCGCTCGGAGCTTTGGCTTTCGGGATTGTGACACCACAAGCAGTGCAAGGGACATCCCTTGAAAAACACGGTGGTGCGGATACCCGGTCCGTCACTCGTGCAAAACTTTTGTATGTCAAATATTTTTCCGTTCATACACCCACCGCTCAATACGCCGTTCTGTTTATTACTGCGAGCTGCTGCCATTCGGGAAGGCTTACGAAATACTCCGAAAATCCGTACAGACGCACGGTAAGCGTCGGATATTTTTCGGGGTGCGCCATAGCGTCCTTCAATTCTTCCCTGTCAAGCACGCTGATGCCGACGTGGAAGCCACCCATCTTGAAATACGAAAGCACGAGTGCTTCAAGTATTTCGGGTGGCTGCTTCTGTCCGAAGGTCAGGTTAAGTCCGCCCGTGGCGGTACGGTCAAACGGGAGCTTGGAAATGCTGTGCAACAGCGCCGTAATTCCGCTCTTATCCATACCGTAGGTAGGCGACTGATTTTCCGAAAGAGGTTGACCCGCAAGTCGTCCGTCGGGTGTAGCACCTATACCTGACGCCCACACGTTATCTCTTTCAAGAGAATAAAATCCGCCGATAGCGAAGAAATTATCCTTGAGTGTCAGCTCGTCGACAGCGTCAAGGAAGGCTTTGCCGACGAGGGCGGTATATTCGTCCGCATCGCTGTCGTTGCCGAAGTGAGTCATAGCGAGTATTTCACCGTGCAGTTCCTCATAGCCCTCGAAATTATTTTCAAGAACATTCATAAACTCGGCGTAAGATATTCTCTTATCCTTGAACACTAATTTATCAAGCACCATAAGGGAATCTCCAAGCGTTGCAACGCCCGGGCAGAAGTAATTCAGCGCGTTGTAGGGAGAAACGCCCGAATCGGGATATTTGCACATAACGGCGCTGTCCGACAACAGCAGACAGTCAAACACGAATGCCTGACGGTGGCCGCCAATTCTTTTTTGCTCGAGGTCCGCGTATCTTTGCATACCCTCGCGGAGCTTCGATTGGAAATCGGCAAGAATACCGTCAACAGATTCGTAGCTTCCCGATTTTATCACTTCGAGGAACATCTGCGGAGCAGCTGCAAAATACTCACGTCTGAAGCTATGATAGTTGAAATCAAAGGTACAGCACGCAGAATAGGTATGATTTTTTGCCACGGATGGCTCAACGCCCTTGTTTATCAACGCGCGGACCACAAGGTCATAATTGTATATGTTCATCTTGTCGGTAAGCGCTTCGAGTGCCGTGAACACAGCGTGGTTAAATTCCGCGTCGGCGCTCGGACTCAGCAGCACGGTTATCTGCGGTTGAGCCATATTGTTTATTATTGCGGCACGAAGCACAGCGCGTGACAGCTCATTTGGATGCTCGCCGCCGATATTAACGTACTGCTTGGAGGATTGCGGCAAAATAGGCTTTATGTTGTAGTTATGAGTAGCCCTTCCGCATATCTCGTTTGTTTTCATAAAGAAACCTGCGAGCAGCTCGTCAAGCTCCGCCTCGGTATTGCCCTCCGAGAGCGCCTGTTTGTAATAAGGAAGCATATATTCGTCAAATCTTCCGAAGGCGTAATCGCGGCTGCCTACGTAACAGCTCGCTACTATATGGACAAGCCAGATGCTTTGCAGAGCTGAATAAAAGTCGTATGCAGGCTCAAACGGAACGCGCGAGAGCGCCGCCGCCATTTCCGCCTTTTCCACACGCTCCGCTTCAGCCGAATAGCGTGCGGCAAGGTTACGGACGGCAAGTACAACGATCTCGGCGTTATGCGCGAATTCAAGCGCGTCGGGGGTATTTATCTTTGCAGCGTTTGACTTTATTTCGTCAAGTATTCCGCCAAGACCCACCTTGAGCAGCTTGGCGTAATCGGGATTCATGTGCCCCGTGGAAAAAAGCAGTCTGGAGGGAGAGCATACCCCCTCCTCGGGTAAGCCTTCTACCATTCTGCCCGCGAAATAATCGCAATCGAGCACGGGAGTGGACACCTCCGCGAGCAGCTTTGATAAAATGACGGCATAGCGGTCGCCGGACGTATAATCAGCCATCTCGGCTTCAAGACGGCACAAAATCCTGTCGCGTTCTATAAATGCGGCAGAGTTATCGCTTTCAAATACAAGTTTTTTAAGTTGTTCAAGCTTTGTCATTGACTTGCCCTCTTTTCACAGTTATTCAGTTTAAGTATAACATTTTGGTGCTGGTCTGTCAATAATTTTACCTCAAAAAGCAAAAAATAATATTTATGAGGCAAAAGGCAATATCACCGTCACAAGTGATATTGCCTTCCTTTTTGTTGACAAGAATTTCAATTTCGTGTATAATATTATACAGTTATCGCGCTTTCATCTGCATCAGCATATTGTCAATGAATATTCCATATCCCACGGTAGGATCGTTTATCATAACGTGCGTGACAGCACCTACAAGCTTGCCGTTTTGAATGATAGGTGAGCCGCTCATTCCCTGCACGATACCGCCCGTTTTTTCGATCAATCTCGGGTCGGTTACTGTTACGGTGAAGCATTTTGAGCCATTCTGCGTTCTGTCTATTGCGGAAATATTTATCTCATACTCCCCGATCTCGCCGCCGTCAAGAGTACAGCGCACCGTGGCTTTTCCTTCCTTTACCTCGTCGCGGTGTCCAACCTTCATGGACACCATATCGCATCCGTCGGGCAATTTGCTCAGCACCCCGAACACACCGCAAACGGTATTCCCGACCAAGGCGCCGATCTTTCCCGGCTCAAAATATCCTTTGAGCGCACCCGGATCTCCCGACTTGCCGCGATCGATACCGCTGATTGTAACGTCCGTCACCGTGCCGCGCTGCATGGGTACAAGCTCGCCCGTGTCCGAGTCACAGATGCCGTGTCCGAGTCCGCCAAACAGCTTTCCCGACGGAATTATATAAGTGACCGTTCCTATTCCCGCGCCTCTGTCGCGGACGATAAGACCGCTTTTATACTCCCCTTTTTCATTAGCGGCGGGCTTAACTTTTATATCCAACTCCTGAGCTTGTCCTGCGCCCGTTTTCTTTGGAGTGGGGCGCCTGACCGTAAAGGTCATTTCCTCGCCTCCCGAGGTCTCCACAAGGCTCACGAGCGAGTCTGCGCCCGTCACTGCCTTACCGTTTATTTTTATTATAACGTCGCGCACCTTGATACCGACCTCACGCGCGGGATTTTTTACACCCGCAGGCGTGTTTACGTCACTGTATCCGACAACGACGACACCCTCTGTAAAAAATTTAACACCGAAAGGCATTCCGCCCACGTATACCTCGTCCGTGCTTCCCTCTGTCTGCGCCGCGCCCGCCACTGCGGTCATGCTTCCCACGACCAGCGCAAGCGCAAGAAACAGCCACAAGGTCTTTTGTAATCTGCGTATATTTCTATTGCCTGTTATCCTTTTCATTTTGCCATATCTCTTTCCCTTTAGTAGTTTTCCGTCTTGTGGCGCGAGCCTTCACTGCCCTTGCGCACCTCTCTTACTATACCGCACAGCTCCGCCTCTTATGTGTAACAGATTATTGCGCTTATGGTTTTTTTGAGGCTGAATTTCAAATAAATTTTTTAAGCGGAAATTATAATTATTATGTAGCAACGGACAAATAAAAATCCATGTCAAAATTAACTTATAAAAGGAACGTATAAAATGCCGAGCAAAGCAAAAAACAGTAATAAAAGCATAAAGCAAGCCGTGGAATATCCGCGAGTATCCGTAGCGTCTGCTTTGAGATTTGAAAAATTTGCCCGCTTGTCGGTTACGGATGACCGCGAGGACGAAGCGGCGCAGATAGGCACGCTCAATGAAAAAAGGCTTCATGCAGTTATAAAAAATTATTTGTGCGACGATATATCCAAGCAAGAAATTACGATTTTCGGCGGCAACAAAAAAAGCCGCATAGCGGCAGACGTACTCCTCGACGGACAAATTTACGAGGTGCAAACGGGCGGTTTTTTCCCACTCCGTGCCAAAATCCAAAGATATCTTGCAGAAACGGAATACCGCGTCACGGTGGTCGCTCCCGTCGCGCACGTTAAATATTTAAGATGGATAGATCCCGCAAGCGGCAATATTTCCGAGCGGCACAGGTCGCCGAAAAAGGCGGGCGTCACCTCGCTTGCCAAGGAGCTTTATTGGCTTCGGGATTTTCTTAACGACGAAAGGTTTTCCATAAAAGTCTTGCTGCTTGAAATGGAAGAATTCCGTATGCAGGACGGTTGGGGAAACGGCGGTAAGCGCGGCTCAAACCGATATGATCGCGTGCCGCTGTCACTCCTTGGCGAGATCGACTTGAAAACGTCGGCAGACTACGCAAAATATTTTCTCCCCGACAACTTAACGGAGAATTTCACCGCCGCGGATTATACACGGGCAAGCGGAATTCGGGGCAAAGCCGCGTACTCTGTGATAAAAATTTTGTGCGATATGGGACTCATTTCCCCTGCCGAAAAGATAGGGCGAGCGCAAGGCTATCGCAAATTGAAAATGGAAATTTGATAATTGAAAATGGAGCAGGCTCGGGTGAGCCTGCTCCTTCAGCATTTATCTTAGTCCCACGTCGGACAAAAATCTATCCGCCGATTTGATCTCGTCCGACGACATTTCGGACGTTCTTTTCGTCTCCCACGCAACACGCCGCGCGGTGCGCTTATCCAACAGCTTGAACCATCTGCGCACCCAATAAAAAGGCAATAGCCACTTATGCTTTTGCAGGATTGGATAGCCGTATTTTATCTCGTCGTATGGCAAGAAAATTCGTTGCATGATATATTTGAATTTACTTCCCTTTTTGCGGTTCTGCATCACCGTCAGATTGTCAAAATTTCCGTACGCTCCGCCTGACAGCAAATATTTTTCCATTTTCAAGGTGAGTGCGCTGTGCTCCTCGCCATCAAGCCACACGCGGGACAAAGCTCCCGCCGAGCGACAAAATTGCAAAAGCTCGCCGTCACGAAGCAGTTTTTCTCTTGCGTCACCGTGCGCGACCTTATTATCAAGTATCCAAAGGTCGACGAGCGGACGCACGCCGCAGCCTCCGTGAATAAAATGCTTTGCCATGTGGGCGACGTGATAGAAATAAAACATTTCATCCGTAAATACACGCTGATGCTTTTTGCCCTCTGACAAAGTCGATGTTTCCCACGCATTTGCGAGCACCCGTGCGACGGAATTCACTATTCCGTCCTCCAAAAGATCGTAATGAAGCTCCACGTGTACCCCGCCGCGCGTAAACATAGACACGTCGTGCGAGGTTTTTGATTTGCGTTCGTAGCCCAGCTTTTCAACGAGAGTTTGCGCCGCCGTTTCAAGCTCGTCAAGGTTAACAAGCACGTCTATATCGCAGCTTGTACGCATCCACGGCTCGGGATAATAGCCACGAAGCACCGAGCCCTTGAGCGGAATGTGGTCTATCCCGGCTTCCTCGAGCGTCCGCGTCAGCTCGCCAAGCTCGTAATTGATTTTTTCATATCGGTACACTGCAACAAACTGCTTTTTCGCAAATTTTTGCGAGTAAGCGTCGCCGCCGATAAGTCCGTGTTTCTCCAAGCCCGCCGCGACTATATGCGCCGAATCGTGCTTATCCGACAGCTCGTAGAGCGCCTTTTTGGCGTCCTCCGCCTGGAGCGCCGACCTAAGCGCGAACAAATCGCCGTCACTAAGGTCATATCCGCACACGACGGAGCGGATAAGTATAAACATTATTTCTTGCGTCTGCACAATATCCGCTCCTTTCTCAATAAAAAAACGAGTAAAATTTTTTCCTGCTTGCCTTTCAGGGGCAGGGATTATTACTCTACCACCTCAAAAAACGTATCGGGTTTATTGGGATCAAAGCACTCGTTTGCCCACATTACGGTAACGAGATCCTCTGTATCAGAAAGATTGATGATATTATGGGTGTATCCGGGCAGCATGTGGATAGCTTCGATCTTGTCGCCGCTGACCTCAAAATTCAGTACCTCATCCGAGCCTATCTTGCGCTCCTGAATGAGTCCGTGACCGCTGACAACGATAAAGAACTCCCATTTAGTGTGATGCCAATGCTGTCCCTTCGTGATACCGGGCTTTGAAATATTAACGCTGAACTGTCCGCATTTTTCGGTGCGCAAAAGCTCTGTGAAGCTACCTCTCGCATCCACGTTCATCTTCAAGGGGAAAGACACCTTTTCCTTTGGCAGATAAGACAAATAGGTGCTGTAAAGCTTCTTTGCAAAGGAGTTATACGGTATTTCGGGCATAGTGAGTGTCGTGGGCTGATCTCTGAAGGCTTCAAGCAGCTTAACTATTTCGCCAAGTGTTACCTTATGTGTTATGGGAGCGGCACAATATCTGCCGTCCTCGCAAAGCACAGTATCAATACCGTCGAACTCGCAACGGTGCTCCCTGCCCTCAAGAGCCGCGAGCATTTCGTCCACAAGATCGTCGATATAAAGTAGCTCAAGCTGTACCGACGGGTCGTTTACAGTGATGGGCAGATCGTTTGCAATATTGTTGCAGAAGGTTGCAACTGCGGAGTTGTAGTTGGGTCTGCACCACTTACCAAACAGATTGGGGAAACGGTACACCAGCACCTTTGCCCCCGTCTCCTCGCCGTAAGCAAACACAAGCTCCTCTCCCGCCTTCTTGCTTCGTCCGTAGTCGCTGTCGTAGCGTCCGATACAGGTAGCCTGAATGGACGACGAGATCATAACGGGGCAGGTATTGTTGTATTTCTTAAGCGTATTAAGCAGAGTGGATGCAAAGCCGAAGTTGCCCTGCATAAACTCCTCGAGATTCTGCGGGCGGTTTACACCTGCAAGATTAAAGACGAAATCGCATTCGCGGCATGCGGTATCAAGCAGCTCTGCGGGGGAATCGATATCGTACAGATAAAGCTCGTCCACAGTAATTGCAGGATGCGTTCTGTCCTTTCCATCCTGTATGCTTTTAAGTGCCGCCGTCAGATTCTTTCCTACGAATCCCGCAGCTCCGGTGATAAGTATTTTCATGTTATTTCCCCTCTTTTGCCAGCTCGTCCTGAATGTACTGAAGCGACACGATCTTTGCCTTGGTCGCCTCAACGTCAAGCAGAGCCGTGTTATTGGAGTTGAACTCGGTCAGCGTATTTCTCTCTGCGTCGCCCTGGTTGAAGTACTTGTCGTAGTTCAGTCCGCGCTTGTCGCAGGGCACACGGTAGAAGTCGCCCATGTCGATAGCATTTGCGCACTCCTCGTTGGTAAGCAGAGTTTCATACATCTTTTCACCGTGGCGGATACCGATAACCTTGATGTTATCCTTGTCGCCGCCGAACAGCTCGCAAACTGCCTCTGCCTGAGTCTTGATGGTACAAGCGGGAGCCTTCTGAACGAGGATATCTCCGCTCTCACCGTGCTCGAATGCGAACAGTACAAGGTCAACAGCCTCGTCAAGCGACATGATAAATCTCGTCATTGTGGGATCGGTGATGGTGATGGGATTGCCCGCTCTTATCTGGTCGATCCACAGCGGAATTACCGAGCCGCGGCTACACATTACGTTGCCGTATCTGGTGCAGCAGATCTTGGTCTTATCGGGGCTTACCGTTCTTGACTTTGCAACAATGACCTTCTCCATCATTGCCTTACTTGTTCCCATAGCGTTTACGGGGTAAGCAGCCTTATCGGTGGACAGGCAGACGATATTCTTAACTCCCGCCTCAATAGCTGCGGTCAGTACGTTCTCCGTGCCAAGCACGTTGGTCTTTACCGCCTCAATGGGGAAAAACTCGCAGGAAGGCACCTGCTTGAGCGCCGCCGCGTGGAATATGTAATCCACACCGTGCATAGCGTTGCGCACGCTTGCGATATCGCGCACGTCGCCGATATAAAACTTGATCTTATCCGCAACCTCGGGCATTCTCGACTGGAACTCGTGACGCATATCGTCCTGCTTTTTCTCGTCGCGGGAGAAGATTCGAATTTCTCCGATATCCGTCTTCAGAAAACGGTTGAGCACTGCGTTTCCAAAGCTTCCCGTTCCGCCGGTGATGAGTAGAGTTTTGTTTGTAAAAAGTGACATTTTATTTCTCCTTCAGTCTTTATTAATTCGTTGCTGCAATTTGATTTTGAGGATCCATGGTTGCCTTTTTTCTTAATCGCCGACTTATACTGCCCACGGTAAAATAAGAAATTGTAGCCAGCACAAGAGAAACGGCATAAGAAACAAACAGCCAAATAATGTTTTCTCTGCAACCCAAAGCCACCATTACGTTGACAACGATCATGTGGTAAATGTAAATTCCGTATGAAACATCATACTTGACATTTATACGCGGCAAGGCATATCCAAGTCCGATAACTCCGATTCCAAGGAACAGACTCTTGATAGTACCGTACGTTCCGTAATCAAAGCCCGTATACATAGCGACCTGCGATACAATAAGCGCCAGCCACCAGAACCGCTTTAAATAGACTATGATCTTGTCAAAATACTCGCTTACAAACGCTCCTACAAGGAACAGCCAGATATGTGATATGAACACGTAAAAGCTGAGACTATAAAGGAACGACGGCAGAACGGAAACCAACATTGGACGCAACAAATTTATAAGCGTCGTAAGTACGAGAGTGATTATCCAGCGCTTCAATCCCTTTTTATGTAAAAACTTTCTGAAAAACCACAGAGCTACATACGCCTGTATCAGTACGCAAATAGTCCACAGCGGTCCGTTGGGAGTTCCCGTAGCATAGCCTCTCAAACTGTCAGGCGTCCAGAACTGAACTATACTTCCCTGAGTAAACTGGAACAATATAAACGATATCCATTCAATACTGTCCCAAAACAGGATAAGCATGCAAATACAGTTCAGTATCACACCCGCCCATAACTCGGGATATAGCCTGAATACTCTTTTCTTCAAATATCCTTTGAAGGTCGGAGTTCTCTCAATGGAATCCCAAAGAAGGAATCCGCTCAGGCAAAAGAATACGGGTACGCCCTCAAAAACAAATAACACCTTGAAAAGCCATTCGAGGGGCCAGGGCAACGTCAAGGAAAATGCCGGGATAACGTGTCCGACAAAAACCTGAGTAGCAGCTATCAATCTTATAAGATTCAAGCAATTTTTCTTCTTATCGATCGGCATAGTGTTCTCCTTAAATTATGGAAGATTGTTCATGATAATTCTTTGCGTGTTTTATCAAAATCTATGGACATGAATTATCCAAATCGTGCGGAGAATCCGCGATTAGTTTTTTTACTTTTCGTTCTATCCATACAAGTTGGAATAGACAGAATATCAAAAATACTATGCCATTATAGAGCATCACGATATTCCAATTATCAAATTCGAGGGACATTAAGTATATAATCGGTATCTTTAGTACCGAGCCAATACCATAGAACACTATCTGCGTTTTTAAGTCTGCCATACCATTGGCAACCGTTGTTAAAACCACATTAAAAATATACATGCCGCCATAAAAAGCAAATATAATCGCAGTCGGATAGGAAACCATAATGGCTTCCTCTCCTAACCATATATCGACTACAAATTGGCAACACAGCACCAATACAAATTCTCCGGCAAAAGCCAAGGCAGATAAAACATATAGGAAATGATTCGTGCGCCGTATTTTTTGATACTTTTTTTGTGCAAGATCCTTCGTCACCTTAGACCAAAGCGGTGTCAGTGCCAACATGAACAATGATCCCACCACTGTAAACAACCTATTGTATATACTATAATCAACCACATCGGATGCCGAGAACATTTTAGCAATTAATATCTCGTTGGTATTTGTTAAAATCATAAAAAATATTTGTGCCAAAAAGAACTGTACACCAAATCCGAGCATGCTTTTAGCAGTAGAAATATCACAGCATTTGAACGACGGGGCACATTCACGTAACAGTTTACTTTTAAATAGTACAAACGACGAAACTAACAACGGAATATTAGAGGCTATCACATGCACAACGGTAAGTGCTATCAAATTAGCCTCCATATTATCTCCCTGGAATAAGAAAATATATACCAAAGGAATGACGCTAGTTATTAGAGTAAGAACATTATTAAGAGATGATTTCTGAACCGCATAAATAATGGAATTAATTGTTTTTAAAACAAAGCTAAGACAGACACCCAGAAAAAGTATTATTACTGCTATACGCATTGTTTCACGAGAAATCAAGGTGTTATCAATATTGAAAAATGAGTTTAAGTCCGCAAAATTCAATAAAATCATCCCTATTATTGAAATAGGTATAATGACTACAATAAGGGCTGCATACGTAGATGATATACTTTTCTTTGCCTTTTCATTGTCACCTACAGCCAATGACTCGGTAAGACGATTTCGCAATCCGTTGCCCAAGCCAAGATCGCAGATCGTTATCCAGTGAAGCAATGACAAAATCGTGTACCAAACACCAAGTACTTCATCATTATTGAAATACTTGATATACAATGGCATTGAAAATAACGAAATAAACAGAGAAACGCCTTTAACGGCAAATGCCAAACCAATGTTGGCTAATAAATTGCGTTCATCCTTATCCTTAAAATAATTTTTTAATTTCATTCCTTCCCCTAACTGTATTATCGTTTACCTTATCTGAGTTCACGTCAGCACTCAAGCCATTTGCCAAGTAGAATATTAATACCCACGTAAACAGTATTTGATGATGAGGTTCTTTGTTGATAATTATCAATATAATTGCGAGCACGAGAATTTTAGACAATAAATTCAATTTTTTTATTTTAAACACACCGTATATAATAAAAACTGTATATGCTGATCCTAAAATTCCAAAAACACTCATTAAAAATGTCGTTGTGGATGTGTCAGCAACGTATGCGATATTGCTCATAGCAGTGACATACCCAACGCCAAAAATGGGAGCGGTAGCAAATAACTCCAAATTATGACCTATTGCGTTGCTTCTCGTAGAATCAAGTATACTTTCTGAATAAAGTTTTTGGAAATATTCGTTTTCGCCTAATGACGTTTCTGACAAAATGGTATCAAAATTTATTACCACTCCAATAGCTATAATCAATAAAATCACCGAAAAAATATTTTTGATCGGTCCTATTATTGTATTTCTTTTTCTTATGAAAAGCAATATAAGGCATAAAAACCAAAGAACAAATCCAGCAGATGAATTCGCGGTGAATATACATATGGAAAAAAGTATTATACGCAGTGCACTAGCTCGCTGCTTAGTAATCAATTCCAACATCATTGCTATAGTTAAATGAGTTGCAAACAAACCCGGTTCCCAAAACATACCGCAATTTCGATCTGGAACCATCGTTAAATAGTTATATATGACACCTACACCGTATTCCATGTCGTTAATACTTTCAACTTTAGGAAGAAAATCCAAATATGATGTGTTATTAAGAAATACATAACCAATCAAGGCAACAACAGAAACGACAGTCATTACTACCAAATAACATTCTGCCATTTGTTTGAAAGAATACAACTTTACAATGCAGTATGCAGCCAAAATCAGAGTAGTAATTTGAATATAGGAATAATTCGTCCCACTCTCTACATTAACTATTGCCGTAGCAAGGACCATAAACATGAATAGCCAAAGAGCAAGGTTTTGGGGGTTGCTTAAGCTGTGACACTCACGGTCAATTAATATAATTACTAGCGCAATGACCGCAGGAATATAAGGGATGTACATCAATGCAGGATAGATCGTTTGAAACGCATGTCCGCTTTGAAATATAACCACAAATAATAAAACGACGGCCAAAAGTTTGTTTTTTTTCAGATTTGTCATATCATTTGAATCCCTTTTTTATAAACGCCATGATACTTTTATCATAAGGAACCTTGAGAATTCTTCTTATCAATCGTGAAAGCTTTCCTATAATCCTCATTTTAAATGGATAAAGTATTATCTTTCCAATCTTTTTTTCAAACACAGGATCCAACATAACAGTAGCAGGATGCTTTAACGGGAAATCAATGGTATAAGAATTCATCCCACAAAAACGTTGTGTCATAATACGGTTGAAACTATTGCCGCCGTGTATAGAAAACTCATCAACGCCAATGTTTTTTATTTGATTTTTACAAGGACAGATACCAAACAAGTTATTTGCTTTTATTGAAAAATCCATCTGATAATCCCAAGAAATGGGCCGCTTACCATCTGCGATAAGATAACGCTCATGCATCCAACTCGCTTTATACTGGTCATACACATCCTTGTTGCAATATACATCCTTAATGCGTGTCATGACAGTTTCATTTTCGCAAAGCGAAAGATCACCATCATAAAAACGTTCAAACTTATTGCTCCATGATGCCCAACCGCATGGCAACATGTGCCGTGTAAATACATAACTGGAGCCGTCTTCCGGTATATAGTCACCTAAGTAATTAGTCCCACATACCCAAAGTATCCGAGTATCATTTTCGTACTTTTCGAGCATTTCTTTACAAAACGGGAAAAATGACAATTCAGGCAGATTATCATCCTCTAAAAAAATAGCCCATTTTTCACGTTTCAATACCCATATCGCGCCTTGACCTATATTTTGGTATACACCTCTATTTTCATCAGCGTAATTTTTGATAATTTCGCAATCCCATGTTATGGCAGCTTCAACCTTTTCCCTGCATTCTGCGACAAGTGCTTTTTCTTCCTCATTTCGTCCTTGGTCTGCCAGTATATACAATTTGCGAGGCTTTACTTCAGCAATACGCTTAACAATATCTACAGCCTTATCGCGTTTGAAAATGAACAATACTACAGGTATATCAAACTGTTTTCCCATAACCTCTCCTAGAAACATCCAATTTATAGTTTTTTAATTAACTCAAGAACTTTCTTAGCTTGTGCGCGGGAATTTTTATGCTCCGTGACGTAACGGTACGCCGAAAGTCCCATGTCTCGCAGCTTGTCCTCCGACTCGGCGAAAACAGCCTTCAGACTTTCAGCCATTTCGTCCACCGACTCACCCGCAAAGGTGTATATGTACTCGTAATATTCGCTTGGAATTCCCGGAAGCTTTACAGCGATCATAGGAGTTCCCGAAGTCATATACTCCATATTTTTCGATGGAAACGAGTATTTTGTAAATTCACCGACCGACGGACGGGGATTTATCAAAAGCGACACTTGCTTTTCAAGTGCCATGACCTCGCTGTTAATCAGTGTACCGTGATAAACAACGTTACTGTGCTCCGCAGCTACGCGCTTCAATTCCTCGACGTAAGGTCCGTTTCCGCAAACGTGCAGGACACAATCTGGGATCTCGGCCTTGACAAAAGCATCGACCATATTTTTAACGCCGTATTCCGCATCCAGAAGTCCTGCATAAAGACAGCTTGGAGATTTATCGACATTTGCGGACGGATCGTAAACCACGTCCTCGTCACAGACTCCCTCAACTATCGTATACGGCTTCCCGCTTGGATTAAGTCTGTCGTTCATAGCCTCGGTTAGAAACACGTAATCGGTACACTTATTTATTATTTTGGTGCAGTACTTGACCATTTTGTCGGTGTGTCCCGTCACCATCAATTCGGGGATATCGGTAACTATACCGACACAGCGTTTGCCCAGCAAACGACCTGCGGATACCACTCCCATGGACACCGAAATGTTAAGCACGTCGCACACCACGACGCTTTTTCTTCCTATTAAAGAAAAGAAGGCACTCAAAAACGACGACAGCATAACCACGGCATTTTTAACGCCGCTTAGATTGATAATGGGCAGATATCTGTAACAAACCCGCCCCTCTCTTTTTTTGCCCAGAGCCAATACAGTCGACGGGCAATTCGACTTATTAACGGGAGGTGCCGAAATTACGTGAACGTCAATACCGTTTTTTTCGATACCCTTTATCATAAGTCGGTTGAACTTCTGAGCCTGCTGTCCGGGAATCTTCGCCGCATTCTTAAACAATGATGAAAAATCCTCTTCCCTCATTGTGCTGGAAGCATATATTACTTTTTTAAGTTCAGACATTATGTAAAACCTCTTTTATTTTTTGGTTTCCATACTCTACTTCTTTTAGCACGCGCTCAAGCTCCCTATCGCAATTAGCCGTAAATTCAGCTTCATCAAGCGACGTATAGTATTCGTATATTTTGTCGGCAAAGTCGGCGTCGAAGGGGTCGCACTCAAGTCCTATGCTATACTTGGTACACAGTGTCCCCATAAGACTTCCTTTGGTGCAGAGCTGAGGCAGTGCAAACATCACACCATCGTAATACTTGTTTCCCATAGCGATACTGCTGGTCTTATTGCTCTGCTCGTATATGTTATGCAGTACGTCAGTATTTTTGGCCATTTGCAGACGATCCTCTGGAAAATACTCTCCGTGGAAATAAACATTCGAATATTTCGCCATGCTCTCTTCCATCAAGACACTCATGCTTCCCTGCGTTCTACCGTAGTAATGCATCTCAAAGCGGTCATCTCCGCCAAGCTTATCAATAATTTTCTGATTTATTGCCTTACCGCGTAATAATCCCCAAAAAGCAATACGTATAGGTGTATGCTTCTCACGAGGTAAGCTGTCAGCCATATCTGCTCTTAAGGAAACATTGGAAATATTATGGCTCGTCAGCAACCGAGAGGTCTCTGGAAGCCACTTACGGAAGCCGTCGGAGCTTGTAAAGCTCAGGGCGGAATTATTTACGACCGTCGCCACCATCCGTCTGTATATACTGATATTTTCGTATGTTATATCACGGTAATCAAAAATATATTTGCCCTTGTACTTTCTTTTCAGCAAGCCATATATCGAGATGGCAGTCGTTGAATGAAGCACAATAAGAAAATCGGGATTTATTTTTTTAAGCGCTTTTTTCGCGAATTTACCATATTTCATAATGCCTGGAACCTTTTTGGTAAGCGGGATCGCATCAGACATAGGATAATCAAACTCATGCCCCTCAACACCCTGTGGGACATCCGAATCAGACATATCGTCTCTTTTCCAATAGATCAAATGAACCTCATGCTGAGCAGTATCTATCTGATCGAGGTAGAAATTCATATACGGCATATATTTTACTTTGGTAAATCCCAAAATCGCGATTTTCATTATTTTGCAATCTCCTCAAATAGTTCAACGTACTTCTTGGTATTGATAGTTCTGGAATATTCTGCCGCGCCGTATACCTTGGCTCTGTCCGCATACTCATCAAGTACACGGGGATTGTTGTAAAGATACAAGATGTCGTTAGATATTTTATCAACGTCATCAATGTCTGCTGAAAAGCCTATCTTTTCTCTTTCAAACATATCGCCGTAATCGCTCCCCTTATCTACCGAGTTGACAATGACTCTGCGGCAAGCCATAAGCAATCCCGCCTTGCTGGGCACAGAATTTCCTATAACTCCGCGCTTAAGAGGTATTAGGCAAACCGAGCATGTACTGTAAACGTCGGAAACCATATCTTGACTTTGAAGCGGATAAAAAACGATATTATCCAAGCCGCGCTCTTTGGCGTCCTTTTCAAATTTGTTCCGTCTGACACCGTTTCCGATCATTTGGAACTCTATATCTGAATATTCCTTCAATTTTTGAGCGGTATCAAGAATTATCTCGGGATTGAAGTTAGTTCCCATAGTTCCTGCGTACTGTACGTAAAATTTGTCCTCGGAAAGATTGTATTTCTCAACGAAACGGTTCTCTTCCCATGCGACCTCTTTTACTGCGGAGTCATCATACCAGTTGACGATAACTCGTATTTTTTCCTCGGGAACTCCCTGCTCCATGAGCTTTACTTTCATATCCTCGGAAATAGCGGTAATAACAGTTGCTTTTTTATACGCATGCTTTTGCATGGCATAAAATATCTTTTGCATCCATTTTTGAGGCATTGAGCCATTAGCTATGGCACTACCCGGAAACATGTCCTGATTATTGAATATAACGGGACGTTTTTTTGCAAAATGACGCGCAACGCACAGCGTGAAAAATGACGTTATGGACGACTGCAAAAATATCATGTCATAGTCATTGTTTTTCCTTATGTGCTTACGTATCTTCCACGAATACCAAACGGATTCCAGATATCTTTTTACAAATTTTGTTTTATCAACCGGCTTGCAAGGCACTTCGGAATACGAGAAACTCTTATGGTTCAAAATAGTATCGGGAAACGGCGGCAACGTCGCTCCCTCGATCCCGCGTTGTACCGCATGTATTTCAATTCCGGCATCAAGAACGTCCTCCATCAGTGCCTTCATCAAGTGCCACGATGGATTCGGCTTTCTCATTGTGCTTACCAAAAATAATATTTTCATACGCGCCAAGCTCTTTTCCGTTTTTTAATTTCTTGTATTGCTGAATTTCACAGACCGAAACGGCTCACGTCGAACTGCAAATTGTTCATGCGCTGTCCATTTGTGTCGTATATTCGCACTGTCTTCTGGAAGTATTCGATCAATCTCAACTCTTCCTCGACAGAATCCACGATAAATGTTATTCTGCCGAAGTGCTGTCCGAGCGTACCGATATTTTTAGGCTCAATAGTATCTCCCACGTGGTAATACTGGAGATAATCCACCACTGCGGGGTTTTCTCTTATACTCTCTACGCCCTCAATACGTCCGATAGTTCCAAGATCCAGCGGCACCATAAGCTGACAGCCCAAGCGTCCGTTGCAGGTGATATCAATATTTGCTGCCTCCTCGGGAGTAATGCTTCCGCCGCCTACCGCGTATCTGAGCATCATCTTCATATCGTTGACATGAGTCAGCGGCTCGGTGAGCTTGAATATCATACCGCCGCTCAGACGGTAACCCATCTCGTGGAAATATATCTTTCCGTCGCAAGGAAGCGACTGAATGAACGCAGTTCCATTGCGCAGTCCCATGCCCTTGAGCATGCGGCGCACGTCCGCATCCATATTGTTGATATAGTAATCCATATATTTGGACGGAGCGTGGGTGTAACCGCTTATAAGGCTTGTGCGGTGAATAGGATCGGCAACGTAGGTATCCATCATAAAATAGGGATACGCCTCTCCGTCGCGGAGCATATAGCGTACGCTGAATATCTCGCCGCCGTTTTCAATGTACTTTTCCGCAATTATCTTCTTGGACTTGGATGCAGCATACGCCTTTTCAAGCGCGGCGCGGACTGCGGTTGCATCCTTACAGACCGATATTCCTGCCGAGCTGCAACCGTCAACGGGCTTTACGATAATGGGATAATCGATCTTTTCAAGCTCGCTCATGGGAGTATCAAGATCTATATCGTACTCGGGTGTGCAATCCACTCCGTATTCACGGCAATAGCTTTTGAACACGTCCTTATTTGCGCACTTGTTCCATACATCCGTTGTAGTATAGCAAGGCAATCCCGTGTTTTCGCAAAGACGGATAACGTTTCTGAGGTTAAATTCGCTCGGACCGCAGAACACGCCGTCGACGTTCTTTTCCTTAATCAGCGCGGCAAGTCCGTCCAGATCCGTCGTGCTTACCTGTGCCGTGTCGTCGGCGATCTCCTTTGCAACTCCCGTAGCATCCATATCCGTAACGATAGTATAGATGCCCATCTTTTTAGCATTACAGACCAAATCGTAAGAAGCGGAAGTTCCGCCAAGTATCAATAATCTTTTACCCTGCAAATTTTCCACGTTAACCTCCGTAATATGTAGATGTTTCTTATCACTCCGTCACTATTCTGACGGTATTGCATACTTTTTCGCAAATACGGACAGCCTCCTCGGCTGTTTCCGCCTGCGCTATGACGAAACCGACTCTGTCGGTGCTGCTGCCTATCTTGCCCACGGTATCTCCCACGTTTTTAACAAATGAGATCTCGCGCACGCCCTTAATGGCACTTGCCTCCTCGACGCCTGTGATGCTCTTTATCACGCCTGCGGGAGGATCGAAATATCGGATGGCACTACCTTTATTGAATTTACGCTCAACGTCGGGGACTTCACCGCAGGCTATGCGGATGGTCGCCTCGATCATATCCACGCCCGTGGACAGCGGAACGAGATGGGTGGTGATGCAATCCCCTCCCATACGCGCGCCAAGCTCCACCATTTTAGGTCCGTTCTCGGTCAGCATTATCTCAACGTGAGCGGGACCGTCCTCAATTCCTACCGCCTTAACTGCACGGCAGGCAAGGTCGCGTATCTTTATAAGATTTTCCTCGCCCAGCATACTCGGCTGACTGTGTCCCATTTCAACGAAATGAGGTGCGCCCGTGGTAAGCTTATCAGTTACGTTAAGGACGTGCGGCTCGCCGTGCAGCGTGATGATCTCCACGCTGACCTCGGGGCCCTGCAGATATTCCTCCACGATAACACTGCCGCCGCGTCCGTTGGCGGAGCTATAATTCACAGCCTCTCTCAGCTCGTCTGCGTTATGTATGAGCATAACTCCGCGACTACCCGAATTATCGGTAGGCTTACTGATACACGGGAAGGATATCTTATCCATCACGCCGTCAAGCTCACTCGGTGCAGACAGTATAAAGTACCACGGATGCTCAACGCCATTTGCTTCAAACGCCTTTATCATCTCACCCTTATCGGTGGATTTTATTGCCGTGTCAAACGAGATCCCGGGCAGTCCAAGCCGCTCGCAGGATCTTGCAATGGATCGCATAGGCATATCGGTAGCCAACGTCATAATGCCGTCGGGGCAAAATGCCTCTGCCGTATCTGCCACGCCGTTGATATCTATGGTACTTACGTTGAAATATTCATCAGCGTACTTGATTCCAACGGCATTGGGATCGTAATCGATTACTCCTACGTAATAGCCCTGCTTTTTGGCAAGCTTTATAGCGGGAAGCTGGAGTATGGATGCTCCGATAATAAGCAGCTTTTTCATTTCTTACCTGCCTCAACCTTTTCAGCTTCGACCGCCGCAGGCTCCGTAGATGCCGCGGTCACATATATATTCTCTCTCTTGAGAACGGAAAATACCGTTTTGAACAGTATTTTGATGTCCAGCCACAAGGACATGTGTTCAACGTAATATACGTCATTGTCCAGCTTCTGATCGGATGTGGCTGCGTTTCTGTAATATGCCTGACTGTATCCTGTGATACCGGGGCGCACATCAAGTCGCTTTTGACGTCTTTCGTCCAAATTCTCATACCCAGTGTAGTGTGTAGTCAGGTGCGCACGAGGGCCGATAAAGCTCATATCGCCCTTGAGCACGTTCAAAAACTGCGGGAATTCATCAATACTTGTTTTTCTCATGAATTTTCCGACCTTCGTAACTCGGGGATCGTTCTCGCCGTTATAGGTGGAGCCGTCTGCATTTTTGAGGTCAGGGGCATTCACCTTCATAGAGCGCAGCTTATACATCTTGAACACCTTACCACGACGACCGAGACGGGGAGCGTTGTAGAAAACGGGACCCTTATCGGTAAAGTAGATGATGGGGGCGAATATGATGATAAAAAGCAGCACAAACGGCAGCGCGATCAAGGATAAAACAATGTCGAAAAATCTTTTGAAAAATCTGTATATCATTTTATGTACCCTTTCAGTATGTCGACGTATTTTTCAATGATATAGTCCACTTCCTCGTCCTTCAGGCAGGTATGGAGCGGAATTGTTACCTCGTTTGCGAAAAAATCATACGCATTGGGATAGTCCTTGATGTCAAATCCGAGGTTCTTATACGCCGTATGCATAGGAAGCGGCTTGTAATGCACGTTGCAGTACACGCCTTCCTTTGCCATCTCGATAATTATTTCGTTTCTCTGCTCTGCGGTAATGCCTGGAATGCGGGTAATATACAGATGTCCCGACGACTTATGCTCGTCCGTATAGTGAGGAAGCACCTGTACGCCGAGCGGCTTGAATGCCGCGTCGTATTTTGCGATAATAGACGCACGTCTTTCAAGCATAGCGGGATAACGCTCGAACTGCTTGAGTCCGATAGCTGCAGAAATATCCGTCATATTGCACTTATACCAAGTGCCGATAACGTCGTACTCCCACGCGCCGAGCTGAGATTTCGCCAGCGCATCCTTGCTCTGTCCGTGCAGACTGAGAAGCTGGAGCATCTTATAGATCTCCGCGTTATCTATTCCCTCTATGGTACGCCAAGCAAGCGCACCTCCCTCTGCTGTAGTCAGATTCTTGACCGCGTGGAAGGAAAAGGAGGAGAAGTCCGCCACGTTACCTATCATTTTGCCGTGATAGGACGCTCCGAAGGAATGAGCCGCATCCGCCATTATAGCAACTCTGCCGAGAGCCTCCTGTATTTTTCCGTTTGGACGGAACAGTCCCTTCTTGCGCTCGACGATTTCAAAGAGTCTGTCGTAGTCGCAAGGAACTCCGCCAAGGTCGACGGGAATTATCGCCTTGGTCTTTTCGGTTATCGCCGCTTCAAGTGCGTCGTAATCCATCTGATATCCGTCCTTCTGCGTATCTACCAGCACGATCTTCGCACCGATATGATCTATGACGGACGCAGATGCAGTGTATGTATAGGCGGAGGTAATGACCTCATCCCCCGGACGCACGCCAAGCACGCGGAGCGCCATTTCCGCGCAAGCGGTCTGGGAATTCAGGCACACACACTTCTCAGTTCCCAGCCATGCGGCGATATTTGCCTCCAATCTTTTGGTTCTCGGTCCCGTGGTTATCCATCCCGAGCGGAGGGCAGCGGCTACCTCCTGCACCTCAAGGTCGGAAATATCCGGAGGAGAAAAAGGGATGTTCATTTTTACGTTCATATACGTATCTCTCCTTTGAGCAAAAATATATGTAAATGGGCATAAAATTACA
This sequence comes from Clostridia bacterium, assembly GCA_017463485.1. Taxonomy (GTDB): domain Bacteria; phylum Bacillota; class Clostridia; order Oscillospirales; family CAG-272; genus CAMEON01. The sequence continues at coordinate 76,864 of JAFTPD010000005.1, forward strand.
CTATACCATTATAACACATTTGCGTAAGACTTGTCAAGACAAAAATGCCGTTTATTTTACACATATTCAAATTTATTGTAGACAAATTTACGTGTGCTTCGATATTTTTTGACATTATATGCCAAAAAATGCACAAAATCGCCTCCCCACTGCCGAGGAGGCGATTTAAAATTATTTTCTGTAAAATGCGTTTCCGCCGATAAATTCGCGGACAAGGCTTGTGGGCGGGATTTCGTCGTCCACGTCAGCCTCGTGAATGAAGTTGAGCACCTTGACTATTGCTCTGACCTCGTCATAATACTCGTCCTCAGGCTGTACGGCAAGGAGCAACGGGAATATATGCTTTTTCAGCACCGCAAGCTCGTACAGGGTGGAGCTGTTGAGTATAACATCGGCGTTGGAGTGGAACGGGAATATCCACTTCTCCTCTCCCCTTCTTACCGAGCCCCACATGGACACGGTCTCCTGCACCGAGGAATTGCGCGTTTCGAAATCGCGCACTATTCTGCGAAGCAGGCGCAGATAGCTGGACGGTATTCTGCTGTGGTAATCAAGATTGAGCGCCAAGAATGGGCTGACGTACATTCTGAATACCGCGTCTGAAGGCATACCCTCTGGCAACAGAATGGGATTGAGCGCGTGGAGACCCTCCACTATGATCACGGAATCCGCCTCCAGCTTGAGCCGCTTGCCTATCCACTCGCGCTTACCTGTTTTGAAATTAAAGTGCGGAAGCTCAACGTCCCAGCCCTCAAGCAACTGACGGAGCTGCTTTCCGAACAGTGCGGTATCAATAGCGTTGATATGCTCAAGGTCTGGCTTGCCGTCCTCGCAAAGCGGCAATTTATCCCTATCGATATAGTAGTCATCAAGGCTCATAAGCACCGGCTTTTTTCCGTGCACTCGGAGCTGTGTTGCAAGTCTGTTGGCAGACGTCGTCTTACCCGACGAGCTGGGTCCCGATAGCATGACCGCCTTCGCGCCGCGCTGACAGATCATATCCGCAATCTCCGAAAATCTCTTTTCGTGCAAGGCTTCATTAACTCTGATAAGCTCACGTATCCTACCGTTATCTACCAACACGTTGAGGTCGGCAACGGTCTCACATTCCATAAGCTCTCCCCATCGCTTGCCCTCGGTATAAACGTTGATGTAATGGGGCATCTCGTCGTAATTTGCCACCTTATCGGGCGCTTCCGCATTCGGGAATACGAACAAAAATCCCTCGTCTGCGGGCAGAATATCCCACGAGCGGAGATAGGATGTATAAGGCGCCATCTCGCCGTAGTAGTACTCCATAAATCCGTCGAAATCGTATACGCTGATGGTCGGCTTTTCGCGGTATGCAAGCAGCTTTACCTTATCCGTCCAGCCCTTTGCGCCGTAGTATCCTACGGCATTGGCGGTGGATATTTTGCGGCGGACGAGCTTGACGTTTGCCGCCACTATTTCCTCAACACGCGCCTTAAGCCGCTCGGCAGAGAAATCAGGCGCACCCGACACGGTTATGTAAAGTCCCGCTCCCACGATACAGTTCATTTTGGCTCTTGCCTTGGGCCAGAGCTGCTCCATAGCCGCAAAAAGTATAAACTGCGCTGTGCGCATATACGCTTCCCTACCTGCGTTGTCGCAGTATCGGATAAGGCGCACGACTCCGCCCGACGCCGCCATTGCCTTGCGCAACGACTCGCTCTCGGGGGTTACGTCCTTATGCCTTACGGGTATGTAATTCAGTGTAAATATCTCGCCCGCTATCTTTGCCACCAGCGGGTCGGTGGAAAGCTTGCCTGTGACAAGCCCAAGCTTTTTTACTATGTCCAACAATGATTCTTCCGGCTTCGCCTCTATCGGATAGCCGTCTATTATCAGCTTCATGATCTTCCTCCGTTAATTAAAACTCTATTTCTTTTTTCTTTGTGTGACAGGCTCTTTCAGCTCCTTGACCATCACACCGTCCGACATGACAAATCCCGTTTTTTCGAGATACTTATTGTGCTGCTTTGATCCCTGATTTTCGTACACCTTGCGTGCGCCCGTATACCAAAGCTGTCCAAACAGATAGCCTGCCACGGATCTGTCGCGGTACGCAGGTGCAACGTAGTCCAGCTTGACGCTGATCGCATCTCCGTCGCGACTTCCCAGCAGCAAGCCCGCCATTTCAGCTCCCGCGTAGACCAGATGTGCCTCATTCACACAGCTCATATCAAAATCATATTCGGGAAACAGCTTTTCTATGTCTTGTCTGTAATGCAAAAGGAAATATCCTACCGCTTCGTCGTCCGCCCGCGAGATAATATGGCGGAACACGACCCTCACTCTTGCAGAGGCAAGCAGCTTATATACATTTATCGTCGCCAAGCAGAAATTCAGTATGACAACAGGCCAGGTATTGCACAGTATGGCGTATATCATACTGATCACCGAGCCGACAATGTTGAGCAGTCTCAGCTTCAAGACTGAGGACATCATCATGGACGTTATGACAAACGCCGTCCCTATATATCCGAATATCTCAAGATAAATGTTCATTTTGCCTCCAAAACAAAAAAAGTTGGCTACCGCGATAAAGATTCGGTAGTCAACCATTACGGTGGTTGGTAGAAACGTCTGTCCCATTACAAACATATACCCTTCTTGCATTTCAACACATTGTATCATAAATTTTCCTTTTTGTCAACCCCTTTTTGTGAAAAATGCTAATTTTTTAAAAAATTGCCGTCAAAATGTGGCAAATAATTTTAAATATGTACTTGATATTCAGCGTTGAATGTGATATAATGAATAAGTATTTTGATTTTTAATGAAACGAGGTGGTATTTTGCTGTTCGGAAAGCATATAAACCGATACTATCTGCGATATCTTCCCGCCTTCATCATAGGGCTTGTTGCCCTTGTGGCAGTTGACTATTTGCAGCTTGTAGTCCCCGAGCTTTACCGCTCAGTCGTCAACGGTATCATATACGGCAGTGTGACCGACGCCGACGGCACGGTACACGCCTTCGATATGGTATACCTGCTTGACAAGATCTGCCTGCCTATGATAATCGTAATTCTCTTTATGATACTTGGCAGATTCGGCTGGCGCATTTGCTTCCGCGGCTCTGCGGTAAAGATGGAAACGCATCTGCGCGGACGTATGTTCGACCACTGCAAGGATCTGTCACAGCAGTATTACAACGTCAACAAGGTGGGCAACATGATGACGCTGTTCACCAACGACCTTGAAACCGTGCAGGATTGCTTCGGTTGGGGCGTTATGATGTTCTGTGACGCGATATTCCTTGGCGGTCTTGCGCTTGTAAAGATGTACGCCATGGACCCTGTGCTGACGGGACTTTCCATGGTACCCATGGTATTTTTGCTTGTTATCGGCGCGCTTATGGACCACCAGCTCGAAAAGCGGTGGGACGCGCGGCAGGAGGCGTTCTCCGCCATGTCGGATTTCGCGCAGGAGTCCTTCTCGGGTATTGCCGTCGTAAAGGCATTTGTCAAGGAGCTGGTACAGCTCACTTCATTCAAGAAAATCAACAAGCATAACGAAAAGGTGAACGTGGCACACACCAAGCTTGCAACGGTGTTCAATATCCTGGTTACTTTGTTCGTGGAGTCGGTCATCTGTGTTATTCTCGGATACGGCGGATACCTTGTGTGGCAAGGCAAATTCGACGCAGGACAGCTTGTTGAGTTCATTGGCTATTTCACCGCTATAATCTGGCCTATTATGGCTATCTCACAGCTTGTCGAGATGCATTCGCGCGGCAAAGCGTCGCTCAAGCGTATAGGTGAGCTACTTGACGCAAAGCCTGACGTTTGTGACCGCGATGATGTCAAGGAGCCCGAGGCTCTGCGCGGCAATATCGAGTTCCGTTCCCTCACCTTCCGCCATCCCGGTGCTACATACGACGCTCTTGACAACGTTTCATTCAAAATAAACGCTGGCGAGCAGGTCGGTATTATCGGAAAGACGGGCGCGGGAAAGACCACACTCGTTGACCTTATCCTTCGTACCTATAACGTCCCCGACGGAACGCTCTTCATTGACGGCTACGACGTAAACAGCATCCCGATACGCACCGTGCGTCAGTTTGCCGCATACGTTCCTCAGGACAACTTCCTGTTCAGCGACACTATCGCGCACAATATCGCGTTTGCTCTTGGCGAGGCTGACGGTGACGTGGTCGAAAATGCCGCTCGCATGGCGGATATTCACGACAACATAAGTGAGTTTGCCGCTGGCTATGAAACCGTTCTCGGTGAGCGCGGAGTTACAGTTTCGGGCGGACAGAAGCAACGAATCTCTATCGCCCGCGCACTGCTCAAGGATGCGGGACTGCTTATTCTTGACGACTCTGTATCCGCCGTTGACGTAAAGACCGAAAAGGTGATACTCGAAAACCTTCGCCGCGTACGCGATGGCAAGACAACTATCCTTATCGCACATAGAATTTCCACCATTCAGGCAATGGACAAGATTGTATTCATAGACGACGGAAAAATAGTCGCCGTCGGCTCGCACGACCAGCTGTACGCGACATGCCGCGAGTACCGCAGCATGGTAGACCTTCAGCGGCTGGATGACGAGCGATCCGCCGCCGAGGCACAAGGAGAGGAGGTGGCGGCAAATGCATGAGTTCTTCCCTCTTATCGCAGTGGGCGCAGTGCTTGGAGTCATATCGGTAATATTCATTATTGCGTATCTCACTATCCGCAAGCAAAAGGAAGCCATCGGCTTTGACCGAAACATGAAGGACAGTGAGATCACCCGCCGACTTCTGGTGTACGCAAAGCCGCATCTCAAAAGCTTTATTCTCGTTCTGATAATAATGCTTTTCTCGGTGTCCTACGACATCATAGCTCCCATTATCATGGGCTACATGGTGGAGATCATCAAGGCTGATTTTGCCATGTCGGAGCTGCTTAAATTGGTTGCAATCTATGCAGGTATCCTTGTAGTTTCTCTCGTCTGCACCTACGTTCAGGCGATTGTGCTTCAAAAGACGGGACAAAAGATAATCTCCCGCATCCGCGAGGATCTTTTCGTCCATATTGAAAGCCTTTCGCACAATCAGCTCAACTCCATTCCCGTGGGCAAGCTGGTGACACGCGTCACCAACGACACAGGTGCCATCTCTATGATGTTCACCAACATTCTCGTAAATCTCGTAAAGAATTTCTTCATTATTATCGGCGTGCTTGTGGCTATGCTTTGCCTTAACTACATGCTGACGCTGATGGTGCTTTGCTTCGTTCCCTTTATCGTGCTGTTTACCGTGGTATTCCGCAAATTCTCGCGCAAAGCTTACCGCCGAGTCAAGGACGGAACGACGGATATCAACACCTTCCTGTCTGAAAATCTGTCGGGCATGAAGATAATTCAGATATTCAACCGCGAGGAGTGGAAAAAGGACGAATTTGACCGAAAAAACGCCGAGCTTGGCAAGGCGAAAACGGGAGAAATGCTCGTTTTCAGTATATTCCGACCTCTCGTTTATATGCTGTATATCACCTCTGTGCTGTGTCTGCTGTACCTTGCGGGACGTGGATATATCAAGGATTTTGCATTTCTCGGTCAGGTCATTACAAGCGGACTTGTGGTGACGTTCTACTCCTACATCAACAAGTTTTTCAACCCTATTCAAAACCTCGCTGAGCAGTTCAACTGGCTGCAATCCGCTTTCGCATCAGCCGAAAAGATATTTACTATCTTCGACATGACTCCCGAAATTCAGGATGCCGAGGATGCGATAGAGCTTGAATCGGTTGAGGGCAATATCGAATTCCGCGACGTTTGGTTTGCATACAAGGAGGGCGAGTGGGTGCTCAGGGGCGTTTCCTTTACCGTAAACGCGGGCGACACCGTCGCATTCGTCGGCTCGACAGGCTCGGGCAAGACCACTATTCTTTCCCTGCTTTGCCGCAATTACGACATTCAAAAGGGACAGATACTTGTGGACGGAAAAGATATACGCACCATCAAAAAATCCTCTCTGCGCAAGCATTTTGGTCAGATGCTTCAGGATGTATTCCTGTTCTCGGGAACTATCCGCTCCAATATCCTTCTCGGACTTGAGGGCGTTAGTGATGAGGAGGTCATGGAGGCGTGCAGATACGTCAACGCCGATCACTTTATCGACCGTCTTGAAAAGGGACTTGACGAGCCGGTCCGCGACCGAGGTAACAACTTCTCCGCAGGTCAGCGACAGCTTCTCTCCTTCGCCCGCACTATCGTTCACCGCCCTGCGGTAATGATCCTCGACGAAGCGACGGCGAATATCGACACCGAAACCGAGCAGCTTATTCAGGATTCGCTTGAAAAGATGATGAATATCGGTACTATGCTCATAGTAGCGCACCGACTCTCCACCATCCAACACGCGGATAAGATAATCGTCCTCTCTCACGGTAAAATAATCGAGGAGGGCAACCACGCCGAACTTCTTGAGCTACGCGGCAGATATTACGACCTCTATAAAATGCAGTTTGAAAAGAAAAAACTGCTTGAAGCGTAATGATATATGCGGGGCTTTGCCCATGCCCCCCACAAGCATGATTATATATGGGGCTCTGCCCCATACCCCGCAAATCTTTCTTGAAAGAAAGATTTGATTCAAAGAACTTTACTAAAATTATTTTTTGTTTAGATGGTTACAGCCAAAAACATCTCTATATCCCCCGTGGGTCCCTTACCCACTCTGTTATTAAAAGGAGGCTTTCCGCACAGCGGAAAGCTTCCTCAATTATTCATTATTCATCATTCATTATTCATCAAAAAACGCAGCAGGCTCTCACGAGCCTGCTACGTTTTTATTCGGGAAGATACAAATTCAAGGTTTCGCGGAAGCTGATTTTCGTTGGGTCTGCCGCCTCAATTATCGCGCCTGCAAAGCCCTCCGATATTACCTTTTCGTAATTATGCGAATATACGATATACGCCTCCTCCAGCTTGCGTTCAAGCTCATCCGTCGTACCCAATGCAACCTTTACGTTGCCGCCGAGCGCAATATAAACGTCGTATCTGTCCGACACGCCGATATGGCTTATTCTACCCTTGAAATCCGAGGAGTTTGCGGTATTTATCACGTCGAAAACGTATTCGTAATACTCGTTAGCGTCGCCCTCGGGTGTTGTCGCCTCCTCCTTTGGCACTTCCGCCGTATCGTCAACGTGCAGTGAATACTCAAAGCTCAGCTTCTCCCCTACCCTTATTCTTGCGTCGTCGGGAAGCTCAAGATAGACCGCGCCAAGTGCCATAAACGTATTCGGCTGATAATCCGCGACTATCACACGCCATGTGTCACCCGAGAAAAGATAATAGTTGACATTGTGGCGGGTATAGTAAAAATTGCTTTCCTCCGTAACGGTTATCGAAACACTGCCGTTGAGATGGCGGCGTACCTTTACGTCCTTGATATACGGCATCTCGCTCTTCAGCTTATCCTCGGTACGCGAGGGATCAAAGCCCCAATATTCACCGCCCTTTTTCAGCTCGGCAACGCTTGACACCTGATCCGCGTCGTAAAGCGTTACACCCTTTACGCTGACCGAACTTATTCGGATAGCACTGCAGATAAGCAGTATCAATCCGATAAGAGCCATAGCGGCAAGGATGATTCCTATATACAGCGCAGCCTTTTTAAGCGGCAGTGGCATTCGTCTGTGACCTCCCCACGGGCGGTCTTTGCCGAATTTTCTTTCAAATTTGCTCAACATCCTGATATTTTTTCCTTCCTGCCAAGTCCGTCAGGACTTTATCAGCTTCATAATTTCGGAATAGATCTTTTCGTTGGAATCGGGAGTAGAGAATTTTCCCTTTATATTGCGTCCGAGTCGCTCGCGCTCCGTCTTTGAATTGACAAGACGTATCACTGTATCGGCAAGGACGTCAAAATTCTTTTCTTCAACGCACACACAACCGCCCGCATCCTCGACCGCCTTTGCGTTTTTAAGCTGGTGATCGTCGGTCACGTTAGGTGACGGCACTAAAATTGCCGCCTTTGCACCAAGTGCAAGCTCGGACACCGACATCGAGCCCGCACGGGAGATAACCACGTCTGCCGCCGCCATGCGTGTGGGCATATCGTAAATATAGTCCAACAGCTTAACACGCGAGTTATTTGCGGATGTGGTGCGGGAAAGCTCCGCTTTCGCTTCCTCGTAATTATCCTTTCCAGTAGCGTGATGCAACACGGCATTTGGCGCACTTGCCATAAGCTTGTCGCACATACCGATCACCGCGCTGTTAAGAGTTGATGCACCGCGGCTACCTCCAAAGGAAAGGACGTAAACGTCAGAGTCGGAAAGTCCAAGGCTCTTGCGCGCTTCCCTGCGGCTGATGCCGTTTGCCTCCCCAAAGCCCTTCATGAACGGATTGCCCACGCGAATAACGCGGCGCTCGCTGTCCTCTGCATTGAGCAGGGCACGAGTCTCCTCAAAATTCACAAGTACTCTGTCCACCTTGTTTTTCAGTCTTTTTACAGCAAGACCCGGAATCACGTTTGACTCATGGAGCAGAGTCGGAATACCAAGATCAGCCCCTCGTGACAAAACAGGCCAGCAGGCAAAGCCGCCCGTGCCTATGATGATATCGGGAGAAAAACGCTTGATCAATCGCTTTGCCTCCACTCGGGAGATGACCATACAAGCAACCGTCTTTATGTTGCTTGGCGAATACAGCGGACGGTCCATGCCGCGGATATGAACGCAGGAAAGCTTATATCCCGCGCGTCCCACAAGCTCGCGTGCTTTATCCGACGGCTGTGTGGAGGCGGCAAATTCTATCTCCGCATCAGGGTGCTTATCAAGCACGGCGGCGGCTATCGCCAAGGCAGGATTTATATGCCCCGCAGTTCCTCCGCCGCAAAAAAGTATCTTTAACGGCACAATAATTCAACCTCTGATTTAATTCTAAATTAACTGTTTATAAAAATCGACCTATTTTGAGGGGTTATTACCTCTTTTGATAGGAGTAGCGCGAGATGGAGAGTATTATTCCCATCTCGAAAATTTGCAAAATAAGTGACGTTCCGCCCGACGAAAAGAACGGGAGTGAGATGCCGGTGTTGGGCATTGAATTAGTCACAACCGCGATATTAAGTATGGTTTGCAGAGCTACCTTCGCGGTAAGACCGTACACTGCAAGCGAGCAGAATTTGTCGGGAGCGCGGGATGCAATATGGAAGCCTCTCCATATCAGAAGCCCGAACAGCACGATTACAAGCATCGCGCCGATAAATCCAAGCTCCTCGCACACAATGGTGAAAATAAAGTCATTCTGCGGCTGAGAAACATAGCCGAATTTCTGTCGGCTGTTGCCAAGTCCGACTCCAAAAAATCCGCCCGAGCCGATAGCATACAAGCCCTGCAATGTCTGCCACGCTTCACCCAACGGGTCAACGGACTCGATGTTGAGCCACGTATCAACTCTTGCCCACGCATAGTCGGACACCGACAGTATCAGCGCAACGGCAACAGCACCCACGCCGAATATCATGGCAAACCATTTGAGATCCGTTCCGCCAAGATACATGACCGTCATACCGAGGAGCGCGATTATAATAATACCCGACAAATGCTTTTCCAGCATGACAAGCACGCATATAAATCCGAATATGAGCATTGGAAACAAAACGCCGTAGCGGAAATGTCCTCCGAAGCGTTGATGTACCTTCATTTGCTTTTCGTACTTACTCATAAACAGCGCAAGCACGAGTATTACCGCCATTTTGGCGATCTCGGAGGGCTGTATGGAGATAGGTCCTATTACGATCCAGCGCGTAGCGCCCGAGCCGAAGCTGGAGCCTATTATAAGCACGAGCAGTAGCATCAGCGCCGACACGATATACGAGCCCACGCCGAACATTCTCCAGAACCAAGGTCTTGCCTTGATAACGAATGGTACCGTCAGCACAACGCCTATTACGATATAGAGTATATGCCTTTTTGCAAAGTACGTACTGTCGTCGTGGTACTGCTGAGCGTAGATCGAACTTGCGCTATAAGCCATTACCGCGCCGAACAGTGTCAGCGCGATAACGATAAGTAAAAAGTATACGTCAATTCCGCCTTTTACCCACACACCCTCCCGTGTGTCTGGCTCGGAGGCCTCCGCATGCAGCTTTTTGGAATATATGGGATCGTTACGCTCGGCGCGCTCGTCAAGCTTATCTCCAAGCTTGTCAAGCTCAACCTGTGCGCGGTCAAGTCCGCGGTCGATCCCGCCCTCCAGCTTTTTGCCAAGCTTCCCAAGCTTTCCAAAGCTGAATTTCTTTTTCATATTCAAGCGGTCCTCCTTTCGCGAAACTTATGAAGAGGCGCGTTATCTTATTCCAAAGAACGCGATAATTGAAAGTACTACCGTAGCGACGACAAAGGTCGTAACCACCTTGCCCTCACCGTAGCCGCACTTTTCAAGATGGTGGTGGAAGGGCGCCATTTTGAACAGACGCTTTCCGTGAGTCGCCTTGAAGTAAAGCACCTGAAGAAGACTCGAGAGCATTTCAAATACGAACACAAATCCCGCGATAATAAATACGAGAAGCTGTCCCTGCATCATAGCACATCCGATAATGATGCCGCCGAGGAAAAGCGAGCCCGTATCACCCATAAATACCTTTGCGGGGTGATGATTATAAACCAAAAATCCAAACATTCCGCCAAGCAGTGCAGAGGAAATTGCCGCAAGCTCGGGCGAATTATAGGTAAGGAAAGAGCATACCAGCATAAATACCGCTACCGTCGCGGCAACGGAGGATGCAAGACCGTCAAGACCGTCGGTAAGGTTGGTGCTGTTGACAAATCCTACGATCACGAGCAGGTATACCACGTATGCGGCATATCCAAGCTCCAAGGTCGCACCGACGAAGGGAATGTAGAGCGCGGTGGAAAGGTTGCCCGTTATCGCCATCATAGCGAGGTAAGCGGCGGCAACAAACATCTGAAGCGCAAATTTCTGCTTTGCAGTCAAGCCCTCATTCTGTTTTTTGAGCAGCTTGCAGTAATCGTCCACAAAGCCTATCATGGCGTTTGCAACGCCAAAGGCAAGAGTCAGCGCCATAGGGATCATTTTGAATCCCGTGTTCCCTCGCACCGTCCAGATAACGAACAGCGCAAGTGTGCTGACAAGTATTGCGATTATAAAGCATATACCGCCCATGGTGGGAGTTCCCGCCTTGGACTTATGCCATTCGGGCCCCTCCTCGCGGATGCTCTGACCTACCTTTTTTGCCACAAGGACAGGCAGTATCAGGCGCAAAAGCAGCACGGTAAGCCCAAAGGTCACGATAAGACAGACGGCGGCGGTTATAGCCATCTCTATCGTCAGCTCCCTGCCCACCGTCCACACGGGTGAGGCAGCAAACCCGCTTAAAGCTGTTTTCAGCATTTATATTTTCCTTTCGTTTTCTCAAAAGACGTTATTTATCAAGGAGCTTTTTCATCTCCTCAGCAAGACGCTCCAAGCGTATTCCGCGGCTCGCCTTGAATAGCACAGTATCTCCCGGGATAAGCTGTGCGCATATCTGCTCTGCAAGACGCGCGTGATCCGCCGCGTACTGCGGAGCGGGAACGGATATTACACGCTCCTTTGGAAGTCCGCGTGCTATTGCGCCCTCGGCGATATATTCGCCAAGCTCGCCCACTGTAACCAGCGTATCCACGCCGACAGCGGCGTACTTTTCGCCGACTCTGCGGTGAAGGTCAGGGCTGGTTTCGCCAAGCTCCAGCATATCGCCAAGCACTGCTATTCTTCTGCCCTCGGCAACACACACGAGTGCGGACAAAGCCGCAAGCATGGATTCGGGAGCAGCGTTGTAGCAGTCCTCTATCATGGTGACTCCGCCGCATTTTACAATGCTCTGACGCATTTCCGCAGGGCGGTAGCCCGCAAGTCCCGCGCGGATATCATTTTCGTTCATACCTCTGAGCAGTCCCACGGCAATAGCGTATGCCGCCGCCCACACGAGGTGCGCACCGTAGCCGGGTATGAACATATTTTCAAATATTCCGTCGTGGTAAAGGAAATCAAATCTCATTCCGCCACGTGCCGTATCAACGTTTAGCGCCTTGAAATCGGCTTTACCATCGCCGCCGCCAACGCTCACGCGCATGATTTTGAAGCGGCTGGCGCGAAGATTCTGCAAAAGCGGCTCATCGCCGTCAATAAGAAGCACTCCTCCGTCGCAAAGTCCGTCTCTTATTTCAAGCTTTGCACGGGCAATATTCTCTCGACTGCCCAGATGCTCCAAATGAGAGCTTCCTATATTCGTAATTATAGCAATATCGGGAGCAAGGCAGACCGACATGCGGTGTATCTCGCCAAGCTCGCTCATACCCATTTCAAGCACAGCAAGCGACTCGTTCTGCGGGATTTCCAGCATGGAGAGAGGCAGACCGATAAGGCTGTTATAATTACCTTCCTTTTTGAACACACTGCCACCCTCGGCAAGCACTGCCGCCACACATTCCTTCGTGGTGGTCTTACCCACACTTCCCGTGATAGCCACCGAGCGAAGGCTTGAAAGATATTCCTTGCGCACGCCCGAAGCTATACGCGACAAGGCAGAAACGGTATCGTCAACTACCACCGCAATATACGAGCCCGACAGCATTACGGGGATCTTTTCACAAAGATAGAGGCGAGTTCCTCTGTCGTATGCAGATTGCATATAATCGTGACCGTCAACGCGATCACCGCGAATGGCGCAGAAAAGCACGCCCTCGCCCGCCTCGCGCGAGTCGGTACACATCTCTCGGAGCTTGTATTCCGCCGAAAATACGTCGGCACCGCAGACAACCAGTCTGCCACCCGTCCAGGCGGCGATCTCTGCCATACCAAATGATTTATTTGCTATTTCTATTCTCATAAGTGCCTTCTCCTTCCATCAGCGTGGCGCCGTGCGCCCAAGTATTAGGATTTACAGGGCGTCGGAATATTATTCCTTATTCCCCCGCGTCAGCCGCCAAGCGTTTCGCGGCTTTCTGTACTATATCTCTTTCGGAAAACGGATGCTTTCCGCTCTTATCAATTTCGTATTGCTCGTGTCCCTTGCCTGCAAGCAGGATAACGTCACCCTGACGGGCGCATCCGACAGCGTATCTTATCGCCTCGGATCTGTCGGGGACGGTAGCGTAGGTGCTGTGCTTATCAATTCCGGAGAGGATATCCGCTATTATCTGCTCAGGATCCTCGCTTCGGCTGTTATCCGAGGTAATTACCGTCATATCCGCCATTCGCGATGCAATATGCGCCATTTCCTTGCGCTTGGACCTGTCTCTGTCACCGCCGCAACCGAACAGGAGGATTATCCTACCCCTGCCGCGTCGCAAGCTCTTTGCCGTGATAAGCAGATTTTCAAGCGCGTCGGGCGTGTGGGCGTAATCTATGTAGACGGAAAAGCCCAGTCTATTGGGGACATCCACCCGCTCAAGCCGTCCGCTGACGCCTTCAAAGCAGGCGTTTGCTCGCCTTATATCCGAGGGGGAAAGTCCCAACTCCACGGCGGCAAGTGCCGCTTGCATGGAGTTCATCACGTTGTATCTGCCCGGCAGACGGGAGTTGAGTCTTACTCTTGCTGTGGGCGTTACCATCAGATATTCGTAATTGCCGCAAGGCTTTATCTCTTTTATCTGCTCCGCCGCCGCGCAATCCGCGAATATTCCGAACTCCGTTAGACAATCGGTGTAAGTGGTACGCACTCCGCCGTGGCAGGCGATCCTGCGCTTTGCCGAAACAGCATCCGACAAAAGCAATCTGCCGTATCTGTCGTCGGCGTTGATGATTGCCGTTTTCACCTTGTCAAACAAGCTTCTTTTAGCAAAATAGTAGCTATCTATATCACCGTGCATATCAAGATGCTCGGGGGTCAGATTCGTAAATATACCAACGTCAAAGCAGAGCGGCGCGACTCTTCCCGAAACCAATGCGTGGGATGAGACCTCCATCACCGCGTATTTCGCTCCGTCGTCCTTCATGCGGCGCAATATCGCGTAAAGCTCCTCGGGATCGGGGGTGGTCATATTCGCCCGCGAGTCAAACGGAAGGATACCGTATGGCGTTTTATCGGGCGACATAGCCCCCAGCGTTCCTATCATTCCCGTCCGCTCGCCGCAAAAGTTGAATATATGAAATATCATTGATGCAGTTGTGGTTTTGCCGTTAGTTCCCGTCACGCCGACAAGTCGTGGCGGAGTGTCCTCTCGGAAATACCATGCGTAAAACAGATGCGCCGCGCGCTCGCGAGCATTGTCAAGGCAAACTGTGGGAACGGATGTTTCCGTCCTTACGTTTTTCTCCACCGCAACGGCGCAGGCTCCGCGCTCTATCGCTTCGCGGATATGCGGCTGGACCGACGTTGACCTTCCGTTTATCGCAATAAACAGATAACCCTTTTGCACCCTGCGGCTGTCTGACGTAAGCCCACACACCGTAATACGCCGATGCGTATCGGAAATCTTTATTCCCGCCCGATCACACAGCTCTCCGAGGAAAATTTCTTTTTGGCAGTGGTTAGCTTCCATAGAATCTCTCCAAATATAAAATCAGATTTTATATTTACACTGCCTGTAAGATCCTATTCCTTTGATTTATCCTTCGTCACCTTCGAGATTTCGGAAGGTCACCGTGATGACCGTTCCCGCCTCCACAAGCGTTCCCGGCTCATGACTTTGCTTTATTGCCACAGCTCCCGTGCCGCTGAGGTAGTTGTTGGTTCCCTCAATGCGGATATTGAGTCTGCGATTAGCCAGAGTTTCGTTTGCCGCGACTGCGGTCTTGCCGATCAGATCGGGGACGGCCACAAGTGGTCTGTCAGCTCCTGTATCGGTATAGAGAATGAGCTTTGCACGCTCCGACTCTACCTTCGTTCCCGCCGCAGGCGACTGCGAGCGGACGATATTTCCACTGCCGACGATCTCTATCTCAAAGCCCATGTCCTCCGCGTATTTCTTTGCGTATGAAGCAGACCACGTGGTAACGTCGGGCGTTTCCACCGCAAGATTTTCAAGCTCACGGTCGGTGTATACCGCCTCAACTCCGAGATAAGGCAATACCGTTTTCATGACGTTTGCAAGATAAGGCGCTGCTACGTAGCTTCCGTAAAGCACGCCCTTCGTAGGCTCGTCAACGAGTATCAGAACTGCTATCTGCGGGTCGTCCGCGGGAGCGTATCCCACGCAGGAGCAGACGTAATAATCCTTGCCGTCGTCCATCTGATTGGCTTTATCTATTTTTTCCGACGTACCTGTTTTAGCCGCTACGCGGTAGCCCGCAACGTAAGCGTTTTTAGCTCCGCCCGTACCAGATACGCCCTCCTCAAGAATGGTCGCAATAGTGTTGCAGGTCTCACCCGACACCACCTGACGCTTTATCTGAGTTCCATAGGTTTGAGTTACGTTTCCCTGCTCGTCAATAACCTCTTTTACCACGTGCGGTGTGACAAGATAACCGCCGTTTGCCACCGCAGATACAGCGCTGAGCTGTTGCAGAGGTGAAATTTTAAAGTTCTGTCCGAATGCGGAGGTCGCAAGGTCAAGCACCGAAAATTTATCAGGCTGATAGAAGATGCTCACACCCTCACCCGGCAGGTCTATTCCCGTTTTTTCGAGATAGCCGAAGGACTTGAAATAATTATAAAATTTTTCCTGTCCGATACGTCCACCCATCATCATAAGCACGGGGTTGCAGGACTGCTGTATACCCTCGGCAAACGTGAGCGAGCCGTGACCCTCGACCTTGTGGCAACGGATCTTTCGTCCCGCCACGACGTGATATCCGGGGCAGGAGAAATGCTCGTTTTCCTTTACGAGATTTTCCTCGTAAGCCATAGCCGCCGTCACGATCTTGAAGGTCGATCCCGGCATATATATCTCGGTCACAGCCTTATTTGACCAGGTCAAAAGCTGTAATTCCTGCTTGAGGGCAAGATATTCGTCACTATCCTCAAGATACCCGCTGTCCGAAAGTATCTTCGCGCTGTCGTCGTTAAGCTTGCGCGGGTCGTTGAGGTCAAAATCGGGGTAGGTCGCCATAGCGAGTATCTCACCCGTGTTTACGTCCATAACGATACCCGAGGCACGCTCCTTACCGCCCGACTCGATATAGGTGGTCTTGAGCTGCTCCTCCAAGGAGGACTGCACGTAAATATCGATGGTCGTCGTCAGCGAGCTTCCGTTCTGCGCCTCAATGTAGCTTTGATATTCGTCGGGCATTTCGTTGCCGTGGGAGTCACGGGCAGTGATGTACTTTCCGTTAGTTCCCGACAGCACGCTGTTGTACTGTAATTCAATTCCATACTGTCCCGAGCCGTCCGCTCCCGTAAAGCCGAGAATGTGACATGCAAGAGTGCCTTGCGGATAATATCTCGTAGCACCCGCCTGCAAAAAGACCATATCCTGCAAGCCGTTTTCATCTATGAATATCCGTATCTCCTCCGCCACGTCTTCCTTTAAGTTACGGGCGATCGTGCGGTCAAGATACTTTGTATAGGTTGTTTGCTTTAATACGTTTTCATACGAAACGCTATCAACGATTGAAGAAAGCCCCGTGGCGATAATTACGTCGTACTGCTTTGCGTTCTCCTGCGACAGCGACTGTATAGTTCGCGGGGAGATAAAGAGTCGGTAAGTGGTTATGTTCGTCGCGAGCAGAACACCGTTGCGGTCATATATTTTCCCGCGCTCGGCAAGCACCTCGGACTCGGTAGTGAGCTGATTTATGACCTTGTTCTGATATTTTTCGTAGTCTACCGTTTGCAGCTTCAGTATAGTCAGCAAAAGGCAGGCTGCCAAAAATATCATAACAAATCCAAGCACCACCGCGCGGCGGAGCGTTTTGGTATCCGTGGTCCTTGTGTCGTTTGAGTTTTCCATTCGACCGCTCCCTCCTTCGCGATTTGCCTGTCCTATCCATTCGGAAAGATAAGGCGGCGAGTATCAACACACGCCGCCTTAATCTGATATGCGGTGCCGCGACGGCTACCGTATTTTGCATAAGGTAAGTTAAACTCACCTTATACTATGACGCCATACGGAATTATATGACTTAATCTCCGAATCCCATAGCACTGAGCAGAGCAGAAAGTCCGCTCTCTTGCTTTTCTTCCTTTTCATATACTTCTATGCTGTCGTCTTTATCTGCCTTGACGTAATTGCCGCTGAGATATTCCTCACCGACCATGCCAAGCTCATTTACGGCGATATCGCGAATGTTCAGCATGTCGTTTTTAAGATCAAGCTTGTCCGAAAGCTCGCCCGATACTTCCTTTTTCTCGGCAAGCTCCTGTCGGAGCTGGCTGACTTCCATCTGTGACCGGCTTACCAAAACCGTACTGCCGACTATCATGGTCATTGAAACAGCGACAGTGACAAGGGATGCCAGCACTCCTGCGGGAAGCGCACGTCTTTTTGCCGTGGATATCTCCATATTCTTTTCTCTCGGGAAGGTCTCGCCCGCCCAAATGTTCAGGCGCTGTACCCAAGAATACTTAAAGAGCTTTTGTACCACGGTGGGCAGCTTGTCGGTATCAGTAAGCCAACCGTCTTTTTTTGGCAGTGTTGTCGCTTCCTGGGACACGTCGGAAGACGCGACCGCGAGCTCATCCTGCATAGTATAGCTTGAACGGTGACGGAACTGCGGCATTTTGTATCCGCGCTGGTCGTGATAATAACGGGAGAAATCGTCTACCGTCATATATCTCTTTCCGTCTGACTGTCCGCTCCTGTATTTATTTTCACCGATACCCGAGCCCATTTTGGAGGAAAGCTGTTCGGTCAATATATACGCACCTGGTGCCATAGCACGCGTCAGCGCTTCGTTCTTTTCCTGCTGTGCCGCATCTGCGTGTACGTGGCTTGCAATGCCGCGATCACGGTAACGCTCACAAAGCTTTTCTACGTATCTTTTGTCGAGATTGCCGACTGCTGCCTCGCGCCGTCTGCGCTCCTCGCGCGACATCTCGCCGTCACGTATCAAAGAGGCACTGCCGCCGATAACAACGCGACCTATATTCGCTTGTCCCGCGCGACCATATTCTCTCTCCATGACCGTCCTCCTTTTCTTTAGTCTTCCTTCATTACATGTACCGCTGTGCGCGATACCGACACTCATAATTTTTCCGCCACCCTCAGCTTGGCGCTTCGGGCGCGAGGGTTTTCCTCGATTTCCTTACCCGTCGGGAGAATAGGCTTCCTGCTCACCTGCTTTACCACAGGCTTTTTACCGCAAACGCATATCGGAATGCTTTTCGGGCAAGTACAGCCCGACGCAAGCTCTGCAAACGTCTGCTTAACTATTCTGTCCTCCAGCGAATGGAAGGTTATGACCGCCATTCTGCCGCCCGTACCGAGCAGCTTTGCCGCCGATTCAAGAGCGGGGCGTATCACATCAAGCTCGCCGTTCACTTCAATTCTTATTGCCTGAAAGCTTCGCTTGGCGGGATGATGTCCCCCTTCCCTTGCCCGTGCGGGAATAGAGTCCTTTATTATTTTCACAAGCTCGCCCGTGCTTTGAATGGGCGACTGCTCGCGAGCTTTTATTATGTTTCGTGCTATGCGGGAGCTGAATCGCTCCTCGCCGTATTCAAACAAGATCCTTCTCAGCTCGTCCTCGGTATAGCCGTTCACCACGTCGTATGCGGTAAGGCTTGCCTGCGAGTCCATTCTCATATCAAGTTTTGCGTCCGCCATGTAGGAAAATCCACGCTCGGCGGTGTCAAGCTGATGGGAGGAAACTCCGAGATCGAGAAGCACTCCGTCTATTTTTTCAATTTCAAGTGTTTTGCAAACGTCTGCAAGACAGGAAAAGTTGCTTTTTACCACCACAGCTCTGTCACCGAGCGGTGCAAGTCTTGCGCCTGCCGCACGTATCGCCGCGTCGTCCTGATCTATGGCGATAAGCTTACCCGTGGTAAGACGGGACGCGATTGCAAAGGAATGTCCTCCGCCGCCTGCCGTTCCATCTATATATATACCGTCGGGCTTGATGTCAAGCGCCTCGATACACTCGTCAAGCAGTACCGAGCGATGGGAGAAATTGATGTTCTCTTCCATCTTTATTAAAGACCCAGCTTTTCAAGCTCTTCGCGGAGAGCGTCGATATCCTCGGTTGCAGCTTGTGCTTCATACTCCTCTGCCGCCCAAATCTCTGCGCAGTCGTAGCAGCCTACGATAACGGCGTCCTTTGTGATGTTTGCATGGTCCATAAGCACCTGCGAGAGAACCACTCTGCCCTGCGAGTCAGGCTCTGCGGAAACCGCGTCCTTATGAAGGGCTCTGAGTATTGCCTCGGCAGTTTTGCGCTCCATCTTGCGGATGGGCGCGATGTACTCTTCCCAACCGGAAAGAGAAAAGATCTTAAGTCGAGGACCGCGCAAATCTTTTGCGATAATGAAAGAGGTCCCCAATTCCTCTCGATGCTTCGCAGGTATGAATATTCTCTTTTTCGCATCAACTGAATGTCTGTATTCGCCTGTAAGCATTCCGCGTTCCTCTCCTTTCGTTCTTTTTGGGTGGTTTGAGCACCACAATCCCACACTTTGCTCCACTTTCCACCACTTTATGTGACTATTATAATATAAATCGTGAAAAAAAGCAAGGGGTTTTGAAAAATTTCTCTTGATTTTTTCGTAAAATTTTTCGCCACATTTTTGTCGCTTTTGCACAATATCGACATATTGGCACAAAGCTTGCGCAGAAACCCTTCCCTTCGGCGGAATTTTTTTGCAAATTTACTTGATATACGGCGAAAAATGTAGTATAATGTAAGCAATAAATTACGGAGTGATACTATGAACAGATTAATTGCTTTACTTCTTTCGTTACTGATGCTGCTTGGCGGATGTAACGTTTCGTCGGGCGATCCCGACGTCACTCAATCCGTGACTACGACAGAAACACAGACGGAGCTTGAGTCATTTACCGAGGCAGATACGGACACCGACACGATAGCCATCACATTTATAGAAACCGTTACTGTTGAGAGCGAGGTTGAAACGGAAACAACAGAGCCTCACACCCACGACGCCGACCCCTACGAGGGCATGAGCGCCGCCGAGTTCTACGCCGACTACTCACCCGCCTGCTGTTATGCGGATTCCCGTTATCGCACAAAGCATTATTTCATGTCTGGATCTATCGACGAGCAGGATCAGTGCCCCACCGTTACGGCTGATCAGCCGACGGCTGACGGCATGCTCGTGCGCAACACCTCCTGCATTTACGAGGATCGCGGAAACACCTACTGCATACTTGACGCGGACGGCGATATTGTCAACAGAGTATACAAGGGCGGCGCATACGTTGTGCTTGAGGAGGTCGCGGCTTGCGTTTTTGCATTTGGCGAGATACCCGCCAATTACTCCACCAGCAAAAAGACCAAGCCCACGGCAAGTCCTTGGGGTGAGTATCTGCGACTCAATCACAGCAAGTTCAGCGGAAGCACCACCAAATACCCCTACGAGCCCGAGCTTCCCAACATCAGCGGCTGCGGCGGGGACTTGACTTATTACGAAATGGATATCGGCACGACGGGCACGGACTGCGATCCCGGATATGATATCACCGACTACAACAACGGCACGTATATCACCCGTGGCGCGGCGAGAATAGTCTATACGGTATATGATCAAAACGGCGATATGATAATCGACCCCAACGAAAAGTACCTGTTCTATACGTATAACCATTATAACGATTTTCAGGAGTACCTAAACTACGAGGGCGGCTGGGGAGAGATGTTCGGTAATATCACCGGCGGCGGTACACTCTCCAGTAAAACGCACTACTCCCCCACCCCTTACGTCCCCACCGCACGAGAGGATTTTTATACGGAGTGATAGGACGCTATGTGGGGTTTCACCTTCCATGATTCTAATTTTTAATTTTCAATTCTCAATTTTCAATTAAAAAAAACGCTCTCCGCATAAAGCGGAGAGCGTTTTTTTGTTAGTTTTTGATTCTGAACTTATCCACCACTGCAATATTCGTTCTCGTTGCTACGAGAGGGGTGACGGAAATATATCCGTTTTGCACCGCGACGGTGTCGCGGTCAAGGTCGTTTGGACATTCGTCCTCAAGAGTAGTACACAATCTCTGCGAATACAGGTCATTCCCTATCGGCACAAAGGAATCCGTGAAATACTGCGAGCCTTGCTCCGTCATTCGCACGCCCTTGTGACCGTTCTTGGCTATATCATTCGGGAAATTGACGTTATATATGAGATTTTCATCAAAAAGATCGTTCTCGACGAAGTAATTCCAAACGTCGTCCATATATTTCACCGCGTCCGTCTGCTCGTCGGGATAAGAGGAGATCGCGATAGCCTTAGAGCGAAGTCTTGCCGCCTCAAAAGCAGCACCCACCGTTCCCGAATAAACTATCTCCGGACCTATGTTCCAGCCGCGGTTGATGCCAGACAGGATAAGGTCAAACTCATCCTCCAAGCCCGCCACACCAAAACGCACACAGTCGGCGGGGGTAGCATCCATAGAGTACGCCGTTACGCCCTCAACGTAAGGCACGCGCTTGATCTCGATATCGTTCATAAAGTCAATGGCGTGGCTCTTGCCGCTCTGCTCGTGCTTGGGAGCGACGACCGTAACATCACCAAGCTTTTTTGCCCATTCGGCAAGGCATTTGATGCCGATAGCATTAACGCCGTCGTCGTTGACTATAAGTATCCTCATATCAAGCCTCCGTGGGTCTTTTTGTATTCGCGCAGCATTTCGTCAGCCTCGGCTACAAGCTGCTTTACTTCCTTTTTGGAGTAAACGGTAGCACCCGCCGCGCAGGCGTGACCGCCGCCGCGATACTTGTTTGCAAGCTCGCTGACGGTGATAAATCTGGAGCGCAGACGGACTCTTATAGAGCCGTCCTTATTTTCAATAAATGCGAGCCATATCGGCGCGCCCTTGATGGAATCCATATAGGAAACGGATGCGCTCGCGTCCTCATTTGAAAGACCGAATTTCTTTTGTGTGCCTTTGGAAATATACACCCACGCAACGCCGCTGTCGGTTATCTTCATCTTCTCGTGTACGAAGGACTCAAAGCGGAAGGTATGGAACTCCTTGAGGTACAGATTCGCATACAGATTTTCGGTATCGATGCCGATATCGAGCAGCATACCCGCAAGACGCAAAGTGTTACCCGAAACGTCACGGAAACGGAAGCGTCCCGAATCGGTGACCATACCCGTATAAATATAGGTAGCCGCCTCGCTGTCTATCTTCAATTCGTCGCGGAAGGTATCGTAAAAATGAGCTATCATCTCGCAGGCAGATGAGCGCAGCTCCTCTACCCACTCCACACTGCCGTATGACTCCACGGGAATGTGGTGGTCTATCTTGACTATCTCACGGCATAGCGAATATTTCTTGTTGGAAATTCGGTCAGCCGTCGCGGTGTCGATAACGATACCGAGAGCATCCGCATACGCCTCGTCGGGCTGCAATTCGTCCTCGACACCGAGGAAGGACATATAGTCTGAAAAATCAGTGTTCTGCAAGCGGATCTCCTTTTCGGGATAAGTCAGCTTGAGTATACGTGCAAGCCCCTTGGTAGAGCCTGTGGCATCACCGTCGGGACGGGAATGGCGGAAGATGAATATCTTATCGTACTGCTTGATCTTTTCAAGCACTGCAACCATATTTTGATTCATTTAATTTTCCTCCGTTTTATTGAAAGCATTAAGGTCGTCCAGCATAGCCATAGCCTCGTCGCGATCCTTGAGTGTCGCTCCGCTCGCCTTTGCATGGCCTCCGCCGCCGTACTTTACGGCAACGGGATTTATGTTGAATTTATTCGAGCGTATCTCCGTCAAAACACCTGCCTCGGTTTCGGTAAAGTTCACCCAGATATCCACGCCGCGGATGTCCCCCATGGTATTGACCATACCGCGGGAGATAGTGAAGGTATCAAAGCCGTAGGACTCTGCCTCGGCGCGGTCGGTGTAGATGTACGCCACGCGGTAGTCGGTAAACTGTATTTTCATTACGAACTGCGCACGCAGACGGATGTACTTGAAATCGTCGGCGTAGAGGTTAGCGTAAATATCCGACGTATCAAATCTTTGCTTCATAAGCTCAGAGGCAAGACGGAAGGTATTTGACGTCGTGGAATCGTAGCGGAAGCGTCCCGAGTCCGTAACCATACCCGTAAACAGCGCCTTTGCGGACACGGGAGAGAGCTTCAGTCCCGATTCAAGCGCAAATTCGGTCACAAGTCCGCAGCAGCTCTCGTAGGAGGTATCCGTGACCTCTATATCCGCGATCTTCTCGCAGAAAATATGGTGGTCCATACGCGCGGTGACCGCCGCCTTTTTGTATCTGTCGTCGCTGATAAGGCCGGATGCCGACGTATCAAGGACTATTGCCATAGCGCCCTCATAAAGCGAGTCGTCGATCTCGTCCATTCCGCCGTCCTCCATAAAGCCGTAGCGCTTGGAGACGTCGCCCACGACGTATATCTCCTTGTCGGGGAAATTGTCTTTCAGAATATATTTGAGTCCTATCTGGCTGCCCAGAGCGTCACCGTCGGGATTTGTGTGACGGTGTATAATTATTCTGTTGTGATTTTGTATTTCTTTCAGTATTTTTTCAAACATTTTCGTATTTCTCCAGATCGTCAAAATATCCGCGGTATATCACGGGGTAGTCGGCATTCGGGAACATATATTTATGAAGGTCGATAAAATAATCGTCCGTCATGCTTGCAATATAGTCAACCACAAGCTGATTAGGCTCACTATTCTCGTACGGCACTGCACGTCGGTAGTAGGATCTGTTCACCACGTTGATGTGTTGAGTGTATATGGGTGAATACTTGCGTCCGTTTTTGAGATCGTCAAGCAGCTGTCCGTACATCTCCTCCATCATAGGCTTTACCGTTATGTCAAGTCGGGCGTAGGACGCCGCATGATTGTATATCTTTTCGTAGTTCTGCTGCTTTGCACGGCGCAGAGCCTTGAAATGCTTTGAATCCAGCTTGATATAATTCTTTCCGTAGCTGTTTTCTATAATGTTGACAACGAGATTGTTGATTATCTCCGCATTTATCGAGCCTATATCCTCGTCCGCAAAATCCCCTTCCGTCGCCGCTTTGGCACGAATAGCATCCTGACGGTCTTTGCCGAGATATGCGATAATATCAGAGATACGCACCACCGCACCCTCCAGCGTGCAAGGCATGATGTGGGAAGCAAACTCAATGTCTTCGTAGCACCGCTCTATCATTTTGTCAAACTCGGAAAAATCCGTCATTTCTGCGGGAATATATTCGTCAAGCTCTATCTCGCCGTTGTGGGCGGCAATATCGTTGAGCGTTTGCAGGCTGATATTGTACGGGTGTATTCCGTCAAGCACTCTGACGGAATGAATGTTGTGCAGAAAATACCTGCCCGTATACTTATGATAAAGCTCGCCAAGGTATTTTTCTCCCGTATGGGCAAATGCAGGGTGACCGAGATCGTGACCGAGGGATATTGCTTCGATAAGATCAAGGTTGAGGTGAAGCGCACTGCCGATAGTGCGGGATATGCGCGACACAAGCTGAACGTGTAGATTTCTCCTTGTCATATCGTCGTTCTTGCACAGCGAATACACCTGCGTTTTATCCGCATAGCGGTTAAAATACGGGCAGTGCATAATTTTGTCTATATCCCTGATAAACGGCTTGCGCCACACGTTTGCAACATCGGCTTCGGGACGGCGACGAATAACGTTTTTGTCGTCGAATGCCATATTCGTATAAGTCAGGGTGCGGTTTTCATGCTCTATTTTTGCGGTAAGCTCGGGGGAAAGATTTTCATACTTCGGTAATCTCGGCATATATTTCTCCTTTCGCAAGATTTCGCCTCACGGCGACTCTAACATTGTATTATACCACATAATTTAATTTTTTTCAATGCTTTTTTTCGGATTATTAAATGGCATTTTTACGCATTTTTAAAAACGGCAAATATTGCGTAGCCTTTCCCGTTATTATTGACAAATAAAGGAATATGCTGTATAATGTATGTGTACGCAATGAGCCGTTTACTACTCATTACCGATTTGAAATTTCCAAGGAGGTTGAGTTATATGAAAAAGATTACATACGCTATTGCGACAATTCTCGCCTTGTCGGTCGTACTGTCCGCCTGCAATACCGAAAATCCGTCGGACACCACAGACACTACTGCCCCCATCTCCGACACTGTCAATACATATGACGACGTTTTCAGCGAGGAGGAATACAAAAATTATACTTCAGGGGTAAAGGTTGATTTTGCCAGCAACCAAGAAATTTTTAACGCGCAAATATCGGGCGAGGATAACGCAGCCTACGTTTCATTTATTCCGATATCCTACGACGGCACAAGCTACGAAAAGGGCGACAAAGTATGCTACAAATTTGATAATTGGATATTTGATGAAAAAGCAGACGAAAGAGTGTATTTTGAAGGCGACAAAACTCTTTCCGTCATTACACCTCAAGCTATGCTGTCATCTGTTTTTAAGTCATCCAACAGCGTTACAAGACCTCAGGACTACGGCTATGTGCGCGACACGCTTACACAAATCACCTTTGCTGAAACGAGCCAAGAAGATCATGCTGACGGCACAGGAAATAATGCCGTACAAATAACCATCCTCACATGGAATGGTGACAATATTGTGCAAAGCATGGTATACACGGTGAATTACGCCACGAGGAAAGTGGATCTCGTTAAAGCTGAGGGGGATGTTGTAACTTATTACACGTCCAATGAACAGATATCCGAGGAAGCTGTTGCATATTTTCTGCTGCTTGCCGCAGACATGGACTACGGTGCTTCGACATTATACACTTCTGACATCAACACGAAGCTTGGCGATAGTGCCATATACAAGGAAACCATGGTGAATTATGAGGACATAAAATCAGAGCTTCACACCGTTCTATTTAATGAAAGCCAAGAAATACATTTCCCTACAGTTATAAACAATGTAACCGATATCGACACCTACACCGACAGCGAGGCAATATATTTTCCTCTCGGTGATACTTCTTACTACGTGCTTACTCCCGACGACTCGCTTTACGCGGTTATGGGCATAAGAACATGCACTCCGTACATTACGCCCGATATGACTCATTTGAGCTACGTCCACGCGCCTATCGTAAGAAAGGTAGAAGGCACCTACGATTACGAAGCTGTCAAAGCACTCCTTACGGGAACAGTCAACGAATAAAACACACGCCGTGCGGAATTTCCGCACGGCGCATTTTTTTTTAATATTGAAGATTTCAAACTCTCAACTATTATTTTGTTCGCATTTGGGCGACCTTTTCCGCGTCAGGAGTGACGTACGCTGTCCAGTTCGTATTGTAGGTCACAAATCCCGGCTTTGCGCCCGGCACGCGCTTGATATTTTTCACAAACAGATAGTCAACTGCGACCAGCGCACCGCCTGCCGCCTTGGAATACTGCGCGGCTATCATTGCCGCCTCGGTAAAGTCGATTTCAGCCGGCTCTTCCCCATTAGTTATCAGCAAAACGTGAGAGCCGGGAACGTTTTTCGCGTGGAACCAATAGTCCTGCTTCTGACCTATCTTGTGAGTAATATATTCGTTCTGCACGTTGTTTTTTCCGCACAGTACACGATAGCCTCCGCTCGTCGTGAACTCCATGACGGTGGGAGCAGGCTGCTTCTTCGGCGCAGCGTAGCCTTTCATACGTGAGGCGTAGCCCGAATGGTAAAGCTCCTCCCTGATCTGCGCGAGGTCGGCTGAGTTTTCCGCATGGCTGAGCGCGTCGAAAACGGTATAGATATATTCAAGCTCGCGCTCGCCTATCTCGATCTGCTTTGCAAGCTCCACCTTCGCATTGCGCGCCTTTGCGTATTTTTTGTAATATTTCTGCGCGTTGGCAGAGGGAGAAAGCCGCGTATCAAGCTCAATAACACACTTGCCGTACTCGCCGCTCGCTTCGTCCCACGCCTCATAGTCCACTATCTCCGCACGGCTCATTCCGCGGCTCAGGGCATACAGATTTGCGGTTATCATATCGCCGTATTTCTTGTATTCTCCCGCCTGCTCGCACTCTTCAAGCTCGGCGCGCTGGAGCTGTATCTTTTTTGATATTCGCGCTTCCGCATGCGAGAGTATGCGCAAAAGATCTGCCGCGCGTTGCTTGATGCGCGCATCTTTGTCCCTGCCCTCAAAATATGCGTCAAGCAATTCTCCAATGCTATCAAAGGATTTTACTTCAAGTCCCACGTACTGTGTCAAGGGACAGAAGGCGTACTCAACAGGTCGCTGACCGTCAAGGACAGCGGTGGGCGCGTAGTCGTTGTTACGTATCCTGTCCATCACACACGAAAAATGGCGGTAAAGCAGCTCGGGGTTGCAGTATCGCATTGGCGTGTCGGTGTGGCGCGTGGCGAGGAACACTATCTCTCTTGCCACAGCAGAGGAAATTCCGCAAAAGGCTGACGTGATGAATTTTTCGCACGGGCGCTCCTGCGGCTCGGCATTATAAAGTCTTGCAAACACTTCTCCGTCCACCTCGCGGGGGTCAAGCTTGTTTTGCGAGGGCGGCAATTCATACCGCATTCCGGGCAGGACCTGACGCTGTGAGCTTGTGGAAAAATCCACTATTTTCAGTGCCGAAATTATCTTTTTGTTTTCGTCCGCAAAGATAAGATTGCTGTACTTGCCCATTATCTCCGCGATAATATATTTCTTGCAGGCAAAGCCCATCTCGTCGCGGCAGTCAAAGCCGAGAGTGACTACACGCTCAAAGCCCTCCTGGTCCACCGACGCAAGTGTAGCACCCGTCAGATGCTTGCGGAGCAACATGCAAAACATAGGGGCTTGTGGTGGATTTTCCTTTGTCAGACTTGAAAATCCTATTCTCGGGTTTGAACCCGCATCAATAAGCAGACGTCTGCCGCCCGTAAGCGTGCGCATCTGCAGAACTATCTCGTCCCGCTCAGGCTGCATTACCTTTTCAATTCGCCCACCGCCGCCGAGTGATCTTATCTCGTGCGCCGCCGCAGCGAGCATTCCAGCATCAAATGCCATTGTAAATTCCTTTCAAAATTAACGGAGTCACTCTCCGAAAATTGCTCTGTCCACCTCGTCAAGTGAGGGGAAAATATATTCGGGCGCGTCCTCGGGGGCAAGCCCTCCGAGGTCTTCCTCCACGGTTTCGCCCGACATTACCAGCACCGCACACATTCCGTTATGCGCGCCAAGGGCGATATCGGTATACAGTCTGTCACCGAAAATGCACATCTCGCTTCGGTCATATCCCTTTACCAGCTCTATCATTTCCACCGTTTCGGCGTAGGGCTTGCCGAGATACTTGGGTGTCTTTCCCGTAGCTGCCGTAAGCATGGCGCAGATAGCTCCGCTGTCGGGAATAGGCAAGCTCTCTGTGGGACATACAAAATCGGGATGTGTGGAGAGGAAAACCGCTCCTTTCAAAAGATACCTGCACGCTGCGGTGACCTTTTGGTAGGTCATTTCTGTATCAAAGCTTGAAACGACCACGTCAACATTGTCCTCATTCTCACCCGCGAGCAATACCCCCTGCTCCTTCATATAGCCGTACAGATCGCTGTTACCGAGCAGGTAAACGCGCTTACCCGCGTAGTGCTTCTTCAGATACGCCGCAGTTACGTCTGCAGAGGACATGATTTCCTCCCTGCACGTTTCAAACCCCATACGGTTGAGTCTATCAACATAAGTACTTACAGAACGGGAGGCATTATTGGTAAAAAACATTACCTCCCTGCCGCTCGCACGGAGATTTTTGATAAATCTTATCGCATAATCAAAAACGCGACTCCCAAGATATATAGTGCCGTCCATATCGAATATGAACAGCTTTTTATTTGCAAGATTTTCGATTGGTTTATTTTGAAATTCCATACTTTGTCCCTCGAAAAAATATTTTCAATAAATATTATAACATATCCTTGATTTTTTTGCAAGAGTGTGTTATAATGTTTTGTCTGCAATTTTTCATTTGCAATTTTCCATTTTTAATTTTTACAGAAAGGTTGGGTAAGCTATGGCTCAAAATGTAACCAATAAGCCAAACGTAGTTATTGGTATCGACGTGGGCGGAAGCACCACGAAAATTGTCGGCTTCAGACACGCCGAGGGGCAAGCTCCCGCGCTTATCCCTCCCATGTTCGTGCGGGCGACTGATCCTATTACGTCCATATACGGCGCGCTCGGACGCTTTACCTCCGAGAACGAACTTTCCCTTTCGGATATCGATAGAGTTATGATGACGGGGGTTGGCTCGTCCTTCCTGTCAGGCTCTATATATACATTGGACTGCCGCGACGTGTCCGAATTTTCGGGCGTCGGTCTTGGCGGACTTTACCTGTCGGGGCTTGACGAGGCTATTATCGTCAGCATGGGCACGGGTACGGCTCTCGTCCATGCAAAGCATACCGAGGACGGCAAAACACAGATGAAATATCTCGGTGGTACGGGCGTTGGCGGCGGAACTCTGATGGGACTTGCCAAAAAGATGCTTGGCGTTGACAACGTCGAG
Source organism: Clostridia bacterium (assembly GCA_017463485.1). Lineage (GTDB taxonomy): Bacteria > Bacillota > Clostridia > Oscillospirales > CAG-272 > CAMEON01. The sequence continues at coordinate 106,389 of JAFTPD010000005.1, forward strand.
GACGTGGAAAAGCTGTGTGAGGGCGGCGACCTTTCAAAGATCGACCTCAAGATAAGCGACCTGTCGCGCGGCGACGAGTTCCTTAACGTGAACACCGACCTCACCGCATCAAACTTCGGAAACCTCAGCGGACTTGCCGAAAATCACGATATCGCGTTAGGAATAGCCAACATGGTGGCGGAAACCATTGCCATGATATCTATTTTCGCCGCGCGAGGCAACGGCATCAAAAATATTGTACTGACGGGTAATCTTACCAACATCACTCCCGTGCGCCGCGTTTTTGAAAGCCTCGAGCATAATTTCGGTGTCAATTTCATTATTCCCGAAAACGCACAGTTCGCTACCGTTATCGGCGCGGCACTGTACTCCGACGACGCCGCTCAGTAAGTTAAAAATTAATCGCACATAAAGAAAGGCATTTTTTATGAAATGGACAGGACTTAACGAAGTCAGAGAAAAGTATCTCGCATTTTTCGAGTCGAAGGGACACCTTCGCCTCCCCTCCTACTCCCTCGTCCCTCACAACGACCCTTCCCTCCTGCTTATCAACTCGGGAATGGCACCCATGAAGAAGTTCTTCACGGGCGAGGAGGAGCCGCCTCGCCGCCGCGTTACCACTTGTCAGAAGTGCATCCGTACTCCCGACCTGGAGCGCGTAGGTCACACTGCAAGACACGGAACGTTCTTTGAGATGCTGGGTAACTTCTCCTTCGGAGATTATTTCAAGCCCGAGGCTATTGAGTGGGCGTGGGAATTCCTCACTCAAACCATGGAGATCCCCGAGGAGCTGCTCTGGCCTTCGATTTATGAAAATGACGAGGAAGCGTTTGAGCTTTGGAACAAAAAGATCGGCGTTCCCGCAGAGCGTATCGTCCGCCTCGGCAAGGCTGATAACTTCTGGGAGCACGGCTCAGGTCCTTGCGGTCCCTGCTCCGAGATATACTTTGACCGCGGCGAAAAGTACGGTTGCGGAAGCCCCGACTGTAAGCCCGGATGCGACTGCGACAGATACATGGAAATCTGGAACAACGTATTCTCCCAGTTCAATAACGACGGCAAGGGCAACTACACAGAGCTTGCGCAAAAGAACATTGATACGGGTATGGGACTTGAGCGACTTGCTTGCGTTATGCAGGGCGTTGACAATATGTTTGAGGTAGACACTGTCCGCAAGATACTTGACAAGGTCTGCGAGATCGCAGGCAAGACCTACGGTGAGGACAAGCAAAAGGATATTTCCATCCGCGTTGTCACCGACCATATCAAGAGCGCAATGTTTATGATTTGCGACGGCGTTATTCCCTCTAACGAGGGCAGAGGCTACGTCCTCCGCCGTATCATCCGCCGCGCATGCCGCCACGGTAAGCTGCTTGGCATCTCCTACGAATTTCTCCCCAAGCTTTGCGTAGTCGCTATCGGCGAGAACGTGGGCGCATATCCAGAGCTTGGCGCAAAGCAGGATTATATTCTCAAGATAATCGAGATCGAGGAAGGCAGATTCAACGCCACCCTCGACGCAGGACTTAACATTCTGTCCAACATGATCCGCGATTCCTTCACTACCGGCAAAAAGTCTTTGTCGGGCGAGGATGTATTCAAGCTGTACGACACCTTCGGATTCCCCATCGACCTCACTCGCGAGATCGCCGAGGAGCAGCATATCTCCATTGACGAGAAGACCTTCAAGGAGCTGATGGAGCAGCAGAAGGTCCGCGCAAGAAGCGCGCGTGCGAACATCTCGGGCTGGTCGAGCGACGCTAAAAACCTTATTGAAGGATTTGCAAAGACCGAGTTTACGGGATACACCGAGAACGAAACCGACGCGAAGGTTATCGGTATTATCGTTGACGATATTTCGGTCAACAGCGTAAGCGAGGGCGACTTCACCCTGATTCTTGACAAGACTCCCTTCTACGGTGAGGGCGGCGGTCAGGTCGGCGATACTGGTACTGTTTCGGGTGACGGTCTGCTGATAAACGTGTCCGACACACAAAAGAGCGATGGCGTTTACATTCACATCTGCTCTACCGTAAACGGAACCGTTTCGGTGGGCGATACCGTCCGCGCTATGGTAAACGTAGCTCGCCGCGAGGCTATCAAGCACAATCACTCGGGCTGCCATCTGCTTCAGGCGGCACTCCGACAGGTGCTTGGTACTCACGTTGAGCAGGCAGGCTCTTACGTTGACAATCACCACCTCCGCTTTGACTTCTCTCACTTTGCCGCTATGACGGCTGAGGAGATACGTGCGGTCGAGGCACTTGTAAACTCCAACATTCTTGTCGGTAACGCAGTCGTCACCGAGGTAATGAACATTGAGGACGCAAAGAAAAAGGGCGCTATGATGCTCTTTGGTGAAAAGTACGGCAACGTTGTTCGCGTTGTTGAAATGGGCAATTCCTCCATGGAATTCTGCGGCGGCACTCACGTTTCCAATACCGCTCAGATCGGTCTTTTCAAGATCACAGCAGAAACCTCTGTTGCCGCAGGTGTACGCCGTATCGAGGCTGTAACGGGTCAGGGCGTGCTTGAGCTTATGGCACAGAAGGACAAGCTTATTTCCGACACCGCAAAGGAGCTGAAGGTGCAAAACACTGCCGAGATCGCAAAGCGTGCGGCGGCTCTCCAATGCGAGCTTGTAGGCGCGAAGAAAGAGATTGAGCATCTCAACGCAAAGATCGCCTCGGGAGTTACTAAGGATATCCTTTCCAACTCCGCAGAGGTTGGCGCATGCAAGCTAGTAACGGCTTATATGGAAAATCTCAAGCTTGACGTAGCAAGAGGTGCTGTGGACGAGCTGAAGGCACAGTACGGCAATATCGTCGTGGTTCTGGCTATTGCTCCAGAGGGCAAGCTGAATTTCATCACCGCGGCAGGCAAGGACGCCGTCGCGGCGGGTGTGCACGCGGGCAAGCTTGCAGGCGCGGTTGCGGCTGTGACAGGCGGTAAGGGCGGCGGACGTCCCGACAGCGCAATGGCGGGCGGTCAGGACAAGACCAAGGTTGACGAGGCTCTCGCCACTGCCAAGGCAACCGTTGAGGGTATGCTTAAATAAAAAATTGCAACGGAGCAGCTGCCAATTTTGCGGTTGCTCCGTTATCCAATTTAAAATGTAGTTGAATTTTTTCAAACTTGGGCGCGGGGACGGCTCTGTTTTACGACTATAGTAGTAGAGGAACAGGAAAAGCACCTCGCGAAAGGAAGATAACGACTATGAACGAAAATCAGAAAAGCCCGAAAAAGCCGCTTACAGACGAGGAGATCGTGGCGCTGTTCTGGAAGCGTAACGAAAAGGCAATCGAGGAAACGGACAAAAAGTACGGCAGATATCTTTACGCTATCGCCTACAATATCGTCCACGACAGCCTTGACTCGGAGGAGTGTCTGAACGACACCTACCACGGCACATGGAACAAAATACCGCCCACGCGCCCGCGCGTGCTTGGCGCATTTTTGTCGCGCATTATGCGAAATATTGCGGTCGATAAGTTCCGCTCAAATACCGCGCAAAAGCGCATACCGTCCGAGTATATCGTCGCCCTGGACGAGCTTGACGAGTGTATCGCGACCGAGGATGAATCAGTCGAAAAGGATTACGACATAAGGCAGATCAGCCGTATTCTCAACGATTTTCTGCACAAGCTGTCCGCACGCCGCGAGTACATATTCGTATGCAGATATTATTACTCGGACAAGATATCCGACATTGCGGAAAGCCTCGGACTCAAGGAAAGCACCGTTTCCCGCGAGCTGTCCCTGATGCGCCGCGAGCTTAAAGATGCACTGGAAAAGGAGGGGTACGTTATATGAAGCGTAAGGACGATTTAAAGATAGACATACTTTCCTCCATTGACGAGGACATAATCGAGCGCACCTCCCAAAAGCGTGCCCATCTTATGTACGGCGGCAGACGTCGTCGACAGAAAAAGGTATTCATGATCTCGGGAATAGCTGCGGCGGCGTGCCTGTGCCTTGTGGTGACCACCCTGCTTATGCAGCTTTTGCCGCTGACACCTCCCACGGGCGAAAAGCAGGTGCCTATCTATCAAGGAATGACGGTTTCCACTCTCTCCCCCACCGAGGAAGCAAACGCGGAGAACGGCGCCTCCTTTATGACCCTCAGTGCAAGCGGCGATATCCTTCCATTTGCACTGCTTGATTCCAAGGACAACAGCGGCAATAACGGAAACGGCAACAGTCAGAACGCTCCCGGGCACAACAAGCCCGAACACAATCCGCCCGCAGAAAGCGAATTGGCGGAGGAAATAATGCGCGATCCTCCCGAGGTTATCGGAGCATCCGAAACGCTTTACTACGCCCTTCCGAATCAGGATATTTATATCACTATCCATTTCCACAACCCCGACGACTTTGAGATACTTTCCTTTACGATCAACGAAAAGAAATATTCATCTTATATGTTCGAGGCCGGATCGGATATGGAAAATCTCATTCTGAAGGTCAACGTGGGTGACGTTGAGGGTATAATCGAGTACACCATCGACGCCATCAAGTACGTTGACGGCACAGAGATAAAGGACGTTATCATTGACGGAGACAAGACTGTTAAGGTAGGCGTGTTTACCGAAAAGCAGCCCACGGCAACGGTTGACCTTTGCGTGGCGGGCATCAACAAGATAGATATCACCCTTGATTTGAGCGACGAGATGGAGCTTATCGGCATTTCAAACGGTTTTGTGAAGGCGGTGCTGACCGAGGGCGAAAATGTCGTTGATATGCAAGATATTTCGCTTGGCGACGACATCAGCGTCACCTTCGGCGGCTTGCGCTCCAATACGAAATATAAATACTCAATCGTAGCAACCTACGACGCTCTTGACGGACTCGGATTTACGTCCTACGTGCTGACCGAGGGCGAGATGGTGACGCAGGAATACGTGGCATTTGACGGCGTTACGGTGGAGCAGGAGTCTATCTCCTTCGGCTATCAGTGGAACAGCGCTCTTACCGACGAGCAGAAAACTATCGTTGCGCTTGAACTGTACCACGGCGACGAAAAGGTGCGCGATATTGACGTGTCAACTACCGAAATTGACGGTCTGCTTTCGAATAACGAATACAGACTGTTGGCTCGGTTTGTCAACGGTGAGCTTGATGAAATCATCAGCCTGACCTTTACTACTAAGGCAAAGGCTGTGCCCGACTTTACCCTTTCGGAGGTTGATAAAACACAGGCCTCGTTCAAGTTTGGCGTGAGCATCACTGACACGGACGCCGTTGGCGCGATAACCAAGATCGAGCTGCTTCATGGCGGTGACGAGCCCGTAGTTGCGGACAACGTTGATATGCGCGAGTTTACCTCGCTCCTTTCCAATAACAAATATACCGTCCGTGTAACCTATACTTACGACCTCAACGAC
>JAFTPD010000006.1 GCA_017463485.1 Clostridia bacterium
GTTTGGGGAGATGATTATTCTAACGGTGTTGACGGTTATATTCACTTGACTGCAGGTACGTATTACTTGTATATAGCAAAGAATTACGACTACGGCAATTACAGCTTCAAGGTCAACTTTGAGTCCGCGGGCGAAAGCTTTGCTGAAAATGAAAGCATCGGTAACAATTCTATCTCTGACGCAAACGCGATTCTGCTGGGAACCGAATATAAGGGTCAGATCGCGGTAAATGACGGCATCGACTACTATGCATTCACCATTACCACCCCGCAGAAAATAACCATAAGCACAATCGCTTCCACAGCGGGACGTACCAGCTACGGCCTTTACGACTCCAACGCTGCTCATTTGTGGGGCGGCGGATACAGCGGTAATCTCGTTGTGGATACTGACGTTTTGCAGCCGGGTACGTATTACTTTGCGGTTGGATACGATAACATCTATGGTAATTATAGCTTCAAGCTGCTTGAACAGCACGACTGTAACATGGGTGGCTCAAGAGAAATTCCTCCCACCTGTTATGCTGACGGAGCTTTGGAAAAGTACTGCACCGTGTGCGACAAGGTAACGGCAACCGAGCCTATCGCCGCAACGCATGCATGGTCGGATTGGGTCGTAGACACTCCCGCGACCTGCCTTGGCGAGGGCGCACAGCACCGTTCTTGCACCGCGTGTGGCGAAAACGTCACCGAGGCGATCCCGACGCTCGCGCATACCTACGGTGATTCGGATAACTGCACAATGTGCGGAAACAAGAAGCCTTCGGATAGCCTCGACGGATGCGAACTGGTTATCGGTTCTTCCGTATCGGCAGTAATGATCCTTGTCGCAGGCGCTGCTGCACTGGTTCTTAAAAAGAAAGACTAAAACACAAAAAACCTCCCGACAGGGAGGTTTTTTGTTAGTTGATAGTTGAGAGTTGTTAAATATCGCATGGGCGAAGCCCCATGTATTATTATTTTTTCTCCTCGGCAATAAAATTGTGATAATCCTTGGATACCGCGAAGTAAGCGGCCTTGGGCTTGCGGTATTCGTTGACGATACCCTTATTGTTAAAGCCGCGGGCGCGGTTGATGCCTGCGGGCTTGCAGGTGCGCATATCGCAGTACTGCCAAACGTAGAAGCCGACCATCATATCGTCCTTGTGGAAGGCATTGATGGCGTAAGAGAGCAGCTCTGCCTGATATTCCTCTGACCAGGGAATGTTGTCAAAGGTGTGATTGCCGTAGAGCGCGGCACAACCGAATTCGCTCATTATAACGGGCTTGTGTGCAAATCCGAGCGAGTCGCGGCGTGCGCGGAACTTAGTAAGGAAGCTATCCCAGTCCTCCTTTGTGCCGCCGTACCAGCCGTAGTACATATTCAAAGATATAACGTCACAGAATTCAAAGCTGATATCGGTCATGGGAACGTTTGATGCGTAGGTGACTATACGGTTTCCGCCGTTTTCCTTGAGGAAATTATAGTAGCGCCTCGACATTTCGTAGCCTGCCTGCGTGTCGGAGTGTATCTCGTTGTGCATACCCCAGAATATGATGGAGGGGTGATTGTAATACTGCTCGATCATTTCTCGGTGCATTTCAAGTCCGCGACTGAGAACCACCTCGTCTGCAAGTGCCGCTTCGGAGAAGCCGCAGCCCCAGATCGGTATCTCACTCCAGAACAGAATACCGTATTTGTCAAGCATATCAAGGAAAAGCTTGGAGTTGGGGTAGTGCGAGCCGCGAATGGTGTTACAGCCCATATCCAGAATAATGTCAATATCTCGCTTCATAAGCGACTGCGGGAACGCAAAGCCAAACTCGGGATGCTCCTCGTGGCGGTTGACTCCGCGAAGCTCAAGGCTCTTTCCGTTGAGCAGGATCTTGTTGTCCTTGACCTCAATTAGACGGAAGCCTGTGCGGTCGATAAGGTCGTCGGTGTCGGTTACGATTGAAATATCGTACAGGGCAGGGGACTCACAGCTCCACAGACGTACGTTGTCAAGCGTCGCGGTAGGTGTTATAAGCTCGCGGTACTCGCCCGAAGCGAGGGTTACGTCCTCGGCGTATACTATCTTTCCGTCAAGAGCAAACTCCACCTTTGATGTGACCGACTTGTCCTCCGCGTTGTAAAGCTGACTTACAAAGCGGTATTCTGCCGCCGTCAATCCGTCGTTCAAGCTGTATTCCAGCTTGTTTGCAAGCACGCAGATGCCCTGAATCGTTTCTGCGCAAATACTGCGGGTAATTCCGCCGTAGTGATACCAGTCCACCCATACCTGCGGAATGGACTGCTTGTCAAAGCGGTTATCAGCGCGTACCGTCAGGCGGTGAGAGCCTGCCGCAACGCTTGTGACGATAAACTCAAAGTGGGAAAATCCGCCGTAGTGCGAGCCGATATAGTCGCCGTCAAGCCAAACGTCCGCTTTGGTCATAACACCGTCAAATGACAGCTTGAGCGTGCCGCCCTCGGTGTAAAAATCTCTTTGATACCAAGCGAGTCCCTCGTATTCGAGCAAACCCTTCTCAATATTCCACATGGAGGGAACGGCTGAGATATTCTCGGTTTCGAGCTTGTCAAACCAACGCTCGCTCTCGCCCACGTTCTGCGGGTCTATCTTAAAATTCCAAATGCCGTCAAGACACTGTACTTTTCTTTTCTTATGATCGTCAAAAAGTCTTGCCATAATTTTGCATCGCTCATGCGGAGCATCCTTTCGTTTTGCTGATATAATTATACAGGATTTACCTGCCTTTTTCAAGAGCTTTTTTGGATTTTAATATAACAGAATTGCTGAAATTTAACGCCCCGCGACAAGCAGCCGCGGGGCGCTGGTGATTTGATCTTACTGTTCAGCCTTGTAAGCCGCGATAACCTTTGCCGCTACGTTTGCGGGAACGGTGTCGTATCCGGTTACCTCGTAGGAGTACCAGCCGCGTCCCTGTGACATAGCGCGGAGCGCGATGGTGTAGTCAGCGATCTCTGCCTTGGGAGCCATTGCTTCGATAACGGTAAAGCCGTTGTTCTTACCCTCGCAGGGATACATACCAAGCACGCTGGAGCGGCGCTTGTTGAGATCACCCATAACGTCGCCCACAAGCGCATCGGGAACGGTTACAAGCAGAGTTCCGACAGGCTCGAGAAGCACGGGAGCGGATTCCTCAAGGCACTTCTTGTATGCGATGGAAGCCGCGGTGCGGAAGGAAAGCTCATCCGAGTCAACGGGATGGTAGCTACCGTCGTAAAGCTCCGCCTTGAGCTGAACGAGCGGGAAGCCGACAGCGCCCTTGAGCATGGAGTCAACAAGACCCTTTTCAACAGCGGGGATAAAGTTCTTCGGAACGGAGCCGCCTACCGTTGCGTCAACGAATGTCAGACCTTCCTCGTCGCCGGGAGCGAAACGGATCTTAACGTGACCGTACTGACCCGAGCCGCCGTTCTGTTTCTTATGCTTACCTTCAACATCGCATCTCTTTGTAATCTTTTCTCTGTATGCGATCTTCGGCTCGGTGAGCTTAACGCTTACACCGAATCTGGACTTCAGCTTGGAGGTGAGAACTGCAAGGTGCATATCGCCCGTACCGTAGATAAGCATCTGCTTGGTTTCTGCGTTGTTCTCGTATCTGAGGGTGGGATCCTCCTCAAGCATTCTCGCGATAGCCTGAGAGATCTTGCTCTCGTCCTTTGCGGTCTCGGGAGCGATGGCGCGGCACATATAGGGAGTAGGATATGCGATAGGCATATACGTTACGTCCTCGGAGTAGGTAAGGGTGTCGCCTGTGTTAGTGTCGTTGCACTTTGCAAGCATACCAAGGTCGCCGCAAGCCAGCTCATCTACCTCAAGCTGCTTCTGACCGCGCATAATGTAGATGTGCGCAAGCTTTTCCTGCGCGCCCGAGCGACGGTTTACAAGCACCATGTCTTTTCTTACACATCCGTTCATAACCTTAAAGAAGGTCATCTTTCCAACGAAGGGATCGGCAATGGTCTTGTATACGAATATAGCGGAATCTCCCTCGGGCTTGATATCGATTGCCTCACCGTCAGCATCCTTTTCGGCCATACGTGCGGTAGGACGGGGGAAGGAAGCCGCGATAGCGTTAAGCATAGCAACAACGCCCCAAAGGTGAACTGCGGAGCCGCAGTAAACGGGAACGATAGTACCCTGAATAATACCGTTGTGGAGAGCCTCTGCGGATTCCTCTGCGGTGAAGGGCTCACCCTCAAAGTACTTTTCCATCAGCTCGTCGGACGTACCCGCAAGAGCCTCTGCAAGTGCGCTCTTGTATTCCTCAGCCATGGACTCCCAAGCGGGCTGCATATCCATTTCGATTCTCTTGCCCTTTTCGTCATACTTGAACGCCTTCATTTCGATAAGGTCGATCATAGTAACGTCCTTGCCTGTTTCAACGGGAATGAAAACGGGGCAGACGTGAACGCCGAAGGTTGCGTGAAGCTGACCGAATACGCGGGCAAACTTGGTTTCGGGATCGTCACACTTGTTTACGAAGAATGCGCGTGGAATACCCGTGCTCTTTGCGTTTACCCAAGCGAGTTCGGTTCCAACCTCAACACCCGCCTTACCGTCAACGCAGATGATAGCGCTGTCAGCAACGCGGACAGCCTGCTTTACTTCGCCTTCAAAATCAAGGAATCCGGGGGCGTCAATGACGTTGATCTTAACGTCGTTCCATGCCATGTGGGCAGGAGTTGCGGAAAGAGAAAAACCGCGCGCCTTTTCTTCTGCGTCGTAGTCGCAAACCGTGTTACCCTGAGAGGTATTTCCAAGTCTGTCGGTAGCGCCGCATACATAAAGCATAGCCTCGGCGAGAGAGGTCTTTCCGCAACCGCCGTGGCCCAAGAGCGCGACGTTTCTGATTTGTTTTGTGTTAAACTCAGCCATTTCCGTGTACACATATCCACCGCCCGTGGGCGATAGGACTACCTTTCTTTTATATTTTAAGCAATTTGAGCCTGTAAAGGTACGGCGCGGAGCGGCAATTCTCCTTTATCGAGAAATGCGTCGTGCGCCAAGTGAAAATCTACCTTGAACCAGCATCATATTACCATTATACATTATTTTTTGCTTTTTTTCAATAATATGATATGAACTTTTTTACTATCGGGCGTAGAAATTGAGTGACAGAATTTGTGCAATTTTACCACAAAAATAAAGCCCTTGACTTTTCGGCTGATTTATTATATAATGTATCGGAAGGCTGAATTTTGAGGAGCTTACTTATGGATATTGATTTTTTACTGTGGCTGCAGGGGTTGAGAACACCCTTCCTTGACACGGTGCTGGAGGCTGTAACCGATACCGTAACGGGTACGGCAATGTACGCTGTGATAGCAATACTTTATTGGTGCATAAACAAACAGGCGGCGACCTTTATTGCCGTTAATATCGCGTCGGGAACTATGGTAAATCAAGCACTCAAAAACACCTTTTGCGTTTACCGCCCGTGGATAAGAGATCCGCGCGTTGTCCCCGCGGGCGACGCTATACATAACGCCACGGGGTATTCCTTCCCGAGCGGTCACACGCAGGTGGCGTCGTGCGAGTTTTTAAGCGTTGCCGTGTGGCAAAAGCGGCGTAAATGGGTGGTGGCACTCTGCTTCTTTTTCACCCTGCTCGTCATGTTTACAAGACTGTACCTCGGAGTTCACACGCCGCAGGACGTGCTTGTAAGTCTGGCGGTATCAATAGCCGTTATCTTTATGAATTCCAAGCTTATGAAGTGGGTGGACGGTGGCAAAAACCGCGATATTATATTCGCGTCTGTCGGCGTTTTGCTCGGAATCGCTTTTCTTCTCTACGGAACGTTTAAATCCTACCCCGTGGACTACGACGCGGCGGGTAAGCTGCTGGTCGATCCCGTTGAAATGATAGTGGATTGCTATTCGGCGGCGGGCTGTGTTCTTGGCTTTTGCGTCGGTTGGTTGCTTGAAAGACGGCTGGTTGCGTTTGATACGCAGGGCGACGTGCTCGTGCGCGTACTGCGCGGCGCTGTCGGAGCGGTCATTCTCGCTGTGCTTGCACTTGTCGTGCGCGGAGGACTAATCGGGCTGCTTGGCGAGCATTGGGGCAATCTCGGCTTTTTCTTCATAGCTTTCGTATACATTTTGTTCCTGTATCCGCTTGCGTTTACTAAAATAGAGCGGCTGATAAAAAATAAGATATCTGCAACGGAGGAAACATGAAAACAGCACACGTGCTTTATAATCCCAAGGCGGGCAACGGAAAATGCAGTGAGGACGTAAAGCGCCTTGAAGGACTTGTCAGCGATAAAATGGTGCTTCACGACGTTACGCAGTACGGCGACGACCTCGGATTCCTGACTACACTTCCAAAGGAGGATTATATCATCCTTTGCGGTGGCGACGGTACTCTCAACCGCTTTGCTAACTCCATAGAGGGACTCGATATCCCCAACGATATTTTGTATTTTCCCGGCGGAAGTGGCAACGATTTTGCTCACGACCTCGGGAAGGGAAAAGAGGATAAGCCGTTCTCCGTAAAGGAATATTTGAAAAATCTTCCCACCGTTACCGTGAATGGCAAGAGCTACCGCTTTATCAACGGTATAGGCTACGGTATCGACGGATACTGCTGTGAGGAGGCGGACAAGATTCGCCAACGGAGCAATAAGCGCATAAACTATACCGCCATCGCCCTCAAAGGACTTATCTACGACTATAAGCCCACTTCTGCCAAGGTGACGGTTGACGGCAGGGTGTACGAATACAAAAAGGTATGGATGTCACCGACAATGCACGGTAGATATTTCGGTGGTGGAATGATGGCAACACCCGGGCAGGACCGAATGAACAAAGAGGGAACAGTGACACTTATGGTGCTTCACGATTGCTCCAATCTGCGAGTGCTTATGGCATTTCCCGGCGTTTACGAGGGTAAGCACGTCAAGCTTACCAAGCTGATAGACTTTTACGAAGGACACAACATAACAGTGGAATTCTCCCGTCCGACCGCCCTTCAGATAGACGGCGAGACCGTCGTCGGCGTTACCTCCTACTCGGTGCAGACCGCAAGGGCGAAAGCGGAAGTGGAGAGTGCCAACGAGGAATTGACGGCGGTAAATTAAACTTACGAGAAATATGCTCGGAGTGCATTTGGCATTTCGGGCATATTTTTTGCTCAAAAACGCGAAAAATTTATTTTGAATTTATATTTCGGGGTTATAATTGAAGGCGTATATATCAAAAAAACTTTTTTCGGAGGACTTTATGAAAAAGGCATACATAGTCTATAATCCATTGGCAGGTAACGGAAAATGTGAGGAAAGCGTCAAAAAGCTCGCAAAAATGCTCACCGACGAGGCGGTATATTGGAGCATTACGGACGGAAAAACCTATACCGAACTCAGAGATACGCTTGACACCGAGGATTACGTGATCCTTTGCGGCGGCGACGGCACGCTGAACAGATTTATAAACGATATAGGCGACGTTAAGATCGACAATGATATTCTTTATTACCCCGGCGGAAGCGGCAACGACTTCGCCCACGATATCGGTATCACTGCCGACGACACGCCCGTATCTATAAAGAAATATCTTTGCGACCTTCCCGAGGTGGAGGTCAACGGAAACACGTATAAATTCATCAACGGCGTGGGTTACGGTATCGACGGATATTGCTGTGAGGTCGGAGATAAGCTCCGCGCACAGTCGGCTGAAAAAATAGACTATACCTCTATCGCCATAAAGGGACTCTTGTTCCACTACAAGCCCACGGACGCAAAGGTCACGGTGGACGGTAAGACGTACAGATTTAAAAAGGTGTGGATAGCTCCTACCATGAACGGAAGATTTTACGGCGGCGGCATGATGCCCACTCCCGCGCAGGACAGACTGTCCGAGGATAAAAGGCTGTCGGTCATGATCTTTCACGGCACGGGTAAGCTGCATACTCTTATGATCTTCCCGTCGCTGTTCAAGGGCGAGCATATCAAGCATAAAAAGCACGTCAAGGTGCTTGAAGGACAAAGCATCACCGTTGAGTTTGATAGCCCCCGCGCACTGCAGGTAGACGGCGAAACCATTCTCGGGGTTACATCTTACACCGCTCGTGCCAAAGTTCCCGCACGCGTCTGACGCTTGGCAAAAAACACAAAAAAACAATTTCTTTTTGTACAATGTGTCTATTTACACTTTGAGAAAATAATGATAAAATATAGTCACTAAATTACTTAATGAAAGAGGTACGCTATGAGTACAGAAAAGAAGACCGTCCTTGCCATAATCGGTTGTGGACGTATTGCGCAGGGCGCGCATTTCCCCGCACTTTCCCGCATTGAAAACGTAAGAGTAAAGTATGCCTGCGACCTTATCGTTGAGAAGGCGCAGAAGATGAAGGATAATTATCCCAATATGGTAGAAGAGGTCATTACCGACTATCAGGTAGCCCTTGCAGACCCTGAGGTTGAGGCAGTATTCGTGCTGACTCCCAACTACGCTCACTATACCATTACTATGGAAGCGCTGAAGGCAGGCAAGCACGTTATGTGCGAAAAGCCGGTAACCGTCAGCTACGATCTGTCCGTTGAAATGGCAAAGGAGGCAGACAAGCAGGGTAAGATTCTCAATATCGGTACCTGCTTGAGATTTAACCGCTCCGTTGAAATTTTGGAGCAGATGAACCGCGAGGGCAAGTTCGGTAACATCTACCACATCTACTGCTCCTTCAGAGATTTCCGTTGCATTCCCGGTCTCGGCGGCGCGTTTACCACCAAGTCTCAGTCGGGCGGCGGCGTGCTTATCGACTGGGGTATCCACTACCTTGATCTTATCCTCTACATCCTCGGCGGCGCAAAGATTCAAAACGTAACCGCAGACGCTTACTGCGAGATGGCAAAGGATATGAGGAGCTACAAGTACCGCGATATGTGGGCAGAGGAGTCTATGGACCTTGACGGCACCAACGACGTTGACGACTTTATTTCGGGATACATCAGAACCGACAAGGCAAGCATTTCCTTTAACGGCTCCTGGGCGCAGAATATCGAGCAGAGAGACGCGTTTATTGACTTTATGGGTGACAAGGGCGGCGCAAGACTTGACTATTGCGGTCAGTTCAAGTTCACCAACGGCGAGACTCTTGAAACCTATCAATCCAACCACGATATGCCCGATATGTATGAGTGCGAGGACAGAGCGTTTATCGAGTCCTTCAACACGGGCGTTAAGAATAAGAACAACGTTGACAACATTCTGGAGAGCATGAAGCTGCTTGACTATCTCTACCGTTCCGCAGAGAAGCGCAGCGAAATTCAGCTTTAATTAAATCAAAATATAAAACACGGACGCACCTCGGTGCGTCCGTGTTTTTCTTTGTATACTTATGAATTTTCTTTGGTGCCTTGCATATATTGGTGCATGGTTTCCGCGACGATCTTACTGTGCGCAACCGCTTCTACCACCGTTCTCGCTCCGTTGACCACGTCGCCCGACGCAAACACTCCGCGACGGCTGGTGTTGCCGAATTCATCTGCACGCAAAAGTCCGCGCTCATTCACCTCAAGTCCCGTGGTAGAGGACACAATAACGTTTCTCGGGCCTTGGCTGATCGCTATCATAACCGAATCGGACGGATAGAAGGTATCGCTGCCCTCAATTTCCGCGTAGTTACCGTTTTCATCCCTTGTGACCTTGCGGAATACAACGCCGTTGTCCAAAATTTCGATCGGCTTGTGGTTGTATTCAAATCTCACGCCCTCAAGCTTTGCGTATTTGAATTCATAGTCGCTCGCTGCCACGCAGTCGTCGATAGAGAAGCAGGTTACCTCTCGGCTTCCGTTACGGATAGCAGTTCGCGCTACGTCCATAGCGGCGTTGCCCGCGCCGATAATAATGACCCGTTCACCCAGCTTGTAGACGTCGGGGTTTGTCAGATAATTTATGGCAAAATGCACGTTTCCGAGCGTTTCTCCCTTGATATGCAAGGTGTTCGCGCGCCAGACTCCCGTGCCTATAAATACCGCCTTGTAGCCGTCGCGGAACAAATCGTCTATACCTATCGCGTCACCTATGCGGATGTTGGGGCGGATCTTTATGCCTTTCAGCTCGATATGTCGGTGCTGAAGATCGTCAAGCACGCTCTTGGGCAAACGGAATTCGGGGATTCCGTACCGCAATACTCCGCCTATCTTGTCCTTGCCCTCAAATATTGTGACCTGATAGCCGTAGCGCGCCAGAATTATGGCGATAGTCAGTCCCGCAGGACCCGAGCCGACAATAGCAACTCTCATGCCGTTGGGCTCGGCAGGACCTTTTACCATTTTGGGAGCATAAGCGCCGGAAATATAGCTTTCGATCGCCGAAAAGTGTACAGGATTACCCTTTTTCGCCAAAACGCAATGTCCCTCGCACTGCTTTTCGTGATTACAGATAAGACTGCAGATCGTGGTGAGCGGATTGTTGAAAAAGAGTATTTTGCCAGCCTCGTCCAGACGGTTATCCTTCAGGAGTCTTATGACCTCGGGAATGGGTGTGCCTATGGGACATCCGTTGATACACGTAGGCTTTTTACACTCAAGGCAACGGTTCGCCTCGTCTAAAATATGCAGTGCCATATTCGTTCTCCTATCCTTAAAAGCGCCTCTGCCGCAGAGCGCGTGAATCATTCTCTTATAAAATTATAAACCATACTTATTACTTTGCTGTGAACAAATGCGAAAAAAACAATTTTGTTAAGGCAACACCGCACAATTCTGATTGCGCAAATGCGCCGTCAGATTTTTCGTCAAACAAACCCAATCGAAGCGGGCAATAGTTGACCTATTGCCAATGATATTTGTGCAGTGTGACGGAAAAGATGCAAGCAGTTGCGTAATCAAGGTGTTAGCCGCGAATTGTGCGGTGTTGCCTTAAATTTGTCGGAATTTGAATTGTAAAGGAAAATTTAAAAAATCCTTGTTGAAAAAATCCGAGAATATGGTATACTTATAATTGATAAAGAAGTTATTGGGGGACTTGTAATGAAAAGGACGGCTTTTTGGAGAATAATGTGCGCCTTTTTGGCAATGATGATCGTGCTTGCCGTGGCGGGCTGTGACAGTACGGCGACAGGCGGTGGTGACGTGACGGAAACGTCTTCGGATACGCCTAAAAAGAAAGTCGCCATGACCTTTGACGACGGACCGCACAACGTGCGTACACGCGCTATCGTTGACGAGCTTGCAAAATACGGCTTTAACGCAACCTTTTTCGTCGTAGGCAACCGCGTTGACGGTACGGAGATGAATTGCGAGGCTACCGTCCGTTACATAATCGAAAAAGGGAACGAGGTGGGAATACACGGATATACCCACGACGTATACTATAATTCCTGCTCCGACGAGGAGTACGAGTATGAGCTGAAGCAGACTAAAAAAGCAATAACCGTCGCCAGCCATGGCTATAAGGTTTCGCTCATGCGTCCTATAGGCGGCGCTATAAGCGCGGAGCGCGCGGCAGAGTGCGAGTATTCTGTGATACTCTGGGACGTGGATTCGCTCGACTATGAGCACAGATACAGCTCATCCGACGCAGAGGGCGCGACGGAAAAGCGGGATACTATCGTGGATAACGTCATGTCGCAGGTCAAGGACGGCAGTATTATCCTTATGCACGATATATATCAAAGCACGGTGGACGCTACCGCGGTCATTCTAAAGCGACTGCACGAGGAGGGCTACGAGGTGGTGACCGTCAGTGAGCTTATCGGCGATCCTCAGCCGGGAGTGAAATATTTTAACGGAAATTAAGCGTTTGAGGTAAATATGAAAGCGTTTTTTGAAAAGATAAAAAGACCCTTGTGGTCTTGCCTGTGTATAGTGGCGGGAAACGCCTTGCTTGCCTTTCTGGTGGCGGCGTTTATCATTCCTCACGACATTATCATGGGCGGCACTACGGGTATCGGAATATTGCTGGATAAGCTGTGGGGCGACGTTCTGCCTATTGAGCCGGCAACCGTTATCCTTGTTCTGAATATTCTTTTGCTGTTTATGGGACTTTTTGTGCTTGGCAAGGAGTTTTTCTTCAAGACCATCGCAAGCTCCATAATCTATCCCGTTTTTCTCGCAGGTATGCAGCGTATTCCGCATATCGAGGAGCTGACGGATAATTCACTTATCGCTGTTCTTTTTGCGGGCTGCTTGCTCGGAATTTCGGGAGGACTTGTGTTCCGCGTGGGCGCGTCAACGGGAGGAATGGACGTTGTAAATCTCGCGCTCCATAAGTGGTTTCATCTTCCCGTGGCGGTGTTTCTTTATATCACGGATTTCATCATCCTCGGCGCGCAGGCGTTTTTCACGTCCTCAAACGGAATACTTCTGGGACTTGTCCTGCTCGTGCTTGAAACGGTAGCGCTGGATCGGGCTATGATCTTCGGAAAATCGCAGATACAGCTTTTCGTTGTTTCGGAAAAATACGAGGATATCCGAAAATCCTTGCTTACCGAGCTTGGCGCGGGCGTGACCATGAATATGATACGCACGGGAATGGACAGCAACGAATGGGAGGCGGTAATGTGCGTTATTCCGCCACGCAAGCTGTACGCCGCAAACGAGTTGATACGCAAGATAGATCCCACGGCGTTTATCACCGTGACCAAAATAAAAGAGGTGCATGGCAGAGGCTTTACGCTTGAACGCAAATTCAAGGGCGAGCCGCACCCCGCACCTGCCACCGAGATATCGACGGAGGAGCGGGATTTGTGAGATATAACAACACGGTAAAGGGGCGGTTTGTCAGCCGCCTCAACAGATTTATTGCCAATGTGGAGATAGACGGGCGCGTGTGCGTATGTCACGTCAAGAATACGGGGCGGTGCAGGGAATTGCTTACTGAGGATGCCGTGGTGGTGCTGGAGGTTTCGGATAATCCTGCGCGAAAGACCGCCTACGATCTTGTGGCGGTGTATAAGGGCGATATGCTGATCAATATGGACAGTCAAGCTCCCAACCGAGCGCTTGGCGAGTGGATAACCGCAGGCGGATTTGAAAACGTTACACTGGTCAGACCGGAGTGCAAATACGGCAGCTCGCGCTTTGATTTTTACGTTGAAGCGGGTGGCAGAAGGATATTTGCCGAAGTCAAGGGCGTTACCCTTGAAGTTGACGGTGTTGTAATGTTTCCCGACGCGCCCACGGAACGTGGAGTCAAGCACCTGCGCGAGCTGTCGGACGCCGCGCAAAACGGATACGACACATACGTTTTCTTTGTGGTGCAGATGGAAAAATGCAAATATTTCACTCCCAACGTAAATACCCATCCCGAGTTTGCACAAGCGCTCAGGGAAGCGCAGAGGGACGGTGTCCGCGTCCGCGCTCTTAATTGCAAGGTGACAGAGAATACATTGACGATCAACGGCGACGTCGAGGTGGTATTGTAATAGAAAAAGCACCCCAAAGGGCACCTTCCATAAAGCAGGTTTTGACCTGCGCAAAACAAAAGGAGTACGAGCATTTTTACTTGTACTCCTTTTGTCGTAGACGTACTGTCAAGCGGCAGCATAGCCTCCCTCCCGGAGGGAGCCTTTAATTTGCGTGCCGCAAGTTTGCCATTTTTTCTGACAAGCACTGTCTTTGCGGACACAAAAGCGAAGCCCCGCACAAGGCGGGGCGAAAATTAAAGCGACAACTGATTTTTAAAGGTTAAATATTCCTCATCGTTTTCAAAAAAGTTATCGTATTTTGACAATAAGTTTTCAAAATATATCGTTGTCATAAATTCTTCCTGCGTGTTTGGATCTTGAATCGTTGAAAAATACAAAGGATTTCGCAGTCCTATTTGATAATTTTCAGCTTTCGCATTTGGATTCAGATATTTTGTTAGTGAAGCAAAATTTTTCAGTTCCTGCAAACACTCGTCTTTTTGTCCGAGCTTTTTGTATGCTTGTGCTTTGGCTTCACAATTCCAAAGTTTGTGGGATACATAGAAATCCTCACATCCTTCATCAAAGATTGCAAGAAATTTTTCGTGAGCGCGACACCACGGCAATAACTTTTCGTATTCTTTTTGTTCAAGCAACGCTATTCTTTTTAACTCGAATAACTCATCCATAAGCCAATAGCAACGAAGCAGACTTTCTTCCGTAAATTTTGCGTGCGCAAGGTAGTCTTTTCTGTATGCTAATATTTGAGCTTTACCGACTATTCTTCCTCTATAACCGTTTGCGCTGATTTTTTCAACAACCTCTGCTGCTTTTTCGTATTCGCCGATTTCACAGTATATTCGTCGTAGCATATTGAGTGCGCCGTCTACTTCTCCGATATCGCCGCAGGTGTCAACGACCTCGTTACACAGCTTAATGGCTTTTGCAACAGCTTCGTTTCGTTCTTTTTTGTCATTTGAGAAGCGATTGACCATGGACAAGGAAAATGCGAGATACGTTTTCAATTTTGGACTGTTAGGATATTTTTTTAATCCTTCGCTGATGATCTCGATTTCCTTATAGGTGTTCATACTATCGTCCGCAGCCTTCATAATTGCTTCTACTTCATCGTTGTAACTATTCATGTGGTATCCGAAAAGGCGGTCAATAGAAACACCGAAATAGTCTGCAATAATCGGAAAAAGACTTACATCGGGAGCACATTGATTATTTTCCCATTTGGAAATTGCCTGATCGGATACTCCAAGCTTTTCAGCAAGCTGCGCTTGAGTGATCTTCTTTTCTTTGCGGAGGGTATATATATTCGTTCCGATATTCATAAAGTTATCTCCTAAAATAGATTTTCGTGGCCACTGTAATAATTATATCATACCATTATGTTGTTTCCAACATATCAAAAGGATATTTTATATGAATAAAACTCAACTTTAGGTTGGATTTATAAAAAGCAGAACGGTATAACCGCATTTCTGCAATTATACCGTTCTACTTGCTCTATGGTGCTTTTATCAAACCTTTAATTTTCCGCTTTCGATGTCGGAAATTATGTGCGCTATTGCGTGCTGTTCGTTGCTGACGGTGACGTGGTCTGCTGCTGCCTTTACCTCCTCACGCGCGTTTGCGACCGCTATACCCAGACCTGCCGCGCGGATCATTCCGATGTCGTTGTTGTAGTCGCCAATGGCAACGGTGCGCTCCATGGATATTCCCATATATTCCGCCATTCGCGGCAATACCGTGCCCTTATCAACGCCTTTGGGAAGTATCTCGTACAGCGAGCGCTCGGAGCGGATAAAGTCAAATTCATCCGCGCGGGGGTGTGCCGCAAGCAACTCTGCAATATGGGAAATAGCCTCCTCTTCAAAATCCGAAAAAACAATTTTTGCGAGCGGCTCATCAAAGCCGTCAAGCGTGCAGGGAAGATAGGGCATACCCGTTACGTCCCTGAACCACTCGCACGAAGAGTTGTCGTGCAAAAAATAAACGCGGTCGAAGGTGTTAAGCTGAATTCCCATGTCGGGCATAGCGTTTTGAATGTATTCCACAAGCTCGAAGACCGAGCGGTCAATAGGTTGCTGCCAAACATATTTGCTCGTGCGGTGGTCGTAAATTCCGCCGCCGTTGATGCAGCCGAAGGGCGCGTTGGGCTGTATTCGCTTATATGCGTCGTCCGAAAAGAAGGGCATTCTGCCCGTGATAAACGTAAAAATACCGCCGTGTGCCTTGAAATATTCTATCGCCTCGGAGTTCTCGCGCGAGATAGATTTGTCATCTCTGTAAAGAGTTCCGTCAAGGTCGGTGCATATAAGTATCCCCGAAAATTTTTTGTCCATAGCAAAGCCTCCCATTCCGTCCGAATACGCCGCAATTATAGCACAACAGGGGATAAAAGTCAAGCGAGAAGACATAATATTTTTCAAAAACTTCGTTTTGCCTATTGCAATTTTGAAAATTGTGTGGTATAATTGATGCGTTGACCTGCTTTGAGCATACGGAGAGATATTGAAGTGGGGACGTTTGCGAGCGCCGCCGGTGGCGGATGGAGTGAGCAAAAAGGAGTGGCAGCGGTCAAAATTTGGCGAAGCGAGAGCAAGCAACAAATTTTGGGCACCGCAACAGGGCATAACAGGCATTATAAAAATCAAATATGCACAGTACGTATCAAGGAGAGATATCTCGCCTATGGCGAGGATACCCACACCCTACGCCTGACAAGCGAGCTTGTCGATCTTCGGGTGGGGGATGCGAAGTGGATTCGACGAACAAGTTCGTCGAGCCACATCTTATCGAGCTCCATAAATATGATGCACGCTGTTGCATCATATTTACGGAGAGATATCGAAGTGGTCATAACGGGGCTGACTCGAAATCAGTTTGCGCTCACGCGCACGGGGGTTCGAATCCCCCTCTCTCCGCCATACGCGGCTAAAACCGCACCAAAGCCGCAAGGAAATCCTTGCGGCTTTTCATACATCAAAAAGGAGAAACTTATGACCTCGACCAAAGAGCTGTTGTCAAAAATCTTTGCCGTGATACTGATCGTCATATTTATCATATTCAATCTGTTGCATGTCATATATCCGTACTGGCTGATAATTGAGGACATCAAAGCGGGCACGGTGGAGGGAACGGGCATGGAAATGGCGGCTCTTTTACCGTGGATGCTGGAGTTTATCTCCGCCCCGTTTGTGCTTTGTCAGCTTGTGTATTATGCAGTGTTCCGTAAATCTTCCTCCTTCAAGGCGGTGAGCATTACGGTGTTCGCTCTGTATGTTTTTCAAGTAGTGCTGTTCAACGTTTTGCTGTGGTTTTAAAGCACAAAAGAGGATATAATTATAATTTTTATATGCTTTTTCGAAAAAGCCTTGACTTTTACCCTGCGTTAAAGTTTAAAATGCAGAAAAAGTGGGGCTTTTCCTCGCTTTGTGCAACGCAAAACAAAAGTAAAGAACTCGTGATTATGAATGCGGACGTGTAACGGTCTGTAAGCCCTGCTTCGGGTATCAACAAACAATCGAGGAGAGATTTCATGAAACCTATTTTCGGAATTGATATCACATCAGACAAAAATAACGAAACCATCAACGGAAGTGAATTCATTACAAAGACGATCTCAAAGCAGAAGGTCGAGGAGCTCGAATCGAAGCAGGAAAAATTGGATCAAACGTTCAATGACAGTAAATTGCCGCTATGGGTTCGAATTATTAAGTATATATGCGGTATATATGCTTTGCTCATGCTTATCGGAATAATCAAGGCTCTGCCGGAGGTGGGCAGCTTGGATCAGACCTTCAGAAACGCGCCGTTTTTGATCGTAAGCGCAGTTGCTTGCGGCTTGATCTGGGTGTGCTTGCATTTCTTTGCAAAGAAAAAGGAAGATCATGTGCTGGAGGAGCAAAATGCAGACCTACAGATGGAAGAGATAGATATAGATATTCAAGAAATGTATGATGAATTGAATATCCCGAGCGATGCCGCTTCGGTTGATGTTTTGGGGTTTGCGTATAAGGTAAAGAGGGGCGAGGTCTGCGTACAGGCAAGACCGTTTGAAACCACCGTTTTCTTTAATTTTGATTTAAAAATTTATGCAACCGACGAATACTTGTGCTTGGCGGATCTCGAAAATGTATATTCCTTTAAGCTCGCAGAGCTCAAGACGATCCAAACGGTTAACAAACGTATTTCTGTTCCCTCGTGGAACAAAGAGGAGGAGCCAACCAAGGGTGAATTCAAAAAATATAAAATAACCGTTGATGATATGGGGGACGTATATTTTAAGACGTATCATATCTTGGAGGGTGAGCATGACGGAGAGACCTTCGGCATATATTTCCCGTGCTATGAGCTGGATACCTTTGAGTCCTTAACGGGATTAATGGCTTCCGAATAAATGCGATGAATACCCGAATACGCAATTAGAATTCGCCGCAAAACGGCTTGTTTCCACATAAATTTCTTAAATATACCTATTGAAAAATTTTCGCGTTTGTGATACAATAGATTCGGTAAAGATATACCGTGATTTAAGTATCATAAAGTGAAAGGAGATATAAAATGAAAAAGGTAATTTGCAAGGTAGAGTACGACACCGAGAGCGCGGCTCTCGTTGAGAAGCGCACCTTCGGCGAGTTCGGCGACCCCAAGGGATACGAGGAGAGCCTGTATCAGACGGCTGACGGCAAGTTTTTTCTTTACGTGAACGGCGGCGCTGAGTCACCCTATGCCGAGGAGAACATCAAGAGAATGTCTGCTGCTAAGGCTGACGAGTGGAAAAATAACTGATACCTCCCACAGTTTCGGGCGATTCGTTTTACGGATCGCCCGCGATTTTTTTTACAATATACGTCAATGTTTAAAAACTGTACTTGATTTATTGACAAATATATGGTATCATAAATACATTACGAGCGCTGTGCGCTGAAAGGTGGATACGTTTATGAAGGACCGCGTAACAAAAGACAATTATTATCTTGATATTGCCCAGACAGTTGCAGAGAGGTGTACCTGTCTGCGCCGCAAGTTCGGCTCTATTATAGTCAAGGACGACGCCATCGTTTCCACCGGCTACAACGGTGCGCCGAGAGGCAGGAAAAACTGTAACGATATCAATTTCTGTATGCGTGACAAGCTTAATATCCCCAGAGGTGAGAGATACGAGCTTTGCCGCTCGGTACACTCGGAGGCGAATGCCATCATCAACGCCCCCCGTGATATGATGCTGGGTGCGACTCTGTATATGGCGTGTGTGTCTGCTGTTGACGGAACGCTCATGGAAGGAACAAACAGCTGCATGATGTGCAAGCGACTCATCATCAATGCGGGTATTGAAAGGGTAGTTATACGCGACACCAAGGAAGATTACCGCGTTATTAACGTGTCGGAGTGGATAGATGATGACGACTCCCTCAGCGGAGTTTTCGGATACTGATTTTCGGGAGAATAAAGAATGAAAAAAATTATTTCTTTTGCGCTTTGCGTTGTGACCGTTATGTGCTTGATGCTTTCGTCCTGCTCAGGCGGCGCGAGGCTGACGGATCAGAACGGTAGCGCCTGCGTTGACGCGGGAAGCGGAATCAAATATAAATATGCGTCTGTGTGCTACGAGCCTGTGGCGCTTGGCGACGAATACGGCGAGTTGAAGGTAGGAGAGAAGCTCACCTACAAGCTGTATACCGTTCCCAATATGAAGGAGTCGGAGTGGCTTGCGACGGAGGACAAAAATATTCTTTACGCAGAAGGAGTTTCGTTGCCTGCTCTTTCCGAGATGAAGCCTAATATGCTGCGAATATGTACCACCGAGAGTAGTGGGCTCGAGATCTGCCGCATTGGCAACGGTGACACGGTTGCCGCCATTGCAAAGGCGTATGAGGAAGGGGAAAGGGTTACTTATCCTCTGATTGCCGCCGAGAAGAAATACAAGGTGAAATTTGACAGCAGTGTGCTGTCGGGCATTTGCTATTCGCTGACCTATCTTGAATATTCTGAGGATATTGAGGTTGATGGCGTTTCTTACGGAAGGTATTTCCTTTACGACGCATTTGACAGAATATTCGTGCCCGTTGGCGACGAGATACACGCAGCTCTGGCGGGTAAAAATGCGGGAAGTGACGCTGTTACCACGGACGTGGGAGGTGCGGTATGACGGACAGTGCGAAAAACGCTACGGGGAAGGTAAAATTCCGCTCCGTGCAGATGCGCAATACCGACGCGCACCTTGACGGCGCGGCGGAGCTGGAGAGGCTGTGCTTTTCCTCTCCGTGGAGTCGCGAAAGCTTGAAGCTGCTCACCAACGACGGTATTGGCGTGGGCTTCGTTTGCGAATGTGAAGGCAAGATCGCGGCATACGGTGGCATGCTTATTGCCGTTGACGAGGGGCAGATAACCAACGTGGCGGTGCATCCCGACTACCGCCGTAGAGGTATGGCGGGCGCTATCCTGAATTCCCTTATGCGATATGCGAAATCCTGCCATGCGGACAGCGTGACCTTGGAGGTCAGAGCATCCAATGCGGCGGCGATCGCGCTGTATAAAAAGGCGGGATTTGTTGAGGTCGGTCGCCGCCGCGCGTTCTATACGAAGCCGGTGGAGGACGCGATCATTATGACGGTGAAATTGAAATAAAACCTGCCGAAAAGCAGCGTAAAAAAGCTGCTTGATGCAGAACAGACGGAAGCTTTTGGAATTTCTGTCTGTTCTGCTCTTTTTTTATCGAAAAAATTGTTAATATTGCGGAAATGTGATGCGAAAAACTATTGACATTTTTTTGCCCGTGTGGTATTATATAATATGTATTGGTATAATTATATAGTAGAATGTCGGCGAGCGGCTCTCGTCAGTCCGCGACTTAGTCGCATTTTTGTGTGGTTATACACTAAGATTATAACAAGGAGGTTGTTATGACTAAACTGAAAGGCATAAAAAGGCTGTTCTCTACGGCACTCGTATTTGTGCTCTCCATAGTCATGGTGGTAAGCTCGGCGTTCCCTGCAGGCGCGCTGAATCTTACTCCTGAGATGATCGCAGGAATGAAGGACTTCGTCAGCGACTATCTTGAAAGCGGAGAAATAGAGGAAGCCAAGATCGAAGAGTACCTCAAGAACGTAATTGTTGATCTGGACGGAGAGGACGCATACGACGACCCCGATTCCGCGCTCAACCAGCTTGAGGAAAGACTTCCCAAAAATGAAAACGGAGAGCCCGACTACGGTCATATCGTAGATGACTTCAAAAAGGATGATCAGGAATCCTTGAAGGACACCTTCCAGACCGTTATTACTGTCGTTTCCAAGGCTGAAACGGTAGACGAGATTCTGGATTTCGTTGTTGGAAAGGATGAAGAGGAGAATAAAAAGCAGGAGGCAGAGGATAGAGGAGAGGTATACGTTCCCGATAAGTTTACGGTTGAATGGTATATCGACGGCTCCGATACACCCGTGTGCGTTCAGACCGACGCTTATCTGAAAAACGACGTATTTACATATCCCGAGCTTTCTTTGCCGTCGGGTGAGTATATCGTATGGCGCAACGCGGCACTGTTCCACGGTCAGTACGAGGCTGACGGCGTGACTCCCGCTGTTACCAAGATATACGGTGAGCATCGCAACCTTGCACAGGACTTCGTTGAGATCACCAACGGTATTTCGCAGGTATCCGACGTTTATAAGGCTACTCTGTCGGAGGACGGCTCTACCGTCGTTATAGCGATAGACGCACAGAAGGCAGACTACGTTGAATTGCTGACCGGCTTCAGAGAAGAGAACTCCGCATCCTCCCTCAAGGACGACGCGCTCCATATCCTCTCTGATGCACTGACTGCGGCAATGTATGCGGGAGTTAACGATTTCTCCATCAACGGAAACCATCTGCTCAGCGTAGACAGCTACGATATCGGCGACCTTGTTGATATCCTTATCGACGGCACGTACGAGGATCTGATAAACATTGACGGATTTATCGACCTTGTCCGCGCAGAGGATAAAACACTGTCGAGATTCATAAACATGGAGGAGTACGACGACGGCGACGACACCACACAGCTTTATAAGTTTGGCGACTATACGCTGACTATGGCGACTGACGGCGCGGTATCTACCGACGTTAACGTAATATTCACTCTGTCGGGTGACGTTACGGACATTGAGAACGTTGCAGACGTTGTGAGCGACATTCTCAGCGTCGAGCGCGACGGAAGCACATTGAAGGTTGACTTCAATCTGTCCTCGGCAAACGTTCAGGTGCTGCTCAAGAGAGCGTACTCCAATACAAATGTTCCCGAGTCTATCCGCAACCACATCGAAAAGATACAGCAGATCAATGAGTATGGCAACCTCGAGGACTTTTACGTTGTTTCGGGTGAGATGACCGTCGGTGAAATGAAGGATCTTATCCGTAACGGCGACTACGATATTATCGGCGACAAGGTTGGCGTGGATAATCTTACTCAGAGAGAAAAGTTCCAGAAGGTGCTGGATAAGGTAATGTCCTATATCCCCGATTCGTATGACGCCAAGACCTATTATGACGTTTACGACGGCAACGGCGGATTCTTCTTTGAGAAGACCATCACCAAGGAAATGATCCAGTCCAAGGTGGAACAGTATCTGTCGGGTAAGCAGATCACCATCCTTGGTAAGACGATATCTCCCGAGTCTATTATCAATAAGGTCATGAACCGTATTGACAGACAGAGCGTAACGCTTGATGGCAACCTGTATATCGGCGATTATCGCGAGATAATTCTCCGCGACGCGCTTAACCCCGAGGTGGAATACGTATTCTTTGCAGAGCCCGGCATCTCGCTTGACTCGCTCGCGGCTCTCCACGGACTTACCTCCGAGGGATATCATATAACCTACACCGCGGGCGGCACGGAGATAACCGTAACACCCGCAGAGGATGCGGTTATCCTGTATAAATCGGATGCCAATACGCATACCGTAACCTACACCGTTACTTTAACGGATAAAAATCAGGTATACGATACCTTCACCTTTACCGCTACCGTGCCATACGGAACGAGCATCAACGCTCTTGACGTTATCGGCGCGCAGAATAAGGTAATAGGTCATACCTACGTTGACGGCACTCTTGCTGGCGTTCCCGCAGACGGCATTATGCCTGACAGCGACATCAGCATCAGCGCGACCTACGATATCAACTACTACAAGGTAAGCTGGGTAGTGAATGATGTAGAGGTGGAAACCGACAGCGTGCGTCACGGCGATATTCCCGAATACAACGGCGAAGCTCCCACAAAGCCTTCGGGTGATGCGCTTAACAAGTGGGTATACGTTGGCTGGAATCCTTCCGTTGCAGCGGCTACCTCGGACGTTACCTACAACGCGGTATTTGAAAGTGTTAACCGTTTCGGTGATCCTATCGACGAAAACGTAACCGAGGACTACGTCTATGATGGCAACGCGCTGTTGATCGACGTCAATGCCGTGGGAGGTGCTGACATTAACGGCTCCTACCACGCACTGGAGCATATTCTGACGCTGCTTGACGATTTTGACACCGCCCCCGACGTAATGATCAAGATGAATTACAGCGGAGTGCAGATAAGCTTGGATCACGACAACCTCGAAGCTATCTACGCATCCTTCGGCGGTGATCTTACAAACGCGACCTACTCAACCGCGATGGGCGTCGTTGCAGACGGTGTTAACGAAGGCAGAAAGTTCCTGTCAGTTGAATTCAAGGATGAGAACGGCGCTATCGTTCCGATTACGGGCTTGACGGGTACTCCTCTGACAATGCCTTACGCTGACGACGGCAACCCCGAAACCTATCCTGTTCTGTATTACTATAACCCCGCAACGGGCGAGAATGAGGCAGTTGATCACGAATTCGACCACGCTAATGGAATCGTAAAGATCAACACTACCCACTTCTCCACCTTCGTTATCGAGGAGGTAGTAAAAACCTACGACGTTACCGCGGGTACGGCCGAGAACGGTATAGTTGCAGTTGATGTAACAACCGCGGCAATGGGAGATACCGTAAACGTAACTCTCACCCCCGACACTCATTACGAGGTAAGCCGAGTATGGTACGTTGACGTTGACGGCGTAGAGCATACCATATCGGGTACTTCCTTCACAATGCCCTCGGGTGCTGTTACGGTATATGCTGAATTTACCAAGATCGTATACAAGGTAACGTTCTACTATGAAAACGGCAATATCTATCGTGTATTCAACGTAAATTCGGGAGAGAGATTCTCTGACGCGGATATTCCCGACGGTCCCGATAAGCCAATGAGTGTTGATAAGGTATTTACCTTCTCGCACTGGGAGGCAGACGGAGTGGATATCGAAGGAAATCCTGTTATCACTTCAAACGTAAGCGTATATCCCAAGTATGAATCTGCGCCCCGCAAGTACACGGTAACCTTCGTTAACTGGGATGACAGCCTTATCGAAACACAGAAAGTAGCGTACGGCTCAAGTGCTACCGAGCCCGCTGAAACCCCCACAAGACCGGACGAGGGCGGCTACACCTATACCTTTACCGGTTGGGACGTTGACTTCTCAAATATTACGGGCGACTTGACCGTAAAGGCAGAGTATGATGCCACTCCCATACCCGATACGGACACAGATACCAGCGACACCGAGCCGGGCAGCGAAAGCGAGTCCGAGTCTGAGTCCGAATCCGAGTCTGAGTCCGAATCCGAATCTGAGTCCGAATCCGAATCTGAGTCCGAATCCGAATCCGAGTCTGAGTCCGAATCCGAATCTGAGTCCGAATCCGAGTCTGAATCCGAGTCTGAATCTGAATCTGAGTCTGAGTCTGAGTCTGATACTGCACCCGTGACCGAAACGGATACCGATACGGATATAATAGGCGGCGATACCACCGAGCCTGATGATTCCGAGACCACCACGGGAGAGGATGATGACGACGGGCTGTCAACGGGTATGATAATTCTTATCGTTATCCTTATCATTCTGCTCATCCTGCTCATCCTTATCGCTGTAGGATATCTCCTGTATATCAAGGGAATTCTCCCTGTGTTCTTCCTGTGGCTGCTGCTTGATAAGCTCTTCGGCAGAAACAAAGAAGAAGTGACTGAGGAGGTTACCGAGGAGGTAGCAGAGGAAGCACCTGTCGTTGAAAATCTCTTTATTCCCATTGGTGAAGAGATTCCCGAGGAGGAAGAGGAGATAGTTCACGTTGATCACGTTTCCGCTCAAGAGGTTGACGACATGATGACGGATAAGACCGCAGAACATATCCTTACCGTTTCGGATAAGGTAGGTGGTGCGGGCAAGCTCGGCATCATCAACGTTGGAACTCTTTCGAATACGTTCCAAGCGGACGACGTTGTAAACCTCGAGATACTCAAGGAAAAGGGTATGATCGAGGACGGCATCGGTAGACTTAAGGTGCTTGCAAGCGGAAGCATCAACAAGCCTCTCCGCGTAGAAGCAGATGCGTTCTCGCTCCAGGCTATCAAAATGATCACCCTCACGGGCGGTCAGGCTGTTAAGCTTCAAGCGGGCGGCAAGAAGAACAGCACCGAGCAGTAAGCTCAAAATTAAAGTCGCGTTGCGGCTTTGATAATAACCGGACACCCCTCACTGCCAAGGCAGTGAGGGGTGTCCAATAAGACCCAAGCAAAGGAGGCAAGTCTATGAACTCTGCCGATAACAAATTCACACTTTCGGAGCGTGTGGATTCGCTGATAATTTTCAGAAATCTGCTGTCGGATAAAACGGTATCTCTGCTGTGCAGACTAGACGCTGTCAATCAGTCGGGGAGCAGCCGCGCCGAGCTTATAAGCGCGTATTGCGATTTTATACGATCACTGTTTTGCAATCATCACAGCCTTGGCGCGCACGTCCTCGGATTTATCTTGGAGGACGAAAATATTTATACGGAGTACAAGCTGACGGGCAAGGGTGATGGCGACGTTCTGGAGTCCCTGCTTTGCCGCGAGCTGGAGATCCTTTCTGATATAGCGCGGCTTGACGGCTCGGTATATCGAGATGCCATCGGCGACGACAGCCTGCCGCTTTGGGGCAATTCTCCTGTTGATATCTTCAAGAATTACCGTGAGCATATCAAGCACATTCGCAGCCGCGGAACGGGAGTTTTTGCGAAATATCACATGTTTATTCTTAACGGTGAGGGAAAGCTGACACCCATTGCCAACCCCGACGGACAAGTACTGTCCGACCTCGTTGGATATGAGCGCGAGCGCGAGCGAGTGATACTCAATACCGAGGCGTTTCTTAACGGGATGCCAGCCAACAACGTGTTGCTTTACGGTGATGCGGGTACGGGCAAAAGCTCTACGGTAAAGGCGATAGCCAATGCCTACGCCGACAGAGGCTTGCGGCTTGTGGAGCTGAAAAAGAATCAGCTACCCTTTATCCAGCCGCTCATGGACACCCTTGCGGACAATCCGCTTAAATTTATCCTGTTTATTGACGACCTCACCTTCAGCTCGGGAGATGCGGATTTCTGCGCCCTCAAGGCTACTCTGGAGGGCGGAGTTGCGGGCAGGGGAAGCAACATTCTGATTTACGCCACCAGCAACCATCGTCACATGATAAAGGAGTTGGCGTCCGATCGCGTGGGCGACGAGATCAGCGTCAGCGACAAGCTGCAAGAGATCGTATCGCTTTCGGCACGCTTTGGACTTACGGTAACGTACAGCCGCGCCGATAAGGCACTGTATTCGGATATCGTTATACATCTGGCTCGCCGTCGCGGGATCGAAATGGACGAGCAGCAGCTTATCTCAAAGGCGGAGGCGTTTGCCCTGCGCGGAGGCGGACGAAATCCGCGAAGCGCCGTTCAGTTTATAGATATGATTTCGGCGGGAATATATTAAAAATAAAACCGACTTGTACAAGTCGGTTTTATTTTTAATATATTTATATGATGCGCCGTCACCAAACGACATAAATTATTTTCTCGCCCATATATAATATAAATGTAGGAAAGGGGGAGTGATAATGGCGGAGGTATACGGCGATCTGCTGTTTTTGATAAATATGAGCATGGATTATTTGTGCCTGCATCTGAGTGCAAAATTGCTCCACCGAAGAATAAGCGTGGGTAGACTCGTCGCGGCTGCGGCACTTGGCGGAGTGTATTCGGTTGCCGCACTGCTTTTGTCGGTATCCTCTCCCGTGGCTTTTGCGATAGATATCACAGTGTGTCTTGTGATGTGCGCGGTGGCTTTTTGGCGGCGAGGAGAGGGTATTATACTTATTTCGGGTGTATACGTTGTGGTTTCCATGGTGCTTGGCGGAATTATGACGGCAATGTATAACCTGCTCAACAGATCGGGCGTTGCAAATCAGCTACCCGCAGGCGAGGACGGAATATCCGCGTGGATGTTTGCGATTCTTGCCGCTATTTCGGGTGTGCTGGCGTTGCACGGAGGTAACTTTTTTCGCAAGTCAACAGCGTCGCGACCTTGCAAGGTGAAGATAGAAATGTTCGGCAGGCGGATAGAGCTTGACGGTATGTGCGACAGCGGAAACCTTATGCGCGACCCTATGGACGGCAGATTAGTGATCGCAGTGGATAAGGTGCACGTCGAATCCCTCTTGGGCAAAGACACGGTGGGGAAGCTGTTGTCATACGGGGACGTGACCGATATTTCGGACGAGCGGCTGACTCGCAGATTACGGCTTATCCCCGCAGGGACGGCTATGGGGAGCGGAATACTCGTGGGCATATCCCCCGACAAAATATCCGTGTGTCCCGAGGGCGGGCGCGAGCGCGAGGTAAACGCGCTGTTTGCCATTATGCAGACCAACGACGGCGCGGTGCTTGTGCCAAGTCAGCTTATGATGTAATTAAAGGAGGAGAGAATATGAGCAATAAATACAGCCTGATCTTTATTATCAGGCAAAGGATATCACGGCTTATTAAAGATGCCCGCAAAAGACGTATTTTGCGTATGCGACGGCGTGCGGAGTCGGGGAGAGGAGAGATATATTATGTAAACGGCCCCGACGTACTGCCACAGCCACTCTCTCGCGAGGAGGAGGCGGCAATGATAGCCTTGCTCGACTCAGATGAGGCGGCGAGGGAACACGCGCGCGGCGTGCTTATAGAGCATAATTTGCGCCTTGTGGCGTTTATCGCGCGGAGGTTTGAAAACACGGGCGTGGGCGTAGAGGACCTGATATCCATTGGTACGCTTGGACTTATCAAGGCAATAAACACCTTTCGCGCCGACAAGAACATAAAGCTTGCCACTTATGCGTCGCGGTGTATTGAAAACGAAATACTTATGTATATCCGCAAGATAAGCGGAAAGCAGGAGCTGTCTATCGACGAGCCGCTTAGCACTGATTGGGACGGCAACGAGCTGCTTTTGTCCGACGTGCTTGGCAGTGACGAAGAGCCGATTGGTAAGGAGCTGGAGGATGCGGAGGAGCGGCGGGCGCTGTACGCCGCGCTTGACAGCCTCGACGAGAGGGAACGGCTTATAATCGAAATGCGGTACGGTCTTGGCGGCAGACAGGAGGAGACGCAAAAGGAGGTAGCCGACAAAATGGGCATATCTCAATCCTACATATCCCGCCTCGAAAAAAAGATAATAGCCAAGCTAAGACAGAAATTCAGCAGTGTATAGCAAAGGATGAGTGTAGGCTGGTTCTTATGAGGATATTTACTCGCATGGCGCATATTGCTACGCTGTAAACAAATAGTAAGCCCCGACAGATTGAAAGTCTGTCGGGGGTGTTTTCGCTTATGTAAAAATCAGTTCCATATATCCGCAGGTAAAAGGAAAGAAATCGAATTTTTGTGCTCTGATATGCTTGAAACCGAAAGATTCATACCATTTCTTCAGAATCCGATTTTCTTCAACAATTCCTATATTCATTTTTGAACATCCCAAGTTTTTTGCTACGTTAAATGAATGTAATAGTAATTTTTCGCCTATGCCTTGATGTCTGAATTGCGGTAGCACACACAAATTATTCAGTTCGCACGCTTTGTTCTCTTGCAACGCCAATGAATAATAACCGACAATATTTCCATCTACAACAAAAGCATACATAGGTCTGAGTTCATGATTTAGTTGCCAAGACAAACGTTGTTCCGTTGTAGCAAAAGCAGTAAAGCGAGGTGCGTTTTCAATTGTAAAACCAAACTCATGAGCTACTGTTAAAAAACTTTCTTTAATTACATCCACACATTCTTTAATATGGTTATTGTGTACGGGTTGTATCATACAGTTATTTCTCCTTGTATCGTCAGTTTCGCCTTTGTATTACAAAGGCACAATTGGGTAAATCTCTTACCTTATTCCTCTGCGTATAATTCGTCGTAATACCAACGGATCGGGTTTTCGTAGATGTATCGCAAATGTTCCTCGTAATCTTGTCGGTTACGGATGATATGATCATTGGAGCGGTATTGCCATATATTTATGCCGTATTCCTTGTTGCAAAATCTTTTGAATGTTGACACAAAGCGTGACGGAATGGAATTTTGCACTGTAGGGACCGGCGTCCTCGACGGTCCGTTTCCTGTGCCTTTGATCCACAACATAATATGAATATGATTCGGCATGATCACATAACTCTCGACCGATAGGTCATCGTAAAAATCATTTAATTGATGGATATATTTATCTGCGATTTGTCCATATTGTGTTAATTCGATTTGCGGACCGTCGAGGACGCCGGTCCCTACAATACGCGCAAGGAGACATTGTCTTTCTTTCGTACATATCGTTAGGAAAACGGCTTGATTTCGATTATAGTCCGCTCCCTTCAACCGAGTGGTCTTGCGATTTTTTAGTTCGTCCATTTTCATCACCCATTCCATTATAACACAAATCGGCAGAGAAAACAATCTCTCTGCCGAAATTGGTGGTTTAACGATAACTCGTATGGGAGACCTGCGTCTTCTCGCGGGCGAACACAGTTCGCTCCTACCGAGTGGTTAGAAAAACTTCATTATGAGAAGCCTCGCGCCGCATTTTTTTGTTATGTTAAGCCTTTTTGCTTTCCTCGTAAGCCGCTCTGACAGCGAGGGCAAGCTGGTCGGCGCAGGAGGTTGCACGAGGTCCGCAGGTGTTTCCGCTCAGCTTTTCCTCGATAGCCTCAACGGTCATTCCCTCGACCAGCTTGGATATAGCTTTGAGGTTGCCGTTGCATCCGCCGATAAATTTTACGTTTGTTATCACGTTGCCCTCAATGTTGAAAATTATCTTTGATGAGCATACCGTTTTTGTTGTGTAGGTATATTCCATGTCGTCCTCCGTTAAATTATTCAAGATACAGCTTGTCGCAGTTGAGAAATGCGTGTGCGCCAAGCATAGAATCGGTGGGTATTGTACGTGAAGCACCGCAATCAAGGCAGGTCACCTTGATACCGTCGTCGGTGATCTCCGCCTCGTATCTGCTGTCCTGTGACAGATCCTCGTTGTCAAACCGAACGGGCGCACCGCCCTTCGGTTCGGGGTGGCATTTGCAAAAGATCTTACCCTCTGCTTCAAGGTCGCGTATGACGAAAAGCACGATATCGCGTATTTGCGGATCAGCAAGCTCCTCCTCTTTGTCGTGAAGAGAGGAAAAATCGGTAATACCGTTTTCCTCAAGCATATCGAGCAGCTCAAGCTCGGTGCGCGCAAGCTCTGCCTTGACGAGATTTATCTCGCCCGTCATAGCGATATTGATGTCGGAATAGGGGCAGGGGAGCACGAACAGCTCGTCGCGGAAAAACAGTGAGGAGCTGACGGTAAAATTATGCGGGGAGGAGCAAAGCAAGCAGGGGACGGTTAGGCGCACGTTGGAGTCGCCCTTGGAATAGACGATCTTCATCTCGCTTTTGCCGCAAGAGCATTTCAGCTTGACCATATCTGCCGACAGCCTGAATATTCCCACCGCGCTCATAACTCCAGCGCCACATTCGGGACAGCGGTAAGCTACGGTAGTTTGCTTTTCGTTGAGTACCATAGTTCCTCCTCTGAAAAAATCCGTGGAGATGTCACCCGATAAGCTGGTGCCGCATCCCCACGGAGTGATTTTTAGTGTTTAAAATACAGTCTTTTCAGACGTCAAGCCGCCGTGGTGTCAGCCTCGGTCGTGGTAGCAGCCTTGGTTGTATCTGCCTCGGTTGCCGCAGTCGTGGTAGCCGCCTCGGTGTGAGCTACGATCTTGAAGCTTTCAAGCGCGGACTCATACCACTCGTCAAGCTTCTCTGCGGTGATAGCATCACGCGCATCTGCTTTCCAAGTCATTTCGTTCTCATCAATGTAGATGACAACGTAAACACCGGTGGAAACGGTGATCTTAGCGACGTCGTTTGCTTTTCTTGCTTCGTCGTACAGCCACTCGCCAAGCTCCTCGGCAACACCCTCCTGGGAGATCTTCTCGTACATAACGGTGCCCGTGGTGTAGTCCTTTGCAACCTCCTCGAACTTGTCGGAGGTGGGAGCCTTGCCAAGAGCGGTCATGAACGCATCAGCCTTCTGTGCGGCGGTCTTCTTGTTTTCAACGGTATCTGCGTCGTCCTTCAGAAGCAGGTATCCTGCATTCTTGGTGCATTCCATATCAAGTGAAAGAATGTCCTTCGCAATGTAGTAGGTGTAGGTGGTCTTTGCCGTGTCACCCGTTCCGGAGGTGGCTTCAATGATCTTTACAGTGCCCTTGACGGTTGTTGCGTCAAAGAGGAACTTTTCAAGATCGGTAGCCTTGGAGTCGGTGGGGTCGGTGTAAGATGCGCTCTTGTCAGCGGTTACGGACTTGAGCTGGGTAGCCACGTCGGTGCTGATGCTCTTTACGATCTCGTAAGCAGCCTTATTGTAGTCGCCCTCGCCCTTGGAGGTAAATACGGCTTCGTACTCACCCTCTTGCTTGTTTTCAGCCTTAATGGTTTCGAGAATGTCAGCCTTGGTTTTTTCCGCATCAGCGTCCTCGACATTAGCGTCGGTAAACTTGGTCTTGTAAAGCTCGTCGAACTTCTTGTTGAAGAGATACTCGCAAACAAGCTCCTTGAGGTCATCTGCGTTTTCGGGAACGTCATCACCCTGAAGTGCGTCGAAATACTCCTTCATTTCCTTGTCCATAAGAACGTAGGAGTCGTAAACAGAGGTGAAGAAATCCTCCTTGTGCTCCTCAAGGTACTTATCAAGCTCCTCGGAGGTTACCTTGTCGGAGATATCCTCGCTCAGATCCTCCTGATAGGTGCTGGAGAGGAAGTATTTTGTCATAGCGCTTCGGATATCGTTCTTGCTTACACCTGCGCCCATGTTGGAGCTGATGTAATTGCCGAGGGAGGTATAGGAGCTGTCTGCCTGCTCGGACAGAGAATCCATATACTCGTCAACGCTCTTCTTAACGTCCTCGTTATCAAGGGTATAGCCGTTGTCAAGTGCGCCCTCGCAGAATGCAAGGAATTCCTTTGCGTACTCGTAAGCCTGATTTTCAAGCAGACCGTTAGAACGGTAAATGTTGATCATAGCGCTTGCATATTCCTGTGCGGAGCTGTAAGCCTTGGTAACGCCGTAGGTATCCGTCATCATACCGTACTGGTAGTAGAGATACTCGGTGTAGAACTGGTTGGACCACTCATTTGCTGCCATGAACTCGTAAACGGAAAGCTCGTTGTCGTTAACGGAGAGATTTTCGCTTTCGGCAACTACGGTACCGCGACCGATAATGCCGCTGTTCTTGACCAGCGTCCAAGCCATAATAGCCACTACAAATACGAGTACCGCGCAGAAAATAACGGTAACAGTGGGGAATGACTTCTTCTTTTTCGTGTTAGCTTTAGCAAGGAAAAGCTCGGGATTGTTTTCTTTCTGCCCAGCTCTTTCCACTCTTGCTCTTTTTCCTTTTCCCATGGGTGAAAAATCCTTTCTTTAATACGGACAGCCGTATGTTTTTTAATTAACTTGCTTCAAGGGTGTTCCCCCGAAATTTTGGATAACGCCCGACAAAAAATACAGCTGATCGGGCAAACATAAATATTATACATTTATTTAATGATTATTTTGTGATAAAATAATGAAGCATTCGTTAACCTTTGCGCCTATCGGCAAATTTTTGCCGTCAAACCTCCATAATTATGGGCAGTATCATAGGCTTGCGCTTGGTTTTGGAATAAATGAATTTGGTAATATCGTCGCGCACTCGGTTTTTGACCTCGTACCAATCCGAGCCCGAGCGGTCAAGCGCACCTGACAGAGCATCTGCCGCTACCATGCGCACCTCATCCATCAGCTCCTCCGATTCGCGGACGTAAACGAAACCGCGCGAAACGATATCGGGACCCGAAAGTATGAGCGAGGAATGCTCGGATACCACCGCGACCACGATTATAAGTCCGTCCTGCGACAGATGCTTTCGGTCGCGAAGGACAATATTGCCCACGTCGCCGACTCCGTAGCCGTCAATAAGCACGACTCCCGACTGCACAGTGCCGCCGAAGCGCGCGCCCTTTTCGTCTATCTCCACGATTTTTCCAATATCGCTGATGAATACATTTCGCTCCTCAATTCCCATACTTACCGCAAGGTCGCGGTTAGCGGCGAGGTGCTTGTATTCGCCGTGAATGGGGAGAAAGTATTTCGGGCGGGTGAGTCCTATCATGAGCTTCAATTCCTCCTGACAGGCGTGTCCCGAAACGTGGACCTCGACTGCGGCGTCGTTTATTACCTTGACGCCGTTCTTTTTCAGCTCGTTTACTATTCTGTTGACTAACTTTTCGTTGCCGGGTATCGCACTTGCGGACAGCACCACCAGGTCGTACTGGCCGAGCGTTACCTGATTATGCTCCGAGAACGCCATGCGGTAAAGTGCCGACATAGGCTCGCCCTGACTTCCCGTGGTTACGAGAGTGATCTCGCTCGGCTTGTAGCGCTTAATCTCCGCAATATCGATAAGCACGCCGTCGGGGATAGTCATATATCCAAGCTCGGTGGCGGCGCGGACGATATTCAGCATACTGCGTCCCGTGACAGCCACCTTTCTGCCGTGACGCGCGCTGATATCTATTATCTGCTGTACGCGGTGGACGTTAGAGGAGAAGGTGGCGATAACTATTCGCATGTCTTTGTTGACGGTGAATATCATTTCAAGCGACTGACCGACCTTCTTTTCAGAGGGGGTGTAGCCCGGGCGCTCAGCGTTTGTGGATTCGCACATCAGCATAAGCACGCCCTCGGCTCCCAACTGACCGAGGCGGGTGATGTCCATCATCTCGCCCTCAATAGGAGTCAGATCCAGCTTGAAGTCGCCCGTGTGAAGCAGAACGCCAAGCGGCGTGCTGATAGCAAGAGCGCAGGCGTCGGCTATGGAGTGATTGACCCGTATGAATTCAACTGCGAAGGATGTGCCAAGTCGTACCGTGTCCCCCGCCTTGACGCATCTGAGGTCAGGCTTTGAGGGGAGAGTATGCTCGGCAAGCTTGTTTTCAATGATACCAAGGGTAAGTCGTGTTCCGTAGATGGGCGGATTTATAGTTTTGAGAACATAAGGGATCGCACCGATATGGTCCTCGTGACCGTGAGTCAGCACGATACCGCGTATCTTGGACGAATTTGCTTCAAGATAGGTAATGTCGGGGATCACAAGGTCAACGCCCGGCATCTCGTCCTCATTCGGGAATCCGATGCCGCAGTCGATAACGATAATATCGTCGCCGTATTCCACCGCAGTCATATTTTTGCCCACCTCGTTGAGACCGCCGAGAGGGATTATTTTGATCTTAGCCCCTGCCACCTTAGCAAGACGGGCACAGCTTATCGGAGCGTGTGCGGCGGCATTTGTCACCGGTGAGGACGTGCTTTTTGCAGTTGATTTTTTCTTTGGTTGCTCGGGGGCGGCTGTGGACTTCGCCGCCGTAGCTTTTGTAGCGGCAGCAGCCTTTTTGTGTGATGTTGCGGCTTGGTTTGAAGCCGTTTTTTTCTGCTTTGATGCCCCTGTAAGAGTAGGGGACAGAATATCGGTTACCGCCGCGTCGATTATTTCGTCGTAATACTTGTCGATATTTTCTGCGGACGAAAAATTCTTGACAGTGTCTTTCTTTGATGCGCTGCGTGGGTTGCGCTTCGTTTCCGTTTCAAACGGCGACATTATCTCGGGAGTGGAGAGAATATCGCGTGAGCGGATAAAGCGAGCCTCGTTTGCCGTTTCTGTCCGCTTGGCGGTACTGCTTTTCGCGTTTTTCTTGGCGGACGAAGCAGGACCTCCCGACATAGCGCGGTTCTTGCCCGACTTGAAGCCGACTGTGCCTTTGGCGGAATTATTCTTTTTGTTTTTTGTTTCCATGTTTGATGCTTTGAAATTTTCCTTTCGTAATAAAGAATTTTAGTGAATAGATTTGAGATCGAGAATGGCGCAAAAAGCCGAAAAGGCAACGCGCGAACAAAGCCGCCGCGCCTATTGGCACGCCGTATGTACCGAAGAAATGCATAAGCCGTGTGTGGTACGACCGCGGCGAGGTCGCAACAAAGCCGCAACAAAGCCGCAACAAAGCCGAGCCGTCCTGTCGCAGTAAACGCCCCCTGCAACGACCGACTCTAAGCATATTAATTATACGTGGCGCGAGTGAGAAAATACGCACGACGTAAAGTACCGTCCGCCGTGGCGAAGAATAAGTGGAGAAGCAACGCCTGTGCGGACTATCCGAACACAAATATCAATTTATTATACAACAATATAGCAAAAATGTCAATAGGCAAATGCAAGTCGCCTCACAGCAAAAGGAACAAAAGCGCAATAGCACCGCCGCCTGCCAAGAATCCTGCTCCGAAGCTGATAAGACGTGAGATTTTCGCCGAGCGCTCGCAGGCGTTTTCTATCGCTTTGCGTCGCGTGTGCTCCGTATTCTGCCGTATTATGCGGTTTGCCTCGGCGACGATATCTCCGTCGTCGCACAATATCTGCGGTGTATCCCTGCGCATGACGAAATACGCCTCCTCGAAAAGGCGCGAATCCCGCGTTCTTACAACTACCATCTTTTTTTGTGCGCCCTTTATCATCTCGCGCCTGCCTTTCTGCACCTGTGTGCGACCGTTTTTCAGTATTATATTGCCGCGAGTGGCGCGATTAAACAAGGCAGTATAAAAGACGCAAAAAAGCGCGGTGGCAATATGCACAAAAAACCTGCTAAATCGACAAAGTATTTCTGCTATCAAACCGAAATTTCAAAAAACGCCACAAATTGACATAAATCGCTTGACAAAAATGCAAAAATTAGATATAATTAGTCTTGCTCACCGTATACAAGTATACATTTATGTGCATATTGCACAAAAGCGATTAAAAAACTTGTAAAAAAAGGCGAGTGAAAGGAGACGGCAAATGAAATCAACGGGTGTCGTTAGAAGGATCGACGAGCTGGGCAGAATCGTTCTTCCTGTGAGCATCAGACAGAATATGGATATCAACGAGAAGGATGCGCTTGAAATATTTATTGACGGCGACAGAATCATTCTCCAGAAGTACCAGCCCTCTTGCATTTTCTGCACCAATGCTGACAACGTCGTTTATTACAACAGTAAGCGTATTTGCACAGATTGTCTTGCAAAGATCAAGGAGCAATTCTGATTGATTTTTTTGCGTTGAGCGTTTTGGCTCAATGCGAAAAATTGATAAAAATACCGCGTGTGATTTCGCTTTAAAGCGGGCGTCGCGGTATTTTTATTTTTGCCCGATTTGTTGACACGGAGAGTATATTGTGGTAAAATATACGTTGTGAAAAAATATCGTTTTTGGGGGTATAACGTTGAAAAACAAGGAGAGAAAACGGTCAGGCGCGGGGCTTATCAAGCGCTTTTTGCCGTATTATAAAAAGTACAAGTGGATAATGGTGCTGGACTTGTTCTGCGCGGCGCTCACCACGCTGTGCGAGCTTGTGCTACCCATGATAGTCAGAGAGATAACGGGTGCGGCAACGTCAGATCCCGTGAGTCTTACCCTCGGAATGATACTGCGGCTGGGCGCACTTTATCTTATTTTGCGCATTATCGACACGGCGGCAAATTATTATATGGCGTCCACAGGACACATAATGGGAACTAAGATAGAAACAGATATGCGGCGCGACTTTTTCGCGCATCTGCAAAAGCTGTCCTTTTCATATTATGATAACGCAAAGGTCGGAACGCTGATGTCGCGTATCACGAGCGATTTGTTTGACGTGACCGAGTTCGCGCATCACTGCCCCGAGGAATTTTTTATTGCGGGAATAAAGATAGTCTGCTCCTTCATATTGCTGTGCAGTATGAGCGTACCGCTGACTCTTATTGTATTCTCGGTCATTCCTCCAATGATATTCGTGCTTATGTTCTTTAACCGCCGAATGAAGGAGGGATTCAAGGAGTCCC
This sequence comes from Clostridia bacterium, assembly GCA_017463485.1. Lineage (GTDB taxonomy): Bacteria > Bacillota > Clostridia > Oscillospirales > CAG-272 > CAMEON01. The sequence continues at coordinate 36,699 of JAFTPD010000006.1, forward strand.
GCCGTCAGGTGGGCGAGCTTAACTCCCAAATTGAGGACAGCCTGCTCGGTATCCGCGTTGTAAAATCCTTTGCCAACGAGGGCGTTGAGGAGGAAAAATTTGATAAGGGCAATCAAAGATTTTTGTCCGTTAAGACCAAGGTCTACAAAATAATGGCAAGCTTTCAGTCCTCCACAAGGCTGTTTGACGGAATCATGTATATCGTCGTCGTGGTTGCGGGCGGAATATTCCTGATGAATGGAAAGATAACGGGCGCTGACTACGTGGCGTACCTTATGTTCGTCAGCACACTGCTCACGTCTATTCGCCGTATCGTGGAATTTGCCGAGCAGTTCCAACGCGGACTTACGGGAATCGAGCGCTTCTGCGAGATAATGGACATAAAGCCGGAGATCGAGGACGAGCCGAATGCCCGTGACCTTGAGAGTGTAGAGGGTAATATCGAATTTTGCGACGTTTCCTTCTCTTACGAGAGCGAGGACAAGAGAGTCCTGTCGCATCTTAACCTTAAAGTAAGGGCGGGCGAGAGTATTGCTCTCGTAGGGCCGTCGGGCGGCGGAAAAAGCACGCTTTGCTCGCTTATACCGCGATTTTACGACGTATCCTCGGGTGAGATACTTGTTGACGGTGTAAATATCAAGGATATAAAGACCGCATCACTGCGCGGACATATCGGCGTTGTGGCGCAGGACGTTTATCTGTTCTCTGGCAGTATCAGAGAGAATATCGCATACGGCAAGGAAAATGCTACCGACGAGGAGATTGTCAAGGCGGCAACGCTTGCGGGAGCGCACGAGTTCATTTCCGAGCTGCCTGACGGGTACGACACCTACGTTGGCGAGCGCGGCGTCAAGCTGTCGGGCGGTCAGAAGCAAAGGATCTCCATAGCGCGCGTATTCCTCAAAAATCCTCCCATACTTATTCTGGATGAGGCGACGAGCGCGCTCGACAACGAGAGCGAGCGGTTAGTACAAACATCACTTGAAACGCTGGCAAAGGGAAGGACAACCTTTACTATCGCGCACCGACTTACCACTATACGCAACGCGGACAGAATTTTGGTCCTCACCGAGGACGGTATCGTAGAGTCGGGTACGCATATAGAGCTGCTTGAACGTGGCGGAATGTATAGCGAGCTTTACAAGATGTACTCGGCAACATAAACGAGCTGTTTAAAAATCAATATGCGATTTATAAATTGTATAAATTGAATGAAAAAGCACTTGAATCTGCGCATTTGCAGAGATTCAAGTGCTTTTAGTTGCCGTTCAAAGCAAGGGCGCGAACAGCTTGAGAATTGCAATATATAGGTCGTAAAGCATATCAAACCGAGGCTCGATCGGCTTTACAAGCTCACACTCGCCAAAGGTAGAGTCGAAATCCCGTTTGGCATCCGCCACCACGTTGTGATCCACGAACAGGCAGGCGTTTTCAAAATGCAGCATCAGGCTTCGATAATCAATGTTGATCGAGCCAACGACGGCGATCTTATCGTCCGCCACGAATACCTTGGAGTGAACGAAGCCGGGAGTATACTTATACATTTTGACTCCGTTCTCGATAAGCTTGGGAAAATGGGATTTCGTCAGATGATAGACTATCTTTTTATCGGGTATCTCGGGGACGACGATACGCACGTCCACTCCGCGCTTGGCGGCAAGACACAGCGCGTCCTCAAGCGCGTCGTCGATAACGACGTAGGGGGAAGCGATATAAAGATAATCGGTTGCGGAGTGTATAATACTAAGGTATACGTTCTCCGCGAGCGGCTCTTTTTCAACGGGGGAGTCGCCGTAGGGTTGAACGAAGCCATCTGCGCTCACCGTTTTGCAGAATTCCTCATCCGGCATAAACGACCTTACTGCCTCGGGGGAGTCGGTAGGGCGCAGAGCGTTCCACATCTGCAGGAACATCAGCGTCATACTGCGCACGCCATCGCCTTCAAGGCGCAGACCGTTGTCCTTCCAGACGCCGAATCGCGTTTCCTCGCCGATATATTCGTCTGCAAAGTTGATGCCGCCTGTATACGCGGTATTTCCGTCGATAACAAGTATCTTTCGGTGGTCGCGGTTATTCATGATAACGGAATAAACAGGACGGTAGCGGTTGAACGCAATACACTTGATTCCAAGCGCTTCAATCTTTTTAGCGTATTTTCTCGGCAGGTAGGAAATGCTGCCCACGTCGTCGTAAATAATGCGCACATCGAGTCCGCGTTTTGCCTTTTCCTTGAGTATGTCAAGGACAGCATCCCACATTTTTCCGTGTCTGATAATGAAATATTCAAGAAAGATGTATTTTTCTGCGTGGCGCAGATCGTCCAGCATCCTCAGCCATGTATCCCTGCCGTTGTCAAAATATTCTGCGGCGGTGTTTTCGTATATGGGGAATCCGCTTTCAGCAAGGTAGCGGCACTGCGTACCTATATGCTTGTCAGGCTCGCGCTGAGCCAATTTTTCAAGGGTAGGCTCGCTGTAAGCAACACAGTGCGCCATATCCTCACGTGATCTTGCAAGAGCCTGACGCAGCTTTTTCTTCGGACCCTTACCGCCCGAGATGAAATAGATTATACCTCCGAAAATCGGAAAGGTAAGTACCAGCACTACCCACGCAAGCTTTACCGCAGGCTGTGCGGGTTTTTTGACTATCAGCAGTGCGGCGACGAGGCTTATTGCGGATAAAACGAAGGCAATAGGCAGATAATACGCGCTGAAATAGTACGCGATAAAGATCAGCCACGCAAGCTGTATAGCGATACCCATGCTGACTATTACTACTCGGCTGAGCAGCTTGCCTAAAAATTTCAAAAGCCTCACCTCCAATCATAACTTTACCAGTACATTATACCCCTCAATTATGAACTTAATATTACATTTAAGGATAAGTTATGAAAAAAAAAGTCGATTTTTTGCGGATAAAAATAACGGGGCTTCGTCTGAAGCCCCGTTTGTATCATACAATTAGTGGCAGATGCAACGCTCGGTATCCTTATCGAAGATGTGGATACGGGAGGTGTCGAATGCAACGCGGATGGTGTCGCCCGCACGGGAGGTGGAGCGAGAGGAAACGCGCGCGATAAGGTTGGTCTCACCAACGTTGAGGTAGAGGTAGATCTCTGCACCCATAAGCTCGGTAACGTCAACGTAAGCATCAATGGTGCTGTCAGCAAACGCCTCGACCTGAGCGGGTTGGTCATGCAGACACTCGGGACGCAGACCAACGATAACCTCCTGATCAATGTAATCCTTGAGCGCAGGGTTGTTAACTTTTTCTGCGGGAAGCTTGATGGACTTGTCTTCAAAGTTGAAGTACATATCTTCGCCCTTCATGGTAAGAGTACCGTTGATGAAGTTCATCTGAGGAGTTCCGATAAAGCCTGCAACAAAGAGGTTGCAAGGAGAATCGTACAGATTCTGAGGAGTATCTACCTGCTGGATAAGACCGTCCTTCATAACTACGATTCTGGTTGCCATGGTCATAGCCTCAACCTGGTCATGGGTAACGTAGATAAAGGTAGTACCAACGCGGTTATGGAGCTTTGTAAGCTCGGTTCTCATGGCTGCACGGAGCTTTGCGTCAAGGTTGGAGAGCGGCTCGTCAAGAAGGAATACCTTGGGGTTACGGACGATAGCACGTCCGAGAGCCACACGCTGCTTCTGACCTCCGGAGAGAGCCTTCGGCTTTCTGTCGAGAAGGTGGGTAATGTCAAGGATTCGAGCAGCCTCTTCAACGCGGCGCTTGATCTCCTCCTTCGGAGTCTTGTTGAGCTTAAGACCGAATGCCATGTTCTCGGAAACGGTCATGTGAGGATAAAGTGCGTAGTTCTGGAAAACCATCGCGATCTTTCTGTCCTTGGGGGCAACGTCGTTTACCAGCTGGTCGCCGATAAACAGCTCACCCTCGGAGATCTCCTCAAGTCCCGCAACCATTCGCAGGGTAGTGGTCTTACCGCAACCGGAAGGACCTACGAGTACCAGAAACTCCTTGTCCTTGATCTCAAGGTTGAAGTCGGATACCGCTGTAACGCCGCCGGGGTATTTCTTGTAAATATGTCGCAAAGATACGCTTGCCATATTGTTCCTCCTGAAAATATAATATACCGTGCTTTAAAACATCATTTGTCGCCCGAAAAGTCAGCACAGAGATGGTGATAAAAGACGGCATAAAGATGCATAAATACTTACGGAGGTATTATACCAAAAAATGCGAAAAAAAGATAGAGTTTTATTGAATAAAATTTACCCTTTGGTTTTGTGCAATCTGCACAAAATATAATTTGAGTATAACAATTTTGCGCCTGCACACGGGAAACAAATCTTAATATATTAAGGCTTTGGTTTGTTTTTACTTTTTAAGCGTTGGTGACGCCCGAGATTCGACGCTTGCGTGCGCGTTTGACGGAGGCGTCAACGAAGGTGGTAAGAATGAAGCCGCAGGATATTCCGAGTGCTATTTCAAGTGTCTGCTTGCCAAAGCCCAAAGCCTCGGTGTACTGTCCCGATACCAAGGCGTTTATGGTGTAATACAGCGCGCCGCCGGGAACGAGCGGAAACAGCGCGGGAATGATGTATATGACCGCAGGTGCGCGTGTTACCCGTGCGCACACCTCACAGTAAACGGTAGCCACAATGGCGGCGAGCATGTTGGACAGAAATTCCTGTCCCGTTGCGCTTATCAGCAGAATATAAGTGCCGCCCGCCAAGAGACCTCCGAGCATTGCTGGGACGAATCTTTTAGGTGACATGCAAAAGAATATTGAGAAGGCAAACGAGCCCAGCATTGCCGATATCAAAAGCTTTAATATTTCAAGAAATTCAGGCATTTTTACCTCCGTTCTACGCCAAAAGCGCGAAAATATTGTTGCACAGAAGGAATGCGGCAAAGTAGCCAAGCACCACCATCAGCGCGCAAACGATAGCCTTGCTGAATCCCATAGTTCCCGAGGCAGTGTCGCCGTACATAACGTCCCTCAGTGCGTTGCAGAACGCCATACCGGGAATGACCAGCATTATAGTTCCGATAGCCACCTTGTCAAGATTGTGTCCGAATCCGACGGCGCAAAAGACCGAGGATAGCGTGCCGTTAAAAAAGGACAGAATGAAGGAGCGCATGGTGGCGTTTGCGTTGATGGGCTTGAGATGTGTCAGCGCTGACATAAGGAATCCGATCACAGCGGAGCAAGCTCCGTCAAGCAGGCTACCGCCGAAAAATATAGCAAAAGCACCCGCGCCGAGCGCGCCTCCCACGCAACGGAGCAGGGGATGCACGGGGCGGAGCTTGCGTATCTCGCGAACTCTGTTGATAACGTCGGAGGGAGGAGGAGTGGATGCGCATATCTCGCGGGAGAGCTGATTGAGCGCCTCAAGTCTTGCCAGATGATTGCTTGACGACGATATTCTTCGCACCTGAGTGGAATAATCTCCGTTTGGCATGTAGGCGGTGGCATTGATTATTGAGTCGATAGCCCATACCTCCACCCGCTCCGCGCCGTACGCGCGGCATATTCGGGTGACGGTGTCCTCTACTCGGTGTACCTCACTGCCGTATTTGAGCAGGTATTGCCCGATATCCATTGCCGCCGACAGTATATCCACGGGACTGTATTGCCCGTTTTCCTGTCGGTTTTGAATTTGTTCGTTCATAAAAATTCCTCGCTCGGATAGTATTCACCGACATTATACAACGCTGAAAATTTTTTGTCAAGAGAGAAGTGTCATCCGTTTGAAAGGAACTCGGACAGCACCGCGGAAAACAGCTCTGCCGCGCTTACGGCTTCAGCAAAGGTGTTGCCCGCCGCGCCTATCTCCACGGTGAGGAATAATACGTCACTGCGGTAGGGAGAGTTGCCTTCTCTCAACCATACGGGGCGTGAAAGCTGTTGGTGCGCATCAAAAATTTCGGCGCGAAGCTTAAGCGCGAAAGCAAGGTTTTTATCCGTCATATCCGCACCCTCGCCGCGTGAATCGCATATCAGCCTTATCTGGGCGTGGGGGATACTGTCGATAGAGCAAAGCGGGCGCAGCAGCTCGCCGTCGGGGCGAAGCTCCGCACTTCTGCGCAGATCAAGCACAAGACCGACCTCGGGGTAAAGATTGAGGTAATATTCCATAACCGCCGCAGAGTCAACGTCCTCGGGCGGCAGAGCGTATAACGCCTGAATTCCGTTGCGCGATAAGCGATCTGCTACCAACGTGGCTATGTCGCTGACGTTGCCGTTCCCGCCGTTGTAGGCTTCATTGGGGCGCGACGTAACTATAAGCACAGCCCCAACATTCGGAAGGGGAGAATCCAACAATTTATTCACGTCGGGCGCAAGGATGGTGGTGTTGTTTATGTAGGATGCGCCCTTTTCAGAATAGCTTTCGTCCGAGATGTGCGAGCCTTGGGTTTCCACCTCGGGTGTTGTGTCCGCTTTGCTTTCGGATTCGGTTTCAGTGCTCTCGACGTTATCGGTTTCGGCGGTCGTGTCCGTAGCTGCATCCGTGTCCGTTTCGGGAGATGCAGTGCTTTCCTCCGATTGAGTTGACGGCTCTTCGGTCATTTCAGACGAGGGCGTATCGGCTGATTCGGTATCAGAGGGCAGCGGCGGCGGAGTAGTGCCAGTCGGCGCAGGAAAGCTTTGCTGAAACAAAAATCCGAACAGAGAGGAAAAGGGGCTTCCGACGGGCGAATTTTTTGCCGCCGAAAGCATGAGAAACAACAAAATGAGAGTGCACAAGCACAGTGCCGCCATTCCTCCGAGTGAGAGGGGTCGCCGCCTTCTTGGACGTGCCTTTTCAGACTTTCTGTCCGTTTTTCCCTTCACTGCTCTTACGTCCTCGGACGGTACACGGCTGTTCAGAATGACGGGCAATCTGTTTTTATCCATAAAATATATCCCCCACAAGCAATTTATCAGTAGACATTATGCGACGGCGGCATGTCTTATGATTCGGGCACGCCGAAGGCGCGGTTCACGGCATCTGAAATAACGCGTGAGGTGACCTCGGTTATAAGGTCGGCTTCCTTTGGAGAGACGATAAAGCTTTTGCCGTTTTCAAGCACCTCACGCAACCCGTCGCCGATATCAGAGTCGGCGATGCCCGCCTTGTGCAGTGCGTCGTATACCAGCGTGGAGGAGTCCACGACCGTTGGAATCCCTATCGCAATAACGGGACAGCCCATGGTGGGCGCGTCAATGGCAACGCGGGTGTTTCCTATCCCCGAGCCGGGAGCTATTCCGCCGTCGGAGAGCTGAATGGTGGAGGCAAGACGCTGTGGGGAGCGTGCGGCAAGAGCGTCTACCGCCAAAACAAGGTGCGGCTGTATCATTTTTGCCGCCGCCATGACCGTTTCCGCGCTCTCAATGCCTGTTTTTCCCAAAACTCCGGGTGTGATGCAGGCAAGCTCACAGCAGTCGAGCGCCAAAAATATATCCGACTTGAATTCCTTCAAATGCCTTGTCGCCGTTACCCTTAACACGGAATTCGGACCTATGGCGTCGGCGGTAAGCTGGCTGTTGCCAAGTCCTACGATAAGAATTTTCGTGTTGCTGTCGGGTGATTTCCCCAGAGCCTTTTGTGCCATGTCCGACAACTGATTTTTGAGTATTTTAATGAGCGATTCAAGCTCAGCCGCTCCAAGCTCCGTTATCCTGCCGAATTCCAGCGTTACGTATGATCTGCCTCCGTCGTCCTCCTGCCGCGTCAGTGTCAAACTGCTGACAGGGGACAGAGACAGCTTCTCGCTGAGAATACGGTCGTCACCGTTAAGCTCAGCAGCAAGATCGGAGCGGGTGTATTCGGATGCGTCAAATTTCTTTGAAAACATATATTCCTCCATAGGCAAGTTTAAGTCACAAAAAATTTACAAATCGCGTGCGCGGTGGGGCTGGAATCAAAGATTGGCCGTCGCGATACTCGCCATAACATTATGTTGCGGTGATAAACGTCGGATTATTCTGTGTCCACATAGGTTTTTAGTAAATACTGTGTGCATTTTGCACAGTTTTGTTTTGCCTTGGTTGTGCAAGACACCAAAACTGAAAAATGTTGGCAAGTGCTTATTGATAAAGTGGGGAATGTATGATATAATATTAAGAGTGATAAACCGTTACTAATCGATATGATTTTGCATTTGAGTATAAGATTTATCCGCGCACCACACAAACAAGGAGGAATACCCAACTATGATGAAGCGAATATTTGCGTTGCTTATTTGTCTTGCGACAGTGCTTTGCGCATTCGCAGGCTGCAGCTCGAATACTGATGACGACTATAAGGGACAGGCTATTACTGCCTACCTTACCACTAACGTGTATGATCTCGATCCCGCCCGTGCGTACACTAACGACGCGCTTGCAGACGTGGTCGGACTTATGTTTGATACTCTTTTCAAGCTTGACAGCAACAAGAAGGTAGTCAAGTCACTCGTAAAGGAGTACGAATTTACAGAGGATAAGACCACGGGAGAGCACGGTATGTGGTTCAGACTCAAGGATACCAAGTGGTCTGACGGCCAGTACGTTTCCGCAAACGACGTTGTGTTTGCATGGAAGCGACTGCTGGAGGTGGAGTCCTCATTTGAGGCGGCTTCGCTTCTGTTTGACATAAAGAATGCCCGTGCCGCAAAGGAAGGCGACGCGTCTATCGACGACGTCGGTATCTACGCGGAAGAGGAGCTTATGGTTACGGTCAAGTTTGAAGGACCTATCGACAAGGATCAGTTTCTTCTCAACCTTACCAGCCTTGCACTTGCACCTCTGCGCGAGGATATCGTTTCCAAGGGTGACGACTGGGCAAAGAAGCCTGCTACTATCGTGTGCAGCGGCCCGTTCAGACTTGGACGTGTAAACGTAAAGACAGATACCTCCGAGGAGATATTTGACCCCAACAGCTATCAGTATACCGAGAAGGGCGATATCGCTCTTGACGAAAACGGAAACGAGATCAAGGGCGTTGCCGCATATTCGCAGATCATTACCGACTTCGTGCTTGAAAGAAACGCATACTACTACCGCGATCCCTCCAAGGACGAGAGCTTGTTCAAGTCGGTAAAGCCTTACCGTATATGCGTTGACTGCTCGCTTACCTCCGAGCAGCTCATGACCGCTTACGAGGCAGGTATTATAAGCTATATCGGCAATATTCCCCTTGACCTGAGAGATAACGAGACCATCAAGAATAACGTTAAGGTTGCGGACACGTCGCTGTCCACCAATATGATCTATCTCAACCAAAACGCTATGGTAAATAACGGAACGGAAGCGGGCTATGCTCTGTTCGCTAACGAGAAGGTGCGTCAGGCACTTTCCCTCGCAGTTGACCGCGCAACGTTGGCAAAGGATATCGTGTATGCCGAGGCGGCTACGGGAATAGTTCCCACGGGCGTATTTGCTTCGGGTGACAGCAAAAAGACCTTCCGCGGCAATTGCACCAATACTTACGAATATCTCAAGCTGGATACCGATCTTGCAGTACAGCTTCTTGAGGAGGCGGATATCGGAAAGACCAGCTGGTACAGCTTCAGCATCTCCTATCCCGCATACGACGACGTTCAGAAGCATATCGCTGAGACCGTTGCGGAGGCTTGGAGCGACCTTGGCTTTGATGTAGAAGCAAAGGCAGTTGGAACTGTAATGAATAACGACTGGTACAAACCTACCGAGTCTATCCCCGAGGATATTTGTGACGACACCTATGCAGAGTGTCTCCGTTCAGGACAGTTTGAAGCTATCGTGCTTGATTACTGTGCCGCATCCGCTGATCCTTACGGAGTGCTTGCTCCCTTCGCAAAGGCGTTCTCCGGACAGGGAATGGATATGTCGGACACCGAAAATTACCAGCTGACGCCTCACGTTACAGGCTATGACAGCGAGGAATACAACAAAAAGATGGAGGATATCTACGATATTCAGAACGCCAAGGATTGCGCTACTGCGCTTTACGAGGCAGAGAAGATCCTCATGACGGATATGCCCGCTATTCCCACCGTGTTCAATAAGCGCGCAGTCGTTCAGTCTGACGATCTCAAGAGCACCTCCGCTACCTATTACCTCACCACCAACTTCCAGAAGGCAGAGCTTAAGAATTACGAGGAGTACCTCGAAGCAGGTAAGAAGTTCGTTACCGATAACTTTGAGGAGCTGACCTTCAGAACAAGTAACGCGGCGAAGGATACCATGGATGTTTACAAGGACATTGATACCTCGTTTGAGAACTTCAAGACTGCAAATACCATCTACATGCATTTCTTCGCAGAGAAGAAGGAAGAAAAATAATTCATTGAATAGAAAAACCCACGCCGTGCGTATTTTCCGCACGGCGTGGGTTTTATGTAGCGGAGAAGGCTCGGGTAAGCCTGCTTTTTATAAAAAATTCTATATTACGGACAGTCGGGGACGCCTGTCCCTACAATTTTTAATTGATTTTCGCCATTAAATATCCAAAAGAAAGTAAAAATCTTTTGTGCTAATATAACGAAAAATCCTTTGATACTAGAGACCGGCGTCCCCGACTGTCCGTGAGATGGAATATATTAATAATATCCATTTGGGTATGCAATAACGATAAAATATGTGTGATAATGGTTCTCATAAAGCAAAAGGAGCAGGCTCGGTGAGCCTGCTCCAAAAATATCAGTGATGCTTGTGTTTGATAAGACCGAGGGCTTTGGAGATCTCCATGACCACGAAGGGTACGAGAATAAGTCCGAGGCCTATGAGATAGAGCTGCCACGGCAGAGTTGCCACCTCGAATGCGATTCCCACGGGGGTGAACAGCACGAGTGCTACTAGGAGAGTAGAGGACAGTGCCGCGAGATTGAGAGTCTTGTTGGTAAAGATACCGATCTTGAACAGCGAATGTTCGGAGCGCATGTTGTACGCCTGAACGACCTGTGACATGGCAAGCACGAGGAACGCCATGGTCTGACCGCGCATCATCATCTGACCGCTGACATCTGCCTTGAGGAGTGTGGGAAGCTCCCAGAACTTCCACAGATCAGCACCTGTACCCCACGCGCAACCAAGCCAGAAGCCGATAAGGGTGAGAAGTGCAAACATACAGCCTTGGAGAACCACGCGCACGCCGAGTCCGTGAGCGAAAATGCCTTCGTTCTTGGGCTTGGGCTTACGGTCCATAATATCCTTTTCAACTGCCTCCATACCCAGCGCAATAGCGGGCAGGGAGTCGGTAACGAGATTTATCCAGAGCAGCTGCATGGAAAGCAGGGGAGAGGAGTGCCACAAAAGCATAGCGGTGAATACGGTAAGTACCTCGCCGATATTAGTTCCAAGCAGGAAGCCGACAACCTTTTTGATGTTGGCGTAAATGCCGCGACCTTCCTTGACAGCGTCAACGATAGTAGCGAAATTGTCATCCGTCAGCGTCATGTCAGCCGCGCCCTTTGCAACGTCAGTACCCGTGATACCCATAGCACAGCCGATATCAGCCGCCTTGAGCGCGGGAGCGTCGTTAACTCCGTCGCCCGTCATGGAAACTACCTGACCGCGGCGCTGCCAAGCCTTGACGATACGGATCTTATTTTCGGGGGAAACGCGGGCGTAAACGGATATGCTTTCAACCTTTGCGTCAAGCTCGTCGTCGCTCATAGCGTCAAGCTCGGCGCCCGTGATGGCAAGGTCGCCGTCAAGCAGTATTCCAAGCTCCTTTGCAATCGCGGAGGCGGTTACAACGTGGTCACCCGTGATCATAACAGGCTTAATTCCCGCGCGGCGGCAAACAGCAACTGCATCCTTTGCCTCGGGGCGGGGCGGGTCTATCATTCCGACAAGTCCCATGAAAATAAGTCCGTTTTCAAGCTCGTCGGAGGTGGGAGTCTCGGGAACGGTGTCGATCTCCTTGTAAGCGACTGCAAGCACGCGGAGCGCGTCTGCACTCATTTCCTCAGTGATGCGCTTTGCGGCGTCAATGTCACCCGCGATACAACGGGTAGCCATAACGTCAAACGCGCCTTTTACGATAACGATATTTTTGCCGTCAATGACGTTTACCGTGGACATCAGCTTTCTGTCGGAGTCGAAGGGAAGCTCTGCCACACGGGGGTGCTTTGAATTCAATTCGTCCTTGGGCGCGCCGTTTTTGTGAGCGGCAAGAACGATAGCCGTTTCGGTGGGATCGCCTATGTGTTGCTCGCCGCCGTCGGTGAATATGACGGAGCCGTCACAGCAAAGAGTTGCGTAATTTAACAGCTTGCGGATAGCGTCCGAGTTTTCACTCGAAATTCCCTCGATCTCGCCGCCGTCAACGTAAGCCTTGGTGAGCGTCATACGGTTCTGCGTCAGCGTACCCGTCTTATCCGAGCAGATAACGGATGCGCTTCCAAGTGTTTCAACTGCGGGCAGACGGCGGATAAGCGCGTTTTTCTTGACCATGCGCTGTACGCCGATAGAAAGCACGATAGTAACGATAGCGGGAAGACCCTCGGGGATAGCCGATACTGCAAGAGATACGGCGGTCATGAATATTTCAAGCGGAGGGATGTTATTTATAAGTCCTACCACGAAAATGATCGCACAAGCCGCGATAGCTACGAATCCAAGATATTTGCCAAGCTGGGAAAGCTTTTGCTGGAGAGGAGTCTGCGTTTCCTCCTCGCCGTCAAGCAGACCCGCGATCTTGCCCATTTCGGTGTCCATGGCAGTACCCGTAACAACGGCGGTTGCCGTTCCGTAGGTAATGCTGCAGCCCGAGAATACCATGTTCGTGCGGTCGCCGATGGGAGCTTTTTCTTCAACGTCGGCATCCGCAAATTTTTCGGAGGGAACGGACTCGCCCGTCAGCGCGGATTCCTCGGATTTAAGGCTTACGCTGTGGATAAGTCGCGCGTCGGCAGGTACGAAATCGCCCGCCTCCAGCTTGATGATATCACCCGGCACGAGCTGTGACGCGGATATCACTTTCTCCTCGCCGTCGCGGATAACGCGGGCGTGGGGAGCTGACATATTTTTCAGCGCATCAAGCGCTTTTTCCGCTTTGCTTTCCTGTACTACACCCATGATGGCGTTGAGTACGACGATAAGCATGATGAGCGCGGGCTCAAAAAATTCCTTGGGATTTTTCTCGATACAAGCGATAACGAAGGAGATAACGGCGGCGATAATAAGGATGATTATCATCGCATCCTTGAACTGATCCAAAAACCGTTGGAGATTGGTTTTCTTCTTTTTCTCGCGGAGCTTATTCTCGCCGTATTTTTCCAGCCTTACCGCGGCTTCGGCGGAAGAAAGTCCTACTTTCTTGTCGGTTTGCAGATGAGTCAGCAGCTCATCGCAGTTTGAACTGTGGGGTATCAAATTTTTTTCCTCCTTATATATATTCGCGGAATGAGTATAAAAAAACAGGCTCATCCTCGCGGATAAGTCTGGTCATTTAAGACAAGGCCAGGAACATATCCAAGATGTTGACCTCATCACACTGTAGGTGCTGACTACTCCCTTACTTGTATTATGTTATCACATTTTTTCGGCTTTGTCAAGAGGGGAGCTGATTTATTTTCCCGAAATTTACCTGCTGGAATTTCGCACCGTCTGCCACTTGGGGGCAAAAATCTGCCTCTTGGCAAAAAAGTGTTTACAAAATTTGCGGAATATGCTAAAATAGAGGCATCACCGAGGGAAGGGGGAGTAGAGCTTGAGAATTCGCACGGAGCTTGCGGATACGGATGAGATAGTTATCCGTTGTCGCGAGCGGAATTCAAAGATCCGCGCCGTTGAGGAAGCCATAGCCGACGTTTTGCGCGGCGACAGTGAGATCGTACTGCTTGGCGATGGCAGAGAGCATTTCGTGCCCAAAAGCGACGTCTTATATTTTGAAAGCTTTGACGGCAAGGTCTACGCCCATACGGCGGATGAGGTTTACACAGCACCGTATAAGCTGTTTGAGCTTGAGAGCATCATGCCGCCCACCTTTATCCGCGTGTCAAAGTCCGCCATTGCCAATATCGGCAAGATAAGCTCGCTGCGGCGGGAGCTTGTCGGAAACGGTGAGATGACATTCAAGGACAGCGACAAAAAGGTATATTTTTCAAGAGCCTACTACAAGCTCTTGCAATACAGAATAAACGAAATGAGGTTAGAAAAATGAAAATGTGGAAAATCATCTGGGGAATCGTATTTATTCTTGCAGCAGCTCTGCTCGCGCTTGATGCTGTCGGCGTTATTGATCCGCTTATGAGCGTTATGGGTGAAATATCCGTTTTCGCCATTGTAGGAACTGTGCTGCCGGTTACGTGGATAGTATCCAGATGCATCAAGGGCAGGGTAGTGGAGATCTTCTTCCCGCTCGGATTTATATTTATGCTCCTTGAGGGCAATATCGCGACCATTTGCGGCTGTGAGAGCACAAATATTATCCACAACGGACTTGTGCTGGTCATCTGTCTGTTGCTCACTGTCGGATTTGGCATACTGTTCCCGCCAAAATTCAAGAGCAGTAAGTACCACGTCGAGTTTGATGACGATCACAGGGAGAAGGGCAAGAAGCACAAGGGACGTCGCGCAGGCGGCTCGCTCGGCTCGAACACTGTGTACGTTGACTGCACCGAGTTCCGTCCCGACATTATAGATAACGACCTTGGCGCGTGTGTCGTGCATTTTGAAAACGTGGAATGGTACGAGGGCGACAAGACGTTGCGCGTCAGCAACGACCTTGGCTCTATGCTTATCAATGTTCCATCCTCATGGAGAATAGTGGCTTCCATTGACAATAATCTCGGAAGCGTGAAGATGCCCGACGAAACACCAGACGACGAGGATGCTCCCGTGCTTTTCATTGACGGAGAAAATGACCTCGGCTCGCTGACGGTAAGATACGTATAAATTCAATATGGCTATTTCACTAACGTGAAGACAGCCCGTTGCTTTTGCGAATATTATTTTGTGTTACTTTCCTTCTCGTCGGAAAGTAACCAGAAGTTCCGAACTGCCCCGCTTCGCGTGTCAGTTCCCGAAATCGTGTTCGCTGAATGAAATTCAGCGTTTTGGCGTAACGCCAAAAACACACGATATTCTGCCAATAAAGGGAGAAAACCCACGGTTTTCTCCCTTAATAAACCCTCATTCCTAAACGCGCCGCCTTGCCGCAAGTATGCGGGCAAGGCGTGATCGCGCGCAAAAGTTGCCGTATACCCATCTCGCCAAGTTCCCGTCGGAGCGACGGAAACTTGGTCGATAAGAGTGTGCCTTGGGCGGAAACGATGGAGTTTTGTCTTTAAAATACAAAAATTCCCATCCACATCAGTCGTGTCTGCTTTCTTTCTTGCGACCTATCGGCATAATACATGTCAACAAAATCGGTGTCCTTGCCGCTCCGTTAATTTCACCGAGGCTTCTCCGCTCGAAATATTTACAGCTTCACCGCTGTCCGTAAGGACTGAAAGCGAAAAATCGTCGCCAATGCCGAGTGCCGTGCCGTCAAACGTCCGCTCGCCAACCGTGCAGTTGACACGCTTGCCGTCAAGAAACGAATGCTTGCGGTAAATGGCAAGATACTCTGTCGCGCGGGCGAAATCCGAGCAAATATCATCCGTCAGCCGACGCGCGATATCAAAGGCGAGCGTGCTCGCGAGGTCGGAGCGCGGTGTCTGCTCCTTGTCAAACAGCGAGCCCGCGGGAGCGCGAAGCCCGTCGGGAAAGCTTTGCGTGGTAAGATTAATTCCGATTCCTACTATGATGTAGCAAACACCTCTCGTCTGCACCGATTCGCAGAGAATACCGCATATCTTTTTGCCGTCAAGATACAGGTCGTTGACCCATTTTATTTGCGTCGTGATGCCTGTCAGGTCGAAGATGGCTTGATGCGCCGCTACTGCGGCGGCGGGGGTTATCAGTCCAGATATGCGGACAAGATCGGAGGCGGGAAAGACGAGCGACATATAAAGCCCCGTGCCGTCGGGCGAGTAAAAGCTGCGCCCCATTCGTCCTCTGCCCGCGGTCTGCATATCGGCGGTGATAAGGATGGGGGTGCTTATTTTGCCGTCGGCGATCAGTCGGCGCGCTTCTGTATTCGTGGAATCTATGCTGTCAAAATGTATATGGCGTATAGCGTTTTCCATTGTGCTCCTTAAAATTCAAGTCCCTCTCCGAGGAGGGGGACTTGTTTTTTTATCTTATTTTTCCGCCGCAAGCTCAGCGTCGGTCATATTGAATACCTTGTAGTAAGCCGAGCCTCCGAGAAGGACGGTGATGGACATTCCCTCGGGATTTGCGTAGTAATAATTGTAGTCGTTGAGTCCGCCGAGGCTTATATCAAAGGAATGGTCCTCCCATTCGATAACGATCTCATTCGTCGCTTCGTCAAGCACGCGAGTTTTGGTGCGGTAATTGACCGTCATAGTTGCCTCGCCTACAATACCGTCGTCCGTTTTTTCAAAGCCGTATTCGGACAGCTTGCTCTCGTAAACGGAAACGCAGGAGAGGTATTCCATACCGGACACCAGCTTGGTAAGAGCTGTGGAAACGGCAGAGGGAATCTCAGTAAATTCGCCGCCATCTATCGAGCGGTGCCAGGTTCCGCTGACGGTGCTTTCGTCCTCTGGCTGAATAAACTGACATACCACCTCACGCTCGCCGTCGTTGTAAACGAGGGATACCATGCAATCCTCTGCGATCTCGGGAAAGGTGTCAAGGTAGACGAAGGATTCGACCGCCGTTTCAAGACCTGTGAACACGTCGGAGGATATGAGATATACCGTTTTTGTGTCGCCGTTGAGGCAAACGTAGTGGCAGGAGTTGTAGGAGTTGTATACACCAAAGGTGAGCGTCTGCTCTCCGTTTACGTTATCGCGCACGGTAACGTATTTTGTGGGCGCATCAAATCCGAAATTCTTGAGCTGCTTGTCGGTGGGGTTCTTTATCACCTGCGTAGAGGTGAGCTGGTTGAGGTTGGAGGCGAAGGTGGCAATGATACCCTCGCGTAGCTTGATCTTGGTGTTTTCGTGCCAATACCACGTCAGATTATCCGAGCCTACCGAGAATTCAAGCTCCTCGGCAGTGCCGTCTTCGTCGTTGTCGTGAGTGTAGTTAAAGTAGTATATAGATGCCTCGTCAACGCTCATGACTATCACCTCGTTTGACTCGGTGGTCTCAAGCTCGTCTCCTTCCGCGTCGCGTATGCTGTTGACGACTGCCACCGCGGCAAGTCCCACGCACAGCAGTGCCAGCACGGCAAGAAGAATGAGTATGCGTAATGTTTTTTTATCCATAGATCACGGTTTCCTTTCCTTGTGCGCCGTTATCTTCTGCGGCGTTTGAACCAAATCACGAATCCGCAGGTCAGGATGACGAGAGGAATTACCGCTACGATAATTATACCCCACGTGATTACCGAGCCGAGAGTGAGTCCGTCGAGGTAATCGCCCGAGACATTAGTGCCGGGGATGGACAGATATTCAGAGGAGAATATCTCGCTCATCCAGCGCAGACCGTAGATGAAGTAATAGTAGTTACCGCCGTAGGATGCGGAAGCCTGATCGTCCGTCAGCGCATCCACCGAGCCGAGCCACATGAAGTAGGACGTGGTGTCGCTGTTTATCTTCTTGCTTGCGGCAACGCCCACGTTGTGAACGCTGTTCTCGGACAGACGGGTGTTGTCGTCCTCAATGGAAACTCGGAAGCCCTTGCTTGACGTATAGAACAGAGGATCTGCCGTAACGCCGCTTGGGAGCTTGTCGGATATTACGATAGAATGAGCATTGGGGAACTGTACGATATTACCGCTTGCCAGCAGGTCGTAGGTTACTTTGTGCGAGGTGGAAATGTCGGGGAGCAGAGTGCTTGTGTTTCCGTCGCTGTTGTGAGCGGAATCGGAGTCGCGCACCATGCCTTCCTCTGCGGCGCATCCAAACAGTGCGCCAAGCTTCATCAGGTTCTTGTAGCCCGTGCAGGAGGGATCTGTAACAAGGCAGATCGAGCCGCCGCGGTTTACGAATGCCTCCAGCTTTGCGTACTGGCTGTCTGAAATGTCAGCCTTGGGCGCGAATATGACGATACAGTTTGCATCCTCGGGGATATCCGAGCTAAGCACCAGCGATTTTACCTCAAGGCTGGAGCTGGTCATGAACGCCTTCAGTGTTTCGGAGGGCTGGTTGAAGAACTTTTTGTCGCCCTCATTGTCAAGGATGTACGTCTGAGGAATACGCGAAACGGTAACGTAGTCGATAGCGCTTGTGATGAGTGTTTCAGCTTGGAAATACTGCTCGAAGTCGGTAATGTAGTAGCCGTAGGTTTCGGCAAAGTTCTGATATACCTGCAGGTATTCGGAATAGGTAAGCTTAACGTCGGTTTCCGAGTTTACCAAGCCGTTGTAGGTGGGACTCGCATAGTAGGTCATGGAGGAATAGTCTACTACTGTGGAGCGCTTGTCACTCTCCACGATAAGACTGCCGTTTGTCAGCGTAGCGTCGGTATACTTGCTGACGAAATTGGGGTTATCCAATGGGTCTACTATCTCGATCGTTATATTTTCGTTTGCCTCGGCGTATTTCTGAAGCAGGGTGTTGTATTGGTGGTCGATATCACTGTTTTCACAGATAGCGTATATGGTGATCGGAATGTCGATAACGGAAATGAAGTTTTCCGTTTTTGCGCTTATCTCCGTCCATTCGGTTTCGGTGGTGTCGAATATCGTGTATTCCTGAGGAAGGCTGTAAAGAATTACGTTTGCAACGATAATTACAGCGAGAACGAGAGCCGTGACGATAACGGAGTAAGAGCCGACCTTAGTGCGGCGTGCGCGGCTTTCCTTTGCAGGCGTCGCCACCGCATTTTTCTTGTTAGTATCTTTGTTAAACATAGCTTTTTATCCTCCGTACTTTAAGCCCAGCGTCTTTTGTCCATGGACTGGTTGGTCAGGAACACGAAGAAGACGATATGGGAGATAAGCGTACCGATAGCGGCGATATCAAAGAGTCCCGTCGTAATAGTTTCAAAGGACGTGAAGGGGGACGCCAGTGTGAGCACGGTGGGGAAGAGAGAATCCAGCATATCGGATGCAAAAATGAATATCAGCGCGAAGGGAACGATAATAATCAGTCCTACCGCGAGGGCAACGTAAAGATTGCGCACGGTAAAGTAGGTAATAAGTCCCGCGATAATGCCCAGCACCGCAAATCCGATAAAGGAAGCGAGCGCCGACGAGGGGATAAAGGACGCTATGGTGTTAAGCGAGAACAGCGCAAAGGTTGCGGCTATTCCGATAACGGCGGCAATTACCTGACTTTCCGTCAGAGCGGAAAGGAACTGACACATGGCGATAAGCGCCGCGCCGAGAAGGAAAAATCCGAGGATTGATGTGTACGTAGTCACGTAATTTATCTCTCCGTAAAGACCGAGGACAAGCGGATAGAGAGATATCAGCGCAACGGGAATCGCGTAGACGGTGAGCAGTGCAAGATACTTTCCGATAACGATGCTTGACGTTTTAACGGGAAGCGTGAGCAGGAACATATCCGTCTTGTTATGTCTGTCCTCTGCCATAGAGCGCATGCAAAGCACGGGAACGATAAGTATAAGGATTATCTCGGACGTATACAGCGTGTACGCCACGCTGGAGCTGAGCCCGTAGAGGTTGTTGGTGAACACCATAAATCCTGCGAAAAGTAAGAGGATGCCGATAAAGAGCATGCCCGTGATGCCGTGGAAATAGGCTTTAAGCTCGCGTTTGTAAATAGCCAACATATTAGCGCGCCTCCTTCTTCTTTTTCTTGCTGTCCTCGACGGGATCGGTGTCGTCGGTCAGCGAGAGGAATATGCTCTCAAGCGACATTTCCTTCTGCTCCATGGAAATAACAGCATACTTCTTTTCCGCCATAGCGAAGAAGATAGCATCGCGCAGATCCTCGGAGGAGGTGACGGTAACGGTAAGCTGTACAGCACCGGGCGTCTTGTCGAGGCTGCTTGAGTCGTATGCCACGTCGGATACGCCCTCAATAGCGAGGAGTGCCTCACGCACGCCCTCCATATCTCCCTTGACGGTGATGGAGATATCCTTTGTGGGCGTTACGCTGGCTTCAAGGCAGGAGATGTCGTCGTCGGCGACCACACGTCCGTTGGAGATAATGATAACGTGATCGCAAACAGCGCTTATCTCTGCAAGAATATGGCTGGAAACGATAACGGTCTTTTTCTCGCCGAGGCGGCGGATAAGATCGCGTATCTCGATTATCTGTTTGGGGTCAAGACCGACGGTAGGCTCGTCCAGAATGATTATGTCGGGGTTGCCGAGCATGGTCTGTGCAATACCCACTCTCTGCTTGTAGCCCTTGGAGAGATTTTTGATAAGGCGGTCGCGGACTCCGACGATTCCCGTCAGTACCATTACCTCGCTTACCTGACGGAGTACGCTCTCCGAGTCAACACCCTTTGCCTCTGCTACGAAGGTAAGGTATTCGTAGGGAGTCATATCGGGAAACAGGGGCGGTATCTCAGGCAGATAACCGATCTGCCGTTTTACCTCTATGGGATTTTCAAGAATATCGTATCCGTTTACGGTCACCGTTCCCTCGGTAGGGGCAAGGCAACCCGTGATAATATTCATGGTGGTGGATTTACCTGCACCGTTAGGTCCGAGCAGGCCGTATATCCTTCCGTTTCGGATCTTGAAGCTTACGTTGTCGACTGCCGTGCAGGCGCCGTACCGCTTCGTCAGATTTGTGACTTCAATCAAGAGCTTGTCCTCCGTTTTAAATCGTTTGGTCTGCAAAATACCGTCATGCAGACATACATTGTTATTATATATCATAACCCCCCAAGGTGTCAAGAGCCTGATGTTAATTTGATGGTTTTTTGATTATTTTTCGTGAAATTGACTAAAATATGTTTTATGGTTGGAAAATATTGATAACTGCATTGACAGAACATAATATTTGTGATATAATACAATAAACAGGGCAAAAACCCGAAAGGAATTGTGTCGTATGATGATAAACGAAGCAAAAAATACCACAAAAAAGTCAAAAAATGTAAAAAACGACGCAACTGTCGCGCCGCTCGCCGTCCCAAACGAGCTGGACCGCTATCTGTTCCACGAGGGTAACGCCAGACACGCGCACGATTATATGGGTGCGCACCGTCAAAGGACGGAGAATGGCGAGGTGGTCGCGTTCAGGGTCTGGGCGCCTCACGCCCGCGAGGTGTACGTCACGGGCGACTTCTGCCATTGGGCTTACGGCGAGCGGATGGAGAGGATAACCGCGCCGGGAATTTTCGAGCTGAAGCTTGACGGGACGCGGATAAATGACGGCAGTGCCTACAAATACAGAATAATCACCCGCGACGGCGGGGAGCTGCTCAAGGCAGACCCTTACGGCTTTATGATGGAAACGCCGCCCGCAACTGCTACTCTGCTTTACGACGTGGAGGGCTACGAGTGGGGGGACGACGAGTGGCTGAAAAAGCGAAAAAAGCAAGCCGCAAAGCAAAAAGAGCTACCCATGAATATATACGAGCTGCATCTCGGCTCGTGGAAGCGGCACTACGATAACTCCACCTACACTTATAGACAGATGGCGGATGCGCTTGTGCCGTATATCAAGGAGATGGGCTATACCCACGTTGAGCTTATGCCTGTAATGGAGCATCCATTTGACGGCTCGTGGGGATATCAGATATGCGGATATTACGCACCCACCTCGCGTTTCGGAACGCCGAAGGATTTTATGTATTTCATGGACGTTATGCACCAAAACGGTATCGGAGTTATCCTCGACTGGGTGCCCGCGCATTTTCCCAAGGATGCGCACGGACTTTACCGCTTTGACGGCGAGCCCGTGTACGAATATACCGAGCCGACAAAGCAGGAAAATCGCGGCTGGGGAACGTGCTGTCTGGACGTCGGCAGATACGAGGTAAAGGCGTTCCTTATATCAAACGCCTATTATTGGATAGAAAAATACCACGCCGACGGCTTGAGAGTTGACGCGGTGGCGTCCATGCTCTACCTCGACTACGACAGAGGTCAAGGAGAATGGAAGCCGAATAAATACGGCGACAGGGGAAATATCGAGGCGATCGAGTTTTTCCGTGCGCTCAACGGAGCATTGGCAGAGGACCATCC
Source organism: Clostridia bacterium (assembly GCA_017463485.1). Lineage (GTDB taxonomy): Bacteria > Bacillota > Clostridia > Oscillospirales > CAG-272 > CAMEON01. The sequence goes on from JAFTPD010000006.1 coordinate 58,751, forward strand.
CGACGTTATTACGGTGGCGGAGGAATCCACCTCTTGGGCGAATATAACCCGATTTGACGAGGGCGGACTTGGCTTCACCTACAAGTGGAATATGGGTTGGATGAACGATACTCTGCGTTACGTCAAGGAGGATCCCATCTTCCGCAAGCACCATCACGGTATGCTGTCGCATATTCCCAGCTACGCCTTCGACGAGAATTTCATTCTGCCTATCTCGCACGACGAGGTGGTGCATCTAAAAAAATCCTTTATCGACAAAATGCCGGGCGACTATTGGCAGAAGTTTGCGGGGGCGAGAGTGTTCGCCGCATTTATGATGACGCACCCGGGACGCAAGCTGTGGTTCATGGGAGCTGAGATAGGTCAGTTCGGCGAGTGGAACTATAAGCGAGAGCTGGATTGGTTCCTACTCGGCTTTGACAGCCACGCCAAGCTGCACGAATATTTCAAGGCTATCAATAAATTTTATCTTGATACCCCCGCATTGTGGGATAATGAAACGAATGAAAAGTCCTTCCGTTGGATAGATGCGAACAACGCCTCTCAAAGCGTGCTTATCTTCCGCCGTGTCGCCAAAAACGGCGACGAGATAGTGGTGCTGCATAACTTTACACCCGTGGCGTATGAGGATTATCTTGTGGCGGTGGCGCACGACGGAGATTATACCGAGGTGTTCAATTCCGATGACGAGAGCTTCGGCGGCAGCGGAGTTACCAATAAGGGCGCGGTGCTGTCTGCAGTTCCCGTGTTGTACGGAGGGCATAATTTTGCCGTGCGGATGCGAGTTCCGCCGCTTGGTTGCGTGATCCTGTCCCCGATAAAGCGCCCCGTGGGAAAGGGCAAAAAGACATCACTGAAAAAAAAGGGTGACAAGCCCCAAGAATATGAGGAGGAAATCAGGATATGATTTTCAGAAAAAAAGAATGCGTTGCCATGCTTCTTGCAGGCGGACAAGGCTCGCGTCTTTACGCGCTTACCACAAAGACCGCTAAGCCCGCGGTATCCTTCGGCGGCAAATACCGAATTATCGACTTCACTCTCTCAAACTGCGTTAACTCCGGCTTTGATACGGTGGGTGTTCTCACCCAGTATCAGCCGCTGGTGCTTAACGAGTACATAGGCAACGGTCTGCCTTGGGACCTCGACCGCGCGTTTGGCGGTGTCAAGATCCTGCCGCCCTATCAGGGACACGACGGTGCGGATTGGTATAAGGGAACGGCTAACGCCATATATCAGAACCTCGCGTTTATCAACAGATATGACGCGGATTACGTGCTTATCCTGTCGGGCGACCATATTTACAAGATGGATTACAGCAAGATGCTGGACTTCCATAAGTCCACGGGCGCGGATTGTACCATAGCCGTTATCGACGTGCCGATCGAGGAGGCAAGCCGCTTCGGTATCATGAGTACAAACGAGGACAATTCCATCTACAAGTTCAGTGAAAAGCCGAAGAACCCCGACAGCACCAAGGCGTCGATGGGTATTTACATATTCAACCGCAAGAAGCTGGCGGATTATCTTATCGCGGATGAAAACGATCCGAATTCCTCCAACGATTTCGGAAAGAATATCATTCCCGCTATGCTTGCAAACGGCGAGCGGATGTATGCTTATCCCTTTGAGGGCTATTGGAAGGACGTTGGAACTATCTCCTCCTTGTGGGAGGCGAACATGGACCTTCTCGGCTCGACTCCCGCGCTCAATCTGAACGACGAGAGCTGGAGAATTTTTGCGCGGCACAGCGCGTCCGCTCCGCAGTACGTGGGAGACAGCGCGGTGATCGAAAACAGCAATATCACCGAGGGCTGTGAGATATACGGAACGGTAAAGAACAGCGTTCTCGGTACGGGCGTGAAGGTCATGGCAGGCGCACACGTTGAGGATTCCGTTATCTTCGGTGATTGCGTTATCGGCGAGGGCGCGACGGTGAAGTATTCCATTATCGACACGGGCGTTACCGTTGGTGCGGGCGCTTCTGTCGGTGGCGAGCGCGGCGACGGCGCGGAAATTGCCGTTGTGGGCGCTGATATTGAGATAGCGGCAGGCGCTACCGTCGAGGCGGGCGCTATGCTTTCGGAATAAGGGGGCGATAATTATGACAGCAGCAGGATTGATTTTTTCCAATATACACGATCGCAGTATACCTGAGCTTACCCGTCTGCGTACAATGGCGAGCGTGCCCTACGGCGGCAGATACCGTCTTATCGACTTCGCGCTTTCCAATATGGTAAATTCGGGAATCACCAAAATAGGCGTTATCACGCACTATAATTATCAGTCGCTTCTCGACCATATCGGCACGGGAAAGGACTGGGATCTTGCACGCCGCTCTGGCGGTATCAAGATACTTCCTCCTTACATAACCGCGTATGAAAACAGCGCGTCAAATAAGGTCTACACCTCAAGACTTGAGGCTATGATGGGCGCGGCTCATTTCATCAACCGTTGCACCGAGGACTATATCGTACTGTCGGACTGCGATGTCATCTGCAATATCGATCTCTCCGACGTTATCGAGGCTCACGCGCAAAGTGGAGCTGACGTTACCTTCGTTACCAAGCGAGTGGACGCTGAAAAGACTATACTTGGCGAGCAGACGGCGCTTATTACCGCTGACAAAAACGGCAGAGTAATAGATTTTACCGAGGGAAAGCCCTCCAAGGGTATCGTGAATATCTGTACCAATATTATGGTAATGAAGCGCGCGTATCTCAGCGCGACCATTGCGGATGCGGCGGCTCACGGATATACCAGCTTCTTCAAGGACATTATTTCCCGTTCACTCACCCGTGCAAACTACCGCACGTATGAGTATGACGGCTGGTATGCGTGCATAGGCTCGCTTGCAAGCTATTTCGATTGCTCCATGCAGCTGCTTACCGACTCTGCCCGCACGGCTCTGTTCGGTCAGAAGAATCGCCCCGTGCTTACTAAGGTGCGTAACTCCGCGCCTACCAAGTACTGTGAAGGCTCGGCAATTAAAAATTCTCTCGTGGCTGACGGATGCGTAATTGAAGGAACGGTGGAAAATTCCATCATCTTCCGCGGTGTTAAGGTAGGAAAGGGAACGGTAGTCAAAAACTCCATTCTGCTTCAGGATACCTACGTCGGATCGGATGCAAGCCTTAACTGCGTGATCACGGATAAAAACGTAGTTATTCGCGACGGCAGAAACCTTTCTGGACACGAAAGCATGCCCTTCTTTATCGGCAAGGGCGGCTCGGTCTGATGATCCGAGGAGGACGTTCCAATGACCTGTAAGAAAATATTATTTGTGGGCGCAGAGGTAATGCCCTTTGCCGCAACGGGCGGACTTGGGGACGTTATGGGCTCTCTGCCGGCGGCACTGAAGGCAAAGTACGGTGAAAATACCGACGTGCGCGTTATTATGCCACTATACGACACGGTGAAGCCGGAAGTGCGCGCCGAGATGAAGCGAGAGGTGGAATTTAACGTAAAGCTGTCCTGGCGTAACCTTTATTGCGGACTTTACAGCCTTGAGCGCGACGGAGTTATATTCTATTTCGTGGATAACGAATATTACTTCAAGCGCGGCGCGCTGTACGGACATTTTGACGACGGCGAGCGCTATGCGTATTTCTGCAAGGCGGTAATGACAGCCATGTCCACTCTCCGCTTTTACCCCGACGTGCTTCACGCCAACGATTGGCAGGCGGCGTTGTCGGTGATATATCTGCACACGCAGTACAAATACCGTCCCGAGTATGCGAATATCAAGACGGTATTCACCATACATAATATCGAGTATCAGGGAAAATACGATTTCGGTATTTTGCAGGACGTGTTTGACGTGTCGCCCCAGTATTATACGACTATGGAGTACGGCGGAGCGATAAATCTCGTCAAGGCGGCGATAAGCTGTGCCGACAGAGTTTCCACCGTAAGCCCCACCTATGCCAAGGAGATAATGACCCCCGAGTACGCTCACGGGCTCCATTATATTCTGCGTGCGGAGGCAGGCAAGGTCTGCGGAATACTCAACGGTATCGACACGGGATATTATAATCCCGAAGCCGACAGCGATATTCCCGTAAACTACAACGCGGACAGTATCGAACGCAAGAAGGAAAATAAGCTTGCTCTGCAAAGAGAAAACGGCATGCCCGAGGATGCGGATGCGCCTATGATGGCGGTCATTTCCAGACTTGCCTCTCATAAGGGCATCGATATTATCAGCGAAATGCTTGACAGATTGCTCTCCCGTTATCCAAGAGCGCAGTTTGTTGTGCTTGGCACGGGCGAGCGCCAGTACGAGGATTATTTCCGCGGACTTGAAGCGCGCTTTGGTGGCAGAGTGCGTGCGTTTATCACCTATAACCGCGCACTGTCCAAGAAGATATATGCCGCGGCGGATATCTTCCTCATGCCCTCCCAGAGTGAGCCTTGCGGACTGTCGCAGATGATAGCCGCACGCTACGGAGCTATTCCCGTGGTGCGCGAAACAGGCGGACTTTACGACTCCATTCAGCCGTATTACGAGGACGAAAACGGTATGCACGGCAACGGATTTACCTTTTCTAACTACCTCGCCGGTGAGCTTGAGGAAAGAGCCTCTGCTGCTTTGGAGCTGTATAACGACAAGGAGAAATTCACCTGCCTTGTGCGCCGCGCTATGACCACCGATTTCTCGTGGGATGCGTCTGCGGAAAAATATATGGAGATGTATAACGGTCTGTGATGCTCAAAAAGCTATAGACCGCAACTGAAAAAGGATGATGAAACGGGGCTGTCGCAAAAGCGACAGCCCCTCGAAAATGACCGCAAAGGCTAAGCAAATTTCCAAAAAATCAAAAAAATTATTGCAGAATTAACAAAAATCTGTTATAATAGAATCAAAAGGTAAACAATTATCGGGTATAATTAGATAAGGAATAACACAGCGGAAACGGAAATTTGTATAAAACACAAGCAAAATAAGGAGTTTCTTATGAAGGTTTTGATAACGACAGATCTGTATACCACCGAAACCAACGGAGTGGTTACTTCAATAAAAAATCTTAAAGAAGCCTTGACGGCGCGAGGACACGAGGTAAGAGTGCTTACCGTGTCCGAAAACAGGGAGAGCTACAGCAAGGGAGACGAGGAATATTATATTAAATCGCTGTCGCTTGAATGGGTATATCCAAACGTGCGTATGCCGTATTCCTATCGTAACGACATTATCCGCGAGATCGTGGAGTGGAAGCCGGATATCATTCATTCGCAGTGCGAGATATTCAGCATGCGCTTTGCAAAAATAATCTCCCGCAAGACAAAAGCACCGATAGTCCATACATACCATACTATGTACGAGGACTACGTTGGATACGTCATTCCCTTTGAGCGGCTGGGTAAATGGGTGGTAAAATTCCTCAGCAATAAGCTGCTCAATAAGGTGTCTATAGTCGTTGCCCCCACCCGCAAGGTGGAGAACGTGCTAAAGGACTACGGACTCAAGCAGCAAATGCGCGTCGTGCCTACGGGAATCTCGCTTGATAAGCATAAAGAGCCTATGGACGATTCCGAAAGGCTGGAGCGACGCCGTGCGCTTGGAATAGAGGATGACGAATTCGTGCTTATCAGTCTTGGTCGCCTTGGCAACGAGAAGAACACCGAGGAGCTTATAAAATTCTTTGCCAACGTTGAGAAAAAGCATCCGAGGATGCGGTTGCTTATCGTCGGCGACGGACCTAACAGGGAAAATCTCGAAAAGCTCGCCGAGGAGCTGAAGCTTGGCGACAAAGTTATTTTCACGGGAATGGTCGCGCCCTCCGAGGTGCAAAAATATTATAAGCTGGGCGACTTGTACGTCAGTGCATCCACCAGCGAAACGCAGGGACTTACATACGCGGAGGCGGCGGCAAACAGATTACCGCTGTTGTGCCGTGAGGACCCCGTGCTAAAGGACATCATAGTCAGCGGACATAACGGATACGAATATACCAATGAAGACGAATTTGAGAGATCGCTCGCGTTTATAATGAGCAACCCCGAGTGGAGGCGCGAGGCAGGTGTGGAAAGTGAGATCATCGCGGATATCTTTGACAAAAGCACCTTTGGAGAGTCAATAGAGGAACTTTACAAATCCCTTGTGGAATTAGGAGAAGGTGCTTATGATGAAACAAACTCCGCCAAGGAAGGCAAGCTTCAAAGGAAAAATTAAATACGCAGGCGTTTTCTGGCTCTTTATGATAGGAAGTGTGCTAGGATTTGTGCTTGAAGGAATATGGCACGCGGTGCGCTGGGGCGGATGGGAAAGCCATTCGGCAGTCGTGTGGGGACCCTTCTGCATAATCTACGGTATCGCCGCCGTAGTGCTGTATCTCGCGTCATTTTACTTGCAGGATAAGGGTATCATTTCGCAATTTCTTATATGCGGAGCGGTCGGCTCGGCTATTGAATGGGCGTCGGCGGTATTTCAGGAAAGAGCGTTCGGCTCATATTCGTGGGACTACTCTGACCAGACCTTTCAGCTTGACGGCAAGGTCAGCCTGTTTATGACCTGCCTGTGGGGAGCTTTGGGAGTTTTGTTTATAAAGCTGCTGTTCCCATTTCTTGAAAAGAATCTTCCTCGCATGATCGGGGGAGGGTGGAATATTGCCTGCACATGCCTGTCGGTGTTCATGGCGATAAATCTGCTGCTTACCACCTTTGCCGTACTGAGGTGGGGCGAGCGGACAGAATCGATCCCCGCGTCAAGTAATTTTGAGGTCTATCTTGACGAAAGATACAACGACGACAAAATGTCGGAGATCTTCCCGAATATGAATTTCAGAGAATGACAAATTGCAACGAGGTTTTTGAATGAATCTGTGTGATATTAAAACTATAAAGGACGTAATGTCCATATACGGCATCACCTTCCGCAAGGAGTTCGGTCAGAATTTTTTGACCAATCCCACGGTGGTCGAGGATATAGCGGATAATTGTACCGAATACCCAGACTCCACCATTCTGGAAATCGGTCCGGGTGTGGGCGTGCTTACGCAGGAGCTCGCCTTCCGATATCCGTCGGTGGTGGCGGTAGAGATAGATCGCGGACTTATCCCCGTGCTTCGCTATACGCTTTCCGATTGCCCCGAGGGCGTCGTCAGCGTCATAAACGATGACATCATGAAAACGGATATTGCCGCCCTGCTCGCACCTGCATTTGAAAAGGGCAGAGTGTCGGTGTGCGCAAATCTTCCTTATTATATAACTACGCCTATACTGATGAAACTGCTGGAGAGCGGACTGCCGTTTGACTATATCACAATAATGATACAGTCGGAGGTTGCCGCAAGGCTTTGCGCGAAAGCAGGCAGCAAAGATTACGGAGCGATAACGGCGGTGCTGAATTATTACGGCGTAGCTGAGCGACTTTTCACCGTGTCGGCAGGCAATTTCCTGCCCGCACCCAAGGTGGATTCGGCAGTAGTCAGAATAAAGCTGCACGAGGAGAAGCCTTATAAACCCAAGGACGAAAAGATATTCTTCCGTACCGTACGCCACGCCTTTGAGCAAAGAAGAAAGACCTTGCCCAACGCCCTGTCCGCAGGCTTTGGTGAAATTCCCAAGGACGTGCTGACGCAAATGATCGTGGATTGCGGACACGATCCGAATATCCGCGGCGAGCGGCTGGACACCGCGCAGTTTGTTGAACTGTCGGATAAGATCGCCGAGTGGAAATCGAATAATTGATAAAAACCGCCGAGAGTAACCGTTTGGTCGCTCTCGGCGGTGTTTTTGCAGACTAATTCACAATTTTATGATATAATTATCTCAAAAATATTTCCAAACTAATTAACCGATACATCCTTGCTGACACTATATAAGTGAAAGCTTTCAAAACACAGGAGAACAACTATGACCGACAAAAGAGCATCGGAATTGCTGTCCGAAAATCTGACGGCAATCTACGGTTACGCTTTTTCAAAGCTCTATGATAAAGATAAGGTGGACGACCTCGCATCCGAAATCGTATATGAGATCATCGTTTCAGCGCGCAACCTTCAAAACGAAGAAGCCTTTTGGGGCTTTGCTTGGAAGATTGCTGAAAATACGTTTCGTCGCTTTATCCGCAAGAGTCAGCTTGCCGCACAGACAGTGGAGCTAACAGAAGAAAATGTAGGTGTGTACGACCTCTCTCCGGAGCAGGAATACATAGAAAAAGAAACCGAGAGTGAGGAAATATATCTGATTCGCCGTGAGCTTTCTCTTTTGAAGAAAACACACAGAGAGGTCTGTGTGGCTTACTATGTCGATAACAAAAGTTGTTCTCAAATCGCAAAAGAGCAAAATATCAGCGTAGAAATGGTAAAATACCATTTATTTAAAACACGCAAATTATTGAAGGAAGGTATCGGTATGACGAGAACGCTTGGAGAAAAAAGCTATAATCCCGGAACGTTCAGACTTGACTTTTGGGGGGATAAAAACAAATACTATGATCTTTTCAACAGAAAATTACCCGGTTCTATTGTGCTTGCCGCATATCATGAAGCTATGACAGCGGAAGCACTTTCAATGGAGCTTGGAGTTTCAATGCCTTATCTTGAGGAAGAAATTGAGATTTTGGAAGCTGCGGGAGTACTGAAAAGGACGGGCGATAAGTATCAGACTAACATAGTTATCATAACAGACGCATACGAAAAAGAGTTTGTGAAAAACACCTCTGCTATTTACGCAGCTGTTGCAAAGTCGGCGTTTGAAAAAGTAACGAATCTTTTGCCGCAGATTCGTGAACTTGATTTTCAAGGCAACAACTATGATGATAACCGTCTGATATTCGGGCTCTTAAATCTCGCGTTTGTTAAGGGTTATATTTTGGCAAGAAATAAATCTCCTCTTGGGAATCCAAATAAACTCGCGCTTGGTTGCAACGGTTGGATATTTGGATATGATAACGATTATGCAAATCATCATTTCCACGGTGTTACAATGGAAACGTGGAATAAAAGCGGAACGGCATGGTACTCCGCAGAGAATTATAGGGTAATCAAACGGGCGCAAATGTATGACCACTATGATTTTCGTAACAAAACCGAGGCTTTGTGCGATGCGATTCTTGGAAAGGATGCAAACAGAGATAATCCTACACTTCCGTGGTTGATCGAAAACAAACTCATTCTGTGTGAAAATAATAGGTTATCAGCGAACTTTATCGTTTTTGAACGTGATATTTTTGATGAAGTCACTTGCATCCTATCGGATATCATTGAAAAAGTTGCAAACTGCATGATTGATATATCAAATCAAGCGGAAAAGATACTTTCAGAACACGCTCCTGCTTCGCTCAAAGGACAGTGCGGAGACATTGCGAAAATCCATCACCGTCTTGACGTAGCAGCTTTCTTGTTAGAGGAGCTTATCAAAGAAAACAAACTTATTGTTCCGAATGAAAAAACGCCTCTCTGCATTTGGGGTGTCAAAAACTAAATAGTTACCGCCGAGAGTAACCGTTTGGTCGCTCTCGGCGGCTTCCTTATATAATATTCTCCATTGACATCTTTTCATTTCGCCCGAGTCCCAGCACTGCCTCCTTGAGGGAGGCAAGCGCGGCGCGGTATTGCATCGTGTCCCGCGATCCCGAATAGGCGATCACCTCCGCCGTCCCGCCTTCAATAGAGGCTATCCTGTCGTAATTAACTGATAAGCTGAGCCACGGCAGCTTGTCCTTCAGCATTTGCTCAAATTCATCCAGACCGTCGTCCGTGCTGGCGTCGGGAATGTCGGAAAGCGACTCCAGAATATCCGAAAGCTCTGCGACGGAGCGCTTGACGTAAAGATTGTTGAGCGCGACGAATAATACAACGGCGGCAAGCAAACATATCGCTATCAATACTGATGATTTTTCTTTCATATCTCACTCCTTTGGGCAGTCCATCGGGATTATTTTTCCGTCGCTACCGCGCCCGACTAACCTCACTCGCCCGCGCGCGTCGGCAGTCATAAGAAAAACGTCCTTTGCGGCGCGCTTTGATTTTTTTAATACTCCTTCAAGCCAAGCTGTGCTTTTTTCGATAAGTGAGAGGTTTTTGTGATTTATCACCCCGTCGGAAATAATAATGTGCATCAACGTATCTTTTGATTCGGGGTTGTCTTTTGATATAACGCTTATCTGCCCGTTTGGCTCTAAAACCGCATACTCAACGTCCAAAATGTCGAAAATATCCTTCTGCCGCAGCTGCGACAAAAATTCCTCGTTGGATATACGCGCGCCCCGAAGCTCGCTTTGCAATAACTTCCCATCATATATAATAAGTGCGGGGCGAATGGATACTGCCGACTTTAGCTTTGGCAGCTTCAACACACCCGCGGATAGGATAACCTCCAACGCCATCAGCGTTGTGATGGGAATTATCGCATGCAAGAGCGGCAGCTCGGTGTTGGTGATGGGGAGGGAGGCGATCTCGGACAGAAGAAAAGTTATAACAAGCTCCGAAATTTCAAGCTCACCAAGCTGGCGTTTGCCCATAAAACGCATAGTTATAAGCAAAAATGCGTATATTATAAGCGTTCTCGCGAAGACCGTTACCATTTTAAAACCTCGTTTTTCGTTCGTCTATATAGATTTTTTGCAATTTGTGATAAAATATTCTAATTTTTCTCATTTTTTTCAAAAAAACTATTGACAAATGAAAAGCACCGTGCTATAATAATAAAGCTGCCCAAAAAACGGTCAGCGAAAAAAAGTTTGAAAAAACTTTAAAGAAACCTATTGACAAGTTGAAAAGACTGTGGTATAATAGGCGGGTCGCGCCGAGGAAGGGGACTTCAACGGGAGCGGCAATCGATCATTGACAACTGAACAACAGGAGAAGAAGTACAAGCAAAAAAAGCAAGTGCGAAATCTCAAATTTCTTTGAATAAAAGAAGCTTCTAAAAGCAAGAAGCATACTCAAAAAAGTAAAGAGCCAAA
>JAFTPD010000007.1 GCA_017463485.1 Clostridia bacterium
CCGTATCGAGCACGTAATCAGCGACAAATCCTTCACGGCAGTAAAGAAGCACTATTTGGATTACAACAATCATTAAATATTTAGCGGCAAGGATTTTTCGTCCTTGCCGCTATGCTTTATTCTGTATCCTTCTGCACCTCCATCGTGAGCCGCGCTCCGAGGCGGAAGGCATACTCGAAGATGGCTGCTTCGGCGAGGCTCATATACTCACTCCAACAGTCGTGGAACTTCTCGAATGTTTCCTTCTGCTCGTCGGTGAAGCTTTTTTCGAGTTCCTCGTGATGCCTTGACATATAGCCGAGGAGTTCCTTCATCTCTTTTGAGTTGGTTCTGCTGTCCTCTTGCGGTATTATGTTTCCGTGCCACAGTTCGTTGATAACTGACCTCATACAAATACCACCTCTCGTAAAACGATTTCTTCCGCGCTTGCCTTGATATTGTTCATCTCTGCAACCCAACGGAGCATATCGTAATATTTTAAGTTCTCATCAATACCTCTTTCGGTAGCAAGGCGAGAGATAATGCTTTCCACCATCGTTTTCGCTTCAACATTGATCTCATAAAGCCGCTGATTGAGTACGCCCTCCGAGAGAAGATTGGTATAGCGACCTTTGCGATGATTTTTGAGATATTCGAGGTGCAATTTCCCATACTTGCCGATTTCCTTTTGCTCGGGAAGTTCAAACGAGGGGTAATATTGCTCGCCTCTGAGTTCGTAGGTAATGCCGTTTTCTTTAATGTACTTTTCCATAATATTGCACCTTCCTTTCCTTTGGTACTTTAAGTGTACTATAAAGACGGAAAAACTGCAAATGTGCAAAAAAGAAAAATACGAGAAACACCGAAATGTTCTCGTATTTTTCTTCGCCTTCGCAATGCTCGTAATTCTTAATTCTCAAAAACTGTCCTTAAGGGTACGAAGCATTTTGACTTGGTCTTTTTTCAACGAAATTCGCCTGCGGCGAGTGAAATTTGGCTCCGCCAAGTGAAATAGCTTTGCTGTGAAATATTTGCTTCGCAAATGTTAAGAGGCGAATTTCATTTCACATTGCGACCATAGGGAGCAATATTTCACAATTTAAGCAAGTAAATTATTTCACATTCGGCGCAAGCCGAATATTTCACTTGAAAAATCAACGATTTTATGCTATACTGATCTCAGAAAGGCGGTGGTGATATGAAAAAACATTGAAACTTCCGGCAATTTTGGGAATGATATTATCCCTTTTATGCATTTTTTTGTTTGTGTAAAGATTTTCTGTATTCATATTTCCCTTCTCTTTTTGACGACGGATCAACTAGTTACGATCCTGAAACCACTGCTTGGGGTGCGGGATTATTCAGTATTATTGTTTCGGTTTTCAGTTTGATATTTTATGGAATAGATGCTGTTTTTTCTGCAATTAAAGTTATTAAAAAAGATAACTCAAGATTAAACATTATAATTGTAGTGCTGTTTGTTATTTGTCTGATTTTAGGTATTTGGGTTGTTAGCTCCTATCTTCGTAATTATAAAACGATCATTTGGTTTGTATCGTATTTTTCGCTGTTTATTGTAGAGATGATTTCAACCATAAGGCACTTCATCCCCCAAAAAGGATGAAATATCCTATATGGATTGATGTCAGCTAAAACGGTCACAAAAACTCCATTTGAGTTCGAAGCTTAATAGTAAACTGAATTTTAACCAATCGCAAAATATATTTAACAATTTGTAAATATACGCATGGCAGGCAACAAACGTCTTGACTTTTACCCAACGTAAAAGTCTATAATTGAGTGAAATTTGAATATTCCACTTGAAAAAGCAAAGCTTTTATACTATAATAAAACCAAGAAGGCTATTGGCGGAGGTAGTATAATGCGAAAGAACAGAATATCTCTATCAAAATCACGCAAAGCGGCGTACAAGGACGCGAAACGTCGCACCGAGTACGACGCGGATGGGCGCGCCGTTATAAACATGACCGTCAGGGACGACAGCGACTTTCTCTCCGTTTACTCCGAGCGGGAAACACCCTTTATAAGCTCGGACGTTGCCGAATTCATTGAAAGCAGCTCCCATTCCCTGCGCCCCGGTCAGTCGCTCACACTGCGAATCCACAGCGACTGCATTGACGACGGCGAGCGGCAGGACTATAGGGAGGGAATACAAGAATACTATTCCGAAAAATATATTGCCGCCAAGCGAGAGCTGCGATTCAACCTTTTCGCGGTGATAATGCTTGCGCTTGCGGGCATTGCCACGCTCATACTTGCGTTTGGAGTGGACAACAACATCTGGTCGGAGGTCATTGATATCGCCGCTTGGGTATTTTTGTGGGAATCCGTTGATATCGGAGTATTCAAGCTGCGCGAGATAAATGCTAATCGCCGACGGTATTTATCGTACATATCCATGAAGGTGGAATATTTGCCTCTGTCCGGTGAGAAAAAAACTTGACAAACGGGCGTATCTGTCTTATAATGTGAGTAATACGAGAGAGTATTACCATTTTACATTTCGGAGGACATATTATGTATTGCAGAAATTGCGGAGGGCAGCTTAACGACAACCAAGCCGTGTGCCTCAAATGCGGCGTTTCGGTAGGTGACGGCAAGGGCTTTTGCCACGTTTGCGGTCAGCCCGTGAATGAAAACGCCGAGTTTTGCATGGGCTGTGGCTGTGCTGTTCGGCCTGCGCCAAAGCCTACCGACAATAAAAATGACGCACCCAACACGGGCTTTATGGTGCTTGGATTTTTCTTCCCTCTTATTGGTCTGATACTTTATCTGATCTATCACGACAACGCGCCTCTGAAGGCAAAATCTGCGGGCAAGGGCGCTTTGATCGGAGTCATCGCAAGCGTCGCTTTGACTGTCATCATTACGGTGCTCTACGCTATCATGTTAGGCGCGCTTATCGGCGGATTTGCTTTCTATGATGCGTCCATGTATTTTTGACTTTCAGGGCAAAAAGCCTTGACAAAAGTACAAATTTTATTTATGATAGACACAATTCCTAATTGGAATCACTGACATTTACATAACACAAGGAGAACTTTCATGTATTGTAGAAACTGCGGAGAACAATTGAACGATAATCAGGCTATCTGCCTCAAGTGCGGAGTTATGGTTGGAACGGGCAAGTCCTTTTGCCATAACTGCGGCAGTGCCGTTGCAGAGGAGGCTGTAATTTGCGTACATTGCGGCGTTTCTCTTAAAAAGGAAGGAACGGATGCAAATGCACCCAACCTTGAGGGCATCAAAAAGAGATCGATAGTAACTGCTGTCCTGCTTTCCCTCGTTACGTGCGGAATTTACGCAATATACTGGTTCATCAGCCTGACCAACGAAATGAACAAGGCTTCCGGCAAACCGAACGATACCAATGGCGGCATGGCATTCCTGCTCTCCCTTGTCACCTGCGGAATTTACGAATATTTCTGGGCTTACAAGCTTGGCGAAAAGAGAGATATCGTTGCCAAGGAAAACGGCTCGTCGAATATCATTTATCTCTTGCTCCTGTTCTTTGGCTTAGGTATCGTCGTTTACGGCTTGGCGCAGGATGCTCTTAACAAAGCCATTGACAACCAACAGTAATCCCGAATTTAAAAAACGATTGCGCGCAACCGTCATAAAATATTCCGTTATTTTATGCGTGGCGGCGGCTTATCTTGTGTTCGTGCTATGCACGGGCATGGGTATTCCCTGTCTGTTCCATGAGAGCACGGGACTCAAATGCCCCGGGTGCGGAATATCCAGAATGCTTGCCTCCCTCGTGCGGTTTGATGTTGTTTCCGCCTTTTGGTACAATCCGTTTTTATTCACAACGGGTCCCCTTATTATAGCGTACCTCGCGTGCTGTGAGGTAAAGTACGTGCGTTTTGGGGACAGACAAATGGGAAAATGGGAGATAATTATGTGGGTAGAGCTCGCTTTGGCTATTGCTTACGGAATACTCAGAAACGTTTTTCCTATATAAAATTCAGCGCACCTGTCAATAGACGGATGTGCTGTTTTTTTCATTATATTTTGTTTTGCTATTTACAAATTTCTTGCGTTATGATACAATAAAGTCACGTTCAAAACTCATGGAGGATTTTATGAGATCTATATTTTTAAGATACCCCGGCGGACGTGCCAAGGCAGTAACGTTCAGTTATGACGACGGAAACGAGGCAGACATTCGTCTTGCATCTATCTTCGACAAGTACGGTATGAAGTGCACATTTAACTTCAACTGCGCTTATTGCCGTCCCTTCAATTTTACAAACGAGCAGATAAATGATATTTTTCTTTCCCGGGGACATGAGATCGCCGTTCACGGTGCTAATCACCGTCCCAACGGAAATCTGCGCCCCATTGAGGGAATTCGCGACGTGCTTGACTGCCGTCTTGAGCTGGAGGAAAGATGCGGCTGTATTATCCGCGGCATGGCTTACCCCGATACAGGCATCACTTTGCTTGGCAATTTCACTACCTACGAAAAGATCAAAAATTATCTTACCGAGCTGGATATTGCTTATGCGAGAACACTTGGCGGCGACAACGACAGCTTTATGCTCCCCGCTGATTTTCACGCATGGATGCCGTCGGCTCACCATAACAATCCCAAAATTTTTGAGTACGTTGACAAATTCTTGACGCTTGACATCTCCGCAAATACATATCACGCAAGACGAATTCCCCGTTTGCTCTACATCTGGGGACACAGCTATGAATTTGACCGCGACAATAACTGGGACCGCATTGAGGCGATCTGCGAGAAGCTGGCGGGAAATCCTGATATTTGGTTTGCCACCAACATGGAAATATACGACTACGTTGAAGGCTATAAGCGTTTGGTTTACAGCGCGGACGGTCACAAGGTTTATAATCCTTCCCTGTTTTCAATTTGGATCGATGTTGACTTCGTTCTGCACGAGATAAAGTCGGGAGAAACGGTACGGATAGGCTGATCGCATGGAGATAAGGAAAGCAACTATCGCCGAGCTTTGCGCGCTGATGGATATTTTTGACGAGGCAAGAGGAACCATCCGCGCCCTCGAAATCAACCAATGGCAAAACGGATACCCGTCAGAATCGGTGGTTCTTGAGGATATCGCGCTCGGCAGGTCTTACGTCGTTGACGTTGACGGCGAGGTCGTTGGCACATTTGTTCTTGTGGATGACGGCGAGCCGACATACGGCAAAATATACGACGGACATTGGAAAACGGGCGACGAAAATCAAAATTATATTGCCATGCACCGCGTAGCGGTAGCGGTCAAAAAACGGGGCGGCGGCATATCCACCGCCATGGTAGGCTACGCCGAGTCTCACGCGCGGCGGCTTGGCTGTGAGTCCCTTCGCATTGACACCCATGATGGCAACGTCGTTATGCGTCGGATGCTGGAAAAGCACGGATTTGAATACTGCGGAATCATTTATTTGCAAAGCGGAGATCCCCGCGTGGCTTACGAAAAGAATTTATAAGATACGGCTTGCGACATTTTCGCAAGCCGTTATATTTTTTACTTTTTCGGTGCATAATAACAAAAAATCGGAGGTGAAAAATGGCTGATATTCTTATCATAGGCGGCGGTGTGGCAGGACTTTCGGCGGGCATTTACGCTCAGCTTTGCGGTCACAGTGCCGCCATTTACGAGGCACATGGAGTGGCGGGCGGAAATCTAACGGGGTGGCAGAGGGGAGATTACCACGTTGACAACTGCATCCACTGGCTGACAGGGACGAATCCTGCCACCAAGACCTATGAAATGTGGGAGGAGCTTGGCGTTCTGGGCGGCGTGGAGGTATTCACACCCGAAAGTCTTTACACCTGCCGACTTGACGGTCAGTCGCTCTCGCTTTACAGCGACATTAACAAATTTGAAGCAGAAATGCTGTCCTTGTCCTCTCTCGACGAAAAAGAGATACGCTCCCTTTTCGGTGCTGTACGGCTATTGCAGAGCGCTATGGGAATAGCGGGTGACAAGCAAGACAAGGGCTTATCCGCAAAGGACATTTTGAAGCTTCCGCTTCTTGCCAGATACTACGGTCTGTCGGCAAAGCAGTTATCCATGCGGTTTTCTCACCCACTTTTACGCTCGTTTATATGCGCGTTCTGGGGGGATGAATTCGGTGCTTTGGCAATGCTCTCGGTATTTGCTAACTTCTGCGGCGGCAACGGCGGCTTACCTCGCGGCGGCTCAAAGGCGGCGGCTGATCGCATGACGGCAAGATTTTTATCCCTTGGAGGCAGGTTGTACCTCGGAAAGAGGGCGGAAAAAATCGAGCTGTCGGGCGGACGGGCAACGTCGGTCAGCTTTTCGGACGGGACGCGGACAGAGGCGGATTATATTATCGTCACCGCCGATCCCGCCGTCGTTTTCGGAAAAATACTTGATCTGCCTATGCCAAAAGCTTTTCTCCGCCAATACGAAAGCACGCGGGCGGTGCGCTTTTCCAGCTTTCAGTGCGCCATATCCTGCCGCGCCGGCTCCCTGCCCTTTGGCGGAGATTGCATTTTTGACACGGACGGCGGCGAGCGCGTTATCGTGCGCGAATTTTCGCACGAGCCAAGCTTTGCACCGACGGGCGAGATAATGCTGCAGACCATGACCTTTTGTTCCGAGCGTGCGGCGAAAAGCTCTATTCGCTTGCGACGGCTCAACCGCGCAGAATACGACGAAAAAAAGCAAAAGCTCGGGCTCTCGCAGATATGTGCGCTGGAAAAGGAATTTCCACAGCTCAAGGGCTGCTTTAAGCTTATCGACGTATGGACTCCCGCCACTTATCGGCGCTTCGTCGGCTCGGAAATCGGTTCGTATATGAGCTTTACCTTCCCCGCTCGCGCGCTCCCTCGCAAGCTTGACGGTCATGTGTCGGGCGCAGAAAATCTACTGCTTGCCACTCAATGGCAACAGTCCCCCGGAGGCTTGCCTATCGCCGCAGAGCGCGGCAGACAAGCCATCCTCGAGATCTGCAAAAAAGAACACGCATACGGCAGAATGCCCCTCGCTTTGGAGGTGTAATTGAGCAAGTATGCCCCGATTTAATTATTTGTGGGGGTTCACCCCACACCCCACAAACCTTTCTTGAAAGAAAGGTTTGATCCAAAGAACTTTGCTAACAAATTTTCTTGTTTAAATTTGTTTGGATGGTTACAACAAGAGCCATCTCTATAACCCCCGTGGGTCCCTTATCCACTGCGATATTTATTTATAAATAGACGCTTTTCGCAAAGCGAAAAGCATCCTTAAATTTTCAATTTTCGATTTATTTGCACACGCGAAGCGTGGTGCGATTTTCAACTTAAAAAAAGCCGCGCCGCGGTGTCAAAACCGACACGTTGGCGTGGCTTTTGTCGTGTTTGGCGGCAAACCGCCTTGGCTTTATCTGAAATCCTCCTCTTTCGACGGGCTGTGGATTCCCGTGGTTCGGAGTAAATTGTGAACAGTTGGGTTTTATATTATCTATTTGAACCGCCTGCGGCGGATATGCAACCCTGCATTTCACAAGGATTTAGCAGCATCAGCTACTTTAAAACCGTTACCCCTCGGGGTACTTGCGACAGCCGTCAATTACTTCGCGTAATCGGTTGCGCGGCTCTCGCGGATGATGTTGATCTTTATCTGACCGGGGTACTTAACCTCAGCCTGGATCTTTTCTGCCATTTGTCTTGCGATAATTTTCATATCGTCGTCGTTAACAGCTTCAGGTCTTACCATAACGCGAAGCTCGCGTCCCGCCTGAATTGCAAATGCTTTTTCAATGCCCTCAAAGCCTACTGCAATTTCCTCCAGCTTTTCAAGGCGTTTGATGTAGCTCTCCATATCCTCACGGCGCGCGCCCGGTCTTGCCGCGGAAATAGCGTCCGCCGCCTGAACCAGAACCGCCACAATGGAATTGGGCTCTACGTCGTTATGATGCGCTTCGATGGCGTGAACCACCTCTTTGCTTTCCTTGTACTTCTTCGCGGCATTTACGCCGATCTGTACGTGTGAACCCTCAACGTCGTAGGGGAACGCCTTTCCGATATCGTGGAGAAGTCCTGCTCTGCGTGCCAGCGTGCTGTCAACGCCAAGCTCCTCTGCCATGATACCTGCAAGTATCGCAACCTCTATCGAGTGCTGGAGTACGTTTTGTCCGTAGCTCGTACGGTAACGAAGTCTACCCAGAAGTCTTACGAGATCGGGGTTGATTCCGTGAATGTTTACCTCAAATGTCGCTCTCTCGCCCGCCTGCTTAATAGCGGCGTCAACGTCCTTCTTTGCCTTTTCGACCATCTCCTCGATACGGGTGGGATGGATGCGTCCGTCTGCGATAAGCTTTTCAAGGGCAATACGTGCCACCTCGCGACGGATGGGATCAAATCCTGAAATGGTGATTACCTCGGGCGTATCGTCAATGATAAGCTCAACTCCCGTAAGAGTTTCCAGCTTCTGAATGTTACGTCCCTCTCGTCCGATAATACGGCCCTTCATTTCCTCACTGGGCAGAGCCACGGAGGATATGGTGGATTCCGCTACGAAATCGCCCGCGCATCTCTGGATAGCAAGCGCCATAATGTTACGCGCCTTGTCGTCCGCTTCCTCGCGGTACTGCTGTTCGAGCTCGTCCATTCTCTGTGCCAATTCGTGTTTTACCTCGGCCTCGACGCGGATAAGCAATTCTTCCTTCGCCTGCTCGCTGGTGTAGCCTGACATCTCTTCAAGCTTTACGATCTGCTGTGCAAGAGTTGCCTCAATCTGCTCCCTGACAAGGTCGTTGTCCTTGAGCTTCTTTTCAAGCTGCTCCATTCGGCGGTCAAGCTGCTCGCTCTTCTTGTCCAGATTTTCCTCTTTTTTGGAAAGTCTTGACTCTGCTCTTGAAACCTCGGCGCGACGCTCCTTCATCTCCTGCTCCAGCTCGTTGCGCTGACGGAGGGTTTCCTCCTTTGCGGCGATCTGCGCTTCCTTCTTATAGGTCTGTGCCTGCTTTTCGCCTTCTTCAACCAGCTTTTTCGCACGTTCACGGCTGTCCGCGAGCATCTTTTCGGAGTCGGTCTTGGCGTCCTTAAGCATACGCTTTGCTTCAGTTTCAGCGGAACCTATACGAGCTTCGGCAATCATTTTACGGAACAGTATGCCGAGTCCTATGCCCACAACGGCTGCCGCCGCTATGAGCCCAATGGCTAACGGTAAAGTCATTCCTTAACACCTCCTTTATATATATTTATATATCCATTTAGTAAAAAACCAAATAGATATTCATCTTATTATACACGAATTCCGCCAAATTGTCAATAGATTTTGCTTTTCTTTGTCCGATTTTGCGCAAAAATCGAAGCCGTTTTTTCAAAAAACACTTCCCTTTGGCTATTTTTGAACATAAATTTACAAAATAGGGGTTTAGTATTTTGCAAAAATGAGGTACAATTATAATCAGAACAAAGAAAGGCGGTGATTTTTACGTTGAGCTACGAGCAACTGAAAAAGAACGAGAGCATCCGCACATATATCCGTCAGGCGGACAAGTCGCTGGAGTCACTCGGATACACCGAGCACAGCTTTGCACACGTCACCCTTGTGGCAGAGAATGCGGGTAATCTCCTTTCAAAGCTGGGATATGATGAGCATACGGTGGAGCTTTGCAAAATAGCGGGATTTCTGCACGATATCGGCAACCTTGTAAACCGCGTGGACCACTCGCAGAGCGGCGCTATACTTGCGTTCCGAATTCTTGACGGCATAGGCGCGCCCGCCGAGGATATTGCTACCGTCGTCAGCGCTATCGGAAACCACGACGAGGGAAGCGGCGTTCCCGTGAGTGCTGTTGCGGCGGCTCTTATTATCGCGGACAAAAGCGACGTGCGCCGAAGCCGCGTGCGCAACTTCGATATGGCGACCTTCGACATTCACGACAGGGTGAATTATTCGGTTACCGACTCAAAAATGTCGGTGTCGGAGGACGGCTCTGCCATCGAATTGCGGCTGGTGATCGATACTGATATAAGCCCCGTTATGAGCTACTTTGAGATCTTCCTTGGACGTATGATAATGTGCAAAAAGGCGGCGGAGCATCTCGGACTTTCCTTCCGTCTGTTTATCAACGGTCAGCAGCTTTTCTGAGGTGTCTGATGGTAAAATATTTTGACACACACGCCCACTATTTTGACAAAAAATTCGAGGAATTTTCGCTTGACGGTGAGGCGGTTGGCGCTGACGCTCTGCTTGACAGCGAGCTTATGCACGAGACTGTCAGCGGCATCATCAACGTCGGCACGAATATTGAAAGCAGCCGTGCGGCAATAGATCAGGCGGCGGGACGCGATTTTATGTACGCCGCCGTCGGCATCCACCCCGAGGACGCGCAGAATTTATCACTTGACGCGGGTGTCGAGCTTGAACGGCTGGAGGCGCTGATATCTTCACCCGAAGCTCTCGACAAACACAAGATCGTGGCGATCGGAGAGATCGGATTTGACTACTACTGGCAACCCGTAGACAAAGCAAAGCAGGCGGAATTTTTTGAGGGTCAGCTTGCACTTGCACAAAAATATTCCCTGCCCGTCATAGTCCACGACCGCGAGGCACACGGCGACAGCCTTGCCACAGTTTCAAAATTTCCCGACGTAAAAGGAGTATTTCACGCATACAGCGGAAGCATCGAAACAGCGAGAGAGCTTATCCGCCGCGGCTGGTATATCGGTCTCGGAGGTGCTGTGACGTTTAAAAATGCAGAGCGGCTTCGCGCCGTGGCGGCGGCTTTACCGCTTGACCGCATATTGCTTGAAACGGATTGCCCGTATATGTCCCCCGTTCCCCACAGAGGAAAGGTCAATCATTCGGCACTTCTGCCCGACGTAGCCAACGTTCTGTCAAGGCTTCACGGTATCGACTGCACCGAGCTTGCCCGCATCACGGAGGAAAACGCCCATCGGCTGTTTGACAGAATAGCCGTTCCCGAGCGGTAATTGCAAGAAAATTTCCAAAACATGCAGGAATTTTTGGAGAAGCTATTGTAATTTTCGCGGTTTTGTTGTATAATAGTCACACGAAATATAAAAAACAAGGAGGACCTTATGCCCACAACAAACGTTATAAAAATCAAAACCAAGGGCAACAACCTGCATCTGCGCGTTGCCAAGGGACACTTTGCTACCAATCACTCTCACAGCAATTATTACATTGATGTTGCCGCGCAAAAATCCCGACTTTCGGAGGCGAAGGCGGTAGCTCAGGAGCTTTGCGGCGGACATAGATTCAGCACCAAAATCGTCGATACCATTCTCTGTCTCGACGGCATGGAGGTGGTAGGAACCTGCCTCGCAAACGAGCTGACAAAGAACGATTTCATTAACATTAACGCCCATCAGACGATATACGTTGTCACCCCCGAAATGACGTCGGGCTCGCAGATGCTGTTCCGCGACAATATCGTGCCTATGATAAAGGGCAAGCACGTGCTTGTTCTTGCGGTTTCCGTAGCTACGGGTGTTACCGCCAAGGCGGCTGTTGAGGCTGTCAAGTATTACGGCGGCGAGGTAGTGGGAGTTGCATCCATATTCGCAACTGCGCAGGAGTGCGCTGGATATCCCATCACGTCGGTGTTCAACCCCAATGACCTGCCTGATTATTTTTCCGCTCCTTCTCACGATTGTCCCCTCTGCCGCGAGGGACATAAAATCGACGCGCTCATGAATTGCCACGGCTTCTCTAAGCTGTAATTGTCATATAAAAAGAAACGCCAACCGACGGTTGGCGTTTCTTTTTATTGCTATACTTTTCGCCGTAGATGCATGCATTACGAATTGTGCGGGCCTTGGGGCAGCCTCCATGCATACACCCTCATTCCTTTCGTTTTCCCAAAGCCAGCGTACCGAGGGCGAGGATGATGGGAAATACAGTCGCGACGAGCATGCCGTATTGGAGCTGACCGCCGTTCAAATCAGCGACGACACCGATAACGGACGGGCCGAGCGAGCAACCTATGTCACCCGCGAAGGCGAGGAGGGCAAAGAGGGCCGTGCCACCGTAGCATTTTTGCGCCGCCATGGTATAAGTACCCGGCCACATAGCGCCGACGGCGTAACCGCAGAGCCCACAGCCGACAAGTCCGAGCGCGGGGTGTGGGGAGAGCGCCGCCAAGAGATAACCGACCACGCACAGTCCACAGCACAGGCACATGTAGCGAGTCGCGCCCAGCTTTTCGGATATTTTAGCATAAAGCACTCGTGCAGTTCCCATGAGTATCGCAAACATGCAGGGTCCCATAAGGTCTCCGACGGTTTTAGAAACGCCGAGACCCGTTTCCGCAAATGCAGATGCCCACTGTGACATTGCAAGCTCGGATGCGCCTGCGCAAAGCATAAGGAGCATAAATAGCCAGAATATGCGTGTCTTTAAAAATCCGCCCGCGCGCTTCGGCTCGCCGTCGGGAGCGCTTGAGTCCAGCTCGTGAATCGGCACGAGGGCAAAATATACTGCGTTAAGTAAGGGAATTGCCGCCCAAGCCATAGCAAGCCAGATCCACGAGTCGATTCCGACAAACACGAAAAACGCCGTGCTTCCGAGAACTACGAACACGTGTCCCCAGCAGTAGAAGGAATGGAGAAAGCTCATCGCCGATCGCTTGTTTTTAAACGGGCAAGCCTCAATTATAGGGCTGATAATTACCTCCAGCAAGCCGCCGCCGATAGCGG
This sequence comes from Clostridia bacterium, assembly GCA_017463485.1. GTDB lineage: Bacteria > Bacillota > Clostridia > Oscillospirales > CAG-272 > CAMEON01. The sequence continues at coordinate 12,650 of JAFTPD010000007.1, forward strand.
AGCAAACGGTGGCAATTATTATTCCCACGTATGGGTTTTGCAGGGTGTTTGGCAAAATGCCAAGCATTATAAGTCCCACGCCGCTCATCAGGTGCGCGAATATCACGCAAGGACGATAGCCTATCTTGTCGATAACGGCAGCGCCAATGAGATCCACCGCTATCTGCACGGCAAAATTCAGCGCGACTATTAAAGATATCTGCGACAGTGGGAGAGAATAATTGTTTGAAAAATATACGAAAAGCAGGGGCGGAAAATTGTTGATTATCGCCTGCGTAACGTAGCCTATATATGAGGCGTATTTCGTGTGCGTATAGGAATTTCGAATGCTCATTTTTCTCCGTCAAAGCGCTCTTTGGGCGGCAAGACCCGCCACGTAGCGCTCAAAATATTTGTCAAAGCCGTTCATTCCGTCGACGGTGGGGACTCGCGTTTCGGTGCTTACCGCGCCGAACACCTTCTCGTCAAGCCAATCCTCAAGGGTCATACCGTCGGCAGTTGCGGAATAAGCCGCAAGCAGAGCCATACCCCACGCGCCGCCCTCGCCTGCAGATTCGGATACCGCAACGGGAACGCGCAAGGCGTCAGCCAAAATCTGCTGAGCAACGCCGCGAACCTTGAAAAGTCCGCCGTGAGCGTTGAAGGTGTCAGCCGTGATATTTTCTTTTTCCGACAAGATATTCATGCCTATGCGAAGCACCGCAACGGTAGCGTAAAGCTGTGCGCGGAAGAATCCGCCGAGAGTCAGTCTGCCACCTGTCGGGCAGAAATACATGGGCGCACCGCCCTCAACTCCCGCGACAGGCTCGCTTGCAAGATAATTATAAGCAACTACACCGCCGCAATCGGCGTCTGCAGTCAGTGCGTTGTTGTAAAGCATGTTGTAAAGCGCGGACTTGTCCACGGAATTGCCGAGCAGCTCCGAAAACTCTCCGAACACCTTTACCCATGCATCAAGCTCGGAGCAGCCGTTGTTACAATGTACCATAGCAACGGGATCGCCCGAGGGAGTGGAGATAACGTCAATTTCGGGGTATACGCCGCCAAGCGGCTTGTCAAGCACCAGCATGGAAAACACCGACGTTCCCGCAGATACGTTGCCCGTGCGTCTACGCACGCTGCCCGTGGCTGTCATGCCCGTGTCGCCGTCGCCCTCGGGAGGACAGACGCATATTCTCGCCGTCAGCTTGCCCGACTCGTCAAGGAATCTCGCACCCGCATCCGTCAGCCGCGCACCGTGATCTCCGCAAAGCTGAGCCTTTGGCAGAATATCGCGTATTTTCCACGGATATCCCTTGTCGGATATGAGATTATCGAATTTATCAAGCATCTCGCCGTTGTAGTCTGCGCCTATCGTTGGGAACATCCCCGAGGCATCACCCACGCCAAGCTCCCATCTGCCTGTGAGCAGATAGTGAACGTATCCCGCAAGAGTGGTGATATGCGCTATGCGTGGCAGATGCTCCTCTCCGTTCAGTATCGCCTGATACAGATGAGCAATACTCCACCTCTGCGGAATATTGAATCCGAACAGCTCGGTCAGAACGTCAGCCGCCTTGCCCGTGGTAGTATTTCTCCACGTGCGGAAGGGGGTGAGCAGATTATCGTCCTTGTCGAATGCAAGGTAGCCGTGCATCATGCCCGAAATTCCGATAGCGCCCAGAGTGGTAAGCTCTGCTCCGTACTGCTCCTTTACGTTTCGGCGCAGATCGGCAAACGCCGCGCGAAGTCCCGAATGTACGAGCGAGATGTCATAGGTCCAATACCCATTCTCCAGCTTGTTTTCCCACTCGTAGCCGCCTACGGCAATAGGGGTAAAGCTGTCGTCAACAAGACACGCCTTGATGCGCGTCGAGCCAAGCTCAATACCGAGATAAGTTTTTCCTGCCAATATCTTTTCCTTCATAGCGTACTCCGTTTTTCTGTTATTCAAGCTCAAATGCGCCCGTGTAGAGCTGGTAGTAAACGCCTTGCTTTTCAATAAGGGAATCATGGTCGCCGCGCTCGATTATCCGTCCCTTGTCCAGCACCATAATAACGTCGGAGTTGCGGACAGTGGATAGGCGGTGCGCGATAACGAATACCGTTCTGCCCTCCATCAGCTTGTCCATTCCGCGTTGAACGATAGCCTCGGTGCGGGTGTCGATAGAGGACGTTGCCTCATCAAGTATCATAACGGGCGGATCGGCAACAGCCGCGCGAGCGATAGCGATAAGCTGTCTTTGTCCCTGCGACAGATTTGCACCGTTACCTGTGAGCATGGTGTTGTAGCCGTCGGGCAGACGGGTGATGAAATCATCAGCTCCCGTCAATCTTGCCGCGTCAATGCACATCTCATCGGTCGCGTCAAGGTTGCCGTATCGGATGTTGTCCATTACCGTTCCCGTAAAGAGATTGGTTTCCTGCAAAACTATACCCAACGAGCGGCGAAGGTCGCTCTTTTTTATCTTGTTGATATTGATTCCATCGTAGCGTATTTTGCCGTCGGCAATATCGTAATATCTGTTGATAAGATTGGTGATCGTGGTTTTGCCCGCACCCGTTGCGCCGACGAATGCCACCTTTTGTCCCGGCTCGGCGTAGACGGATACGTCGTGGAGTATCTGCTTGTCTTCGTTGTAGCCAAAGTCAACGCCCACCATTCGCACGTCGCCGCGAAGGGGGGTGTAGGTCAGCGTGCCGTCGCCGTGAGGATGCTTCCACGCCCACTGTCCCGTATGCTCTGCTGTTTCGGTGACTGTTCCGTCATCCGAAATTATTGCATTTACAAGGGTAACGTAGCCGTCGTCTACCTCCACCTCCTCGTCCATAAGCTCAAAGACGCGGGATGCTCCCGCAAGAGCCATAACCAGCGAGTTTACCTGCTGTGACACCTGATTTACGTTGCCCGTAAACTGCTTGGTCATGTTAAGGAATGGAACGATTATGCTGACGCCAAGTGCCATACCCGAGAGACTGACGTTTGTGACGTTCATGGTCAGCAAAAGTCCGCCGAGAATGGCGACGAGAACGTAAAGAATGTTACCGATATTGAGAATAATGGGAAAGAGTGCATTGGCGCGAGCGTGAGCGCGATAGCTGTCCTCAAAGAGCGCGTCGTTTATCTCCTTAAACTGCGCCTCACTCTTTTCCTCGTGGCAGAAGACCTTGATGACCTTCTGACCGTTCATGGATTCCTGGATAAAGCCCTCGGCGCGACCGATAGCCTTCTGCTGACGGATAAAGTATTTTGCCGAGCCGCCGCCCACCGTCTTGGAAACGATTATCATGCAGATAACACCGAATACTACAAGCAGCGTCATCCACAGACTGAAATACATCATAATGCTGAATACCACCAGCACGATAACGGAGGACTGCACCACCGTGGGGAGTGTCTGCGATACCAGTTGACGGAGAGTGTCGATATCATTCGTATAGATACTCATAATGTCGCCGTGCTTGTGGGTATCAAAATAGCGCACGGGCAGCTTTTGCATCTTGTCAAACATAGCGCGGCGCATTTTGTAAAGATAGCCTTGAGTGATATACGCCATAAGCTGTGTGTATGCGAAAAGTGCGAGAATTGATACGACATACAAGCAGGCAAGCGTTATGACTGCGGGGATTATTTCCTTTGATGCGGAAGCCCAATCGCCCGAGACTACCCACTTTTCAATGGAAGACGTAACCTTTTCGATAAATATTGCGGGGATGGAGGATACCGTCGCCGAAAACGCGATGCACACAAGAGCAACGGGGAGCAGTACGGGGTAAGCCTTAAAGACGGACTTTATGATGCGTCCGAGCGTGCCTTTTTTGGCGCGGGGGTGCTTGCTTGGCATATTATTCTGCTTTGCCATCACTTGTTACCTCCCGTCTGCTGCTCGTATATTTCGCGGTAAACGTCGCTTTCGCGGAGCAGCTCGTCGTGCCGTCCCTCGGCGATTATCTTGCCGCCCTCAAGAATGATTATCTTGTCGGCATCCATAACGGACGCCACGCGCTGAGCGATAATTATCTTTGTAGTGGACGGAATATACTTGGAAAATCCCATGCGGATAAGAGCGTCGGTCTTGGTATCCACCGCGCTCGTGCTGTCGTCAAGAATAAGAATTTTCGGTTTTTTGAGCAGGGCGCGCGCGATGCAAAGTCGCTGACGCTGACCGCCCGACACGTTAGTTCCGCCTTGCTCTATCATTGTATTGTAGCCGTCGGGAAAAGCAGAAATGAATTCGTGTGTCTGCGCAAGACGGCAAGCCTCCACAAGCTCCTCGTCAGTGGCGTTTTCGTTGCCCCAACGGAGGTTTTCTGCGATCGTTCCCGAGAAGAGCTGGTTTTTCTGCAGCACCACCGCGACCTGGTTGCGCAAAACATCAAGGTCGTATTCTCGCACGTCCACGCCGCCAACCGTCACCGAGCCGTCGGTAACGTCGTAAAGTCGGCAGATGAGCTGGATGAGTGAGGATTTGCTTGATCCCGTGCCGCCGAGAATACCCACCGTCGCGCCCGAGGGAATGTCAAGATCTATATCCGACAGAGTCGCGCGGCTTGCGGTCTTGGAGTAAGAAAAGCTGACGTTGTCAAATCTTATCGAGCCGTCCTTTACCTCGGTGACGGGATTGGCGGGCGCTTTGATAGAGGGCTCTTCGCTGAGCACCTCAACGATACGCTTTGCGGATTCGCCCGACATGGTAAGCATAACGTATACCATGGACAGCGACATCAGCGACATAAGTATCTGGAAGCCGTAAGTCAGAAGCGCGGAGAGCTGACCAACTCCAAGCTCCGCACCGTGGCTTGTAATAACAATATTCGAGCCTATGGACAGCACGCAGACCATGATAATGTAAAGGCAGGACTGCATGATGGGAGAGTTGAACGCCACTATGCGCTCTGCGCGGGTGAAGTCAGCGCGGATGTTGTCAGCCGCCGCGCCGAATTTTTGCTGCTCATACTCCTCGCGTGCAAATCCCTTGACGGCGCGCATAGCCATAACGTTTTCCTCAATGGATTCATTGAGCTTGTCGTACTTGCGGAAAACACGGCGGAAGGAGGGCATGGCGAATTTTGCAATAAGCAAAAGTCCGATAATGAGTATGGGAGCAACGCAAACAAACAGCCACGCAAGCTTGCCGCCCGTATTGAACGCCATGGTTATGGCGAAGATGAACATCATGGGCGCGCGAACAGCTACGCGGATTATTTGCAGGTACGCCATCTGCACGTACGCCACGTCGGTAGTGGTGCGCGTGACCAGAGAGGACGACGAAAATCTGTCAATATTCTCAAATGAAAATGTCTGCACCTTGTGGAAAAGGTCGGTGCGGAGATTTTTTGCAAATCCGCAGGACGCCTTTGCCGAGGTAAAGCCTGCTATCGCTCCGCAGGCGAGAGAAACGCAAGCCATCAAAAACAGCTTCAGTCCTTCGGTAAGGATAACGGACATATTTGCACCGCCCTCCGCGCTGAACTGATTTACGAGGTTTGCGACGATATTCGGCATAAGACATTCCATTACCACCTCGCCTATAATGAGTATAGGCGTTATGATGGAAAGGAATTTGTATTCCCGAATACTTTTTGCCAGGGTCTTGATCATTTTTTGCGGGTTTCCTTTCTTAAAAAAGCAAATAAATATACATTTTAGATTATAGCACAAAAAAGTCGCCGCTTCAATAAATCGGCATATTTTTTCACAAATTGTTTTCATAATCATTTCGATCAAGAGCAACGGCAAGAAAATTTTCCGTTTTTGCACACGCGAAGCGTGGTGCGACTCTCAGCTAAACCAAAAGCCACCCCAAGGGTGGCTTTTGGTTATTTAAATTTAAGAATTAGTCTTCTTTCTTCTTAAGAACAACTGCTGCGCCTGCGATAGCAATTACTGCTACTGCTACTGCAGATCCTACAACGGATCCGCATCCGCCTTCTGCTGCTGCAGTGGTATCTGCTGCAGTGGTATCGGGCTCGGTGGTCTCATCAGCTGGCTCGGTGGTCTCGTCAGCTGGCTCGGTGGTCTCGTCAGCGGGCTCGGTGGTGGTCTCGTCAGCGGGCTCGCTATCGGACTCGGACTCGGGCTCGGAGGACTCGGTCTCCACGGGAGGAACGTAGTCGGGGTCTGCAATTACGCCTACTACTGCACCGATAGAGTTACAGTAATAAGTGTTTCCGTCAGTGCCGGTACCCTGAGCTCCGTTGGTTACACCTGCACACGAAGCGTTGAGATTGCCGTTCATTACGTTGATAACGCCCTCAAGAGTTTCACTTGCAGCGAGAACGCGAGGAGTATTTCGAGTCTTGTTGCCGCACTCTACCTCCCAGAACAGCTCTCCGGAAAGCTCACTGTCAAAGGTGAACGTGGTGTACTTCATATTTGCTGCGGTGAATTCCTCGGTGTAAAGAGGAGTTGCGCCGGTGGTGGTTGTGTAATCGGTATCCCACGCCCAAATTCTGAGCGTTCCAGCACCGCCCCATGATGCGTCGGGAACAGAGAAGCCGATGGTCAGGTTAACGGCAAGCTTACCTGCAGGCACGGTGAAGATCTGACCGTATGTAGACGCATTATTTCCGCTGACAAATGCCATATTGTTGGTAATAGCAACGCCACCGAAGAGGTTAAAGTCTTCTATGACAGGCTCGGTGGTCTCAGGCTCTGCCACAGATGTGTCCGTGGCGCTTGTAATTACGGTAAGCACGGACGTCATTACCATAACGATAGCGAGTAAAAAAGCTAATGTTTGTTTCATAACTTTTCTCCTTTTTAAAATATTCGGTTCAATGACCTTACTTTAATTTTAAGTTAAAAAACGCCAAAACTCTATAACAGAATTGCCCAATTTATGTAATTACTATAACAGAATTGCTCACTTTACATAATTTGCGTAAATCGTGCTTTACAAAGACCTGTATTGATATAAAACAAAAAAGTGGGCTGTCGCAAAATGCGACAGCCCCTTAGGTCTGCACTTCGTTTTGGAAATATTCCGTTTCCGCTTGCGGAACGCGGTTGTTCAGACCGCGAGGAATATTTCGGAACGGCGTAAATTAACCTTCAATTTTCCGCTGACTGTGTACGCCATACGGTCTGCGCTTCGTTTTGGAAATATTCCGTTTCCGCTTGCGGAACGCGGTTGTTCAGACCGCGAGGAATATTTCGGAACGGCGTAAATTAACCTTCAATTTTCCGCTAACTGTATATACGCCGTTTGTTATTTTGCCGTGGTCTTGATAACGTAATAAACCGCCTCGCCGTCTACCTCGCCTGCGAAGTAGATGCGGTCGTAGCTATTGTCGGTAGCGATACTAATGAGGGATACCTCTACGGTATCAATAAGATCTGCAGCGGTATTGTAGTATTCGATCTCGCCGCTCTCTTCGTCCGAAATGGTATAGCCGAAGCTATCGTTAAGCTCAAACTCGGGCTGATCCTTTTCGTCCTCGTCGTAAGTGTAAACCGTCTTTTCCTCGCCGCCGCGGAACATAACGATCTTATAGCCGTCCTCGGTCTCCTGCTCTACGAATACGGAGCCGCCTACTACACCCAGCACCTCTGCATCATTCTGCGCAAAGTTGTAAACGGAGTTCAGCTCGAGGTCGTAGATAGCAACATCACCTACGAAATACGCACCCACCTGAACAAGATTGGGGTTGTTGAGGGTCTTGGTAACCTTGCCGTCCTTGCCCAGCAGTACTGCGCCGTCAAGGGTTGCCATATAGTACAGATCCTCTGCGATCTTAGTGGGGGTATTGTAGCCCTGATTTTCAACGAACTGTACACTCTCAAGCTTTCCGTCGTTGGAAAGAAGCGCCGTTCTGATAAGGCTTTCGTCAGCGCGGATGCTCTTATCAACGATAGGAAGCACTACCGCAAGGTTTTCAACGCTGTCGGCAAGCTGGGTGTCGCCAAGACGTCTGATCTCACTTCCGCCGAATGCATACGCTACGCACCAATCAAGGCTGAGCTCCTTGGTGCTTCCGTTTGCGGCATCAACCAGCAACGATACCATATCGTACTTCTTGTTAGCCTCAAGGCTTGCAAAGTCAGCACCGTCAGCTCCGCAGTAAACGTCGTAGTCGGTTGCGTCCTCGGGAAGCTCTACAAAGTACTGAACGAGCAGGTTTCCGTTATCCAGAACGCTGCACTCAGCTCCGCCCGTTGCATTTCCGGGGAAAGCATAAGAGGATACGTGGTTGAATTCGCGGTCAAGCACTACCACCTTTTCGTCCATATAAGTAAGAACAAAATACTTATCGGTGGACTGCGCGGTATATCCGCCGGCAGGCATCATGTATTCGGGAATGTCAAACGCATGGCTTGCGTTGCCGTTCTCGTCGATATTATACGCCGCGTGGTCGTAGATAAGCAGGTCGTTCGTGAACATCTCGGGAGATTCGGGCTCGTACCTGTCGTTGGTTGTCAGCTTGTCGCCGTTGATATTGTAGAGAGTATAGGTGGAATCAAGAAGATCTTCAATGCTATCACCTATCTCCGTCTTTACGACATGAAGCGCGGGGATGCCGTCCTCGGCGTGTACGGTATAAAGATAGTCCTCGTTTTCAAGGGTGATTACTACCTCACCCTTAGCGAGATTCAATATCTTATATGTACTCGTACCGTTTTTGAGGTCAACGTCCGCAAAAACTCCGAGCCACTCGTTACCGCTAACGTAAGCGTAGCCCGAAAGCTCGTCAATCTCCTCCATTTTGGTATACAGCTCCTCGGTAAGGTCGTATTCGGTATTGACTAGCTTACCGATAGCAACACTGCTGCCCGAATTGCAAGCGCAAAGCAAGGTTGCAAGCACAAGCGCCATCACTGCGAGCAGTATAGCTCTGGTCTTTTTCATAATTTGCCTCCATTTTTTTATTTGAGCATTAGACTCTGTTTTCATTATAGCACAGTTTTGAATTTTGTCAACAGAAAAGTACGCAAAAGTCCTCGAAAAATCCTTGACAACGAATACCCGATATGGTATACTGCAACTGACAAAAACCGAAAGCGAGGTTGTATTATGACACAAGCGGAAATGTTCGGCGGCGCGAGATGGATAGGCGCTGACGCGGAGTCTTACGGCGGAGTAATTGTCCGCAAAAGCTTTGAATACACGGGCGGCAACGCTACTCTGCGCCTTATCGGACTCGGAACGTTTGAGGCATTTATAAACGGCAAGGTCAGCAAAATAATCTCCGACGGCAGTGAGCGTTGGGCAAATTCCTTTGTCAAGGAGAGCGAACTTCATCACGGTGAGACCCACGACTAAGCCGAGTGGAATGACGGCTGTCTTGACTGCGACTTTGACGACAGCGCATGGCGCACCGTCGCGCTTGCAAAGCCGGTCGAGAGCGAATACTGTCTTACCGACTGCCCGCCCGACAGAGTGATGGAAAAAGCAGCTCCCACGGTGGTCAGCGAGGGTGACGGCTTCAAGATCTACGACGCAGGCAAGAATACGTCGGGATACCCTATAATAAAGCTCGCAGACGGATATACGGGCGAGATAAAGATCACCTTCTCGGAGGCACTGGTAAACGGCGAATTGGACGCCGAGCATATCCATGAGCAGCATTTTAACGTCAAGGCTGACGGCAAAGCAAGAGCGGCATACCTCCGATTTACCTGGCTTGGATTCAGATATTTCAAGGTCGAGGGCGAGTGCGAGGTGGATAGCGTTTGCACGGTACATACCGACGTAAGGAAAACATCCTCTTTCCACTCCGACAACGAAATGCTCAACTGGATACACGACACCTTTATCCACACCCAGCTTACAAATATGCACCGCGGTATTCCGAGCGACTGCCCGCATATTGAGCGTCTTGGCTACACGGGTGACGGTCAGCTTTTGTGCCGCAGTGTTATGGACGTGCTTGATGCAAAGGCATTTTACGCCAAGTGGATAGCCGATATTTCGGACTGTCAGGACGTGCTTTCGGGACGCGTGCAGTATACAGCTCCTTATTTCTACGCGGGCGGCGGCCCCGGCGGCTGGAGCTGTGCTATCGTTACCGTTCCTTACGAATTTTACAAGGCTTACGGCGACGACAGCTTTTTGCGCACGCTTTATCCGCAGATGCTCCGCTACTTCGATTTTCTTGACGAGCACAGCGAATTCGGTCTTGTTACAAGCTACAAGGAGGGCGTATGGTGTCTTGGTGACTGGGTAGCGCCCGTCGCATGGACGCTCCCTACCCCCTTTGTCAACACCTGCCTTTACGTTGACACCATGCAAAAGCTGATAGAAATCGCTCGCATTATCGGCAAGGAGGAGGATATTCCCGCATTTGAGGAAAAGATCGCCCTCCGTAAAAAGGCGATAAACACTGCTTATTTTAACGATTTCTTTGCCGACGACACCTACTGCGCCAACACGCAGGGCGCGGGCGCGTTTGCCCTCAATATCGGGCTTGGCACGGAGAATACGAAAGACAAATTCATAAAGTATTATGAAACCAACCCGATATACGACACGGGAATTTTCGGCACGGAGCTGGTTACCCGCAAGCTGTTTGAATACGGCAGAGGGGATATTGCCATCAAGCCGCTGACGCACAACGACGCGCACGGCTTTGCCCGTTGGAGAGACGAGGGATACACCACCTTCCGCGAATATTGGGGCAACGATTACTGCCGCTCTTACAATCACCCCATGTTCGGTGCGGTGGTCGCTTGCATTTACGAGTTTATTCTCGGAATCCGTCAGGAAAAGGATTCCGCAGGCTATGACCGCGTTATTATCTCCCCCGCCGTAATCGGCGGACTGAACTCTGCCAAGGGACACCTTACCACGCCCCACGGAATCATTTCGGTTGCCTACGCCACCGACGGAGGCGCGAGAAATTATAAGGTCAACATCCCCGACGGCATGTCCGCTCGCGTCTGCATAAGCGGACTCCCCGAAACCACCCTTGTCGGCGGCGAATACGAGTTTACTGTTTGATTTATATATGTATTTATTGTGGGGCTTCGCCCCACACCCCACAATCCCTTTCTTGGAAGAAAGGGATTGACCCCAAAGAACTTTACTGCAACTTTATTTTTGTTTAGATTTGTTTGTATGGTTACAACAAGAGCCATCTCTATAACCCACGTGGGTCTCTTACCCACTGCGATATTTATTAAAAAATGGAGGCTTTTCGCAAAGCGAAAAGCCTCCTCAATTATTCATTAAGATGCCCAAGCATTTTAATGAACTCCATCGCTGCGGCGGTAAGCGGCGTTTTTTTGTTGGTCACAAGTGCCATCGCGCGCGGCGGCAACGTGGGGAGTGAATCTATCTCCGCCAGTTCCCCCGATTCCAACACGTGCCGCGAATATTCCCGAACCACTGCCGCAACGCCGATACCACTCATAGCAAAGGACAAAAGCAGGTCGTGACTTCCAAGCTCTATTTGCGGCGAGAGGGTGATCCCTCTCTTTTTATACTCACTTTCCACATACGTTCTCGTTGCCGCTTCCTTTTCCAGCATCATCAGCGTTACGCGGGAAAGGTCCGCCTTGCCCGCCGTCATCGGCAGCTCAATCAGCTTCGGATTATATACGAATATGTCGTGCAACGGTAAAAGCTCCCGTACCTCAATAGCTCCGTCAGGCGCGCAGGGCGTATTAACAAAGCCAATATCTACCTTGCCGTTGCGCAAAAGCTCCACCGTTTCCCGTGACGTTCTGTTCGTAACACGCAATTTGACGTGCGGATATTTTTCCTGAAATTGCTTTAAATAAGGCAACAAATAATGGTTGCACAGAGTGTCCGACGCGCCGATACGCAAAAGTCCGTGGTGCAGCGTTTTGAGCTGATTTATATGATTTTCTCCGTTTTCAAGCAGGCGAATAGCCTCGCTGACGTAGGCGTAAAGATCCTGCCCCGCCTCCGTGAGCGTTGCACCTCTCTGTCCTCGCACGAACAGCTTTGTTTCAAGCCGTCCCTCCAGCAGCTTTATCGACTGGCTGACTGCGGGTTGTGTAACGAATAGCTCCTCCGCCGCCGCAGAAAAGCTGCCGAGGCGCGCTACTGCCTCGAAGATTTTAAACTGTTCAAGCTGAATATCCATAATTTTAACTTATCTCCGATATAAAAAATATCAATTTGACTTATAGCTCCGAATATATTATAATAGATACGGCAAAGGTTGTCAAGAATAATTTTGAAATTCATCTTTTAACAAAAAGGAGAAGAAATATGCGTTACACAGGCGTTACCGCTCGCGGAGTTATCATGCCCATTTTTAAGGAAGGCGACAACGTAGTCGAGCTTATCAGTGAAAATATTGTAAATGCGTCGGAAAAGGAAGGCTTTGCCCTCAACGACGGCGATATCGTCGGCGTTACCGAGGCGGTAGTTGCAAGAACTCAGGGCAACTACGCAACCTGCGACCAGATGGCAGAGGATATTCGCGCAAAGCTTGGCGGCGAGGATATGGGTATTGTTTTCCCCATCCTGTCCCGCAACCGTTTTTCAATTCTGCTCAAGGCTATTGCCATGAGCTGCAAGAAGCTGTACGTTCAGCTCTCCTACCCCTCTGACGAGGTTGGAAATCTGCTGGTCGAGCGCGACATCTTCGACGAGGCAGGCGTCAACCCCTACACCGACAGCTTCACCGAGGAGGAGTTCCGCGCGATATTCCCGAAGGATACCACCGTTCACCGCTTTACGGGCGTTGACTATATCGAGTATTATAAGTCCTTCAACTCCAATATCGAGATACTGTTCTCCAACGACCCCACCTATATTCTCAAATACACCAAAAACGTGCTGGGCTGTGACATTCACACCCGCAAGCGCACCAAAAAGCTGCTGGCGGCGGCGGGCGCTGAGCGCGTTTATAACCTTGAGGACATTCTTTCCTCTCCCGTAAACGGCAGTGGCTACAACCGCGAATACGGTCTGCTCGGCTCTAATAAGGCGACGGATGACAAGGTCAAGCTGTTCCCCCGCGACACCGAGGATTTCGTTGCGCGTCTGTACGCTTCCCTCAAGGAAAAGACGGGTAAGAATATCGAGGTCATGGTATACGGCGACGGCGGCTTCAAGGATCCCGTCGGCGGTATCTGGGAACTTGCCGATCCCGTGGTTTCCCCCGCGCATACGTCAAAACTTTCTGGAACGCCTAACGAGCTTAAAATGAAGTACTTTGCAGATAACGACTTTAAGGATCTTTCCGGCGACGCGCTGGCAGAGGCTATGAGAGAGCAGATTCGCAAAAAGGACGGCGACCTCAAAGGAAATATGCAGTCGCAGGGCACGACTCCCCGCCGACTGTCCGACCTCGTCGGCTCGCTTTGCGACCTCGTCAGCGGAAGCGGCGACAGAGGAACGCCAGTTGTTCTGGTTCAGGGATATTTCACAAACTTTGCAACCGAATAATTGCAAATTCACACGGCGACCTTGCCCTATCGGTACGGTCGCCGTGCTTTTTATTGTCGTGGCTGACTCTTACCGAGGTGAGCGACCGCCGTGAATGGAAAATGGAAAATTATTGGGTAACAGAAAAGCGTATTGATATTTTGGACGGTATTTCGAGATGTCGTGCTCTCGCTTGGGACGGCCACGCTGCAGGGGTCTACTTTATTCAAAATTGGAGATCCCCGCGTAGCTCATAGCACTTGTCATGTCTTGCGTATAGTTCTCCCCTTTCAGGATATTAAAATATTAAAAAATATACTGTACAAAACCGAAAAAGTGTGCTATAATTAGAGTAGGTTAGTGTATCTTTCGGCAAAATACGCCGAAAATCGCTGAAAATCAACAAAATGCAACGGCAAAGAGGACAAAAATGAGCCAATACGAGAAAAATAACAAGGGATACGGTAAAAATTCCAATCGCGGCAAGAGCCGCGGAGTTACCAAGCACGCCATAGACAACAACCGCAAACAGCTGTACGACGACAGATACGCGACTTTCAACACGACTGACGCAGAGATCGAGGACAACGGTCTTGTCGTAGGACGCAATGCAGTGCGCGAGCTTCTTCGCTCGGGGCGCACCGTTGACAAAATTCTTGTGCGCAGAGGCGATCGAGAGGGATCTATCGTCGTTATCGTTGCCGAGGCTGTGGAAATGGGCATTCCCGTTGTCGAGGTGGACAAGCTGAAGCTTGATGAGATGTCGGGCGGTGCCGTGCATCAGGGCGTTATAGCCATGGCGGCGCAAAAGGAATACTGTGAGGTCGAGGACATTCTGAAAATTGCCGAGGAGCGCGGCGAGCCGCCTCTTATCGCTATCGCGGACGGCATAACAGACCCGCACAATCTCGGCGCACTCATCCGTTGCGCGGAGGGTGTCGGTGCTCACGGACTTATCATTCCCCGTCGCCGCGCCGTCGGGCTTACCTATCAGGTAGCAAAGGCGTCGGCAGGCGCTATCGAGCATCTTGCCATCGCCAAGGTTTCAAACATCGCCGCCACCGTTACAAAGCTTCAGGAGGCAGGCGTTTGGGTATACGCGGCTGAAGCGGGCGGCACACCCTACTACAAGACCAACTTCAAGGGCGCGTGCGCGCTTGTATTCGGAAGCGAGGGAGACGGAGTTTCTCGCATAGTCAAGGAAAAATGCGACGGTATCGTTTCCATTCCCATGTACGGCAAGGTCAATTCCTTCAACGTATCCACAGCCGCGGCGGTCATACTTGCAGAAGCAAGCAAGCAGCATAAAGAGGTTTAATTCCCGTTAAATTTTCCCATAGTAAGAAAAAAGGAGGAAAACACGGTGCAGGACAATAAAAATAACGTAGGCGGAGAATCCATGGACGAGCTTATCGCGCGACTTCGCGAGCAAGCCGCCGCTCCTGCTGAGGACACCGCTCCCACCGCTGACAACGGCGACGACGAGCTGAGACGGCTGTTGCTCGGTCAGCTTGAAAACAAAGGAAATTACGAGCGCTCTGCCGAGTCCGAAATAACGGAGTCGGCGTTCTCCCTTGATGAATTTGAGGACGAGGAGGACGAGCCTGAATCGGTAGATGCCGAACCCGAGAACGAGGTTGAGGCAGAGGGCGAGAGCGAGATAGAGGACGAGATAGAGGACGAGTCGGAGTTGGCTGACGAAATAGAGGAGATTGCCGATTTGGCGGACATTTCCGGCGCCGCCGCAGAAATATACGACGATATCAACGGTCTGGACGTCATAGACGAGGATTTTGACGAGGATACTGACGAGGCTATTTACGAGGACGAGGAGATCGAAGAAGACTTTGACGAGAAACTCGACGAAATAGTCGACATTGAAGTTGAAAACGACGTTGACGAGGATATAAACGAGGATATTCAGGACGAAGACGTCGAGAACGAAGCCTTCGACGAGGACGAGCAGGTGGAGGACTACGTTCCCCTTGCGGCGTATGAGCCCGCGAACGAGGAAATCGCCCCCGATATAAACGACGAGGACGAGATGCCCGACGAAGCGCAGATAGCCATTGATATATCTGCGGCAGAGGTGGAGGAAGACGAGTCGGAGAACGCAGAGGCTGTGTTACACACACCGCCGAGCATTACGTCCGACGGTATTGCCGCGTCTACTGACTCCGCTATCAACGGTATCACTCCCGACGAGGTGCTTATCAACGTTATCGCAAATCAGGTGGACGAAAAAACTCGCGCAAGGCTTTTGGGTATTGAGCTGCCTGCGGCGGCCGATGCTGTTGCTGTCGACGAGGATGATGCGTACGAGCAGGCGGATGACACCGCTGACAGTCTTGACGAGGGCGACGAATACGACGAGCTGCTTCCCGAGGATCAGCAAGAGGACGACGGCTTGCTCTTTGACTGCGAGGACGAGGAGATCGACTCCGAAATTCCCGTCAGCGATCCCTTACAGATGGGATTTGATAACGAGAGCGTCAGCTCCGCCTCCAATCAAGCGACAGACGGTGACGGCAATCTTCCCGACACCGACGTTGAAATGCTTTTGCGGTTAGGATACGAGCATCCCCTCCGACAGATGATAGGTGACCGCAAAATTGAGGAGATAAAGCAAGAAAGGTTAGACTACGAATCGGTACAGGAGAGCGACAAAAAGCCCTTTGGCTACCGAGGTCGTGAATACAGCGGCAGAGATATGACAGCGGACACGCAGAGGGCGTACGAGCGCGACCGCTCGTTTATCCTTGCGCGTCTGTTAACCACCGCCGTTTTTGCACTGCTTTTGCTTCTGTTTGCAGAGCTTCCCCTGATTGCCGACGCTGATGCAGGTCTTTGGAGCAAGATATCCGGCTTTGTCGGCTCGTTTGCTTATCCGCTGACGGAGATGCTTCTCCTGCTTGCGGCAGCAGCACCCTCTATGCTTCATTTGTTCTACGGAATCAAGGGTGCTTTGCGCCTTGAGCCAAACCTCTATTCCGTTCCCGCGATCTCCGTGATCATAGCGCTTGCAAACGGTGCGGGCTATTTGTTCCGTCGTGGAGGCGACATCCCCGCATTCTTCGGCGGCGCGGCTCTTATCATACTGCTAATGGCAACGGTAGCCGATCTGTGCGCTCACAACGCAGAGGAGCTTGCCTTCTCCGTTGTTTCCTCGGGAAAGGAAAAATTTCTTTTGGCTGACGGAACGTATTCCGAGTCCGAGACTGGAGCAGACGTGCAGAGCTGCTACAACGTGCGCCGCGCGCGGGACATCAGCAGTTATTTTGCACGCACCGCAAAGCACGCGCGTGTGCGCTCCTTCCTGAACTATATCACACCCATATCCATAGCGCTTTCGCTGATACTCGGAGGCGTGTGGCTTATTGTGGGCGGCGGCGGACTCACCTCTGCCCTTCGTGCCGCGACAACCACGTATTTCCTTATCACACCCGGATTTTTCGCACTCGGAGCGACTCTCCCTTTGTGGCTGTCGAACAGAATGATCAACCGCCGAGGATGCGCCGTTATCGGCTCTGCAGCGCCCGACGATTATACCGCGAACACCCGCTTTGGCAAGGAAAAGAAGATATTTTTCGCTGACGGTGACGTACTGTCTGCCGCTTACATCAAGCGCATCAGCCTGCGCGGCGACCGCGACTCGGAGCATTACGTAAGACTTGCAAACAAGCTCTTCTACACGCTCGGCGGGGTTTTGGCATCAGAAAGTCAAGGCATGGACGAGCCGCTCTCTGACGGTGACATTCATATCGAGATTGCCGAATCCCGCGAGCATTATCTCAAGCTTTACATGATAGACGGCGACGAGACCGTCGAGGTCGTTATGGGTAGCTACGACAAGCTCACTCGAAGCGGCATAAAGCTCCCCAACGAAAACATGGAGCGCATATATAACGACGACAAGCGCGACAGGCTGGTGGTCTACCTTGCGTTTGACGGACAGTTCCGCTTGGCTTACTCCATTCAGTACAAGCTGTCGTCCAAATTCCGCCGCGCGGCGAAGCGACTTGTCGAGCTTGGCTTTGTGCCCTCCATTGAAACCTTTGATCCCATGATAACTCCTCAAATGCTTGCCGAGCTGAGAGTATCTGATACTATTGGCGGCGAGCTTGCCATCTGCCGCGCCGATCACTTCGACAGCGCGCGCCCCAAGCGCAGCTGCGGAGTTGTGGCTACGGGCAACAGCTTTAACCTTTACTATCCCCTCGTTTCCTGCGAGCGCATGCGCCAAGCTTACAGGCAGTCAAGGCTGCTGTCCGTCATTCTGCTGGCTGCGGGCATCGGAGCTATGGTAACAGTGATCGCAACGGGCGTGCTTATATTCCTGCGCCCTTGGATGACTACTTTGTGGCAGATAATATTCGGCGGAATATTCACAGCACTTGCCGTCTACGGCATCAACAGACTTACTCTGTCTATGACATCCGGCGCTACAAAGGTTAAGCGTGAAAGCTCACCTTTTCAAAAACAGGAAAAGCCAAAAAAAGCAAAAACAAAGAAAGCGCCCTCAATAAAAGCAAAGGACGCAAAGGAAAACGCAAATGAACAGTAACCAGAAAAGAATGCTTCTTACCTCCGTTTCAAAGCCGGGCAGATACGCAGGCGGCGAATACGGACAGATAATAAAGGACAAGGACGACGTGAAGGCTCGCTTTGCCTTCTGCTTTCCCGATTCCTATGAGATAGGCATGTCCAATCTCGGCATCCGCATACTTTACCACTGCCTCAACCTCCACCCCGACATCTGGTGCGAGCGTGTGTACGCGCCGTGGGTGGACATGCAGGATAAGATGCGCGAGCTTGACATTCCCCTCTCTGCGCTTGAGAGCGGCGACGCGCTCGGAGAATTTGATTTCGTCGGTTTCTCTCTGCAGTACGAAATGTGCTACACCACCGTACTGAATATGCTTGATCTTGCAAAGCTCCCCTTGCTCTCAAAGGACAGGGACGAGGACTGCCCGCTTGTTATCGGCGGCGGACCTTGCGTTTACAATCCAGAGCCTGTTGCCGATTTCTTTGACCTTTTCAATATCGGAGAGGGCGAGGAGATGCTACCTGAGATCGTCCGACTGTATATAAAAATGAAAGACGAAGGCACTTACACCCGATCTGCATTTTTGCACGAGGCGGCAAGGACTATCCCCGGCGTATACGTCCCCTCTCTGTTTGACGTGAACTACAACGCCGACGGCACTATCGCAGCTTACACCCCCGTGTATGACGACATTCCCACCCGCGTTGTCAAGCGTATAGTTACGGATCTGGATAAGGCACCCTTTCCCGACAAAGTGGTTATGCCTTATATCGAAACGGTGCAGGACCGCATAACCGTAGAAACGGCTCGCGGCTGTATACGCGGCTGTCGCTTCTGTCAAGCGGGTATCGTATACCGCCCCGTCCGTGAAAAATCGGCTGACGTTATCGACTGTCAGGCAAGAAATATTTTCGAGTCGTCGGGATACGAGGAGCTTTCTCTTTCCTCTCTTTCCATCAGCGACTACACGGATATTGACAATCTGACCGACAAGCTTTTGTCCTGGACTGACCGAAATATGGTAAGCCTCAATCTCCCCTCTCTGCGAGCGGACAGCTTTACCAAGGAGCTGATGGACAAGGTTGCATCTGTGCGCTCCTCCTCGCTGACCTTTGCACCCGAGGCGGGCACGCAGAGAATGCGTGACGTCATCAACAAAAATCTCTACGAGGACGACCTTATGCGCGCCGTCAACGTAGCGTTTTCTGCAGGCAAAAATCAGGTCAAGCTCTACTTTATGCAGGGACTTCCCACCGAAACCGACGAGGACCTGCGCGGCATTCCCGAGCTTGCCCACCGCGTAGTCAGTGCTTACTATCAAAACCCCAACCGCAACAAGGCAAAACCGCCGCAGGTAACCATCAGCGTATCCCCCTTCATTCCCAAGCCCTTTACCCCTTTCCAGTGGGAGCGTCAGGACACAATGGAGGAAATGCGGCGCAAGCAGGAGTTCGTTGGCGAGTGCAACACCGACCGCAAGGTGCGTTACACCCACCACGACCCCGAGGTCTGCCATATTGAGGGCGTACTTGCGCGAGGAGACAGACGTCTTGGCGCGGCGCTGCTCGAGGCTTGCCATCGCGGCTTTAAGTTTGATGCTTGGACGGAGTTTTTCGACTATTCCAAATGGATGGCTCTGTTTGCAGATACGGGAATCGACCCCGCGTTTTACGCAAACCGCGAATGGGGACTTGACGAGGTGTTACCGTGGGACGTTATTGACTGCGGTGTAAGCAAAGAGTTCCTCAAGCGCGAGCGTGCGCGTGCTTACGAATCCACTACCACGCCCAACTGCCGCGAAAAATGCTCCGGCTGTGGCGCAAATAAGCTTGGAGGTAAACGGTCATGCTGTCCGAAAAAGTAATGAAGCGCGGTCGCATTTCAAAGTTTGACCGCCCACTGCTATCCGAGCCTGTCACCGTCCGCGTGGTGTTTGAAAAGCGGGGGAATTTACAATTTTTCTCCCACCTCGATCTTCAGCGCACGTGGCAGAAGGTGCTTGTCCGCGCATCCATTCCCATGTGGTATACCAAGGGATTTAACCCCCACAGCAAGATAGTTTTCGGTATTCCCCTGCCCGTCGGCTCGGAAAGCGTTTGCGAGATGGTGGATTTGAGGATAGACCGTCTTATCCGCACCGACGAGATAAAGGATCAGCTAAACGCCGAGCTTACCGACGAAATGCAGGTCAAGGAGGTCTATGTCCCCACCACAAAATACTCCGACGTCGCCTTTGCGGAATATGAAATAATGCTTGGTACGCAAGCGGCAGAGAGTGCCGAGGGAGCTTTGGAGCTTACCGACAGAATAAACGATATGTTCGGGCATGGCGCCGAGCCTATCATCATGACCAAACGGTCAAAATCGGGTGATAAGGAAATTGATATTCTGACTCTCGTGCGCAGTGTAAGCGCGTCGGTTGCGGACAAGGGCGTAATAAAAATACGCGCCGTTATTGCCGCGGGAAGCAGTGAAAATCTCAATCCCGAATATATTATTTCCGCTTTGCGCCAAAAGCTTGGCATCCTCCCCGAGGGTGCGCCATTTGATCGCGAGTGGTACACCGTCCTCCGCCTTGGCTACTTCAAGGCAGACGGAAGCGTTTTCAAATAATTGAAGTCGGGCTGTCTTACTGTCTTGATGCAACATTTTATTCTTTTTTAGATATTATTTTATGTTACTTCTGTATCGACAGAAGTAACCAAGATCGAATTAAGGGAGAAAACCCACGGTTTTCTCCCTTAATAAACCCTCATTCCTAAACGCGCCGCCTTGCCGCAAGTGTGCGGACAAGGCGTGATCGCGCGCCAAGGTTGCTTCATACCCATCTTGCCAAGTTCCCGTCGGAGCGACGGGAACTTGGTCAGTAAGAATGCGCCTTGGACGGAAAGTATTTTTGTAGCCTTTTAAAAATCAAAAATTAAATTTATCGAGAAAATTTCAAAGCTCTTTCGGCGTTGATCTCCTAATCCCCCCACATCAGTCGTGTCTGATTCCTCCTTGCGACCTATTGGTAATGATTTATAAGAGCGTTTGTGTGATGGCTTGCTACCCACGAACCAAACCCCAAGGTGGGTGGGATTCCAAATGGAGGGAGGAATTGAGGAGTGAAATTTCAATTTTGTAAAAATTGAAATCACGACTCATCCTCCCAACTGTTGGTCTCCTTTTGGTTACTTTTCGGAGAAGCGAAAAGTAACACAATACTACATTAATTTTTATCACGACGCCGTGGCTGTTCCGAGGGTGCTGTAATTTTTATAGCTTCCTCCCGTCAGCACGCCGTCAACGTCATCTCCGTCGTATTCCCCGCCGTAGACCACGGTATAGGTGTCGCCCTTCTTTACGTCGGGCGAGCTGAATACCACGGAGGATATTGCCTTGGGCAATTTATACGCCGCCAGCACCTTGCCGTCGCTATCAAGCACGCCGATAATATTACCTGCGGCAAGGGCTGAGCGCATATTGCCGAATATTACCCCCTGCCCGTCACCTGTGGCTGACTGAGCCATTCCGCTACTGCCCACAGCAAGCAACGTGCCGCCCGATATCACGAAGGTATCCGTCCGCGCGTCGCCGTAGTCGATAGCGCCGTTTCCGCCGTTTGTCGGGCCGTATACTATCACGACGCCGCCCGTCATATAAACGCATCCGTTGGAATCGAGTCCGTCGCCCTCTGCGTTGAGAACGGTATATCCGCCGTTGATATAAAGGGTGGGCGAGATCTCACTCTCGGATGGACCGTAGCTGTCGGAATATCCCCAGCCGCCCATCTGCGTGCCGCCGTTGGCATTGGTTCCGTCGTCGGAGGCGGTCACGCGCAAAACTCCGTCGTTTACAGTTATGACCTGTGCCTCAACGCCCTCATAGCTTTTAGCTATTTCTATAATTCCGTTGTTTACCGTCAAGCGGTTGTCCGCATGAACGCCGTCGTCTGCGGCAGAAATATATATTTCGCCGCCGTTTATTTTTACCTCGTCATCCGAGTGTATTCCGTCATCTGCGGACTCAATACTGATATTGCCGCCGCTGACGGTAAGCGTTGACACCGCCTTGAGCCCCTTTGCGCTAATGGTAGACTTGTTGGAGTTCCCTTCTTCCATTCCACCTCCAAAGCCACCGCCCATTCCGCCGCCGAAGCCACCGGGAGGCATACCGCCCATCCCGCACAAGTCTTCAAAGGTAGCACCGCTACCGTCCGTCAGCGCGGCATTTTCGGTGGAGCTGTCGGCATCACGGGTTTGAATGACCAGCTTTCCCGCCTGCACGTCAAGAGTTGACGAACTACTGATACCGTCACCCGCACAGCTTATATAAAAGTCAGTCCCGACAAGGGAAACAATGCCCTTGCCCGAATCCGTATTGGCGCTTTTTACGCCGTCAGCACCCGCGCTGACGTACACCTCGCCGCCCTCGGCGGTGATGGAATCGTTGCCGCGAACACCCACTCCGACGCTCTCCACTATCACCCTGCCGTCGCATATTTCAAGATCGTCCTTTGTGTTGATTCCCTTGTCGGCGTTGCCGTAGACATAAAGCGTGCCCTCGCCGTCCAAGGTCAGATCCTCGCAGGAATATATGCAGGCGTTGGGGTATATTTCGCCCTCCGTCTGCTCCTCGTCGGGAACGACGTAATCATCCCCGTCAGACAGTATATTTACCGAGTCCTGCGCCGTGAATATAACCAGCTTTTTTGGCAGACTCTTTACGAATATCGCGGGAGAATCGGACGAGCGGACATCCGCGCCGTTCAGCACCAGCAGTATTTTTGATTCGTCCGTCGTATCGACGGTTACTTTGCCGTCGAGGCTGCCCGTAAGGATATACGTCCCTGACGCCGCGAGCCGCAGCTCGCCATCTGCAAAGGACGCGCCGTCGCCGTCAATTTCGGCGCTGTTGCCCGACAATGTTATCATTGTTTCTCTGCCCGTGGGCGTATAACTTCCGACAGTGGCGCTTTGCGTTTCGGGAACCGTTGGCATATCCGCCGCAGTAAGGTTGTCCCGAACATCGCCGCTCTCAATCACTGCCTCACCGCCCGCTATTGTGGTTTCGTCACCGTCACCACCGCCGCAGGAAGCAAGCAGTGCCGTCGCGAGCAGGGCGCACGCGGCTTTTATCGCTATGGAATACTTCATTTCAACTCCTTAGGTTCGTCGTTCAATTCAGTTTACTTATAAAATTATACCCCTAAAATGTGTCAGAACCGTACCCTCTCGCTGTCGTTTTTGTGAAAAATATTTGAACAAATATAAATTTATGTTAACTCGGAGATCACTATGGAAAAAAATCTTGTTCTCGTTGCCACCTGTATGTTCGGACTTGAAAAGCTGCTTGGAGAGGAGATCGACGCCCTCGGACTCCGGCGCATCGAAACCATTGACGGACGTGTAAGCTTTTTCGGCGACGAGTCGGACATCGCTCGCGCCAACATAAATTTGCGCCTTGCAGAAAGAGTTTTCGTAAGTCTTGGAAGCTTTGAAGCCAAGAGCTTTGCACAGCTTTTCGACGGTACTCGCGACCTGCCTTGGGAGGATTGGATAGGAGATGTGGACGCTTTTCCCGTCAAGGGACATTCTATCAAAAGCGGACTCACCTCTATTCCCGACTGCCAGAGCATTGTCAAAAAAGCGGTGGTAGAGCGGCTTCGCTCAAAATACGGCGTGTCGTGGTTTGAGGAAAGCGGCGCGAAGTATCAGATAGAATTTTTCATTTTCAAGGACGTGGCAACTCTGATGATAGACACGTCGGGAACGGCGCTCCACAAGCGCGGATACCGCCCCGTCGCGGGCGCTGCGCCCTTGCGTGAGACGCTCGCCGCGGCTCTTGTGCTGACCTCCCGCCCACGCGAGGACGTGCTTTTATGGGATCCCTTCTGCGGCACGGCAACTATCCCCATTGAGGCGGCAATGATCGCCTCGGGACGCGCACCCGGACTCAACCGTTCCTTTGCGGGCGAGCATTTTGCTCGACTGCCTCTCGCTATGTGGGCAGACGCGAAGGCAGAAGCGGAGGCGAAGATCCGCCGCGACTGTAAATTTGAAGCTTTTGCGTCCGACATTGACGGCGGAGTGATCGAGCTTGCAAAAGAAAACGCCCGACGTGCGGGCGTTGCAAATTACATTAAAATATTCCGCGCCGACGCGCTTTCTATCAACAAAAAGGCATCGGGCGACGAGAGCCGCCGCGGCACCGTTGTCTGCAATCCCCCCTACGGCGAGCGCATGGGCGAGAGAAGCGAGGCAGAAGCGCTCTACCGCAAAATGGGCGCGCCCTTCCGCGCTCTTACGCCGTGGCAGATATATATTCTGACCTCGTGTGAGAATTTCCAACGGCTGTACGGCGCTCGCGCCGACAAGACAAAACGGCTATACAACGGCATGATACCGTGTACGCTGTATCAATATTTCAAGCCGCAGAGGTGATCATGTTCAAAGGCTGCGTCAATGTCAAAAGACGTTGGCTCGGCTTTTTTGCAGGATTTTATGTTTGTCCGGAATATTATGTCCAGCGGATTTTTTATGCTACTTTCTGCATCAACGGAAAGTAGCCAAAGATTGACCAAAGGTTGGGAGGATGAGTTGTTGACCTCAAATTTTCAGCAAGCTCAAATTTGAGGTCTGCCGCCTCAATTCCTCCCTCCCTTTGGAATCCCACCCACCTTGGGGTTTGGTTGGTGCGCGGATAGCCATCACACAAACGCTCTTACAAATTATACCGAAAGGTCGCAAATTGGAAATCAAACACACCCGATGTAGCGGTGATTTATTAGGGGAACAACGTCGAAAAAGATTTGAAATTTGTTTAGGATTATTCTAAAGGGAATTATGCACCATTGTCCCCGCCAAAGGCGTACTCTTACCGACCAAGTTTCCGTCGCTCCGACGGAAACTTGGCGTTATTGGTGTTGGCGACTTGGGCGCGTGATCACGCCTTGCCCGCACACTTGCGGCAAGGCGGCGCGTTTAGGATGGTGAGATTCTTAAGAGAGGAAACAATGGGTTTCTTCTCTTAAGTCGTTCTTGGTTACTTCTGTCGATACAGAAGTAACATAAAAATAAATACTCGTATCTTCCCAACACTTTTAATAATTTACAACTCAAATTCATGTAAAACAACCTCTCTTTTCTCAAAAAAACAAAAGAAATTAAAATATTTTCCCGTTTTTAGCGTTGCGGAAGCACTCGTTTCGTCAAAATGCACAAAGCCATTAAAAACGGCTTTTTTTCTTATTTGTATGATATATTTTTATCAAGCGCCATATATAGAAAACAGTCATTGACTTTTCCAAAAACGTCAATTTCCTGTTTTTTTAAGCGCAACAGGCGTTTTTTGTTTGCGGCAACAAATCCGGCCTGTCTGCATTTTGGTTTTGCTACAAGGTTTTTTGTTATTTTTTTATCATAAATTTTGATAAATTTTTATCAGTTTTAAGCATTTTGAAAAAAGCAGCTCAAAAGGCGATCAAAAGTTTGTAAGGTTTTTCGGGCAAAATTTTTTTGTAACCTCTTGAAAAATATTCGTCATTTTGTTATAATACAAGGTGAATAGATTTACCTTCTATTAAAAATATCTTCGGGAGGTTAAAAACTCAATGAAAATACTGGTTGTAAACGCCGGTAGCTCGTCCCTCAAATATCAGCTCTTTGATATGGACACGAACACAGTGCTGGCAAAAGGTCTGTGCGAGAAGATCGGTCTGTCGGGTGCTATCACTCACAAGCGCCCCGGTAAGCCCAACTATTCCACCGACTACGCAATGCCCACCCACAACGAGGCTATCGCCCTCGTTCTCAAGCTCCTCACCGACGCAGAGCTTGGCGTCATCGAAAGCGTTGACGAGATCACCGCAGTCGGACACCGCTTTGCACACGGCGGAAAGTTCACAGGTCCGCAGATGCTGGGCGAGGAGGAGATGAACTACATCGAATCCATCATTCCCATCAACCCCCTGCACGGCCCGCCCGCTATCAAGGGCGTATGCGCTTGCCGCGCATCTATGCCGAACACCCCTCAGGTCGGTGTGTTTGACACCTCCTTCTACGCAACTCTCGGCGAGGAGGCGTACATGTACGCTACTCCCTATGAGTGGTACGAAAAGTACGGTGTTCGCCGTTACGGCTTCCACGGCACGTCTCACAGATACGTTTCCCAAAAGGCGGCTGAGCTTGTAGGCAAGCCCTACGATCAGCTCAAGATCGTTTCCTGCCATATCGGAAGCGGCTCCTCCATTACCGCTATCGACAGCGGCAAGGCAGTTGATACCTCCATGGGCTTTACTCCCCTTGAGGGTCTGCCTATGGGTACTCGCTGCGGTTGCATCGACCCCTCTATCGTTACATACGTTATGAAGCAGACGGGCATGACTCCCGACGAGATGGACAACGAGATGAACAAGAAGTCAGGTCTTCTCGGCGTCAGCGGCGTTTCCAACGACGCGCGTGACGTCTGGGCGGCTGCAAAGGAAGGCAACAAGCGTGCTCGCCTTGCTATCGACCTTATGTGCCGCTCCGCAAAGAAGATCATCGGCTCTTACGTTGCAGAGATGAACGGCATGGATGTGCTCATCTTCACCGCAGGTCTTGGCGAGAACGACCGCGCGGCACGTCAGCTTATCGCTGAGAACATGGAATATCTCGGCGTAACCTTCGACAACGAAAAGAACCTCTCCATTCCCTCGGGCGTGGCAGGCGAGATCTCGGCTGACGGCTCCAAGGTAAAGGTTCTCGTAATTCCCACCGACGAGGAATTTATGATCGCTTGCGACACCGCGTCGCTTCTTAAATGATTTCCTGCCTGCGGGCTTGAAATAAAGAAAGAAATAAAATTGAAAGGAAATAAAGATTATGGCACAGTCACCGTACGAAATCAAAAAAGAGATCTGTGAGATCGGTAAGAGAATCTACGATCACGGTTTCGTTGCCGCTAACGACGGTAACATCTCCGTTAAGGTCGGACCTAACGAATTCTACTGCACTCCCACAGGCGTATCCAAGGGCTTTATGACCCCTGACATGATCATCAAGATCGACGCAAACGGAAACAAGATTGAGGGTAGACTTAACCCCTCCTCCGAGATCAAGATGCACATGAGAGTTTATCAGGAGCGTCCCGACGCAGGCGCTGTCGTTCACGCTCATCCCCCTGTTGCTACCGCTTTCACCGTTGCAGGTGTTGAGATGGATCAGTACATCCTCCCCGAGGCTATTCTGACTATCGGTAACGTTCCTACCTGTGATTACGGTACTCCCTCCACCATGGAGATTCCGGACTCTCTCATGCCCTACATTCAGAAGCATGACGCTTTCCTTCTTAAGAACCACGGCGCGCTGACCGTAGGTAACACCCTGCTCCGCGCTTGCTTCACTATGGAGGAAGTTGAATTCAACGCAAAGATCAACCTCTACGCACGTCAGATCGGTGCAGGCCTCAACAGCCGTATCGACGAGATCCCCTGCGCGGAGCTTGAGAAGCTGATGGACCTCCGCAAGAGAATGGGACTTCCCGGCAAGCATCCCGGATGCAAGACCTGCCCCAATCTCGGTACGTCCAACTGCCGTTGCAAGGACAACGCTCCCGCAGGTCACACCTGCAACTGCGGCAACCATGCAGCATCTGCTGACAACGACCTGGTAGCTGAAATTACCAAGAAGGTCCTTGCAGCTCTCGGCAAGTAATCCCCTGCCACTTAAATTCAGGTAGGTGATAACATGGCTGTTAATCTGACCGAAGCGCAGGTCGCAGAGGTAGTGGCAAAGGTC
The DNA here is from genome assembly GCA_017463485.1 of Clostridia bacterium. Classification (GTDB taxonomy): domain Bacteria; phylum Bacillota; class Clostridia; order Oscillospirales; family CAG-272; genus CAMEON01. Next base: position 40,279 of record JAFTPD010000007.1, read on the forward strand.
GTAAAAGAGCTTGTCACCTCCGCGCCCGTCGCAAAGACAGGCTGGGACTCTACCCAGTACAACGGTCGCCGTCTTGTTGGTATCTACGATAAGATGGAGGACGCCATCGCCGCCGCCGAAAAAGGATATAAGGCTATCCGCTCAATGACAGTCGCCGAGCGGGAAAAGCTGATCACCTCCATTCGCGAATACTGTCGCGCGGAGGCTGACGTAATGGCGGCTCTGGGCGTCGCTGAAACCAAAATGGGACGCGTCGACCACAAAATCGCAAAGCACAAGCTGGTTGCGGATAAAACACCCGGAACGGAGGATATCGTTGCCGAGGCAAAGACCGGTGACTGCGGTCTTACCCTCACCGAGCGCGCACCCTTCGGCGTGGTTGGAGCTATCACTCCCTCCACCAACCCCTCCGAGACTGTTATCTGTAACAGCATGGGCATGATAGCGGCAGGAAACGGTGTTGTTTTCAACCCTCACCCCGGTGCTATCGCTACATCTAACTACGCCGTTGACCTTGTCAACCGCGCAGTACACGCAGTAGGCGGACCTGAGGTCCTTGTGGCTTCGGTAGCAAAGCCTACGCTTGAAAGTGCTGATATCATGTATAAGCATCCTTCCATCAAGCTGCTCGTTTGCACGGGCGGACCCGGAGTTGTAAGAGCCGTTCTCTCCTCCGGAAAGAAGGCTATCGGCGCGGGCGCGGGAAATCCTCCCGTTATCGTTGACGATACTGCCGATATTGAGAAGGCGGCGAAGGATATCATTGACGGCTGTACCTTCGACAACAACCTCCCCTGCATCGCTGAAAAAGAGGTGTTCGTATTCAACGGCGTTGCCGACAGACTTATCTCCGGCATGCTGAAAAACGGATGCATCCTGCTGACAAGAGAGCAGGCTGACGCACTTGCAAAGGTGGTGCTTGTTGAAAAGACTGATCCCAAGACGGGCAAGGTAAAGCATATCGTCAACCGCGATTGCGTTGGACGTGACTGCCGTGTCATTCTTGAAAAGATCGGTATCAAGGTCGGCCCCGAGATCAGATGCGCTATCGCGGAGGTTCCGTTTGAGCATCTGTTCGTTCAGGAGGAGCTGATGATGCCTATTCTCGGTATCGTCCGCGTGCGCGACATTGACGAGGCTATCGAGCTTGCCTGCAAGGCAGAGCACGGCAACCGTCACACGGCGCACATGCACTCCAAAAACATTGACAATCTTTCAAGATTCGCAAAGGCTGTCGAAACCACCATTTTCGTAAAGAACGCTCCCTCTTATGCGGGAATCGGCTTTGGCGGAGAGGGTCACACCACCTTCACCATCGCAGGTCCCACGGGCGAGGGCATTACCTCTGCAAAGAGCTTTACAAGACTTCGCAGATGCGTTATGGCTGACAGCTTCAGAATCATTTAACCACTTTTACAGAAAGGAAGATCACAATGGATATTACCTCTACACAGATCGAGGATATCGTCCGTCAGGTGCTGGGTTCTATGGGCAGAACCGCTCCCGCATCCTCTGCGGCTATTCCGAGCAAGGTCCGCGCGGCTATGCTGGTTGGAAGCAAGAAGATCGAGGTACAGGAAATTCCCCTACCTCAGCTTGGCGACAACGATATTCTTGTTAAGGTCGAGGGCGCAGGTATCTGCGGAACGGACGTTCATGAGTGGAAGTCCGACCCCTTCGGTCTTATTCCCGTAATCCTCGGACACGAGGGAACGGGTGAGGTCGTTTACGTTGGTAAGAATATCAAGACCGATACCGCGGGCAAGCCCCTCAGAGTCGGCGACAAGATCGTTACCTCCGTAATCTCCTGCGGCGAGTGCTACGCTTGCCGTATGACTCCCGGTAGAACCAACCTCTGCGACAAGCAGGGCGTGTTCGGTCTTATCGGCGAAGCCAGAGGAAAGGCCGAGGGCAACCGAGCTAACGGCTGGTTTGCTGACTACATGGTCATTCCCGGAGAAGGTACGACCTACTTCCAGGTCAACGACCTTAATCTTAATCAGAGAATGCTCCTTGAGCTGGCTTGCGTTTGCGTTCACGCGCTTGAGCGCGGTCAGTCCACAGGACTTATCAACTTCGGCTCGAAGGTACTCGTTCAGGGCTGCGGTCCCGTAGGATTGGTTATGATCACCGTCCTCCGCGCGGCAGGTATCAACCACATTATTGCGGTTGACGGAAACGAGGACAGACTGAAAGTGGCACAGCGCATGGGCGCGAAGACCACTGTCTGCTTCAAGCGTCCCACCGAGGATACTCTTGACAAGCGCGTTGCAAAGGTCAAGGAGATCGCAAACGGCGTTGGAGTTGATTTTGCATTCCAGTGCACCGGCGCACCCGTTGCTGCCGCCGACATTTACAGCTACATCCGCCGCGGCGGCGGTATGTGCGAGATGGGCTTCTTCGTTAACAACGGAGAGTATTCCATCAATCCTCACTTCGCTATGTGTAACAAGGAGATCGACATTGTCGGCTCTTGGGACTACAGCGCAGAGGATTACCCCAAGACCGTTGCTTTCCTCCACCAGTGCGAGGAAATGAACATTCCGATCGAAGAGCTGATCACCCACTCCTTCTCTCTTGACGAGATGAACGAGGCTATGGAAACAAACGTAGCTCAAAAGGGTATCAAGATCTGCTACAAGGCATAAGAGGTTACCGTTATGGCAGCTCTCGGAATGATCGAAGTTTACGGATTCGCAACCTCTATCGTGGTTGCGGACGCGGTTGCAAAGGCCGCAGACGTTAAGGTAGTGGCTATCGACAGAAACAAGCCCGCAAATGCCGACCAGTGTGAAGTCCCCCTCGTTATGATAGTAAAATTCGAGGGCGATCCCGCCGCAGTTGAAGCGGCGCACGACGCAGGCGTTGCGGTTGCCAAGGAGAGAAACCTCTACATCACGTCAAAGATCAACTCTGGACTTGATCCCTCGGTTGAATGGTTCGCACATCTCACCGCCACGGGCAGAGATAAGCTGCGCAACCCAAAGAAATAAAGTCTACATTATTAATTAAAAAACAAAATCTAAAAATTAAAAAGTCGCAAAGCGACGAACAGGAGGATTATTATGAGTGAAGCATTGGGAATGGTTGAGACCCGAGGTCTTGTAGCTGCTATCGAGGCAGCTGATGCTATGGTAAAGGCAGCAAACGTAACTCTTATCGGCTCCGAGAAGATCGGTAGCGGTCTCGTAAGCGTTATGGTTCGCGGTGACGTTGGAGCTGTTAAGGCTGCTGTTGAGGCAGGCGGCGCAGCTGCTTCCAGACTGGGCGAGGTTATCGCTACTCACGTTATCCCCAGACCCCACACCGACGTTAACAAGCTGCTCCCCACTCTCGGCTGATAAAGTCAGATACTTAAACAAAGCAATCGGAGCATCACTATGGAAAAGGCAATAGCTCTGCTCGAGGTTCAGGCAATGGTAACTGCCATAGCAGGACTCGATGCAATGGTAAAAGCCGCCGACGTCAAGCTCATTCACGTTGAAAAAAGACTTGGCGGTAGGCTTGTAACCCTGGTGGTGGAGGGCTCGGTTTCGTCTGTTACTGCAGCGGCAGAAGCAGGTCGCGCCGCCGCCGCAGAGGTTGGAAACGTCAAGCTCTGCGAGGTAATCGCCCGCCCTCACGAGGAGATCATGAAATTCTTAAAGACCGACGCCGTATAAATTCGGCTCGGCTCGCCCGCGGGGCGACAAAAGCACACAGTGTCATTGCCGACGGTCGGCTTTGATATAAATTGAAAAATTTTTTAGGAGGAAAATACAATGAACGAAGCTCTTGGAATGGTTGAAACCAGAGGTCTTGTAGCTGCTATCGAGGCAGCTGATGCTATGGTTAAGGCTGCAAACGTAACTCTTATCGGCTCCGAGAAGATCGGTAGCGGTCTCGTAAGCGTTATGGTTCGCGGCGACGTTGGCGCTGTTAAGGCTGCCGTTGAGGCAGGCGGCGCAGCTGCTTCCAGACTGGGTGAGGTTATCGCTACTCACGTTATTCCCAGACCTCACACCGACGTTGACAAGCTCCTTCCCACTATCTGATAGGCTTGTCTTAACCTGTATCGACGGATCTTTCCGTCGCAAGAGTACGGTTGCCGCGCCTTTGCGGCAACCGTACACCCCACAAATTTACGCCCGCAAGTGGGCGTACCAAGGAATTTCTGCTTTTAACTTACAAGAAATCTCTCGGTTTGCTCATTTGTAAAGCTTTGTATAAAGGAAGGAATACGTTTATGGAACTGTGCTCTAAAACAGTAGAAGAAATAGTAAAGCGCGTGCTTTCGGAATATTCGGAAGGTACGGACGGCGGCTCGCTTGAAATCCCCGTGGGAATCTCCAACCGCCACATCCATCTCAACCGCGAGGGCCTTGAAACCCTTTTCGGAAAAGGCTACGAGCTGACTCCCATCAAGGATCTCTCCCAGCCCGGTCAGTACGCCTGCAAGGAGCAGTTGACTCTCGTCGGACCATCTATGCGCGCCATTGAGGGCGTGCGCGTGCTTGGCCCTCTGCGCTCCAAAAATCAGGTGGAGATATCCGTTACCGACTCCTACGTGCTGAAGGTCAAGCCCCCCGTGCGCGAGTCGGGCAAGACCGAGGGCTCTGCTCCCATTACCATTATCGGTCCGAAGGGAACACTCGTTCTGAACGAGGGCTGCATTATCGCAAACCGCCACATTCACATGAGCCCCTCCGACGCGGCTAAATTCCATGTCACCGACGGTGAATATATCGACGTTGACGCATTCAGCGGCACCAAGCGTACCCGCTGGTTTGACGTTCAGGTGCGCGTCCACGAGCAGTTCCGCCTCGAAATGCACGTGGATACCGACGACGCTAACGCAGTCGGCTTCAAAAACGGAAGCAAAGTCGTACCGGTTAAGAAGTGATTTGAACTGATGTGGGGTTTCACCCCACACCCCACCAAACTTTCTTGAAAGAAAGTTTGGATCAAAGAACTTTACTGCAAAAATTTCTTGTTTAGATTTGTTTACAATGGTGGCAACCGTAAACATCTCGATAACCCCCGTGGGCCCCTTACCCACTGCGGTATTAATTCTTTATTATTTATTCATCATTCTTTGTTCTTTTGACCGCGGCGGGAGGAGCAAGCCCCCCCTACGGTAAGAAAATTAAAATGACGCTTTTCGCTTCGCGAAAAGCCTCCTCAATTATTCATTATTCATCATTCATTATTCACTATTCATTTATACTGAAAGGATGTACTTCCATGCTCAAAGGAAAGGTAGTTGGAAACATTGTTTCCACCAACAAATTCGATTCTCTCAAGGGTTACAAGTTCCTTGAGATCCAGCTTATTGAGAACAAGACTCTCACGGACGAGTTTATTATTGCCGTTGACCGCTCCATCAGCGCGGGAATCGGCGAGGAGGTTCTGGTCGCTACAGGCAGTGCGGCTCGCGTCGGACTTGACGACGTGAACTCCCCTGTTGACGCGCTTGTAGTAGGAATTATCGATAAGATTCAGAATTAACGGAGATTTATACCCATGTTGAATACCAATGTAAAGCAGGCTCTGCAGACCCAGGGAGTCGTAGGTGCGGGTGGCGCAGGCTTCCCTACATACGCAAAGCTGGCTGACGGCGCGGAGATACTTCTCATCAACGCCGTCGAATGTGAGCCCCTGATGTATACCGACTTCACCCTCACCCGCGAAAAGCTGAGTGAAATAGTCGAGGGTATGCGTCTTATTATGGAGTACGCAAAAATACCCACGGGACTGTTCGCCATAAAGGACTATCGCGCTCTGAAGCTTGGACTTGAGGACGGCGCGGCACTCGCCGATGGCATCACCGTCAAGCATATCCCCAACGTCTACCCTATGGGCGACGAAATAAATCTTATATATCAGGCAACGGGACGGCTTGTGCCCCCCGGAAATCTGCCTATCACCAAGGGCGTTATCGTAATGAACGCCGAGACCGTTTATAACGCGCGCGAGGCTATTCTTTTCGGCACTCCCGTGACCGAGAAATGGCTGACCGTGGGCGGCGACGTCAAGGAGGCATTCACTCTCCGCGCGCCCGTTGGAATGAGAATACGCGACGTGCTGAATTTTGTCGGTGTTGACGTACCCGAAACTCACGTAGTTATCGACGGTGGTCCTTCGATGGGTGCTATAAAGAATCCCGACGTTGACGTAGTTACGAAAACTACCAAGGCGTTGCTTATTCTGCCCAAGACCATTCCCGCTGTGCTGAACAAGCTCCGCACGCCCGAGGACAATCTCCGCCGCGCGGCATCCGTTTGCTGTCAGTGCACACGCTGTACGGATATGTGCCCGCGACATCTTCTCGGCTATCCTATTGAGCCGCACAAGATGGTTCGCTCCACCCTTTCGGCGGCGCAAATGACACCCGAGCTTGTAAAGACCGCCAGCCTGTGCTGCGGATGCGACATCTGCGAGACCTTCGCTTGCTGTCAGGACATCTCGCCTATGGCTATTATGAAGGAATACAAGGCAATTCTTGCTAAAAATAAAATGCGCTACGTTGCCGGCGCGGACGAGGTATTCACCCCCAATCCCGACAGAGATTACCGCATGCTCTCCGCACAAAAGTGGAAGGAAGTCATGGGCGTTGCTAAATTTGACAAGCACACCACGCTCATACCCGACCTGCTCCCCGCTCGCCGCGTGGAAATACGCACGTCCCAGCATATCGGCGCCCCCTCCATCCCCGTTGTCAAAGCGGGCGACACCGTCACCGCAGGTCAGCTTGTGGCTGAGGCGGCAAACGGTCTTTCCCTTCCCCAGTACGCATCCATTGCGGGCAAGGTCACTTACGTTGATGCAACCAAGATAATTATTGAAGTATAAGAGGTAGAAAATGTATCAGTCAGTTGGTGTAATTGAAATAAAGAGCATTGCAAAGGGCATTGAGGCTACCGACGACGCGCTCAAAAGCGCAGGCATCCGCCTCATTTCCGCTCACACGTCCTGCCCCGGAAAGTATGAGATAATTCTGACGGGCGCAGTTGCGGACGTTACAGCCGCAGTTGAGCACGTTAAGAGCCGCTTTGACGAAAAGCTTATCGACTCCTGCATTATCGGACGAATCGACAATCAGGTGATCGAAGCACTTTTCGGCACGCAGGCAACCGCAAAGCACGGCTCACTCGGAATTATCGAGGCGTACTCCGCCGCATCCACCATCAAGGCGGCAGATATCGCCGTCAAGACCGCCAAGGTCGCCATTGTCGAGCTTCGCATTTCGCGCGGCATGGGCGGCAAGGGCATGGTGCTGGTAGTCGGCGACGTTGGCGACGTTACTGCTGCTGTTGAAGCAGGCGCACGCCACGCACAGGATCAGGGACTTTTCTGCAACAGCGCAGTTATTCCCGCGCCCCACGAGGAGCTTTGGGCACAAATCTGATCGTGTCTTGGTATGGCACAAAAATCCTTATTTGACAAGGAGTAATATATGTCGGAAATTAAATTTAACATACAAAAAAGTCCTCGAATTGACAGGCTCGTGCATCATTTGTACGAGAACATGCCGGTCATTGAAGCTGACCGCGCCGAGCTTGTCACCGAGAGCTACAAGCAGACGGAGCATTTGCCGATAGTCAGACGCCGCTCTGCCGCGCTGATGCACATTCTTAAAAATATTCCTATCGTCATTCGTCCCGACGAGCTTATCGTTGGCTCTAACTCCATAGCTCCCCGCGGATGTCAGACCTTCCCCGAATATTCTTACGAATGGCTGGCAAAGGAATACGACACTATAGCAACTCGCGAGGCTGACCCCTTCTACATTTCACCCGAAACGGTAAGACGTCTTGAGGCTGTCCACCCCTATTGGAAGGGCAAGACCACATCCGAGCTGGCGGCTTCCTCCATGGACGAAAAGGTGCTTGACGTATTCCTGCATCACGGCATATTCACGGTCGGCAACTATTTCTACAATGCGGTAGGCCACGTTTGTGTAAATTACGAGAAGATCATCAAGTACGGCTTTGAGCAAATAATCGAAGAGGCAAAGGAGACGCGTGAGGCGCTCCAAAGCGGACAGGGCGACTACATCAACCGCCGTAATTTCCTTGATGCTGTTATAGAAAGCTGTGAGGCTGTCTGCGTTTACGCACGCCGTTATTCCGAGCTTGCACGCAAGGAAGCGGCGGCTGCCACCGACCCTCAGCGCCGAGCTGAATTGCTCAAAATTGCCGACGTTTGCGCTCGCGTCCCCGAAAAGGGCGCGCGCAGCTTCCACGAGGCTTGCCAGTCCTTCTGGTTCGTTCAGCAGCTTCTTCAGATGGAGTCCAGCGGACATTCCATCTCTCCCGGTCGCTTCGACCAATATATGTATCCCTTCTTCAAGGCTGACCTTGACCGCGGCATCGTGACTTACGAATCCGCGCAGGAGCTTATCGACTGCATCTGGGTAAAGCTCAACGACCTCAACAAGGTACGTGACGCGGCTTCTGCCGAGGGCTTTGCAGGCTACGGTCTGTTCCAAAACCTTATCGTAGGCGGTCAGAACGAGCACGGACTTGACGTTACAAACGACCTGTCCTACATGTGCATGGAGGCACAGCTCCACGTCCGTCTGCCTCAGCCTTCACTTTCCATCCGCGTGTGGAACTGCACGCCTCACTCTCTGCTCATCAAGGCGGCTTCGGTCACCAGAGAGGGACTTGGCGTACCCGCATTCTACAACGACGAGGTTATTATTCCTTCAATGCTGTCCAGAGGATATACCATTGAGGACGCAAGGAACTACTGCATTATCGGTTGCGTTGAGCCTCAGGCTCCCGCAAAGACGGACGGCTGGCACGACGCGGCGTTCTTCAATATGCTCCGCCCTCTCGAGCTTGTATTTTCAAGCGGTGTTGACAAGGGCGAGCAGATAGGTCCGCGCACGCCCAACGTGCTGTCTATGACCAAGTTTGAGGAATTCTACGACGCTTACCGCACACAGCAGGAAGCAATGATCGCTATGATGGTTCAGGCGAACAACGCAATTGATATCGCTCACGCTACCCGCTCCCCCCTGCCCCTCGAATCCTGCCTTATCGACGATTGCATCAAGAACGGCAAGAGCGTTCAGGAGGGTGGCGCACACTACAACTTCACTGGCCCTCAGGGCTTTGGTATTGCAAACGTAGCAGACGGTCTTGCGGCTGTCCGCAAGCTGGTATTTGAGGATCGCTCCGTGTCCATGGCAGAGCTGAAGGAAGCGCTTGAAAACAACTTCGGCAAGGGACGCACCGAAAAGAAATCCACCGAGCTTACCGTTCTCGCCGCGCAGATGCTTGACAAGCAGGGCGTGGAGGTCAACGAGAGCCACATTGTAAATATCTATAACGGATTCCGCAACGCCTCCTCTGTTTCGGACGAGAAAAAGGCGCAGTATCAAAGAATTCTCGACCTTATCGATTCCGTTCCTAAATACGGAAACGACCTCTACGAAACGGATATGTTCGCCCGCGAGATAGGTCAGACGTACACCAAGCCCTTGCTTCAGTACACCAATCCCAGAGGCGGTATCTTCCATGCGGGACTTTATCCCGTTTCGGCAAACGTGCCGCTTGGCTATGACACGGGCGCAACTCCAGACGGTCGACTTGCAAACACTCCCATCGCCGACGGCGTAGGTCCTATGTCGGGCAGGGACGTAAAGGGTCCGACTGCGACGGCGAACTCTGTTTCCCGTCTTGACCTTGGCGACGCGTCCAACGGAACTCTGCTCAATCAGAAATTCCACCCCTCTGCTCTTGCAGGCGAGCAGGGACTTGAAAAATTCGTAGCTTATCTGCGCGGATTCTTCGACAGAAAGGGTATGCACGTTCAGTACAACGTCGTATCGAAAGAGACCCTCCTTGATGCGCAAAAGCATCCCGAAAACTACAAAACGCTGGTCGTCCGCGTGGCAGGTTACAGCGCGCTGTTCACTACCCTCAGCCGCTCGCTTCAGGATGACATCATCAACCGCACCGAGCAGGGCGGACTGTAATTCAAGGCATCATACAAGGCGGACATCCTCCGCCTTGTATGAAAAATTTGACGGCGAAGGAGCTTGCACGGCAGGCCGCGAAAGTTCCTTTGCCATCAAGCAAATTTTAGGAAAAGGAGTACCTATGGCAACCGACAGCATTTACGACGTTACGGGCAGAATATTCGATATTCAGCGGTTTTCCATGCATGACGGTCCGGGAATACGGTCTATCGTATTTTTCAAGGGCTGTTACCTGCGTTGCCGCTGGTGCTGCAATCCCGAATCGCAGGAATACGGTATTCAACAGCTCACCTTGGGCGGCAAGACCAAAGCTGTCGGCCGCGACGTGACTGTCCGCGAGGTGCTTGAAGAGCTGGAGCAGGACAGAATGTACTACATTCGCTCGGGTGGCGGCGTGACTCTTTCGGGCGGCGAGGCTATGGCTCAGCCCGACTTTGCTTACGCTCTGCTCAAAGCGTGCCGCTCGGCAGGACTTGATACTGCTATTGAAACCACCGCTTATGCTGACCGCGACGTGGTGGAGAGGCTGATTCCTTACATTGACCATATTCTTATGGACATCAAGCATATAAATTCGCAAAAGCATATCGAATTTACCTCCCGTCCCAACGAAAAGATCCTTGCAAACGCGCAGTATATCGCGCGCTATTGCGCACAGCACTCAAACGATCTTACCATCCGCGTGCCCGTAGTTCCCACGTTCAACGACACGGCGGCGGAGATCGCGGATATTACGAGATTTGCAAACGAATTACCCGGTGTTCGTCAGCTTCATTTGCTGCCGTATCACCGCCTTGGACAGGACAAATACGCGGGGATCGGACGCGAGTATTCGCTCTCCGAGATAACTCCCCCCTCAAATGAAAAGATGCACGAGCTTGCCGAGGCGGCTCGCGCGGTCAGCTCCCTGCACGTTCAGGTTGGCGGCTGACGAAAGGAGTCTTTATGGATTTTGAAATGAAAGATAAAATGCGAATAGTTCAGGAGCTTGTGCCGGGTCGGCAGATAACCCTGCTCCATATTATCGCAAACCCTGATCCCATGCTTTATCAGAAGCTCGGACTTGACCCCAAGCTGGATTACAGCCACGCGGCTATCGGTATCCTTACCGTCAGCCCCGCAGAAACTGCTGTAATCACTGCCGATATTGCTATGAAAACATCCGGCGCTGACCTCGGTTTCGTGGACAGATTCTCGGGTACTCTCATCATCACAGGCAAGGTCGCCGAGGTCGAATCCGCCTTTAACGCCATCGCCGAATATTTCAAAAACACCCTCAAGTTCACCGTGTGTGACGTGACAAGAACTTGATTATACGCGGGACTCTGTCCCGCACCCTGCAAGCCCTTTCTTGAAAGAAAGGGCTTGACCCCAAAGAACTTTTCTGACAAATTTTCTTGTTTAGATTTGTTTAGATGGTTACAGCCAAAAACATCTCTATAATTTTTGCGGCGTTTCGGGCGAACACAGTTCGCCCCTACGTGGTGAATTAGATGCTTTCGGTTGTTTTCAGGCAAAGATTTTTTACCGTAGGGGCGACCTGCGGTCGCCCGTTTCAATGAAATGAAGCCTTTTGCTAAGCGAAAAGAATCATCAATTATTCTCGCGCCGTGCCTCGACGACATTTGGGCAACGCCCAAATGGGTCATTCTGAGCGAGCGCAGCGAGTCGAACCCGTACGGCGCGAAGCGGAATCTCGGAGAGGCAAATATCATTCCGCAAAGCGTGGTGTGACTCTCAACTCTCAACTATTTTCGGGAGTAATATATGAAAAAGTTAATGCTTATCGGTCGCGTTGCCGCTGGCAAGACAACCCTTACCCAGGCGCTTCGCGGCGAGCAAATACACTACTGCAAAACGCAGTATATCAATTATTCAAACACCATAATCGACACCCCGGGTGAGTACACCGAGGTCAACAAGCTGGGAGCGGCGCTTGCGATATACGCATACGAAGCGGATATCGTGGGTATCGTCATCAGCGCGGACGAGCCTTTTTGCGTGTTCCCCCCGAACATCACCTGCATGGTCAACCGCGAGGTGATCGGCATTGTGTCGGGAATAGACAAGCCCTCTGCAAACGTCGAGCAAGCCACGCGGTGGCTGAAGCTGTGCGGTTGCACAAAGATATTTTACATCAGCTCTTACACGGGCGAGGGCCTTTCGGACATTATTGAATATCTGCGCGAGGATGGCGACGCCCCCGACGCTCTTCCCGTATAACAAATAAGGTAAGGAGTTTTATTTATGAGTAAAACACGGGTCATTTGCTTTGCAAACAACAAGGGAGGAAGCGGAAAATCCACTACCTGCTCCAATATCGGTTACAGCTTGACTACGCTCGGATACCGAGTTCTTTTGATCGACGGAGATATGCAGATGAACCTTACTCTGTCCTTCTTTGACGACGAGAAATCGTTGGAATACGCTAAGAACGGCAAGAATCTTTACACTGCCGTCAAGGAACAGCGCGACCTTACCCCATACATTCTTAACACCGACTACGAAAATCTCGACATCATTCCCTCCTCCACGCTGATGAGCGGAATTGAATTCGACCTGTTCACCAAGTGGCAGCGCGAGTTTATCCTCAAAAGCGGACTTGCATCCGTCAAGGAGAGCGGAGTGTATGACTACATACTTATCGACGCGCCGCCCACGCTCGGCTGTTGGGTGATAAATATTATGTGCGCCTCCGACTTTATCGTTATTCCCGTTGAGGCATCTCCTTGGGGACTTTTCGGACTTGCAAATATGTTTGAATTCTACGAGCAGGTAAAGCGCATAGCTCCCTCTCTTGAATTGATGGGAATTGCCGTCACCAAGGCAAACGAACGCAAGAACTACTTCAAGCAAACGCTGGAAAACCTCGGCGGACTTGACAACGTGCGCCTGTTCAAGTCCTACATTCGCACCGACAGCTCTATCGAATGGGCGCAGGACAACAGCAAGCCCGTTATGGTCTACAAACGGTCCAGCCGTTCAGCACAAGAATATCTTGAAATGACGAAGGAGGTCATTGAATATGCCAATAGGTAAGGACAGCATCCAGAAGCGCGTGGCAAAGACCGCGCCCGAAGCAAAGACCGAGGTCGTGACCGAGAAGGTCACTCCCCCCGCAGAGACAAAGCCCGCCACTGCAAAAAAGACTTCCGCAACAACGAAAAAGACGACAACCTCCACCGCGAAGAAATCTACGTCGTCTGCGGCTAAAAAGCCTGCGGCAAAGAAGCCCGCGACCGCGAAAAAGGTAGTCGAGAGCACCGCCGTTATCGCAAACATCTCCCCCGAGGTAGTAGAAAAGGTAACGGGACACAAGGAAGGCGCACAGCCCACCGTTATCGGCATCGGCAAAAAGCTCCCCGTGCATCTTCTTTAATATTAAAAGGAACGGATCGAAAAATCCGTTCCTTTTTGTATATTCTCCGACGTTTGTGGGAAAACTCGCTCTCAGGGCGGTTCTTACTCCTTACATAAAAATTTGGAGGATATTATAATGAAAAAACTTTTGCCCGCGTTTATTGTTTTTATGTCGCTGATACTTATTTTAGTATATTTTCCCGTCCACGGCGAGGAAAAAATATACGACACCGTTCTGCGACTTCACGTTATCGCCAACTCGGACAGCGATGAGGATCAGGCGCTCAAGCTTAAGGTACGCGATGCCGTTGTTCGTCAAAGCGAGGTTCTGCTCGACGGCTGCACCACTCGCGACCAAGCCGCAGAGCGCATCCAAAAGCACCGCGACTCTATTCTTTTCGCGGCGGAAAGCGTTATTCGAAACGAAGGGTACAACTACCCCGTTACCGTAACTCTCGGACTTGAGGATTACCCCGAAAAGACTTATGATAGCTGCTGTTTTCCGTCGGGCGAATATCTGTCCCTGCGCGTATGCATTGGCGAAGCGGCAGGCGAGAATTGGTGGTGCGTGCTCTTCCCGCCACTTTGTCTGTCAGCCGCAAAAGCAGAGCGAAAAAGTAACGAGGACGCTTTCGTCGCCGTAGGACTCAACAAGGACCAGTACGGCATCATCACCCAAACCGAGAAAACCACCTACAAGGTCAGATTCAAGATCCTTGAGGTCTTTCAAGGCACATTTGGGTAAGAAGTAGCGGTATGCGTGACGTCGCGAGCATTCTCCGCCTGCGCAATTCCCATTTTCACCTTTCAATTTAAAAAACCGGTTGACAATCCGCCTCAAAAATGTTATACTCAAACCATAACGAATATGAGGTGTCATTTATGAAAAAGGTTCTTATCAGCGGCGGCTCACGCGGTATTGGCGCGGCTTGCGTAACGGCTTTTTGCCGCGCAGGCTTTGATGTCGCATTTATATACAACACGAGCGACGAATGTGCGAAGGCACTCGAAGCCACCACGGGCGCACACGTGATCAAAGCGGATATTTCACTCCCCGAGCAGGCGGCTCGCGCTATTGGCGAAGCCGAAAAACTTCTTGGAGGCATTGACGTTCTCGTAAACAACGCAGGCGTTTCACACATTGGCTTGTTTACGGAAATGACAAGCGAGGAATGGCGGCGAATTATCGACACCAATCTGTCGGGTGCGTTCTATTTATGCCGCGGCGCGGCGGGCGGAATGATACGCCGCAAATGGGGGCGCATCATAAATATCGGCTCTATGTGGGGCAAGGTCGGCGCATCCTGCGAGGTTGCGTATTCCGCATCAAAGGCAGGGCTTCGCGGACTCACGCAGGCAATGGCGAAGGAGCTTGCACCGTCGGGGATAACCGTCAACTGCATTGAACCGGGCGTTATCGACACCCAAATGAACGCCGCACTCCCCGATGACGTAAAGCGAGCTTTGGCAGAGGAAACTCCCGTCGGGCGCTTTGGAACGCCGGAGGAGGTCGCAGCGGCGGTGATGTTTTTAGCATCCGACTCTGCCGCCTTCATCACAGGACAGTGCCTCGGTGTGGACGGCGGTATGGCAATATAAAAGGCTTGATTTATTATTATATGTGGGGTTTCACCCCACACCCCACAAGCCCTTTCTTGGAAGAAAGGGCTTGACCCCAAAGAACTTTACTACAAAAATTTCTTGTTTAGATTTGTTAAGATGGTTACAACCAAAAACATCTCTATAACCCTCGCGAGGTCCTTACCCACCGCGATATTTAATTACAAAACGAAGAAGGCGCTGTGTTCACACCGTGGCACAGCTCCTTCTTTTTCTTATCTGATCTCCTGCTCAAGTTGTTCAAACTCGGGAGTATTGAAAAATTCCGTCAAAGTTATTCCAAAACCGTCGCACATCATTTTTATGGTTACGATACCCGGATTTACACTTTTTCCGTACAAGATGTTCTTAACTGACGATGGCGGAACGGCAGACTCCATAGCTAACTTGTGGATCGACATTCTCTTTTCGCCAAGCAACTGTAATATTCTGTTTTTTACCACTGTATAGGTGTCCATTCTATCCCTCCTTAAAAATATTTGGTCTAATTATAGCCCAAAACTCTTGACAATGCGGGCTATATATGATACAATATAGGCTATAAATAGACTTTTTATTAAGAAGGACAAAAACATGAAAAGAACCAAGCTTCAAACCATAGGCTATATTTTTCTTCATACCGTCGTTATGCAGTTGCTTGTAATAGCAATTTTTGCTTTTGTGGCATACATTGCATATTTTGGCGTTGCAAAATATAATGACGGCATTCTTTCAATCGTTGGCGTGCTCGCTTTTCTCGCAATGATGTTTTCTTATTTGTGCATATCAATATTGAAAAAAAGCTACGGCGTTTCAGTATTTGCCAAAACCCGCGGCACGTTCAACGGCACTGCTTTTAAGAGCGATCCTATAAAAACTGTCGAATATTCCGTAGGTAGACGGGATTCGTTTACGGGAAGACGCAAGATTTACGTGCGCGAGCGCGAGGAAAAAGGCGGAGGCTGCGCGATAGTGTTTCTTGGTATTCCAGCCATTGTGACGGGGGTGACAGGAATATTTAAATTTGTTTTGGAGAGCGTCCGCGTGCTTTTGTCCGACGACAGACAGGAGGCGTGGGAGGAAAGCCGCGAATATTATTTTGAAAAAATGGAGGCAGAAGGAAAGAGGTCTTTCTTCAAGGTGCCGATAATATGCGCTGTGGTTCTCGTTATAGCTATGGTTATATCCTTCCCCGTAGTAGCAATATACGAATACAAATACAGCACCGACAGAATTGATTTCAGCATCATGAGCAAGGAGAACGTAACGGATCAGTACGGAAGGGAATTCGTGGTGTTCGGCGGCAAGCTGAAAAACACGGGTGATGCCGAAATAGAAATGATAGAAGGATACATGGTCTTTCTGGATGAAAGCGGCGAGGAGCTTTACAGAGGGAAGCTTAAATTCAAGGCACTTTTTTCAACCTCGGCAGATTACGATGAATTTTTAAGCAAGGACGAGGAATGGGAAACCGAGGTGTCCCTATCCGTGGCAGAGAGCGATATTATTGACCAAATGAAGTATATGGATCTTTCGGATATAAAGATCGTTTTTGAGATAACAGAGATACATTACGCGGGAGATATGTTTATCGATTTTCCCAACACTCCCGTTACAGTCAAGCCGCTCGGCTGATAACACGCCCCCAAATATCAAATATATACAACAAAGGAGAAAAACATGGGAATCAAGGAATTTTTCAAAAGACTCAAGGAAGACAACGCAGGCTTTGCTCAGGCTATGAAGCGCATTAACGCTCCCGGATTTTGCGGCAACGTAAATCGCGGTATCAAGAACGGCGACTTTTGGGAGGGCTCTTACCTTAGCTTGGAGGGAGTGGGCGGCGTAATTTACGGTTCAAGCCAACCCGATTACTTCTTTACAGGCGATGACGTTGAATCTTTTGAACCGGTCGAAGGCGCAAAATGCACCGTTTCCAAGGGCAACGAGCAAATACCCGCCGTGCGGTGTCTTATCACATTCAATGACGGCAAGCGCGCACAGGTAGATTTCCTGCCTGCTAAGCTCACCGAATTTCAACTCAACCTCAAGCTTTGATATCGGACTTATAATACTTATCGGCGCGAGAGTCGGGGAATTTCCCGACTCTCGCTTCTTAGCATGCGCGCGATTTTGATAAAAATCACACAAATTCATTAAAAAAACATAAGGATATGCGGATAGTTCACGAAATGGTTACAAAATTATGTTATACTATAAGGTGAGTAATTATATTTTCAGCCCATTTTGCGGCTTATGCGGTATGCAAAAACTTCTCGTTTGGAGGTTACTATGATAAAGATCGAGCATCTTGTAAAAAATTACGGTACTAACTGCGCTGTTGACGACATCAGCCTGGAGATCGGCGCGGGTGAGATCGTCGGCTTTCTCGGCCCTAACGGAGCGGGAAAGAGCACGACTATGAATATTCTGACGGGATATCTGTCGAGCACGGCGGGCCGTGTGTCCGTAGGCGGCATTGACGTTATGGCATCCCCTCTTGAAGCCAAAAAGCAGATAGGCTATCTGCCCGAGCAGCCGCCTCTCTATCTTGACATGACGGTGGACGAGTACCTCAAATTCAACTATGACGTCAAGGGCTGTACCTTCAACCGCGAGGCTCATATTGCGGAGATATGCGAGGTCGTAAAGATCGGTGACGTGCGCCGCCGCGTTATCCGCAATCTCTCCAAGGGATACCGCCAGCGCGTGGGCATTGCAGGGGCTTTGGTCGGCAAGCCGAAGGTGCTGATATTCGACGAGCCCACCGTCGGACTTGACCCCAAGCAAATAATTGAAATACGCAATCTTATCCGCAACCTCGGACGGGAGCATACCGTTATCCTCTCCACCCACATTCTGCAAGAGGTTCAGGCTGTTTGCGATAGGATCGTTATCATAAACAAGGGACGTATCGTTGCAGACGAGCAGACGGGAAATATCGCTCGCGTTATCGAAAACAACCGTCGCTTTAACGTCAAAATATGCGGCCCGCAAGCGCAGGTGCTTCAGACCCTCAAAAATACGCAAGGTATAACCTACGCAGAGGTGCTTGCCGAGCGCGACAGCGACTCATACACCTACACCATCGAAAGCGCGCCCGGCGTTGACATTCGCAAAAAGCTGTTCTTTACCCTTGCGGAGCGCGGCTGGGCTATGATAGGACTTGAAGCCCTCGGCCTCAGCCTTGAGGACATTTTCATCACGGTAGTAAACAAATCCGACGAAAAGGATTCTCCCTCCGCCCGCTACTCCCGCAGAGCGTCCAAGGCGCGCGCAAAGGGCGCTATTGAATCCCAGCTTGCCGAGAGCATGGTCAACGAAGCGGACAAGCGCCGCGAGGCGGCGTCGGCACTCGGACTTACCGACACTGACGACGAATAATACCACTCAAAAATCAAAAGGAACGGTAAAAATATGCTTGCTATATACAAAAAAGAGCTTCGCTCTTATTTCATCAATCCCATAGGATACGTTTTTCTGGGTATATTCCTTGCGGTGTCCGCGCTCTTGTGCTGCTACACCACTATTGTCAGCGGAACTTACGACGCATCAAACTACTTTTTCTTTCTGATGCTGACCTTCGTTATACTTATTCCCCTGCTCACCATGCGCCTCTTTGCCGAGGAGAGAAAGCTGCGTACCGAGCAGCTTCTGCTCACCGCGCCCGTTTCCATCACGGGCATGGTGATGGGAAAATTCTTTGCGGCGTTCACTATTTTCGGCGGCGCTATGCTGTTCTCTTGCATCAACTTTATCCCTCTTTACGTTACCGCCGCCATTGAGCGTCCCAACGCGGCATACGAGTTTTACAGAATCGGTCCCGTTACGGGCGAGATAGTCGGCTGCACCGTCTGCCTTATACTTATCGGCGCGGCGTTTATCGCGATAGGAACCTTTATTTCCTCTCTTACCGAAAACCAGCTTGCCTCTGCTGTTATTACCATTTCGGTCATAGCCGCTATGCTCGGAATCAGCTTGCTCAACAGCTACATCGAGATCTATTGGCTGCGCGTCGTGCTTGACTGGATCTCTGTTTACGGCAGATTTGCAAACTTTGCAAACGGAATATTTGACTTTGCCGCCATTCTCTATTACGTTTCCATTTCCTTCGTGTTCCTTTTCCTCACTGTGCGCGTTTACGAAAAGCGCAGATGGGGCTGATACACGCCAATACGGTCAAGACTCAAAGTTTTTGAAAGGAAAGATTTTAAATGGCTAACGGATATTCCCGAAAAAAGCTGTGGCGTCACGGCAGTGTATCCGCAGGACTGACTGTTGCCCTTATTGCGGTTCTTATCCTCGTAAATACCGTTTTCTCCACCCTCGCGTTGAGATATTCATGGTATATCAATATGAATCGCGTGTTGGCATTCCCCGTCAGCGACTCCTGCTACGACTACCTTGACAAGGAAGTCATGTCCGCCACGGACGAAAAGATAACCGTCATGTTCTGCATGACCAAGGAGGAAGCAAAAGCCTCCGACACTCAAAAATTCATTTACGCCACCGCCTGCGAGCTGGCGGACAAGTACCCCGACAAAATCAGGATAACTCATACTAATATATACGAAAACCCCTCATACGCAAAGCAATTTGGCGTTAACGCAACCTCCGACGTGGTGGTTATCTGCGGTGAGGAAAGTCGCGTTTGCAACTCCACAGACTTCTTTGCTTTCTCCGCGGCTGATGACACTACCCCCACGGCGTATCTCGGCGACCGCCGCTTTGCTGTGGCTATGAAGGCTGTTACAGAGGACAGCACCCCTATGTGCTATTTTACCCTCAACCACGGAGAATCCTTGCTTGACAACGAGATACTGCACACCGTCGTAGACGCGGGATATAACGTCAGCTACATGGATCTGCTGTCTTACGACGTCCCAGACGACTGCGACCTTATCGTTATCTATAATCCTACCCGCGACCTAACAGTGGAGGACGGCACTTCGGGCATTTCGGAGGTCGACAAGCTGGACAGCTTTATGTCGAGCGGCGGAAAGCTTGCCGTTTTCACCTCGGCTGACACCTTCCGCGCAGGCGGATTTGAAAATCTTGAAGGATTCCTTGCAAAATGGGGCGTGGAATACCGCCACAAGTCAACCGAATCCGGAGTTGAGGAATGTGCCGCTGTGCGCGACCTTTCCAATTCCCTGACGTCTGACGGCTACACCTTCCTTGCCGATACGGCAAGAGTTGGCGAGGGCAAAAAGATATTTGAAAATATCGACGGCACTATACGTCTGTCCAACGCTGGCATTATCGACGTGGCAGACGGCTTTGCAAGGACCGCTGACGGAAGCTTTACAAGTGCCGATTCCAAGCGCACCCTCTCTACTCTCCTGCTTTCAAAATCGGGAGCGGAGGCTTGGGCGGCAGGCAGAGCCACCGAGCGCACTGAGGACGGATTCGCCCTTATGACTCTTACCAAATCCACCGATGGCGGCAGACTGCTTGCCTGCTCGTCTATTGACTTTGCCTCCGAGGACTCCATGCAAAACGGCGTTTACGCAAACAAGGACGTTCTGCTCTCTACGATAGGTGCTATGGGCAAAGACTCTATTCCGCTCGGCATACCCGCCCAGCCCATCACAGACCTTTCTATCCGCACAATGACAACCAAGACCGCCACCACCGTCACGGTAATAATGACAGCTGTTCCCGCGATCATCATATTCGCTATCGGTGCGGTAGTACTCATAAGGAGGAAATACGCATGATGAAAGACAAGAAAAAAGCTATTTTCTCCGCCGTCACGGCAGGTATTATCCTCGCCGTAATTCTCCTGAACGTTGCCGCAAGCGCGCTAACGGGGATAAACCTGTGGTTTGTAGACAACACAGCCACAAAATATATTGATAGCTTTTACACTGACGACGGTCTGACTCCCCCATCCTTTTACACCTTGCAGGCTTCAACCGCCGAGCTGCTGGAGAGCCACGCAATCCCCATGGTTGAGTCCGTCAACAGCGACAGAGCGGCGCGAGGTGAAGAGCCTATCAAGATAAATCTTATCTTTTGCAACGACCGCGACGTTTGGAATTCGACGGATTCCTCCCGTTATATTCTTTACACCGCGCTGCATCTGCAGAAAAAATTCCCCGACGCTATCTCCGTTTCCTTTATAAACGTGGAGCTTGACCCCTCGCTGGCTCAGCCATATAAGGTGACGTCATCCTCCAATATCTATTCCACAAACGTTATCGTGGAATTCGGAACGGAGTTCCGCGTGCTCACCAAAAACGCCTTCTTTACCTTTAACGACGACAACACGATATGGGCATACTCGGGCGAAAAAGCCTTTTGCTCCAACATTCTTTCCGTAACGCAGGCAGAGTCGCCGATATGCTGTGTCACAACAAACCACGGCGAGCGGACGGACAAGATCCCCGAATTTCTCAACCTCATTGAGAAGGCGGGATATATCGTGCAGTTTATTGACTTTGAAAAGGACGAGATCCCCGCGGATTGCCGTATCATCATCACCTACGACCCGCAGGAGGATTTCAAGGGCTTTGGTAACCAGGGCGACACCGGAATATCCGAAATAGACAAGCTGGACAAATATCTTGACGGCGCGTTCTCTTATATGTTGTTCGTGGACAACGAAACCCCGAAACTTGCAAACCTTGAGGAATACCTTGAGGAGTGGGGCGTTTCTATTGACCGCGCAGAGGGCGAAAACTACACCGTCAGGGACACCGCCCGCCATATCGACAAGGACGGCTACGCCGTTATCGCGGATTACGCTACCCGCGGCACGGGCGCAAATCTTACCTCGGCTATGCGAAACGCCCTCTATCCCGCCAAGGTAGTATTCCCCAACGCGACCTCCATCAGCTACTCCAAGAGCTATGATGAAACCGTCAAGGAGGCTGACGAAACTGAGGGCTTGCCCGCTTACACCTACGGCTCTTACTTCAAAAACGCCGTGTCGAGAAGCATGTACGACATCTTTACTGCGTCCCCCTCGGCTGTCGCGGAGGTTGGCGGCGAGCAGTACGAGATATCTACGTCACAAAATATATTCAAGCTTATGACGATCACCTCGGAGACGCGCATAGTTCAGGAGGGTAGCAGTGACACGCAGGGACTCAATATTCCCTCCTACGTTGCAGTCTGTGCATCTACCGAGATCGTGTCCGACGAGCTTCTTTCATCCGCATCCTACGGCAACACCGACCTTATGCTCGCTTGCCTGCGAGGGATCGGCAGAGAGATAATTCCCGTGGATATTCCCTTTAAGGCTATGGTCGTTACCGAGATCGATTCGGAGGCATACACCCCCGACGGTGCGGTTGCCACCGCCATCTGCCTTGCGGTAATTCCTACGGCTGTTTGCTTCGGCGTGGGAATTTACGTCAACGTAAAGAGAAAGTACCTGTAAATCAAAACGTAATCACAGTGCGGCGCACGTTGCCGCCTGAAAGGAATGGAAGCATTTGATGCAAAACGAAATTCACCTTATATTCAACCCCGGGCGGGGAGAGGTCGCTATCCGCTCCGTGACCGCAGTGCGCGGCGACAGAGTAGGCGCTCTGCCCGCTCCCGCCCGCAAGGGATACAGCTTTGAGGGCTGGTTTACCTTCCCCGAGGGCGCGGATATTCCCGCCGACGGCTTTGGCGGACGTGTGTTGCCCGAGCATATTGTGGACGACAGGCTGAGCGATGATACCGTGCTCTTTGCCCACTGGAAAAAGCTGACCCGCAAGGTCGGTCGTAAGACCTCTCTGCGCAACCAGAAGCGCGCTCTTATCGCTCTGGCGGCGGCTGTGGTCCTGCTTGTCGGCGCGTTGATATTTGTAAATTATATCGTTGATATATATACCTATACCGACGTCGACGGCGTGGAGTATACTCTCAAAAAGAGGGACGGAAAGTACGCCCTGTTCCTTGACGGAGAGCTTTGCGACATAAACCACGAAGGCTTTTATCAGACCAAAAGCGGCACGCTTCTTGACGTGGACGAGTCCACGGGCGATTACGAGATCTACGCCGTAGTCCACACCGCACAGACAGAGGAGCTTGGTCACAATCGCCGCGTGCTTATGTTCAAGCAGCTTACCTACGATATGTCCTCCACCAAGGACGAAAGCAAGGTAATAAAAGAGATACGACTCAAAAACGAGTACGGCGAGATGACTCTTGTCCGCGGCGACAGCAACAGATTTTTTGTCGAGGGCCACGAAGGACTTTTGCTTGACGACGAGCTGTTTGCTACCCTTGCATCCGCCTGCGGCTACACTATTTCCACTCACCGCTTGGCTGATCCCGTGAAAAATTCCGACGGCTCTGTTGACCTGTCTGAATACGGTCTTGTCAGCGAGCTTCGCACGAAAACCGAATATCCCGAAGGCACTGATGCCGAAACGGACGGCTCTCTTTCGGATATGGCAGGCGAGGGCGTGACGGTGGAATACATGTACGAGCCCACCAAATACACTATTACCACCATGACAGGTGATGAGTATACCGTCACCGTTGGCGACATGACGCTGACGGGTAGCGGTTACTACGCTATGTACGAGGGCAGAGATACCGTTTACGTACTCAACGCCACCAACATTACCGCAGGAATGATGATCCCCGTCGAAGCACTTGTAGTGCCTACGATAGTGTATACTTCGTCCAATCAATATTATGACGTATCCGATTTCACCTATCGCTCGCATATTGACTACGACGAGATGTACCTCGGACTTCTCTCCGAGCTTCTTGATGTGCCGCGCGAAGATCTGACCAACGCTACCGACGAGGAGCTTGCGCAGTACGAGAAGCAATACGACGAGATAATCGCGGAAATGCCCGACGACGAGTTTGCAAAAATGTACGACGAGGCGCTTGAGAAAAACTCCACCGTCGTCACCTCATTCTCATATATTCCCCTGTCAGACAGAGAAAATCAGCTCTATTCCACGCTCCCCTTCCAGATGTCGTCAAAGTACATGGCGGGATATCTTCCTGACTCCAACAACATTTATTCCGTCTTGCAGAGTCTGAACACCATGACTATCGACAAGGTAGTGAAGCTTGATCCATCCGACGATGACCTTGAAAAATACGGCTTGAGCAACTCGGCGCATATCATAAGCTACTACCTCAACACATCAGAGGGCAGTGTTTACAATTACGTTGAGATAAGCGCCAACGCCGAGGGCGTTTACTACGCATATTCCCCCGACTACGATATGATAGTAGAGTTTGCCGAACATCAGGCTCCCTTCCTCGAGTGGGAGGACTTGGATTGGTACAGCCGCGAATTCTTCGGCTTCAATATCGCTCATATCACCGAGATAATCGTTGAGAGTAAAGGCGAAACCATTCATTTTTTGCTTGACAATTCCGCTTCGACCAAGGTGGATGAAAATGGCACTCCCACTATCGGTACGGATAAGCTGACGGTATACGCAAACGGCAAAAAGCTGGATTACAGCATATACGTTACAAAGCCCTCGGGCTCGTCCACAAAGGAAACGGCAACGTATAATTTCAAGCGTTTCTTTGCTTACGCCCTTGCTACTGCCTCGCTTGAGGGCATGGCGGAGCTGTCGGATGACGAGATACAGGCGTTCCTTGATTCTCCCGACTCCGAGTGTCAGCTCAAGCTCACCATTATCGGCGACGACAGTGACTATATTGCACGCGACAAGGACGGAAATCCCGTGCGCGAGGCAAACTCGGTCTGCAACGTATACAGATTCTATCAATACTCCGAGCGCAAGTCCTTCATGACCGTTGAAGCTCTCGACTCGCCAAGCTCGGCAAGCGATCCTTCGCAGGCGCAGGGCAGATTCTACGTTTCCCGCTCCTTCTGCGACAAGATAATCGCGGACGCCGTGCGCGTGATAAGCGCCAAGGAAGTACCCCTCGATTCCAAATACTGATACAATACCCGAAAGGAAATTTGACGTTATGGCAAAATTACAGATAAGAAAGCTGGGCGACGAGGCTCTCCGCAAGGTGTGCCGTCCCGTTGAAGCTATAACCCCCCGTGTTCACCGTCTGCTGGACGACATGGTGGAAACCATGCGCGCCGCAAACGGATGCGGACTTGCAGCTCCCCAGGTGGGAATTCTCCGCAGAATAGTAGTTATCGAGGTGGAGGAGGGACAGGTCATTGAGCTGATAAACCCCAAGATCGTTGCCTTCTCGGGCGAGCAGGAGGCGGAGGAGGGTTGCCTTTCCGTCCCCAACAGATGGGGAACGACCAAACGCCCCATGCACGTTACCGTCCGCGCGCTTGACCGCAACGGCAAAGAGATAGAGCTTACGGGAAGCGATCTGCTCGCCCGCGCCTTCTGTCACGAGCTTGACCATCTTGACGGCAAGCTGTTTATCGATATTGCCAAAATGGCGGAGGATCAATAAATGCGCATACTCTTTATGGGCACTCCCGATTTTGCCCTGTTTTCCCTTAAGGCGCTTTGTGAGGCGGGACGCGACGAGATAGTCGGAGTCGTCACTCAGCCCGACAAGCCCAAGGGCAGAGGCTATACCCTCACGCCTCCACCCGTCAAGGTGTACGCAGAGGAGCGCGGTATTCCCGTTTTCCAGCCTACGACCTTGAAGGACGGAGCGTTTGCGGGTGAGCTTGATTCCCTTGCACCCGACCTTATTGCCGTTGTGGCGTATGGAAAAATTTTGCCCACATACGTTCTCGACTACCCCAAGCACGGTTGTATAAACGTCCACGGCTCGCTTCTTCCCGCATACCGCGGAGCCGCGCCCATGCAGCGCGCGATAATGGAGGGATGTCCCATCACGGGAATCACCACCATGTATATGGCGGCGGGACTTGACACGGGCGATATGCTGCTGAAAAAAACATTTAAAATAGACGAAGATTACAATTTTGAGGACGTTCATGACGGGCTTGGCGCACTTGGCGCGGAAACCTTGCTTCAAACCATCGAGCAGATACGCCTTGGCGTTGCCGTCCGCGAGGTGCAGGACGACAGCCTTGCAACCTATGCGGCAAAAATTGAAAAATCCGATTGCCTTATAGACTTTTCAAAAGACGCGCAGACTATCCATAACACCGTGCGCGGTCTTTCCCCCATTCCGCTCGCCTTCACCAAAATGCCAAACGGTAAGCTGCTAAAGCTGGTCCGCTCTCGCGTTTGCCGTGATATGCACACCGACGCCGCTTGCGGCACCGTCATTGCTCTTGACGACGCAGGTGACGGACGGGTGCTTGTCGCTTGCGGCGGCGGAACGGTCATTTCGTTTGAGCGCCTGCTCCCCGAGGGCAAGGGACAAATGAATGCGGCTGATTTCATTCGCGGCAGACGGCTGTCCGTGGGTGACCGACTCGGCGAATAAATTTTCGGAGGTTTCCATGTTATTTGGACTCTTTATGGGCGACTGGACGCTTGTTCCGCTCTTTATCGCCATGATTTTTACGTTTGTCGCGCAGATAAACGTAAAGTCCACGTTTAATAAATACCAAAATGTCCGCAACAGGCGAAGCATCACGGGAGCTGAGGCTGCTCGAAAAATACTTGATGCAAATGGACTTTCACACATCAGCGTGGAGCGCGTATCCGGCGAGCTTACCGATCACTATGACCCACGCACCGACGTTATACGTCTGTCTGACAGCGTGTATTCCTCCACCTCTGCCGCCGCAGTCGGAATCGCGGCTCACGAGGCGGGTCACGCAATTCAGCACGCTCAGAATTACGCGCCTATCAAGATCCGCGCGGCTATCATTCCCGTAACAAATATCGGCTCGCGCCTCTCCTGGCCGCTCTTTCTAATCGGTCTTTTGCTTGCGGGCGCGCCCTACGGCAGTATTCTTATGCTTGCGGGAATTGTTTGCTTTTCCTTCTCGACTTTGTTCCAGCTTGTCACACTTCCCACTGAGTTCAACGCATCTGAACGTGCCATGCGCACGCTTGAAAGCACGGCTATGCTTGACGGAGAGGAGCTTGTCGCGGCAAGAAAGGTACTGTCTGCTGCCGCCATGACTTACGTTGCGGCTCTGGCGTACTCCCTTGTCTATCTGCTCCGTCTTATTCTTATATTTAACGGCAACCGCCGCAGATGACCGAAAAATGAAAAACAAAAACATTGATACACAAAAAAATTCCGCCACTTCTCCGCGTTTGCTCGCACTTGACGTGCTGATTCGGGTAGAGGGCGGACAGTATGCAAATATCGCGCTCGACACCGCCCTTAGCAGGCACGAGCTGTCCGCCGAGGACAAAGCATTGTTCACCTCCATTGTGTACGGCGTGCTTGAACGTCGGGTAACGCTGGATTTTATTTTGTCCCAATTTTCGGTGCGCAAGCTTTCCGACGTGGACGTGCAGACGCTTTGCGCCATGCGAATGGGGCTGTATCAGCTGATCTACCTTGACCGCGTGCCCGATTTTGCCGCTATCAACGAAAGCGTTGCCGTCGTCCCGCGAAAAAGCTCGGGATATGTCAACGCCGTTTTGCGCGCATACCTTCGCTCGGTCGATGGCAAGGAGCGCGAGGCTCGCTTTACTCCCACCGATTTTGCAGACCGATATTCCGCGCTTGAGGACAAGCCCGACCTTGCCCGCGCGGTGGCTTACGGACTCCCCCTCCCTCTCGCGGAGAAATTTATTGCCGCATTTGGAGAGAAAAAGGCAGAGCGCATTATGGCGGCGTTTGCACAAAAGCCGCCCATCACTTTGCGAGTAAACACTCTGAAAACAACCGTAGATGCGGTCAAAAACAGCTTGTCGAAGCAAGGATTCTCTCTGTCCGACGGACTGTATCTGGATTCCACTCTCCGACTTGAGAAGGGCGGAGTTTTTGACGGTGATGAATTCAAAAACGGTCACATATTCGTTCAGGACGAGGCGTCGCAGGTTTGCGTTGAGGTGCTTAGCGCACAGGCGGGCGAGCTTGTGATCGACACATGCTCCTGCCCCGGCTCAAAGGCATTCGGCTGTGCCATTCGCATGAAAAACAGCGGGGAAATATACAGCTTTGACCTCCACGAAAGCAAGCTTTCTCTCGTACAAAAGGGCGCGGAGCGACTTGGTATCAACATTATAAAAACACAAAGGCGCGACGCGCGAGATCCCGACGAGTCCTTGATAGGCAAGGCGGATCGCGTGCTTTGCGACGTTCCCTGCTCCGGACTCGGCGTTATTTCCAAAAAGCCCGAAATACGCGGAAAGGATCTTGCCGAAGCTGCAAAGCTCCCCGCAATTCAGCGGGATATCCTTGAACAGAGCGCAAAATACTTAAAGTGTGGCGGCGTGCTTGTTTACTCTACCTGCACTCTGCTGCCCGAGGAAAACGGTGCGGTAGTCAGCGATTTTCTTAAAAACCACCCCGAATTTTGCGCGGTGGATTTCGAGATCTCCGCACGGTGTGACGATCTGCCTGCTATAAAGTCGTCGGAAGGATGCATAACGCTCACCCCCGACGAGCACAACACCGACGGCTTTTTCATTGCCAAGCTAAAAAGACTTTAAACCTTTACACACAAAGGAAATTTATACATGAATAACAATCTTCCCTCCCTCCTGTCAATGTCGCGGGAGGAGCTTTGCGAGCTTATGATTTCTATCGGCGAGCCGAAGTACCGCGCCGAGCAGCTGTTCGTCCAGCTTCACCGAGGGCTGTCCCCCGACGAGATGACAAATATCGGCAAAGCCACGCGCGAAAAGCTTGCGGCTGTGGCAAGCTACCACCTGCCGCGCCCCAAGCGACGACTTGTCAGCGCCATTGACGGTACGGTCAAATACTTATTCGAGCTTGCCGACGGCAACTGCGTGGAATCGGTGGTCATGAAATATGAGCACGGAAACACGATATGCATATCCTCGCAGGTGGGCTGTCGCATGGGCTGCAAATTCTGCGCCTCCACTATCGGCGGCAAGGTGCGCGACCTTGATGCGGGCGAGCTGCTCGGTCAGGTGATCGCCGCGCAAAAGGACTCAAACGAGCGCATCTCCAACATTGTTATGATGGGAATCGGTGAGCCGCTTGACAACTACGACAACGTACTGAAATTTTTGCGCCTTGTAGGTGACGAAAAGGGTATTTGCATAGGTCAGAGACACATTTCGCTTTCTACCTGCGGTATCGTTCCCAAGATTTACGAGCTGGCGAAGGAAAATCTGCAGATCACTCTCTCCATCTCGCTTCATGCGGCAGATGACACGACTCGCAGTGCCATCATGCCCGTCAACAACAAGTGGGGTGTCGAGGAGCTGATGCGCGCCTGCAAAGATTATTATAGTGCGTCGGGACGCAGAATTTCGTTTGAATACACTCTGATATCGGGCAAAAACGACTCTCGCAAAAGCGCCTTGGCACTTGCCGAGCTGCTCAACCGCAGTCTGCGGACGCGCAGTAGCACCATGCCCATTCACGTCAACCTTATTCCCGTCAACGAAGTAGAGGAGACCGGCTTTGTTCGTGCGGACGATTCGGCTATCCGCACGTTTGCCAAAACCCTTGAATCCAAAGGGATTCGCGCCACGGTGCGCCGCAAGCTTGGGGCGGATATCAACGCCTCCTGCGGTCAGCTTCGTCGGGCGGACGGAAAGGAGCTTTAATGTCATACACCCGATATTCCTTTTCCACCAAAAAGCCGTCCGCGCTTATACACTCGGCGGTGATAATATCCTACGTTCTGGGCGTCCTTTTGTATGCGACGTCAACGATGGAGAACATTCCTTATCCTGTCATATTTCAGACGGCTACTATTTTACTGCTTGCCGTAGGAACGTATCTGCTTTTTCGTTTCGTATTCAAAAAATTTACTTATGAGATAAGTGAAAACAGCGAGCGCGACCTTGACCTCGTTATCACCGAAACGGTAGGCAAAAAGCAGACCGTTGTGGCGAGGCTGGCGCTTTCAAAAATCAGCCGCGCAGAAATCGTGGACAAAAAAGCATTGAAAAAAGAGCTTGCGTCCAAGGGCAAAAGCCGTCCGCTTTTGTTTCGATATGACACAAATCCTTCCGACCAAAGGGTAATTTTAATAGATTTTCCAAGCGAAAATTCGTGGGTGATAATCCCCGAGGATAAAACCATGGGGCAAATTTTAAAAGTCCATATAGGTCAAAGCGAGCAATAAAAGAGAAAAACACTTGCACTGCGGTGCAAGTGTTTTTCTCTTTTAATACCCGTATTTCATTTATTTCACAGTATATTCTGTGTAGACTACCCCGTGTGTAACGCTGTCGCCGTTATGTACGGAATACGAGAGGCGGTAGGTTCCGCTCTCAAGCGCTGTTTCGTCACCCTCCAAAGTATTCCACTCTCCGTCTGCACCCAGCCTTTCCACGATCGCTCCGCTGTCCACAAAGCCGTAACGGTAAGCCTCTTGTGCAAGAGCGTTGTACATAGCTTCATAGGAGCAGCTGCCGTCAATAGCAATATCCACCTTGACGTCGGACCTTGCCGAATACTTCACCGTCAGCGTTCCGTCGTTTGCCTTGGCAAAGGAAACATCAGAAGCAGCTGCGATATTTTCCGTATTGGTAACGGAGCTGAATTTTACAGGAATGTATCCGCTTGAGCGTATACCGTCGGCAGTAGTCACAAACGCCACGGGGACGTAAGAGCCCTCATTAAGAATAGGGAGAGAAAGTGCTACGTCTGCTCCGGAAACGGTAAAGGTCTTTTCTCCCGTATATGCTACCGTTTTCCCCGTGTAATCAATAAGTATCAGCCTGCCTTCAGCATCGCACAGGGCAAAGCTTATGGTATATTTTTCATTTTCCACCAAGAGCAGAGTATCACTCATAGTGACCGAAATGCTCTTGACAGATACGTTCAATGCATCCAGCGTTGCACTGCCCTCGGCGGTCACGTTGGCCAAATGAGCGTTAAGCTCCATACTCTGCACGTCCGAGCCGTCAATTATCTCTGCATCCTTTACGGCATCAAATTCGTCATTCCACGCCTTAAATTTCGCGTCGCGATTTTCGTAGCCGCGCGCAATATCCGCTTTAGTTGTTATCTTGCTTTCATTCCACATCTGGTATCTGGCAAACTGCGCGAGCTCATCCTGAGCCTGTATCAGAGCGTCCGTTATATATCCGAAATCGCGCCGACATTCAAGTCCCACCTCGGCAAGGAACGCTTGAAGCAACTGAATATTTTCGGTGTGTCCAACGCCGTCTACGAGGATGGAAAGCGTAGGAACGTAGGATCCCGATCCGCCATACCAATAATGTGTTACGTAGCTTGATATAACGGTAACTCTGCCGCCGACGAAGGTGTCGCCGTGGCTTATCCGAGTTCCGTTTTCGGTTACGACCGTCGGATAGGGCTCACCCGTAGTTGCATATACCGTTTTGCCGTCCTCATTACTGTAATAAAGAGCGCCGGGATCATCTACCTCCAATTCAACGCGGTCAACGCCGTTAAAGCCCTGAAGCTGAAGGTCTATTAATGCAGATCCACCGTCTGACATATAGAAAAACAGATCCGTCTTCTTGTCGGCACTAATCAGCTTTATAAAATCCGCTCTCTGCGTGGCGGGAGTGTAGAAGGCATCGATGCAACAATCCTCCTTCAGGACCATGCAGGAAACGTTGTACTCTCCGTCTACGGGGGAATTAACGTCAACAACCTCCCAATATCCCTTGGTGTTGGTTGCAAGGAAATTATGATCAAAGCCGTCGTTCGCCTGATAAGTATATTCGCACATCTCTCCGGGAATATAAACCATTCGGGACTCGCCCAGATCATTTTTATAAAACACCTCGTAAACGTTACTGCCCTTTTCGTTCTTGGTTCTCGTACAGCCTTGCAGTTCGTTGCTTACGGTATCGTTGCAGAGCAGCAGCTCCGTGTTTGCCTCCACGTGAAGATAATACCTGACGCCGTCGAAATCCACCCATTTATCGAGAACGCGAACGTTCTTTTTTATATAGTCGATAAGCTCC
Source organism: Clostridia bacterium (assembly GCA_017463485.1). GTDB lineage: Bacteria > Bacillota > Clostridia > Oscillospirales > CAG-272 > CAMEON01. The sequence continues at coordinate 72,097 of JAFTPD010000007.1, forward strand.
GCTCCCGCCTCGGAGGAGCTTATTATGTTTCCCGTTAAATTCTTAAAATATTCGTAAGAGTTTGAGCTTTCCGAAAAGTCTCTCCATGTATATACGTTTCCGTTGACCTCGACAGAGCTTCCGTCGCCGGTCGTATATCTTTGAGCAGACGTGTCGGTTTGCGAAAGCAGCATAAACGTCGGATCGGAAACGGTATTATCAAAATTTTCTGCCGTAAGATACGCGAGATTTTCAAGCGCATCAAGTCCCGCAGAAAAAACACTTTCACTATCCTTGAGCTGATCAGCATCAAGTCGCTCGTTTGCGAGTAGCAGGCGCACGGCATCAAGCCCCGTGACGCTCTTCCCCGTACCTTGGGAACCATCCCCCGTACCTTGGGAACCCTCCCCGGGGGTACAGGAAGCAAATGCCCCTAAAGATAATATCAAAGTCAAAACAATAGCAGCTATTTTTTTCATCAAAGCCTCCTTGAGTTTTTTGTTGATTGCGAAGCCCGGCTTGCGCAGCAAGACTTGCTGTGTTTATTATACCATAAAGCAAAAATGCTTGCTTGCAAGGGCATTTTTGCGAAGCCGTCAATAACATACGGCGAAGCCCAAAGGCTTGCGCAGCAAGACTTACTGTGTTTATTATACCATAAAAAACCCCAAGACGGAAGCTATCCTCAAAAAAATTTACATATTCAGGACGATTTTTTCTCGAAAGCTTTCTGCATGCCGCAGTAGCAATAATTCAAAAGAAAAAATTTTGAAATATCGCAATTATATGGAAAAACTCCGCAAAAAACCTTTACAACCACAAGAAAATATGTTATACTTATGATGAATAAGTATGTATAACCGCGAAAGGAGGAACTGCTATGAAAAAGTCTGCGCTGATATTGACGACAGAAAAGCGACTTTTTGAAGCCTGCCCTCCTTTTCTGCTCTCTCTCATTCGCTTTTTTGCCGCTCACGGCGAGCGCGCATATCCCGTTGGCGGCTGTGTCCGCGACACCATGATGGGACGCGAGCCTCACGATTGGGATATTGCCGTCACCACGTCCCCTGACCGCACGGTAGAGCTGTGCGCCATGCTGGGGCTCAAAACTGTCCCCACAGGTATCGCTCATGGCACAGTTACCGTCGTTTTTCCCGACAAGTCCACCGTGGAAGCTACCACCTGCCGCACCGACGGCGAGTACAACGACTCCCGCCACCCCGAAAACGTTACCTTTACGGGTAAGATCGAGGACGACCTATCCCGCCGCGATTTCACGGTAAACGCTATGGCGGCGGACCTTGACGGCACGGGAAGATCGTTTGAGATCATTGATCTTTTTGACGGCGCCTCTGACATTGAGAAAAAAATTATTCGCGCTGTTGGCGACCCCGAGGTGCGCTTTACGGAGGACGCCTTGCGCATTCTCCGCGCCGTCCGTTTCGCCGCGCGGCTGGGCTTTGAAATTCATCGCGACACCGAAGAAGCGGTGGCAAAGACCCATCACGGACTACACAAAATATCCCGCGAGCGCGTATCCTCCGAGCTTGCGCAGATCCTCACGTCCGACTCTGCCGACGGGGGCATCCGCCTGCTTGTCGACCTGAACATCCTCGGCGTGACCTTGGGACTTGATGCGGACGAGCCACTACGACTCAACCCGAGCGTGCAGCTGTCCTCGCTTGACAGTACACTCCCCTTGCGCCTTGCCGCGCTCATCATGAGCCTTGACCTTGACGGCGACAAGGCTGACGCTGTAATAGAGTCGCTCAAGCTCCCCACCGCCGTATCAGACGAATGTAGGCTTTATCTGTCGGCTCAAACTGCCGATTTTGAAGTATCTCCCGTAGGTGCGCGCAGATTGCGCAAAGCCTTTGGCGACAGCACGTACAACCTTATTGCGCTTGCCGAGGAGCTGTCCCTCTGCAATCTTGACTCCGCCTCCGCCGCTCAGCTTTACCACCTTGTGGCGCGCTCCGAAATTGACGGCGACTGTATCAGTCTGCGACAGCTTGCGCTGTCGGGCGACGACCTTATCACCCTTGGTGTCCCTCGCGGACGAGCCGTTGGCGAAGCGCTTAACACCTTGCTTGAGCAGGTAATTTTGCGCCCTGAGCTGAACACGCGCGAGCAGCTTGCGGATATGGTAGAGAAAATATGCAATTATTCGTCGAAAAATGAATAATTATTCACTATATATTCAGTTTTGTTGAATATAATCACATTTTTCGCTTGCGTTTTAGAATGTTTATGCATAAATTATCTTGACATACGCGAAAAATTTGATATAATAGTAGAAAACTGAAAAAATATACTCGGAGGAGTATCTCCATGGATCAAAAAATCAAGGTTTTCATAGACGGCAAGGAGGGCACGACAGGCCTTCAGATATACGACCGAATGATGGCACGCGGCGACGTTGAGCTTTTGCTTTTGCCCGACGAACTTCGAAAGGACGTAGATGCCCGACGTGAATTTATAAATAAAAGCGACGTGACCTTCCTCTGTCTGCCCGACGCGGCGGCTATCGAGGCGGCGGCGCTGTGTCAAAACGACAAGACAATAATAATCGATGCCTCCACCGCACACCGAACCGATCCCAATTGGGATTACGGCTTTCCCGAGCTGTCAGCGGCTCACCGCGAGGCAATCAAGGTCAGCCGACGTATCGCAAACCCCGGCTGTCACGCCAGCGGATTTTTAGCCCTTGTTTATCCGCTTGTGAAAATGGGCATTATTGCTCCCGATTATCCGCTGGTTTCTTATTCTCTGACGGGCTACTCGGGCGGCGGCAAAAAGATGATTGCCGAATACGAGGCGGCAGACCGCGACGTTTTGCTTGACTCCCCGCGGCAGTACGCCATAGGGCAGACTCACAAGCACCTGCGCGAGATGCAGGCGGTTGCGGGACTGACTCATCCCCCCGTTTTCTCCCCCATTGTCGGCGACTTCGCACAGGGCATGGAGGTCAGCGTTCCGCTTTACGGACATTTGATGAGCGGCGTTTCAAGTCTTGAGGAATTGCATGCCAAATTCTGCGAATATTACAAGGGACAGCCTATGGTAGAGGTCCTCCCGCTTATGGGCGAGGGTATGCTTGACCGTGGCTTTGTTCCCTCGAACATGTACGCGGGTGACAACCGTATGCATATTCTGGTTGCGGGAAATCTTAAGGACGGCGAGGGCAGAGTTCTGCTTTGCGCGCTGTTTGATAATCTGGGCAAGGGCGCTTCGGGCGCGGCTGTGCAGAATATGAATATCGCACTCGGACTTGACGAGTGTATGGGACTTATCTGACGAAAGGAATTTGATCTTATCATGAATTTTATATACTCCGACAAGGGAATTTGTCTTCCCCGCGGCTTCCGCGCTTCGGGAATACACTGCGGCATCCGCAAAAATAAAACCAAACGTGACCTTGCGCTTATTGTCAGTGACGTGCGCTGTGCGGCGGCGGCTCTTTACACATCAAATCTTGTTAAGGGCGCACCCATTACCGTTACCAAGCGAAATATTGGCGACGGCTACGCGCAGGCGGTGATCGCTAACAGCGGAAACGCCAACACCTGCAACGCAAACGGTATTGAGATCGCCGAGCGTATGTGCGCTCTGGTTGAAAAGCACACGGGAATTCCCGCCGCTGACGTTGTGGTGGCATCCACGGGCGTTATCGGTCAGCCGCTCGACATAACCCCTATTGAGGGCGGAATGGACGAGCTTGTCGCAAATCTTGGATACGATAACAGCGTCCACGCAAACGAGGGAATTATGACTACGGACGTAAAGACCAAATCCGTAGCCGTTAGCTTTGAGCTTGACGGAAAAACTTGCTCCGTCGGCGGAATTGCCAAGGGCTCAGGCATGATACACCCCAACCTTGCGACCATGCTCGTTTTCCTCACCACAGACGTTGCCATCACCCCCGAAATGCTCAAAAAGGCACTGGTCTGCGACGTTGCCGATACCTTTAACATGACCAGCGTTGACGGCGACACCTCCACCAACGACACCCTTTGCATTCTTGCAAACGGCATGGCGGGCAACGCGCTTATCGACTGTGACGGCGAGAGCTTTGAAATATTCAAATCCGCCCTCCACGCGCTGACCTCCAAAATGTGCAAGATGATTGCCGAGGACGGAGAAGGTGCGACTCATCTGCTTATCTCCACTGTTACGGGCGGCAAGACCAAGGACGATGCGCGCAAAATAGCAAAGAGCATTGTTTGCTCCTCGCTTACAAAGGCGGCTATTTTCGGCGCTGACGCTAACTGGGGTCGCGTGCTTTGCGCTATCGGTTACAGCGGCGCTGACGTAAATATCGACGGCGTTGACGTTGATTTCGTTTCTTCGGCGGGCGAGATAGCAGTCTGCCGCGGCGGTGCGGGAGTTGAATTCTCGGAGAAAAAAGCCAAGGAGATATTGCTCCAAAAGGAGATCACCGTCAGAGTCACTCTCCACGACGGCGACGCGAGCGCAGAGGCTTACGGCTGTGACCTTACTTATGATTACGTCAAAATAAACGGCGACTACAGAACTTAAAGCGGAGGCTATTATGATCAGCAACGAAATAAAATCACAGGTGCTTATTCAGGCACTCCCCTACATCAAAAAATATTCGGGACAGATCGTAGTTATCAAATACGGCGGAAACGCGATGATAAACGAGGAGCTGAAGGATGCCGTTATGAACGATATCGTTCTGCTCACTCAGATCGGCATCAAGGTCGTGCTGGTACACGGCGGCGGCCCTGAAATCTCTGCGGCTCTCAAGCAGATGAACATTCAGTCCACCTTCGTGGGCGGTCTGCGTAAGACCGACGAGGAAACCGTAAAGGTAGTGCAGATGGTGCTGGCGGGAAAGGTCAACAAGGATCTTGTCAACCTCATTCAGCTTCGCGGCGGAAACGCTATCGGACTTTGCGGAATTGACGGTCACATGCTCACCGCAGAGAAGATAAACGACGACCTCGGCTTTGTCGGCGACATTACCGAAGTCAATTCAAAGCCAATACTTGACGCGCTCTCGCTCGGCTACATACCCGTTATCTCCTCCGTTGCCTGCGACGGCGACGGCAACGTATATAATGTCAACGCGGACACTGCGGCGGCAAAGATTGCGGGCGAGCTTCGCGCTCACAGCATGATCTCGCTGACAGATATCGAAGGCTTGCTGGAGGACGTCAACGACCCCGCATCCCTTATCCCCGACGTATCTATCGGACAAGTTCCGAGAATGATAAAGGAGGGCATCATATCCGGCGGTATGATCCCCAAGATCGACTGCTGTGTCGAGGCTATCCGCCGCGGCGTAAAGCAGGTTGCCATTATCGACGGCAGAGTGCCGCACTCCATTTTGGTGGAGCTGCTCTCGGACAAGGGTATCGGCACGCTGTTCCATTAAAATTCCTTTACCGAAAGGCGTTTTCATGAATATAAACGAGATAAAAAAAGACGACGGCGAATTTATTGCCAACACCTACGCCCGCTTTGATCTGCTGCTTGATTCTGCAGAGAACGGCTTGCTGTGCGGAGAGGGCAAAAAATATATTGATTTTGGAAGCGGAATCGGCGTTTCCGCATTTGGAGTTTCGGACGAGATTTGGGCGGATGCCGTGTGCGAGCAGGCGCGAAAGCTCTCTCACACCTCCAACCTCTACTACACTGCTCCCTGCGTGGAGCTTGCCAAGAAGCTTTGCACCCGCACGGGCATGAAAAAGGTATTCTTCGGCAATTCGGGTGCGGAGGCAAACGAGTGCGCTATCAAGACCGCGCGCAAATATTCCTGCGACAAGTACGGTGCTGACGCCAAGAGATACACCGTTGTAACTCTTGTAAACTCCTTCCACGGTCGGACAATGCTGACCCTTGCCGCAACAGGGCAGGACGTTTTCCACACCGACTTCTATCCCTTCCCCGAAGGATTCAAGCACACCCCCGCAAACGACATTGAAGCACTCAAGGCGGCACTGACGGATGATGTTTGTGCGCTTATGATAGAGTGCGTGCAGGGCGAGGGCGGAGTTCTTCCGCTTGACGCCGAGTTTGTCACGGCGGCAAGAACACTGTGCGACGAAAGAGATATTCTTCTTATCGTGGACGAGGTACAGACGGGCAACGGACGCACGGGCGCGCTTTACGCCTACATGAATTTCGGCATAATCCCCGACATTGTTACCACCGCAAAGGGACTTGGCGGCGGGTTGCCTATCGGCGCGTGCATGATGGGCGAGAAGGTTGAAAACACTATGACCGCAGGCAAGCACGGCTCTACCTTCGGCGGAAATCCTATCGCCGCGGCGGGTGCTGTCACCGTCATTGACAGGCTGGACGACGAATTTCTCGCTACGGTGCGTGAAAAGTCAGCGTATCTTAAAGAAAAGCTTTCAAAGATCAACGGTATTCATTCCGTGTCGGGCATGGGACTTATGCTCGGACTTGAGGTGGACGACGCAAAAGCGGTGCTTAAAAAATGTCTTGAGCGCGGACTTCTTGTGCTGACGGCTAAAACAAAGCTCCGCTTGCTCCCTCCCCTCAACATTACCTATGAACAGATTGACGAGGCGGTAGCTATTATCGCCGACGCATTGAGCGAATAAATTCAAAAAAGGAAATACTTATATGAACCATTTTCTCACGCTTATGGACTGCACCCCCGAGGAGATAGTAGATCTCCTTGACGTGGCGGATCAGCTCAAATACGAAAATCACCACAACATTCCCCACAAGCACCTCGACGGCTGCACGCTGGGAATGATATTCGCAAAATCCTCTACCCGTACCCGCGTTTCCTTTGAGGTGGGTATGTATCAGCTTGGCGGCCAGGCACTCTTTCTGTCCTCCAACGACATTCAGCTTGGTCGCGGCGAGCCCGTAAGAGATACCGCTCGCGTGCTTTCACGCTACCTTGACGGTATTATGATAAGAACCTTCAAGCAGTCGGATGTTGAGGAGCTTGCAAGTTACGGCTCTATCCCGATCATCAACGGTCTTACCGACTACTGCCACCCCTGTCAGGTGCTGGCGGATCTGCAAACCATCCGCGAGTACAAAAAATCCTTCAAGGGACTCAAGCTTACCTTTATCGGCGACGGTAACAATATGGCAAACTCCCTTATCGTAGGCAGTATCAAGATGGGTATGCAGTGCGCTATCGCCTGCCCCAAGACCCACCAGCCCGACGAAGCTCTTATGAAATGGGGCTTTGATCAAGGTCTGCTCACCGTCACCGACAATATCGAAGAAGCGGCGGCAGGCGCGGATATCCTCTATACCGACGTATGGGCAAGCATGGGTCAGGAGGCAGAGGCTGAACGCCGCAAGAAGATCTTCGCAGGCTTCCAGATAAACTCCAAGGTGATGGAGGCGGCTAACCCCGACGCTATGGTCCTCCACTGCCTCCCCGCTCACAGAGGCGAGGAAATCACCGACGACGTCCTTGAATCCCACGCCGATAATATCTTCGACGAAGCAGAAAATCGCCTCCACGCCCAAAAGGCTGTTATGCTTACTTTGATGAGAAAGTGATTTGGATTATTGTATGCGGGGCGTTGCCCCTGCACCCCACCAAACTTTCTTGAAAGAAAGTTTGGATCAAAGAACTTTGCTGACAAATTTATTTTTTGCTAAAGTTGTTTCGTATGATGACAACAAAAGCCATCTCTATAACCCCTGTGGGTCCCTTACCCACTCGGTTATTGGATTGAAAAAGGAAGATTTCCGCCACGGCGGAAATCAACCATCATTTTCAATTTTCAATTTTCAATTTTAAATTACCCCGCGTAACGGGCAGATGACGTTGCGTGACGGTTTTAATAAAAATTCAATCCAAGCGCTCAAAAAAAGGAGAAAGAAACGTATGAAAAAGGTCTATCTGATTCTTCAAAACGGCAGGATCTTTGAGGGCAGAGCATTTGGCGCAGACGGCCAAGTGTGCGGAGAACTCGTTTTCTCTACCGGTGTTACAGGCTACCTTCAATCTTTGACCGACCCGTCCTATTACGGGCAAATCTTGGTTCAAACCTTTCCCTTGATCGGCAACTACGGTTTAGTTCCCGAGGAATTCGAATCCCCCGACACTCACCTTGCGGGCTACGTCGTCCGCGAATGCTGTGATGCCCCGTCAAACTATCGCTGTAAGGGTAGACTTGACGAATGGCTGAAGGAACGCGGCGTGGTGGGAATATGCGGCGTTGACACACGCGCGCTGACCGCCGTCATCCGCGAATATGGCTCTATGAAGGCTATCATTACGGACACACCGCCCGCTGAGAATTCTCTTCCCGACGAGCTGACCGTATACAGCGTGCGCGAGACGTCAAAGAATGCGGTCGCGGCAGTAAGCTGTAAAGAGCCTGAAGTCTTCGCTCCCGCAAACGCAAAATTCAAGGTTGCTCTTTACGATTTCGGAGTAAAAAAGAGTCTTATCCTCTCCTTGCTTGAAAATGGCTGCTCCGTAACTCTCCTTCCCTACAACACCCCTGCGTCCGAGGTACTCTCGGGCGGCTATGACGGCGTCGTGCTGTCGGGCGGCCCGGGTAACCCTGAGGACGATCCGCAGGTTATTATTGAAATTCGCAAGCTCATCTCAAAGCTGCCCATTCTGGCAACCGGACTTGGATTCCAGCTTCTCGCTCTGTCGGTGGGCGCGTCCACGTCCAAGCTCAAATGCGGACACCGCGGCTCAAATCAGCCCGTCCGCGACCTGTCGCTTGACATCTGCTGCACCACCTACCAAAATCACGGATACACCGTGGATGCGGCAACGCTGCCTCCCTATGCGCGCGTCAGCTTTGTGAACGTAAACGACGGCTCGGTCGAGGGTATCGACTACCCCGCGCACCGCGCGATCTCGGTACAGTTCGACCCCGAAATGGACGGTCCGAAAAATCACCGCCGACTGTTTGATGAGTTTGTTGCCATGATGGCAAATACGGAGAAAGGAGAATAACCATGCCGCTTGATAAGTCTATTAAAAAGGTTTTAGTTATCGGCTCGGGTCCTATCGTTATCGGTCAGGCAGCCGAATTCGACTACGCAGGCGCGCAGGCGTGCCGCGTGCTGAAATCCCGAGGTATTGACGTAGTTCTTCTCAACTCCAACCCCGCGACTATTATGACGGACAAGGCTCTCGCCAACGAGATATACCTTGAGCCGCTTACCCTTACAACAGTTAAGCGCATAATCGAAAAGGAAAAGCCGGACTCTATTCTCGCCACACTCGGCGGTCAGACGGGACTTACCCTTGCTATGCAGCTTTACAAGGAAGGCTTCTTTGAAACGCATAACGTCCGCCTGCTGGGTACTGACGCCGAGGCTATCATCAAGGCAGAAGACAGAGAGCTTTTCAAGGACACCATGCTGAAAATCGGTCAGCCTCTCATTCCCTCGGATATTGCCGAAACGCTTGACGAGGCGAAGGAGATCGCCACCCGTATCGGTTACCCCGTTATCATTCGACCCGCGTTTACCCTCGGCGGTTTTGGCGGCGGCGTTGCAGACAATGAGGAGGAGCTTTGCGAGGTCGCGGCAAACGGACTTGAACAGTCCCCCATCACGCAGATTCTGGTTGAAAAATATATATACGGCTGGAAGGAGATCGAGTTTGAGGTCATCCGTGACCACAAGGGCAACCACCTTGCGGTCTGCTCCATGGAAAACGTTGACCCCGTAGGTGTTCACACGGGCGACTCTATCGTCGTAGCTCCCGCTATGACCTTGGCGGCAGAGGAATACAACATGCTCCGCACCGCTTCACTTGACATTATTGACGAGCTGGGCATTGAGGGCGGCTGTAACTGTCAGTTCGCGCTTGATCCCGTGTCCAAGCAGTACGCTGTTATCGAGGTTAACCCCCGCGTTTCCCGTTCCTCCGCGCTTGCATCCAAGGCGACGGGATATCCCATCGCAAAGGTGTCGGTACAGATAGCCCTCGGATACACCCTTGACGAGATAAAGAACGAAGTCACGGGCAAGACCTTTGCTTGCTTTGAGCCTACCGTTGACTACGTGGTGCTGAAAATGCCCAAGTGGCCCTTTGATAAGTTCGCACAGTCCACTCGATTGCTCGGAACTCAGATGAAGGCAACGGGCGAGGTCATGAGCATTGCTCCCTCCTTTGAGGAGGCGCTGATGAAGGCGGTAAGAGGTGCGGAAATTTCGCAGGACACCCTCAACTGCAAGCTCGACCTTCTTGGCGACGATCCTTACGCCGCTCTCGGAAGGAACGACGACAGACGCCTGTTCCGCATCTTCGCGGCTCTCAAGGCAGGTATTTCCATTGACGACATTTACACTATCACAAAGATTGATAAATTCTTCCTCTCCAAGCTCGCCGCTCTGGCAGACTTTGAAAAAGAGCTTGCTACGGTTAAGAATATTGGCGAGGAGCTTTATACAAAGGCAAAGAAGCTGGGCTACACCGACGAGGCTATCAGCCGTATTTCGGGTATTGACTCCCTTCCCGCACACCGCGCGACCTGCTACAAGATGGTTGACACCTGCGGCGGCGAGTTTATGGCAGAGCGCCCCTACTTCTACGGCACACACGACGACATATCGGGCGACGAAACCAAGCCCTTTATGAATCCCGACAAAAAGACGGTTGTTGTTCTCGGCTCAGGACCTATCCGTATCGGTCAGGGTATCGAGTTTGACTACTCCTCCGTCCACTGCGTATGGGCGCTCAAGGATATGGGCTACGACGTTGCTATCATCAACAACAACCCCGAAACCGTTTCCACCGACTTCGATATTGCGGACAGACTCTACTTCGAGCCGCTTACCCCCGAGGATGTGTGGGACATTCTGCAGCTTGAAAAGCCTATCGGCGTCGTAGTTGCGTTTGGCGGTCAGACAGCTATCAAGCTGACGGGCTTCCTCGACAAGATGGGCGTTCCCGTGCTTGGAACTTCGGCTGACGGTATTGACCTTGCCGAGGACAGAGCAAGATTTGACGCGCTGCTTGAATCCATGAACATTCGCCGCCCCTCGGGTATGGGTGTTTCCACCCTTGAGGAGGCACTCAATGCAGGCGCGACTCTCGGATATCCCGTTCTCCTCCGTCCCTCTTACGTTATCGGCGGTCAGAACATGGTTATCGCTCACGAGCCGGCAGACGTTGAAAAATATATGAACAAGATACTGTCCACGGGAATTGACAACCCTGTTCTCGTCGATAAGTATATGATGGGCACGGAGCTTGAGGTTGACGTTATCTCCGACGGCAAGGACGTTCTTATCCCGGGTATCATGGAGCATATCGAGCGCGCAGGCGTTCACAGCGGTGACTCTATCGCGGTATACCCGCCCTACAATCTCACCGACAAGATGCGCGAAACCCTTTGCGAATGCTCTACAAAGCTGGCTCTCAGCCTCGGCACAAAGGGGCTTGTAAACATTCAGTACCTTATCTACGAAAACGAGCTTTATGTTATTGAGGTAAACCCCCGCGCGTCCCGTACCATTCCTTACATCAGTAAGGTAACGGGTGTGCCTATGGTAGATATCGCTTCGCAGGTAATGGTCGGCAAGCCGCTCCGCGAGCTTCGTTACGGCACGGGACTCTACAAAGTCCCCCCCTACTGGGCAGTAAAAGTTCCTGTATTCTCCTTTGAAAAGCTGTCCGACGTAAACACTCAGCTCGGTCCGGAAATGAAATCCACGGGCGAGGTGCTTGGAGTTGGTAAAACTCTTGACGAGGCTATATTCAAGGGCTTCGTTTCCGCAGGATTTAACCTCAAAACACCTACCGCGGCAAACGACGTCGGCGTGTTTATCTCGGTCGAGGATCACGACTATTTCGAGATCGTCGGACTCGCAAAGAAGCTGGACGACCTCGGCATGAAGCTGTACGCTACAAGCGGAACAGCGGCGGCTATCTCACAGCTTGGAATTGACGTGGAGGTGGTGGCAAATCTGACCGACGACGCTCACGCCCTGCTTGAAAGCGGCAAGGTCGGCTATATCGTTTACACGGGCGCGCTGCTGGACGACACTATAAACGAGTTTATCGCCCTGCATCGCAAGGCTATCCAGCTCTCTATCGCAACACTCACCTCGCTTGACACGGCAAACGCTATGGCTGACGTTATTGCCAGCCGTTACTCTCAGTACAACACCGAGCTGGTTGACCTCAACCACATGCGCCGTGACCGCATGACTCTGCACTTTGCAAAGATGCAGACGCTTGGAAACGACTATATCTATCTTGACAATCTTGACGGAGAGTCGCAGATAAGCTGTCCCGAGTCGCTCGCGCTCAAGCTGTGTGACCGTAACTACGGAATCGGCGGCGACGGTATCGTGTTTATCGAAAGATCCAATCACTACGACGCGAAAATGCGTATATTCAACCGCGACGGCAGTGAAGGCAGAGTTGCGGGCAACCCCTTGCGTTGCGTTGCAAAGTATCTGTACGACAAGGGACTTGTAGACGACACGGATATGGTCATTGACACATGGAGCGGACCGAGAACGGCGCACGCCATCCTTGCGGGCGGCGAGGTCGGCTCGGTAACGGTGGATATGGGCGATTACACTCTCGATCCCGCACAGCTTCCTACCACTCTGTCAGCAGACCAAATGATCGACGGCAGTATTAATATTGGCGGTGATACTTGCAGGATGACCTGCGTTGGTATCGGTAACCCGCACGCCGTCGTGTTCGTTGGCAACGTTGACGCCGTGAACGTGGGAACGGTTGGTCCTGAGATCGAAAATCTCCCTATCTTCCCTGAGCGTACAAACGTTGAGTTTATCCGAATTGTCAACCGTACCACAATTAAGATGCGCGTTTGGGAGCGCGGCAACGGCGAAACGCTTGCCTGCGGTTCGGGCGCGTGCGCGGCGGCTGTTGCAGCTGTTGTGAACGGACTTTGCGACACGGATAAGGATATCACGGTCAAGCTGCGCGGCGGCGACCTGCTGGTGCGTGTGAGCGACAACCACGTAAGCCTTACAGGTGACGCGAAGATGGTATTCGAAGGTACTACCGTAATTTAAATTCAATTTAAAAGCGCTCCGCCGCGGAAATATCTGCAGCGGAGCGCTTTTTTATGTTGCAATAATCATGCCGCTTTCTGCGTCAACAGAAGGTAACATATAATTCATTTTAAACCACTTACAACTTATTTTAAAAATATCATTGTAATTTCCGCCGATATGTGGTACAATTATATTGTAAAAAATAACCTTGTTTTTCCGTGTGCGGAAAGCAAAGGAGGAAATATGAGAAGAACCAAAATAGTTTGCACTCTCGGCCCTGCGACCGACAGCCGAGATATCCTTATCGGCATTTGCAAAGCAGGAATGAACGTGGCAAGACTGAACTTTTCCCACGGCGTTCATGCCGACCACCAGATGCGTATTGATCTTGTTAAATCGGTGCGTGAGGAGCTTGGGCTTCCTATCGCGATAATGCTGGATACCAAAGGCCCTGAGTATCGTATCAAGACCTTTGAAGGCGGCAAGATCACACTTAGCGAGGGCGATACCTTCACCTTTACCACCGACGACGTGGTGGGCGACAGCACCCGCGTCTCGGTCAGCTACCCCAAGCTCACCGAGGATATTGCCGCAGGCGACACCATTCTGCTCAATAACGGACTTTTGTCCTTCTCGGTCGAGCGTGTCGAAGGCGCGGATATTATTTGCCACGTAGTCTGCGGCGGCGAGCTGTCCGACCGCAAGAGCATGAGCTTCCCGGGCAAGGTCATGAAGCAAAAATACTTGTCAGATCAAGACAAAGCCGACATCAAGTTTGGCGCGGATAACGGCATTGACTATATCGCTTGCTCCTTTGTTTCGGGCAAGCAAGACCTCGTTGACGTCCGCAATTATCTCAAGGAGATAGGCGCTGACGATATCGAGCTTATCGCAAAAATCGAAAACCAGTCGGGCTACGATAATATCGAGGAGATCTGCCAGTGCTGTGACGGTATTATGATAGCGCGCGGAGATATGGGCGTGGAGGTTCCCTTCGAACAGCTCCCCGCCATGCAAAAATACCTTATCACCAAATGCAGGTTGCTGGGTAAGCGTGTTATTACTGCCACCGAGATGCTGGAGTCCATGATACACAATCCCCGTCCTACCCGTGCCGAAATATCCGACGTTGCAAACGCCGTTTACGACGGAACGAGCGCTATCATGCTGTCGGGCGAAACGGCGGCGGGTAAATATCCCGTACAAGCCGTCACCACAATGGCAAAAATAGCAGAAACTACCGAGGGAAATATCAATTACAGCAAGCGTTTTTATAGCTCCGAGTTCAAAATCAAAAATGCCGTTGACGCTATCTCTCACGCCACCTGCGGAATGGCTATCGACCTCAACGCAAAGGCCGTCGTGGCTTGTTCCCTGTCTGGAATGACAGCGCGAATGGTATCCCGTTTCCGCTCGCCCGTTCCGATAATCGGTCTTACCACCAACGAAAGCACGTGGAGAAAGCTTGCCATGTCCTGGGGCGTTATCCCAGCTATGTGCGAGCAGTTTTCCTCCACCGACGTGCTGTTCTATATGGCTAAAAATATAGCCAAGACTACTCTTGGACTCTCACGCGGAGAAAAGATCGTCGTTACAGGCGGCGATACGTCGGGAAAGTCCGGAAAAACAAGCCTTATCAAGGTTGAGGAAATTTAAAATAAAACAGCGGTTTCGCAAATCGAAACCGCTGTTTTTTGTTATCACTCCGGCTTTTTCTCAAGCTTCAGGGGGTAATCGCCCAGATGCTCCATCTTAAAGCCGTTCTTCTTGTACTCCTCGTAGTTGAATGCCTCAAGCTCGTCGATAGCCAGCTTGTGAAACTCGTAGAAGTTGTACCACCACTCGTAACCCGAGCCAAGCTCAGCGTTAAGGTATGCGTCAGCAATGTCACAGCCCATAGCGGGAGCAACGTAGAACGCGCCCATTGCCAGAACGTTTACACCGTTACCCGTGATAGCGCGGAGAGCGGCGGGTACGCTTTCAACAACACCCGCGTGAACGTGGGGGCACTTGCTTGCCGCGATATGGATTCCCATACCCGTTCCGCAGAACAAAAGCGCGCGCTCAAATTCACCCTCGGAGATCTTGCTTCCTACGCGCAGTCCAACGCGGTGGAACATATTTTCAGTGTCGTCGGGATCGCTGTCAGCAACTACACCAAGGTCTGTGATCTTCCAACCCTTTTCTTTAAGGTGCGCAACGACTGCTTCCTTGAGAGGATAACCTGCAAAGTCAGCACCGACAACGAGATATTTGTCCTTTACCGTTTTCATAATTTTTCTCCTTCCTAAAATCATTTGTTTTTAGTAATTTAATTATATCACGCAGTGATATAGTTGTCAAGGAAAAGGACAAATTTTTTAATCAGATACCTGGTCTATCATCGATATCATACATGATCCAGCTGTTATACTCCGCCTGTGTGATCAAGCAATCATCATAGAGCCGCCATATCTCTCGTTTGTATTCTGATTCAGAACGTTTGCTTTTCTGCAAATCTAAAACGTAAGCGCGTGCAGATATCCTTGCGTTGTCACACGCTGCATCTATGAGCACGCCGTAACCGTACAAAAGCCACGTGCCAATCAAAGAAATCAGTGGACCAAAAACTATTGTCAGCAAACCAATCCACCATAATTCGCCGCCAAATATATCTCCGTCCAAAAACAACGCATCGATCAAAAACAATGCGCCTGTTATAATTGACAGTATTGTACCGATTGCAAATAATATGATGGCTAATTTTCTTATTTTCGGTGCTATATTTCTATACAAGGGATAGAGTCTTTTGAACATTATAATATTCTCCTCAAAAATAAATGAAATAAAAAAGATGCGCCAACCGAAGCGGGCGCACCCGAAAAACGCAAACCCCGATTGTCGCCAAACAAATCGAAAATTATAAGGCATATTAATATACGGCGAATAATTTCCACAGATGGTTTGCGGTTTTACCACATTAATTCTGTGAAAATTATTACCCAAAAAAGGGATAGTATGCCTAAATAAAAATACCCCTTGATAAATATTCGATTTGTTTGGCAAATTCATTATATCACAAACAAAACAAAATATCAAGGGGTATTTTTTATTTTAAAGATATGTTTATTTACTCAGTGCCACGTCGATAGCCTTCGCCGCGACTTTGCCCGCGCCCATTGCGGAAATGACGGTTGCCGCGCCCGTTACCGCGTCACCGCCTGCATAGACGGCGCGACGGGAGGTCAGCCCGTCCTCATTTACTATAATTCCGCCGCGGCTGTTTACCTCCAGCCCCTCGGTGGTGGATTTTATCAGAGGATTCGGCGACGTTCCGATAGACATAATAACTGTGTCCACCTCAATTTCAAACTCGCTGTTTGGTATCTCCACGGGGCGGCGGCGACCCTTAGCATCAGGCTCGCCAAGCTCCATGCGCACGCATTTCATACCCGTAACGAATCCGTTTTTGGGGTCGCGCAAATCGTCAGGATTGTGATATCCCACGATTTCGGTGGGGTTGCAAAGCAGACGGAATTCGATTCCCTCCTCCTCTGCGTGCTCCACCTCCTCGCGGCGCGCGGGAAGCTCATCCATTGATCGGCGGTAGACGATATAAACCTTTTCCGCGCCCAGACGGAGTGCCGTTCTTGCCGCATCCATAGCGACGTTTCCGCCGCCGACCACCGCGACCTTACCTCCCTTCATAATGGGAGTGTCGGAGTCGGACAGATATGACTTCATCAAATTGCTTCGCGTCAGAAATTCGTTTGCAGAATACACGCCGTTCAGCCCCTCGCCGAGTATACCCATAAAGTTGGGAAGACCCGCGCCCGAGCCGATAAACACTGCCTCATATCCCATTTCAAACAGCTCGTCAACCGTCAAGGTCTTGCCGATAACCACGTTAGTTTGGATTTCAACTCCCAACGCCACCAGTGTATCAACCTCTTTTGCCACGATCTTTTTTGGCAGACGGAATTCGGGAATACCGTAAACAAGCACGCCGCCCGCGGTATGAAGCGCCTCAAAAACCGTTACCTCATAACCTTTTTTTGCGAGATCACCCGCGCAGGTGAGTCCCGAAGGTCCAGAGCCGACGACTGCCACTCTGTGACCGTTGCTCTCGGGGCGCACGGGTGCGTCCGACGCAAACGTGTTGTGCCAATCTGCGACGAAGCGTTCAAGTCTGCCGATACCCACCGACTCGCCCTTGATGCCGCGCACGCACTTGGACTCGCACTGCGTTTCCTGCGGACAAACACGTCCGCAGACGGCGGGCAGAGATGATGATCTATTGATTATCTGATATGCACCCTCAAAATCACCCTCCTTGATTTTGGAGATGAATTCGGGAATATGGATCTTAACGGGACAGCCGTCCACGCACGGCATATTTTTGCAGTTAAGGCAGCGCGCCGCCTCGTCGATAGCCTGCTCTTCGCTGTAACCGAGAGCAACCTCGTCAAAATTGTGGGCGCGCACACTTGCATCCTGCGTAGGCATTACGTTTCTTGTGAGCGACATATTTGCCTTTGCCATTTCAGCGCACCTCCCCTTTAAACAGATTGCAGGTGGCATCATGCGCATGACGCTCAAACTCACCGTACATTCTGCCACGTGACATAGCCTCGTCAAAATCTATCTCGTAGCCATTGAAATCGGGACCGTCAACGCACGCAAATTTGGTTATTCTTTCGCCGTTGCGGTGGAGCGTTAGCCGACAGCCTCCGCACATCCCCGTACCGTCGATCATAATAGGATTCATGGAAACGGTGACGGGCGTGCCGTGCGGCTTTGCCGTTGCCACAACGAATTTCATCATGATAAGCGGGCCTATGGTGATTATCATATCGAATTTTTCGCCCGCTTCAAGCATTTCTCGGAGAGGCGCGGTCACGTTTCCGCGCTCACCGTAAGAGCCGTCGTCGGTCATGACGCGAAGCGTATTTGAGCAAGCCTTAAATTCGTCCTCAAGGATAAGCAGATCCTTGTTACGGAAGCCGATAATGCTCGTGACGTCAGCGCCCATATCGTGGAGCGCCTCCGCGATAGGCAGAGCGATAGCACAGCCAACGCCGCCGCCAACGATACACACCTTTTTGAGTCCGTCAAGATGAGTCGCAACGCCAAGTGGGCCGACGAAATCCTGCAAATATTCCCCAGCCTCCTTGTGCGACAGCTTTTCAGTGGTCGCGCCGACGACCTGATAAATGATCTTGACAGCTCCGCGAGTCTTGTCAACACCCGCCACGGTCAGCGGAATACGCTCGCCCGTCTGGTCAACGCGTAGGATAATGAACTGTCCCGGCTTTGCCTTGCTTGCTACAAGCGGAGCTTCTATCCAAAGCTGTACCACTGTGGGATTGAGTATCTTTTTATCAAGAATTTTATACATTTCTATTCTCCAATCGAAAAATTTGAGGTGCAGACGGGCAAAACAGCCCCGCACCGTGCGGTGTTTTTATTATATCATGAAGCAAAATGTGTGCTTGCACGGACATTTTTGCGAAGTCATCAATAATACAGGCGCACGGCATTGCGCATAGCACGCAGTGCCAAGACTTGCGCAGCAAGTCTTGATGTATACATTATAACACATTTTTGTATATGTTTCAATAGTAAATTTTATAGCTTTAACAAGCAAAAAAGCACTGCTTTTGCAGTGCTTTTCGCTTGGTGGGGGATGGTGGATTCGTGACCACATCCTCGCTTCGCTCGGGGCAAGAACCACTTTTAAATCAATATTTTTTCGTATGCTGCGGTTCTTGCGTCGAGCTCCTCGTCCAACCTACTCTCACCAAGCAAAAAAGCACTGCTTTTGCAGTGCTTTTCGCTTGGTGGGGGATGGTGGATTCGGACCACCGAAGTCAGTGACAACAGATTTACAGTCTGCCCCCTTTGGCCGCTCGGGAAATCCCCCATATTGGAGCTGGTGATCGGAGTCGAACCAACAACCTGCTGATTACAAATCAGCTGCTCTGCCATTGAGCCACACCAGCAAAACATTTATTCTTTTTGCCCGCTCATTCGCAGAACGGTAGTATTATACCACACTCTTTTCCCTTTGTCAATACTTTTTTCGAAAAATCTGACTCTTTTTTTGAGGATTTTTTTAATATTTCTTTTTTCACTTGACAAAAATTGCTTACGGTGCTATAATCTTTCGTGAGGGATAATTTTCTTTATTATTATGTCCCATTATAGGAGGCTTTTATGGTTCTTACCCTGATAATTGTCGGCTACATACTTATTTCCGCCGGCCTGTACGCCCTCTCTGCCCGCAAGCACACTTGGATGGGCAGTGCTATGCGTACCGTTTTGATAATCGTTTCTGTTGTTCTTTCCTGCTTGATTTCTACGGGCATATCCTCTATATTCGGCGAGTCTATCCACTCCATGATAGTTGAGCCTATGCTCTCGGGTATGGGAGATATCGTTACAAGCGTTCCGCTCCTCGGTAACACACTGACAGCTGTCGCTTCTATGCTTCTCGCACCATTCATTTTTATCGTTATTTTCTCTATTCTCCGTCTGGTGCTCAGCCTTCTCGGCAAGATTCCGGAGAAGCTTGTTCTCGAAAAATTTGTGCCCAAAAAGCTGCACATTAAATGGATCAGCCCCGTTGTTGGTGCTGTAAACGGTGCTTTGGTAGCTATTATAACCATCGTTCCCATCTGCGGCTACATGATGCTTGCATCCGACGTGATCGCGGCTACCGCTACTCTGACCGACGACGGCAACTCCACCGAAACTGTTGAGCTTGCCGCAGAGGAAGGCGAAGGCGAGGGCGTAAATATTCTTGATTCCCTTGCGACTCTCGGCGAAAATCCTGCGGTTAAGGTAGTCAGCACGGTGGCTTCACCCATTTTCGACGCGCTGACCACTGCTGACGTTCCTACGGGACACGCTGACGGCTCGACCGTTAAGTTTACCCTTAGCAAGGACGTTTCAAACATTTTTAATATTGTTGACCACGTTACCGTTTTCATGGACGACATGACGAGCGGCACGGTTTCGGATAACACACAGCAGAACATGCACGATCTCAGCGACGCATTTTCAAAGACCGAGTGGAGCCGTTGCTTTGCAAGTGATACCTTCTCCTCTATGGCAAACGCTTGGCTTGAGGGCGGCGATTTTATGGGCATGGCTGCGCCTGAGCTGCCTCCTGTATTTGCTCCTACCTTTGACAAGGCACTTGAGGTTATCGGCGACGTTACTCCTGCAACAGTAGACGACGACCTGGACACCATCTTTGACGTATTCTACTACTTCCTCAAGGGCGATCTTATGAACGGTGGAGCTGCCTCCAACGACATTATGACCACTCTCGGTGAGGGCGAGATCCTCTCGGGAATCATTAATACCCTTAACGCAAACGAGCGCTTTGCTCCTCTTGCTGACGAAATCACCGACATGGGTATGCGCGTAGTTGCATCCAGCATCGGTAAGGTTGAGCTTGGAAGCGACGAGCAGTACGATAAACTCGTCGGCGAGCTGTCCAACTCTCTTAACAGCACTCTTGATATGAGCAAGGAAGAGCGTGACGAGTACGTTAAGGAGTCCATGAAAACGGCATTCGTTGACTACGGAATGGAAGTCCCCGAGGACGTTGCACTGACCTTCTCCGACAAGATGATAACCGATCTCGGAAGCGACGGTGAGATCACCGACGAAGAGGTTCACGCTTACCTTGACAGCTACGTTGTAGTTGAGGAATAATATCTAAAACAGAATAAAAAGCGCAAGGAATTGCCCAACTTCTCGTAAGGAAGTTTGCTTTCGGCGTGCAAAATTTGCTTCACAATAATCAAATAATAAGCCCCGACAGATTTTAATGTCTGTCGGGGTTTTGCGATTTGCAAAGGTATGCTTCCTATTCTTACTGTCAAATTTTATATCATATAAAATTTGAATATTTCCTTTGCCCAACCGAGTGAGGACGGAATGTTTGCATCAAGCCATTCCACGATTAATAGCATATCCGCAGAGGATAGCGTTCCAATGTGGCTATAAACGCTTCCTTGTGCAACCGATTCGCCTATTGCAATCAATGCGTGGGCATGGTCGCCGACGGCAACATATTTACCAATCGCGAGTGCGCCTGATGAAAAACAACCTACCGAAAGCGCACCGAAGGATACAAGTCCTACGCTGATCGCGCCTGCCGCAAGCAAGCCGAGCGCAATAGCGCCTACAGCAAGAAGTCCGAGCGAGAAGGTTCCGGCAGAGATCAGACCAAGGGACAAAATTCCAATGGAAATAATACCGAGGGACAACAGTCCAAGAGAGAAAATTCCCTTTGACATAAGTCCAATGGAGAACACTCCCCGCGCCTTAAATCCAATAGCAAAGAATCCGTGAGCGTTGCGACCGATATGATAAAGTGGCATACCTAACACCATTTTTTCACTCTTGCGTTCGTGAAATTGCTTTTTGAACTTATCCCAAAGCGTTTCGGTTTCTTTTGGTTTGATATCTTGCTTTTCGGTAATATCCTCGTTTAGTAGATAGTCCATCGAGCAGTCAAACAGCTTTCCCATTTTAATCAGCTTATCGGTTTCCGGATAGGCTATATCCGACTCCCATTTACTGATGGACTGGCGGGAAACGCCGAGGATGTCGGCAAGCTGCTCTTGTGTGTAATTATATTCTTTTCTGAGTTTTGATAGCTTTTCGCCAAGTGTCATAATTGTTTTGCTCCTTTATGTTTTCTATCGCCGCGATGTCATCATTGTAGCATGGCAGAAGAAAACATACCACCAATCGGGCGTTTCTTTATGTAAACTTGAGGTTGCATATTGGTTTATCTTTCCGTTTTATCGCGCCGGTTTCGCCTTTGTATTACAGCGTTGCAAGCAACGCGGGCACAGGGCAAAGCCCATACCCTAAAGATGCGCGAGCTCGTCCATAGGCTCCCTCCGGGAGGGAGCTGTCGCCGCAGGCGACTGAGGGAGAATGCGTTACTGTAAAGTTAATCTTAACTCAAAGTCACGCAGGCTCCTTCCACCGCTAACGCGGTCCCCCTCCCTCTCGGAGGGAGGCTCTTGGCTAGTTCCATTATATCACAAAATCGGCAGAAAGAAAAGTCCTTCTGCCGAAATTTGTTTGTCATGGACCGTCGGGGATGCCGGTTCCTACAATTTGTAAATATTCCTTATGAAAACCAACATAATGCTCGCGCTTTTTATTTTAACACGGAGAATTGAGATACCAATCTCCGTTTTCGTATACGAATGAAAGCGTCAGCGTAAATCTTTCGTCCGCATCATCTTCGTCGTATGCCTCGATCTCCACCCGCACAGTCGTTTCGGTGCTGTCGGACAGGATAGTCATTGTCGCGTAGTCGTAAACCTTCGCGCCACTCGTCAGCGGTGTGACTGTCGAATTCTGATAAAGGCTTTTTTCGTCCTCTGAATATTTGGGAAGCAGTACCGTTCCAAGCTCCTCTGCGGTGTAACCCGTGAAAAGCGACTCGTACAACGACTCAAGATATTCGTCGCAATACACCTGCTCTGCCGCCGCCTTTATTTCGTCAATGCTTGAAAACATGGCGTACGGCTTTACGTATTCGTTACCGTCATCCGCTGCTCCGTAGTACATATTCTGCTTTTGCGCTTCTTCGCCGTCGCGTGAATAAACGGGCAACCCCTCGCCGAAAAACACGGTATTTATGTCAGTGGCATTTTCGATAAGGTAAACAAATCTGTCATAAACCGCTGACAGCTGGGGCGGCTGTGGGGCTGAACAGCCCGTGGACAGGAGCAGACACCCCCCCACAACCAACGTCAAAAAGCTTTTGATAAATATGAGCTTTTTCAATTTAATTCTCTCCGTTTACGTCAGCCTCGGTCACAAGCAAGCCATCATTTTCGGGAGCTTCGGTTGCATCAACTGCTTCTGTGGGAGCAGGCTCCTCGCCCTCAACTGCATCACCGACATTCTCCCCGTCCTTTTCCTCCGCCTTTGCGACCTTGGTAAAGTTAACGATATTCTGTCCCTCGCCAAGACGCATTACGATAACGCCTGCGGCACTTCTGGAAAGCAGCGATACGCCCGCCGCAGGAGTGCGGATGATAGTACCCAGATTTGTTATCATCATCAGGTCGTCGTCCTCGGCAACTGCGGCGATACCCGCAAGTGCGCCCGTCTTTTCGGTGATGTTCTGGCAGATAACACCCATACCGCCGCGGCTCTTCATTACGCGGAAGTTATCAAAGGGTGAACGCTTACCGTAACCGTTTTCGGTAATGGTAACAAGAGTTTTAGTGTCGTCAACGATAACAGCGCCAACTACGTAGTCGTCGTCGCGCAAGGAAATTCCGCGCACACCGCGAGCAGTTCTGCCCATAGGTCTTACGTTCTCCTCGGAGAATCTTACGGCACTTCCGTTATGCGTTGCCAGCATGATATCCGACGCGCCCTGCGTATGCATTACGTAAAGCAGCTCGTCGCCCTCGTCAAGATTGATGGCGATCTTTCCGCCCTTGCGCTGATACTCATACTCGGACAGCAGCGTGCGCTTGATAACACCCCGCTTGGTTATCATGGTAAGGTACTCGCCCTCAGGGAATCCACCCACGCTGATAAGTGCGGTAACTCGCTCACCGTCGGTAAGCTGAATAAGATTTACGACGTTAGTTCCCTTGGACGTTCTGGACGCCTCAGGGATCTGGAACGCGCGCATAGCCTGAACGCGACCGGTATTGGTAAACAGCATTACGGTGGAGTGAGAATGAACCTCCATTACCTTTTCAATGAAGTCCTCCTCCTTGGTGGACATACCGATAATACCCTTTCCGCCGCGGTGCTGTGCGGAATATACGTCAGAGGGCTGACGCTTGATGTAGCCCGCGTTGGTAAGAGTGAGCACGCAGTTGTGCTTATCAACAAGATCCTCGTCAAATATCTCGTCGGCAACAGCCTCTATATTGGTGCGACGCTCGTCGGCATACTTATTCTTTATTTCAATGATCTCTTCCTTAATGATCTCTCTGATGCGGTTGATATCACCGAGTATCGCACGGTATTCCTTGATAGCCGCAAACAGCGAATCCAGTTTTTCCTGTATCTTCTGTCTTTCAAGTCCCGAAAGGCGTCCGAGAGTCATGGAAACTATCGCCTGCGCCTGCTCCTCCGAAAGTCCGGGCTTGTCCGAGCCTGCAAACTCCGCAAGGTCGATCTCGCCTACCTTGATAGGTCCGTCGAAGCGCTTCATAAGGTTTATTTTCGCCGTGGGAGTATCGGGAGATGAGCGAATGATGCTGATGACCTCGTCGATATTGTCGATAGCTACCTTGTATCCCTCGTAGATATGGGCGTCATGCAGTGCAGATTCAAGATAATACTTAGTTCTGCGGGTAATAACGTCCTCCTGATGGGCGATATAGTGGTCAAGCACCTGCGCAAGATTGAGAATTTTCGGCTCGTTATTGACGAGAGCCAGCATATTGACAGCACAGGTATCCTGAAGCTGTGAGTAGCGGTAGAGCTGATTAAGCAGCACGTGACCGTTAACGTCACGTCTGAACTCAACAACGATACGGATACCGTCCTTGTCCGACTCGTCACGCAGATCGATAATTCCGTCAACCTTCTTATCCTTGGCAAGTCCCGCAATAGCCTCGCAAAGCAGACTCTTGTTGACGCCGAAGGGGATCTCCGTAACTACGATACGGTGCTTTTCCTCCTCGACCTCTGCCTTTGCACGCACGCTGATGCGTCCCTTGCCCGTCATGTAAGCGTCCTTGATTCCGTTTACACCGTAAATGGTAGCGTATGTGGGGAAATCGGGACCCTTTACAAACTGCATAAGCTCGGGGATAGTACACTCGGGGTTCTCCATACGGTAAACGGTAGCGTCAATGACCTCACCAAGGTTATGGGGAGGAATATTGGTCGCCATACCTACGGCGATACCCATAGATCCGTTTACAAGGAGGTTCGGAAAGCGCGAAGGCAGAACGGAGGGCTCTTTAAGACGGTTATCAAAGTTTGGAACCATCTTGACGACGTTCTTGTCGATATCCCTCATCATTTCGTCCGCGATCTTGTCCATCTTTGCCTCGGTATAACGGTAAGCTGCAGGCGGGTCACCGTCCACCGAACCGAAGTTACCCTTTCCTCGGATAAGAGTATATCTCATAGAGAAGGGCTGGGCAAGTCTTACCATAGTTCCGTAAACGGACGCATCACCGTGAGGATGGTATCTACCAAGCACGTTACCTACCGTGGTCGCCGACTTGCGGAATTCCTTATCGTAGGTAAGATGATCCTCGTACATAGCGTACATAATACGGCGCTGTCCGGGCTTCATACCGTCGCGCACGTCGGGAAGTGCACGCGACATGATTACGGACATGGAGTATTCGATAAAGGATTTCTTTACCTCCTTCTCCATATCAATATCAACTATTTTCTGATTTTCAAAAAGCAAGCTTTCCTGTTCCTTCAGCTTTTCTCTTTCTTTTCTGTCCACTTTGCTTTTACCCGTTCCTTTCAAAAATTGCTTTGGAATTGTTTATTGTTTATTTGAAGCTTTCGCGTATAGCCTTACTAAAAGATATATTGGAATTGAGAGTACGACCGTCAGCACAATACCCGCTACCAATGATAGCAGCGCGTTTTTGTAAAATCCGCCAGTGACTGTTGCCGTCAGCAAAATATCAGCGCCAAACGACACGAGTGCCGCCACCGCCAAAAATACGAGATATGACGCAAGATTTTTTCCGAGTATTCTGTCTGTCAGTATTCCCGTAAGATAACCGAGGGCAAAATACAAAAGAGGAAAAATAAATATTCCGTCCCCCTCGGCGCACTCACAAAGAAAGCCGGAAAAAAGTCCTGTGACTCCGCCCTCGCTCTCCCCCATCAGAAATCCAACCGCCACCGACATTCCAAGGCACAGCATAGGCGAGGAATATCCAAGCAGGGGCAGCTCTATTGAAGAAAACCACGTGCTTTCAATTGCGCACAGAGCGCATGCGAGTATGACACCGAAAATTATGGCTTTTATTCTTGCCGCGTACACGTCGGCGTTGCGTGAGAACGCAGATCTTCCGCCTGCCATTACTCCGCCTCCGTTTCGCTCTCGGGCAGTCTTGTTTCAAAGCCGGTTATGACCATAACGTGACTGTCAGAGGAAAAGTCCATATCCACGAATGGCTGACACACTGCCTCCACCGTTCGGTTGAGGGCGTTTTTCTCTACCGACACCACTCGTCCGACAGGCACGGAATAAGGATACAGCTTGCCGTCGCCGCGGGTGACGATTATCTCTCCCACCTCAAGCTCTGCGTCGCCGCTGATTTCCGTGAGTCGAAAATATCCTTCATCCACAAGGGAATAATCCCCTACTGCCATACCACTTTCGCCGCTTGTGACACAAAGCGCGCTGACAACGCAGGAGCTTGACATCAGCGTTTTCACTCTGCACCACTCACTGCTGACCTCGCAAACGTAGCCGACGAGTCCCGTCTGCGTTACGACGGGCATATTTACCTCAACTCCACTTGATGAGCCGCAGGACAGCGTTATGTACACGGCATTCTCGCTCTGCACCTTTTCGGTCGATATGACCGTAGCCTGACACAGCTCGAAATCTGTGAACAGCTCCTTCATTGAAAGGTAGCCGTAAAGCCGCATATTTTCCTCGGCGATTATCTCCGCCTCGATAAGCTGCCCCTTCATCTCCTCGTTTTCGGCACGCAGGCTTTCGTTTTCTTCTATCAGCTCATCAATTGACGTAAAGTACCTCGCCGCGCCGTCAAAGGACTCTCCCACCGTGGTAAAAAGCCACTGAAAAGGATACAAGAGGGTTGCACCAACCTCGCGCAACAAATTAGCTCTGCCCATAGCGGCAAAGGTGGCAGAAAACAGTGCGACCGCCACCGCAAGGCTTATACAAACTATCAGAAATTTGTTAACTTTACGCATGATCCTCACTCAAAGATCCTTTGCCGAAAAATTTTCCACAGGGGTAAACCGCTCGGATATTGGAGAAAACGAGCGTCTTTTTTGATTGTTAAAATGTCGTTGTAAATGTCGTGGTAAAAATACCCGACTTTTTTATCACATTTTTTCCATTTTTCGATTTTTCACGACTTTTTACGGCTTTTTTCAATTTACAAACGAATTGTAAATTTTGTTTTCCACAGCCTCCAAAAATTTGATTTTACGATTTTAGCAGGTTAAACACCCTTGAAACCAAAGAAAAATTTTTGGAAAAGTCCGAAAAGTTCAAAATAAGGTCAAAAATAACCGCTTGATTATTTACTTTTCCACACAGTTTTCCACAACCTGTGGAAAACTTTTTGAGTGGAATTTTCGTATGTGCAAATTGCATGATTAAAATGTCGGCGCAAATGTCGTCGGTTCACATTCTTTTCAAAAATTACCGCTCCACGAGTGCGACATTAATGCGACATTTTACGACACGAAATCTGCAAATTTCTGCAAAAATCTACATTATTTTTACAAATTCAATAGAAATACGCACGTTTTCCACAGGTTGTGGAAAACTGCTGTGGAAAATCCTTAAATATCCAGATTCTCCGCAAATTTGGCATTTTCCTCGATAAATACCCGTCGAGGCTCTACCTTATCACCCATCAAGAGGGAGAACATAGCGTCGCAAGCCATAGCGTCCTCAATAGTGACCTTGAGAAGGATACGTGTTTCGGGATTCATTGTAGTTTCCCAAAGCTGCTCGGCATCCATCTCACCAAGACCCTTATATCTGTCCGCTTCGACGTTCACACCGCCAAGCTCTGCTATAAGCTTATCTCTCTCCGCATCCGAGAATGCGTAAAGCTCGCCTTTGGACTTTGCGCCCTTCTTATACACGCGGTAAAGGGGCGGCTGTGCAAGATAAACGTGACCGTCCTCGATAAGCTTTCTCATGTGACGGAACAGGAAGGTAAGGATGAGGATACGGATGTGCGATCCGTCAACGTCCGCGTCCGCCATGATGATTATCTTGCCGTAACGCAGCTTTGCTGGATCGAACTCCTCGCCTATTCCACAGCCGAGAGCCTGAATTATCGGAATGAGTGAAAGGTTGGAATAAACCTTGTCAAGTCTTGTTTTTTCTACGTTCAATACCTTACCGCGCAAAGGAAGTATCGCCTGGAAGCGCGAGTTTCTGCCTTGCTTTGCAGAGCCTCCCGCACTATCTCCCTCTACAAGGTACAGCTCCGTCAGCTCGGCACTCTTTTCCTGACAGTCGGCAAGCTTACCCGGCAGAGTCGAGCCTTTGAGCAAACCCTTTCGCGTGGACTCTCTCGCCTTTCTCGCCGCCTCTCTTGCGCGGCTTGCGGCAAGTGCTTTTTCAAGTATGGAGCGACCAACCGTGGGATGCTCCTCAAAGAACTCTGCAAGCTTTGTGGTAACGGTATTCTCCACAAGAGTACGGATATCCGAGTTACCAAGCTTTGACTTGGTCTGGCTTTCAAACTGCGCGTTCTCCAGCTTTACGGAGATAACGGCGCAAAGTCCCTCGCGCACGTCCTCACCCGACAGATTTTTATCGCTGTCCTTGATGATACCTGCTTTTCTGCCATACTCGTTGACGGCTCTTGTAAGTCCGGAGCGGAAGCCTGTTTCGTGCGTACCGCCCTCAATAGTATTCATATTGTTAGCGAAGGTCATTACGCACTCTTCGTAGCTGTCATTGTACTGCATAGCGATCTCCGCTATACTCGTACCCTTCTCGCTCTTCATATACATAACGCCGTCGTGGATGGGGTCTGCGTGTCTGTTCTGCGTCAGATATTCAACGAAGCTGCGCACGCCGCCCTCATAGCAAAGGTCGGTTTCAACCGGCTCTTCCTCTCTGTCGTCGCGCAGAACTATTCGCACTCCGCCGTTGAGGAACGCCTGCTCGCGCAGACGGTTGAGCAGTATTTTATAATCAAAAACGGTTTCCTCGAAAATGGTAGGATCGGGCTTGAAGGTAACGCGCACGCCGTGAGGATGCTCTGCATCAGGTCCTTCGCACTTGAACGGACGCGCGACCATACCGCGCTCAAATCTCTCGGTATAGCGGATTCCGTCAACTGCGTCCTCCAGCTCTACCCACTCGGAAAGCGCGTTTACAACGGACGCGCCCACACCGTGCAGACCGCCCGCTATCTTATATCCGCCGCCACCGAATTTTCCACCCGCGTGCAGAATGGTATAAACCACTTCAGGAGTAGGTATACCCTCCTTCGGGTGAATACCCGCAGGGATTCCTCGTCCGTTGTCCGTAACGGTAACACTGTTATCGGGGTTTATTACTACCTCGATCTTGTCACAGTAGCCCGCCAGCGCCTCGTCGATAGAGTTATCCACTATTTCGTATACCAGATGGTGGAGTCCGCGAATAGAGGTGGTACCGATATACATACCCGGTCTTTTTCTTACCGCTTCAAGACCTTCAAGGACCTGTATATGCTCCTCGCTGTATTCTCCTTCATCACCGTCAGCGGCATTAGCCTTCGCTTCCTCTGCAACCTCCGCCACAGCGATATTTTCCTTGTTCATCTCATCCATCTCTAAAAAACCATTCCTTTTCTTTTATGTGTGATATGAATATGTGTTGATTGTATTTGGGGCGCTGCCCCAAGCCCCGCAAAACTTTCTTGAAAGAAAGTTTTGATCAAAGAACTTTACTGCAAAATTATTTTTTGATAAATTTGTTTCGCTATTTTATAACTAAATCCATCTCTATAACCCCCGTGGGTCCCTTACCCACTGCGGTATTTACTAACGCGCCGCAGGCGCATATCACTGCGTAGCAATATCACTCGCCGCAAGGCGAATATCACTTGCCCGCAGGGCAAATATCACTCCGCGTAGCGGACTACCCCATGGTTCCGTCGTCCTCGCCGCCCGACATACGTCCGTACAGTGCGGCTGTGGAGAGCTGTGAAAATACTATTCTGTATTTTTTGCTCGCCCTATCTCTATACAAAACGAAGGATTTAGGGATCTCCTCCACGGCAGAGCTTACAAGTCCACGCCGCTCGGATGCGGCAAGATATTTTCTCGTTATGGACGAGGTAGTAGTCCTGTCCGCGTCGAAAATGCCGATTATATCCCGACGGCGTATATTCTGTTTACTTCCTATATGCAGATACATACAAGTCCTCCGTCACGAAAAATATCTTCCGCCCTCGACCTTTATGAGATTTATTCCCGCCGATACGTCCTGCGACAGCTCGCAGGTGCTCATAATGACCTGACGGGAATCCATTTTTTCCATAAGGTACGCGCGTCTGTGAGCGTCAAGCTCGGATAGCACGTCGTCAAATAAAAACACAGGCATATCTCCACCGAAATCCGCCGCAGATATATCTCCCTCGGCAAGCTTCATGGCAAGAGCCAGCGATCTTTGCTGTCCCTGGGACGCGAAAATTCGCGCAGGACGACCGCAAAGACTTATTTTGATGTCGTCCCTGTGTACGCCGTAAAGGGTGCTTCCCGCCAAAATTTCGCGCTCCTTGCGCGTTGTCAGCAGCTCAAGGTACTTATCCCTGACAGCGCCCACGTCGGACAGAATGCTCTCGTCATCCTGCGCCGCGCGGCTGGCGTACTCAAGCTTTGGCACTTCCCCGCCTTCGGTTGCATTTGGAAAGCAGCTCGACATATCCGCAAATATCTCGGCTACAAGCCCGTCCGCACGCCTTACGTATTCCGCTCTTGCACATGTGATGCGCGCTGCCTCCTCGGCAAGCTGCTCCGACCAGAAATCAATGGTGGCGTCAAAGGTACGTCTGTCCTCCTCTGCACGTCGGATAAGCGAATTGCGCTCCTTGAGTATCTGGTTATACCTTTGCAGGGATCGCAGATACATGGGACGGAGCTGGGAAATCGCCACGTTGAGGTAATTGCGGCGCATTTCAGGCCCGCCCTGAACCAGCGACAGATGCTCGGGACAGAACAAAACCACCCGAAACTGTCCGACAAGCTCGGACATACGGGACAGCTTTATCCCGTTATGCTCCACGACTCGCTTTGCTCGTCCCGACGACAGCCGCACGGATATCCTTTGCTCCCGCACGCTGTCCTCAAAAACGTTTTCAAGTCTTGCGCCCTCACAGCCAAAGCGGACGAGCTCCGCCTCCTTGACGGGACGAAAGCTCTTTCCGAGCGCCGTGAAATATATTGCTTCAAGCAGGTTGGTCTTTCCCTGCGCGTTGTCCCCCGCCAAGACGTTTACTCCGCGGGTAAGCTCCACGCTGCAGCTCTCGATATTGCGAAAGTCTGCCGCGCTTATCTTTTTTATTACCATAAGGTGAAATTATCAGTCCTTCATTCTGACGGGGAGCAGCATGAACAGCTCCTTATCGTCACCACTGTCCTCGTCGGGCTCGATATTCATGCTGGTGAGCGGAGAAGAGAGGGACAGCTTTACTCTGTCCGCAGTGCATGCGCGGAGAGTGTCCATAAGATAACGGTTGTTGAACGCAATAACGATATCGTCGCCCTCGTGGTCCACAAGCAGCTCGTCGTAAGCCGAGCCAATTCCCGAGGTCGCGCTGACCTTGAGAATGCTTCCGCTAACCTCTACCTTAACGTGAGGACGCACGCTTCCCGCAACCTTTTCCTCGGTAATGAGCGCACTTCTTTCAAGAGCGGACACCAAAGCGTCCTTATCAACGTAAACGCCGATCTTATGATTGCGCACGATAATGCGGTCGTAGTTGATGTATTCGCCCTCAATGAGCTTGGAGAAAAACAGAATATCGCCAAAGGAGAAAATAATGTTCTTTCTGTTCATGAAAATAGTCACAGTCGCTTCGTCGTCGCCGTCGAGCAGCTTGTAAAGCTCGGTTACAGACTTGTTAGGCAGAATGAACTTGAAATCAAGACCGTCACTGCCGTCATTAAGATTTTTCAGTTCAGTCTGCGTCGAGCAAACAGCCATTTTGAAGGAGTCGCAGGAAACCAGCGACAGCTCGTTTCCGTTGACGGTAAAGTACATACCGTTGAGCACAGGGCGCTGATCGTTTACACCCATAGCAAAGGTACATTTGGAGATCATGGATTTAAATACGCCGAGATTTGCGATAAATCCGTTCTGGGATGTCAGTCTCGGAATCTCGGGAAAATCACTGCCCGGCAGAGCGCTCATGGTATGCGATGCCTTTCCGCTCTGGATTCCGACCTTCATACGGCTGTCAACGGTGAGAGTGATATCAGCTCCGTCCATAGCGCGAATGGTCTGATTGAATTTCGTAGCGTTGATGATAGCGCTTCCCTCCTCGATAACGTCAGCCTTGACGGTGATGCGTACACCCTTTTCAAGGTCAAAGGTGGTCATAACGCAGGTGTCGGGAGCGGTAGCCTCAATAAGAATACCCTCCGCAGCAGGAAGTGTCATTTTGGATGAAACGCCGCTCATAAGAGGGGCAACTGCCGTACAAAGCTCGTTTTTGTTGAATACTATTTTCATTATCGTCGTCCTTTCTTTTCAAGTCGCGCCTCTCTCTGCGGACTTGATTTCTGATTTTTTTGGGGCGGTGTCAGCGACACTCTCACGCGCGCACGCGCAAGAGAACAAACACAACAAACTTAACATACAAAACAAGTAATAGCACCAGTAGGGGCTGTTGAAATTGTGGAAAGCGGGAAAAGCTTTACCGCCAAAGGAAAATTTTTCGCGAAAATGCGAGAAATGCTGTTGATATCCTGCTAAAAAGCTGTTGGACTTTTGTGGAAAAGTGTTTTTTGTCGGATTCTGTCGTTATCACAAGCGATTTTTTTACTACGACATTTGTGTCGTTGTTGATTTTGGGACTGTTTAAAAGTCCCGTCGGTCTCTCACTCAATTGCCGTCGTATAAGTAGGCTTCCACACCCCTTGCGCTTGTCGGGCTGTGGAAAAAATATTCTTTATCGCAAAAGGAAAAATCAAATCAAGCTCAAATTTTTCAACAGACTTTTCCACAACGTCTTGTCGGCTTTTCAAAGCTGTTGAAAAATATGATGAAAACCGTTTGGAAACAAGTTTTTCCCTATCTGACTATAAAAAAATTACTTTCCCTTTATTTCCTTGATAAGCTCGTCGATCTCAGCGGCGAACAGCGGGCTTTGAGCCATCTTTTTCTTTATCAGCTCCTCGGATGCGTGAACGGTAGAGTGATCCCGACCGAACAGACGTCCTACACTTGGGAGTGACATCTCTGCTATGGAGCGCAAAAGGTAAATTGAAATATGCCTTGCACTTGCTATCTCCTTATTGCGCTTGGAGCTGAGGATATCCTCGCGGCGGATATTGTATTTCTTGTATATAGCCGCGAATATCTTGTCAAGCGTGACAGCAATAGGCTCTGTATCTCCCAGAAGCTCTGCGATACACTTTCGAGCCACCTCCATGGTGATGTTGTTACCTTCAAGGAATGACATAGCGCCCAGCTTTTTGATAGCGCCCTCTATCTGTCGGATATTGGAGCGGAGATTTTCGGCAAGGAAGGTGAGCACCTCGTCGGGAATGTTGACGTGTACCTGCTCTGCCTTCTTCTTGATAATAGCAATTCTCAGCTCAAGATCGGGCGGCTGAATGTCCGCGACTATTCCCCACTCGAATCTCGTGACAAGTCGCTCCTCCAGATCCTTTATCTCACGCGGCGAGCGGTCAGAGGTCAGAATTATCTGTCCGCCGCTTTCGCGGATGGCGTTGAAGGTGTGGAAGAACTCCTCCTGCGTTGAGTTCTTGCCCGCAATAAACTGAATATCGTCGACAAGCAACACGTCGCACGACCGGTACTTCTCGCGGAAATCAGCCATAGCCTGCCTTGCAAGGCTGTCTATCATCTGATTTGTGAAATCCTCGCTCTTTATGTAGATAACGTTGATGTCCTTCTTTTTCTTTTGAAGCTCGTTTGTGATAGCGTAAAGCAGGTGAGTTTTTCCAAGTCCACTCGGACCGTAAATAAAGAGCGGGTTGTAGTCGTGCGACAGCCTGTCTGCAATTGCAAGGCAGGCGGCGTGAACGAATTTGTTGGACTCGCCTACGATAAAGTTTTCGAAGGTGTATTCAAAATTGAACGGGGGCATGGTTGAGCCTATTGTAGTTGCCCGCGTTACCGTTTCCTCGCCGTTTCTTATCTTCTGATAGTTCGCGGCAACACGTATGGCGTCAAGCTCCTCGGAGGATTCGGCGCAAACAAATTCGACGGTGATATCAAAGCCGAGCATATCGCCGAAGCGCCGCTCAATGTCCTCCTTGTATTTCATGGTAAGGACCTTGGTTTTGATTTCGGAATCTGCCGCCATGGTGAGCTTGTTGTCGGAGAATGATACGATCTCAAGTCCGGTAAACCACAAGTCGATAATGGCGTCACACAGTCCGTCGCGGAATGATTCTTTTACCATCTGCCATACACGGCAGATATCGTCAAGATGCGACATTTTTTCGTCCTTTCTTACTATTTTAAGTTATCTAAAATCGAAAAATTATATATATAATATATTATAAAATATTATAAATTAAAAAGCAACCCACATTTTCATAAATTTACAGCACAACGACAAAAAATTTAAAATTGTATTTTGATTTTTATGCTTTAATGCCACTTTCTGTTGATACAGAAAGTGGCATTAATACTGTAATAGTTTTTTATATTACTTTCTGTCTTAACAGAAAGTAACCAAAGAGTAACCAAAGGTTGGGAGGATGAGTCGTGATTTCAATTTTTACAAAATTGAAATTTCACTCCTCAATTCCTCCCTCCCTTTGGAATCCCACCCACCTTGGGGTTTGGTTCGTAGGTGGAGAACCGTCATACAAACGCTCTTACAAATTATACCGAAAGGTTGCAAATTGGAAATCAGACACGACCGATGTACGCGGCAATTTGTTGGGGGAACAACGCCGAAAAAGATTTGAAATTTTTCGCCGTTAACTTTCAAATCTCATACGGCTTTAAAACAACTGCCCGCCTAAGGCGTACTCTTACCGACCAAGTTGTCGTCGCTCCGACGGGAACTTGGCGAGAAGGGTATGTGACAACTTTGGCGCGCAATCATGCCTTGCCGCAGGCTTGCGGCAAGGCGGCGCGCAGAGGAATGAGGGTTTATTAAGGGAGAAAACCGTGGGTTTTCTCCCTTAATTCGTTCTTGGTTACTTCTGTCGATACAGAAGTAACATAAAGAAGTAACATAAAAACAATTACACCATCAACAAAGTGCAGACTGAACAATGCGCGTTTTTATAACGAAAAATTATTGATAATAATATTTTTGAAAATGTGTTGAAAAATATTTTTCTGTGTGGTATAATAAACGTGCGACACAAGTGAATATTATCGTATTATGCACGGTATGCTATTTTATCATTTGATAAAATGCATACTCTTGTTTCGCATATCGTTGCATTACGATCGAAACACTTGTGTCGCAGCAAGGAGTTATGCGTTTTTGTGCGCAGCTTCGGTTGCGCACTTTTTATTTGCTTTCATCAGCGGGAAACTTGATAGCACCCTCTTGTGCTTCGAATTCCTTTATAGATTGTCTTATCAGATACAATATATGACCGTTTGCAGAACGTCCGTAATATTTGGATATAAAACGAAGCTTATAGTGCAATTCGGGATCAACTTCTATTCCAAGATGCTTGTTATTTTTATTTCTCATAAAAACCTCCAAAAAAATCTTAATTTAAGTACATTTTAAGATAATTTTGTGGTATAATGGGGTAAGTATACTTGAAATAAGTATACTAAATTTTAAAAAAATGGAGGAAAATTATGAAAATCGCGATAATAGGAAGTCGGACGGTGACTGTTAACAACATGGGAGATTATCTGCCCGACGGCTGTGATGAGATCGTGTCGGGCGGTGCGGCGGGGATAGACACCTGCGCTGCGGAATACGCTGTTCAAAACGGCATCAAGCTGACGGTTTTTAAGCCCGAATACTCAAAATACGGGCGCGCCGCGCCTATCGTGCGCAACAAACAGATAGTTGATTACAGCGACATTGTTATAGCCTTTTGGGACGGAAAATCAAGGGGGACGAAGTCTGTGATAGACTACTGCGAAAAGACGGGAAAGCCTTGCAAAATAGTGTTGTCAGAGCAGGATGTTTTGGCTTAAATTAACCATAAACCGTAAGGGCGGATTCCATATCCGCCCGTTTGCATCTCACACAATACCGTGGTAGCATATATAATGCTCCCCTACGACGGTTGGATATGCGAAATGCGTAACTCAAAAAAGCACGGCTCGTTTTATCGACGAGCCGTGCTTTTTATTTACGTTGATATTATATTTATTCTGTAATTCCTGCAACTGCTGCAGTAATGTCATCAGCAAGGTTATCTATTGAAAAATCGTAATTGTTGCATGCAACCATAACGATACAAGCCAGAACAAGTGCTACGATTGCGCTGATGAATCTGAATCTTCTCATTTTCCGCGTTTCCTTTCGTGTAATATTCGGTACAAGCTGCCGCCGTAGCGGTTGCCGCCGAACTTGCCGCGGGATATTATACCATTTTAAAATTTTTTTGTCAACGTAAATTCTATGTGTATTTTACACACTTTTTTAATGAATTTTTGTTATCTTTGACTAAAAATCGGATGCTTTTGAGAGATTTAGATTTTTATTGACCGCTTTACGATCACTTTCTGCGTTTGAGTCTGAGGGCGTTGCAAACTACGCTGACAGACGAAAAGCTCATTGCTGCCGCGGCTATCATGGGACTGAGCGCGATACCGAATGCAGGGAAAAGTACGCCTGCTGCTACGGGAATTCCAACGCTGTTATAAAACATTGCCCAAAAAAGATTCTGACGGATTATACGCATTGTTCTGCGCGACAGACGCACTGCGCGAACAAGCGAATTTACGCTATCTCCCGTCAGCACCACGTCGGCGGAGTCGATAGCCACCTCCGTACCCGTACCCATAGCCACGCCTACGTCGGCGCGGGCAAGGGCGGGCGCGTCGTTTATACCGTCGCCAACCATAGCCACAAGCGACTTGCGGTGCTTACCGTCCTTCTCAACTTCAACAGCTTCGCGCACTATCCTCTCCTTATCCTCGGGGAGCAAAGATGCGCGATAATCGTCAATGCCCGCCGCACGCGACATAGCCGCCGCCGTGCGCTCATTATCCCCTGTCAGCATTACGGTTTTAACACCCAGCTTGTGAAGCTGTTCGATAGCCTCGCGGGTGTCCTCGCGAATAGTGTCACTGATGCACAAGATACCTGCCGCACTGCCGTCAATCGAAACGGCAACAACGGTCTTACCCTTGTCCTCCTCGGCTTCAAAAGCCGCTGTAAAGGCGGAATTTAAGTTTACTCCTCTGTCGCAAAGAAGGTCAGGCTTGCCGATAAGAACGGTTTTCCCGTCCACCACAGCGCCTATTCCCTGCCCTGTGACCGAGAAAAAGCCTTCGGTGGGAAGCTCGGCGGCTGAAATTTCCTCCGCATAGCTGCAAACTGCGGCGGATAGCGGATGTGACGACATTTTTTCTACCGAATAAGCAACACTTACAAGCTCGCCCTCGGATATTTCCGCGCCGTCGGCGACTATTACGTCGCTGAGCGTCGGCTTTCCGCAGGTGACTGTACCCGTTTTATCAAAGAAAACAGTCCTTACCTGACCGAGATATTCAAGCGCCTCGGCGTTGCGGAAGAACACGCCCTCACGCGCGCCTCTGCCCGTACCGATAAGCACGGCGGTAGGCGTTGCAAGTCCGAGAGCGCAGGGGCAGGATATGACAAGCACGCACACGGCACTCCTGAGTGCGGCTGAAAAATCGCCGCTGAAGATCATCCAAGAACCAAACGTGACAATGGAAATTCCTATTACAACGGGAACGAAAATTCCGCTTACTCTGTCCGCAAGACGGGATATGGGTGCCTTAGTGGCTGACGCTTCTTCAAGCAGTTTAATTATGCGTGAAAATGCGGTATCCTCGCCTATTTTTTCAACCCTTGCGCGGATATATCCCGACACAAGGGTGCAAGAGCCGCTTACCTTTGCACCGATAGCCTTAGAAACGGGTATGCTCTCTCCCGTCAGCGAGGATTCGTCAGCTCCTCCCTCGCCCTCGATAACGACGGCGTCGGCGGGAATGACCTCACCGCTCTTTACGATTATAATATCACCCATCTCAAGCTGTTCGGCGGGTATTTGCATCTCCGCTCCGTCCCGAAGCACGCGGGCGGTGACGGGCAGCATTGCCGTCAGAGCCGCTACTGCATCAGCGGCATTCTTTTTTGCTTTTCCTTCAAGGGTTTTTCCAAGGCTGACGAGCGCGAGTATCATAGCCGCCGACTCGAAATAAAGGTCATGCACGTAAGTGTGGACGAGCTGTGTATCTCCCGTGTGCTTGCCGTAAAATATCATGACGGTGGCGACGATACCGTAGAGCATTGACGAGCCTGAGCCTATGGCTATCAGCGTATCCATATTGGGTGCGCCGTGGAAAAGCGAGAACATTCCGCGAGAGTAAAATCCGAAATTCAGCACGACCACAGCAAGCGAAATAACGAACTGCACCAAGGCAAAATTCTGCGGATTTACGTCACTTGAAATAACGTCGGGCAGGTGAAGTCCCACCATGTGACCCATGGAAACCGCCATGAGCAGTAAGGTTAGCGCAAGCGAGATTATAAGCCGCGTAACGGGTGAGATAAGTCCTTTTTTGTCCGCCTCTGCTCCGTTGTCGGAGGTGTGGTCCTTCATGACGTAGCCGCCCTTTTTTATCGCCTTTTTTAATTTATCTTCAATTTCCGAAATTTCCTTTTTAGTCATTCCGTCGGGGTACGACACCGTCATTGAATTTGACAAAAGTACAACGGTGGCAACGATCTTTCCTTCGTATCCCGTCTCCGAAATAACGGCGTCAGCACTCCTTTGCACGTGCGCCGAGCAGGCGGCACAGGACATTCCGCTGACTGTGTATCTGACGTTCATTTTCCGTCCTCCCATATCTTTTTTCTCTACTTAATATGATACCACTTTTTGTCCAAAAGTCAAGACGGTGATAAAAAATCATTATTACTATATTGTAGAGTTTTCAGCAAAAAAATCAAGGGGACGGCTCACTTGAGCCGTCCCCTTTCGGGACTATTCAGAATCAGTTGTTATACAGATCCTTCATCTTTTCAAGACGAGCGTACTTCGCAGCAGCATTCTCACGAGCCTGAGCGAACAGCTTTTCTGCGCGCTCGGGGTTGGACTGTGCAAGGCGAGCGTAACGGTTCTCGGACTTGATAAAGTCAACGTAGTCAGCCGTAGGAGCCTTGGAGTCAATGGTGAGATTTCCACTCTCAAGAGTAGGATTGTATCTGAACAACTGCCAGTAACCCGACTCAACAGCCTTCTTCATCTCGAGCTGGCAGTTCTGCATGCCGCCCTTTACGCCGTGCATTTCGCAAGGAGCGTAACCAATGATAAGGGAAGGACCGTTGTATGCCTCAGCCTCGGTAAGAGCCTTGAGGAGCTGGTTCATGTCAGCGCCCATAGCAACCTGTGCTACGTATACGTAACCGTAGGACATAGCGATCTCTGCAAGATTCTTCTTGCCGATTGCCTTACCTGCAGCCGCAAACTGTGCAACCTGTCCGAGGTTGGAAGCCTTGGATGCCTGTCCGCCGGTGTTGGAGTAAACCTCGGTATCGAATACGAATACGTTTACGTTTTCGCCGGTAGCAAGAACGTGGTCAAGACCGCCAAATCCGATATCGTATGCCCATCCGTCACCACCAAGGATCCATACGGACTTCTTGGAGAGGTATGCCTTCTCGTCAAGGATAGCGGGAGCTGTGGGGCAACCTGCAGCTGCAGCCTTTTCAAGCTCAGCTACGAGAACCTTGGTAGCTGCCTCGTTAGCCTTACCGTCGTCAGCAGTTGCAAAGTAATTCTCAGCAGCAGCCTTGAACTCTGCAGTTGCCTTGTCGGACTCTGCCATCTCGCGTACCTTGCCCATCAGCTTCTCACGGATAGCCTTCTGTGCAAGAGCCATACCCAGACCGTGCTCTGCGTTGTCCTCAAACAGGGAGTTAGCCCATGCAGGACCTCTGCCGCTTTCACGGTTTACGGTGTAAGGAGTTGCGGGAGCGGAGCCACCCCAGATGGAAGAACATCCGGTAGCGTTGGAGATATACATTCTCTCACCGAACAGCTGGGTGATAAGACGTGCGTAAGAGGTCTCTGCACAACCTGCGCAAGAGCCGGAGAATTCAAGCAGAGGCTGCTTGAACTGGCTTCCCTTTACGGAATCCTCCTTGAAAGGAAGTTCCTTGGAGGAAACGTTTGCTACACAGTAGTCGAAGGGAGCCTGCTGGTCTGCCTGAGTTGCCTGAGGAACCATGCGGATAGCCATATCCTCTGCCTTTACCTTCTCGCCTGCTGCAGCTGCCTTCTTCTCTGCGGTTGCATTTACGGGACAAGCCTTAACGCAGAGGGTACAACCCATACAGTCAAGAGGAGATACGGCGATGGTGAACTTGTAGCCCTCGCAACCCTTACCTGTCATCTTAGCCGCGAACTTGGTGGATTCGGGAGCGTTTGCAGCCTCCTCCTCGTTGAGCGCGTAAGGACGGATGGTAGCGTGAGGACATACGAAGGAACAGTTGTTACACTGGATACACTTGTTAGGATTCCACTCGGGAACGTAAACAGCAACACCGCGCTTCTCGAATGCGGAAGATCCCTGGGGGAACTGACCGTCAACGTACTCGGTGAATGCGGAAACAGGCAGGCTGTCACCCTTCATCTCGTTTACGGGAACAACGACGTTGTTTACGAATGCCTCGAGGTCCTTTCTGTCAGCTGTCTTTGCAGCCGTGGGAGTGTCTGCGGGGCAGGTCTTCCAAGCCTCGGGAACGTTGATCTCTACGTAAGCGTCTGCGCCTGCGTCGATAGCGGCATAGTTGAGGTCAACCATTGCCTGTCCCTTCTTAATGTAGGACTTGTATGCCATCTTCTTCATGTACTCGATAGCGTCTGCCTTGGGCAGGATGGAAGCGAGTGCAAAGAACGCGGACTGAAGAATGGTGTTCTTAACCTTTGCGTTACCGATCTTCTTGGTTGCGAGGTCGGTTGCGTTGATGGTGTAGAACTTGATACCGTTGTTAGCGATATACTGCTTAACGGTTGCGGGAAGCTGAGCGTCAAGCTCGTCAGCAGACCACTGGCAGTCAAGCAGGAAGGTTCCGCCGGGCTTGAGGTCCTGAACGATATCGTACTTGTTGATGTAGGACTGGTTGTGGCAAGCTACGAAGTCAGCCTTGTTGATGTAGTAAGGAGACTTGATAACGGTGTCACCGAAGCGCAGGTGGGAAATGGTAATACCACCGGTTTTCTTGGAGTCATACTGGAAGTACGCCTGAATGTACTTGTCGGTGTGGTCACCGATAATCTTGATGGAGTTCTTGTTTGCGCCAACGGTACCGTCGCCGCCGAGACCCCAGAACTTGCAGGATACAGTACCTGCTGCCGCGGTATCGGGAGCGGGAACCTCGTCCAGCGAGCAGTTGGTAACGTCATCAACGATTCCGATGGTAAAGTTAGCCTTGGGCTCGTCCTTAGCAAGGTTTGCGTAAACTGCGAAAATGGAAGCGGGAGTGGTGTCCTTGGAGCCAAGGCCATAACGTCCGCCAACAACCTTCTTGGACACGCCGTTAGTAGCAAGAGCGGTAACAACGTCAAGGAACAGAGGCTCACCGAGAGAGCCGGGCTCCTTGGTGCGGTCGAGAACTGCGATCTTCTGTGCAGTTGCAGGGATAGCCGCGATAAGCTTTTCAGCAGAGAAGGGACGGTAAAGTCTTACCTTTACAAGACCAACCTTCTCACCGTTAGCGTTCATGTAATCGATAACCTCTTCGATAACGTCACATACAGAGCCCATAGCAACGATTACGCGGTCAGCGTCGGGTGCGCCGTAGTAGTTGAAGAGCTGGTAGTTAGTGCCGATCTTAGCGTTGACCTTCTCCATGTACTCCTCAACGATAGCGGGAAGATCATTGTAGAACTTGTTGCAAGCCTCTCTGTGCTGGAAGAAGATATCGCCGTTCTCTGCAGAACCGCGGAGAGAGGGATGCTCGGGGTTGATACAATGGTCGCGGAATGCCTTAACAGCATCCATGTCAACCATTTCAGCAAGATCGTTGTAGTCCCATACCTCGATCTTCTGGATCTCGTGAGAGGTACGGAAGCCGTCAAAGAAGTTCAGGAAAGGAACGCGACCCTTGATAGCTGCAAGGTGTGCAACTGCGCCGAGGTCCATAACCTCCTGTGCGTTGGTGTTAGCCAGCATAGCGAAACCGGTCTGGCGGCAAGCGTAAACGTCGGAGTGATCTCCGAAGATGTTCAGCGCGTGAGATGCAACACAACGTGCAGAAACGTGGAATACGCAGGGGAGAAGCTCACCCGCGATCTTATACATGTTGGGGATCATCAACAGAAGACCCTGAGATGCTGTGTAGGTGGTTGTGATAGCACCTGCAGCAAGTGAACCGTGAACGGTTCCGGCAGCGCCTGCCTCGGACTCCATCTCCATTACCTTTACGGTAGTGCCGAAGATGTTTTTCAGTCCCTGTGCGGACCACATATCAACGTAGTCAGCCATGGGGCTGGAAGGGGTAATGGGGTAAATACCTGCAACCTCGGTAAATGCGTAGCTTACCGTAGCGGCGGCCTGGTTACCGTCCATTGACACCTTTTTTCTTTCAATAGCCATTGGAATATTCCTCCTGTATTTTTTTCGTCCCTGCCGATATTGCAAAATTTCGGACGGGAACTATTTTTACTCCTATATCATAACACATTTCTTTCAAAAAGTAAAGGGTTTTTTGAAATTTTCGTCGCATATTTTACAGAAAATATATATATTTATGCATTTTTTATCCACCACTGCCCTATTTCGGAGTCGACCTATTGACGGATAAAGGATTTTGTGCTAAAATATAAAAAATCTTACCCAT
Source organism: Clostridia bacterium (assembly GCA_017463485.1). Classification (GTDB taxonomy): domain Bacteria; phylum Bacillota; class Clostridia; order Oscillospirales; family CAG-272; genus CAMEON01. Next base: position 114,966 of record JAFTPD010000007.1, read on the forward strand.
AAAAAGGCAAAAAATGGAAATTTATTCAAAATCCGAGCAAAAGGGGGACGAATGATATGAATACGGTAGCGGCACAGACTGTTGACGCGGCGATAATAGGCGCGGGACACGCGGGAATCGAAGCGGCACTCGCTTGTGCGCGACTGGGACTTAAAACCGCGCTGTTTACAATGTCCCTTGATGCAGTTGGAAATATGCCGTGCAATCCGTCTATTGGAGGCACGGCAAAGGGACACCTCGTTTACGAGATTGACGCTCTTGGCGGCGAGATGGGACGAGCGGCTGACAAAGTGACGCTCCAGAGTCGTACGCTCAACCTCGGCAAGGGTGCAGCGGTACATTCCAAGCGCATACAGGCAGACCGCCGAAAGTATCAGAATATAATGAAGCATACCCTCGAAACGTGCGAAAATCTTTTGCTCATTCAAGCGGAAATTGTGGATATAATTACCGAAAAAAGCATTGATGGACAAAGAGTTTGCGGAGTTATCACCAAGCTTGGCGAGAGATTTGACTGCGGCGCTGTAATAATCGCTTGCGGTACTTTTCTCGAAGGCAGGGTTTTTGTGGGCGACGTCAACTATGAGGCGGGGCCCGACGGTATGCTCCCCGCAAAGGGACTGTCGGCAAGTCTTGAACGCCTCGGAATTCGGCTGATGAGGTTTAAAACGGGTACTCCCGCAAGAGTCAAGCGCGCGTCAATAAACCTTGATGCGCTTGAAGAACAGCCGGGTGAGGATGTGATAATCCCCTACTCTGCCCTCACTCCCGCCGATGCCTTTGACGGCTTTGTACAGACCCCTTGCCATATCGTTTACACCAACGCCGAAACGCATAAAATCATCAAGGATAATATCCACCGAAGCGCTATGTATTCGGGACATATCCACGGCACGGGCCCGAGGTACTGCCCGTCCATTGAGGATAAGATCGTGCGCTTTGCAGACAAGGAGCGCCATCAGCTTTTCGTCGAACCCATGGGCGAGAAAAACGAGGAAATGTATATTCAGGGATTTTCCACTTCCCTTCCGACCGACGTTCAGCATAAGATGCTAAAATCCTTGTCAGGCTTTGAAAAAGCGGAGATTATGCGTTACGCATACGCTATCGAATACGATTGCGCAGACCCCACCCAGCTTGACGCAACGCTTGAATTCAAAGATATCAAAGGACTCTACGGCGCGGGACAGTTTAACGGCACGTCGGGATATGAGGAAGCGGCTGCGCAGGGACTTGTTGCGGGAATAAATGCGGCTTTGGCGCACTACGGGCGCGAAAAGCTGACACTTCCCCGTTCCTCGAGCTATATCGGCACGCTTATCGACGACCTTGTCACCAAGGGAACTAACGAGCCGTATCGCATGATGACCTCGCGCTCTGAATTTCGGCTTTTGCTCCGTCAGGACAACGCCGATAGCCGTTTGACGCCTATCGGACACGACGTGGGACTGATAGACGACGAGCGATTTACAAATTACGAGGAAAAGCAAAAAAGTATTGATACAGAAAAGAAAAGGTTGGAGGATACACATCTGTCCCCTGCAAAGGTCAATCCCCTTCTTGATTCGCTCTGTGAGGAACATGTAAGCTCGGGCGTATCTCTTGCCGACCTGTTGCGCCGTCCGCGCGTGACCTACGCGGAGCTTGCCGTAATTGACGAAAAACGCCCCGATCTGCCGAGCGCAGTAGTTCGTACAGTTGAAATTGACGTAAAATACGCGGGATACATCAAGCGCGAGCTTGCGGAGGTTGCAAGACAGAAAAAATTAGAGGAAAAGCGATTGCCGGACGACATAAATTACGCAGAAATGCAGGGATTGCGTCTTGAAGCAAGACAAAAATTGGAAAAAATACGTCCTTTGACGGTGGGACAAGCCGCACGCATAAGCGGAGTCAGCCCCGCAGATATCTCTGTCTTGCTGCTTTACCTCGGCATGAAATAAATAAGGAATAAAACTATGAACGACGTTCAATTTCAAGAATTTTGCCGAATTTTTGAGGATATTTTCGCAAAAAATAGAATATCGGAGTACGATACACCAGAAAACCGACAAAAATTCGCAATACTCGCAGAATATTTAATAGAAGAAAGCCAAAAATACAACCTTACCGCGCTGTGCAGTATGGATAAAATAATTCCCTTACATTTTGCGGATTGTGTGATTGCGGCAAAATATATTCCCACAGGTGCAAAAGTGCTTGACGTAGGCTGTGGAGGCGGCTTCCCTACCCTGCCGCTTGCCATAGTTCGCCCCGATATCACCGTCTATGGACTTGACAGTACGGCAAAAAAACTGGGATTTATTAATTCTGCCGCCCAACAGCTTCAAATTTCCAACGTATGCACGCTTACGGGCCGCGCAGAGGAGCTTGTTTGTGATAGACGCGAAAACTTTGATATTGTAATAAGCCGCGCAGTCGCAAGACTAAATATTCTTTCCGAGCTATGCCTCCCCTTTGTAAAGGTTGGCGGAAGCTTTATCGCACTTAAAGGCTCGGCAGGCGCAGAGGAGCTTGCAGAAGCCCAGAAAGGCATTAAAATTCTCGGCGGAAGGGTCGAAAAAACCGAAAAATATGATATTTTTACTTGTGTAGGCGAAGAAAAACGTGTAAATATTATAATTTGCAAACAATCCACCACCCCCACCGCTTATCCACGACAGTTCGGAGCTATTAAGAAAAAGCCGTTGTAATTCATTAAAAGCAACAACGTTCCACGTGAAACATCATCTCACAATGGTTTCACGTGGAACATTTTAATGATAGCGCGACCGTTTCACGTGGAACACATTAAAAAAGCAAAAAAATCTTAAAAAATATCAAATTGCTATTGAAAAAAGATAAAAAATATGTTATACTGTTTTACAGAGTCAATTTCTGTACGGTGTCGCGCAGAAAAAGGACAAATAAAACGTTACGGAGGTGCAAATTGGGCAAAATCATATCATTTGCAAACCAGAAAGGCGGAGTTGGAAAGACCACGTCGGCTGTGAATATTGCGGCTTCTCTCGGAATTCTGGGATACAAAACCTTACTTATAGACCTTGATCCTCAGGGTAACGCCACCAGCGGCGTCGGAGTTGCCAAGAGAAATCTTAAGCTTACCATAAAAGATGTTCTTGCGGGCGATTGTGTTGCAAAAGAGGCGATTTTGGAAACAAAATTCCAAAATCTCAGCGTTCTTCCTGCAAATATTACCCTTGCGGGCGCGGAATTTGACCTTTTTCAAGAGGAAGAAGCTCCTCACGAGGTCATAAAGAAAGCATTTGCCGAGATCAAGGACGAGTACGATTATCTTATCGTCGACTGTCCGCCCTCGCTTGGCATGCTGACACTCAACTCGCTTTCCGCAAGTGACGGCGTTGTTATTCCTATGCAGTGCGAATTTTATGCGCTCGAGGGACTTTCCCAGCTTATGATAACCATTGGAAAGGTCAAAAATCACTACAACAACAGCCTTAACGTCACGGGAATCCTTATTACCATGTATACAAATCGACTTTTGCTGACTCAACAGGTAAAAAGCGAGCTAAAAAAGCACTATTCTGGCAAGCTGTTTGACACTCACATTTCTCGTGGAGTCAAGCTTTCTGAAGCTCCGGGCTTTGGTTGCCCTGTGTATTATCACGACAAGCGCTCCAAGGGGGCGGATGAATATTTGTCCGTAGCACACGAGCTTGCTACCCGAATTTAAGCGAAAAAACGGCTATTTTCATCAATTTTATAGGAGGAAACAGCAAAAATGGCTAACAAAAGAGGTCTTGGACGTAATTTTTACGATATTCTGGACGATAATACCCTTGATTTGAATCAGGAGGGCGTGGCTTCCATATCCATTGGCAAGATAGAGCCTCGCCGCGACCAGCCCCGAAAGGACTTTGATCAGGCGGCGCTTCAGACTCTTGCCGATTCTATCGCTGAGCATGGCGTTATTCAGCCTATCGTTGTACGCGAGTACACCGATCCTTCCTTGGCAGGAAACTATGAGATAATTGCAGGTGAGCGCCGTTGGCGTGCCGCAAAAATGGCAGGACTTAACGAGATTCCCGTTGTTGTTATGACGGGCGACGATCTTAAGATGGCTCAGGTTGCGCTGATTGAGAACCTTCAGCGCCAAGATCTGAACACCGTTGAAGAAGCGCTGGCTTATAAGGCGCTTATTGAAAAGTTCAATATGACGCAGGAGGAGCTTGCGCGTCAGGTCGGAAAAAACCGTTCTACCATAACGAATATTCTCCGATTGCTTGATCTTCCCGACGACGTTCTCGTGCTTTTGCGCGAGGGCAAGATCAGTATGGGACACGCACGTGCGCTCTTGGCGCTTGAGATGGAAGAGGATATGTCCGTTCTTGCTAACAGAATAGTTGAAAAGGAATATTCCGTCCGCGAGGTGGAGCGTGCGGTCAAGCTGATAAACAGCCGTTACCACGAAACTCCCGAGGAAGAAGAGCCTGCTGAGCGCGTGCAAAAGCGCATATATATGAAGGACCTTGAGCAAAAGGCAATGAATGCTATGGGCAGAAAGGTCAAGATCAATCAGTCAGGCAAGAAAAAGACGGTCGAGCTTAGCTTTGAGGACGACGCAGACCTCGAAGAGCTGCTCACAAAGCTTTGCGGCAGTGCAATCTTTAATTGAAAAACAAACAAATTACCAAATATTACCAATCAGTGAGGTAAAAATTATGATAGATATCAAATACATCAAGGAAAATCCCGACGAGGTCATAGCAAGACTTGCAAAAAAAGGAAAGGATGCCCGCGAGGACATTGAAAACATTCTCCGACTTGACGGCGAGCGCCGTGCGCTTATCGCCGAAACGGAAGCAATGAAGGCGGAGCAGAACAAGACTAACAAGCTCATTCCTCAGTACAAAAAAGAGGGTAAGGACGTCAGCGAGCTGTTCGTCCGCATGAAGGAAATTTCCAACACCACCAAGGAAAATGACGCAAAGCTCAAGGCTATTGACACCGAGTTCAAGTCATGGATGCTGGGATTGCCAAACCTGCCCGACGAGGACCTGCTCGCGGGTGGCAAGGAGAACAACCAGCCTCTACGCTACTACGGTGAAGCGAGAACCTTTGATTTTGAACCCAAGAATCACGTTGATCTTTGCACCAACCTCGGTCTTATCGACTATGAGCGCGGAACGAAGCTGTCCGGATCCGGCTTCTGGATCTATCGTGGAATGGGCGCACGCCTTGAGTGGGCGTTGCTCAATTACTTTATCGACACTCATATCGGCGACGGCTACGAGCTTGTGCTTGTTCCTCACATGCTCGGCTACGAGTGTGGACTTACTGCGGGTCAGTTCCCGAAGTTCCAAGACGAGGTTTACTGGCTTGAAACTGCGGAGGATGAGCGCCGCCGTTTCATGCTTCCCACGGCTGAAACTGCGCTTGTTTCCCTTCATAGAGATGAGATTTTGACCGAGGCTGATTTGCCTCGCAAGTATATCAGCTACACCCCTTGCTTCCGTCGTGAGGCGGGATCTTACCGTGCCGACGAGCGCGGAATGGTGCGCGGACATCAGTTTAACAAGGTCGAAATGGTACAGTACACCTTGCCCGAGCAGAGTGACGCGGCATTTGAGGAGCTGGTAGGCAAGGCAGAGGCGCTTGTTCGCGGACTCGGCTTCCACTTCCGCACTGTAAAGCTTGCGGCAGAGGACTGCTCGGCGTCCATGGCGAGAACGTACGATATTGAGATAAATATCCCGTCCATGAACGGATATAAGGAGGTTTCCTCTGTATCCAACGCGCGCGATTACCAGGCTCGCCGCGGCATGATGAGAGTAAGACGCGCTGATGGCAGAATTGAGTATATGCACACGTTGAACGGCTCGGGACTTGCGACCAGCCGCGTGCTTCCTGCGCTCGTTGAGCAGAATCAGAACGCTGATGGCTCGATCAACGTCCCTGAGGTGCTTCAGAAGTATATCGGTACGGATATCATCAAATAAAATTCGCAAAACGGTCAGAAAAATTCAAGCTGTCTTTCAATATTGCACATCAAATTTTTGAAAAGGCGGAGTAAAATAGAGTTGCTCGTGAGGAAAGGGCACTCCTTTATATTGACGGCGGCGAGGCGGAGATGTTTACCGTCCCGCCGCCAATCGCAAATTTTCGTCCCGCGCGTGCGGGGAAAGGAATACTAATGTCAGGTTTTCACTTGTCGGCGTTGATGCTTTCGACGGGGGATCAGTCCTTCTGGTCGGAGCTTTGGACGGCGATAGAGGATAGATATTTTTCGGTAAACGTCGGAAATTATCAGAATATAGATATAAACAGAAACTCATTTTTGTCGCTTCAGATCATAGTTCTCGGAATTTTTCTCGGGATAATAATATCAACGGTGTTCGTCGTCTACGATAAGCGCAAGCTCGGCGGATTTGTGCGGCAGGTGATATCCGAGGGCTGTCTTTCTCCTGAAAAGGCAAAAACCCTTGATGAGCTTGGGTATTTGAAGGACCCCGCAGTACGCGGAAATCTCAAACGCGGTGGCGTTTTGTCAAGAGCTGTGAAATGCGTGGAAAGAGACAAATTCCTTGAGGACGTCGAATTTATGCGTCAGAAATACATAGAGCAAAACGGCAACGACAAGGGCTTTTGCGAGCCGGAATTTCGAATCGACCTTGAAAATGCGCATTTTTATATCCCCGACGAGGAGCATTACAGGGCAGAGCTGCGATTTGATCAAAAGGGAACGGGCTGGCGATCTGTTTTGCTGGTGATACTGATATCGGTGATAGGCGCGATAATGGTTTGCTTCCTGCTACCCGAAATGCTGCAGCTTGTGGACAATATGATTGGAATATTCAACGGTCAAAATAACGGAATAGTCACCTGATGATAAAAAATCGAATATAATGGAATACCGACTGCAACGCAGTCGGTATTCTTCACTTTTTAGAAAAAAATGCGAATTTTTGCATGATTTGCCGCCACTTTTGGTGTTAAAATGTGAAAATATCGGCATTTTTCTCCCACTTTACAAGCGAGGTGGCAATATGACACGAAGACCCGTAATAGGAATAACGCAAAGCAGAGGAAGGGAGGGAAGACTTGACGTCGGGGAAGGATATCTGTGCGCCGTTTGGGACGCAGGCGGCGTGGGTGTTACTCTGCCCTGTCTTGCGGAGAAAGCTGAGGAATATGCCGAATACTTTGATGGATTTATATTCGGAGGTGGCGGGGATATTTCTCCTTGGTACTACGGGGAAAACGAGTTTCCGAGGGAGCTTCTCGACATTGATGAAAAGCGGGATACTTTTGAATGGCGGTTGCTTGAATGTGCAATCAAAAAGCAAAAGCCTATACTTGGAATATGTCGCGGCGCGCAGGTGATGAACGTGTTTTTTGGCGGCACGCTATATCCGTACATAGAAGGGCATATTTCAAAAGCTCAAAATCGTGAAATATGGCATAATTTAAGCGTTTTTAAGGGAAATACGCTCCACAAATGCACCAAAAACGGCAAAATAACGGTAAATAGCCGCCACAAACAGAATATTAAGGCGAGAGGACGGGGCATCAACGTCTGCGCGTTGAGCGACGACGGATTTATTGAAGCGATAGAGCTTGAGGGCTACCCGTCGTTTTTTCTCGGGGTGCAATTTCATCCCGAGCGATATTACGAGAGCGACGCGGCAGCGAGGGGGATATTTGAGGAGCTGGTGGAAAGTGCGAAAAATTGAAAATGGAAAATTGAAAATGGAAAATGGGGGTGCGGTGCGAGAGGGGAAAAATGCGTATATATAAAATAGTAAACAAAATGTGAATTTAGCAAATGCCCCTTTACAAATGAGGAAAGCTGTGGTATAATGGTTTAGCATGTGGGACTTTGGTCTTAATGCAAATGACGTCTGACACGGTGCGCGGACAAAGCTGTAATTCAGCACTTCACCAACCGCCTGCTGTGCCTACGCCGAAAAATTTAAAGAAAGGTGAAAAAACAATGACCAGTCAGGAAAAACAGGCGATTATTGAAAAATACGCCACACATGAGGGTGACACAGGCTCTCCCGAGGTTCAGATTGCTGTTCTTACTTACAGAATCAACAATCTTACCCAGCATCTGAAGGCAAACGCGAAGGACCATCACAGCCGCCGCGGTCTGCTCAAGATGGTAGGTCACAGACGTAACCTCCTCGGTTATCTGCAGAAGGTAGACATCAACCGCTACCGTGCGATCATCGAGAAGCTGAACCTGAGAAAGTAATCCGACACACGGGAGTGCGGAACGGCTTCGCCGCTCCCACTCCCTTGCGTTTACCCTTACGTCACAAGAAAATTCAAATTGTAAAAAACGTTTTACTGTACGAGGGATTAGTTCTTAACCCTGCGCCGCAGGGCGCGCCTTGCGGCGCGGAGTTAAGTGCTAAACCTCCGATGGTGAAACAAAAAATAAAAAAACGGAGGTACAATTATGTACAGCATCACAAGTTCCGAAATGGAATTCAAGAACTACAAGAAGTTTGAGTACAACTTTGCAGGCAGACCTCTTGTAATCGAAACGGGCAAGGTAGCAGGCCTTGCAAACGGCTCTTGCCTTGCAAGATACGGTGAGACCGCAGTTCTTTGCTGCGCTACCGCATCCGAAAAACCCCGCGACGGTATTGATTTTCTCCCTCTGTCCGTAGACTTTGACGAGAGAATGTACGCTGCAGGTAAGATCCCCGGCGGCTACCTCAAAAGAGAGGGACGTCCTTCCGAGAAAGCGATTCTTACCGCTCGCGTTATTGACCGTCCTATCCGCCCTCTTTTCCCGAAGGATCTGCGTAACGATATCGCTCTTACCCTTACCGTAATGTCCCTCGATCCCGACTGCTCCGCAGAGATCACCGCAATGGTTGGCGCGTCTATCGCTCTTTCCATCTCGGATATTCCGTGGAACGGACCTATCGGCGGCGTATTTATGGGACTTTGCGACGGTCAAATCGTAGTAAACCCCACCGAAGCGCAGAGAAAGGTGAGCGATCTTGAGCTTACCGTTGCCGCTTCCATGGAAAAGGTAGTTATGATAGAGGCAGGCGCACGCGAGGTTGACGACGATACTATGTACGACGCAATTATGCAGGCGCATGAGGAGATCAAGGGACTTCTCGGCTTCATCAACGGCATTATCGCCGAGATCGGTAAGCCCAAGTTCGACTATCCCTCGGGCGACCTCGACCACGATATGTTCGACAAGATCTTCGACTTCTGCGAGAAGGACGTTATGGCGGCGCTTGACACCGACGACAAGAACGTAAGAGACGCAAGAATGGTGCCCGTTAAGGACGCTATCCTTGAAAAGTTCTCCGAGGAGTATCCCGATCTGCCCACACAGATGGAGGAGCTTGTTTACAAGATCCAAAAGAAGATCGTTCGCCGCTGGCTGCTTGTTGATAAGAAGCGTGTTGACGGACGAGCTATGAATCAGATCCGTCCCCTCACCTCCGAGGTAGGACTTCTGCCTCGCGCTCACGGCTCGGGACTCTTTACCCGAGGTCAGACGCAGGTGCTTACCGTTGCGACTCTCGGCACTCTTTCCGAGGCACAGATGCTTGACGGTATGGACAGCGAGACCTCCAAGAGATATATGCATCATTACAATATGCCCGGCTTCTCCACAGGTGAAGCAAAGGCAGTTCGCTCTCCCGGACGCCGCGAGATCGGTCACGGCGCACTTGCAGAGCGCTCTCTCGTTCCCGTTCTTCCCTCCGAGGAGGAATTCCCCTACGCTATCCGTCTTGTTTCCGACGTAGTTTCCTCTAACGGTTCTACCTCTCAGGGCTCCGTTTGCGGATCTACCCTCGCACTTATGGACGCAGGCGTTCCGATCAAGGCTCCCGTTGCAGGTATTTCCTGCGGTCTTATCACCGACGAGGACGGTAGCTGGGATACCATGATCGACATTCAGGGACTTGAAGATTTCTACGGCGATATGGACTTCAAGGTTGCGGGAACTCACAAGGGTATCACCTCCATTCAGATGGACCTTAAGGTTGACGGACTTACTCCCGAGATCATCAGACAGGCACTCGATCAGACTCACGCAGGCCGTGACTATATCATCGACGAGGTACTTCTCAAGGCTATCCCCGCACCCCGTGCAGAGGTTTCCAAGTACGCTCCTAAGATGACTACCATGAAGATCGACCCCGACAAGATCCGCGAGGTTATCGGTAAGGGCGGCGCTGTTATTCAGAAGATCGTTGCCGATACGGGCGCTAAGATCGACATTGAGGATGACGGTACTATCCACATCGCGGCTGTAAACGGTGAGCAGGCAGAGGCGGCACACGCTGCTATCGCGGCTATCGTATTTGAGCCCGAGGTAGGCTGCACCTACAACGCAAAGGTAGTAAAGATCCTTGCAAGCAAGGACAAGCCTAACGAGGATATCGGATGCTTCGTTGAGTACGCACCCGGTAAGGACGGTATGGTTCACATCTCCAAGATCTGCAACCGCCGTATCAATAAGGTTACCGACGCGGGCATCGACGTAGGCTCTGAGGTCAAGGTCAAGTACATGGGTCTTGACAAGAAGGGAAGAATGGACTTCTCTATTAAGGATGCGGAATAAAATTTGACTTACATCGCCGAGGAGAGCAGTTCCGTTCCCCTCGGCGAGTATTGCCTTTGGATGAATTGCCGCTATCGGGCGCGCGGCGGAAAGGAAAACGTTTTTATGAGTATGAATAAGGATTTTCACGGTTTTAATACCGTAAACAACAGCAATCTTCCCAGAAGGGAGAGAAAGGCGCGCCAACAGAGAGTGGCTATTCTTGCCGCTTTTGCGGTGCTTGCACTTATGCTTATCATAGGTGTGGCTATCATTATCAGCTCACTGTCGGACGGTAAAAACGGCGGCGAGCTTGAAAGCAACGACAACAATTATGAGAATTCGGAGCTCATGGATGCGGCGAAGGATATCGTTTACGCTTCCGTGACCTTGTCGGATGCAGACGCAAAAAAGGGTACGCTCGTGCTGGTCGACAGAGAACATGCTTACAGCTTCCCCGAGGATAACACGCATCTTGCACGTATATTCACCGTTTATTCCGCACATACCGACGCAAAGCCGTATATTCTTGGAATTTCGGAGTTTATGGAGGCGGAGGCGCTTGTCAATATGGATAAGCTGCTGACGGAATATTATAAGCAGACGGGCGACGACAATATCGTGCTCAACGAGGCGTACCGTACATACGAGGAGCAGGACAAGCTGTCCATTCCCGCAGGTCATTCGGATCATCACACGGGACTTGGCTGCACATTGAAGATCGTTGGAGCGGATAACGAAAAGACAGACCTTAACGAGGATCCCGAGGCATACAAATGGATAGTTGATAACGCTCATAAGTACGGATTTGTCGTCCGTTATCCAGAGAGCAAGACGGAAAAGACGGGAATTGAGGGATATGAGTACTATTTCAGATACGTTGGCGTTGCGCACGCCACTTATATGAAAACGAATGACCTCTGCCTTGAGGAATACGTCGAGCTTGTAAAGAATTATTCCTACGACGGCGAGCATCTGCGCGTGCTTGGCTATGACGGCAAGACCTACGAAATATATTACACCGCGGTTGACGGTGACACGGCTGTAAAATGCCCCACCAATTACAATTATACCGTTTCGGGCACTAACGAGGGTGGAGTTATCGTCGCTGTCGACATCACCAAAAAGGTGACGGCGTGAGATCTTGCAAGATGACGAAAAACGCTTGCGCGAAAAGAGCTTTTGCGATATTCTCCGCGCTTGTACTCACGCTTGGACTTGTGTCCTGCTCAGGCGAGCAGCTTGACGCTCCGTTATTCGGAACGGCAGGAGCGGAGTCGGACGTTGTCAACACCCCAGACAGCGAGGTGGATTACACCGTGACCTTTGACGGCACGGCGTACGCTGCTTCGGATTCCTCCGCGCTAGCCGTGGAGGAGGGAACGGGCGCGATAGTGTTCATCAAAGCAGGTGTTTACCGCTTGTCGGGATGTCGTGAGGGACAGATACAGGTCAGCGTGTCCAAGGAGCAGAGAGTAACTCTCATTCTTGAAAACTTAGACGTTGAATGTAAAAACTCTGCCGCCATATACGTAAAAAGCGCGGACAGAGTGTTTATAGAGGCGCACGAGGGAACGGTCAACACCTTGACCGACGGCGCGAAATACGACCTTCCCGATTACGAAACCAAGCCCAATGCCTGCATCTATTCATCAGAGGATCTGGTGATACGCGGCAGCGGTGCTTTGACGGTTACGGGAAATTATAACAACGGAATCGGTTGCAAAAACGATCTGATGATCGGCGGCGTGAGCCTTACGGTGAGCGCGCCGAATAACGCCATCAAGGGAAATGAAAGCGTTACCCTGAGCGGCGGAGGATCGGTGACGGTAACGGCGGCGGAGGACGGCATAAAGTCGGACAGCACCGTTATCGGCAAAGGATTTGTAAGCGTTGAGAGCGGCGCGGAAATCTCCGTGACCTGCACGGATGACGCCATAACGGGACTGCAAAAGGTGACCGTGGCGGAGGGTGCAAAGGTCACCTGCGCTTGCGGAGGCAATCCCATAAACTGTGACGGACTTGACGGCGCCGGCGGACTTGTAGACGTAGCCGAGGGTGCACTGATAAGTTGATAGATCGAAAGTATTTTAGGAGGTACGAAAAATGAAATTTGTTAGACCCATTGCAATACTTCTGTGTGTACTTATGACAATTTCAGTATTCGCCGCTTGTAACACGGGTGATAACGGCGGCACGACCACTGCCGACAAGACGGGAACGGGCGAGCCTGCGGCTACGACGGGAACGTCAACAGATTCCACAGGAACAGAATCCGGAAATGCCACCACGGGCGACGAAAGCACCCCCGTTATAGTAGACACGTCGACGGGCGAGGGCGAAACCGAGTCCGAGCCGAGCACAGATAAGGGCGGCGATAGTACCACGGACTCCACTACCGCGGGTGACGAAACAACGACTACTACCACAACCCCCGATACAAACGAACCGATAGAAGCAACGCTTACCTTCAGCGGTACGAAATGCACTCCCTCCCAATCGGGAGTCGTGTCCATTTCTGAGGGCGCGTTCCTTATCAGCCGCGCGGGAACTTATACCCTTACGGGTGACCTGAGCAACGGACAGATACGTGTTGCTGTCGCAAAGACGGAGGAGGTAACGCTGATATTCAGCGGCTTTACCGCGTCGTCCACCAAAACTGCGCCCATTTATATCATGAGCGCGGATAAGGTGACTATCGAGCTGGCGGCGGGAACGGTGAATACCCTTGAGGACGCTGAGGTTTACGTGTTCTCAAACCCCGCAGAAACCAAGCCTAACGCCTGTATCTATTCGTCCGACGACCTGACTATCAAGGGCGATGGAACTCTTATCGTCACGGCTCACTATAACAACGGAATCGGCGGCAAGAACGACGTGCGAATTCGCGGAGGAAACGTGACCGTTACCGCGCCCAACAATATTATCAAGGGCAACGACAGCGTGACGATCACGGACGCAACGGTTAATCTGTCGGGTGGCGAGGACGCTATAAAGACGGATAATATCGACGAGCAGGGTAAGGGATATATCCTTATCGGCGAAGGCGCAGAGGTGACTATCGAATGTTCCGACGACGCGCTTCAGGCAGATCAGGCTCTGACCGTGGACGCTACCGCTAAGATCAGCGGAACATGCGGCGGCGACGTTATCAACTGCCCCGGTGTTATCAACGTGGCAGACGGTGCCGTGACCGTAGAATCTACGGCAACCCCTGCGGCTTAATATGGCTTTTAATTTAATATTTAAGGAGCTTGCGTTTTTGCAAGCTCCTTTCTATTTTTACTCGCGCGCGCATAGAATGTAATGAAAGGAGGGAGTATGCGCGGACTTGCTGTAAGACTGTGCGGGGCGGCGCTGGCGGTGGCGTTGCTTCTGAATTGTTGGTGCGTAACGAAAATTTCAGCAGAGAACGCCGAAGGCTGCGACGTAAAGCTAAGCTTTGGACTTTGGAGTCAGACAGACGGCGTGTTTACACTACCCCTGAGGGTAACGGTGGGCGAGCGGGGACTGTGCGCGCTGATCTTGGAAATATTTCTGCCCGAGGGGTGCGACATTATCGACGTGTCGGCTGTGGGCTTGGGGGACGCCGCGGCAAGTGCCTTTCTGACCGTGAAGCACCGCGCGGCAGTGACCCTGACTCTCCCCGAAAGTCCGCCACCGGGGACAAATATCCCCCTCCTTGTCCGCTTCACGGCGAAAGGCGGCGCAAAAGGGAAGGCGTCGGTGAAAGGGGCAGGGGACTCGGAAAATTTTTGCGCCGCCGCGGCGTGGGAAAACGGAAAAGCTGTCCCCTTGACGGTGGGAGCGGCGGAAAGGAACATTGATATTGACGGCGTGGAAGAGGTAATTTACCTCGGACAAAAGACGTGGACGGACGAAAACGGACGAATTTGCACGCGCTTTCTCTTCCTTTTAATATATATAGAGCCGCGACAGCGGGACGAGCCACCGCCCGCCACCGTTTACGTGGTGAAAGGGGAAGGAACGCTTGACCTCCGAGTGACGGAAATTGAGGGCGAGCGATATGCGTTTTTGGCGTATACGTTTGAGGGACTCAAAGAGGGCAAAGAGTACGAGTTTGTAGTGGAGAGTTGAAAATTTACAATTGAAAATCGCACCACGCTTCGCGTGTGCAAAAATTGAAAATTGAGAATGGAAAATTGAAAATTAGGAAACCGCTGACGAAAAAATTAAAATTGGTAGGGGATGGCGCCCACGACATCCCGTAATATCGCAGAAATCATTAATAAACCGAAATACGAATAAATGCATTTTACATAATGGAAAAACACCTCATCCGTCACGGCTTCGCCGCGCCACCTTCTCCCACTGGAGAAGGCTTGGGGATAATTCAATACGCGGCGTTTACAGAAATCCCCCGCATGTATACGCTCTTGGATGAAAAATAACCGTGTGATAATTGCTACATTAAGCCTTCTCCGGTGGGAGAAGGTGGCAGCCGCAGGCTGACGGATGAGGTGTTTTTGGATATCAAAAAAATCAACACACAAACGACGGGGAACACCCATTTCGGCTTTGCCCAAATACGTCACCCTGCGGTGATAATATAGTCCACAACGGTTTTTTCAAATCTCCCTCGGTAGGGGATGGCGCCCACGACATCCCGTAATGTCGCAGAAATCATCAAAACGCAAGCGGAATCTCGGCGGGACTACGCTCAGAATGACACGTGAGGGGCGCATTTCATTCTGCGAGCGGCTCTCGTGCTTTGAGCCTCCCTCCGGGAGGGAGGTGGCATTTTCGTTAGAAAATGACGGAAGGAGAATGCGAAACGCAATAAAATCACAATACTTTTAGCACGCAGGCTCCTCCCTGTCTCATTTTCGCTTTGCTTCAATGAGACATCCCTCCTCCCGGAAGAGGGCTTTACAAGGAATCTTTTCGCCGTAGCGAAAAGCCACATCAATTTTCCATTTTTGCACACGCTTCGCGTAGCGCGATTTTCCATTGATTATCCTCTTTGGTTTTTATTGTCAAAAAACGCCATAAAAAAATATGTTATCCACAAAATTTTCACACCGCTTTTATCTAAAATGCCGAAAATTGATTTCAAAATAAAAAAATTTCGAAAATCACTTGACGATTTGGTAAAAGTGGTGTAAAATGTAAGGTGCTTAGTTGTCTTTTGCTATGGGTGTACTATACCCTCATGCAAAAAACAACAAAAAATAAAATAAGGAGAAAAACTATGAAAAAAGTTTTATCAGTTCTGCTGTCACTTTTGATGGTCGTTTCCTGCATGGCAGGCATCACCTTCAGCGTAGCAGCAGAGGAAACCACCGTAGACCTGTACGGCGGTAGTAGCACCGGCAACATTGCTTGGTCTACCAACGGTTCTGTTACTTCCTTTGGTCAGATCCTCACCGTTGCTGAAGGCAAAGCTGCAACCGCACTTCAGGTTATGCTTGGCGGTAGTGCAGGAAATCAGCTTAAGCTGAGCGTTTACCGTTATGACTCCTCCAAGAGCATTCTGGCAAACGTTGCGGCTACCCCTCTGTACACCGAGCTTTTCTCGGTTAACCCCAACGTCTATCAGACATTTACTTTTGATGAAGCGCTTACCGGTCCTCTCTATTGGGAGATCACTATGCCCGACGGCTTCAGCGGCTTGGTAAATATGGTGTTTGGTATGAACGCTGATCTTACAGAAACTGCTGACGGCTCCGTTACCGGTATCGACCACGTTATGAATGGTGATATCGGTGCAGCATTCGTAAGCTGGAACAGTGCATCCCAGTCTATCGCTGCAAAGCTCGTTCTTGACAGCGAAGCAACCGCTACTGCTACCGATGCACAGTTGACCGAGGAGGTTAACCTCTACACCGGCAGTCTGGCGCATAACATTGCGATCGGTGGTAGCTGGACCATTACAAGCTTCGCTCAGAAGTTCTCTGTTCCCACCAACAGACAGGTTTCCGTATGGTCTCAGCAGCTTGCAACCGCTAACAATGCTAGCGGTAACCTCGCTTTCTATAAGTGGAACACGGACTATGCTACTACTGTAGCAGCTGCCCCCCTGTACTCTGTTGACTTTAGTCTCTACAACAACTGTTTCCTCAGAGTGAAGATTCCCGAGACAGTTAAGATGACCGGCGACCTTCTTTGGGTAGTTACTCCCACGGCATCCGGTGACATCGTGCCCTACGGCGCAACCGGTCTTGGCACGGGCTGTACCGACTTCGTTGACGGTACTGCAACCACTGCCTCCGGCGGATCCTACGACCTTTCCGGCTGGTCCGGTGCAGTAGCATTCTCCGCACAGATCGCTCTTACCGAGTATCACTATGCTCCCACGGGCGAGGCTACTGTTGTTCCGCTTTTCAACACCGTTGGTAGCGGTCAGTATTATGCTAATTCAACATCTAAGGATACTATAGGACAAAGTCTTGTGGTTCCTGCGGGAAAGATCCTCACAGGTGTCAACATTCGTTATATGTGTACCCCTAATCATGGATCCGAAGCCGCTACCGGCACTTTCGCTCTCTATCAGTGGGCAGGCTCCTATGCAGAGACCGTAAACAGAACTCCTCTGTACACTCAGGCGGTATCTCATACTAACAATCAAACGAACATTACCTACGCAATTCCCAATACCCTTATGGTAGAGGGGGAGGTTCTTTGGCTCCTTATCCCTGACGAGAACAGCCCTGTTGGCTTTGCTCCTTGGGGTGCTAAGGACCAGATTGAAGGCGTGCATTCCTACTGCAACGGTGTTAAAGACAAAGGCTTGAACAACTATGGTGAGTACATCGAGTCCACCATCAGCGTTATCGATGGCGGTATCTATGCACCCGGCGAGTCTACCTCTACTAATCTGTTCAGTGGTGAATTGTCTTACAATGCGGCAATTTGGTCGAATAGAAGCCAGTACACCGGCGATGGCTACGGTCAGATTTTGATGCTTGATGACGGTCAGCGTCTTACCAGCATGTCCAACAACTGGATGGTATGGGGTGGTAACAACGATATTACCATTGAATTCTTCCAGTATGCCGGTACCGACACGAATAACATTGCGACCGATGTGGCAGCCACTCTGGCAGGTGAGGCTCTTTATTCACAGACTATTAATCCTGTACATAACGGCAATACCACGATTACTATCCCCAGTGACGTTCTTCTGACGGGTATGGTTATGTGGTACGTACGCGATCCCTTCGTTAACGGCACCTATACTCAAAGTACTGTTCCCGGCGGTGCAAGCGGATATACGGGTAATGCAATCAACCTTGCAGGTGGATGTATACAGGGTACAGCGACAGGTGTTACCGGTTGGGCGAATAAGGCTGCTACCGATACCATTGCAACTTGGATCACCACCGAGGACGTAGGCTACACCTACATCAACTCTATCGACAAGAGCATCATCTACTCCGGCACTATGCTTTATCAGGAAATGTACCCTGTTTCTCAGGAGGCATTCGCTGCAAAGGCTAACTCTTGTGCAAATGGCGAATGGGGTGCTTGGGACGGTTCCTTCACTCAGGTTGGTAACGTTTACTACACCAACCACACCTACGAGAACAACGTAACCGTTGACGGTGCGGCTACTACTCTTGACGGCAACAGCGTTACCGTTGAGGCTGCTCCTTACAAGGATGAGGCTAAGTTCCTCTACTGGGCAGATGCAAACGGCAACGTAGTTACCGACGCACCCACCTTCAAGTGGTTCCCCAAGAGCGCTGACGACGCTATCGTTGCTGTATACGAGGGCGAGGCTGCAACTCTTAAGGCTCCCACCGTTGAGGCAGAGCGCGTTGACGGCGACACCGTTAAGCTGGTCGTTACCGTAACTCCTTCTCACCTCAGCACCTATGAGGTTACCGAGTACGGTTACTACATCAGCGTTGGCACTGAGATCAGTGAAAGCAACGTTGCAGGCACCAAGGTTGCTGCTAACGAAGTAACCTCTGCATACCTGCAGCACAGCTACAACCTCAAGCCCGCAAGTGCTGCTCAGACTGTTTACGTAATGTCTTACGTAACCCTTGCAGACGGCACTACCATCTACGGTACTGCTGTTGCGGCGTAAACAAGATTAAAGGAGGATATGAACATGAAACAGAATTATACTGCTCCCGAGATCCTTGTTTATGATATGGCAGAGGACGTGATCACAACGTCTCCCGTTGTTGACATCACCGACCCTGAGCTCGAGGATAAGGGCTGGATCTAATTTAAAAACAAAAGTTTTAACCCCCGAGGCGAAAGCCTCGGGGGTTTTTAGTGGAGAGTTGAGAGTTGAAAACCGCACCACGCTCCGCGCGTGCAAGAATTGAAAAACACCTCATCCACTGCGTTAGCGGTGGATGAGGTGTTTTTTTGATATCAAAAAAATCAACATACAAACGGCGGGAGCTCATTTGCAAGCAAATACCCCGCCCTACGGTGGAAAACACAATAATACCAACGTTTTTGAATCACCCACGGTAGGGGAGGAGACCATTTGCAAGCAAATGCGCTCCCCCCCGTAATATCTTATGCGTAGAATTTATGATTTCCTATGGTCATAATGTAGGGGCGGGTCCTGCCTATCCAAGACGAGGTAGCGATCTTGGGATTATAGAAATACAGGGCGCGGGTGGAGAGGGAATAGCCCTCAAGGCATATCTTCGCCGCCATTACCGCCGAGCTTGTGGGGGTGTTATATATCGTTCCCGACGACACGGGGGAGAATTGGACGCCGTACTTTTTGTCAAAGATAACGCCCTTGACGGTGTTCGGAAACTCGGAGCTTCGTTTCCGGTTGAGGACGACGTTACCAACGGCGATCTGACCCTCAAAAGGCTCGCCCTTCGCCTCCGCCGAAATAATGCGCGAGAGCCAATAAAGGTCGGTGGAGTCGTAATAGGCGTCTGCCCAAGGGATGCTCTTTTTGCTTCCCGTTATATATGCCTCGTAATAGCCTTTTTTAACGGTAAGAGTCACGCCAAACGCCTTTGCCATGGATTCAAGGGGTGCAAATATCCAACCGCCAAGACTCAAAACTGCTTTTCCTGTATAGAAAATTCGCTGATTAACGGTGATATATTTCTGCCCCACGCGCGCGATCAGCTCAAAGCCCTTGGAGTAGAGTTTTACCGTTTCGGTAGCGGCGTCGTAGGACGCGGAATCGTAGCCGAACATGTCCGCAAATCGCTGGACGGGGACGTAAATTGTGCCGTTTATCTCTGCGACCTGGCCGCGAAGCACGCGTGTGCCGTTGAGATAGAGATCAACAGCCATAGCACCCGACGGATAAGGATAGTAAATTCGGCTTCCTGCGCGGGCGTCGGGATCAATGGAGCGGGCAACGTAACGCGCGATCCCCTCCTGACTGCTTGTGTCAAGGACGATAGGCTCGTCAGTTTCGAGCTCTGCCTCGGTTTCCTCGGTTGCGGGCGTGCTGTCCAGGTATGTATCCTGCGTCGATTGTGCGTCGGAGGTATCCTCGACTTCGAGAAGTTGTTCCTCCCGCGTGTATACGGTGGCTTGTTCGCTCTCTTGAATCGAGCTTTGACTTTGGTGTATAACTACCGGTGCCGTCAGCGTCGTCTGCAGCGCAAGTATGGCGGACAGACATGGCGTTACGGCTCGGAGAAGTATCGTTTTGTAGTTCATAATGTTCTTCCTTTCTGCTGCTTTTTCGTGCTACCTCTTTCTCTTAAAATTTGGCGGCTGCCGGCGCGCCTGCGGAAAGATTGTAACATATATCTTTTTTTGTTTCAAGGCACAATATTTGGTAATTAAAAGGCAAAATGGGTGAAAATTTTATGGACAAAACCTAAAAAATCCTATTGACAAAAGGAAAAAAGCGTGGTATAATTCTTTCGTATCAAAATTGAGAATCATTCTCAATTTGCAAAAATTGGATGGGGAAAATGAGAAAATGCCAGCAAAATACAACACCGAGGGGCGGGAGCGCCTTGTAAAATTTCTTTTGAATAATACCGACCGCCAACTCACCGCGGAGGAGATCACCGCCGCTCTCAATAGCGAGCAGAGCGCCGCATCAAAAAGCTCGGTGTACCGCCGCTTGTCCCGTATGTGCGAGGAGGGAAGCGTGCGAAAATTCCGCGCAGAGGGGCAAAATTCCTTTGTGTATCAATACGTTGGGGCGGGGGACTGCGGTCATCATTTTCATCTGAAATGCGTGCAGTGCGGTGGACTTGTTCACCTCGATTGCCATTTGAGCGACGAGCTTTTGGAGCATATTCGCAGCGAGCATCACTTCAAAATCGACAGCGGCCGCTCTATTTTGTACGGGCTTTGCGCTCGTTGCACGGCAAATTGAAGGAGAAATATGCGAAAATTTATTTTGCTTGTTTTGATTATATGCCTGTCCTTGCCGATTATGACGCTTTCGGGCTGTAGCGAGGGCGAGACGTTGCCGTCAGAGGACGGAAAATTGAATATCGTTTGTGCAGGATTCGTGGCGTACGACCTCTGTCGCGAGGTACTTGGCGGTGAAGACGGCCTCACCCTGCTCGGCAGGGCGGGCATGGATATGCACAGCTTTGAGCCGACCGCGGCGGATGTTGTCGCTCTTTCGAATGCGGACGTTTTCGTTTATGTGGGCGGCGAATCCAGCAGGTGGGCGGACGGTATGATAGCCGCCGCTAAAAACAGTCAGCTTGTCACGGTGAAAATGACCGACTATGGACAAAAGCTTTGTTCGGATGAGCATGCTCACGGCGAGGGCGGACACTCTGACCACGGCGCAGACGAGCATGTCTGGTTGTCGCTTGACAACGCAAAAGGAATCGTTGAAGCTATCCGCGCGGCGGCGGAGCGGGCGGCTATTGCCAACGGAATTAAGAAAAAAGTCGTTGATACGTATAATAAAAACGCTAAAGAATACACGGTGCAACTCGACGAATTGCAGGGCGATTACGAGAAGATGGTTGAGAGTGCGGAGCGTCGCGTTATTCTTGTGGCGGACAGATTTCCGTTTGTCCATCTGACTTGTGAGCTTGGACTTGAATATTACGCCGCTTTCCCGGGTTGCTCTACCGAAACTAACGCGAGCTTTGCCACGCAAGCGCGGCTTATCGAGGCGGTGCGCAAGCACGATCTTCCTTGCATCTTTAAGATAGACGGCTCTGACGGAGCGGTAGCGCAAAAGGTGAGCGCAGAGACGGGCGCGAAGGTACTTGTGCTTGACTCCGCGCAGGTCGTCAGTTCTGACAGAATGGCGGCGGGTGAGAGCTATTTGAATATAATGAAGAAAAATTTTGATGCGCTGTCGGAGGCGTTGAATTGATATGAGCTTTTTTGGAAGGTTAAAAAATAGTAACGGTGGGGCGCAGCTTGCAGAAAACGTCATAATATCCGCGCGCGGCGTAAGTCTTTCATACGAGGGAAAAACAGTTGCGTCGGATCTGAATTTTGAGGTGTGCGACGGCGACTACCTTTGTGTCGTCGGCGAGAACGGCTCAGGAAAGAGCACGTTGCTCAAGGCAATCATAGGACTCAAGGGCGTTAATTCGGGCGAGCTTTTCGTTTCGGATAAAGCGCGTCGCGCGGGGCTCGGATATTTGCCGCAGACAACACCCGGAGAGAGCGACTTTCCTGCGTCAGTCAGAGAAATCGTGCTATCGGGTTGTCTAAACCGCATAGGGAACAAGCCGTTTTTCGGTAAGGCAGAACGGGCGGCGGCAGATGATATAATGGCGAGATTGGATATTTTACAGCTTGCGGACAAGCCGTTTTCGCAGCTTTCGGGCGGTCAGTGTCAGCGCGTTCTGCTGGCTCGGGCGTATTGCGCGGCAGGTGCGGCGATCCTCCTTGACGAGCCTGTGTCGGGACTTGATCCCGAAGCGACGCAGGAGATGTACCGACTCATATCCGAGCTTAATCGTGAGGACGGAAAGACGGTGGTGATGGTGTCGCACGATACCGACACTGCGTTAAAATATGCATCAAAAATTTTGTACGTCGGAGGAACGGCGGGCGATAATTTCTTTGGTACTACAGAGGAATATATCTCCGTCAAAAATAGCCTCGATTGATAAAAATCGTTGTGCATCAAGTGATTTGAAAGGTTTGTGTTACAGTGTATATGTCTTTGACGTTGAACTCGGCGGGGGAAATCTCCGTTTTCGAGGCTTTGAAAAAATATCTTGAATATGATTTTGTCCGCAACGCACTGCTCGTTGGACTCTTAATATCTCTTTGCGCTGGATTGCTTGGAGTTATGCTGGTGCTGAAGCGATATTCCATGATAGGCGACGGACTTTCGCACGTGGCATTTGGCGCGATGGCGGTGGCGGCAGTGGCGGGGCTTGCGCCCATGACGGTTGCGCTTCCCATAACGGTGCTGGCGGCTATTCTCCTTTTGTGGGCAAACGAAAAAGGAATAATCAAGGGAGATGCGGCGATAGCCATACTCTCGGCGGGCGCAATGGCGATAGGATACCTGCTTCTCAATATTTTCCCCTCCTCGGATACGGGAAGCATCAGTGGCGACGTTTGCTCGGCACTGTTTGGCTCGACATCCATGATGACGCTCTCGGAGAGTGACGTTTGGCTGTGTGTCGTGCTTTCGGCAGTGGTAATACTGTTTTTCCTTTTGTGCTACAACAGAATTTTTGCGGTGACGTTTGACTCGGATTTTGCGCGTGCGTCGGGAATCAGAACGTCGGCTTACAATCTTATTATATCTATCATCAGCGGAGTGGTGATAGTTCTCGCTATGAAGCTGGTGGGTGCGCTCCTCATATCCGCGCTGATAATTTTCCCTGCGCTCACGTCTATGCGGCTGTTCCGTAATTTCAGAGCAGTGGTAATATCGTCTGCTGTTGTGGCCGTTATAGGCTCGGGCGTTGGACTTTTGCTGTCGCTTATATACAGCTTCCCGACAGGGGCAACAGTGGTGGCGGTCCATTTGATAATATTTATGGTTTGCGCTGCTATTGGGGCGGCGACATACAAAAAAGAATGAATGTATATTTAAACAATTCGGGGTAGAGAGTGGTTTCTCTGCCCCGATTGTTTATTTGAAAGACAACGGTGTATTGCATTATAAACATAATGTTAATAAAAAACCGAGTGCTTGGCGCTGTGTCGGGTATGCACGCGGCAAATGATCGCTCAGACGTTTTAATAATAACAGATGAATAATTCTTTTGCTTTCCGTTGCGGAGAACTTGCAAATCATATCTCAAAGCTACTCGGAATCGCAGCAATAATAATTCCCCTCGTGTAGTCGGCATCCGCATAACGACATCAGAACGACATATACAGCGACATTTGGCGTTCTCCTTGGTTACATAAAGGGAGAAAATGATGCCAACAGCAGTGGCGTCGCGGTAAAACTCGTTGACAGGGAAGGCTAAATCCAAAATACAAGAATGTTGTCGCAAAAATAGTAACCGAGGCGGGAATACAGCGTTTTTTTGCTCCAAAATAATTTTTGGTGATTTTGTACACATGTAGAAAATTTGCCTCAATTTTTGTGCAAGTTGACGAACGAAAAGCGGAAAATTTGAGTTTTGGGCGCGGATGGCGCAAAGCTTAATTGTGAACTTTTAGTAAATTCAAAGCAAAACATTTGTAAAAAACGACATCAGTAACAAAAAGGAAACAAAAAGGTCACAAAAACACGCGAATTAATTTACTGTTTGGAAACAAGTTCAACACCTCGACGAGAGCAACGGCAAAATTTTTTTAAAAAATCGACTTTTCAAAACACCTGTGAACAAACTGTTAAGACAACTTTAAACCCCCAAAAACCACTGATACAGCTACTTTTAAGGCTTTTACTCGCTTGACAAAATTGCTCTTTTGTGGTATGATATAGACGTTGATTCAGCGCTTTTTGGATTTTTGATCGAATTTTACCTTTACTTTCGCGCCGCACATCAGAATTGTCGGCGCGGATTTGCTTGCTTCTGAACGATAAACTGTCGCCAAAGGACAAGCGCATGTCACGGGGTGCCTTGGGAGAATCGCCCTTGATGCAAAAGGTTTTTTTGGTATATTCAATGCCGAATTTGTCGCCACTGTCCCGCGCTCCCCCAAAGGCGGGCTTTGTGCCGAGTTACGGAAGGCTGAAATGGGCGGGCGCATTATGCGTTCCGCTTACGTGTGTCGCGCGCGTGAGCGCGGTGCGCGTGTACTTATTAGAGTGCTATGACTCATCTTTAGCGCAGTTCACCCGCTGCGCTCCCTGCTCGGCGCGGCAGTTCCCATGTGCGCCGTGCCGAAATTTTACCAGGAGGAAAACTTAATGAGGGAAACAAGATTTTCAAGGTTTACAGCCCTTGTTCTCTGCCTTGCTATGCTGATGGCGGGTATGACCGTGTTTGCGTCTGCCGCGTCGTCCGGTGGCTCTGGCTCGGGTTCTGTTACCGACACGGATTTCGCCGAAATCCAGGAATTGCTTAACGCTATTTCCTACGACGATTACACCGAAAAATACGACGACGTTCTTGCCGGCGAGGAGGTAATATCCGTTGATATCACGGATTTCTCCGTTGATTACGGCGAAAAGGATGAAGCGTCACTTGGCGAAGGTGCGCGTGCGGAGATAACCGACGCGCATGGCTTTGAGGGCGTTTTCACGCCTCAGGACGGTTCTGTGACCTGGACGGTCGAGGTGCCCGAAACCGCCAAGTATGCTATCAAGATCGAATATTGGCCTGACGCTAACCGCACCACCTCCATTGAGCGTGTGCTTTACGTGAACGGCAAGGTTCCTTTTGCCGAGGCGCGTTATCTGACGCTTGCAAAGCATTGGACTAACCAATACGAGGATGCGGTGCTTGTTCCCGAAGGAAAGGAAACGCTTGCGTCTATAAAATCGGCGGCTGAAAAGCACGGATTTAAGGAAGTAAGCATACAGACGCTTACAAAGAACGGCGAGAAATATCAGGGTGTGGTTATCCCGTTCCTTCCCAACTCCACTATGACTGCTGACATGACGAAATTCTGTGAGAAATACAGCGTGCGCTATTTCCTCACCGATATACATAATAACGAGCTTCGCCCCGTTGCGGTTGAAGATCCTACCTTGATGGAATACTACGTCAAGGACTCCACGGGATATTACAGTTCGAATTTTGAGTTCGTATTCAACAAGGGCGTTAACACTCTTACTCTTGAAGGCAAAAACGAGCCTATGACCATCAAGTCCATTACTCTTCTGCCTGTTGAGGAAACTCCTTCCTACGAGGAGTACATGAAGAAGTACAAGGGCGCAGCTAAGGGCTCGGACTACATCAAGATCGAGGGCGAGTTTCCGACGGCTATGTCCAATAAGACCATCTACCCGATTGAAGAGCGTTCTAACGCTATCAACTCTCCTACCAGCAGTGACAGAGTCGTGCTCAACACCATTGGCGGTGAAAAGTGGGCTACTGCGGGACAGTGGGTAGAGTACACCTTCTCGGTTGAAACGTCGGGTATGTACGACGTTGTGACCCGCTTCAGACAGAACGTGCTTGACGGTATGTCTACCTGTCGTTCCTTCTACGTTTTCTCGGAGGGTATCAAGGAGGGCGAGAAGGGATATTACGACGGCGTTCCTTTTGAGGAAGCGCTCAAAACTACGTACAACTATAACGCAAACTGGCAGGTCACCGCGCTGTCTACGGGTGATAAATACGACAGCAACGGCGACGGCAAGATCGACGGTGACGACGAGTACGTGTCCTATCCCATCTACCTCTCTAAGGATGCAGTCTACACCATCCGCTACGAGGTAACTCTCGGTAAGATGGGCGATATCGTCCGCGAGGTCGAGGACATTCTTAATCACGTCAACAACGACTATCTTGAAATCATTAAGCTGACGGGTACGACTCCCGACCAGTACCGCGACTACGGCTTCAGAACTATTATGCTTGGTACGCTGAAGGACATGGTAAGACAGTCCATCAGACTTGAAAACCTTGCAGTTCAGCTCACCGAGATCGCAGGTGAAAAATCCTCCAGCGTAGGTACTCTGCAGAAGATTTCCGTGCTGCTTGAGGAAATGGGAACGGACGACGACGAGATTGCAAAGAATCTCTCACAGCTTAAATCCCATATCGGTACGCTCGGTACGTTCTTGTCCGACGTGCGTACACAGCCTCTTCAAATTGATTATATTACGATCCAGCCCGCAGACAGTGAGCTGCCCGCGGCAAACCCCTCCTTCTTCCAGTCGCTCGGTCACGAGGTAAGCAGCTTCTTCCAGAGCTTCTTCCGTGACTACAACGCGCTCGGAACGCTGAACGAGACCGACGAAGATGCGTGCGAGGTCTGGATCGCTACCGGTCGTGACCAGTCGCAGGTTATCCGTAACCTCGTTAACAGTGATTTCTCACCCGCTACCGATATTGCGGTAGACTTGAAGCTTGTTGCAGGCGGAACACTGTTGCCTTCCATTCTTGCAAATTCGGGCCCCGACGTTTATCTCGGACTCGATCAGAACTCGGTAATCAACTACGCTATCCGTTCTGCTCTTATCAACATTGAGGGTATGAAGGATTTTGAATCCTTTACAAACGAAAACTTCAACGAGGCGGCTATTCAGGTTCTCGGTATAGAGGACGCCGACGAAAATATGCACTATTACGGCCTGCCCGAAACGCAGAACTTCGCTATGATGTTCGTGCGTATCGACATTCTTGCCGAGCTGGGACTTGATATCCCCAAGACATGGGACGACGTTGAAGCTTGCGTTCCCGTGCTTCAGGCAAATAACATGCAGATCGGTCTTCCTACCGACTACAACATCTTCCTCTACCAGTCCGGCGGAAACCTGTTCGCTGACGACGGTATGAGAATAAACCTCGGCTCTTCTCTCGGAGGCGCTGCGTTTGAAAAGATGTGTAACTTCTTTACTATGTACTCCTACCCCTACTCCTACAACGCGGCAAACCGTTTCCGTACTGGAGAAATGCCTATAATTATTGGTGATTACACGGGTACGTACAACCAGCTGAAGGTATTTGCGACCGAGATTGAGGGCTCGTGGAACTTCTACCCGCTGCCCGGTGAGATCGACGAGAACGGCGACATCAATAACGTGTCCGTTTCGAGCGTTACCGCATCCGTAATGGTTAAGGGCTGCGATACCGAAAAGGCACAGCAGAATGCATGGGAGTTCATGAAGTGGTATACGGGCAAGGATACCCAGATCAACTACGCAAACGAAATGGTTGCTATTATGGGTCCCTCTGCAAAGCACAGCACGGCTAATATGCAGGCTTTGGAAAGCTTGCCTTGGACGACCGAGGAAGCAAAGCAGGTGCTTTACCAGTTCAGCAACCTCGCATCTATCCCCAACTACCCCGGTACGTACATCATTGGTCGTTACACTAACTTCGCATTTCTCAGTGCGTACAACGATAAGGTCGATCCCGTTGACGCATTGAACGAATACCTTTCTACCATTGATAAAGAAATCGCGAGAAAGCGAGATGAGTTCGACCTTGAAACTCTCGCGGAGGGCGATGACGACTACAAGGATCTTACGACAAAGCGCTTGGCACAGCTTGAAAAGCTTGTTGGCTACATCAAAGAAAACAAGGATTACAGCTCCAAGTACGATTCACTTATCAGACAGATTGAAACGGCTATAAAGAGCGACGATATGGCATATCTTATCGCGGCTCAGGAGGCTGTTGAAGCGCTCTATCAAGAGCTTGACCCCACGGGCAGTAAATTTATTGCCGATAGAACCAAGGTCATGGGCTACGATATGACGGATACCTCCCTTACCAAGGCAGAGAAGAAGACGCTCCGCAAGTGCTTCTCCTACGAGGTATACGCGAACACCGACAGCATTGTGACACAGTTCAAGTGCTGCTCCGATTTCCTCGCTGACGTCATTCGTCTGATGAATCAGGTATAACTTCAAGCTGAAAATGCTTTTTTGAGAGTGAATTTGCTATATATAATTAAATATGTAGGAAATTTGCTCGGCGTCGCCGGTCACTCCGTCGGGAAAGGGAAGTAAGCGATCCCGCCGACGGTGTGCCCACGGCTTTCAAATCAATATAAGGAGAGAAAGTAAATGGCTACAAAAAAGGCTGCAAAAAAAGCCGCCACGCGCGAGTTGACGCTTCGCCAGTGGAAGATCAAAGAGATGAAGCAGAATAAAATAGCTTACCTCATGGTAGCGCCGTATATGATTCTGTTTACTATCTTTACAGTCCTCCCTGTGCTGCTGTCAATATTCCTCAGCTTTACGGACTTCAATATGCTTGAGGTTCCGAATATCGTGTGGATGAAAAACTACGTAACGCTGTTCTTTGATGATGACATTTTCCTCATCGCCATCAAGAATACGTTCATATTCGCCGTGATCGTAGGACCTGCATCATACCTGATGTCATTCCTGATCGCATGGTTTATCAACGAGCTGTCTCCGAAGGTTCGTGCGGTAGTAACGCTTATATTCTACGCACCCTCCATCTCGGGTCAGGCTTACCTCATTTTCCAGACGCTGTTCTCGTCCGACTCCTACGGTTGGGCAAACGCAACGCTCATGGAGCTTGGTATCATAGATACGGAAATACTGTGGTTCCAAGATGAAACGTACGTAATGCCGCTGTGTATTTTCGTTGCACTGTGGACATCTCTCGGAACGTCCTTCCTTGCCTTTATCGCGGGACTTCAGGGTATCGACTCGGCTCAATTTGAAGCGGGAGCCGTTGACGGTATCAAGAACCGTTGGCAGGAGCTTTACTACATCACGCTGCCAAACATGAAGCCGCAGCTCATGTTCGGTGCTATCATGGCTATTACGGGATCCTTCGGATTCGGAGGAATCGTTACAGCGCTTGCCGGCTTCCCGTCGGTAAACTACTGCGCGCATACCATCATGCACCATCTTGAGGACTACGGTGGACAAAGATACGAGATCGGTTATTCCTCCGCTATCGCGGTGGTGCTGTTCGCGATAATGTTCGGCGCGAATATGTTGGTCAAGAAAATAATTTCAAGGTTGGGTACATAACATGGCAAAATTAAGAACAAGAAAGCATAAGGTCGTACTCGCCCGCTCTCGCGGCGGTGACGTAGGTATTGCCATTATTCTCTTCATCCTTGGCGCGATCATGTTCCTGCCCATGCTGTATATAGTAATGCAGTCACTCAAGCCTCTTGACGAGCTGTGGATGTATCCCCCCCGCTTCTACGTTATCAATCCTACACTTAAAAACTACTCCGATCTGTTTACTCTGATGAACATTTCGTGGGTTCCGTTCTCCCGTTACATATTCAATACTGTGCTGACGTCCGTTTCGGGTACCTTTGGTCACCTGGTGCTTGCATCCCTTGCGGCTTACGCTATCGCAAAGATCAAGTTCCCCGGCAGAAACGGTATGTTCCAGATGGTTCAGATGTCGCTGATGTTCCACTCCACGGTAACGGCTATCACGTCCTTTATTATCATTTCGTCCTTCAAGATGCTTGATACGTATTGGGCAATAATCGTTCCCGCATGGTGCTCTTCGCTCGGTCTGTACCTCATGAAGCAGTTTATGGATACCAACGTAAACGACTCCGTCCTTGAGTCTGCAAGACTTGACGGTGCGGGAGAATTCCGCTGCTATTGGACGATCGCTATGCCTATGGTTAAGCCCGCGTGGCTGACGCTTATCATTTACAGCTTCCAGGGACTCTGGAACGCAGGCGCGTCCACGTATATCCATTCCGAGCAGCTTAAATCCTTTAACTACGCAATAGGTCAGATCCTTGCCGGCGGTGTAAAGCGTGCCGGTGCGTCGGGAGCCGCGCAGGTTATCATGATGCTTGTGCCGATATCGGTATTCGTTATCTCACAGTCAAATATCATTGAAACCATGGGCTCCAGCGGTATGAAAGATTAAACGGAGGGTGAATGTATGCAGAACAACAAAATGAAATGCCTTAAAGTCATCCTCTGTACAGTGTTCGCCTGTGTGATGATCTTTGGCGCGGTAATTCCCGCGTCCGCAGGCTCGGCTTACCAGACCTACACCTACGGTCTTGGCGGATACGCGCTGTATTCTCCGGATGCTTATACGGCATGGGACAGCATCGACGCCGCCGATATGGGACTTGAGGTTGGACTGGAAAACCCCGGCGACCTTATAACCGACGCCGATAAGAACGTGTATATTGCGGATACGGGCAACAACCGTATCGTGGTGCTTGACCGTTATTATAAGCTGAAGTTCACTATCTCCACCTTTGATAACGATCAGGGCGTACCGGATGCACTTTCCGCTCCTCAGGGCGTGTTCGTCAGCGAAGCGAACAACAAGAGCGAAAAGACCATTTGGGTATGCGACACCGCAAAAAACCGAATCGTTGTATTTGATGCGGAAGGTAACTTCAAGCGCATTATCGAGCAGCCCGAAAGTGCATTGTTCGAGGATGACGCAGTATACCGTCCCGTCGCTATCGCAGTAGACCAGTACAACAGAATCTACGTTGTATCTTCTACTACCTATCAGGGTGTTATCGTGCTTACCGAGGAAGGCAAGTTCACCGGATTTATCGGTGCGCAGGCGGTTTCTCTTACACCTTGGGAGATCATTTGGCGACGCTTCCAGACCGACGAGCAGAGAGAAGCTCAGGCGCAGAATATCTCCTCTGAGTTCAACAATATCACCATCAACGCAGAGCTTGGACTTATATACGTTACGACTTCCTCCATAAAGGAATCCGACGTCGCAAGCGCCATCACGAGCAAGAGTACCGAAGGTACTTATTCTCCCGTTAAGCTGCTCAACGCAAACGGTGACGAGATCATGCGTCGTAACGGTTTCTGGATGCCTGCAGGTGAAATTGACTATTCCACTCTCTCTACCAGTGAGATCACGGGTGTATCCAAGATCATTGACGCGGCGGTAGGACCTGAGAATACCTGGTCTATTATCGACGAGAAAAGACAGCGCGTCTATACCTACGACTTTGACGGTAATCTGCTGTTCGCATTCGGCGATACGGGCAGACAGCTTGGCAATATCGGAAGCATAGAGGCAATCGCTTATCAGGGCGACAATATGCTGATCCTCGATAAGTCCAACAAAAACTTTACCGTTTTCCAGAGAACGGAGTACGGCGACATCCTCCTGTCGGCTATTGAGGCGGAGAACGATCAGGACTTTGATCTCGCGATCAACCTGTGGACGGAGGTACTCAAGCGTAACTCTAACTTTGACGCGGCTTACGTAGGAATCGGTCAGGCAATGTACCGTAACAAGGACTACGTAAACTCTCTTGAATATTTCGAATCCGCTTACGACACCGCCAACTGGTCCAACTCCTATAAGGAGATCAGAAAGCAGTGGATGTCGGATTACTTCCTTGTTCTTATCATTATTATAGTAGCTCTTATCATAGGAGTGCTGTTCTTCTTCAGAGCTATGGGTAAGATCAACAAGCGCGTTGCCGTTTCGGGCAAGAAGCGTACCTTCGGTCACGAGATAGCTTACGGCTTCTACATAATATTCCATCCGTTTGACGGCTTCTGGGATCTGAAGCATGAGAAGCGCGGCTCTATTCGCGGAGCATTGTTCTTCATAGGATTAGCTATCGCGACCTTCTTCTATCAGTCTGTCGGTCAGGGATATCTGTTCACCGGCGGATACGGCTCCACCTATTCCGGATTTATGACGCAGGTGCTGGGCGTGCTGGTTCCTCTGCTTCTGTTCGTGCTTGCAAACTGGTGTCTTACCACTCTGTTTGAGGGCGAAGGAAGCTTCAAGGACGTCTTTATCGCAAGCTCCTACTGTCTTGTTCCCATTCCGTTGCTCGTTATCCCCGCAACGGTATACTCTAACTTCTGTATTTCCACCGAGGTTGAGATCATTACCATGATTACCTCACTGGCGTTTATCTGGCTTGGACTCCTTCTGTTCTTCGGAACGATGGTCACCCACGATTACACCATGGGCAAGAACGTAATTACCATACTCGGAACGGTCGTTGCAATGGTATTTATTATGTTTATTGCTATCCTGTTCACAACGCTGGTAGGTAAGATCGTAAGCCTTATTACCAATATCGTTACGGAAATTCAGTACAGAATGTAAGTCGAGAGGAGAGATTAAATGAAATTGAATATTAAGATCATATCCGCCCTCTTGGCTTTCGTAACGCTGCTGGGTACTTTTTCGGGTCTGTTCACCGTATCGGTGTTCGCGGCTGAGGAAACGGCTGCGGATAACGCCGCTACGACAACGGAAGAAGAGGAAGTGGATTACACAAAGGTTATATACGCTACTCCCGAGGAAAAGCTGGCTTCCATGAAGCTGATGACCACCAAGGCAGGATATCAGCTTTACGCTGATGCCGTAACGGGAGAGGTGGCTATAAAGAATACCACCACTGATGAGATCCTGTTCACCAACCCCTATGACGTCGCAACGTCCAAGGGCTCGGAGGACACAAAATACGAGATCCTGTCACAGATTATCGTAAACTATATCGACAACGGAAGCAAGAAAACCTTTACCAGCTACGAAATGGCGGCTCTGCGCGACCAGATCAAGGTAAAGAATATCAAAAACGGTATCCGTGTCGAGTACACTATCGGTCGTGAGGAAGCAAGACGCTTGGTTCCCAGACTTATAGAAAAATCCGACTTTGAGACCGCTATCGTTGCTCCTATGCTGGAGTACTACGACAACGACCCCGAAAACTTCTGGTATAAGAAGTTTATGGCATATTACACATTCCAGAGCCTTAAGGATGCTGATACCGACAAGCTCCGCGCGGATATGCTGAGAAACTTCCCCATTACCGAGAAGTACGACGTGTACGTGTTCGACCCCAACGCTTCTACCGTAGAGCTTGAGGAGCGCGAGGAGCAGATCAAGACCGCCTGCCCCAACTACTCCTACGAGGAAATGGACGCGCACCATCAGAAAACGGAATATCAGGGCGAGGACGAAAATCCCCCCGTATTCAAAATGGCTCTTGAATATACCATTGGCAACGACGGCGCGGTAAGTGTTCGTCTGCCCGCTAACGGTCTGCGATTCAACGAGTCCATGTATCAGCTTGAGAATATCTCCATCCTGCCCTACATGGGTGCGGGTAACAACGCCTACGAAGGATATACCTTCTATCCCGACGGAAGCGGCGCGCTGTTTACCTTTGATGATCTCAATACCGATACGACCACTACCATCAGCGGTAAGGTATACGGAGTTGACTATGCGTACCATAAGATAACGGGTACGTATCAGGAAAATATCACGTATCCCGTATTCGGTGTGGTAGAGGATACCGAATATTACGATATCACTCTGTACGACGAGCTTGCGGGTGAGGAGAGAATCGTCCGTATCGACGGCGCTATCTATAACAAGATCATGGACGCCAGAGCAGCGGAGGAGACCGTTCCCACCGACTATCAGATATATGAAAGCTACATTGCAAATGCCGCTTCCATTACAAAGGTAGATAAGAGCCGCGGCTACGTCGGAATCATTGAGGAAGGCGACGCTATGGCGGATATCGCCACCTATCACGCGGGCGCAAAGAGCAACTACAATACCATTCAGATGTACTTTAACCCCCGTCCCAAGGACTCCTATAACCTTGCGGATGCGATTTCGGTAGGTACGAACAGTGAGTGGACGGTAGTTTCCTCAAGAAAATACGTAGGTAACTATAAGATCCGTTATCTTATGCTTACCGACGACCAGGTTGCGGCGGATAAGGGACTTGCTGCTGCCGATTATTACAAGACTACCTGGCTGGGTATGGCATTCGCATACCGCGATTACCTTATCGAAAAGGGTGTTCTTTCCAAGCTCTCCGCCGACGCTACCTCGGGTGATATTCCCATGTACGTTGAGGCATTCGGAGCTATGGACGCGGTAGAGAAGATCATGTCCATTCCCGTTGAGGTTACAAAGCCCCTGACATCCTTCGAGAACGTTATGACCATGTATAAGGAGCTGGCGGATAAGGGTGTTTCGGACATCAACTTTAAGCTCACGGGCTATGCAAACGGCGGTATCTACTCCACCATGCCCTCCAAGATCGACTGGGAAAAGGTCGTAGAGGAGGATATGGACTTCCAGGAGCTTTTGGATTACGCCGCAGGTCTTGAGGACGGAAATCTCGGAGTATTCCCCGATTTCGAATTCTCCTACATCAAGGAGAATACACTGTTTGACGCGGTAGTGCTGAGCAAGCATGCCATCAAGACCATCGACGACCGCTATACCACCAAGCGCGTATACAGTGCTACTCAACAGAGATATATGGGCTACGGTGAGCTGGCGATCTCTCCCGCATACTTCAACGAGTTCTACGAAAGCCTTGTAACCGACTACACCGAGTTCGAGAACATTCAGGGTATGTCAGTGGGCTCTCTCGGTAACGCGCTCAACTCCGATTTTGATGAGGATGAGCCTTACAACCGCGAGGACTCCAAGGGCTTTATCACCAAGGCGCTTGAATATCTGTCCTCCGACAAGAACGGCGACATGGAGATCATGGTGGACGGCGGCAACGCTTATACTTGGGAATACGTTGACCATATTCTCGGCGTATCTCTTGACTCCAGCCGCTACATTCAGGCAAGCTACAGCGTTCCGTTTATCGGCGTTGTGCTCCACGGCTATATGAACTTTGCGGGCGATCCTCTCAACATGGAGGGTGACGTTGACTACGCAATGCTTAAGGCTATAGAAAACGGCGCATCCATCTACTTCACTCTCTCCTATGACAACACGGAGATATTGAAGGAGGATATGGAGCTCAGCAAGTATTATTCTATCAGATACGATATCTGGAAGGATGACGTCGTTGAGATCTATAACGAGCTCAATGCGGCAACCAAGGACGTTCAGGATAAGCTGATCATTGACCATCAGTATCTGTCGGGCGTGCGAATTCCCGATTCCGACGAGCTGTATACCGATATCGTGACCGAATACAATGCTGTTCTCGATTACCAGAAGAACAAGGCTGAATATGAGGCAAAGAAGAAGACTCAAGAGGTTGCCGACGCGCGCGAGCTTATTGCTAACGTTGAGGACGTAGCCAAGGACTTCATCCAGACCTGTCTTAACTATTACAGCGGTCAGCTTGGCTCGGCGTACAACTACGCAAACAGCTACGACAGCGCGCTTTCCGCATACGTCGAGGCAAATTGCGCGTATACACAGCTGAAGGCTGTATACGAAGCGGCTGACGAGGACGGTAAGGCGGCGCTCAAGTCTCGCTACGAGGCGGCAGAGAAGCTGAATGGCACCACCTATACCAAGCTCAAAAACGCGGTAAAAACTATCTCCAACTATATTTACACGTTGGAGGCAGCGCATGAAAATCTTACCAAGCTTTATGCTGACGCTCAGGCGGGCAAGCTGGTAATAGATGCTACGGGCGACTGCCCTGAAAGCATTCTCCTTGAAATTGAGGAGCAGATCACCAATATCGAGCATTATATGACGCTTGAGATCGGTATCAACCTTAACGTATCCGTTGAGGCTCTGGCTGTGGATACCTTTATCCAAACTCACCTGTCGCTTGTCCTCAATAAGCAGCACGGTGCGTACGTAGAGGATTACGCAGAGAGCATTCTCCGCATGATGGAGGAGGGAACGTTCGGTCTGAATTCCGACGAGCTTGACCTGCTCAGATATCTTGAAGCAAATAAGAAGCTTACCGACAAGCAGCTTATCAGCAAGTATAAGATCGATAAGGACGGAAAGAATCTCTACGGTATCGTTCTCTACATCAGAGAGCTGATAGGCAACGTAAAGGGTCAGACCGACGAGCCCAAGTATTCCTTTGACCCCGCACTCAGCGACGAGGCGGCAGAGGGAGAAATGAGCGAGGTGGACGAAGAGGTTCTTGCATACTATATGCATGCTCTTTATTCCAAGGTCTCCGGTCTTTACGACAGCGTGCTTCTGCCGACTCTTAACTTCGTTCCTACCCGCGTAGTAGACGGAGAGCTGGTATCCAACTCCGCAAATATCGGAGTAGTTACCAATGCCGCAAAGGCAGCTATCAAGGCGAAATTTGCTGACCTGACGAAGGGCAAGTCGTCGTACAACCACAACGATCCTGCTACCAAGTCGAAGCTTGAGGCCGGTATTGCAGAGGCTGTAAGTATTATCGAAAAGGATAATACTGTCAAGTACGCAACTCCCGAAACTCTTGAGGATGACGTAAGAGCATACGCTATCTCCTGCTTCTATCAGGAGGTAATTGATCAGAATTACAAGGCAACCGGTAAGGCATCCTTGCCTCTGGTTACCAAGGATTACGACGTAAAGGACAGTATTTCTCTCCTTTATAAGAACCGTATCGAGCCTGCGATCTCCGAAAAGGGAGTTACTAACGTATATCATTACGTATTCTCTCTCATGGAGAACGACGAGGATATTGTCAGCACTCTGGACAATATGGCGGCTGTTCTTGAGCCCGCTTACGGTGACGCAAGAGAGAACCTTGAGAACTATCTGCTCTCTCTCATTTCCAAGGGACTCAACGGCAAGCAGAAGGAAACCTCGCTTAAATTCCACTTCTCGTTGGAGGACGGAGCAAACGTTCCTACCGACGACGAGGAAAAGCAGATCAAGACTGCTATCAAGGAGGCGGCGGTAGCAATTACCGATTCCGCAACTCAGCTTGACGCGCTTATTGCTGCAATCGTGGCAGAGCTTGACGATTACGATTACAGAGATGACAAGTTCAGCCTTGAGGATGATGTTGCGGCTATGGTATATTACTACTACTATACTGAGCTTATCAACGTAGCTAAGAACTATCCCGTCGCAAGCTACTATTACGACGAGATGCTTGGCAAGGTTGACTGTGAGCTGGACACTTTGCTTGCAGAGCATAAAGTGATCCTCGACGAGCTTATTTCCGACGACGCGACTGCAACCGAGAAGTTTGATATTATTCTCGAGCTGTTCGCGGACGAGGATTATAAGGTTGTTGAGCTTACGAAGCAGTTCGCCGAGATAATCACGTATTATCCCACCAAAAACGGCAATCTGGCGGACGATACGCTGTCCATGTATCTGTACGGCACGCTGAACGCTTACGGACTTACCGGTGTTAAGGCGGTAATTCCGAAGGTGAGCGAGGACACAGCAGAGCAGAGAGCAGCGCAGATCGTAATTGTCGGAAACGTCAATTCCAAGGTTGATGCACTCATTAAGACTGCATCTGTCAGCGGCAACGCGGCAGGATGTCTGCCCAACTATGCATTGAGCAGCATGATGACAGATAAGCAGCTTGACGCTTACGTTGACGAGATTATTGCGGCACTTGAAGCTAACAAGGTGGCTCTTCCTGAGGATAAGGAAGCGCTTGCTGAGCTGAAGACAGCTATCAAGACGTATGTGACCGATATGTACTACTCTAAGGTGCTTACCAAGATAGGTGCGGCTCGCGCGTCGTCCTTCAGCGTAGCTGACTTCTACAGTGACGGACTTTATGCCGAGAGTATGAAGCTCAAGAGCATGCTCAGATACTACGCTACCACCTTTACTCCTCTTACCGAGTATGAGATCGACAATATGATCAGAAAAGAAGGAGCGAATGAGGAGGAAGACGAGTATTCCAAGTATGCAACCGATAAGGGCAAGCTGGTAGCTGTAACCTACGGTACTCAGAATGAAGACGGAAGCTACAGCGCATACAAGACGTTCCTGCTCAATTACAACAGCTTCTCCGCGAAGGTCAAGTTTGGAGAGGTCGAGTATACCATCACTCCTTACGGTTTCGTGACCGTAATGCACTAATCAGAAAAGGAGGTAATAAAAATGACAAAACAAGCTGTTAGCGCAGCTCCCGAGATC
Organism: Clostridia bacterium; assembly: GCA_017463485.1. Classification (GTDB taxonomy): domain Bacteria; phylum Bacillota; class Clostridia; order Oscillospirales; family CAG-272; genus CAMEON01. Next base: position 153,276 of record JAFTPD010000007.1, read on the forward strand.
AACGAAAAAACGTTGAAGCGTCGTAAAATCGCGTCGCTTGACAAGCGCAAGGCTCGCTCGGGCTGGCTGTTCGTATTACCCTTCCTGATTGGATTTTTGTTCGTATATGTTCCGATCATCTGGAACTCTATCTGGATGAGCTTCCACACTCTGAGCATTGTGCCCGGAGGAGGCTACACGCTGGAATGGGTGGGTTTAGAAAACTATGAGTACGCCCTGTTCAGTGACCCCAAGTTTGTGGAGACCCTTGTAACGGGTCTCCAGGAGCTGGCGTTTGATATTCCTGCGATCCTTATATTCTCACTGTTCCTTGCAGTGCTTCTCAACCAGAAGATGGTGGGAAGAGCCGCATTCCGTGCGATATTCTTTATCCCCGTAGTTCTGGCGACGGGTATTATGGAGAGTATCGAGGGACAGAACATTCTCGGCTCCTACATGGAGGAAACGGGAGGAATTGAGGATGGCTCGGGTTCCAGCGCGGCGACGCAGATCGTGTCCGCTCTGGATATCGAACAGCTGTTCGCATCCATGAAAATGGGTGAGGGACTTGTAACGTACGTAGTTGACATCATCAACAACATTTACGACATAGTAAACCGTTCCGGCGTACAGATGCTGATATTCCTTGCGGGACTTCAGTCCATCTCGCCCGCTATCTACGAGGCGTGCAAGATCGACGGTGCAACGTCGTGGGAGACCTTCTGGAAGATAACCTTCCCCATGATAAGCCCTATGATCCTTGTAAACGGAATATACACTATTATCGACTCGTTTACGACTGAGTCCAACTCGGTAATGGCATACATTCAGGGTGTATACCGAGGCGGCACGGACGGTCAGGTCCATTCATCTGCGATGGCATGGATATATTTCATTATCGTACTGCTGATAATTGCGGCGGTATCGGGAATATTCTCTGCCTATGTATTCTACCAAAAACGTGATTAAGGAGGCTTGAAAAATGGATAATATCGAAACAAAGCCGAAGATCACGAAGGAAACCAAGAACAAGATCAAGGTGGAATTTGACAGAACACCCTTGAAGGAAAGAATGAAGGCTAAATTCCTTAACCTCTACTTCCTCGGCAACGTGATCTGGTACATATTCCGACTGGTCCTTCTTATCGGCGTATCATATATCGTGCTTTACCCCTTCCTGACGAAGATAGCGGGCTCGTTCATGTCGCCCGACGACTTCGTGGACGTAACGGTACGACTGATTCCGAAGAATTTTACGCTTGATACGTATAAAGCGGTGCTGACAGAGCTGGGCTATTTTGAAGCGTTTGGAAACACTCTGCTTCTGTCTCTGTCCAGTGCATTTATTCAGACGTTTGTGTGCTGTCTTATCGGCTACGGACTTGCAAAATTCCGCTTCAGCGGAAACAAGCTGGTATTTTTGCTGGTGGTGCTTACCATGGTAATCCCTCATCAGACTATTCAGCTTGCAATGTTCATGCACTTCAGATATTTTGACGTCTGGGGAATTCTGTCCCTGCTTTCTGGCGGCGCGAGCGTAGGCGTTGAGGCGATCGACGCAATTCTCGGCAATATACACATTTTGGATCTTCCCGAGCATTCGGTGAAGCTGCTTGACAGCTTTGGACCTATGATAATTTTGTCTGCTACGGGACTTGGATTTAAGAATGGCTTGTATATCTTTATGCTTCGTCAGTTCTTTACGGGTGTTCCGGACGCGCTTGAAGAGTCTGCATATATCGACGGCTCGGGCGTATTCCGCACCTTCTTCACCATCATTTTGCCTCTGTCCATTCCTATGATGGTGACGGTATTCCTGTTCGCATTCTGTTGGCAGTGGACGGACGACTTCTACACGAATTTGTTCTTCACAGACCCCGACTTTATGCTGATGCCGAATATAGTCGAGATCCCGCCGTCGCTGGAAACCGACTATCCCGGACAGAATATGTATTATGCCGCGATCAAAAACACGTGCGGTATCTGTATTATCGCACCGCTGGTCATTCTTTATCTGTTCTGCCAGAAATTCCTGGTACAGGGTATTGAACGCTCCGGTCTTACTGCGGACTAATGCCAAAAATTCGCAAGCCCTTCCAAAATGGAAGGGCTTGCTTTTTGCATTATTTTCCTTACTTTTTGCATTATTTTCCCTATTTCCCTTGTGGGGGTTGATAAAAAGATTAAAATATGGTAAAGTGATAAGGGGAAATTTGTATTTTACCCACAGTACGCTTTGCGATCTTAATGAACAAAGGAGGACACAATGAAACGAAACAGATCCAAGATTTGCAGATGTTTTGCCCTGCTTTTGGCGATGATTATGTTTATGTCGAGCGCTGCGGTAATTGCAGCTTCCGCAGAGGAAACGCTGTACGTGGTGCAAGCATACAGCAATCAAAATGCAAACTATTCTGTAAAGGCTGACGCGCCTATTGGATATCACTTTAAGGTGAAGGGCGCGTTTGCGGCGTTTGAGGTAAGAATACCTACCTATAACACCTCGCAAAACGGTCTTACGGTATCTTTTTACAAATGGGAAAAGAATGTAGAGACGACCATCGCGGGTACACCTCTCTACGCCGAAAAGCTAGAGAACTGCCCCGACTGGGCGTGGCACAAGTTTGATCTTGCGGAGATAGCGTCTGCGGGCGACTATTTCATTTATCTGCACGATCCCGTGATAAATGAGAACAAAAACGCCCACAATATTGGTGTATATGCTTCCACAGATAATTCTAAGGGAATGGGTTGCATGTACATAAAGGGTGTTGAAACCAAAGCAGATATGGCTGTAAAGCTGCACATGACCGAGGATATCAGCGATCCCTTCGTAGATCTTGTTACCTTCCAGAACGTATCTCCTGACAACAGCGATGCTGCGTCGGATACCTGGGAGGCGGTAGGTGAAAGCAAGATAATCGGTCAGCGCGTTAAGGTAAGCGCACCTATTCTCGGCTTTGCTTTTGCTATGCCTACGTGGGGAAATACGAATTGCTCTGCCGATCTTGTAGCTTACAAGTGGAATGAGAACTTTGAAAAGACGGTTGCGGGTACGCCCATTGCCAAAGTATCCCTGACAGATCTTAAGGATAACGCGACCAACTGGCTCATTTTTGAAGAGGCGCAGCCAGCGGGAGAATATCTGTTCACCGTTGAAAACGTGAAGGGAACACGAGTCGGTGTTTATTACAAGACAACCAATAATTCAGGCGGATATTCTTATATCGATGGCGCTGAAATGAGAAACGACATTGGCTTTACCGTCCGCTTTGAGAATAAGCTCACGACGGGTCAGGTTCCGTTCCTTGATTGTGAGGGACACGACGACCGCTCCGACGGAACTGTAACCGTTCCCGAGCAGTGGGTTGCTCCCGAGGACAGCCTTATCAATAGTCACAAGGTACAGCCTACCACGTGGGTATTCACCGACGGTCTGGGCAGAGAGTCCGTTCAGTACGGTGACGAGGGCGTTGACGCGCTGAATGAGGATAAAATCCTTGCTATGTTCTATTGGGATTGGCATCTGCGCGCTAACGATACCACTCCCTCCACAAATCTTCAGGATACCTTCGATAAATATCCCGAGGCTATCAACGACTATGACAATGAAATATGGGGACAGTGGAATACGAGCAATTTCTATTGGAATGAGCCTCTCTACGGCTACTACGCTACCACTGATGAGTGGGTGCTTCGCCGTCACGCCGAGCTGCTTGCGAACGCGGGCGTTGACGTTATATTTACGGATAACTCCAACAGCATTTATACTTTTATAAACGGTTACAGATCCATGTATTCCGAGTGGACGAAGGCGCAGGAGCTGGGCGTAAATACTCCTAAGATCTCCTATCATTTCCCCTTCCGCTCTGCAAGTAACGCAAGCGAGGGACTGTGGACGACGGAGCAGATAGAATCTGTTTACAGCGATATTTACAGAAGAGGGCTGTATCAGAATCTTTGGTTCTGGTTTGACGGCAAGCCCATGCTTATCGGAAACCCCGAGCATTTCGAGGATTCCACTGATATTGTCTATCAGGAAATATCAAAGTTCTTCACCTTCCGCCCGGGTGTTGCTACATACAAGGATGCTGAGCTCAGAGAGAGTGCGGTAGACAGACTCTCTCAATGGGGATGGCTTGCAAAATATCCTCAAGCTACCTACTATGAAACAAGAAAAGACACGAACAAGGGTAACGTTGAGCAGATGTCTGTCGGCGTAGCGCAGAACTTTAACTACGTTACTAACTCACTTTCTGCATCCAATGCCGGTTACGTGGTAATGGGACGTTCCTATACGTCTGTTAAACCCACCACCTTCGAGGATGCCGCCAAGGGAACAAGCACTCCCTGGACCGCAGATACATCCAAATACGGCTACAACTTCGCAGAACAGTGGGAATACGCTCTCGAGGTCAATCCCAAGGTCGTATTCGTAACCGGCTGGAACGAATGGACTGTAACCAGATATTCGTCATGGAAGGGAACGGAGAACAGCTTCAACGACCTGTTTAACGACGAATATTCCCGTGATATCGAGCCTACGAAAGGCGCGCTCAAGGATTATTACTACTATCAGTTGGTTAACTATTCCCGTAAGTTCCAGGGTGCCGAGGCTATGCCCGTGCCCAGCCATAAGACCACCATTGACCTCTCTGCAGGTCAGGATCAGTGGGCGGCAGTTGAGCCTTACTACGCAGCTTATATCGGCAATACCATGGACAGAAACTACTACGGACGTGTAG
>JAFTPD010000008.1 GCA_017463485.1 Clostridia bacterium
CTTTCGAGAAAGGGCTTGATCCCAAAGAACTTTACTGTAATTTGTTCTAGTTTGGATTTGTTTAGATGGTTACAGCCAAAGCCATCTCTATAACCCCCGTGGGTTCTTTACCCACACTGATATAAAACCAAAAGCCACCCCTCGGGGTGGCTTTTGAGTTAGTTGATAGTTGAAAAACACCTCATCCGCTTCTTTATAAAATGAAGCTTCCCCACCTGTCGAGGAAAGCTTCATTATTCATTACCATGCCGCCCGCCGTGTCACGGTTTTGGCTCTTCGTCCGAATTCTCAACCGCCTTTTCATGTTGCTCGGCGGCTTTTTGATGCTTTTTTTCGATCACGTTGTAGATAATAAGTCCGACAAGGCTTATCGCGGCAGTTATTGCGAAAATAATTATCGCAGACTTATAATTCTGCTCGCCCACAGCACTTCCGCCCATGGTCGAGGTTATGAGAGAAGGGAAGCGCGCGGCTGTCGTCAGCAGAATATAGGTGGGTATACCCATATCCGTAAGACCTATGGCGTAAGTCAACAGATCCTTTGGCGTGCCCGGGATCAAAAAGAGAATAAACGTAAGCGAATTTCGCTTTCTCGTGTCGTGCAGCCACTTGATGGAGTCCATTTTTTCCTTGGGGTAAAAGGTGTAGACGAATTTGCGACCGAAGCGGCGCACGAGCAAAATGACTATTATACTTCCGATAGTTGCGCCGATAAGGCAGACGACCATACCTCCCCACGCGCCGAATGCGTAGCCTGCCGCTATTTCCACAAGCTCGCCCGGAACAAGGGCCACGACCACCTGTACCGCGCACAGGGCTATCATAATAAGCGTTCCCACTATGATATGTCGGTTTATAAAGGAGCGCACACGCTCGATATCCGTCAGGTATTCTCTGAATATTATCACGAGAAATACTGTCAGAACTATAAAAATAGCCGAAAGAACGCCGAGGATAATAGACGCACGACGGCGCTCGGGGGACATTTGTTCCTTTTTACGTTTGCTCTTGTTGTCTTTCATACGTTCTCCATTTGACCGTTTAATGTTGCTGCCGGTTCAGGCGAGGGGGAGGGTGACCGTAATACGGCTGCCCATACCCGCTTGGCTTTCAACGTCTATACTGCCGCCGCAAAGATCAACTATCCTGCGGACTATGGTAAGTCCGATACCGTTGCCCTTGCCGCTGTGGGAGCTGTCGCCCTGATAGAATTTTTCAAATATATGCTTTTGTACCTCGGCGTCCATGCCGATACCCGTGTCGTTGATAACGACGACGACGGATGTGTCGTTTGTGCGGAGAGTACAGCTTATTTTTCCGTCGGGCGGAGTGAATTTTATTGCATTTCCGAAAAGATTGATCCATATATGGGAGAGCATATCCTCGTTGAACGTGTATTTAATGGGGTCAAGGTCGATATCAAGCTCAATATTCTTGTCTACCCATTGTTGTTCAAGCATGAGTATGCATGCACGTATCTGCTCGTCAAGATAAAACTCTGTTTTTTCGGTCACTATTTGCTGATTTTCAAGCTTTGACAGGAGCAGAATGTTGGATGCCATATTGGTAAGTCGGTCAGATTCGTCAGCGATTATGTCGATATACTCGCGCCGCTCCTCCTCCGTAAGTCCGCCCACTTGAAGCTGTTGGGCGAAGCCGCGAATGGAAACCATAGGCGTTTTGAACTCGTGGGAAAAATTGTTGATAAAATCGTTTCGGAACATTTCGATTCCGTCAAGCTCGCGCGCCATGTTGTTGAAGCTGCGCTGAAGGGTACCCATGTCCGATTGAGGATGCGATGTCTCCTCAAGCTGCACCTTGTAATTTCCCGCGGCGATCTGCTTAGTAGCCGTTATCATTTTGCGAAGCGGACGGAACACGTTTCTGTATACGATACCCGATATTACTGCACTTATGGTAGTCAGTGACACCAGAAAAACTATTCCCGTTACCAGCGGATGCATGGCAAACACGGGGAATATTATGGCAAGCAGTGAGTAGATAAACAGAATGAGAAAAGATACGGATATCAGCACCGCGAGAATGTAAAACGTCAGCTTGCTTTGCAGAGTTTTGGCAAAGAAGGGAAGCCTGCGCATAAAGCGTCGCGTGTTTTTTCGTTTGTTACTTTTCACCTCAGATATACCGCCTTGTATCCAAGTCCGCGCACAGTAATGATGCTGAAGTCTTCACTTCCTCTGAAGCGGTCGCGCAGACGGCTGATATGCACGTCCACGGTGCGCTCGTCGCTCTCACTGTCCATGTCCCATATCTCGTCCATGAGCTGGCGTCGGGTAAATATTTTGTTTGGATAGGATAGGAGCTTGAACAGCAGTAAAAACTCCTTTTGCGGAAGCTCAAGCGCGCTCTCGCCCGACTCGTTTTCGGTCTTGATGGTGAAGGCGTCGTACAACAGCACCGTCTTGCCCACCGTCAGCTTTCGCTCACTTGCTATGCGGGAGCGACGCAGCAGCGCGCCCACGCGCAATATCATTTCCTCGGAGTCGAAGGGCTTGGTTATATAATCGTCCGTTCCCGTGATAAATCCGCGGCGCTTGTCCACTGGGGACTGCTTTGCGCTGACCATCAGAATAGGCAGATTACAGCCCGAGGAGCGGAGTGTATTGGTAAATTCGTAGCCGTCCATTCGCGGCATCATTATGTCAAGAATTATAAGGTCAATGTGGCATTTGTCAAGCTTTGACAGTGCATCCTCGCCGTCGGTGGCGGGAATGGCGTTGTATCCGTGCTGCTCCAGCACGGTGCAGATGAGTCGGCGGGTGTTGACGTCGTCCTCTGCTACCATTACGTTGAACATAACATTTCTCCTTTCAATGGACTCAAAAAACATCTATACACTGTAATTTTACATTAAATTTGTTAACTCAATATCAACAAAAAGAGCCGACGGGGATGTTTTTTAAATTTTTTTGACAAACGCGCCGCATTGGTGTATAATAGAGTCAGAAAGCAAACCTCAATATAACGGAGGATGTAAAATGAGTGAAAATCATTGTGTCGATGTGGGTATGGAATCCCTGACCGAGCTTTATAAAATAGGGCGAGGGCCGTCCAGCTCCCACACTATGGGACCCGAGCGCGCCTGCAAGAAATTCATCAAGGAAAATCCTACAGTTGACAGCGTGAGAGTTGTGCTGTACGGCTCGCTTGCCAAAACGGGACTTGGGCATGGGACGGACGAGGTCATCCGCAAAACAGTCGCTCCGCTTGAGTGCGTCGTGGAGTTTGATTATGACACGCAGGAGCTGCCGCATCCGAATACTATGGATATTATAGGCTTTACGGACGGAGTCCAAACGGCGAAGGTGAGAGTTTTGAGCGTTGGCGGCGGAAGCATATCCTACGGTGGCAGAGCTGACGCAAGACCTGCGCGAGTGTATCGGGAAAGCACGTTTGCCGATATTGCCGAGTACTGTCGGCGCAACTCTCTGCGTCTGTGGGAGTATGCCGTGGAAAGGGAAGGCAACGGATTTTTGGAATATATGAGCCGCGTGTGGTCTGCTATGAAAACGTCGGTAGCTTTAGGGATTGACAGCGACGGCATACTGCCGGGTGGACTTGAGGTTCGCCGCAAGGCAAAGTCGCTTTACCGTGTCCGACAGCTTGACGAGAGCGCGGAAACGAGAGAAAACAGACTCGTCTGCGCCTTTGCCTTCGCCGTAAGCGAGCAAAACGCGGCGGGTGAGCAGATAGTAACCGCCCCTACCTGCGGCGCGGCGGGGGTTTTGCCCGCGGTGCTCTACTATCAACAGCAAAAGAGCAAATACAGCGACAAGCAGATAGTCCGCGCGCTTATCACGGGCGGAATTATCGGAAATCTGATAAAGACAAATGCGTCGATTTCGGGGGCGGAGTGCGGATGTCAGGCGGAGATAGGAAGTGCTTGCGCTATGGCGGCTGCGGCGCTTGGAGAATTGCGGGCTTTGGATCTTGATAAAATAGAATATGCCGCTGAAATAGCCATCGAGCATCATCTCGGACTCACCTGCGACCCCATCTGCGGACTCGTGCAGATCCCCTGCATTGAGCGTAACGCCGTCGCCGCAATGCGCGCGATCAACGCCGTCAGCCTCGCGGGATTTTTGTGGGACTCTCGTAAGATCTCCTTCGATAAGGTTGTGCATACCATGAAGGAAACGGGCAGAGATCTCTCGTCCTCCTATAAGGAAACGTCAGAGGCGGGGCTCGCTAAAATAGAATTGCGCGGAAGCTGAGATCGTATGTGGGGCTTCGCCCCTCACACCCCACCAAACTTTCCCCCACAGAAAGTTTGGATCAAAGAACTTTATTGCAATTTATTTTTGCTTAGATTTGTTGGGATAGTTACAGCAAGAGCCATCTCTATAACCCCAGTGGGTCCCTTACCCACTGCGATATTTATTAAAAATGGAGGCTTTTCGCTCTGCAAAAAGCCTCCTCAATTATTCTTTATTCTTTGTCAAGGACAGGCGTCCCCGACTGTCCGCACGAGAAAATCATAATTTTCTCGTCGGCGAGAGGAGAAAATTTGCGTGTTTTTTAATATAAAAAAGCATCAAGACGAGCATTTTGATTATTCTGTGATATTTAGGAAGTGTCCTCGTCGGTACGTTGATTTGATTTTGCAATTTAACGAAAAAATATTATTATTTGCCCGCAAAAGCAGATTTTATAAGGTAAAAGGCGTAAAAATTTTTTATAAATGTTGCAAAAATCAAAATAATGTGATATACTTATAATGTATATTTGTGTTCAGGCGAAAAATTGAGCCGTAAAAAGGCTATAAGAGGAGGTACTATGGGCGCGCTTTCACCCTATCTTGAATGTGGCAAAATAATAAATACACACGGCATCAAGGGTGCGGTGAAGATAGACCCTTGGACGGATACGCCTAAGGATTTTCTGGATTTCAAGCGCGTGTTTTTAAAAAGTGCCGATGCATATCGCGAGGTGCGCGTGCTTCACTCGTCGGTTTTCAAGCAGTTTATTATCTGCGAGCTTGAGGGCGTGTGCGATATGGATGCCGCCGAGACTATGAAAAACAAGCTGCTGTACGCGGCGAGAGAGGATTTCAATCTTGCCGAGGGACAGTATTTCCTTGCCGACATTGAGGGCGTTGACGTTATCGACGACCGCGACGGCAAGCGGCTGGGCGTGCTGGAGGAGATACTCCCCGGCGCGGCGTCGGCAATATACGCAGTGCGGACGGACAACGGACAGGTCCTCGTTCCCGCAGTGCCCGAATTTGTAAAGGACGTTTGCCCGGGCGAGTTTGTAAGGATTCGTCCCATTGACGGAATGTTCGACGAGCTTTGACGGCGGAGGATAAGTTTTGCGATTTGATATAATGACGCTTTTTCCCGAGCTCGTGGACAGAGTGCTGGGCGAGAGCATAATAGGACGCGCGCAAAAGAGCGGCGCTATTGAAGTAAATACCTATAACATCAGGGATTATTCTGAGGGCGTACACCGTCGTGTGGACGATACGCCCTACGGCGGCGGCATGGGAATGCTCATGGCGGCACCGCCGATATACAACTGCTACCGTGCCGTGCTTGAACGGCAGATAGCGGACGGCTTTGACGGCAGACGTCGGGTCATCTACTTGTCGCCGACGGGAAAGATACTCGATCAGAAAAAGGCGGAGGAGCTTGCCTCGTCCTTTGACAATCTGATACTGCTCTGCGGTCACTACGAGGGTGTTGACAGACGGATAGTTGACGAGATAGTGGACGAGGAAATATCGGTGGGAGATTACGTTCTGACGGGCGGAGAGATCCCCGCGTGCATCCTTGTGGATTGCGTGGCGCGACTTGCCGACGGAGTTTTGTCGGCGGCTGAGTGCCATGAAAACGAGAGCATTTCGTCGGGACTGCTTGAATACCCGCAGTACACACGCCCCGTTGAATTTCACGGAGCTCGCGTTCCCGACGTGTTGCTGTCGGGCGACCATAAAAAAATAGACGCATGGCGGCGTGAGGCTGCCTTGGAGCTGACGGCGCGATTGCGTCCTGATCTGTTGCCTCGGGAAGACGGCTCGGACGGCGAAGAAAACAAGAAAAAATAAAGAAAATTTTGCGAAAGGAGAGGGAATATGGAGCTGAAAAACAAAACGGGTCCTCACATTGAGAAGAAAAACTCGCTCGTATGGACGGGGCTTCAGGATACCACGGAACGACTTTACAGTCGCATTTTGCGCAGTCCCGTAGGAAGATTTTTCACGTCATACCGCTCCTTTGATAAGGGTATATTCGGCGGCGGCAGACGCACTGACAAGATCCGCTCCGCCTCTCCTGCGCGCATGACGCTGCTTCGCGCGGCGGAGTCAAGCCGACTTTTCGGCGCGCTCCGACAGCTCGGTGCGTTGCTTTTGTCCGTGCCCATCAATTTTTACGGACTGTTTTGCTTCGTCAGCGCGGCACTTGCGCTGATAGGATATTACGTTATTCCGCTGACGTCGTTTAAGATGACATTTGGAATAAGCAGTCCTTGGATGCTTATTGCCATATTGCTTTTCTCACTGCCGCTGTGTCTGTCGGGCAAGCCGACTTATCGCTCGCTGGGAAACAGTGTTATCATGCGGACGTTGCTCGTGCGCTTCTTGGGCGTGCCCGAGGAGTCGGTAAAGAGAGCGCGCTCTTATCGCGGCACGGGTTGGATGTATTTTGCATTTTTCCTGACACCGCTTGCGGCGTTTATCTCCTTGAGATTTCAGCCGTGGATAATTCCGCTTGCGCTTTTACTGCTCGGCGTTATAGCGCTTATACTTTCTGTGCCCGAATCGGGAGTTATTTTGTCCTGCGCGTTGCTTCCCTTGATGTGGGTGAGCGATATCGTGCTGTACGTCGTTGTTGCCGTTATAATCACAGTGTGGATATCTTATGTTCTCAAGCTTATACGCATGCACAGAACAATGAGATTTGATATCCTTGACGTGGCAGTGCTGATATTCGGAGCTATGATACTCGTAGGCGGCTTCAGCGGAAGCGTTGTAAGCTACCGCACCGTTCACGAGGCGGTGATACTGACGGCACTTCTTTCGGTATATTTCCTTATCGTAAATCTTATGGCGGGCAGAGCATATCTTAAGCGTTGCCTCGTTGGGGTACTGCTTAGCGTTATACTTGCGACGGTGCTTGGATTTGCGGGATACATCTCTCCCGACGGAATGGAATGGATCGCGGGCTCTTATGCAGGCGACAAGATATCGGATGCGTGGAGTCGGCTTGTCGGCTTCCTTGTCGGAATAAATTCGGACGTTATTCTGCTCGTTACCTTTACGTTGCCCCTCGCTCTCTCCGCGTTTATGCGTTGCAAGCGTGTTATCGGCAAGGTGGGAATGACGGTGCTTTTGCTTGCAGACGTTGCGCTGATAGCTATGTCGTGGTCGCGCGGAGCCTGGATCTGCCTTGCGGCGGGTGTGATAATATTTTTCCTGCTTTACAGCCACACGGCACTTTCGGTGGCAGTAGTTTCACTGCCCGTGGTGGGATGCGGTGTGCTGTGGTTTTCCACGGTTGCGGATAAGCTTAGCGTGGACGCACCTCTGGTGATCTCCAGAATACTCAACCTCGGAGATTACGGAACTCAGATATCGTCGTCAAGACAGACTGTGTGGAGCGGCGCGTGGAAAATGATAATCAACAATCCCTTTGGTATCGGTGTGGGATCGGATGCGCTTGCGGCAGTATATCCGCGCTACGCAACGGGAGATATTCTCTCTGTTGCGACGCTTGGCAACACCTATCTTGATATTCTTGCAAGCCTTGGATTCGTTGGACTTGCGGTGTTTGTCGTGTGCGCGTTTTTGCTGATACAAAAAGCGTTTTCCGCTTTAAGACATACCGCGTCGGGTAAGGAACGTTGGGTTCTGCTCGGCGGAGTGGTGTCCGTTGTTGTCCTGCTTATGATGGGCGCTGTGCGCTCAATTACCGAGAATTTGGGCGTGTATTTCGCGGCGTGGATAATAGTTGGAGTTGTCAGTGCGTATGCCAATATCACGTTTGAGGAAACGGACGTGCTTCGCTCCGTCAGCGAAAAGGACGAGGCGGGTCGTGATGTTGTGCTCAATGTGGCGGACTGACGTAAGGATGAAAATTCATAGCATTTGCGATAAATGGAGGATAGCGTGAAAGTTTGAGCGTGCTGAAAACTCAATGTTGCCGTTTCACGCCCCAATTCGACCTGAATATGGACGAGATCCATATTTGTCGCAAACGACGCGGTCGAAATTCAAACGATATTTGAGCCGCCGCAAGGCGGCGGAATGGAGATTAATATGGCTTCTGTATTCAAGGATCAGAACAACGGCGAGAAGGCGTCCAGCCTTGACGCGCCTCAGACTGTTGACGCGGCGAAGGAGTCGCGTGCAAAAAGAAAGCGAGAGGGAAGGAAGAGCGGCTTTTCAAAGGGACAAAGATCGCACCTTTCGCTAATCGCGGATATAGCCCTGATAGTATGTATCGTGGGGATCGTCGTAGGTGCGTTTTTCGGAATACGCGCACTCAAAAAGATGTTTGCCCCCTCTGCCGTGACGAAGGATATCACCTTCCGCATAGCACTCCCCGAGGTGCTTCCCGAGTCTGTTCCGTATAACAAGGACGGCTCCTGCGCGATCATAGATAAGCCTGTGTGGTTTACCGATCTTGCCGAGGGTGATAAGATAGGCACGGTCAAGAGCGTAGACTTCAAGCTGAACATCAACGAGGGCGGTCGCGATACCGTAAACGTATATGTTACAGTTACGGCTAAGGCGGTGTACCGCGACAGCACGTATTCGGGCGGTGCGGGATATTATATGGGAAGCACGCGCATAGTCGGCGGACTTGCGGGAGTTTTCCGTATGAACGGACTTGTTGCCGAAGGCGAGATAGTGAACGTAATGCTCACGGATGACGTGGAGAACGTCACCACCGGCGGCGGTCACGTGGTCGAGCCTACGGATGATGAATCAACGACTACCGAGGCGGCAACCACAACCGAGGCGTCAACCGAGGCAGTAAAGACGGAGGAGGATACTACCTCCGCCGATACCGAGGCGGAAATCACGACGGCGGCAGAGACCACTGCGGCAGAATCCGGTGTTTCGACGGTCAGTGACACCGTGGCGGAGGAGAGCTCCGAAGCGGAAAGCGTATCCGAGGAGAACAGCTCCACCGCAGATGAAGCGGTATCCACCGAGGCGGAGATCACCGAGTCCGCAGATACAACCGAGCCGAATGCGGCGTGACATTAATGTGAAAGGAGATATGTGCCTTGAATAAAGACGTAAATATGAACCCTTCGGCGGACGGCGCAGATCCTTCCCGTCGCGCACGTGAGGGCAAAGAAAAAAATCGGAGCAGACGTTGGTCTGCGGCAGACACGGCGGTAGCCGTTCTCATTCTGCTTGCGATTGTCGGCATAGTCGGCAGACTCGTGTTCTATGGCGGCAACGACGTCAAGGACTACATGGGAGACGGAGTGGTGTACTCGGTGGAATACACCGTTGACGAGATATACGAAGCGACGGCAAATTCCATAAAGGCGATGGATACCGTATCCCTGCTTGAAACGGGTGACGCAATAGGCTATATTGCACCTTATGCGGACTACACTCCTGTTATTGAAAAAATTTATATTGAGGGCGAGGATTTCTCGGACGGAGAATATCTGAAGGTTTCTCTCCGAGGAATAATCTTCTGCAACAACGCAGTAATGCGTGACGGATGCCTTTTCGTGGCTGACGGCGGAAAATATATAGCCCCGGGCTCTTGCCTGTCGCTGGCAACCGAAACTGCGCTTCTCAACGTCAAGGTGGTAAGCATCAGCGTTGCAAGCTGAGCGGCTGTATTTGCCGACGCATAGTGTCAAAAGGGCAGATTTCGGCGTTTTGTTGTGAAAAATGTTAAAAATATCAACGCCGTGGGTGTGAAAAATCCTCAATATTGACACTTGATTTTGGCGTGAAATTTTGTTATACTACTAATGTAGAAAAGTGTTGCCATTGAGATTTTTCGGACGGAATGCGCCTCTTTGGGCAGGGCGGGAAAATTCCCACAAAATGCTTGAGGACCAGGGTTTGATTTACCGATCGGCTCACGCAATTACGCCGAAACCAAAATTTTAGGAGAGAATTAAAGTATGAAAACTCGCGAAGTTGTAATCACAAATTCCAGCGGCCTGCATGCAAGACCTGCTACTTTCTTTATTCAGAAGGCAAACTGCTACAAAAGCTCTATCTGGGTGGAAAAGGATGACCGCAGAGTGAACGCAAAGAGCTTGCTTGGCGTACTTTCCATGGGCGTTGCAAAGGGAATGACTGTTACCCTTATTGCCGACGGACAGGATGAGGACGTTGCCCTGCAGGGACTTTCGGAGCTTGTGGAGTCCGGATTCGCTGATTGACACGGAGCTTTGTGCTTCTTTGAATAAAAGAACTGATAATAGCGGTGTGTGCCATTTCCGACGGCTTGTGACGGGGGGTTAACACCGCTTTTATATTTCAAACGGGATCAGCACTCGGGGAAGGAGGGAATTTTATGCCGCGAGATGAAAAAATACGCCGTGAGCTTTTGTCGCGGGCAAATTCCTTGCCCCTCTCGCCGGGCGTTTATATAATGAAGGACAGAAACGGCGGCGTTATTTACGTAGGTAAATCGCGCAAGCTGAAAAATCGCGTTTCGCAGTATTTTCAGAACGGCGAAAAGAATATAAAGACGGCGCGCATGGTCGCGGCGGCGTATGATTTCGAGTATTTTCTGTGCGACACCGAGATTGAGGCGTTGACGCTGGAAAATACGCTGATAAAAAAGCACAATCCAAAATATAACGTGCGATTGAAGGACGCCAAATCCTACCCCTATATCAAGATCACCGACGAGGAATATCCCCGAATTATTATGACGCGTAAGCGAGAATCGGACAAGGGACGGTATTTCGGGCCTTATTCGGGCACGGCAACCGTCTACGCCGTTATCGACACCCTGCGGCGCGCGCTCAATCTTCCGACCTGCAATAGGCGATTTCCGCGCGATATAGGCAAGGAGCGCCCTTGCATCTATTATCAGATTAAGCGGTGCTGCGGAGTCTGTAACGGCGACGTGAGCGCAGAGGAATATTCCTATCTTATCGGACTTGCTGCTGAAATCTTGAAGGGAAATACCACGGCGGTAAAGCAATCGCTGACACAGCAGATGTACGAATATTCGGAGGCGGAGAGATACGAGGCGGCGGCAAAATGCCGCGATACCCTTGTCGCTCTTGAAAAGCTGAGTCAGAAGCAGAACGTGGTCGCGTCCCCAGACAGTGAGCAGGATGTTATCGGCTTTTTCGCCGACGAATTGTCCTCCTGCGTATCCGTGCTGTATATCCGTGGCGGCGCTGTCAACGACAAGGAGGATATCCTGTGCGGCGGCGATCGGATACTTGACGCAGAGGGTGTTGGCGGATTTCTTATCGAGCATTATAAGGGGCGAGGCGCGTTCCCCAAGACCGTTTTGCTGTCCGTGGATATGGACGACGAGGAGGTGGAGGGACTTTCACATTTGCTGTCGGAAATGGCAGGACGCAAGGTAAACGTCCGCGTGCCCGTGAGAGGTGCTAACAAAACGCTGTGCGCGCTTGCCGTCAGTAATGCGGCGGAGAAGGTGCGACAGTATAAGCTGGAGGCGGAGCAGGACGAGGGGGCTTTGGTGAGACTTGCGTCGCTTCTCGGACTTGAGGTGTACCCGTCGCGAATCGAGGCTTACGACATATCCAACCTGGGTGCGGAGCATATTACCGCGGGCATGGTCGTGCTGAATAACGGTAAGCTTGCAAGGTCGGATTACAGATATTTCCGTATCAAGAGCGTTGAGGGAACGGACGACTACGCCGCTATGCGCGAGGCGCTGTCCAGGCGGCTAGCACATTTGTCGGACGGAGAGGGCTCGTTTTCGGCGTGCCCCGACCTTATTCTGCTTGACGGCGGACGGGGACACGTTGCCGTCGTGCGTCAGCTTATGAGCGAAATGGGACTTGATATCCCTGTGTTTGGTATGGTGAAGGACGATTTCCATAAAACACGCTCGCTTTGCAGCGATTCGGACGAGATAGGTATTGCTCGCGAGGGCGAGGTGTTCGTCCTTTTGTATAAGCTTCAGGAGGAGGTGCATCGCTTCACCGTGTCCAAAATGGATGCGGCAAAGCGAAAGACGCTTACTCATTCCTCGCTGACTAAAATAAAGGGAATAGGGGACTCAAAGGCAAGGCTGCTTTTGTCCCGATTCGGCGGACTTGCAGGTGTGCGAGCGGCAAATGTCGGCGAGCTTGCGGCGGTGAAGGGAATATCCCGCGCTGACGCTGAAAATATAAGAAAACACTTTGACGAAAAAGGAAAATGAGGATAGTACCATGATTAGGATAATAACGGGCAAGGCAAGGGGCATAAAGCTTGTAACGCTGGAGGGCGAGATGACGCGCCCAACTGCCGAGCGCACGAAGGAAGCTATTTTTTCCATGATACAGTTTGATATTGAGGGCAGACGTGTGCTGGATCTTTTTGCGGGCTCGGGACAGCTCGGACTTGAGGCTTTGTCGCGCGGTGCGGCGGAGGCTGTCATGGTCGATCAGTCCAAGGAGGCAGTAAAGGTCATAAAGCAGAACGTAGATAAGACCCGACTCACAGAGGGCGCAACGGTCATCTGCGCGGAGTTTGCCGAGTTTTTGCGCGGCAGACGCGGATCAAAGCCGTTTGATATCATTTTTCTTGATCCTCCTTACGCTATGCATGCGGTAGGCGCGGCGATAACGGCGCTTGAAAAAGCAAAGCTTATCAAAAGCACGGCTAAGATCGTCTGCGAGAGTGAGGAGCCGTCGCCTATCGGAGAGGAGACCGATCTTGCAAAGCGCTATACCGTTCTCAAATCGGCAAAATACGGCAAGGCATACGTTACGGTGCTTACTCCGAAAAGTGAGGAGGGAGAAGCATGAGAGCGGCGCTTATTCCGGGTAGCTTTGACCCCATAACCGTGGGACATCTGGACGTCATACGCCGTGCGGCAAGCATTTTTGACGAGGTGTACGTTGCGGTAATGACCAACGATATGACTAAATACGTATCCACCGCTACCGCCAAGAGCTATATGTTCAGTATGAATGAACGCCGAGAGATGGCAGTGCTTGCCTGCGCGGATATTCCAAACGTGCGGGTGGTGGAATCGGACGGTATGCTTATCGACCTCGTGGACGAGTTGGGCGTTTGCGCCGTGGTTAAGGGCGTGCGCAACGAGGGAGATTTTGCATACGAGCAAAAGCACGCGCTGTGGAACAGAGCCCACAATCCCAAAGCCGAAACGCTGTACCTCCCCGCAGACCCTACTTTGGACGGTATCAGCTCCACCATCGCAAGGGAAAGAATACGCAACTGCGGCGACCTTAGCGGAATTTTGCCGACAGCGGTGATAGAGTATATCGAAAAATTAAATTAAAAAAAGACCGCCCGTGTGCTTTGGCACACGGGCTGTTTTTTGTGTTAGTATTCGGTGTCGTAGGAACGGATAACGTTCCCGTTTGCATCATATTCTACGGTGCTTTCTTTTATGATATTACCGTTGTCATCATAATAATATTCGTCTACATGGTGAGAAATGAACGAATAATCTGTACTGTGCCGCGTAATGGTTCTCTTGATAATTCTTTCGCTTTCATCATATTCATCTGCGTATGACGTGTAGCCGTATTCTTCGTAGAAAAAGTTGTCCGTTTCTTCAACGAGCTTGCCGTCGTCGCTATATATGCTCTGCGTCAAGCTATAAGCCGTCAAGTTTTTCTCCAAGTCGTATCTATGGGACGAAGAAAATACAGTGTCACCGTTCTCGTTATAATCGACTTTGTATTCGACATATCCTGCCGTTGCGTCGCTGTAACATTCTTCCGCATAAAAATAGTTGCCTTTTTCCTGCTTTAAATCACCGTTTGAATAATATGTATAATTTTGCTCGGTGCTTTCAGATAAATCCCCATTCACATAGCGTTTTAGTATGTATTGTAAAGGTCTTTGTGTCAAGCCGAAATAATCGTATCTCCACATTCCTTCCTCAATAGCAACGTTATCTGCATCCTTGAGTACGCTATAATAACAGTCTAATTCCCCATTTTGGTTATAGGAATATGTAGTTGTTTTCTCCGCTACTATTTTGCCGTCCTTGTCATAATATTGAGATATCGTTTGGGTGACATGTCCGTTTTCATCGTGGCTGAATGTGGCTATGGCTTTATTCCACTTGATGTGCAGGGACCCTCCCTCCGCTATGGATATTTCTTTTGTTTCTCTGCCCATCTCATCGTATTCTGTGGTCCATTCGCTGTCCAAAACACCGTTTTCATATCGTGTGAATGTTTCCTTTTCAAGTGTTCCGTCTTGGCGATAGAAATATTCGGATATGTATTTTTCCTTTTCGGTACCATTTTCGTAGATTATGCCGATCTCAAGATGATATTGCTTATCACCCCAGCCATATGGATAGTGCCTTTCATCTGTGTTTTTGCCGACTAACGTACCGTTATCGTCATAATCGAAATATGTATCACGGCGAACGTATTTGTCAGCGTCATACAGTTCTAAAGCCTCCCAGCTTGTTTGACCGTCCGCGCGATAGTCGATATAGTATTGCTTTGTGATCTCGCCGTCCTTGCCGTATTCATAGAAGGTTTCCCCTGAGCCCGTAACATTGCCGTCAGCATCATAATATGTTACCGTATATTTGATTTTATTGCCGCTGGCGTCGTACTCGTAGCGTTCCTCGTATGATGAGAGAATATCGCCGTCCTCGTCGTACTCGGTATGAATGCTTTTGATTATCCGCTCGGATTCTTGCTCGGAGGAGATGAAGGTTCGCTCCTCCTTTTCGTATATTTGTCCGTTCTCGTCAAAGTGACTGTATACGGTGGTATATGTACCGTCCTCACTTGCTATACTACAGCCTTCTTGTATCATGCTTAAAACGCCGGAGTCGGTATAATAAGTGAAAACGTACTTTCCCGTGGTGTTATCTCTGACTGATTTATGCGTCAGAATTTGTGCCTCGTTATAGTCGTATTGAGTTGTTTTGATCTCCTCCCCATTCAAGCCAAGCTCATAGATAGTCACGTATTGCTTGCTACCATCTGCTCTGTAAAAGGTATAGGTTTTCTTTGTTATGCGACCGTCATCGCCATATTCGTTTTCAAACTCTTCGCGCTTGGAGAAGCTTCCGTCGTCCTCGTATTCAAAACGTATTTCCTTGATAACGTTTTCGTTTTCATCAAAATATCGCTCACTCGCGTCTATGATGATGTCGCCTGGCGAATAAGCGGTAAACAACGCTTTGAAAAGGATATCACCGTCGTAGGTATACTCGTTTATCTGCTTGTGTTCCCACACGCCCGGTGTTTCGTAGTAAGTCCACAGTATCTCTTTGATTACTCTGTCTTGACCGTCGCGTTCTACAACCTCGTGAATTTGGCAATTTGAGGGAAGCTCGGTTTCAGGCTCTGCGGTGTCGTATTCCTCTGTGGATGTCTCGGAGCCTTCCAATGTGGATTCGTTCGGCTCTTGTGATACAGGCTCGTCTGTGTCGGGATGCGACTCGGTGGTTGCCGAGGAATTATCGTAATGCTCCTCTTGAATTATATTGCCCTCACGGTCATACCATACCGTAAATGCACGAACAATATCACCGTCGGCGTTGTATTCCGTATAGCGCTGTATCTCTACGTCCTCACCGGTCTTGTCGAAATAAGTCCATGTATATATTTCCTTGCTGTAGGTGTTGGCTGCGTCATTCCATTCGGTTACACTCACCGACTTCACCATACGTCCCTGCTTGTCGTAGACGTATTCGGTATTCACAGTGTAAAAAACCTTACCGGTGTCGTGGTATGCGGTAATCTTTTCCGCGACAAGAGTCTTTGCGTCAAAGGCGCGCTCGCAAACGTACCGCACGACCTTATTGCCGTTTGCGTCGTACTCATAGACGGTTTTCCTAATGCAGTTACCGAGATCGTCAAATTCCTGCTCGGGATCTATTTCGTTTGCGCCACTTTCGAATTCCGTTTCGTCGGGGTTAATGTCGGACAAGGTTTCCATCGTGCCGGAGATAATCGGCTCCATGGTGATCTCGCCGTCCCATAAGGTGGGCGGATCGGTTTCGGTCGGGTCTGTGGGTATGGACTCGGATTCCACGGACGTTTCTCCCGTGCTGCCGCTTGCCGTAGCTGTGGCTTCGGCACTCTCCGCCTTCCCAGCGGTAGTGCTTTGCTCGCTGTCGCCTGTGCCCGTGGACTCGTTAAGCTCACATGCTACGAGCACGCAAGCCGAAAGCAATAGTGTAATAATTACAAGAAATATTTTTTTCATTCCCGCACTCCTTTTTGATTGATACTCTTATTATAGTACAAATATTTACTAAAGTCAATAGTAAATTTATTTACTTGATATAATAATTTCAACAAGCAATCAAGGAGGTATAACGGCTTGACATATATCAAAAGAATACGCGACTTGAGAGAGGATCACGACAAGACGCAGCAGGAGATAGCGGCGGTGCTGGGTACCTCCCAGACCATGTACGCGCGATACGAGCGTGGCGCAAACGAGATGCCTATTCGCCATCTTATCACGCTATGCAAATATTACCGTGTTAGCGCGGATTATATAATCGGATTAAGTGACGAGCCTAATTTACCGCGAAGCAAATAGCACTGCAATAATCAAAAAGCCGAGGATGGAATTCCTCGGCTTTGATATATTTTTGATTGAGACGAGTCTGATTTCATAAAAACGTAGTTATGATGTTTACGGTCGCCGCGGCTAGCCATATCACAAGGCAGAGAACGGCGGGCAGGCAGTTGAACGCGCTGACGATTGCCGCGCCCCACTCGCGCCCTTTGAGCTTATTTATGCCGGGTGTGGATATAACGGACGGATCGTCCATCAGCGACGGCTTTGCTCTGCCGCGCAGGATGCGAGCCACCTCGCCGCAGAAAAACGCCGCTCCGAGAAGCAAAATCGCAACCAAGACAATTACAAGCAGTCCCACACTGCCCGTGCTGTTGCAATATCCCGAAAGCCCCGCCTGCACGAAAATTCCGAAAAGATTATATCCGAGATGTACGGCAATACAGCTTATTACCGAGCGGGTGGTATACATCACAAATGCAAGCACAAGTCCCGAAAAAAGGTATACGGGAAAAGCAAAAACGTCAAAGTGCAAAAAGGCGAAGAACAGCGCGCTTATAAGGGAGGAATAAAGTATTCCGTGCCTCTCGTACTCCGCGCAGACGATACCGCGGAAGACTACCTCCTCACATACTGCGGGCAATATTCCGTAGGCGAGAATGAGGCGAAGCGCACTTAACGCCGTGCCGTCGTAGCTGGAGCGGAACGTGCCGTAAAGAGTAAAGGACGACTGACTTTGCATCATTCCGCACAGCATGGCGAGCAGGGTACAGCCTGCAATCAGTATCATAACGGCGGAAATTATCAAAAAGAGATGTGACAGCCTTGCGCGGCGGGGGGATATACGCGCGCGTAAAGTCGCTGTGCCTTCCTTGCCCCTGATGCGGAAATATATGTAGGTAGGCACGGGGAATATGACCAGCTGAAGCAGAGCTGTGGTGAGATACTGTCCGTTCGCCTCGTCAAAGGTGGGGGCGAATAAGTACATCAGCCGCGACAAAAGGAGCAAAAAGAATATCGCGAGGATAAGCAATGGTGCTGACGCAGATACAGCCCGCTCGCCCTTCAAAAATGAGCGGAATCTGCCGTTATTGCTACTCATGTGTACGTATCACCTGCCTTTCTCGTATAAGTATATCTACTGCCACGTCAAATTCTCCGCGCGGCAGTGGGGTGGGGGACAGACATGCTTCAAGCGCAAGTCCCACCGAAATTCCTTTGAAATTCTTTAAAAAACGGTCGTAATATCCTCCGCCGTAGCCAAGACGGTAGCCGTCAGTGTCAAATGCGAGCGCGGGAACTACGCACAGTGCGCGCTCAAGCTGAGCGTCCGTCAGTCTTTGGCAGTGAGGTCGCGGCTCGCAGATGCCAAATCTGCCGACGGATAGGTCGTCGGGTGTCGTCACAAGGCAAAATACCATCTCGCCGTCAGCCGTTCCCGAGGTCGTGAGCGGAAGCGCGTAGCCTTTATTTGCCGACAAAGCCGCCGCCATAAGCGGAGTAACGTCAAGCTCGCCTCGAGTTGGCATGTACGAGCAGATAATGTCGGCGCTTTGCCATTCGGGCAGGCGGAGCAGTGTGTCTGTCAGCTCGGCGGCTTGCTTTGACGTATCCCCAAGGTTTGTCCGCAGAGCAAGATAGTGCCGTCGAAGCTCGGATTTGTCCGATATCATAACGCCTGAGTTGCCGCGCGAAGCTCGTCTGCCTTTTCTTTCGACGTCAACGCCGCCACAAGCTCAAGCCCGAACTCAAAGGCAACGCCCATACCGCGCGCGGTGATGATATTACCGTCGCGGACTACGTATTTGTCGGAAAGCTTTGCGCCGTCAAGGTATTCCTCGAAGCCGGGGAAGCAGGTCGCCTCCTTGCCGTTGAGGATTCCGAGCTTGCCAAGCACCATAGGTGCGGCACAGATGGCGGCAATATACGCGCCGTTTCGCACAGCGGTGCGGAGGGCGATATCAACGGTTTTGGACTCGCCAAGATTTTTTGTGCCCGGCATACCGCCGGGGAGGATTATCATATCCGCCTTCGCATCGCGAAAATGCGTTTCGGGCAGGTCGCAGACAACGGTTATACCGTGCGCGCCGCAGACGGATTCGCCGCCGACTCCAACGGTCACAACGTCAACTCCCGCGCGGCGAAGCAGATCAAGCGGGCAGAGAGCCTCTACCTCCTCAAAGCCGTTTGCCAAAAACATATATACCATAACAAGACCTCTTTTTGCAAATTTTACTTGTAACTTGTAATAATTATAGCATGGCAATATGCGTTTGTCAAGCGGAGCGGGGGCTTACGTGTCGGATTTTTTCGCGGTTTTTCTGCTGCCGAAAAGTGTGATAACTCCGCTGATGACAAGCATTCCGCCAAACAGACGGCGTAGCGCCGCCGTGGGTAAAACGGTGGCAACGCATGCTCCGACAGCGGCGCCCAGTGCTGCTGTAACGGCTAAACACAGCGTCAGCCGCCAAGGTATTTTTCTCTTTTTGACGTGAAGCAGTAGAGCCGCAGCGGCAGATACTAAAAAGAAAATGAGATTAAGTCCCTGCGCATGCAGTTGCTCAACGCCTGCAACGGCGGTGAGGTAGAGCACGAAAAGCCCCGCGTTGCCTATCCCCATTCCCGACAGCACGGCGCACACAAGGGCGGCGAGCATCAGTAAAATAATTTGCGGTGACATACTTTTTCTCCTTGCTTCAGAATATCATTCTTATTCCAGAAAATATTACCAAAGCGGCAAACAGGCGTCGCAGCCACGAGCCCTTGATGCGTCCAAGCAGTAACGCGCCAACTGCTCCACCGACGGCGGCGGGAAGCACCAACCACCACGCGAAGTCAAGCTCGGGCATACCTCCTCGCAAAAGGTAAATCGCACCCGATATTACGGTAGCGGGGAGCATTACGGACAGTGCCGAGGCGTACCAATCTCTGTTTTCCATTTCGCGGCAGTCGCCGATGCTCCTCCTTTTTGCAAGGCGGGGAAGGAGTAACACAAGGACTATGCCTCCGCCCGCACCCAAAAGTCCGTTGATAAAGCCCGCCGATATGCCTATTGCAACGAGCGGCAGAAAATAGGGCGGCAGTGAATGAAAAAAATTACGGCTCACGTAAGGATCTCCTTTCTTTTGCGCGCAATTTGATGTCGGGCGCGAAAATTTGAAAATTTACTTGCAATTTGGCGCAGATGGTGATATAATAGTAGTGTATATTTTCATTTAACAGTATGCGCCGCCGAAGGGAGTGTCATTCCCTCGAGCGGATATCTCAAAAATAATATTACATAAAGGAAAAAAACAACATGGCTGAACAGAAAAAAACCAACGCGCGCAAGCCGTCCGCCTCTGCACGGGGCGGAGTCGTCAGGACGAGCTCGCCCGCGAAAAAGAAGGGCGCACCCGCTCCAAAGAAAAAAGGCGGCAAAAACCGTCCGAGCGAGCGCAAAAAGGCTAACAGAAGGAATTTTGTGGAGCAGTGGGTCCCGTATATTCTCGGGGCTGTCGGTGCTTTGCTTGCTCTGTGCTTTATCATAAACCTTTTCTGCCTTGAAGCCGCACCCGAGGATCATCTTTTGAGCTACCCGGGTTACTATATCTGCCATATCTTCTTTGGACTTTTCGGCTGGTCGGCGTATTTTATTCCGCTGGTGCTGTTTAATCTGGTGGTCTTCTGGCGTCGCTATTGCGAGGAGGAGCTTGTGCTGATAAAGGTTATTTTGTCGGTACTGCTTATGATAATGGTGTCTGCAGTTATCCACGTCGGAGTATGCGCAGGCGACGAAAATATGGCACAGGTGGATATTGCGTTCCTGTTTACCGAGGGCGCGGCACTGCGGTGCGGCGGCGTTATCGGCGGACTTGTCGGCTTTGCGGCGTTCAAGGGACTCGGACTGTTGTTTACTATAATTCTGGCTGTTCTGACTCTCCCCGCCATACTTATGTGCCTTGTCGGCGTTACCCCCGCATACGTGTGGAACAAGATCAAGGCGTTGTGGGAAGGATTTCAGGAGCGCCGTGCACTTGAAGCTGATGATGACGAGGAGGACGAGCGTCCCCGCAAGAAAAAGCCCACGCGCCGCGCTTCAGAGGTCGAGGACGACGAGGATGAAGACGAGGATGACAGAATACGAAAGCCCGCCAAGCCTGCCAAGCCCGCGAAGGAGGGTAAGCCTGCCCGTGTCAAGACCGTCAGCGACAGTGACGAGGGTGAGGATGAGTACGACGAGCGTCCCGTGATCGATCCCAAAACGGGCGAGGTGCTGGACGAGGGAAAGGGCGCAGCAAAGAAAAAGAGCCGCTTTGCCCGCGAGGATAACAACGACTACGACGACGAGGACGACCTTCCCGAGCGTAATATCGAGCCGGATATAACCGAGCGCGAGGAGGACGACGAGGACGAAGCGCCTCTGTATAATCCCTATCTCTCCAAGGAGGCAAACGCGCAAAACCGTCGCCGCTACGAGGAAGAAAAGGCGGCGCAGGAGGCAAAGGAGGCTGCGGAAGAAGAGTCTGCTCAGCCGATAGCTGAGGAATTTTCGGAGATTTCGGACGAGGATAATGCCGACGCTGATGCCGACGATATTCGCGTTACCGACACTATGGAGGTGTCCTACGACGACGACGCTTACGCAATGCAGAAAAATATTTCCGACCGTGACATTACCACCGTCCGCGTTATAAGCGCAAACGGAGAGGTTCTTCACGGAACGTCGGATAATCCTCTTGACGGTCTGCCCGACGAGGAGATAATGATACCATCCGCACATGGAGAGGTCGAGGAAGAATCAACAGAGCATGAGTACGCCTTCCCGCCCATTGACCTTCTCGCAAAGGGAAGTGCCAAATACGAGGCAGACGAGGGAGAGATCGCAAGAAACACGCAGGCTTTGCGCGACGTGCTTGAAAGCTTCAATATTCGCGTCAAGGAAATTTCCTGCTCCTGCGGACCTACCATTACCAGATTTGAGGTAAAGCCGGAGGCGGGCGTGCGCGTGCGCTCTATTGCAAATCTCGTGGACGATATCGCACTCGGACTTGCAAAGTCTGGCGTGCGTATCGAAGCCCCCATTCCCGGAAAGCCCGCGGTGGGAATCGAAGTGCCTAATGCAAATCCCGCAACAGTATATCTGCGCAACCTTATCGAAACCCCCGATT
The DNA here is from genome assembly GCA_017463485.1 of Clostridia bacterium. GTDB lineage: Bacteria > Bacillota > Clostridia > Oscillospirales > CAG-272 > CAMEON01. The sequence continues at coordinate 21,829 of JAFTPD010000008.1, forward strand.
TCCAGAATCATAAGAGCCGTATCGCTTCCTGCCTTGGCGCTGACGTCGCGGGCAGAGCGGTCATATTCGATATCAATAAAATGCCTCACCTGTTGGTTGCAGGTGCTACGGGTATGGGTAAGTCGGTCTGCATCAACAGTATCATTATGAGTATACTGTATAAGGCAAAGCCCGACGAGGTAAAGCTGATACTTATCGACCCCAAGAAGGTCGAGTTTACCATGTACCGCGACATACCTCACCTCTACTGTCCTATCGTCAACGACCCCAAAAAGGCGGCGGGTGCGCTCAACTCGGCAGTAAACGAGATGGAGCGACGCTTCGAGCTTATCGAGGAGGTCGGAGTGCGTAATCTCGCGGGATATAACGAGGTAACGGCGGGAGACCCCGAGCGTCCTCCTCTGCCGCAGATGGTCATTATTATCGACGAGTTTGCAGACCTTATGATGACCGCTCCCAACGAGGTGGAAACGGCAGTATGCCGCCTTGCACAGAAGGCCAGAGCCGCAGGTATCCACCTGATAATCGGTACTCAGCGTCCCGACGTAAGCGTTATCACGGGACTTATCAAGGCAAATATCCCTTCGCGAATCGCGTTTACCGTGTCATCGCAGATAGACTCCCGTACAATTATCGATACCGTAGGTGCGGATAAGCTTATCGGACGCGGAGATATGCTGTATTCTCCCGTTGGCGCGCCCAAGCCCTTGCGTGTTCAGGGTGCTTTCGTCAGCGACAGCGAGGTAGAGCACGTCGTCAGCTACGTCAAGGAGCATAACGGACGTCCCGTATACGACGAGGCGTTCACTCAGCAGATCGACGTTGAGGCGGCGAAGTGCGGCGTCAAGAAGAAGGGCGGAGGCGGAGATGAATCCGACTTTGACGGACTGGGCGGTGACTCCTCGGGAGAGGATTCTAAGCTCACCGAGGCTATTGAGCTGGCAGTTGATTCGGGCAAGGTGTCCACGTCACTGCTTCAGCGTAGAATAGGCGTAGGCTACAGCCGCGCCGCAAAGCTTATCGACCGTATGGAGGAGCTGGGCTACGTCAGCGCCGCCGACGGAAATAAGCCGCGTAAGATCCTTATCACGAAGCAGGATCTTATGGAAATGAAAATGAACGGAACAGGCGCAACCGCTGAGGGTGACGGGGAGGAATAATTTCTCCCCACCCCACGGGCGCACATAGGAGGATTTATGTATCCTTACGAGCTTTTTTTAGGACTTGATATGTATAGCCTGCTGATCGCGCTTGGCGTTATCGGCTGCCTTGTCATGATCAGATTGGTGTTTGATAAGTGGGAGTATGAGGCAAAATTTCAGAATTTCGTTATCATCACCACCATCGTCACGATCTTCGGCGGCTACGGCACGGCAGTGCTGACGCAGGCGCTGTATAACATCAAGGAGCTTGGTAAATTTCAACTTACCAACGACACGGGCTCTACCTTCTACGGCGGACTTGTCGGCGGAATAGCTATATTTATCATAGTTTATTTTGGTATAGGACGGTTTCTTTTCAAGGACGGCGTGCAGTACCGTCGTTTCCGCTCGCTGTCCGAGCTTGCCGCACCCTGCATCACCTTTGCTCACGGCATGGGACGGCTGGGTTGCCTTTTCGCAGGCTGCTGTCACGGCGCGATAACGGATAAGTGGTACGGAATTTATATGGTCAATCTGGGTAAAAAAGCAGTCCCGGTTCAGCTTTATGAGGCACTGTTTTTGTTCGCTCTGTGCGCGCTGACGCTGTGGATGCTGCTCAAAAAGAAAAGGTATTGCCTGCCAACGTATCTGTTTACTTACGGCGTGTGGAGATTTTTCATTGAGTATGCACGCGCAGACGAAAGGGGAGATACCTTCGTAAGCTTCCTGTCGCCCTCCCAGCTTACGTCCATAGGCTTGATATTGGCGGCGGTAATTGTGCTTTGCGGAGAGCTGTATTTTGACAGATGGCGCAAGGCGAAGGTGACAGATTCCACGGGAGACACGGAAAATGAGTGACGCCGACAGAAAGACTCAAATAAGGCGCAGACAAAAGCTGATAAGCCTTTCGATAGTTGCGGTGTCCATAGTCGCGCTGTTGTTTTTTGAGATAGGAAAGCCACAGCTCGCAGAGGAAGAGCTGCTCAATCAGCTCATCACTATGACGGTGACGCGATATCTCGGCGCGGCGGCGTTTATAGCCGTGCTTGCCTATAGCGGATATCGTGTAATGAATCCGCTCAAGCAGCCGTTTGGCAAGTCGCTTTTGTTTTGCCTGCCCGCCTTTTTGGTGGTGGTAAATAATATGCCGATCCTCTCTCTCGCATGGGGCAACGCATACGTGGAGCGTCCCGTAGGCTACGTGCTGCTTTTTGCCGCGCAGTGTCTTGCAGTGGGACTGTTTGAGGAAATGGCTTTCCGCGGAGTTGTATTTTTGTCATTGCTGGAAAGCAGACGGGGAACAAAGCTCGGTGCGTTTGTGTCGATAGCAATAACGTCGGCAGTATTTGGTGCTGTGCATCTTGTAAATCTTTTTACGGGATCAAGTCTGCCCGCAGTGCTGCTTCAGGTGGGGTATTCTACGCTGATAGGAGCCATGTGCTCTGTGGTGCTGATGAAAACGGCGAATATATGGCTGTGCGTGGTGCTTCACGCAGTGTATAATTTCTGCGGAAACGTAGTGCCTACTCTTGGCGGCGGCGATTGGTGGGATACACCGACGGTGATATTTACCGCCGTGCTTGCCGTAGCAACGACTGCGTTCATGACGGTGGCGTTCTTCAAGATGAAGCCGCGGGAGCTGGACAGAATATACGAAAAGAAATAAAGAGAAACTGCCGATAAATAATTGTCGGCAGTTTTTTAAACTTTTTTGCAAAAAGCTCTTGCAATTATGAAAAAGATGTGGTATAATACCAATGTTGCACACCTGACGGGTGCAAAATAGGGGTATAGCTCAGTTGGTAGAGTACCGGTCTCCAAAACCGTGGGTCGTGGGTTCGAGCCCTTCTGCCCCTGCCAAAAGAATAGGGATGGCATAAGCCATCCCTATTCTTTTGGCAGGATAAAAACAAGGGCGAGAACGGGAGCGGTAGTGAATGACGTGCCGGGGGCACGTCAGAGCCGCGACTGACCGAGGGGCGTAGCAAAGCCGAAATCCAAACTCGGCTTTGCGTCGCAGCGCCGAGAATCGAGCCCTTCTGCCCCTGCCAAAAAATCCAAGTCGAAGGGGACGTACTCTAAAGGACAGTTTTAGGAATACATTACCTACCGCAAGGTGGAGCGTCTCTTTTATTTGTAGAGTATAATCGCCCGTAAGGGCGAGCAGACCTGAAGATGTCAATATGTAAGGTTTCCTGACAAAAATAGGGCGGTTTGAGTGAAAGTTCAAACCGCCTTATTGCTTTTGGATTATTGTGTCAAATTGCTTTTGCCTAAATTGCACTTTAAACAAAGTGTTTGTAGATTATCTATTGTTGTTTCTCCACCTTTCGACCATGGGAGAATGTGATCAATGTGTAATTCTACTGAAGGGTCTTTTGCGGGTGATGCACCGCACATACAACATTTGAAATTATCTCTTTTCATAACTAAAAAACGAAGTCTTAAATTTATATTGCGAGTAGTTGTATGTTCTTGGGTAACTTCTTTGTTTGTAGTGACATCAAGTGTAGTGGTGACAACTTCTTTTACCACGGTAGGCTCATCATTTTCGTTATTGATATACTTAACAAAAGATTCAAGAGCACCACGCCAACTTCCGAAATGATTCTCAAAAGTTCGTGGTGAATATTTTGAAATACCTTTTCTCATATCCGTATAGGTAGGTTGTCTTCCAAGAAGTATCCAAAGTCGCTCAATCTCTTCGTATAATTCCTCGTCGGTCTTTTTGAGATTTTTACTTTCCATTCCTGCAAGTTTTAATATTTCCCCCCAAGTTCCAAAACGACTATGTAGGGCGTGTAAACTACACATTTTTGAATGATTTTCAAAGTCAACAACAGTTATACTATCTTTTCCAAGGATATCGGCAATGCGGTGTAATTCGGCAATCACATCAGCTTCGGTGATGTTCTTCTTAAAATTATGCCCTTGTGTTTCTAAAGAGCTTAACTCTAACACCTTTTTCCAACTTCCAAACCTTCGGATAAGGGTACACGAATGGTACTTGCCATTTTGGGAATAGCTATCCGCCGTTAAAGAAGATTTTCCTAATCTGTTTGCCGTATCTATAACATCTGCAATAAGCTCGTCATTTGATACGTTTCTATGATAATCGTTCAATTCAAATTTCATATTTAAAATTCCTTCCTTTAGGGCGTTAATATTATAGATATATTATATCATAAAACCCCTAACAAATCAAGTTATAAGTTTAAACAAGATTGTTCCATATTGGCATAAAAAATATATCAAAAGATTTTTGATAAAGGAAATTACCTTCCGGGATGTAGAAAAAAAGCCCCTCTTTTACACAAGGGAGTCTTTTCTTTGTGTTCATCTATGACTTGTCAATTTTCCTGACAAGCACTGCATTTGTGGACACAAACGCGAAATACGGCATATCTCTTTTGAGATAACCGTATTTTTGAAAAACTGTCATTTAGGGTACGACCTTAAAGCTTTGGATTTTTCTTTGTGCCCAAGTTCGCAAAGCGAACTTGTAGGCACTAACATCATTTGCGCAAGCTCAAACGGACACGCCTTCGGTGTGATGTGGACGACTAGACCCAATTCACACGAAATTCACAAAAATATCTTTTTAAAACGGCGAAATTTTCGCATTTTTCTTTGAAATTCGTTGTCAATATAACTTGAAAAATAGAAAATAATGTGTTATAATGTTAGCATCAACTTTTTGAGGGGGAACTTTTATGGAAAAATTATTTCGCCTAAAGGAAAACGGGACTAAGGTGTCCACAGAGATCATGGCGGGTCTGACTACGTTTTTCGCGATGTCATACATCATTGTAGTTAACCCAAGCATTCTTTCGCAAGCCGGTATGGAATGGGGCGCTGTGTTCCTTGCGACCATTATTTCTGCCATTGTCGGAACGCTGATCATGGGCTTGGTGGCAAATGTTCCTTATGCACAAGCTCCAGGTATGGGTCTTAACGCATTTTTCGTTTACACCGTGTGCTTCACGCTTGGCTTCACCTGGCAACAGGCGCTTTCCATGGTGTTTATCTGCGGTATTCTCAATATTGTGATTACCGTAACCAAGATCCGCAAATATATTATAAAAGCCATTCCTCTCAGTCTTCAGAATGCCATCGGCGGAGGAATAGGTATCTTTGTTGCTTATATCGGATTTCTTAACATTGATTTCGTTGGATTTACGGGTGCGGAGCTGTCTGATGACGGCGCGTCCATCATCACAAGCGGAATCGTTCCCGAGCTGCCGAAGCTGAACAACCCCGTGCTTTGGGTGTTCCTGATCGGTCTCGTTCTTACCATTGTGCTGTTGGTGCTGAAGGTAAAGGGAGCAATCCTTATTGCGATTGCCGCTACTACGGTCATAGGTATTCCGTTCGGTGTAACTACTCTCGGCGAGACTATCAGCTTTACGGATGCCTGCGCTCAGCTTCCCACCACCTTCCTTGCAATTTTTAAGGAGGGCGGAATTACAAGTCTGTTTACGGATATGTCCAAGCTGCCCCTTGTGCTTATAACTATATTCTCCTTCAGTATTTCGGATACGTTTGACACGATCGGCACGTTTATCGGTACGGGACGTCGCAGCGGCATATTCTCCGAAGAGGACGAGAAAGCAATGGAATCCGGAGCAGGCTTTAAATCCAAAATGGATAAGGCGCTGTTTGCTGACGCAACGGCAACCTCCATTGGCGCTCTCTTTGGAACGTCCAACACAACCACCTTCGTTGAAAGCTCGGCAGGTATCGGAGCAGGAGGACGCACAGGTCTGACTTCTGTCGTAGTAGCAATCTGCTTTGCCGTATCTGCGTTCTTTGCTACCTTCATCAGCGCAGTACCCGCGGCAGCTACCGCGCCCGCTTTGGTCGTAGTAGGTATTATGATGACGTCTTCCTTTAAGGATATCAACTGGAATGACTTTGACGAGGCAGTTCCCGCATTTTTTGCCGGAATCTTTATGGCGCTTTGCTACAGCATTTCCTACGGTATTGCGGCAGGCTTTATCATGTATATTATCGTTAAGATTTGCAAGGGTAAGGTAAAGGAGATCAATCCGCTTCTTTGGGTTTGCACTGCAATGTTCATATTGAATTTCGTCCTATTGGCGATCATCTGAAAATTTTAAAGACTGACTCTGCGAGAGTTTACAATTAAAATAAAAAATATCTATTTTACACGTTTAAATAACACCAAGCCACTGCAGACGCGGTGGCTTGGTGTTATCTTTGTCAATTACTGATTTCCTTGATATTGTACGGTGTGGACTGATAAACGTAATAGTTGAGCCAATTCGAATAGAACAAATTTGCGCAGGAGCGCCAATTTACTATCGGCTCGCGGCTGTCGTCGTCATTCGGAAAATAATTTTTGGGAAGCCCAATGGGAAGTCCTGCGTTTTTGTCGCGCAGATACTCCTTTTTTAGTGTGTCGGCGTCATATTCCGAATGTCCCATTACGAATATCTGCCGACCCTTTTCGGTCATGGCACAGCACACTCCCGCTTCATCCGAGCTTGCAAGAATTTTCAGCGCACTCACCGCCGTAATATCCTCTCGGCGGCAGGTGGTATGACGGGAATGGGGGACGTGGAAAACGTCGTCATATCCGCGGAAAAGCATGGAGCGCTTGTAGTCCAGCTTGTGCTGAAAAACGCCGAACAGCTTTTTGTCAAGCGGGTATTTGGGTATTCCGTAGTGGTAGTAGAGTCCCGCCTGCGCGCCCCAGCAGATATGCAGGGTGCTTTGAACGTTTGTTTTGCTCCACTCCATTATTTCGCACAGCTCCGCCCAATAGTCTACCGCTTCAAAGTCAAGCTGTTCTACGGGGGCGCCTGTGATTATCATACCGTCGTACTTGTTGCCCTTTACCTCGTCGAAGGTCTTGTAAAAGGAGAGCATGTGCTCCTCGGAGGTGTGGCTCGCCTTGTGCGTGGCTGTCTGGAGCAGCTCCAGATCCACCTGCAGGGGGGTGTTACCGATAAGCCGTGCTATCTGCGTTTCGGTGACTACCTTCTGCGGCATGAGATTGAGCATGAGTATTTTCAGGGGACGGATATCCTGTGTCATTGCGCGGGTCTCCGTCATAACGAAAATGTTTTCCTCCAGCAACGTATTTGTTGCGGGCAGAAGGTTGGGGATCTTTATAGGCATATCCTTCTCCTTTCTTTATTTTGTTATTATTTTATGCGTTGAGAGCCTGCTCAAGATCGGCGATAATGTCCTCGACATCCTCAATTCCGATAGAAAGTCGCACCTGCTCGGGACGAACACCGCAGGCGACGAGCTGGTCGTCGGTGAGCTGACGGTGGGTGGTGCTTGCGGGATGAAGAGCGCAGGAGCGCGCGTCAGCCACGTGTACCACGATATTGAGCAGCTTTAAGTTGTTGAGGAACTTGGTAGCCGCCGCTCTGCCGCCCTTGATGCCGACGGAGATAACTCCGCAAGCGCCGCGGGGGAGATACTTTTTGCAAAGCTCGTATTGCGCGTTGCCGGGGAGTGCGGGGTAGTCCACCCACTCCACCTTGTCGTGTCCTGACAAAAATTCTGCGACTGCAAGGGCGTTGGAGCAGTGTCTGTCCATGCGGCAGGAGAGGGATTCAAGTCCGAGATTGAGAATAAACGCCGTCATAGGAGACATGGTAGAGCCCATATCGCGAAGGAGCTGAGTTCTTGCCTTGGTGATATATGCCGCCGCGCCAAACTGCTGAGTGTAGATAACGCCGTGGTAGGACTCGTCGGGAGTGGTCAGCTCGGGGTATTTGCCACCCGCGTTCCAATCGAATTTACCGCTGTCCACGATACAGCCGCCGACAACGGTCGCATGACCGTCCATATACTTTGTTGTGGAGTGCGTCACGATATCCGCGCCGAACTCAAAGGGACGGCAGAGTACGGGGGTTGCAAAAGTGTTATCAACTACGAGCGGAACGCCCATTTTGTGAGCGATAGCCGCGTATCTTTCAAAATCGAATACTACAAGGGCGGGATTTGCCAGCGTTTCACCGAAGAACAGACGTGTGTTCTCGTCAAATACGGCTTCCACCTCCGCGTCGGTCATTTCGGGGGTGACAAAGCGAGTTTCAATGCCCATTTTTTCAAGAGTAACGGCGAAAAGGTTGACCGTGCCGCCGTATATGGAGGACATAGCCACGATATTCTGACCCGCGCGGGTGATGTTGAGTATAGCTATAAGGCTTGCCGCCTGACCGGAGGACACAAGCATTGCACCAACGCCGCCCTCCATGTCCGCGATCTTATTTTCCACAGCCTCAAGGGTTGGGTTAGAGATGCGGGAGTACATGTGACCGGGGGCTTTGAGATCAAAGAGGTCGCCCAAATGCTCCGCACTGTCGTATTTGTAGGTGGTGCTTTGATATATGGGCAGAACGCGAGCCTCACCGTTTTTAGGGGTGTAGCCCGACTGAACGCATTTTGTGTCTATCTTGTAGCTTGACATAACAGTTTCCTTTCGGTTGAAATTATATTTTCCGCATATTTGCGGCAGTTTACTTGATTATGGCGGTATTGCCGTCCATGACCGTTACGTTGTCCGAAACGGCAGGGAAGTCGGTGATCGATGTGCATCCGCGGAAGGCGTTTTTGCCTATTTCCTTGACGTTAGCTCCAAAGCTGACGGTTTTCAGAGAGGTGCAGGAATCAAAAGCGGACGCAGGTATTTTTTCAAGACTGTCGGGCAGGGTGATCGACTCAAGTACGCCGCAGCCCATAAACGCCTGCATGCCCATGCTCTTAAGTGACTTGCCGAGGTGGACGGCGGCAAGCGACTCGCAGCCGATAAACGCGCTGTCGCCAACGGACAAAAGCGAGTCAGGAAGGCTCATGGAGGTCAGCTTTTTGCAGTTGCGGAAGGCGCGGAGTCCGATTCTCTCAACGCCGTCGGGGATAATTATCTCGCGCACCGTCAGGCAACCGTTGAAGGCGTTGTCGTCAATCGAGCGGCATCCTTCAAGCAGGGTGATGCTTTGGAGCGAGAGCGGGAAAAATCCGCCCGCGAGAGTGTATGATTCAGCCCCGAAAATGTAGCCAAGGTAAGTATTTTCGTCTGCCGAGCCGCCAACGAAGGGGAGGGTGACGGAGGTCAGCGCCCCACAGCCCTGAACGGCACCAAGCCCTATGCTCTTGGTGGTAGCGGGAAGAGTTAATTCGAGCATGGAGGCACATTCGTTGAATGCAAATTCGCCGATCTCGGTGGCGGTATCGCCGATATTTACGTATTCAAGAGAAGAGCAATTTGAAAAAGCGAAGTCACCGATCTTCTCGATGCCGTCGGGGAGTGTGAGCGCAACTATATCGTTACAGTCATAGAACGCGCCCTCGGGGACATTCTTGCCTTCGCCCGTAAAGATAACGGTCTGAAGCTTAAAAGAAACTGCGGCGGCGTTGATAGCGTATTCCGACGCCCCGAAAATATATCCGAAAAAGCCGTCGGAGGTCTTGTCACCGTCCTCGTCGAAAATATCGTATATAGCGGCGGAGTAGGGGAGCTTCAAGGTGGTAAGTCCGTTGCATCCGTCAAATGCACCGTGGCATATTTTGCGTACCGATTCGGGAACACACACAGCGCGAAGTGCGGTCATATCCTTGAATGCTTTCTCGGCGATCTCCAAGACCGCTTTGCCCTCTATGCTGTCGGGAATAACGACTATTAAGTCATCCCCCTCGTATCCCGTGATACGCACGCCGCCGTCCATTTCTTCAAACAAAAGATCTTCGGCGGAGCAAACGGGGGACGACGCAAAGGCATTTGTCGCCGCCTGCTTGTGGTCTGCGGTTATTTTTTGCGCTTCCTCTACCGTGTATTCGGGAGTCGCCTCGGTCGTATCCTCTTGCGTTGTTATCTCTTCGGTGTCCGTGGTGTTAGCACCTCCGCCATCTGTCGAGCAGGCGGAGAGTGCCGCCAAGGTAACGGCGAGCAATATCAGCAGAGCTTTTTTCATTTTATTCTCCATAATATTTTATAAAAAATGGCTTCCACGGCTTGACTTTTTTCGCCGTGGAAGCCATCAGCCGAAGGTTTCGGCGGTTATTTGGTTTGCGATTTACGCAGCAGTAGTTGCAGCCTCGGTGGTTACATCTTCGGATTCGGGCTCTGTGGTCTCGGCCTCGGTGGTATCTGCCGTCGTGGTTTCCTCCTCGCCTGCTGTGGTCTCACCGTCGTCGGTAGTTACCGCGTCGGCAATATTTTCATAGTATTTTTTTACGTAATCGTTATCCTTGAAGGAGTCGGTGTCGATCTTGTCCTTGAGAGTGGAGGACTCGGTAGCGAAAGCAAATTCGCCGATCTCCTCAATAGCGTTGCTCAGAGTGATTTTTTCGATAGCGGTGCAATCGTAAAGAGCGAGAGTGCCGATCTTTTTTACCTGATTGCTGTTAAATTCGGTCAAAGCATGGCACTGCCAGAAAGCGCCGTCGCCCACGGTCTGGGTGGTGGAGGGCAGCTTTGCTTCAGTGAGTTCCGAACAATCGGCAAACGCGAAATTATCAATAACCTCGAGCGACTTTCCAAGGTCAAGCTCGGTAATTGCAGTACAACCGTAGAACGCGCACTCGCCAATGGTTTCAAGTCCCTCGGGGAGAGCGTTGCCCGTGGAGGTCTTGCCTGTTTCCTCGTCCTTCCAAGTGATCTCGGAAAGATTTACGCAACCTGAAAAAGCGTAGTCGTCGATAACGGTTACGGTAGCGGGGAGCTGAACTGAAACGACGGAAGCAAGCTGATAAAACGCCTTTTCTCCGATAGCCGCAACGGGTCTGCCGTTGAAGACTGCGGGAACGGTAACCTTGTCGTTATGGGTAGCCTTGCCGACGTAGGACACAAGCACAGCGGTGTCCGCTGCACCCTCAGCAAAAGTAAAAGTACCCTTGTCGGTTATGTATTCGCTCTGCTCGGGAGTATAGTCACCGATATTATCGCCGCCATCCTGTGTGCCCGTGCAGGCAACCATGGAAAGAGCCATGAGAGCGGCAAGCGTAACAGCTAAAAACTTTTTCATCAATTTTACCTCCGAAATAATACAAGCGCGTACGCGCATTCAGTAACACACCGTATATTATATAACATTTGTCCCCGATTGTCAAGAGATTTTGAAGGTCAGTTGCAAAATGTTTGCGTAATATTTACATTTTTTATATAAGAATTGAGTGATACCCTTGAAAAAACGGCAAAAATGTGGTATCATTATAAGCGGACGAATACTCAATGAAAATCAAGGAGTAAAAATATATGCTCTCAAAGGTATACAGCGCAGGACTTTTCGGAATAGACGGCTTTATGGTCAGCGTGGAGGTGAACGGATACCCCGCTCTCCCGCAGTTTGAGCTTGTCGGACTTCCCGATCTTGCGGTAAAGGAAGCAAAGGAACGAGTGCGCACGGCTTGTGCCAATACGGGAATCCGTTTTCCCGAGGCGGCACTGCTTGTCAACCTCGCACCTGCCGACAGACGTAAGGAGGGCTCGGGCTTTGACGTTGCTATCCTGACGGGAATACTCAAATGCGTCGGCGCGATATACGGCGGCGCGGATCTTTCGGATAAATGCTTCGTGGGCGAGCTTTCACTGTCGGGCGAGGTGCGCGGCGTGCGCGGTATTCTGTGCATGTGCGTGGCGGCGCGTGACGCGGGACTCAAGGAGTTTTACGCTCCCGCGGAAAATGCGCGCGAGGCGGCGGCTGTAAAGGGAATAAAGGTCTACGGCGTGCGTACCATGCGTCAGCTTATTGACCATCTCAACGGCACGGCGCTTATGACTCCCGTGGAGTCGGATGACGCTTCGTTTACAGAGTCCTCACGCAACCATGATATCGATTTTTCGGACGTTAAGGGGCAAAAGCTTGCCAAGCGCGCCATGGAGATCGCGGCGTCGGGTGGACATAACATACTGCTCATAGGTCCTCCCGGCACGGGAAAATCTATGCTTGCCAAGCGGCTTTCCACCATTCTGCCTCCGCTGACGTTTGAGGAGGCGATAGAAAGCACGAAGGTACATTCGGTGTCGGGACTTTTACCCGAGGGAGTTTCGCTCCTGTCGCACCGACCCTTCCGCTCGCCGCACCATACTATGTCGGCGGTCAGCCTTGTGGGCGGCGGAATAAATCCCATGCCCGGCGAGGTGTCTCTTGCAAATAACGGCGTTTTGTTCCTCGACGAGCTGCCCGAGTTTCCAAAGCAGGTGACAGACGCTCTGCGTCAGCCATTGGAGGACGGACGGGTGACTATCACCCGAGCCAACGGACGAGTGACCTTCCCATGCTCGTTTATGCTTGTGGCGGCAATGAATCCCTGCCGTTGCGGATATTACGGCGACCCTACCCATAAATGCACCTGCAGTGACGCCGACGTCCGCAGATACATCTCAAGGATAAGTGGTCCTATGCTTGACAGAATAGACATACAGATAGAGCTTCCATCCATCAGCTATGAGGAGCTGTCGGGCGATAACGGCGAGCAGAGCGAGCGCTCGGCGGACGTGCGCGAGCGTGTTATCAAGGCGAGAAGCTTTGCACGACAGCGCATGGCAGGGGAGAGAGGCAGAATATTCTGTAACGCCCAGCTTGACGCGGCGGCAATACGCAAATATTGCGTGGCAACCGAGGACGCCAAGGCACTGCTCAAGGCGGCTTACGAGTCGCTGGGAATGTCGGCGCGCGGATACGACAGACTCATGCGCGTGGCGCGCACTATTGCCGACCTTGCTGATAGCGAGGTCATTGAGGCGGAGCATATCGCGGAGGCTATCCAGCTCCGCAGTCTCGATAAAAAGTATTGGGGCTGATTTGAGGTAAAAGGTAAAAAGTAAGAGGTAATAGGTATGACGGAATTACTCTGTAAGCTGTTCGTTAAGAACAGAGATAAAACAAACGATCCTACCGTGCGCCGCGCATACGGTACGCTTGTCAGCGTGGTGGGAATAATTATGAATATTCTGCTTGCCGCGGGAAAGTACGCGGTGGGATTTATTTTCGGAGTGATATCCATTCAGGCGGACGCTGTGAATAATCTTTCGGATGCAGGCTCTCAGCTCATTTCGCTCATCAGCTTCAAGATAGCCGCAAAGCCCGCAGACAGAGAGCATCCTTTTGGTCACGCAAGAATAGAATACGTGGCATCAATGATAGTTTCCTTCCTCGTCTTAGTGGTGGGAAGTCAGCTTTTGTCCGAGTCTGTAAATAAAATAATCAACCCATCGGCGACGGTGTTCAGTTGGATATCCGTGGGCGTGCTTGGCGTATCTGTGATAATCAAGCTGTGGCTTGCGTTTTTCAACCGTCGGGTGGCTAAAAAGATCGACTCTGCCGTTATGCGCGCGACCTCTGCGGACAGCTTGTCTGACGCTATTGCCACCTTTGCCGTGCTTGTGGCTACTGTGATATACAAATTCACGGGCTTTGACCTTGACGGATATATGGGCGTTATCGTTGCCGTGCTGATACTTGTGGCGGGGGCGAAGATATTGAACGAGACCAAGAATTCAATTCTCGGCGGTGCGCCGTCGGAGGAAACGGTAAAGACTATTGAATCGGTGGTGGCGGAGTACCCCGAGGCATTGGGTATCCACGACCTTGTCGTGCATAGCTACGGTGCGGGACGGAATATCGCTTCTCTGCACGTTGAGGTGGACGGAGCGGTAGATATTTTCAGCACGCACGACACGGTGGATATGATAGAAAAACGCTTGCGCGACGAATTTGGAATTGATGCGACAATTCACATGGATCCCATAGTAACAAACGATCCGCAGGTGACAGAATGGCGTCAGCGAGTAGCGGATATTGCCGCAGAGGTAGAGCCGACGCTTAAAATACACGATTTTCGAATGGTCCCCGGAAGCACGCACACGAACCTTATCTTTGACGTTTCGGCAGGCTTTGAAGTAAAAATGTCCGACGGCGAGATAAGGTCGCGTATATCCGAAGCGGTGATGCGCGAGCGAGCAAATCATTTCTGCGTTATAACCGTGGATAGGGAGTAATATGCTTGTTAAAGTGGCACAATTATTTGAGTTTTACCGCGATTTTGTTTGTAAATGAGTGAAAAATGAAAAAAATTCAAAAAAACTCTTGACAAAAGGGGCGGTCGTCGGTTATAATATAGGATGTCATTGTGTAAAAGCGTAAATGTGGCTGTCAGGCAAAACGCTTCCGGACAAAATAAGCAAGGAGGTGCTAAGGAATGCTCAGAACTTATCAACCCAAAAAGCGTCAGAGAAAAAAGGAGCATGGCTTCAGAAAGAGAATGAGAACGGCAGACGGAAGAGCAGTTCTTAAGAGAAGACGTGCAAAGGGCAGAAAGAGACTGACCTACTGATTTCCGAAATATGAGCGGGTGCGCGCACTCGGTGTGTCGTAGCCGTATCGCAAAACATAAAAACCGCCGATGACCGATAGTGCAAGGAGCAGATTGCGTTTTTTGACTGTCTGTCCTCGGGGTTTTTCATTATAGGGATCTCGCACAAAATATCAACGAAATTACACGACGGAAGCATATAAGCGGCAGAGCCACAGCCGCAAATAACACAATATCGTTAGGTGAGTGAAAAATGAAGGAAATAGCCATCAAAGAAAATCATCTGTATAATAAGACCTTCAAGAGAGGCAATCGGTTTGCGGGCAGATACGTTGCTGTGTCCGTGCTTCGCGACTACGCCGCAAGGCGGCTGATGCTTGCCAATCCGCAGAAGGCTTACGTCAACAGAATAGGTCTTTCCGTCCCTAAGCGCGAGGGCGGGGCAGTGGCGCGCAACAGAGCCAAGCGCATAATCCGCGAGGCTTTGCGGCATATTGAAAAAAAGAGAGCCTTGAAGCGCGGCTGGCTGATAGTGATTTCCTCCCGTCCCACCATAATCGGTGCAAAAAGCACGGATGTCGAGCGCGATCTGGCGTATATTTTCGGGAAGCTGGATATGTACGCGGAGGACCGTGCATGAAGCGAGTCATGATACGGCTGATACGCTTTTATCAGAAGCATATCTCGGGAATGAAGAAAAATCCCACCTGCCGTTTTTACCCTACCTGCTCGTCCTACGCTATTGAAGCATTTGAAAAACGCGGATTTTTCGCGGGATTTGTCCTTATGGTGTGGAGGATATTGCGGTGCAGTCCGCTCTCGCCGTGTGGGTTTGATCCCGTTCCCAAAAAGGGATTTAAGACTATGCCTGCAAGATACAGCAAATACGACAGAGAAGCGTATAACGCACAGCTTTCGGCACGGCTGAAGGCGGAAGCAGAGGAGGAGTCCGCTCCTGATAAAACGGACGAAAAAGAGGATGCCTAAGTGAACACCGAAGCGTTGGAAAAAGACGGCGCGCGGAGTGACGGGGCTTGTGACAGATCGTAATCAGCGGCTAAAATTCAGTGAAGCCGCGACCGCAGTACCGACGGCAAATGTATTCGGTGCGTTATGAAATTGAAAGGAACTTTTTAAATGAGATTCGCAAAAAGAACCGCCGGCGGCGGAATAATGAAAGCAATTCTCTCCCGCGGAGTCCTTATCCTTGCGGTGCTCGTGTTTGTAGGCGCAGCACTGACGGGATGCTCGGGAAATGCGGCAAAGCACACCATTGCGGTGGGTGATTGCTCTACCACCGCGGAAAACTCGCTTGATAAGGATACTATCAAGCAGATAGCAAACGAAATAGTCGAAACGCAGGGCAAGACCATGGCGTTTGGCTCAAAGGAAATGAACGTTCATACGGCTATCGTTGCGGCTTATAACGGCTACGACGTTACCGCCGAGGGCTTTAACGACGAAAAGCTGCCCGAGGCACAGCCAGAGCGCGCAAACGAGTTCGTTTATAACGTGCTCGCTGCCGCAGATGCCAGCGACAAGATCGAATTTGATATCGACCTTGTAAAGCTTACAGATATCGCGGCTGAAGGCTCTGATGAGGTCGTTTTGAAGATCAACAACGAGGACGTAAAGGTGCTCGTAGGTGCGCTTCAGACGTCTGTTGACACGTCGGGCGCTGATTTCCTCGGTACTATCCTTCACTGGATAGGCGTTGCATTCAGCTGGATAATCAACACACTCGGCTTTGGAAGCTTTATTCTCGGATCGCTTTTCTTTGCTATCCTCGTTGAGATCATTATGCTTCCCGTAAGCATCAAGCAGCAGAAGAACAATCGCCGTCAGGCACTTCTCCGTCCGAAGGAAATGGCTATCCGCAAAAAGTACGCAGGACGCAACGATAACGTTACCATGCAAAAGGTGCAGACGGAGATACAGGAGATGTATCAGAAGGAAGGTTTCAATCCCATGACTGCGGGATGCCTGCCCATGATCCTTTCCATGATAATAATTCTCCCCCTGTACTATATCGTTATCGACCCCGTTCAGTATATTCTTGGTTGCACGAGCGGCGTTTCCAACGCGCTCATTACCTTTGCAACAGCACCCCACGCGGCAGGCGGACTTGGCCTTGCTCTGCGCTCCAATAACGGTACTATCGAGCTGCTTTCTCTGCTTGGAGATAACCTCGAGTCTGTTGCAGGCATTGAAAGCTTTGCATTCTTCTCCAACGGCGCGGACGTTTGGGGAATCCTTGAGCCCGCGCTTGCAAAGGGCGTTCCGGATTTCAGCGTATTCGGCGTAAACTTCGGACTTATCCCCACATTCGGCGAGCCTTGGGTACTGCTTGCTATCCCTGTTCTGACATTTGTGGTATACTTTTTCAGCATGAAGCTCAGCCGTAAGATGTCCTATCAGCCTACTCAGGCGGCAAATGATAAGGCGACGGGCTGCTCCAACGGTATGATGGACGTAATGATGCCTCTGTTCAGCGTATACATTACCTTTATCGTTCCCGCGGCAGTAGGCGTGTACTGGATATTCAAGAGTATCATCAGCACCTTAAAGCAGTTTATTATGTCAAAGGTCATGCCGCTTCCCAAGTTTACGGAGGAGGATTATAAGGCGGCAGAGCGCGAGCTTATGGGCAAGGAAAAGAAAAAGCCCAAGAAGCCGAGCGGAACGAGAAATCCCAACGTGCGCTCGCTCCACCACATTGACGACGAGGACTTTATCGTTCAGAAGCCTGAAACCAACGGTCACGGCGGAGTGAAGAAGCAGACGCCCAAGGCGGATGCGCCCGAGCAGCAGACAGAGGACGCTCCCGAGAGCAAGGCGGAAAATAGCGAGTCCGCAGGCAAGACAAAGACTTCCCTTATTGATGGCGTAAACCTCAAGGACGACAAGACCGAAACCGATAAAAACGATTGATACAGAAGGAATAAATAATGAAAAAGACAGTAGAAATAACGGCAAAGAGCCTTGACGAAGCAGTCGCCGAGGCGGTCAAGGAGCTTGGCGCGGCAAGTGCCGATGATATAACTGTGAGCGTTCTTCAGGAGGCAAAGAAGGGCTTTCTCGGACTTGGCTCTACTCCCACGGTGATCCGTGCGGAGTACGACGCACCCGAAACGGCAGACGACAAAACAGCTCCCGTGGCGGAGGGCGGCGCGCAGGACGTTACCGCCGATACGGCGTTTGAAGGCGCGAGCGCAGGCGAGCTTATCGCTTTTGAATTTATCAAAAAGCTGGTTGCGGATATGAATATGGATTGCACCGTGACTATGCGCGAGGGTGACAACGACGACGTTGTTATCAGCATTGAGGGCGAGGATGCAGGCTCGCTTATCGGACATCACGGCGAAACGCTGGATTCCCTGCAATATCTCGCAAACCTTGCGTCCAACCGCAAGGAGGAGGGAGTTAAGCGCGAATTCTCCCGTATCACCATTGATATCGAGGATTACAGAGCAAAGCGCGAGGCGGCTCTCCGCGTGCTTGCAAGAAAGAAGGCGGCACAGGTACAAAAGTACAAGAAGAGCATTATGCTGGAGCCCATGAATCCTTATGAGCGCCGCATCATCCATTCCGAGATACAGAACGTCGAGGGTGTGTCCACCAACTCTATCGGAACAGACAACAACCGCCGTATCGTTATCTATCTTGAGGAATCGGGTATGCCCTCACAGCCTCGCAAGAAGGCAAAGAAAAGCGTTGATCCCACTGCGGGAATGTCCAATCGCTCCAAGAAGAATATCCCCTCTACGTTCAGCGATGACGACGTAAAGGATCCCTTTGATATCGACCTGTCGGCGGCTCTGCCTCAGGACGATTACAATGATGAAGACTGACAGTAATTTTGGCGGCACTGCCACCTGTCTTGACACGGTCGCGGCGGTCAGCACCCCCTTTGGTAAGGGCGGTGTTGCGCTGCTCCGTCTGTCGGGCGGGGAAGCGGTGGAAATTGCGGACAGGGCGTTTTCGCCCTTGTCGGGCAAGCCGCTTTCACAAACGGAATCACGACTTGCCGTGTATGGAAGCATTATTTCGGACGGTGAGGTGATCGACGACGGCATCGCCGTCGTGTACCGCGCTCCAGCCTCCTTTACGGGTGAGGACACCGTGGAGATAAGCTGCCATGGCGGAGTTCTGGTCACGGCGCGCGTGCTTGAAGCGCTGATATCTGCGGGTGCGCGCCAAGCAACGGCGGGCGAGTTTACGCGAAGAGCGTTTATTAACGGAAAAATGTCCCTTACAAAAGCCGAGGCTCTTGGAAATCTGCTTGATGCTCGCAACGAGGAGCAATTGAAGCTGTCAAGAGGCGGCTATTCGGATAAGCTGACGCGGGATGCCGAGAGCATGTACGACGGCATGTGCGCAGTGCTTTCAAATATAGAGGCGGGCATTGATTTCCCCGAGGAGGACCTGACAGAGATGTCCCGCGAGGAGATCGTGTCGGCTCTTGATAAAATTCAGCACAGTGTGTGCTGTCTGCTTGAAACCTATCGCACGGGACACGCCATAGCCGAGGGAATTCCAACGGTCGTGTGCGGAAAGCCTAACGTGGGCAAGAGTGCGCTTTACAATAAGCTGCTCGGACGCGACGCGGCGATTGTAACGGATATCGCGGGAACAACGCGCGACGTGCTTTCGGATACGGTGACGGTGGGCAAGGTTACCTTGCGCCTGTCCGATACGGCGGGTATCAGAGATACCGACGACATAGTTGAGAGCATCGGCGTTGAGCGCGCACGTGCGGCGATAAAGGATGCCGAGCTTGTGCTGGCACTGCTTGACGGAAGCCGCCCTGCCGACGGCGATGACGAGGCGCTTGTCACACAGGTAGCAGAGCTGGATATCCCCGTTTTGTGGGTAATAACGAAATCCGACCTTGGAACGAATGAAAAGTGCAGTGCTTTAACGCTTTTGCCATCTGATGCAAAGCCCGTATTCATCTCGTCTCTTACGGGAGAGGGAATTGAGGAGCTTGCAGAGCGGATAAACCTCATGTACGTTGACGAGGATCTGCGCACGGGCGAGGACGCGATAGTCTTTAACGCCCGTCAAAGCTCGGCGTTAAAGCGGGCGGCTGGCGGATTGCGAGAGGCCGTCGGGCTTTTGGAGTCGGAATTACCATACGATATCTGCGCGGAGGGAATCCGCAGTGCTATGAGCGCCTTGGCAGAGCTTTGCGGCAGAGAGGTCAGGGAAGACGTTATATCCGAGATATTTGCAAAATTTTGCGTTGGTAAGTAACGCTAAAACATATTTGAAGGTTGATGCGGCGAGTAGCATCAATGTCTTAACAGTTGAAAGGAGAACAACATGAGTCAGAATGTAAAGGTCGTAAACCGCCCGAGGATCAAGCATACGGCGGCACACATCTGGGACGTTACGGATCTGTGCGAGGTGATCGAATCGCACGGCGACAAAACGGCGTACAGATATTTTGTTGGCAAGGAGCTTCGCAGCCTTACTTATGCGGAATTTGGCGCAATGATACACAAAACTGCGGCGGCATTCAATGCGATGGGACTGTCGGGACAGAAGGTTGCCGTTATCGGCGACACCACCCCTCAGTGGGTATGCACCTATATCGGAGCTATGGCGGCAGGATGCGTTGTAGTTCCTATGGACAAGGAGCTTGCAGTAGAGGAGATCGACAAGTTTTTTAAGATGGTAGACGTTAAGGCAGTAGTATATTCCAAGAGCTTTAACGAGGGCTTTATAAAGCTTATCTCCTCACAGGAAACGGGAGTAAAATATTTCATTCCCGTAATGCCTGCGTATGATAATTCCTTTGATAACAAAGTGATATCCTTTGACGAGGTGCTTACCCTCGGAGCAGAGCGCATTGAGCGTGATGGCTACCGTTATCCCGTCGTAGCTGACCGAGGTGCTTTGGCTGAAATGCTGTTCACGTCGGGAACTACGGGTACGAGTAAGTGCGTTATGCTTTCCCAGACCAACGTGTTCTCGGTAGTAAATTCCGCACTGGCGACAGTGTGCTTTACCTCCGACGACGTTCTTGTTTCGGTGCTTCCCGTTCACCACACCTACGAGCTTGCCTGCATGATGGCAGAGCTTGTGCTGGGTGCGGAGGTATGCATCAACGACTCCCTGCGTCACGTGCTGAAAAACTTCGCGCTGTTCAAGCCTACGGGACTCGTTCTCGTTCCTCTGTTTGTCAATACCATGTATAAAAAAATATGGTCAGAGGCAGAGAGAACGCACAGAGACGGAATACTGCGCACAGCTCTTAAAACGTCGCGCTCCCTTATGGCTGTGGGCATCGACGTGCGCCGCAAGCTGTTCAAGTCGGTCCACGACGCATTCGGAGGACGCCTTGAAAAGATAATCTGCGGCGGTGCAAGACTCAACCCCGAGCTTATCGGGGCTTTTGAGGACTTCGGCATCTCCATTTTCGAGGGCTTTGGTATTACCGAGTGCGCTCCTCTTACCAATGTAACGCCTTATTACGCGAGAAAGTACGGCTCTGTCGGACCCGCTGTTCCTTGCTGCCGAGTCAGAATTTCGGACGAGTTCGGCGACGGCACTCCTAATGAACACGGCTACGTTGAGGGCGAGCTTCAGGTCAAGGGTGACAACGTAATGCTCGGCTACTACAACAACCCCGAGGCAAACGAGGCGGCGTTTACGGACGACGGATGGTTCAGAACAGGCGATATCGCGTATATGGATAAGGACGGATACGTTTACATCACGGGACGTCTGAAATCCGTTATCGTGCTTGAAAACGGTAAGAACGTGTTCCCCGAGGAGATCGAGGAATATCTTGAGGACGTTGAGAGCATTGCGGAGTGTGTCGTGGTCGGACGCAAGGCGGCTGATAGCGACGAGGTCATTCTGACGGCTGTAATTTATCCCAACCGCGACAAGTTCCCCACGGGATCGAGCGACGAGCTGATACAGAATTCCATTCGCAATTCCATCAACCAGCTCAACCGCAAGCTGCCTGGATTTAAGCAGATAAGAAACATTGAGCTTCGCAAGACGGAGTTTGAAAAGACCACGTCCAAGAAGATCAAAAGACATCTTGTAAAGTAAGTGATATTTCAAAGGGGATCTCCGTCTTCGGAGATTCCCTTGAATTGAATTTGGAGAGGCTATGGAAACGGGATTGTATATACACATTCCATTTTGCAAGAGTAAGTGCCACTACTGCGACTTTTGCTCGGTCGCCAACGCCGACTCAGAGCTTATCGCGCGGTACACAAACGAGCTGTGCCGCCGTATGCACGAGTGGAAAAGCCGTTGTCGGCAAAGAAAATTTGATACGGTATATCTTGGCGGCGGCACACCGACACTCTTGAACGCTGATCAATCGGCGACAGTGCTTGATACCGCGCGGGAGTGCTTTGATATTCTTCCCGACGCAGAGATAACTGTGGAGTGCAACCCCGCGACGGCGAGCGAATACAGCCTTGCCGCGTGGCACGCCCTTGGAGTAAACAGACTCAGTATCGGCGTGCAGAGCGCCGTTGACAGTGAGCTTCGTTTGCTTGGCAGGATACATAAGTTTGCTGATGCGGAGGAAACTGTACGAGCGGCGCGCGCTGTGGGAATAGATAATATCAATATTGACCTGATGATAGGTATTCCCGATCAGACTGTCGAGAGCCTTGAATACACGCTTTCGCGGTACATTGAGCTTGATTGCTCCCATGTCTCGGCGTATTGCCTGTCGGTGGAGGAGGGAACACGCTTTTACAAAAGCCGTGACAAGCTGAATATTGCAGACGCGGATGCGGTGGCGGATATGTACTCGCTTGTTGCAAAAAGGCTTTCGGAGAGCGGATACGAGCATTACGAGATAAGCAATTTTGCAAAGGATGGATGCCGCTCGCGGCATAATACCCATACCTGGCAGTGCCGCGAATATCTCGGACTCGGAGTTGCGGCGTATTCCTATTTTGACGGCGAGCGGTTTGGAAACAGCCGCGATATCGAGGCATTTTTGCGGGGGGAGAATATAGTCTGTGAGTCCTACCGACCCGACAAGGATGAGCGTATGTCGGAGTACGTTATGCTTGGACTGCGACTGCGCGGGGGCATAGATACCCGTGAATTCTATGAAAATTTTGGCGTTGAGTTTGACGCCGCTTACGGTCAGCGTTGCCGCCCGTTTGTTGTGTCGGGGCATCTTAAAATCGAAAACGGCAGAGTATTTTTGACAAAACAAGGCTGGCTGGTATCAAACGCAGTGCTGTCGGAGATACTTTAAATGACAAAATTTGTCGATAAAAAGGACAGGCAGAGCTTTTCCAAAGTGATAAAAAAAGGTTGACAAGAAGCGGCTTACAGTGTATAATAAAAGCGTAATAAAAAATAGCTCCGCACAGGCGGAGAGGAATGGAGAATATTGACATGGATGAGAAAGAGCTTGAAGGCGAATTCTATACATTGACCGACGAGGACGGAAACGAGCTTGAATTTGAGGTTATCGGTTCTGCCGAGATCGGCGGTGTTATGTATTACGCAATGGTTCCCTGTGACGGGGAAGCTACTGCGGATGACGTGTGTGAGTACGTTATTCTCAAGGCTGAGAAGGATGAGGACGGAGAGGATATCCTTGTAACGGTTGATGACGACGACGAGTTTGACGACGTTGCGGATTTCTTTGACGATATGCTGTCTGACGAGGCTGATTACGACCTCAATATCACACCCGACAAGAAGTAAAAAAATCCTGCGGGGTGCGTGATATACTTGTATTGAGACCTACAACAGATCAAAGGAGATCGAGTCGCGCGGCGGTTTGCAGACCTCCCTTTTACGGATAACGGTTGACTTGTCCCGATCCGCAAGAGGACGTTGGGAGCAGTAAAGTCGCGGCAAGATCACCGCCCTGAACAAACCAGGGTTCGAAATCACGGTATACACGGCCTTGTGGGGGAAACACTAAAAAACCGATGGCGAAGAGCAGTTTGCTTTTCGCCGTCGGTCTTTTATTTTACCCTGTTCAAATGATCCGCCGTGACCATATTTTCAAGATTATAGAGTATAAGCACGGCGTCTGCGTCGCACTCCCGTGCGTATTTTGAAACGTCCGTCATGCCGCCCGACAGGTGAACGGCGGTGATGTCAAAATGCCGCGCAAGCAGGGGGATCACGCTGTTTGCAAAGGAATCCTTGACCACGAGCAGATGCGGCCTTTCCGTCACACGCGCGCCCGTGGCGTCGGTTTTGAATATCTCCAAATAATTTCTCGTTCCGCCGAGAAGCGCGCCGTATTTATCCTTGCCCGACAAGAATTTTTCGTCAATAAATCCGCGCATTTCAAAGCCGTTTCCGTCGCGGACGGTAAAGCTTTGGTCGTCCTCCCGCTCCCATATCTCCATAACGTCGGGGCGGCAGAGAGGAGTGCTTCCAATACACGCGCGCGAGGCGGTAGTTCCAATGAAATTTTCGATTTTCCGCGCTGAAAAATCCTCTCTTACAAGCGGGATTTCGTTATAGGGGAGTGCCGCCATTATTTCAAGATACGCCATATACGCACCCTCTGCCGTCCAATGGTGGTCGGTGCGGTACATCACATACTCTCCGCGCGCGCTTGCCTGCCGCAAGGGTGAGAGCATGTCTATCAGGGCGAGGCTTTGCGTATCGGAAAGCCGTGATTTTATCAGCCCCATGAGCTTGTCCGACGGCTGAGCGGGGTAATTCAGCGACGCGGCGCACACGTCCACCACTCGCGGTGCGGGCAGAAAGCAAAGGTCGATATTCTGCTTTTGCAATTCATTCGCCAACCGCTTGACGGCGGCGCACTGCTCAGCAATATGACTTTCGAGGAAAAAGTCAGAGCTGCTCGCACGCCGCGTGGGGGACAGATATGCGTCGAAAAGATAGGTGGCAAGCTGACCGTCGCGACCCATGGCAACGCCGCGCGAAGCCCCTCCGCCAAGCGCCGCACCTGCCGCGCCCTGCATACCGACGAGCTGGCGTCGAAACACCAATCTGTCCGAAAAATAGCTGTTTAGCTGTCGCGAAAGCTTGCCCTCACTCCACGCGCCGACAACGTCGTCTCGCTTGTAGCGCGGCAGTGCGGCAAGGACGCGGTTTTCATCCTCCGAAAAGTCGGGAGAGGTGGAGGTAACGTAGGATGCCATACCAAAAAACAGTATGAAGCAAAAGGAAAAAATGAGTATGATTTCAGGTGTCTTGTTTTTCATGATTCAAAAATTAAAATAAAGAAACGGACTGTACGAGCTGCCTGCGGCAAAAGCCACTCCGAGCATTAGTAAAAGCAAGATCGCGGCACTTTCCGCGTATTTTACTGCGGGGGAGGGGCGGCGCGAGAGCCATTGGCACAGCTGCTTGGGTAACGGAGTGGCAAGCACCGCCGCAAGCAGTAAAAAGGGAAGTGCGCTTGTCGCGGCAAAGCTTACCTGCGGCGTGGTGAGCGCAGGGGCGGCGAACAAGTCCTTTATGACGGACAAAGCATCCGTAGCCGACGTAGCCGAGAACAAAAGCCATCCCACTCCAACTGTGAAAAGAGTGTATATTCGTCCTAAAACGGCGGGCACGCGATCAAGGAGCTTTAGCAAAAAAGTCTTTTCGGCTATGAGAAATATAAGATAGTACGCGCCCCAAAGCACAAAGTTCCACGCCGCCCCGTGCCACAGCCCCGTGAGTAGCCACACCACCGTCAGATTGAGATACGTCCGCGCTCGTCCCCGTCTGTTGCCGCCCAGCGGAATGTAGACGTATTCGCGGAAAAATGAGGAAAGGGTGATGTGCCACCTCCGCCAAAAATCGGTCACAGAACGCGCGGCATAGGGGTAATTGAAGTTTTCGGGAAAATCAAATCCCAACATTCGCCCCAGTCCTATTGCCATATCCGAGTAGCCCGAAAAGTCGAAATATATTTGCAGCGTATAGGATATCATCATGCCCCACGCAGACAGAGCGGTGGGCGAGAATTCGCGGGATTGCAAAAAATAAGCAAATAACGCGCCTGCACCGTCGCCAAAAATTATCTTTTTCGCAAGTCCTACCGCAAAGCGGCGGATGCCCGTTGCAAAGCCGTCAATGGTCACAGAGCGCGTGCGCAGAGCAGTATCCACGTCGCTGTATTTTACGATAGGTCCCGCTATGAGCTGGGGAAACATTGTAACGTAGCATCCAAATGAGATATAGTTTTTTTGAAGCTGTGCGTTACCCCGCCAAAGATCGGCGGTGTAAGAGATTATCTGGAAGGTGTAGAATGAAATTCCTATCGGCAAGGCAAATCGCCTTATTCCGTCGAGAAAAGGTGATAGGGCGGGGATAAGCCGCAGATTGTCAATAATAAATCCCGTGTATTTGAAAAAAATCAACAGCGCAAGATTTATTCCGACGGACACAAAAAGGCAAAGCCTTGCAAGGCGCGGGCGGTCAGCTTTATATTTGGAAATGGGGAAGGCAAGCAGATACGCACTCGTCATGGATAGAAGCATTACCACGCACAAAACGGGCTCTCCCCAGCTGTAAAACACAAGGCTGACAAGGAAAAGCCAAGCGTTCTGCCACCGTCGCGATATTAAAAAGTAAAGTCCAAGGCTAACGGGCAAAAAGCCGAAAAGAAATATGGGAGATGAAAAAACCATAGCCACACCTCGCGCGAAAATAAAAAGGGGAAGCGACTGATTCAGGTCTGCTTCCCCACAAATTTTATTTGTCCGTGACGGCGCGGCTGACGTGGAAAATGTCGCCCGCTCCCATAATGACGGCAACGTCGCCCTCGCGGAGAGTATCTTTTAAGAATTTTACGGCGTCCTCCTGCGACGGAGCGTAATACGCCGACTTGCCCGACTCGGATATAGCCTTTGCAAGCTTTTGTGAGGATACACCGTAAGTATTTACCTCACGCGCCGAATATATGTCAAGCAAAATTATCAAGTCCGCAGGCTCAAACGCCGTTTTGAACTTGTCAAAAAGCTGTGCCGTGCGGCTGTATGTGTGCGGTTGAAAGGCGCAGATAAGTCTGCCGCGCTGTCCGTCGGTGCTTTTCGGAAGGTGTGACGCGCCCTCAAGAGTCGAATATATTTCTGTCGGATGATGACCGTAATCGTCGTAAACGTCAGCACCGTTACATTTTCCGATATAGTCCATTCGCCGCGCAGCACCTTGGAATTTTTCAAGTCCTTCAATGATTTTTGCCGGTTCAAGCCCCGCGTTGAGCGCCGCCGAAGCAGAGGCGAGGGCGTTGTATATCTGGTGCTTGCCCGTGACGGGCAGATGCACTCTGCCAAGCTCTTTTCCGTATGCCGTCAGTGTAAATTCGGGAAAGCCGCAGGGACTTACCGAAATTTCGTCGGCGTAAAGCTCCGCCGAGCGGTCAAGGGTGGAAAAGCGGATCAGCCTTCCGCACTTGCCCGACGCTACCGCCTCTTTTGCCGCCGCAAGGGTGTATTCGTCGTCGGCGTTGGCAATAACACAGCCGTCCTCTCCCGTTATAGCGGCAAATTTTTCAAAGGACGATTGTATCTGCACCATGCTCTTGAAATAATCCACGTGTTCCATCTCTGCGTTGAGCAGAATGGCAACGGTAGGGAAAAAATCAAGGAAGGAGTCCATATATTCGCAGGCTTCAAAAATAAAATGCTTTTTGTCGCGTTTGCCGAGTCGGTAAGCACCTCCCATAGGTGCGTATTCTGCGCCAGACATGACTGTGGGATCGGTGTCTGCGGTCATGAATATCTCGGCGCACATGGAGGTCACCGTGCTTTTGCCGTGCATGCCCGCAATTCCGACGCGATTCTGATAAAAAGTCATTATGTAGCCAAGATAATCCGCGCGCGATACGCAGGGAATCCCAAGCTCGCCCGCACGCTTATATTCGGGGTTGTCGGCTGATATTGCAACGGTGTATATGACAGTGGAGCAACCGTCAAAGCTGTCTATATTGCTCTCGTTGTGACCGTAGGAAACGGAAATACCCTCCCGCTCCAGCTCCTCCGTAACAGAGGTGCGCGTTCTGTCCGATCCGCGAACCTCAAAGCCCATACGGTGTGTGAGCAAAGCGAGCGATGACATCATCACGCCGCCGATTCCTATAAAATAAACTCCGCGCCCGCCGTTTAAAAAATCCTTTATTCGCTTCGGGCCGAAATGTGTGTTGGGGGTGGACATTACAAAGATCCTTTCAGGTAGTATGTTTACATTCTTATATTATATGCCCGAAAAGAGGGCAAAAGCCGTAATTTTTAAATATTCGGTGTGCGTCGAAAGCCGCCACAAAAGCGGATTTGCAGTTAACATTTGTTAATATTCTACGAAATATGTCACAAGATGTTGGACAAGTTCACAAAAAAATACCAATTTCATTGATTAGGCTTCACAAACAGGTATTATACTTGAAGCATAAAAGGCAGAATATCTGTAAAACTTACAACGGAGGTAAAAATAATGCAGATCACGGATATCAAGGTAAGAAAGCTTTTTGAAGAGGGCCCTATGAAGGCAATTATTTCGGTGACGTTTGACAATCAGCTTGCCGTACACGACATAAAGGTTATCAACGCTCGGGACAAGTTCTTTATCGTAATGCCCAGCCGCAAGAATCCCGACGATACCTATCGCGATATCGTACATCCTATCAATTCGCAGTTCCGCGCAACGCTGGAGGAGGCAGTTATCGAGTCCTACCAGACCGCGCTCAAGGAGGCAGAGGAGGGCGACTTTGCCGAAGCGATTGCTGAAGGAATTGAAAATTGATAGCTGGTAGTGAATGAGGCTTTCCGCTTTGGCGGAAAGCTTCACTTTTTTATTCAAAATCGAGTTGGTAAGGGACCCACGGAGGGTATAGAGACGGTTTTGGCTGTCACCATACGAAGCAAATTTAAGCAAAAATAAATTTGTGGCAAAGTTCTTTGGGTCAAGCCCTTTCTTTCAAGAAAGGGCTTGTGGGGTTTGGGGCAAAGCCCCAATATAATTCTCATATCACCCAAAAGCCGTCTTTACAATCGGGTTGGATGCGTAGGGAAATGCTTGAGTCGGTATGGTTTTTGATAGAGGTGATGACGGAGTTGTCGAACACCTCGCCGGGGGCGATAAGGGGGATGCCGGGGGGATACGCCCAAACGTAGCAGGCGGAGGTTTTGCCACTGACAGCGTCAAGGGGGACGGCGGTAGCGGGACGTTCAAGCGCGTCGTGCGTCGCTATACGCACAGTGGGAAGTGAATGCGCGGAAAAGTCTTTGGCGTCGGGGAGATCTGTAAAGTCGAGCAAAGCGTCTATTTCCGAGAGTGCGTCGATAAAGGCGTCGATATTCGGGGAGGCGTATCCGCTGTCGGTGCGCACCATATCCCACGCCGAGGTCATTGCAACGACGTAGCGCGGCGCGGACATCTCAATTTCAATTTTGCGAAGACGGAGCAAGTCGGCAAGAGAGCCGCCCGTCAAGGCTTTGCCGTCAAGAGTAACACTCGGCGGGATAACCAAAACCAGCTTGCCTTCGTCACAGTCAAATTTGGACTGTGAATAAAGAGATAGGTGTTTTAAATTCAATAGACGCGCACGTGCGCTTTTCAGTTTATCAACATATGCCGCAAAACGCATTTTCTCTTGCATAGCAAGGGAAATCGACCTCTCTATCGAACAGAGCAGCACGTAGGACGGACTGCTCGTTTCAAACACGTTCAGCTCGCGTGCTACGAGAGAGGAATCGAGGCTCTGCGACGGAAGCAGCAAAAGCGCGCACCCCGTCAGCGCGGGAAGTGTCTTGTGCAGGCTGACGACTACCGCGTCCGCTCCGTCAAAAACGCTTTTTGCGTTGGGTAAGAATGGCAGGTGCGCCCCGTGCGCGGCGTCTACTAAAAGAAGACCACCGTGGCGGTGTACGACATCGCCGATCTTGCCAACGTCGGATATTACTCCCTCGTAGGAGGGGGAGGTGATAACTACTATTTTGCAGGCGGGATGAGCGGACAGAAGTCTGTCAATTTCAATCGGTGAAACGCCGCCGAAAATTCCGTTTTCGTCTGCTGTTGGCATAACGTAATGAGCAGAAAGCCGCGCAAGCTCTGCCGCGTGCCAAACCGACTTGTGGCAGTTGCGCGCCATAAGTATTTCGGGCTCGTCGCCGCTTCTGCGAAGCTGCATAGCCGTGGCGCGCACGGCGGCAAGAATACCAACGGTAGAGCCGCCAACCAAGGGATATGCAGACGTCTTGCTGTCCGCACGAGTAGAAATGTCGTATGCTTCCTCCGCAAGACGGCAGATGCTGCGAATACATCCGTCCTCCTCCATGCCGTGAAGGTCGTCAAAGCCGCGTATCTCGGTGACGTCCATAGAGTAGGGCAGACCGTCGCAAAGCTCCCCGCTTCGCTTGTGCCCCGGCATGTGCATAGGAATAAGTCCTTGTCCGTCAAGGCTTTTCAGCATTTCTTCAAGTGATGCTTTTTTCATGTTTTATCCCTGCATCTCAACGCTGTGATAAAAATCCAGCGCGTCGAAGCTTCTTTCAAGCTGATTCAAAATATAGGTTTCCGCCGCGCGGGCAAACAGTATCTCTTCCTCCGTGCTTTTGAGGTTGAAGGAAAAGATCTTTTCGTCGGAGGCGGTCAGGGCGTACCGCATAGCGGCAAGAACGGAGGAGGAAATGGGCGTGATTATGTTCCTTGCGCCGTCCTCCGAATTCGTCGGAATGTCTTTATGCACAAAAGGATTTTGCGCTCTGTTAAGCTTGGTCTGACAGTCGGCGCAGATAAGCCTGCCGTTCATAACGTCAAGATAACTGCTCTCGGGATAACCCTCGCCGCATATATCGCACCCCATAAGGTTGGGCGCATATCCCGACATGGCGGCGGCGCGAAGCTCGAAAACGCCCTTGATAATCCTGTGCGATTTCTGTCCTCTGTCAAGCGAATAAAGGGAATTGAGCAGCATGCGGAGAAGCTGTTCCGCCTCCTCCCCCTCGTCGGACAGCTCGTCCGCCACCGAGCAAAGGTAGGTGGCAAGCGACATCTTCCCGATATCCATTGACAGATTGTAAAAGGCGTTGATAATAGAGCCGCCGCGAAGCCAATACATATCACCCTTGCGGTAAAGCTCGTAGTTGGCGTAGGTAAAAAGCTGGGTGACGGATGCAAGCTGTCCCGCCGTTTTCCCTTTGCTGTGAACGCCTTTTGCTATAACCGATATTCTGCCTCTGTCGGGAGTGAGGATATGCAGCATTATTCCGTTGTCCCCGGCGGGAAATGAACGGATAACCAGTCCGTCTGCGGTAATGAGCATATTCTCACCTCACTTTCAAATCAAAAAATCAATCTCTGTAACCGAAATTCGCAACGCTCGCGGTGCTTTCGCGCCAATTTTCCTTGACCTTTACCCAAAGATTAAGGTATACCTTGGTGCCAAGCAAGCCCTCAAGGTCCTGACGCGCGTAAGAGCCGATCCGCTTCAGCTCCGCGCCGCCCTTGCCGACGAGTATGCCCTTGTGAGAGGATTTCTCGCAGTAAATGGTGGCGTGAATGCTGACAAGACTTCCCTCGTCCTTGAATTGCTCGATAACCACAGCGATACCGTGGGGGACTTCTTTGTTCAACGTGCGCAACAGCTTTTCGCGGATTATTTCCGCAGCCATCTGCCGCTCGGGCTGATCGGTGGCGATATCCTCGGGGAAAAACCACTCCGACTCGCGCATAAATGGGCGGCACTCCTTGAGGACTGCCTCAACACCCTTGCCGTTGCGTGCGCAGATTGGCACGGTTGCGGAAAAATCGTGAAGAGCGTTGTATCTGATGATAGCGTCAGCTACCTCGGTGGCGTTGTAAAGATCGGTTTTATTGAGCGCAAGAATGGACGGCACGCCCGAGCGCTTGAGATACTTGATAACGTCAAGCTCAACGGAGGTCGGCTCGCGTCCCGTGTCGGTGACTAAGATGACCGCGTCGGCATCCTGCATAGAGGAATTCGCCGTCTTTACCATATAATCGCCAAGCGTGTTTCTTGCTTCAAAAATTCCCGGTGTATCAAGGAAAACGTACTGCTCCTCGCCTTTTGTGAGTATACCCGTGATACGGTTGCGGGTGGTCTGCGGCTTTGAGGAAACGATAGCCACCTTTTCGCCGAGAATTGCGTTGAGCAGAGTGGATTTTCCCACGTTAGGTCTGCCCACTATTGCAATAAATCCTGTTTTTTTCATATATACACATCCTTATAAAATTTACGTAATAATATTATACTACCGTTTGCCCCGCCTGTCAAGACAAAACGATTGACAGACGGGTATTTTTGTGTTATACTGAAGTAAAGAGCATTAAGGAAAACACCGCCTCTCGGCGGAGAAAAGGGGAACGAATGAAGAAAAGATTGCTTGCGCTTCTGCTCGCCTCCATTATGATAATGGGCGCGGCTTGTACCGATAACGGCGAAGGAAGTCAGACCACCGACACCACCGCGGCTGACACCAAGCCCGCGACGACGGAGGAAACGACATCCCCCGCAACCGAAACGACTGCCGAGTCCGTGACCGAGGTAACGACGTCCCCAGCACTCGAGAGCGAGAGTGAGTCCGAAACCGAAGAGCAGACCACCGAGTCGCAGACCACCGAGGAGGTAACGACCGAGGGCTACGTTGACCTTTCTGCCGAAAATACAGCGATAATCCAAGACACAAAATCTTATGCCAACGCAAGCTCCACGGGAGAAAAAACGATCGGCGGCGCGGTTATTGACTTTGAAAACGGTGCCTCCGAGCTTTATGCGTGGCACGCAGGACACGAGAGCCTTGAATGTGACTCGTGCGGCATGATCGACATCAACAGCAAGCGCGCCTTTCGATTATGCGTAAATGACAATAAGTATGCGGGCTTTACGGTGCTTCTCGAAAGCCCGATTCCCACGGTGGCGCTGACGGATATTGAGCTTACGTTTATGTCCTCTGTCGAGCTGACAGACAGTGCGGTGCGCTTAATGCCCGCAGGAACTACGGACGTGGGCGAATATGTCAACGAGTGCCCGTCACTGTCGGGCGCTACGTCGGAATGGAGGACGGTCAGTCTTGGCGTGACCGATATGTCGGCTCTCGCTGACAGCGACGGATTTGTTCGCGCCTTTAAGGTGTATTTCCGCGATAAAGACTCAAGCGAGCTTTATATCAACAACATAACCCTCAAATGCGATATTACCGAAAACTTTACTGCGCTTGAAAAGCTTGCTACTGTAGAATATGTTGATGCAAATTGCTTTTATAAGGGCGGAGCGGTGCAGAGCGTTGCACAGACCGTAGCCGACAGATTCAGCGCGATAGGTATAGCGGCGGATATTACTATGCGCGTTACAAGATATACCCCAAACAGCGCAGTAAAGGACGGGTCGCTGGCATACAAGGCTACGATAACCGTAAACGACAGACGGTATACCTTAAACGGTCTTGAAGCCAAAATTTCCCGCGTCGAAAACTGTTATCTTGAAATTTCGGATGGTCCTTACGGCGCCGAGCGCAATTCCTTTGATCAGTGGAAGGATAGCTTCGACTGCGGCGGAATACTCACTCTGACTGATAACCTGCTCAAAAGTGCCGACGGTATAGTCGCCGTTGATTACGCCGTAATATCCCGCAACGCACAGTATACCGACGCCGCATGGTACGCACCCCAGGCTCTGACCATGAGCGACGAAGGTTTCTCTCATTTATATATAAACGCCGTGCTTGATTACGGCGACGGTCTTGTCGAGGGTGAGGAATACCGCCTCGTCGTGCGCGGACGGACAACGCTTGGTAATTACGTTATCCACGTGGATATCCCGTTTGAATACAGCCCGCTGTCAAAAACGGCAGTCGCAAGCCTGTCCGAGGCAAAGGAAAAGCTGGAAGCGGCGGAATTCTCGCTTGATGCAGACAGCTCCGCAAGCGCCGCCAACAGAGCCGCCCAAATAAAAGCACAGGCAAAAGCTATAATTGGCGACAACGGCGTTATGATAACCCCCGTTATCACCTTTAACGGCGTGAATTGCGCGTGGGTAAATCTGTATCTGTGCTATACCAAGCCCATAGAGTCCGACAGAGTGGACAACTCAAAATCTTATTTCGCGTATCTTGGCGCGGCGTATATGATAACGGATGTTTTCGTCACCTGCGCGTCAAGCGAAAGCTCGATACAGCACGTAAGCCCCGCCGACGGCGAAAGGGAAGTGAATATCGCATCCGACGCTATCATCAAGCACATGAATACCGACCTTGATATGCTCGGCTCGTCCGCGTACTACTACGAGAACGCAGAGCTTTGCACCCCGCCCGCAGTAAAGCTGGAATGGAGTGACAAAAACGCGGCGGAGGGCAAAATATATAACGTCGTCCTGTCCGAAAACGCAGATCTTTCCGACCCGTATCTCGTAACGACCACCGAAGCGCTGTTCGTTGAGGTCAAAAACCTCAAAGCGGGAACGA
The DNA here is from genome assembly GCA_017463485.1 of Clostridia bacterium. Lineage (GTDB taxonomy): Bacteria > Bacillota > Clostridia > Oscillospirales > CAG-272 > CAMEON01. The sequence continues at coordinate 55,658 of JAFTPD010000008.1, forward strand.
GGTATTATTGGAAGGTAAGCACCGACGGCGAGGAGTCTGCTGGCGCAGGCTTTATGACGTCGGGCGCGTACCCAAGATTCGTAGATGTTGACGGTGTGTCTAACATCCGCGATATCGGCGGCTATACGACCATCGACGGCAAAACGGTAAAGCAGGGGCTTGTCTACCGCTCCGCATGGCTCGATCCTATAACAGCCGAGGGAAAGACGACCGTGCTTGAACAGCTTGGCGTTGTGACCGACCTGGATTTGCGCGGCGAAAGCACCGTATCTCCCGTCGACGGATTGAATTGCATCTCCACGAGTGTTAAGCATTATCACTACGTGTTTGATGAGCCTGAGTACCTGGACAATATGCGCGTGGCTATCGCGGCGTTTGCCGACGAGGACAATTACCCCATGATATACCATTGCTATATCGGACGTGACCGCACTGGAACGGTGACCGCGCTCATTCTGGGACTTCTCGGCGTTGACGAGGACACCGTCAAGCGCGAGTATATGCTCTCCCTCAATTCCACGGCAGGGCATAACGGAACGTCGCACGCGAAGCTCTATTGGTATATGGAGGACTTCATTGAAGGTCTGAAAGCCTACGGTGGAAATACCTTTAACGAAAACGTGGAAGCCTTCCTCTTGGAAATAGGCGTAACCCCCGAGGAGATAACGTCTATAAGAAATATTTTGCTTGAAGAATAAACGCCTAAAAGCCACCCCTCGGGGTGGCTTTTCTTGCTAGTTACCTCATCCACCGTGATAGCGGTGGATGAAGTGTTTCTCATTTTTGCACACGCGAGGCGTGGTACGATTTCCCATTATCTTCCCCGATTTTCCATTTGATTTCCACCGTTTGTGCAAAGGCACAAAAAAACGCATTTGCTTTTGTCTAATTTTGATAATTGCCTCTAAATTCGAGCAACAATTTTGTTAAAATATTTTGAAATTCTATTGACAAACTTCCCCTCAAAGTGTATAATGTTGGTACGTGGTGCGAAACCCGCACCATACTAAAAAAATCCTAAAAGGAGAAAAGTTATGAAAAAGACATTAGCTCTCTTGCTTGCTATCGTTATGGTAATGACATCCGCATTTACCGTATTTGCAAGCGACGCTGCTGTTGACACAACTACTCCCGCGTATGCTACCGAGCCTGAGGCAGGCGTAGCGTATAAGTTCGTAGTTGAACAGGGCAACAACGGCACCACCAACTATCTTACAGGTGCGACCGCAAATACTGCGTATTACCTCGCTACCTCCACCGACATCAACGCAGGTGTTGATGTATACCTTGAGGAGGTTGAGGGCGGCTATCAGATGTACTTCATAGTTGAAGGCGCAAAGAAGTATATCACCATTGCTGCAAACGGTACATACGTAAACGCAGGCTTTGTTGATGCAGACGCTTGCGTATTCACTTGGAACACCACTTACAACACCCTTACCACCGTAGTTAACGATACCGAGTACTACCTCGGCTCGTACAACAACTACGATACGGTAAGCGCATCCAAGATCACCTATGCAGCTACTTCCTTCGTAGGCCAGCTGCTCAAGGTTGAGACCACTGTTGAGACCGAGCCCGCTGCTACCGAGTCTGCAACTGTTGAGACCGAGCCCGCTGCTACCGAGTCTGCAACTGTTGAATCTCAGCCTGCTGAGACCGAGCCCGCTGTAGAGACCGAGCTCGTTCCCATGTACAAGGGTGACCTTGCAAATGGCGTTCAGTACGGTGGAGCAAACCCGACAGGCAACTCTATCGGTCAGCTTCTGACTATCCCCGAGGGCAAGTACCTCGTATCTATTACTTACTCCTTTACCTACACCTACGGTGCAGGCGATCAGGACTGCGCGCTCACCATCTGGGACAGCGCTGAAAAGACCAACGTTCTTTACGAAGGCGTTGCAAAGTTCAAGGACAACACCGCCAACAATACCGCTATCGTTATTGACGGCGACACCAAGATCACCGGAACTATTTACTACGAGATCCAGGCACCCGAGGGTGTAAGAATCGCAGTTGGCGGTTCTATTGACGGTGCAGCTGACGGCGTAACCAACTACTATAACGGCGCAGCTAACGTAGGTAGAGGCTTCTGGGGTGCTAACATAGGCCCCGGCAGCGGTATCGCTTCCACTCTCGCAGTAGCTGCTGATCCCGACTACGTTCCCGAGACCGAGCCCGCTGTTTCCGACACCGAGCCCGCAACCACCGAGACCACCGAGGCTCCCGAGACCGAGGCTACCCCTGTTGAGATTCTGATGTATGGTAACACCGAGCCCTACAACAATATGTGCTGGTCCGGTAGTGCTACCAAATCCTTTGGTCAGACCCTTACCGTTGCAGATGGCAAGCTTGTTACCTCTATCGGCGTAACCTTCGGCGGTTCTGCAGGCAAGGCTGCTACCTTCAAGGTATACCGTTGGGATACCGACTATTTAACCACTGTTGCATCTGAGCCTCTTTACACTCAGGAAATCACCATTTCTGTTAACACTTGGCAGGAATACGCTGTACCGAACCTTGGCGGCGCTCTCTACTGGGAGGTTGCAAGTGTAGACGGAAATGTTCTTACTGCTTCCGCATACGGTGCATACGGTAATATCACCGAGACTGCTGATGGCGTTGTTACCAACATTCATCGCGTATTCAACGGCGAAATTGACGCGCCCTTCGTAGGCTGGTCTCAGGCTGAAGCTATGAAGACCAAGATTATGGTTATCGACGATCCTAACTACGTTCCTCCCGAGACCACTGAGACCGAGCCCGCAACCACCGAGCCCGTAGTTGAGGCTGAGGACATCAACCTCCACAACGGCGACCGCATTGCTAACTTCGGTATAAACAAGCTGCCCACCGTTAACTTCGGTCAGGCGTTCACCGTTCCGGCAGGTAAGGAGCTTGTTAAGCTGACAATCTTCTTCCAGTGCGCAAGCGACCCCGACAACGACACTAAGCCCGACGCTCCCGGTAAGTTCATGCTTTACAAGTGGGAAGGCAGCTATGCAGCATCTATCGCTGCTGAGCCTCTCTACGTTGTAGAGGAGTTCACCGCATATTCCGACTGGTACACCTTCGAGTTCGAAACCGCTTACACCGGCGATCTGCTTTGGATTGTTGAGAACCTCGACGAGTACAACAACTGGGGTCCCTCCGCTGCTTCTTCCGCAACCGACGCTGTTATCACTCACATCGTTGACGGCGCAGAGAAGAAGAACACCGGCGGCTGGGGTGGAAACTCCTTCCCCGTAGTTATGTCCGTAGTTGTTGATCCTGATTACGTTCCTCCCGTAGTGACTGAGCCCGCTGATGAGACCACCACCGAGCCCGCTGACGAGACTACCGAGCCCGCTGACGAGACCACCACCGAGCCCGCTGACGAGACCACCACCGAGCCCGCTGACGAGACCACCACCGAGCCCGCTGATGAGACCACCGAGCCCGCTGATGAGACCACCACTGAGCCCGCTGATGAGACCACCGAGCCCGATACCACTGCAGCAGATACCACTGCAGCAGACACCACTGCAGCAGCAGAAGGCGGATGCGGATCCGTTGTAGGATCTGCAGCAGCAGTAGCAGTAATTGCTATCGCAGGCGCAGCAGCAGTTGTTCTTAAGAAGAAGAAAGAAGACTAATTCTTAAATAACCAAAAGCCACCCTTCGGGGTGGCTTTTGGTTTAGTTGAAAACCGCACCACGCTTCGCGTGTGCGGTTTTCACTCTCAACTAAAAAAATCCCGCCCGACGTATATTCACGCCAAGCGGGATTTTTATTATTTCTTTGCCTTCTTTTTCTTCTTCGGCTTCAACTGTTCAAGCTCTGCGGAAAGCGCTTCCAACCGCCTTTCCAGCCTGCATATCTCCTGAGATACGGGGTCGGGGATATGGATCTGGTCAAGGTCATCAACACGTCTGCCGTCCCTGCGCACAACCTTTGCGGGAATGCCTGCCGCTGTGCTGTTTTCGGGAATCTTATCCAGCACCACCGCGTTTGCGGCGATTTTGCTGTTATCTGCAATCGTGAAAGGACCAAGCACCTTTGCGCCGGCACCAATAAGCACGTTATTTCCAAGCGTGGGGTGACGCTTTCCAATGTCCTTGCCCGTACCGCCGAGAGTCACGCCCTGATACAGCGTGCAGTTGTCACCGATAATTGTGGTCTCACCTATCACCACGCCCATACCGTGGTCGATAAACAGTCCCTTTCCGATGGTCGCACCGGGATGTATTTCGATACCCGTAAAATGTCGTGCGGTCTGGCTGATTGCTCTTGCCGCAAGATAATGCTCCGACAGATACAGCTTGTGTGCCACGCGGTAAGCGAGTATTGCGTGCACTCCCGAATAGAGGAGGAGGATTTCAAGGTCGCTTCGCGCCGCGGGGTCGCGTTGCTTAACCGCCGCAATATCGTCGCGTATTTCTTCCTCGATAGGCTTCAAGAGTTCTTTTACTTCGTCGGTAAGCACCTCGCAGAGAAGCTTGCCGTTTTCAAGTATTTCGGATAATTTCATATTAAGCACACTCCTTTCGTAGAGTAGGGGTTGGCTTTTTGCTTACTGCTTCATGATCGCGCCCTTATCAGCGCCGCTGACCTGACGGGAATAACGCACCAGCCAGCCCGATTTTACGTTGGGCTCGGGAGCGACGTATGCCGCGCGACGGCGTGCAAGCTCCTCGTCGGATACGTCAACGCGGATGGATGCCGCAGGAATGTCGATGCATATCGTGTCGCCCTCGCAGACAAGACCGATATTTCCGCCCGCCGCCGCCTCGGGGCAGACGTGACCGATAGACGCGCCGCGGGATGCGCCCGAGAAGCGACCGTCAGTAATAAGAGCGACTGTTTTATCCAGCTTCATGCCTGCAAGTGCGGAGGTGGGGTTGAGCATTTCTCTCATTCCGGGGCCGCCGACAGGGCCTTCGTAGCGGATAACGACAACGTCACCGTGGGTGATCTTGCCGCTGTAAATTGCGGCGATAGCCTCGTCCTCGCTGTTGAAAACGCGGGCGGGACCTGAATGTACCAGCATTTCGGGAGCAACGGCACTGCGTTTTACAACGCAACCGTCGGGAGCGAGATTGCCCCAGAGGATCTGAATTCCGCCCGTTGCGCTGTAAGGATCGCTTACGGGGCGGATAGCGCCCGTATCAAGTATATGCGCGCCCGCCGCATTTGCTGCAACGGTTTTGCCCGTGACTGTCAGGCACTCGCCGTCAAGCAGACCTGCCGAGAGCAGCTCAGCCTGCACCGCGCGGATGCCGCCTGCCGCGTCGAGGTCTTGAATATGCGTAGGACCTGCGGGGGCAAGGTGACAGAGATTGGGGACCTTCGCGCTCATTTCGTTGAACAGCTTGAGATCAAGCGGCACACCTGCTTCGTTTGCGATAGCCAAGAGGTGGAGCACGCTGTTGGACGAGCATCCCAGCGCCATATCGCAAGCGAGAGCGTTTTTGAGGGAGCGCTCGTTGATTATCTGCCTTGCGGTGATATTATTCTTGACCAGCTCCATGATAGCCATTCCCGCATGCTTTGCAAGAATGGTGCGCTTGTTGGAAACCGCGGGGATAGTGCCGTTGCCGGGGAGAGCGATGCCTACCGCCTCGCACAGGCAGTTCATAGAGTTAGCGGTATACATTCCCGCGCAAGAGCCGCAACCGGGGCATGCACCCGTTTCACATTCCTCCAGCTTGCACTCGTCGATAATGCCCGCCTTGTATGCACCGACAGCCTCGAACAGCTTGGAGAGAGAAACCTCCTCGCCGTCGTATTTACCTGCCAGCATAGGTCCGCCCGAGCAGACTACTGCGGGAATATCCATACGTACTGCCGCCATAACCATACCGGGAACGATCTTGTCACAGTTGGGAACGAGGACGACTCCGTCAAGTCCGTGTGCCATTACCATAGTTTCCACGCTGTCGGCAATCAGCTCACGGGAGGCAAGCGAATATTTCATGCCGATATGTCCCATAGCGATACCGTCGCACACGCCGATAGCGGGAATGAGGACGGGAGTACCGCCTGCCATACGCACGCCTGCCTTTACGGCGTCGGCAATTTTGTCGAGGTGAAAGTGACCGGGGACTATCTCGCTATGCGCGCTGATGACACCGATAAGGGGGCGTTCAAGCTCCTCCTTGGTGTAGCCCATAGCGTAAAAAAGACTTCTGTTCGGGGCGCGCTCGGCACCCTTCTTGACGTTGTCGGAACGCATTTTTATTTCTCCTTTTTCTCTCGCGCTGTAGCGCAGAGGATAAAAATTATTTTACTTTTTTGAAACGACGTTGACTATTCTTACGATAGCAGGGGAGAGGATCGTGTTGATGATAAACTCCACAAGAAAATTAATTCCCGCAAGACCGAAAAGAACGTACATTACGATATCAGTACCTCCCGCCCAAGCGTACAAAGTATCCTTGAAGAGCAGGAACATACCAATGACAAACAGTCCCGTATTTACGACGGGAGCAGAAAGAGCCGCGACCACAGTTGCGACAATGGTACGCGCAGTGCCGGGAGCTTCTTCCTTGCCTTTTACAATGCCGTAAAGCCAAGCGGGAACAAGTCCTGCCGCCGTACCCTTGACAAAGCAAACAAGTGCAGTGAAGAAGGGATTGGCATTCCACAGAATATTTCCGCCCGGATCAAGTCCCGCACCGCAGTTTATCAGCACGATAGCGCCAAACGCGAAGCCGAGAATAGCACCCGCCTTCACGCCAAACAATATACCGCCGACCACTACGGGAATAAGGGTCAAGGTGATGGAAACCATTCCACCGATAGGGGGAATGAGCGCGCTTATCATCTGAAGCGCAACTACAAGCGCGATAAGAAGCGCAAGCTGTACCATGCGGAGGGTCTTTTGACTTTTTCTCATGTCGCGCCTCCGTTATCTTGCAAGTACAGCCGAGAGTGCTGTCTTGACGTTAAAATTTTTGCCGAACATAAGTTCGCCTTTCTCAAGGAATTTCACCTTGTGCTGCCGTCCGACGGGGTCGGTACGGCGCGTAAAATTATAATAATCGGAACATTCCGTTATTACCTTGAATTGTTTTTGTAGATCTCAAAAAGTCCTTTGACGGTAAGGTTTTCGTCATAGGTAAATTCATGACGGCAGGCGGGAAGAATTACGGCTGCAAGTCCGCCGGTGGCGTAGATCTCAGCTTCGCCGCGTCCTGCGCGCATCTCTTTTTCAAATTTGTCGATAAAGCCGTCTATCATCATGGCGTTTCCGAAAATTACTCCCGAGCGCACAGCGTCACGCGAGCTTTTTCCAATCGCTCTGTCGGGGATCTCGGGGGTAACGGCAGGGAGCTGGGCGGTCTTTGAGTGAAGCATATCGAGGGATACACCAACACCGGGCATAATGGCCGAGCCGAGGAATTCACCCGACGCACTGATGGCGGAAACCGTGGTTGCTGTTCCTACGTCAACCATCACAGCCGCACGCCTCTCCTTTTGCATGCCAAGCACGCCTGCGGCGTTAGCCACAAGGTCAGCGCCAAGCTCGGACGGATCGGCGATCCTGATAGGGAAGCCCGTTTTTACCCCGGGACCTACGGTCAAGGGAGCGACTCCCGTCAATTTTTGTATGGCGGTCTGCAACGGATAAGTCAAGCGCGGTACTACCGAGCCTATTATCGCGCGGCTAACGGTCTGCTCGCCCGCGTACATAGTCAGCATGCTTTTGAGCAGAATAAAATACTCGTCCGCAGTTTTTTGCGTGTCTGCGGCGATCTTGAAGGTATAGAGCAGCTCGCCGTCGGACAGATCAAAAAGTCCCGCCGAAATACTTGAGTTACCAATATCAACTGCCAACAGCATAACAAATTGCTCCTTTCAATATTTTATACCCGTCTTTTGAATATCGGAGTGGTCCTCCGACACTCAAAAGGCGGTTATAATTTCGGGCTTTCGTGGAGGGACTTTTGAAAGCCCCTCCACTGTAAGATCAAAAATTATTTCTTCAGCCAGCTCATCATCTGACGAAGCTCAGCACCCGTCTTTTCCAGAGGATGCTCTGCTTCCAGACGACGGGTAGCGAGGAACTTAGCCTGACGTCCGCTGGAGAATTCCTGCATGAACTCGGATGCAAATGTACCGTTCTGAATTTCGGTCAGAACCTTTGCCATCTCGCGGCGGGTCTCCTCGGTGATAAGGCGCTTACCCGTGCGATAGTCGCCGTACTCGGCGGTGTTGGAGATGGAGTAACGCATCTTTGCAAATCCGCCCTGATTGATGAGGTCGACGATAAGCTTCATCTCGTGGATGCATTCGAAGTAAGCCATCTCGGGCTCGTAGCCTGCCGCAACCAGAGTGTCAAAGCCTGCCTTCATAAGCTCGGTAACGCCGCCGCAAAGAACAGCCTGCTCACCGAACAGGTCGGTTTCGGTCTCCTCGCGGAAGCTGGTCTCAAGAATACCCGCACGACCTGCGCCGATACCGCAAGCGTAAGCGAGAGCGATATCGCGAGCCTTGCCGCTGTAATCCTGATGGATAGCGATAAGGGAGGGAACACCCTTGCCCTCAAGATACTGGGAGCGCACGGTGTGACCGGGACCCTTAGGCGCGATCATGATAACGTCGATATCCTTTGCGGGCTTGATGAACTGGAAGTGGATGTTAAAGCCGTGAGCGAAGCAGAGCACGTTGCCCTCCTTCATGTTGGGAGCGACCTGCTTGTTGTAGATGTCAGCGGCAAGCTCGTCGGGCACGAGCATCATAACGACGTCAGCTGCAGCCGCCGCATCCGGAATATCCATAACGCGGAAGTTGGGGTGGTCAGCCGCGAAAGCCTCAGCCTTGGGCATGTGAGCCGAGCCGGGGCGCAGACCGACGATAACGTTAACGCCGGACTCCGCAAGGTTCATGGAGTGAGCGTGTCCCTGAGAGCCAAAGCCGATAACGGCAACCGTCTTGCCGTCAAGCAGACCGAGATTGCAGTCGGAATCATAATACTTCTTGATCATAGTAGTTTCTCCTTCATGTATGTTGAATAATTTTATTTCGTGCGTTTCTTGAGGGGGCTTTTGCCTCAGCAAAAAGCGTACTTACAAGGTTTTAAGATGCGGATCACTCCGCAGAGAAGGAAGCCTGACCGCGTTCAAGTGCGGTAACTCCCGTGCGGCACATTTCAAGTATCTTGAAGCTGCCGAGGATCTCTATAATTGTGTCGATATAAGCGGGGTCGCCCGTCAGCTCAAGTATCATGCAACCGTCGCTCTTGTCTACCACACGGAACTTGTATTCTGCGGCGAAGGAGAGGATCTCCTCGCGCTTTTCCTCGGGAGCCTCCAGCTTAACAAGTAAAAGCTCGCGGAGTACGCAGAAGGGGGTGCGGGTGGGAATGACCGCCTTTACCTCGGTGAGCTTGCCCGTCTGCATCAAAAGCTGCTTTGAAGTACGCTCGTCGCCGAAGAAGGAAATGGTGATTCGCGAAATAGTAGGCGTGTCCGTGCTTGCCACCGTCAGAGTGTCAATGTTGAATCCGCGTTGGCAGAACAGGGAGGTGATGCGAGCAAGCACGCCCGCGTTGTTTTCTACAAAGAGAATAATATACTGTTTTCCGTTGCTTCGTATAGCCATATTGTCCTCCTTGGTATTACTCAAAAATGGTATCGTTTACGGTCGAGCCGGAGGGGATCATGGGGAGAACTCTCTCCGAGCGGTCAATAACGCAGTCGATCCATACGGGGCCGTTATAATTCATAGCTTCCGCGAGTGCCGCGTTAAACTCTGCAAGAGTAGTTGCGCGGAGTCCCTTCGCTCCAAAGCCCTCGGCGAGCTTTGCAAAGTCCGTTTTTCTCTCGGGGGCGCTGGCGGAATATCTCTTACCGTAAAAGTTTGTCTGCCACTGATATACCATGCCGAGAACGGAGTTATTGAAAATAACCGTTATGACGGGCAGGTTGTAGCTGACGGCAGTGCAGCCCTCGTTGAGGTTCATGTGGAAGGAGCCGTCACCCGTAAAGTGAATGATGCGGCGTTTGCCCTCCGTACCGATACAAGCGCCGATAGCCGCGCCGTAACCGTAGCCCATAGTGCCAAGACCGCCTGATGTGAGGAAGCTGTTCGGACGGGTGTGAGTGAGATACTGCGCCGCCCACATCTGATGCTGGCCTACGTCGGTAACGAATATTGCGTCCTCGCCTGCCATCTTGCATGCGGTTGTAACTATCTGATGAGGGAGAAGCGGCTGGTCGTCAGCGGCGTCGGTGGGAACGTAGCCCTTCTTTTTCCACTCTGCGATAAGCGCGTGCCACTTGTTGCGCTTCTTTGCGTCGATAAGCGGCAGAAGCTGGGTAAGAACGTCCTTAACGTCGCCCGCTATGGAATAGTCGCACTCCACGTTCTTGCTGATCTCGCTGGGGTCAATGTCGATATGTATTATGCGCGCGTTTCTTCCGAATTTGTGCGTGTTCAGCGCCACGCGGTCAGAGAAGCGAGTTCCGAGAGCGAGGATGACGTCAGCGTTATCGGTTGCTTTGTTTGCAGCATAAGTGCCGTGCATACCGATAAGGCCGAGGTTGTTTCTGTCGCCATAGGACAGCACGCCGGTCGCCATAAGCGTATACGCCGCGGGAATGTCCGCCGTTTCTATAAGCTCGCGTACTACCTCGTGTGCGCCCGACAGACGGATGCCGCCGCCGCAATATGCAAACGGACGCTCAGCCGCGTTGATAACTGCGGCGATCTCCTCCAGTCCCGAATACTTTACGGGGGCAGGGGACTCGTCAGTCTTTTTGACAGGCTCGTAATTCGTAATAGCCGCAGTTACATCCTTAGGAATATCCACAAGAACGGGACCGAATCTGCCCGTGTGAGCGATCTCGAAGGCCTTGCGCAGTGTGTCTGCAAGCTGGCTTACGTCGCGGACTACGAAATTATGCTTTGTAATGGGCATTGTGATACCCGCAATATATACCTCTTGGAAGCTGTCGCGTCCGATAAGAGGATTGGGGACGTTGCCCGTAATTGCGACCATGGGAATACTGTCCATATAAGCGGTAGCGATACCCGTGACAAGGTTGGTCGCGCCGGGTCCGCTCGTAGCGATACAAACGCCGGTCTTGCCCGTAGCGCGGGCATAGCCGTCAGCCGCGTGAGCCGCTCCCTGCTCGTGAGCAGTAATAATGTGATTTATCTTGTCGCTGTATTTGTACAGCGCGTCGTATATGTTGAGAACTCCACCTCCGGGATAACCGAAGACGGTATCAACGCCCTCCTCAAGGAGAACCTCGCAAAGAATATCAGAGCCGTTGAGTAACATATTGAACCTCCTGTGGGTATATTTTCCGTGCTAAAAAATCAGGGCGCACTTGTCTTTTGTTAAAGAGACAAATGCGCCGAATAACCTTTTCTTTCGGGGTTATCGCCTTTGCGGTACCACTCTTCTTGCCATTTTCCTTGCGGAAAGTGACCTCTCGAGCCTTTGAATAAAGGCAACCGTATAACGGCGGATCCCGTCCGAACCTACCTTCGACCGCAGTCGTTCTCAGCGCGGAATGCTCCGGGGTGACATTCATATCAGGGCGCGTCGCCGACTTTACAGCTACCGTCGGCTCTCTGTGGGCGCACACTCCGTACTACTATCCCCATCAATGCTTTTGAATATTAGATACATTATACCAACGTATCGGCGTTTTGTCAATAGCTTTTTCGAAACTTTTTGCGAAAAATTCAATCCGATAAAGCGTTAAAGCGTTATTTTCTGTAATAAACGTAGTGAACGATAATCGTGCGCTCTACGCCGCCATGCTCGTTGTCGGGGGCGGTGATGACCACGCCGTCGTGGGATAACAGCTCCCATGCCTGCATTTCGTCAATGTGACAGCGCAAAACAGTGTCGGAGGGGGTAGAAACGATAAGGTCGTCGTCCTTGATATTAAGGCTTCCCTCGCGCCCGATCACCTCGTCCACGCCGTTTATTTTTTCGGTAATGTAGCGTATGTGATGACCGCTTATTCTCTTTGCCATTTCGTGGCGGTAGCGGCTGCTTTCGGGATTTTTACTGCCCGAAAGCTTATCCAGCAGTTTTTTGAACATAATTTACCTTCAATCATTCGTTTCTTTTCCCAAAAGGAAGGCTCGCGCCGCCTCGTATTCCTCCAGTGCGCGGCGTGCGCGCGGGGAATCGGGAGAAAACTTCAGTATTCCGCGAAGCAGAATATTCTTAGGTGTTTCCTCGGGGTCTATAAGCTCTAAAGCGGCAACGTCATATCCGCGCGAGCGCAACAGTCCAAGACGAAGTGCGTCGGTAGCGGCATCGCACAGCTTTTGTCGGAGCATGGAATGCTCTGCTATAAAGCCGAGGGAGGGACAGTTCAGCTTTTTGTTCAGCTCGTGGTGACAGCAGGGAGTGGAGAGAATGACCTTTGCTCCCCATTTGGACGCCTTGTCCAGCACCATATCCGTCGCCGTGTCGCAAGCGTGCAGGGAAATGACCATATCTACGTATGGAAGGATATCCGTCGGCGTACCGCTCTCGTCGTTTCCGAATTCGTAGAGGGTGATGTCGGCGGCAACGAAGGAAAGCCCGTCCATTTTGAGTATGTGTGCGATCCTGTTGCACTCGTCTACCACGTCCGCCTTCATGTCCACACCAATCATAACCGTTTTTCTCTTGCGTATGACAGTGAAATAATAATATACCGCAAAGGAAAGATAGCTCTTGCCGCAGCACAGATCGCATATATGCAAAATATGTGTGTCATCACTGAGAAGTGCGTACTCGGTATCGCGAAGAAGCTCTAAAAATCGATTTATCTGACGGAATTTTGCCTGCTTTTTGTCGTGAACTCTGCCGTTTTTATCCGATATGCCGAGAAGCTTGAAAAACTCCTCCTCACCCGACAGAATGTAGTTTTTCTTTCTGTCGTTGCCGAGCAATGGCAGCTTTTGAGGAGCGTCCGCAACCGTGTCAAGCTCGGAGAGCAGCTTGCCCTCGCCGATAAGCACTTCCTTGCCACCTTTGGCGCACTTATATTCGCAAACGGCACCGCCCACTGCGGACACGGTGTTTATTTGCATAAAATCCTCAAATATCTCGACAAGGCGGGAGATCTCCCCGCCGTCAAAAAATATATTTTCATGCTTTGCCTGCACGGGTGCGCCGCGCGAGGTATCCGCCATATCGGCGGTGTCGGCATAGCACATTTTTTCAAGCTGTAAGCAAAGCCGCTTGCCAATGACCTTGGGAGTCAGCGTGGCCTTGGCTACCGACTTGTCCTTCGGCTTTGACAGGACGGCACGCTTTAATTTTCCGCTTTGCGCGGCGCGGACAACGAGAGCCGCCAGCCGCTCCTTTGGTGATCCATTCATACCTGTCACAGATCCTTATTTGTGTTTTTTGTCGGCAGGGACGTACTCGGGGTTGGGTGTATTGCAGTACGCGCAGATCTCGCGTGAGATGGGGATAAGATGCTCGCATCCCGCGCATTTGACGAATTTTTCGTCGTCGTCCTCGTTTTCATCTTCGTTTGTCGAGGGAGTATCCTCGGCAGGTTTTTTCTTGGACTTGAACGATATTTTAGATTCCTTGCCCTCGCGCAGGCGCATGATATTCTCCTTGTGCTTCCAAACGACGAGCAGTGCCATCAGCACCGAGAAAGCGGCGGCAGAGCCGGGGCCCTCAAATGCGGTAAGCACGATAGGAAACAGCATCATTCCCATTACCGAGCCCAGCGAAACATATCTCGTTCCGATAACGATAATGAGAAATATAGTCATCAGAATTGCAAAAACGATAGGGTTTATCATAAGCACGACCATTGCCGCAGTAGCCACACCCTTGCCGCCCTTGAATTTGTAGAAGCAGGGGAAAACGTGACCGAGCATTACGAAAAGTCCCGCAACGGATGCTCCGATCTTGTCGCGAATGATCTCGCCCGATTCGAGCGTGATACCGATATCAAAAACAAGGTAGCCGATACTGACGGCAACAAAGGCCTTGAGCATATCGCCAAGCAGGGTAGCAACAGCCGCGCCCTTGCCGTAGGTGCGGAGCATATTAGTGGTGCCTGCATTTCCGCTTCCGTGGGTGCGTATATCGTCCTTGTATTTTCTGTTGGAGATTATAAGTCCGAAGTTAAGGCTACCCAACAAATAGGGTATTATCATACAAACGAGGATGCCCGCTACGGTTACGACGTATGCCCACGGCGTGCCGTTCAGACCGAATTCATTGTTGATGTATGCAACCAGATTCCATTTTCCGTACATATCTTATCCTTTCATAAGCTCAAATCAAGAATTTTTATTTTTTGCGGCAAGTCGGGCAAGTCGCGCTCGCGCGGAGCTCAGCCGTCTTTCCTTTTCTACCGCATCAAGTCGGGCGGATAGTATGCTGTCGCCGTCGAGAAGAATGTCCAGCACGTCGGATTCGTGCACCTCGCCTCCCGCAAGCTCGCATAGGCGGCAGAGCGGAATTTCACTTGCGCGCTCGTCGTCAAACACCAGAACGGCAATACCGTTTTCAATTCTGTCACAGACAGCGAACATAACGTCCTCCTTGAAAAGCCAAACATTTCTGCATTATAGTTATATTATATCATATATTGCAATTTTGTCAAGTGTGGCAGAGGCGTTGTGGCGACTTCAAATCAGAATTCGGGAGTGTAGGACTTATCAGCCGAGCTTTTGCCCTGAAAATAGCCGTCAAAGCCCATATCGATAGCCGCTTTGAGTGCCGAGTCGTACTCAAACGAGGTCACTCGGCGGTGCAGATTTTTGTACTGACAGTCAAGCGCAAAATCGGGGGTGTACTGACTCATCAGCGATAGGCGTATATCCTTGATGGGTAAAAGATCTTTGATGATCTCCAAAACCTTCAGCGAGTCCTGCCGCTCGCCGGGTAGCACCAAATGGCGCACTATCATTCCGCGCGTAATGAGTCCGTCGGAGTCAAAGCGTACGCCGCCCACCTGGCGGTACATTTCTTTTATCGCGTCGCACGCTACTGATAGGTAGTCGGCAGCACCCGAATACCGTCCCGCAAGCTCACCTGATGCGTACTTGAAATCGGGGAGATAAACGTCCACAAGTCCGTCAAGACGCCGCAGGCTTTCCACGCTTTCATAACCCGATGAGTTCCACACAACGGGCAGGGAACAACGCGACTTTAAGTCGGACAAAAGCGGAACAAGCGCGTCGGTGTAGTGCGTGGGAGTCACAAGATTTATATTATGTACATTGTGATTTTCAATCAAAAGAAGTATCTTTTCAAGTAGCCGCTCTCGGCTGTAAGCTTGCCCTTTCCCGCCGTGGCTGATATCGCGATTCTGGCAGAATACGCAACGCAGATTACAGCCCGAAAAGAAAACAGTCCCCGAGCCGCGCTTGCCGCTGACGGGAGGCTCTTCCCAAAGATGCGGAGCTATCCTTGACACGTAAAATTCGCGTCCTACGCCGCAAAATCCCACTCCGCTCTCTCGGTCTGCGCGGCAATGCCGAGGGCATATATCGCAGTATTTTTTATCCACTCCGTCACCTCCTTTTCCTGTTGAGTCAATTATATAACAGCCGACCAAAAATTTCAAGGCTTTTATCATTAAATTTACACTTTTATCATTTACAAATACGGCGCGGAGTAGTATAATTATTTGTGTAATAATGATTTGTAAAATGCAAAGGAGAGAAAAAATGGATTTTTCAACGATCTGGCAAACGTTTGTAAGCGCATGCATGCAGCTTGCGTGGAAGCTACTCGCCGCTCTACTCGTACTTATAGTGGGCAACCTTATTATTAAGCTTGTGCTGCATATTTTCAAGAAAAGCAAGGGTGTTGGCAAGATAGACCCCACCGTGCGCGGCTTTGCCCTGAGCTTTATCAAAATAGGACTTTACGCGGTGCTGGTCACAGTTATAGTAGCCATCCTCGGTGTTGAAACGGCATCTATTATCGCCGTGTTTGCATCCTGCGGCGCGGCTATCGCTTTGGCACTTCAAGGATCGCTCGCCAACTTCGCAGGCGGAATCATGCTGCTTATTTTCAAGCCCTTTAACGTGGGTGAGTATATCGACGCGCCCGACTTCGGCGGAACTGTGTCCGAGATCGGTATTTTCTACACCACGCTCATCACCCCTGACAACAAGCATATAACCGTACCCAACAGTACTATTCTCAATTCGGTAATCACCAACTACTCCAAGGAAAAAACGCGCCGTCTTGAGATCGAATGGTTTATCGACTGCCGCGCAGATCTTGCAGAGGTTGAAAGAATAATCCTCGCAGAGGTGGCAAAGCACGACAACGTCATTGACGAGCCCGCCCCTGCCGTCGTGGTAAAGGGCGTATCCGAAACTGCGTCGACGGTGGCTCTGCGTCTGTGGTGCGCAGGCTCGGATTTCTGGAGCCTTAAATTCGCGCTTACAAAGGAAATAAAAACGGAATTTGACAAGAACGGAATTCACATTCCTCACCGTCAAATGGACGTTTCCATTAAAAAAGACTAACGGAGAACGGATATGAAAGAAAAAGAAGCTCTGCCGTCGGGAGTTATCCGCACCTGCGAGATACTGTGCGTGGGAACGGAGCTGCTTTTGGGCGACATAGTAAACACAAACGCGGCGTTTTTGTCAAAAAGGCTTGCGGCACTTGGAATATCGGTGTATCATCAGGCGGTGGTTGGAGATCACGCGGACAGACTCACATCAGCCCTTGCCGACGCCTTTGAAGGTCACGGCAGACCCTGCGCCGACCTTGTTATCCTCAGCGGCGGACTCGGTCCGACCTACGACGATATGACAAAGGAAACGGTGGCAAAATTTTTCGGACGGGATATGTATACCGACGAGGAATCCCTTGACCGAATCCGCACCTATTTCGAGCGTACGGGGCGGGTAATGACTCCAAATAACGCAAAGCAGGCGCAAATGCCCATTGGCGCTACCGTGTTTCAAAATGATTACGGCACCGCCCCCGCGCTTGCGCTCAGCGACGGCAAGCGCACGGCGATAATGCTGCCGGGCCCTCCCGCCGAGCTTGAGCCGATATTTGACGAGCAGGTGCTTCCGTATCTGCGTAGATACACCGACGGCGTGCTGATAAGTCATAATATTCATATTATGGGACTTGGCGAATCGGCAGTGGAGGCTGTTCTGCGTGACCTTATGGTAAACGCAAAAAATCCAACCGTCGCGCCTTATTGCAAGGCGGGCGAGGTTAGATTGCGAGTCACCGCCAAGTCGGAGAGCGTGGATAAGGCTGACAGGATGTGCGCCGAGATGATAGAGCGCATCCGCAAGACCGACGTTGAAAAGTATATCTACGGTGTTGACGTGGATACTCCCGAGGCGGCACTTTTTGAGCTGATGCGCACTCGCGGTCTTACCCTTGCCACCGCAGAATCCTGCACGGGCGGTATGCTCGGCGAGCGGATGACGGTAATGGCAGGCGTGTCTGCTGTGTATCTCGGCGGAGTCGTGACCTATACCAACGAGCAAAAGATAAATCTCCTCGGTGTCAAAAGGGACACCATCGACAAGCATACCGAGGTCAGTGAGCAGTGTGCCGCCGAGATGGCGGAGGGCGCGTGCCGACTTTTGGGTGCTGACGTTGCCATATCCACAACGGGCTATGCAGGTCCTGGCGGCGGAACAGAGGAAAATCCCGTCGGAACGGTGTATGTTTCGGTGGCGACGGAGCGGGGAACAAGAACGGAGCGACTGTCCTACTCGGGCAGAAAATCCCGAGATTATATCCGCACAGCCGCCGCATCACGAGCTTTTCTCTTGGCAGTAAAGGCGATAATGGAATAACAAGCAGCGAGAATGGAACGTATTCTGAAGAACGGTTTTGGAAATTCAATAGAATACGATACCTACCGACAGAAAAGGACGGGGATTTGTTATAATTCCCCGTCCTTTTTATACGATCATCAAATGTAACCTTTATCCATAGCAATATTTTCTTCTTCACTTTTAACATCAAATTCGGGAAAACAAAGCAAAAAGTAATCACACTCATCGCAACAACACTCAAAACCTTGCTCACCGTTGCCAAGACAAACGGTAGGCTCTCCGGGCGTGAGTTCTATGCCGGTAATATCGATAACCTTTTTTGGAATATTCCTGCTCATATATCCTCCTATCAGCATATAAAAAGTGCGCCAACCGAAGTCGACGCACCGAAAAACGCAAACTCCGATTGCCGCTACGCAAAATTAAACAGATCAGGTTTTGCCATACTATTTAATGGAATTTGCATTTTTACCAAATTCGAAAAATAGTATGGCCAAAATAAGGTACAGTATCCCCTGTGGAGATAAAAATACCCAATCTGAAAAATATTAATTTTGCGTAGCTTAATCATTATATCACAATTCTTACGTTTTGTAAAGATATTTCGCAGATTTTTTAAGAAGCACCTTACGTGAGGTAGATATAAGCCTTCTCCTGCGGGAGAAGCGCACAGCCTGCGCTAGTGCAGACCGCGTTAGCGGTGGATGAGGAGTTGCTTTGTGTTTATGGCACCTCATCCGTCACGCTTCGCGGCAGCTTGCTGCGGACACCATTCCCCCACTGGGGAAGGCTTAAGTTAATCGTAAACCGTAGGGCGGATTCCATATCTGCCCGTTGCACCTCGCGCAATACCGCGAGAGCATATAGAATGCTCCCCTACAAGCTTGTAAACATCCTTATGAGAATCAGCCTAATTTCTCGGCTTTTTTTCTTTTCCCCCTTGACAAACGGCGGATATGTGGTATAATAATTAACAGGTTAACTGTTAAGAGGTTAATTATAAACAAATTAATTATTAACGCATTAACGAAATCAAGGAGGTGCGCCAAAAAACATGGAAAATAACCTTGACGTTTTGGATAAGACCCAAGAAAAAACCGCACGCGCCCGTGAGATCGTCCGCCAATTTATTGCGACTGCAAGGCTTCACCACGCAGTGGTGGACGGAATGGTTGCGGGAATGGGCGTGCATCACTCACAGCACAGGATGCTAATGTATCTTGCCAAGCACGAAAAACTGCCTTCGCAAAAGGCGATTGCCGATCATTTTGACATCAGCCCTGCGGCGGTGGCTGTTACACTCAAGCGGCTTGAAAAGGATGGCTACATCCGCCGCGACATCACGGGAGAGGACAACAGATGCAACGAAATAAGCATTACCGAAAAGGGCAGAGCGACCGTTGAGTGCAGCCGATATTTGTTCGATCATATTGACAGCGCTATGTTCGACGGGCTTGACGACGCCCAGCTTGAGAGCTTTCTCTCGGTGCTGAACACTATTCGCGCAAATCTTGAACGCATGGACGGCGACACCTCCTGCGCTCCCAAACACCAAGGAGGTGATATGTCATGAAAAAGCAAACACAGGCAAACGCTCCGCAGAAAAGCGGCATGCGTTGGAGTAAATACGTAAAGCCGTATCTGCCATATTTTATTGTAGGTCCGCTTTGTATGATAGTAGAGGTTATCGGCGAGGTGCTGATGCCCAAATTCCTGTCCATGATAATCAACTACGGCATCAGCGGTCAGGAGATCGATTCGCCCGTTATCGCGTGGCTGTTTAATTTGTTCGGCGAGCATTCGCCCTTCATTATCGCTATTGCTGTGGGAATGATAATCACCGCTGTTCTTATGATGCTTGGCGGACTTGGCGGCGCGTATTTCGGCGCAAAGGCGGCTGTGAATTTTGCCGCAGATCTGCGTCAGGACATATACCGCAAGGTACAGAAATTCTCCTTTTCAAACATAGATAAATTCAATACCGGCTCAATAGTTACCCGTATGACAAACGACGTAACTCAGCTTCAGAATTTCGTCAATATGATGCTCCGTATGGCACTCCGTTCACCCGGTATGCTTATCGGTGCGCTCATCATGGCGATCCTGCTGAAGCCCTCGTTGACAATCGTTATCGCCGTGGCTATTCCGATCATTGCATTGTGCATCACACTGTTTATTAAGGTAGGATTTCCTCGATTCACCAAAATGCAATCCAAAATAGACGGACTCAATCTGAACGTGCAGGAGAATATTACAAACGTGCGAGTTGTAAAATCCTTCGTGCGCGAGGATTATGAGAGTAAAAAATTCGCCGCCGCCAATGCAGACCTTAAAGGTGCGGGCAGGAGCGCTATGCTTATGATGATAATCATATCTCCCCTCATGTCCTTCTGCATGAACGCCGCAACTATCGCTGTGCTGTGGTTTGGAGGAAACATGGTTATTGCGGGCGAGATGCTTATCGGCGACCTTACCGCATTCGTCACGTATATGACGCAAATACTCTCCTCCTTGATGATGGTGACTATGCTGTTTATGCAGTTCTCGCGCGCTATGGCTTCGGCTAAGCGCATCAAGGAGGTAATGAACGAGGAGATCGACATTACCGACGACGGCGTTGTGGGCGCTGGCAGAGAGCTTACCGTAAAATATGGCGAGGTAGAGTTCAGAAACGTGTCCTTCGGCTACTACAAAAATCGCGAGGAAAAGGTACTTGAAAACATAGAACTGCACATTCCCGCGGGAAGCACGGTGGGTATTATCGGCTCGACGGGAAGCGGAAAATCCACACTTGTATCAATGATCCCACGACTTTACGACGTGGATGCAGGCGAGGTTCTGGTTGACGGCGTGAACGTCAAAAATTACACTCTGCACAATCTGCGCGAGGGCGTGGGCATGGTGCTTCAAAAGAACGTTTTGTTTTCGGGAACGATAGAGGACAACCTGCGCTGGGGCGACGGCAACGCCGACGAGCAAACGGTGCGCCGTATGGCGGATTACGCTCAGGCAGACGGCTTCATTACAAGCTTCAAGGACGGATATAAGTCGGAGCTTGGACAGGGCGGCACTAACGTGTCGGGCGGACAGAAGCAGCGTCTTTGTATCGCACGCGCGCTCCTCAAACGCCCCAAAATTCTTATTCTTGACGACAGCACGAGCGCGGTTGACACTGCAACCGAGGCGAAGATCCGCCACGCGTTTGCTACTGAGCTTGCAGGCTCGACCAAGATAATAATCGCTCAACGTATAACCTCGGTAATGAACGCGGATAAGATAGTGGTCATCAACGAGGGTAAGATCACGGGCGTTGGCACTCACGCAGAGCTGCTTGACACCAATACCGAATACAGAGAGATATACGAATCCCAGATGGACGGTATGGTCAAGGCGGGCATTATTGATATCAAAGAAAGCGAGGTGAGGGAATAATGGCAGCAAGAAACATTGAAGAGCTGCAAAAGCGATATTCCTCACTCGGAGCAACTCGCGCAAGCGGCGGACCGGGTATGCGTGGTCCCGGTATGCGCGGACCGGGCGGACCTCGTCACGGCGTACATCAAAAGGGTAAGCCAAAGAACAGTAAGGCGACCGTAAAGCGGCTGATCTCCTACATAGCCGCATATCGCACAAGACTTATTCTGGTCTTTACATTTATGATAATCAGTACGCTTGCGTCCGTGTTTGGAAGCTATCTGCTCCGCGACGTTATCAACGTCGTGGGTGGCACCATAACTCCTGAGGACAGCCTGTGGCTGAGATTCTTTATGAGCAGTGACGGCGGCGAGGTAACTGCTGAAAACCGTATTGCCTGCCTCATACTTTTGCTTGTGATTCTCGGCTGTATCTATGCTGTCGGCGTTGCCTGCACCTATATTCAGGGACGGCTTATGCTGATGGTATCGCAGAACGCAGTTGAAAAGCTTAGGAACGACCTGTTCAATAAGCTGCAGGGACTTCCCGTTAAATATTTCGACTCACATTCCACGGGCGAGCTTATGTCCCGCTTTACCAACGATATCGACAATATAGATATGATGATAAATAACACCGTGACGAGCCTTGTTTCGGGTGTTATAACCCTTGTCGGAACGTTTGTTATGATGATATATACAAACGTGTGGCTGACGCTTATCACAGTCGGATTTATTCCGATATTTATGATGGGCGGTGCGGCTATCGCCAAGCGGTCGGGCAAGTATTACAGCTCACAGCAGGCGGCTCTCGGCGCGGTGAACGGATATATCGAGGAAACCGTAACGGGCGCAAAGGTAGTAAAGGTATTCAACCACGAGGCGGAATGTACCGAGGAGTTTGAGCTGCTCAACAACGATATGCGCGACAAGCAGTTCAAGGCGCAGTTCTACGGCGGCATCATGGGTCCCATTATGGGTAACACCAGCCAGATAGGCTACGCGGTGACGGCGGGAGTCGGAGGACTTTTGTGTCTGTTTGCGGGCTTTGATATCGGAGGATTGTCGGTGTTCTGCAACTACTCGCGTCAATTCTCTATGCCTATCAATATGATCTCCCAGCAGACGTCCACGATATTTGCGGCTTTGGCGGGCGCTGAGCGAGTGTTCGCAGTGATGGACGAAGCTCCGGAGACAGAGGACGCTCCCGACGCGGTGGATATGAAGCACGCAGTAGGCGAGGTCGTGCTTGACGACGTAAGCTTCGGCTACAAGCCCGAAAACACAGTTCTGCGACATATAAATCTTTACGCTCACGCAGGACAAAAGATAGCATTCGTCGGCTCAACGGGTGCGGGAAAGACCACCGTTACCAATCTTCTCAACCGATTCTACGATATTGACTCGGGTAATATAGTGATCGACGGCGTGGATATACGCTCGTATAAGAGGGAACAGCTCCGCTCCAATATTGCAATGGTGCTTCAGGACACCCATCTTTTCACGGGTACTATCCGCGAAAATATCAGATACGGACGGCTTGACGCCACCGACGAGGAGGTCGAGGCGGCGGCAAAAACGGCAAGCGCGCATAGCTTTATAATGCGACTTGAGCACGGATACGACACGGTGCTTGAGGGCGACGGAGCAAATCTGTCGCAGGGTCAAAGACAGCTGCTCAATATTGCCCGCGCGGCAATATCCAAAGCGCCTATTCTTGTGCTTGACGAAGCGACAAGCTCGGTCGATACCCGTACCGAGCGGCATATCGAGCACGGAATGGACAGACTTATGTCCAACCGCACCACCTTCGTTATTGCGCACAGACTGTCCACCGTTCAGAATTCAAATGCCATTATGGTACTTGAGGACGGCGAGATAATCGAGCGTGGCACGCATGCACAGCTTCTTGCGCAAAAGGGAAGATATTACGAGCTTTATACAGGCGCGAGAGAACTGGAATAGTTGAAAATTGAAAATGAATGAGGCTTTTCGCTTTGCGAAAAGCTTCATTGTGAAGCCCTCCTCTGGGAGGAGGGGTGCGCCGTGTACGGCGCGGGGAGGAGCCTGCGTGCCGTGAAATTTTTTGTTTTTTCTTGTTTCGCATTCTCCCTCAGTCTTTTGCTTCGCAAAATCCAGCTCCCTCCCGGAGGGAGTCTTGCGGAGAGATATTCGCCTTCGGCGCGTTAGTAAATACCGCAGTGGGTGAGGAACCCACGGGGGTTATAGAGATGGCTTTGGTCGTAACCATCTAAACAAATCTAAACAAGAATAAATTTACAGTAAAGTTCTTTGAATCAAATCTTTCTTTCAAGAAAGATTTGCGGGGCTTGGGGCAGCGCCCCAATATAATACTATAATAATTGAAAGGAAATTAAAAAAATGATAGGAAAGAATACTTGGGTAATAGCGGATGGATATATGAGTGACACGAAGAAGGGGGAGTACGTCAGCCACGAGGCGGTGTGCGTGCTTAACCTTTCGGGAAAGAAGGCGAACATTGATCTGACAATATATTTTGAGGATTGTGAGCCTATCCGCGGACTGCACGCAGTTTGCGAGAACGACAGAACTAATCACATCCGCCTTGACAAAATTGTGAATGACGAAGGCAAGCAGATCCCCCGCAATAAGCCTTACGCAATACTTGTGGAGAGTGATCAGCCCATAGTGGTGCAGTGCTCCCGCCTTGACGTGTCCCAGCCCGAATACGCACTGATGACGACGATAGGTTATTAAAAAACAAATCGGGTGAGTCCGTCGGACTCACCCGATTTTATATTATTTTTCCGAATCAATAAACTTCCAGCCGCCGACGATATAATTTATTCCCGACCAGACGGTAATAACTATCATAGCGACGCACAGCGCGGTAGTAACGGGCACGTTTGCCACCCACCAAGCGGGGAGAGCAGACGACACACCCGAGATGGAGTATATCATAGGCTCGATAACGGCGGCACAAATGCATACGATCTGTGTTACGGTCTTTATTTTTCCGAGCATATTTGCCGCAATTACAACACCGCCCGAGGACGCCGCGACCAGACGAATGGACGTTACCGCGAGCTCGCGGAAAACGACGATAAGTAAAGCGATAATAAACAGCGTGCGTACGTTTGCGTATCTGTAAACGATAACGGTCAAAGCTCCGATAACCAAAAACTTGTCTGCAAGCGGATCCATAAGCTTGCCGAAATCGGTCACAAGGTTGTATTTTCGCGCGATCTTGCCGTCCAGCATGTCCGTCAGAGAGGCGATAATGAAAATTGAGATACCGATAATTCCGCTTACGTTAAAGGGAATGACGGACTCGGGGAGCATCATTACCACAAGGAAAATGGGTACCATAATTATACGAAGCACCGTCAGCTTGTTTGGCAGATTCATTTTAGCTTTTTTACTCATAACTATCCTTCCTCCAATACCGAATTTCAGTTTTTTACCGCGTGACCGACAAGGTCGTAGACTACCACCTCGTCAACTTTCACGTCAACGAATTCACCCGGCGCGGGACGCTTGCCCTCAACGGTAAAGAACACCTTGCCGTCTATCTCGGGCGCGTCAGCGTAAGAGCGACCGTACATTGCCTCATTTACAGGGTCGAAATCCTCGCACAGAACTTGAATCGTCTTACCGACCATCTTCTCGTTCTGCTCTGCGTTTATCTCCATCTGCCTACGCATCAGTATATCGGCTCTGTCCTGCTTTACCTGCTCGTCGATCTGATCGGGCAGATCATAAGCCACTGTGCCTTCCTCGCGTGAATAGGGGAACACACCCGCGTGCTCAAATCTCTGCTCCTTCATAAATTCCGCAAGCTCTTCAAAGTCAGCCTCCGTTTCGCCTGGGAATCCGACGATAAAGGTGGTGCGGATAACGATATCGGGTATCTCGCGACGAAGCTTTGCAAGCAGGTCGCGGATGAGTGCGGAGTCGCCGTGTCTGTTCATGCGGGACAGCACGCTGTCGCTGATGTGCTGAAGCGGCAGGTCAATGTATTTGAGAACGCGAGGATTGTCGCGTATCTCGTCGATAAGCTCCTCGGTGAACTTGTCGGGGTAGCAATAAAGCAGACGTATCCACGGAATTTCCGTTTCCTTGCATATCTTGCGGATAAGCTCGGGGAGGGCGTATTTTCCGTAAATATCCGTGCCATAGCGGGTGGTGTCCTGCGCGATAATGGTAAGCTCCTTAACACCGAGGGATGCAAGCTGCTTGGCTTCCTTTACAAGCTCGCCCATAGGGCGGCTGCGGAATTTGCCTCGGATAGAGGGAATGGCGCAGTAGGTGCAGCAGTTGTCACAGCCCTCCGAAATTTTGAGGTAAGCGGAATATTCGGGCGTGGTCAGCACTCTGTCGCCGCCGAGGCGCACAGTGTTTTTATCCTCAAACGAGGTGTATTTTTCACATATCTCGCCCTTAGCCTTTATCTGCTTTTCAAGCGCACGGACAGCGGCGACGATATTGTGTATACTGCCGACGCCAAGCACCGCGTCGACCTCGGGAAGCTCGTCTGCCACCGCCTCGCGGTAACGCTCGGCAAGACAGCCCGTGACGATAATGCCCTTGAGATCGCGGTTGTGCTTGAGCCATGCCACGTCAAGAATAGTGTCAATGGCTTCCTTTTTTGCGCTTTCGATAAAGGCGCAGGTGTTGACGATAATGATATCCGCCTCGATATCCTCGGGGGTTATCTCGTAGCCCGCCTCAACCAGCTCACACAGCATTACCTCTGTGTCGAGCTGATTTTTTGGGCATCCGAGAGAAATAAATCCAATCTTCATTTCAATATATCCTTAAAATTATCTTACTCGCTCGCCAAGAGGAGTGTTGGGATCAAGGAATACAACGCGCACGGTCTCCTCGCCTGATGCAAGTATCATACCGTTTGACTCCACTCCGCAAAGGGTTGCGGGAGCGAGGTTGGCAACAATGATAACGCGCTTTCCGATAAGGTCCTCGGGCTTGTACCACTTGGCAATTCCCGATACCACCTGACGCTGCTCGTAGCCGAGGTCAACCTTCAGCTTCAGCAGCTTTTTAGCCTTCGGAACGGGCTCACATTCGAGGATCTTCGCGGTACGAAGCTCAACCTTCATAAAGTCGTCAAAGCCTATCTGCGCAACACCCTCCGGTCTTTCGGGGATAGCGTCAGCCTTTGCCTTTGCTTCTGCTTCGGCGATAAGAGCAAGGCGTTTAGCCTCAAACTCCTCCAGCTTTGCCTTCTCGTCGATACGGGCAAACAGCACGCGGGACGCGCCGACGGTCGTACCCGCACAAAGTCCGCCGAACTTGTCAGAGCCAACTCCACCGATAGAATCGTGAGCGGTCAGCTCGGGGGCTGCACCCAGCATTTCAAATATCTGATCTGCCGTTTGAGGAATGATGGGCTTGAGCATCACCGCGCCAAAGCGGATAGCTTCAAGAAGGTTGTAAAGCACCGTGCCGAGGCGCTCGCGCTTGGATTCGTCCTTTGCAAGCGTCCAGGGGGTGGTTTCGTCAATATATTTGTTTGCGCGGCGAAGCATATTGAAAACGTAGGAGAGCGCGTCCGCGATATGGTAGGAGTCCATATTCTTGACGAATGCGTCATAAGCCTCGTAGCAAGCGGTCTTGAGCTCCTCGTCGATAGCCTCGGGAGCGGTGGGCTCGGCTACCACCTTGTCAAAATACTTGGTCTGCATATCTACCGTGCGCTTTACAAGGTTGCCGAGATTGTTTACAAGGTCGGTGTTGTAGCGCGCGATAACAGATTCATAGGTGATAGAGCCGTCGGAGTTGAAGGGCATTTCCGCAAGCGCGTAGTAGCGCACTCCGTCAACGCCGAAATGGTCGGCAAGCTCGTCGGCGTAAATTACGTTTCCGCGCGACTTGGACATCTTATCCATACCGAAATTGAACCACGGATGACCGAACACCATGTCAGGCAGGGAAAGGCCAAGCGACATCAGGAATATCGGCCAGTAGATGGTGTGGAAGCGGAGAATATCCTTTCCGATGATATGCACGTCCGCAGGCCAGAAGCGGCGGAAATGCTCGCTCTGCTCCTCGTACGTCTTGTCGGGGTCGTAGCCGAGGGCGGTGATATAGTTTGACAGCGCGTCAAGCCATACATAGGTGACGTGCTTGGGGTCGAAGGTAACGGGAATACCCCACTTGAAGGAGGTACGCGAAATGCAAAGATCCTGAAGTCCTGCCTTGAGAAAGTTATTTACCATTTCCTTGCGGCGGGATTCGGGTTGAATAAACTCGGGATGCTCCTCAATATAGCTCATCAGCTTGTCGGCGTACTTGCTCATCTTGAAGAAGTAAGCCTCCTCGCTTGCCTTCTGAACCTCTCTGCCGCAGTCGGGGCATTTGCATTCGGAAACCTGCGTTTCGGTGAAGAAGGACTCGCATGGAACGCAGTACCAGCCCTCGTATTGGCTCTTGTAGATGTCGCCCTTGTCGTAGAATTTCTTAACGATCTTCTCAATGGCGGCAACGTGATTTTCGTCGGTGGTGCGGATGAAGTAATCGTAAGAGGTATTCATCTTATCCCAAACGCCGCGAATCTCTCCCGCAACGCCGTCAACGTACTGCTGGGGAGTAATGCCCGCCTCTTTAGCGAGATTTTCGATCTTCTGTCCGTGCTCGTCAGTGCCCGTGCAGAAATATACGTCGTAGCCGCGCTCACGCTTGTATCTTGCTACCGCGTCGGTCATAATGACCTCATAAGTGTTGCCAAAATGCGGCTTTCTGGATGCGTAAGCTATCGCCGTTGTAATATAAAACGGCTTCTTTTCGTTTGTGCTCATAAGTGAATTTTCCTCCTTTGCGGATATGACCGCGCGGCTCAAATGAGAGCCGATATTTTTTGTATTATTTTTATTGTATTTGGGGCTCTGCCCCAAGCCCCGCAAATCTTTTTTGAAAGAAAGTTTTGATTCAAAGAACTTTACTGCAATTTATTTTTGTCTGGATTTGTTTGGTATGATGACAACAAAAGACATCTCTATGATTTTTACGATATTCCGGACCGCCGAGGACGTCGGTCCCTACAATTATTGAACATTTTCAATTATCTCAATCGCTTCCGCCACCGCGCCCTCATCATTCTGACACACGGTATAGTCGCAGATTGCCTTTATTGACTCTTGAGCATTGGCGGGGCAGAAGGATATATCCGCCGCCTCCAGTACCTCCTTGTCGTTTTCGTAGTCGCCGAGCGCTACGGTAGTAAAAGGATGACCGTACTTTTCCTCGCAGTAAGCTTTCAAAAACGCAAGTCCGTGAGCCTTGGAGCATCCCGAGGACACCATTTCAAAATATTTGGGCGACGACGCGGTAAAATGGAACACGTCGCCGAATTTTTCTTCAAGAATCGGACGGATATTCAGGATATTTTCTGCCTCGCCGCGAAACACCGCCTTGTACCATACGGCGCGGTCAAGCGCCCATTTATCGATTGGAATAAAGCCGGACTTCTCCGTACTCCAAAGCGATACGTCGCGCTCGACGTAGCTGTTTTTCCACTCGGGATTTGCGAGCAGACCGTCGGGGGTTGTAATACGCGCCGCCACCGAGCTGTCAAGCTGATGCGCAAGTGACATTATCTCCACCGTTTTTTGCGGGTCGAGCAGAAAATCGTGCAAGGACTTGCCCGTGCTAAAATCGTATATGCACGTGCCGTTTGCCATTATGGCGGGGACGTTAAAGACCTTTTCGGGGGCGGGAATGGTTTCCTCCAGACGGGCATATATGCGCCCTGTGCAAGCGGTGAAAAGTCCGCCGCGTTCCTTAAATTTTTCAATTAGCTCAAGGTTTCTCGGCACAACTCGCGAGCCGCGCCCGAGAAAGCTGCCGTCAAGGTCGGAAACAAACAGAATATTTTTCACATCCACCGCTCACACCTCCGCTGCCGCGCGCAAAAGCTGAAGCAATCGCTCAAAATTCTGCGGCAGGTCACATTCAAAGTGCATGCATTTGCCTGTTGCGGGGTGAATGAGTGACAGCTCCTTGGCGTGCAGTATCTGTCCGGGGATCAGGTCGCGGTGCAGCTTTTGAAATTTAGTTCCGTCGCCGCCGTAAACGCTGTCGCCGAGCAGGGAATGACCGCAGGACGCCATGTGAACACGGATCTGGTGTGTCCTTCCCGTTTCAAGCTTACATTTTACATGGGTAAAGCTTTGACCGAGGACTGTTCCTGTGCCAAAGCGCTCAAGCACCTCAAAATGCGTGATCGCCTCGCGTACCGAGTCGGATACCGTGTCGTTTGCAAACACCGCCATCTTCTTTCTGTCGGACGGATTTCTGCCGATAGGCTTATTCACCGTGCCTCCGTCCTCGCGGATATTTCCGATACATATAGCGTGATATATTCGGGAAACCGTGTGTGTTTTGAGCTGCTCGGCAAGTGATAAATGCGCCGCGTCGTTCTTGGCGACCACCAAAAGTCCGCTCGTGTCCTTGTCAATGCGGTGAACGATACCCGGTCGCTTAACGCCGCCAATTCCCGAAAGGCTATCCGCACAATGGTAGAGCAGGGCGTTGCAAAGTGTGCCCGAATAGTTGCCCGGGGCGGGATGAACTACCATTCCCACGGGCTTGTTGACAACGAGAATATCCTTATCCTCGTATATAATATCAAGCGAAATATCCTCCGCCCGAAGATCGCAGTCCTGCGGCAGAGGATATTTTATCAGTATCTTTTCTCCGCCGCGCAAACGTGTGTTTTTGGAAGGTCTGCCCGAGAGAAGCGAAACTGTAACCATGCCGTCTTCAATCAGCCTTGCGGCGTTTGAGCGGGTGAGTCCTGCATATTTTGCAAGATAGCTGTCCAGCCTCTCTCCCGCGTCGGACACATCCACCGAAAGCTCTGCGCGCTCGGTTACATTAAGCTCCTCCGCGCCAAAGCCAAGATCAAGATCATTGCAGGGCATCTTCATCATTTTCATCTCCGTTGGCGAAATGCTCGCCGTCGGCCTCCGCCGCGAGTGCGGCTTTTTTTGCCTTTTCCGCCTTGGATTCCTCAACCGTCAAAAGGATAACGTGCAGTATGAGAAGTCCTGCGCCAATGCATATAAAGCTGTCGGCTACGTTGAAAACGGCGAAATTTATGAGTCTGAAATCAATAAAATCCACAACATATTCAAGCAGCACGCGGTCTATCATATTTCCAATACCGCCGCTGACTATAAGGGATATTGCAAAGCCCTCCAGCTTGCTCGTAGAGGTGCGGCGGATAAGGTAGATAAGCATGGCAATAATAGCTACGACGGATATTATCATAAATACCCAACGGTTATCCTTGAGCATACCGAAGGCGGCGCCGGGGTTCTCCACGTATGTCAGGTGAAGAACGTCTTTGATGATCGGCACGGTGTCTACGGGACGCAGAAACATCACAGCAATATATTTAGTTAGTTGATCTGCGAACACGCAAAGTGCGATCACAATTAGCCAGAGAAACATAGAGAACCCCTTTACAGCGTTGGATTAAAGACTTGTAATAATTCTGTGGCAACGGGGGCAGAGGCAGGATTCCTCGCCGTCCTCGTCGGCAGGCATAATGATTCCGTCGGTGACAAGCATCCAGCAACGGTCGCACTTGCGTCCGTCCATAGGAGCAACGGCTACACCGATACCCGACATAGTGTCTGTAAACGCACCCTCGGGAGCGTCACCGTTTACAACGTCAGCCGCAGAGGTGATAAAGAACAGTGCGAGCTGATCGCCAAAGGTATTAAGCAGAGCGAGCTGTTCTGCGTCCTTCGTATAAACCGTTACCTTTGCGTCAAGAGATTTACCGATCATCTTGTCAGCGCGGGCAAGCTCAAGCGCCTTCATAACGTCGTCGCGCAGCTCGAAGAGCTTATCCAGAGGCGCGGTAACGTCAGCAAACTCAAGATTTTTGTCCTCTGCTGGCATGTCGTTGAGGAATACGCTCTTGGCGTTCTCGCTGTCAAGGTGAGGCATAGTCTGCCAGATCTCCTCGGCGGTGAATGCGAGAATGGGTGCGAGCAGACGGGTAAGCGCGGATGCTACGGTATACATAGCGGTCTGGGCGCAGCGTCTTTCCTTGGAGTCGGCGCGCTCGGTGTAAACGCGGTCCTTGGTAATATCAACGTACAGCTTGGAGAGGTCGTTTGTGCAGAAGTTGTTGATAGCGTGGTATACGATATGGAATTCGTAATCGCCGTAGCCCTTGCGGCAGGTCTTTACGAGGTTGTTCAGGTGGGAAAGCACCCACTTGTCAATGTCGTGAAGCTCGTCGAAGGGAACGGAATCGGTATTCGGGTTGAAATCTCCGATATTTGCAAGCAGGATTCGTGCGGTGTTGCGCACCTTTCTGTAAATTTCGGAGAGCTGACGGAAGATAGCATCTGAGCAACGCACGTCAACGTGATAGTCGGAGGAAGCTACCCACAGGCGAACAAGGTCTGCGCCGTACTTCTTTACCATATCGGCAGGGTCAACGCCGTTGCCGAGAGATTTGTGCATTGCACGTCCCTCACCGTCAACTACCCAACCGTGAGTAAGCACCTCGCGGTAAGGAGCGCCCTGTCCCTTTGCACCGACAGCGGTGAGAAGGGAGGACTGGAACCATCCGCGATACTGGTCGCCGCCCTCAAGGTACATATCCGCAGGCCACTTTGTGCCGGGGACGTCACTGTCCTCAAGAACTGCGAAGTGGGATGAGCCGGAGTCAAACCAACCGTCAAGCGTGTTTGTTTCCTTGGTAAAGCTCTTGCCGCCGCACTCGGGGCAAGCGAAGCCCTCGGGAAGCAGAGCGGAAGCATCCATTTCAAACCAGCAGTTAGAGCCGTGTGCGCCGAACATCTCGGAAACTTTTTCAATAGTTTCGGGAGTGCAAACAGGCTTTCCGCAGTCCTCGCAGTAGAATACGGGAATGGGAAGACCCCAATGGCGCTGGCGGGAGATACACCAATCAGCTCTCTCGCGCACCATCTGGCTGATGCGCTCCTCGCCCCAAGCGGGAACCCAGTTTACTTCCTTGCAAGCCTTAACAGCCTCCTCCTTGAAGGACTCAACCGAGCAGAACCACTGAGGAGTTGCGCGGAAAATGATAGGGCTCTTGCATCTCCAGCAGTGAGGATACTCGTGGGAGATGCTCTCGGATGCAAACAGCGCGCCTGTTTCGGTAAGGTCGGCAAGGATCGCCTCGTTGGAGGCGGAGTAGTGCATACCCGCAAACTTGCCTGCGTCCTCGGTCTGGAAGCCGCGGTCATCAACGGGAACTACGATATCAATGTTATATCTCTTGCAGGTCTGATAGTCGTCTGCACCGAAGCCGGGAGCGGTATGAACGCAACCCGTACCCGAATCCATAGTAACGTAATCAGCCATAAGCAGAACGCTCTGTCTGTCAAGGAAGGGGTGCTGTGCCTTCATAAACTCGAAATCCTGTCCCTTGAGAGTAGCCACGATCTCATAGCCTTCAATGCCGCCCGCCTTCATAGTCTTTTCGCAAAGCGCGTCTGCCACGATATAGGTGTTTCCGTCGTCAGCCTTGGCAAGCACGTAATCCTCCGCGGGATTGAGCGCGATAGCAAGGTTGCCGGGGAGAGTCCACGTGGTGGTGGTCCAAATAATGAAATAGGTCTTAGAGAGGTCGGTGTATGCCGACAGCTTGCCGTTGTCCTCGGTTACGTTGAACTTGACGTAGATAGAGGTGCAGGGGTCGGTCTGATACTCGATCTCTGCTTCTGCAAGCGCGGTCTCACATCTCGAGCACCAATAAACGGGCTTGAGTCCCTTGTAGATATAGCCCTTCTTATACATCTCGCCGAACACCTTTACCTCGCGCGCCTCAAAGGAGGGGGACATGGTAAGGTAAGGCTTTTTCCAATCGGCAAGCACGCCGAGGCGCACGAACTGCTCTCTCTGAATGTCAACGTACTTTTCAGCAAATGCGTGACAAGCAGAGCGGAATTCGGGAATGGACATTTTCTTTCTGTCCAGCTTGTTCTTTTTGATGATAGCCGACTCGATAGGCATACCGTGGTTGTCCCAGCCGGGGGTGAATGGAACGCGGTATCCGCTCATAGCCTTGGACTTATTGATTATATCCTTAATGACCTTGTTCATGGCAGTACCCATGTGGATATTGCCGTTGGAGAAGGGAGGTCCGTCGTGCAGAATGAAGGAGGGCTTGTCAGCGCTGTTGTCCAGCATAGCGTTATACAGGTCCATATCGTCCCAATATGCGAGTGT
Source organism: Clostridia bacterium (assembly GCA_017463485.1). Taxonomy (GTDB): domain Bacteria; phylum Bacillota; class Clostridia; order Oscillospirales; family CAG-272; genus CAMEON01. The sequence continues at coordinate 89,029 of JAFTPD010000008.1, forward strand.
CTGCGGCTCTTTCTGCGGCAGATTAGCCCTCATGGAAAATTCCGTGGAGGGCAGGTTGAGCGATTTTGTGTAGTCTTTTGCCATAAGATTTCGGTTGCTCCTTAAAATATGTGTAAATTTTATTTTAAACTAAAATAATTTTCTGAGGTGTCAGACGTATTTCCCCGCGCTGATGCGCAGACGTCCCTTTTTGGTCTCTCCCGCAAATTCGTAGAGAATGTATTTGCCGTACCCGCGCACCGTTATAGTAGCAGGTGGGCAAAGCTGGAGGTCGGGGGCGGTAGCCGAGCGGTGATCAACCTCTACAAGCCCCGCTTTAATTGCGTTTTGCGCCGATTCGCGGGACATACCCGTCAGCGCGGATATTATGCAGTCCAGCCGTCCCGACGCAACTGTGTCGTTTATCGCCTTGATCTCGCGTGTGACCGAAATACGCTCGTCCTGCGGCAGTATGCGGAGCTTTACAGCGTCCGACGCCACTCTTTTTAACTCGTCGGACAGAAATTCCGCAATTCGCCGTGAGGTTACGGCGACTGCGCTGAAATTGCCCGTGACAGCTACGTCGCCGACGGCGTCCCGCTCCACGCCGAGTGCGAGGATGGAGCCGAGGTAGTCGCGGTGAGAAAGCTGTCGGTATCCCGAGCCGCGTATCTCCACAACGGTCACGGCGTCGGCAAGCGTCTGTGTCAGCTCGTCAAATTGGCAACGGCGGGGAAAGTCCTCCCCGTCGCACACGCCGTACATATATTCGGGTATCATAAACACGCGGGCGCGCTCCGCCTCGGCATATCCGCCGGAGGTGAAGAACAGTCCGCTCCTGCCGCACCGCAAAAGGTATTCCTCAGCCGTGCGCAGATCGGCGGGGGAGAGAAATGCGGTATATGCTATCTCTCCCCGTTCCGATCTTTTTATATTGTCGTCCAGCCTTGAAAAAAGCAGATCCTTCTCCGAGCCCGTCATGCCGCCACCATGCTTGACAGTGCCGTGGTGGACAGTGACAGTATCAGCGACGTGATGAAATACGGAACGTCAAGGGGTACGCCCTCAAACCATCCGAATTTCTCACACAGTGCGCGGACGGGTGTCACCAGCGGCTCGGTGAAATAGTAAAGAATGAGGTATAGCTTGCTCTCGCCTCCCATAGTGAAAAGGGACACTACCATCCGCGCGAAAAACGCGATAAGTGCGGCGTCCAGAAACACCACGACAAAGCTAACAAGAATGTATAAACCTTCCGACAAGGTAATTCTCCTTTACAGCTTACTAAAAATTACAGCTCGTAAGTGTCGTCGTCCTCGCCGTCGTCCTCGGAGTATGTTTCCTCCTCGTCAATATCGTCCTCGTCGTCTGCCAAAACCAGCTCCTCGGTGTCGACCTCGACGCCCTTGGGGCAGAGAAGGATATTCCGTCCGTCAAGGCGGGACATATCCGCCTCCAGCGCGTGAGCCGCGCCCATAACGTAGTCAAACAGACGAAGCAGGTCGCCGCGCTCAAGGTAGCGCACGTTTACGACCACGACGTGACTTTCAACAAGTCCCGTAACTATCTGCGCACGAACCTCCTCGTAGCTCTCGGGGGTGAAATACAGAGTTCCGCGGTTCTCAGGACGGCGGTAAGTGCCCTGAGCGGAGCGGGGAGTATAAACGCGGGTAGCCTCGCCGGGCTCGCGGTCGTTGTCATATCTTTCGTCGTAGGAACGGGGTGCATATTGATCGGCAGCGGTATCCTCACCGTATACCCTTGCATCATCCGCACGGTCGTCACGCTCGCCGCGGTCACCTGCGTAGGTTCCGCCGTAGTAATCGCTGTCGTAGCCCGTGTCAAGCTCCTCGGGCTCTTCGTTTGCTCTGAACTTTTTGATGAGATCCTTAAACATTTCGTCGTCCTCTTTTCTTTGTATTATAGGTCAGTTTCAACTGAAAATTTAACTTGTTTATATGTTTTGAACGCCCTTTGAGAAAAGGCTGCGTCCGGGGCGTATTACGGTTGCCCCTGCCTTGACGGCAGATATCAGGCTCTCCGACATGCCCATGGAAAGTATCGGTTTATCCGTGCGGCAAAGCACGTCGTACCATATTCTGTCGCACAGCCGTTTTGTGTTTTCAAAGTATGCCGTGTATTCCTCCTCGGAGGAGCAACGCGGAGCCATTGTCATAAATCCGCAAAGGCGGATATTCGAGAGCGATGCTATGTCAAGCGCGAACTGCTCTGCATCTGACGGTGATATACCGCTTTTGTTTTCCTCCTCGCCCGAGTTTATCTCGATAAGCACGTCAATTACCTTGCCTATCTTTTCGGCGCGCTTGTTTATCTCCAAGGCGAGCTTCATGCTGTCAAGCGACTGTATCATAGCCACCTTGTCAACAATGTATTTCACCTTGTTAGTCTGCAGAGTTCCGATAAAGTGTATCCGCAGCCCCTCGCGGTCGATAGCCGCGTAATGCTCCAACAGCTGCTGAACGCGGTTTTCGCCCACGTCGCAAATGCCAAGCTGTCGGTGAAGATAATCTATCTCGTCTGCATCCGCACTTTTTACCGCCGCCACTATTGTGACGTCATTCGCCCTGCCGCTATCATGGCAAGCCGCCGCGATATCCGCGCGTATACGTTCAAGGTTTTTGTCAATATATGAGTGATCCATAGCACTAACCGTCCTTCCGTCAGCCGACTATCTTGCCTTCGTAAAGACCGCTGCCCGACGTGATTATCTTATCGTTTTGCTCAAGCCGATCCCACGGTGATGTGTTCTCGCCCAGCAATTCCTCGTCAGCCTTTGCCTGCTCTGCCGTCTTTACTATGCAATAGCCGTTATATTCGCGGATGATGGAAACTATGCGACATTCAACCACGTTGCCCTCAAGCACGTAAACGGCGTCGTATTCCAAGCCCTCGTCGTCCTTAAGCTTTATAAGCGCAGATTCGGGAACGCGATATCCGCTGACGCTGTCGGATACGGTGCGCACGCTTATACTGCGGTTAAGATTTATCTCAGCGGGAACGGTCATTGACGAGAACACCAGCAAAACTCCGTTGTCGTCCTGCACGTTGCGTACAAGCTCCATGCGTATCTCGCTGTACGCGCTGTCCGCGATTTGCATAACGTATTCCGAGCCTATCTTGAAGCTTGCTGCATCCGCAAAGGAAACGTAAGCTGCCGCGTACCATTCGGGAGAGGTGACCATCTTACCGAAATAACCCTCCGTGCCGCCGCTCACCGCTCTTGCCTGCTCCTTCATGGTGAGAAATTCGTCCGCCGTCATAGTCAGAGCAGAGGAGTAATTGAATATACCCTCGTATCCGTCGACGTTGCGGTAGAAATATCCGCCGCTCTCCACCTCAAGCGGATGGGCGAGCGTAGCATCTGCAAGTAATGCGTTGACAGAGCCTTCGAGCATTTCCTTGGTGACTCCCGCACTGCTCTGTGAGCCTGTCAGCACCGAGTATTTTTCCATGTTTATCAGCATGTCCTTGGCGTATCCGTCAAGCACGTCCATTTTGCCCGCCTCTGCAGCGGCAAGAAGTCCCGTGTAGCTTTTGTCTATCTGTGCCGACGTGTTTTGCGCATCCGCGAGTGTTCCGACTCCGTTTTCCTGCAACGTTTCCAATCGCGAGATGAAGGAATTGAGCAATTCCTGCCGCTCGGCAAGCTGCTCGGAGGTAAGTCCTGCGGTTGAGTAAACGTCGCCGATAACGTCGCCCACACCAAGCTTTTCTCCGTCGCCCGAGGCGTATCTGATAAGCGTTCTCGTATCGGCGGGGATAAGATGCTCATCACGGAAAATATGAAGCTCAAAGGAAACGTAGGACGTGTCGGTTATCTCCTGCGTGCGCAGAGTATTCATGCCGACAGTTACGTGCTTTGCTCCCTGATAAACGGCAAAGGCGATAAGGCAAACCATAAGCGGCACGAAAGCCAGCTTGACTATTTTCAAGGCCTTATTTTTGCGCGGCCCGTTACCGCCTTCCACAGCCTTGTCCGCCGCTTTTATCACGGCTCCGCGCACTCGGCGGTATTTATCTTTCAAAAACATATCATACCCTCCGCGCGCCTAAAATAATCTTACCTTATATTATATCACATATTCTTCATTCTTGAAAGAGTTTTTTCGCATTGTTTACAATATCTTCAAATTCTCGCACGTTTTCGCCCTCGTCTGCGTCTATCCATTGGACGTATGGACGTGCGGAAAACCATGTTATCTGCCGTTTTGCGTATCTGCGAGTGGCGGCTTTCAGCTCTGCAACGACCTCGTCAAAAGTTGCGTTGCCATCAAGATATGGGAACAGCTCCTTGTATCCTATTGCCTGCGCGGCGGTGGGGCACGTGTCGAATACACCGAGTGCGCGAAGCTGCTTTGTTTCTTCGATAAGTCCGTCCGAAATCATCTGATCCACACGTCTGTCTATTCTGTCGTATAGAATACCTCGGTTACTGTATTTCAGACCGATAACGGTAAAATCAAATTCGGACTCGACCTCTCGTGACTGGCGGTCAAGCAGACTTTTCGGCTTGCCCGTAGTCATGAATATTTCCAATGCCCGTATAACTCTTTTGACGTTGTTGGGGTGAATGGCTGCGGCACTTTCGGTGTCCACCTCGCACAATCGAGCGTGCAGAGCATCGTTGCCGTTTTCTTTGGCAAATTCTGCGAGCTCATGGCGCAAAGCCTCGTCTGTGACCGTTTCCTCAAAGCTGCCACCGCGGATAAATGCGTCCAGATAAAGACCCGTGCCGCCGCAAAAAATGGGGAGCTTTGAGCGGGAAAGCACGTCGCGGACGGCGGCTTTGGCGTCCTTGACGTAATCCGCGCATGAATATGCCGCTCCCTTGCCGTCCGTCGGATCGGCTATGTCTATGAGATGATGGGGGATACCCCGCATTTCCTCTGCCGTCGGCTTTGCCGTACCGATATCCATGCGTTTGTATAACTGCATGGAGTCACATGATATTATCTCTCCGCCAAGCGCCTCAGCGAGGGCTATGGAGAGGGACGTCTTGCCGCTTGCCGTTGAGCCGACCACGGCAAGAATTTTTGGTTTGCTTGTTGGCATTTGTTACCTCACGTTGGTAGCGGGCGAACATAGTTCGCCCTTACCGGGTTTTTCTTTTATACTATCAGCATCGCATCGCCAAAGGAGAAAAATCTGTATTTTTCCTCTACCGCCGTGCGGTATGCTTCGAGCATTTTTTCTCTGTTGTAAAACGCGGAAACCAGCATAAGCAGGGTGGATTCGGGTAGGTGAAAATTTGTTATCAGCGCATCTGTCGCCTTGAATTTGTAGCCGGGGTAAATGAATATTCCCGTGTCTGCGGACATTGGATGTACCTTGCCGCTCTCGTCCGACGCCGACTCAATGGTGCGACAGGAGGTCGTACCCACGCAGATCACGCGCCCGCCTGCGGCACGGCGCGAATTTATAAGCTCTGCCGACTCCTCAGACACCGAGAAAAATTCGGTATGCATAACGTGATCGGTAATGCTGTCCTCCTTGACGGGGCGGAACGTGCCAAGTCCCACGTGCAGAGTAACGGGGGCGATCGCCACGCTCATGGAACGTATTTCGTCCATCAATTCGGGAGTGAAGTGAAGTCCCGCGGTGGGTGCAGCGGCGGAGCCGTTGTGACGCGCATAAACGGTCTGATAACGTTCGGGCTCGTCCAGCCTCTCGGTGATGTAAGGAGGGAGGGGCATAAGTCCTATCTCGTGCAGAATATTGTATACGTTGCCGTATTTTTCGCGGTCGTAGTCAAATTTAATAATTCGGTTGCCTTCCTCCACCATGTCCATCACTTCACCGTGCAAAATGCCGCCGAATATCTGCTTCTGTCCGACGCGCGCCCGCTTTCCCGGCTTTACAAGGCACTCCCACGTGTCGGTGGCGTGCTGACGGAGCAGCAACAGTTCCACTGTTGCCTCGGGACGATCCTCAAGATGTCCGAATATTCTCGCGGGGATGACGCGCGACTCGTTGATGACAAGCACGTCCTCTGGACGGAGATAGTCCTTGATGTCAAAAAAATGCTTGTGCTGAAGCGGCGAGCCGTCGCGGTTGATAACAAGCAGTCTTGACGTATCCCGCTTTTCCATGGGGTGCTGGGCAATAAGCTCCTGCGGCAGATCGTAGAAAAAATCAGCTGTTTTGAGCTCTGTTTGCGCGCGCTCGTTTATGATTACGTTTCCGTTTGACATAATTAAGAAAGATCCTTTCAAAAGGGCGGTGTCATGCCTTGCCCTCGCGCCATATACTGACAACGGGCGACAAAAGCCGCCTTAAATTTTTATCCATATTACATTATAACACTATTCGAGGTTTATTTCAACCGTTTTCGCAATTTTTCCGTTTGTCAAAACTCAAATTTTCAAAGGAGCGAATTACTTATGAAAAAAAGCAAAAAAGAGCTGTTCCAAGGCTGTGCTACCGCCATACTTACTCCGTTTCGCGACGGAGAGGTTGACATCCCTGCGTTCAAAAGGCTTATTCGCTGCCAGCTTGACGGGGGAGTGGATGCTATCGTGGTTGCGGGAACCACGGGCGAAGCACCCACTCTTGACCGTGACGAGCGAGCCTTGCTTTTCCGCGTCGCTGTGTCAGAGGTGTCGGGACAGATACCCGTTATCGCGGGCACGGGCAGTAACGATACGCGCCACACGGTGATATTTTCAAAGCAAGCAGAGGAGGCTGGATGCGACGGAGTCCTTGCCGTCGTGCCGTATTACAACAAGGGAACAGAGGAAGGATTATACCGCCATTTTGCCCACCTTGCAGACGAGATAAATATTCCCGTGATGGTGTATAACGTGCCGTCGCGGACAGGCGGAAGCATTTCGGTGACAACGCTCAAGCGTCTGTCCGAACACGAAAATATTGTGGGCATCAAGGAAGCGTCGGGACAGATAAATCGTTCCGCCGATATCATAGCCGCTTGCGGGGACAGCCTGCCCGTTTTTTCGGGCAACGACGATATGGTAGTCCCACTTGTGTCAATAGGCGGACGCGGAGTCGTGTCGGTGATATCCAATCTCTTGCCGCGGGAAATGAAGCAGATGTGCGACCTTGCACTGTCGGGAGATTTTGCCGCCGCCGCAAAAATACAGATAGAGCTGATGCCGTTGATAAACGCGCTATTTTGTGAGGTAAACCCCGTCCCTGTAAAAATGGCGGCGACAATGATGGGTCTGTGTCGACCGACGGTCAGATTACCCTTGACCGAGGCGTCGGATGCCACAAAAGAGCGCTTGCGCATACTGCTTGATGAGCGCGGCTTAATTTAATCAAAATTTTCACAAACGGAACTTTGAAAAGCACTTTATCACTGCTTTTTGAAAATATTTTCCGATTTCGGAATAAATTTTTCAAAACCCCTTGACAAGCGAGAAAGGAGGGTGTATAATAACATCACAAAAAGAAAGTGAGCCGCAGTCGCGGCGGAATGGAGAATAAAATGGCAACCAAAAGCAAAAAGCCTGCAATACAGATGGTGTCCCGTGATGCGGACAAGGAGGAAAAATTAAAGGCGCTTAAAACCGCCATGAAGCAGATAGAAAAGGACTTCGGCGAGGGCGCGATAATGAAGCTTGGCGAGAATCGCCACATGGAGGTGCAGGCGGTGCATACGGGCTCGCTCGCGCTTGACTTTGCGCTCGGAATCGGCGGCGTTCCGCGCGGACGTATCGTCGAGATCTTTGGCCCTGAGTCCTCGGGTAAAACCACGGTGGCTCTGCATATTCTTGCAGAGGTGCAGAAGTCGGGCGGCGTTGCGGCGTTTATTGACGCCGAGCATGCACTCGATCCCGTTTACGCAAAGGCGCTCGGCGTGGATACTGATAATCTGCTGGTGTCCCAGCCCGACTGCGGCGAGGATGCTCTGTCGATATGCGAGTCCCTTGTACGCTCAGGCGCAGTTGATGCAGTCGTAGTTGACTCGGTCGCGGCTCTTGTTCCGCGTCAGGAGATAGAGGGCGATATGGGCGCGGCTACCGTCGGTATGCAGGCGCGTCTTATGTCGCAGGCTATGAGAAAGCTGTCCTCTGTTATCGCCAAGAGTCAGGCGGTGGTTATCTTTATAAATCAGCTTCGCGAAAAGGTGGGAGTTATCTACGGCAACCCCGAAACCACTCCGGGCGGACGCGCGCTGAAATTCTATGCCTCCGTGCGCATTGACGTGCGCCGTACCGAGCAGCTCAAGCGCGGCGGCGAGATCTACGGTAACCACGTAAGATGTAAGATAGTTAAGAACAAGGTTGCTCCCCCCTTCAAGGTGGCAGAGTTCGATATTCTCTACGGAGAGGGAATTTCCCACGCGGGCGAGGTGCTTGACTTTGCAATAAACTATGATATCATTAAGAAAAGCGGCTCTTGGTTCTCCTATAACGGAGAGCGTCTCGGACAGGGACAGGAAACTGTGCGCAAGCTGGTGGAGGATAATCCCGAATTCCTTGCAGAGCTTGAGGAGCAGGTGCGCGAGATGGGCATGAAGAGCGCGCTGAATTCCGCAAATTCGGGCGAATTTGACCTTGACGACGAGGATGAGGACGACGGAGATTTTGACATCCGTACTCTCGGCTCGGAGGATGAGGAGTGAAACGTTCGCGGCGGGGAGACCTGAACGTAGAGCAGGACGCAGAGCTTGAGTATGAATCGCGGGCGGTAAGGCTTTCAGATATATCGTCGGGAGCGAAAAAAACCAAGCGTGACAATGTAAAAATCCAAATTCACAAAGAACATGACAACAGTCCTCCCAAAGAGGTGGGTGCTGTGGGAGAGGTGCGAGTTTATGCCATAGAAGCCTCAGGCGAGGAGGGCTGTGTCAGAGTTTGCTGTGAGCTTTTGGATAGTGCGGAGAAGGTGAGCGTCACCGTCACCGTTGGACAGCTTGCGGGCTTGAAAATATCCAAAGGACTTATCGGCAAGGAGGAGTATGAAGCTCTCGTCGCACAGGGCGAGATATTTCGCGCCATACGGCAGGGAATGACCTTTCTTTCTTACGGCGATAAGTCGGAAAAGATGCTGACGTATAAGCTGAGAGGCAAGGGATTTGACCGCGAGGTGGCGGAGAGTGCGGTAAGATATTTCGTTGAAAACGGATTTCTGCGTGAGGATGACGGAGCGGAAAGGCTTGCCGCGCTGTGCGTCAAAAAGTATTGGGGCAAAATGAGGATCCGCAGCGAGCTTATCTCCAAAGGCTATTCGTCGGAATCGGTGTCTGCCGCGCTTGAAACGGTGGAGGACGTGGATTTTACCGACCTTTGCGTTCAGCTTATAAATAAAAAATACCGCACGGCGCAAAATACTCCCGAGGGACGGCGGCGACTGTCGGCAGCACTCGCCCGCTACGGATATTCTTACGGCGAGATACGCAACGCTTTGGAAAAGTTTTTTTCTTGAATTTTGAATTTTTGCCGTCCGCAAAACTTTGCTCTTGACGGCGGAACGATTTTGGGGTATACTGTACTTGTAATGACGGTATGCCCCGAATTTTTTGGAATTTGGTCGGCGCACCGCAGGAGGTAATTTATGATATTTGGCATCAAGAGATGTAAAAATATATTGCCGATATTGCTTGTGGTTGTTGCGCTTCTCGCGCTTGCGTCCTGCTCGGACGAGGTGCTGGACGACGGTGGCACAGGAGGAGCCGTCGGCACGGGCGGATACGTCACGGGCAATACCGCCGTGAGCGGAAACGAGCCCGCGACCACTACCGATCAGCTTGAAATTCTGTCGCCCGACCCAACCGAAACGGAGGATGGCAGCACGCAGGACGGCCCCGAAATAATCACTCTCCCCGCAACCACTACGGCTCAAACTGTTCTCGACCTCGTTATCGGCGACGCCCCCGACGAGCTGTATGCCGACGCGGCAAATACCTTGAAGGCGGATTTTCTCAAAACGGGCAAATCGGACGCAATAATTATGCGCATGGACGATAAAGTAGTGCTTATCGACACGGGCGATTCGGACGATTACGATAAGATAAGCGGATATCTCGACGACTACGGTATAACCACCGTCGACGTGATGATAATTACCCACTTTGACAACGACCACGTAGGAAGCGCGTCTAAGCTGATAAAAAATTATGCAGTGAAAACGGTATATACTCCCGACTATATTCGCGATTCGTCAAGATATCGTGCGCTTATGTCTGCTGTTGACGAAACGGGCGGTTCGACAAAGCTATTAAAGATCAGCGAGGATGTGGAGCTGGATATGGGCTACGGCTCGATATGGCTGAATACCACACAGCTTTATCCCACGGGACAAACGCTTGGCTCGGATGCGGCAAACGAGTTTGCGGAGGAAAACAACTACTCGCTCATAGCTACCGTGACGTTTGGCGACACACGCCTGCTTATAACGGGCGACGCCGAGCGCGAGCGCATGCAGGAATTCAAAGCGGTGCTTACGGAAAAGGGAGCAAGCCTTGATTATACCCTTGTGAAAATGCCGCACCACGGCTCGTACACCAAGGGTATCGACGACATCCTCCGTGCCGTCACTCCCCGATATTGCGTGATCTGCACCGATAGCGGTACGGGCGCTGAAGCCGCTACCGTTACCCTGATGCGTGCGGTGGGTGCGGCGGCGTATTATACCTACGACGGCGACGTTTATTTCGTTACCGACGGGGAAAGCAGCGTGCTGACTACGAGCAAATAATACAAAAACCGGGCTGGTTCACTTACGTGACCCAGCCCGGTTTAAAATCATTTGAATTCTGCGTGATATTCGTTCAGAACGTCTGCTACCGTTTCGGGGGAAGCGATAATTATAACCCGATTTTGTCCTTTGTGAGCTTCAAACGTCATGGATATTTCGGTACGCTTGTTAACGGCGGAGCAGAAAAATCGGGATATCTCTGCCGACTTTTTCGTTGGCAGATCAAGTATTATGCAAGCTGTATCGCGGCTTTTGTGCGTCGCTCCCATAAAGTCGTGCACATGCGAATTTTTTCGTGCGGCGACGGCTGTTTTGACTATCCTGTGGTTAAAAAAATCAATAACGTCGTTATCGCTGAAATACCATTTTCCGTCCTTCTTTTCTCCCGTCAGCAGTCCGGATTTCAAATAATTTCGAAGCGTTCTTTCCGTCAGCCCCGTAATTAGTGCAAGCTGCTTTAAAGTATACATATCCTACCTCTCGTTTGTTCGATAAGTACATTATAGCACAAACGCCGCCCCTTTTCAACGTGAAAAGATGCGGCGTTTTCATATCAATTATCAAACTCGGCTATCGCGTAAAGATTTATATCCCACGCAGGGATGCCAGCCGCTCGGCGGAGGTAAAATTTATACCTCGGTTGCATTTTGGCAAGCATCAAAGGCAGCTCGAAGATATCCTCGCTTCGGTGGTACAGTGACACAAGCAGGGCAGGGGCGCGGCGTTGTATGATGCTTGCCGATCCGAGGATCGCCTCCTTTTCCGAGCCCTCTACGTCGTATTTTACGTAATCAAGGTCGAAAAGTCCAAGCTCCGTAGCCACTCTGTCAAGGGTGTCAACGACGGTCTCGCGGGTTTTCATTTTCTTTGCGCCGTTCTGCAAAATTGAGGACGTATTCTGCGCAAGATTTGCGTTTCGGTTTCCGCTGTCATCAAATTCAAGCATGCCCGCCTCCGACCACGCGCCCGCATTTACGGTGTGGATATGCGCCTTTTCAACGCTCTTTGCGTATTCGCAAAGCTTGCGGAAATTGCGGCTGTCGGGCTCAAAGGCGATAACGTCGGTTACGTTGGGAGCGAGTGAGAGCAGCTTTTTTACACTGTCGCCGTTATACGCGCCAAGGTCTGCCGCTCGGGCAAAGCCCTCACACCCGAGAATTTGCAGAAGCGCCTGGTCGGTGTCGTTTTCGGCGTCGCGGAGAATGTCGATGCGTCCTGTCAGCTTGAAATCTATAATGCTGTCAAAGACTTTTTTGGATATGTTATCGTTAAGGAGCGACCGTGCATCCTCAATTTTTTTGAGCTTTTTGCGGTAAAAATCGCCGTCGAAAAGGGTGTCGCCGAACACGGGAACGTCGGGGGCGTAAAGCTCGCACTCTGCGGCAATACGCTCGATATTTTGGAGCACCTCCGGGCGGGAGGTGGCAAAGGACAAAAGAATTATCATTCCGTCCGTGCCGTATTTTGCTTTGACGTCGCTGTAAGACAGCACCACCTTGCCGTGAAAGCTGTGACCGCGTACAAAGCCGTCGCTTGCAAAAAAGTCGGATATATCAATACCTTTTTTCTCGCATACGGCGAGTATCTTGTCCGCGCCGTTGCCCATGCCGTACATGACTATTTTTTTGCCGCTGTCAGCCGCATGCTTAAGATAATGCCACAGGTCGGGCAGGTCGTGGGTGGGGAAAAACAGCTTTTTTTTGTGCTTTTGCATCCAGAGTGACTCTCCTTTCGCTCCGAGTTTGTGAGAAAATCCTTCGCAGTGCTTGACACGGCGGGATTTTTGCGGTAAAATAACTGTATAATTGTATATTTACCGAAAGGAAGGAAAATTTATGAATTGCCTATTCTGTAAGATAATAAAAGGGGAGATCCCCTCGTCAAAGGTGTACGAGGACGATATGATCTACGCATTCAGAGATATAAATCCCATGGCGAAGGTGCATGTGCTGGTAATACCAAAGCTCCATATTCCGTCGGCTGACGGAGTAGATGAGGATAACAGCGCGTACATCGCTCATATCTTTGAAATGATTCCCTATATCGCAAAGGCAGAGGGACTTGACGGCGGCTACCGCGTTATCACCAATTGCGGAGATGACGCCTGCCAGTCCGTAAAGCACCTGCACTTCCACATTCTCGGCGGCGAGCAGCTGTCGGACAAAATGTGCTGATAAATAAGGAATATCAGTCGGAAAGGATCCTTCGCGCCTCGGTGTAGAAGCGCTTGTCGCAGGCGTGTCCCATGGAAAACGTCTTGCGGGGCAGTGCGCCGTCGGCAATAACGGTGGCAAACAGCTCGCCTTTAGACATTCCGTCAAAGATAAAGCCTACCGCGCCGTCGACCGACGAAAGTGTTATGGCGGTGTCCTCGCCGTGTATGTAGTCCACGGTCGCGGAGGGATTTCCATTCAAATATGCGGCTACGAAATCCTGTACGCTTCCCACGGCAAGATTTGACGTAGGGCGGGGGATCGTCACCGTCTTTTGCTCGTTACCGAAGGTGAGCGTGACCCTTTGCGGCTTCGCCTTGCCGTTTTGTGCGGCGGCATAGCTTTCGAATGCGGCAACTGTTTTTTGAACGTCAACGCCGAAAAGCACGCGGTATATCGGCTCGAATTCAAGCGACGCGTCGTAAAGATCGACAAGCTCCACGAGTGCGTATCTTGCGGGGTGTGACATTGCCGCATCCTCGCCGATCTTAGCCTTTAATTCGTCAAAGCACGCTTTCGCGGTTGCCAGTGAGTGATTTCCGTCACCCACTGCGAACAAGAGGGGCGCGATATCGCCACATCCGTATTTTGCCGCCATTTCGTCACCAGACGCAAGACGGGCAAGTGCTTCGTTTATATCTGAAATTTGCTTTTGCGACAACAAATATCCCGTAACGTGACCGCTGTTTTGCATAAGGCCGTGGTCGTATATGGGGGTGCTGTCGGCGGCAGCGCGGGCGATATGCATAATATTGCCGTCTGCGTCGTCGATAAGCAGCATGACGTGTGGAAGCTCAAGAGCTGCACCGCGGCGGATCTGCACGCGGGGAGGAATACGCTCGGGAACGGTCTCCTCGGTAGCGCGGATGAGTGACGACGATCCGCGAGTGAAATCATAATCGCACAGGTCGATAGCACCGACAATGCCGCGACGGAGCTTGCCGTCACGGAGGCGGCGTTCAAGATAGATCATGCTCTCGGGGTAAGAAACGAGCAATTCTTTCATATATTTTTTCATCTCGTGCTGTATGCTTGGGGTGCGTCTGTCGCTCTCGTCAAGATAGACCTCGGGCAGGATAAGCTTGAGGGTAGAGGGGGCGTCGCCTACCTCGTGTGCGACAGCCTCCCAATATTCGGGCTCGCTCGTGTACTGATCGCAGGCTATGCAGGACCAGTGCGTGCCGTCGGTTTTATTAAAGTCCGGCAGAAGGATATCTGCGGGGTAAAGGTATTTTTTCAAAGCTGTTCATTCCTTTCATAAGGGATGTTGATATTATACACTATTTTTTGAATCTTTTCAAGTGGTCAGCACCATGAATTTTAAAAACGCGGAAGGTGGGATGATTTTGCCTCCTAAATTTGAATACGCACGTGTAGCACCGCCCAAGGGTATTGGTGACGTGCCGCGATACTTAAAGGAGCTGCTGGTCGGATTTTTCTCCCGCATGCTCTACATATTCAAGCTGGTATGGAAAACGGGTCCGTGGATACTGTTTGCCATGCTGCTTTTGGCGCTCCTCAACGGTATATTGCCCGTTATCGGGTCTATCATATCCCAAAACGTACTCAATGCCCTGCAGAAAAATTTTGGCATGTTCCACGGGGGGATAGGCGCGTTTATCGGAAGCTCCGTATTTTTCCTTCTGACCTTTATGTTCATTCACAAGATACTGTCGGGTATTATCTCCACGTTTAACAATTCGGTGATGAGAATATCGGGCGAGCTTGTGGTGCGCACCGTAAAGCTGGAGATAATGAACAAGGCAAAGGAGCTGGATATATCCTGCTTTGATATGCCTGCGTTTTATGAAAAGCTGGAGAATGCCAACCGCGAGGCGGGTAACCGTCCCATACAAATAATGTACGCTACGTTCAATATCGTCAGCGGAATTATAAGTCTTGTTTCTTACGTTATTATTCTTGCCTCCGAGCTGTGGTGGGCGGCGATAGTTATGGTCGTCGTGTCCGTACCGTCGGCGATAATCAGCTTCTATTACCGTAAAAAGAACTTTTCGTACATGCGCCGCCGCTCCAAGGACAGACGGCAGATGAACTATTACGCCGATCTGATGGTGAACAAGGATATGGCGAAGGAGATACGCATGTTTGATCTGTCGGATACCTTTATCGACAGATACGAAAGCGTTTTCGACAAATATTTTTCGGGTATCAAGAAGCTGGTGTGGCACGAAAATGCATGGCATTTCGTTGTGACCGTGCTGTCGGGAATTGCAAACTGCCTGTTCTTCGGCTGGTTTGCATACGCCGTGGTCACGGGCGATATGATGTGGGGCGATTATTCGCTCTACACGGGAGCGCTGGCGCAGATATCCTCAAACGTGGCGCTTCTCATTTCGATGTCTGCCAATATATATGAGGGAACACTGTTTATAGATAACCTCGTTTCCTTCCTGAAGGTCAAAAAAACGGTAGCTCCTCTGTGCGAGCTTGCAGCTGACGGAAAGGCTACCGACGCTGAGCCTCTGCGTGTGGCTCACGGTCAGCCTCATACCATAGTATTCGAAAACGTCAGCTTCGTATATCCGGGTACGGACAGACGGGTGCTTGACGGAATAAATCTTACCGTTCGTCCCGGTGAAACGTTGGTGCTTGTCGGACTTAACGGCGCGGGTAAAACGACTCTGCTCAAGCTGCTGACAAGACTGTACGATCCCACCGAGGGACGGATACTGCTTGACGGCAAGGACATCCGCGAATACGACGTAAAGGACCTTTACCGAATGTTCGGTATCATATTCCAGGACTTCGGAAAATATGCCGAGTCGGTGTCTGAAAACATCCGATTCGGAGATATCCACCGCGAGGCGGGCGCGGATGCTGTGATGACGGCGGCACGCGAGTCGGATGCGGCGGATTATATCGATCAGCTTCCCGACGGCTACAATACGCCGCTTATGCGTATATTTGAGGATAACGGCATTGAGCTGTCTATTGGTCAGTGGCAAAAGCTCGCCATAGCGAGGGCATTTTACAGCGAATCTGACATTCTTATCCTTGATGAGCCTACCGCTTCGCTTGACGCTATCGCCGAGCAGGAGGTATTCAATCAGTTCGACAGACTTCGTGCGGATAAGACCACCATTTTCGTGTCCCACAGGCTGTCAAGCGCGACGGTAGCCTCCAAGATCGCCGTCCTTGAATACGGCAGGCTTATCGAGGAGGGAACGCATAAGGAGCTGATGGCAAAGGGTGGACGCTACTTTGAGCTGTTCAGCACACAGGCAAAGCGCTATATTTCAGACGGGGACCACGTCGAGGCTTGAGTTTTAGCAAGGTAAAGCAGTAAAATTGCACAAGGATTTTTTCACAAAATGCCGCTTTGATGTGCCGTCGTACAAAAATTGACGGCGGTCGCAAAAATCCCCGAAATCCGCTTGACAAGCGGTAAAAAATTTCATATAATATTAGCATTGTGGGGCGGTATGCCCAAATCAGACGAAATTTAAGGAGTAATTCCATGCAAGTCAAGGTAGTTAAATTCGGCGGATCATCCCTTGCCGACGCAGAGCATTTCAGGCAGGTCGCAAGCATTGTAAAGGCAGATCCGACAAGAAAATACGTAGTACCCTCCGCGCCCGGTAAGCGTTCCAAGGAGGATACAAAGGTAACGGATATGCTTTATGGCTGCTACGAGCTTATCAAGGCGAGAGAGCCGAGAGAGGTCATCGACGCGGCTTACGATAAAATTTGCGAGAGATATAACGGAATCATTAAGGAGCTTGGACTCAACTTTGATATTTCGGGCGAGCTAGAGTACGTCAAGAACGCTATGCTCCACTCCTCGGGACGCGACTATGCGGCAAGCCGCGGAGAATATCTCAACGGCCTTATTCTTGCAAAATATCTCGGCTTTGCGTTTATTGATGCGGAGAGCGTGATCTATTTCCGCGACAACGGCACGTTTGACGAGGAAAAGACGAATGCCGCAGTTGCCGAGGAGCTTGCAAAGAACGAATACGCGGTAATTCCCGGCTTTTACGGTGTAATGCCCAACGGAACTATCAAGACATTCTCGCGCGGAGGCTCGGATATTACCGGTTCTATCGTTGCCCGCGCGGCAAAGGCAACTATTTACGAGAACTGGACGGACGTTTCCGGCTTTATGATGGCTGACCCCCGTCTTGTAAACAATCCTTGTATCATTCAGGAGATAACCTACCGTGAGCTTCGCGAGCTGTCCTACATGGGTGCGACGGTGCTTCACGAGGACGCTGTTTTCCCCGTGCGCGGTGCAGGTATTCCTATCAATATCCGTAACACCAACCGTCCCGACGACGAAGGAACTTGGATCGTTTCCCGCTCAAACGGCTACGATACCGAAAAGATAATCACGGGTATCGCGGGCAAGAAGGGATTCTCGGTTATCACTATCGAAAAGGATATGATGAACTCGGAGGTAGGCTTTGGCAGAAAGCTGCTCGAAATTTTTGAGGATAACGACCTGCCCTTTGAGCATCTGCCCTCGGGTATCGACACCATGAGTGTGGTAGTCAGCACCGCGCTGATAGAGGAAAAGCGGGATAAGCTGCTCCAGACTATCTCCCGCGATCTGCGTCCCGACAGTGTGTTTATTGAGGACGGACTTGCACTTATCGCCGTCGTAGGACGCGGTATGGTCAAGGCAAAGGGAACTGCGGCTCGCGTCTGCGACTCGCTTGCGAATGCGGGTATCAATATCCGTATGATCGACCAGGGCTCGTCCGAGCTGAATATCGTGGTCGGTGTTGACGAGGGCGAGTACGAGGATTCCATTCGCGCTATCTACGGTGAATTTGTACACTGATTTACAATATTTTTATAAAAGCCGAGGGTTGACATTCCTCGGCTTTTGTGTTATCATAATTGCATATAAATGCTTTGATCTGGGAAAGGATAAATTATGGCAAACGTAAAATTGAAAATAGGTATTATCGGTTGCGGAGGTATTGCAAACGGCAAGCATCTTCCCGCGCTGAAAAATCTTGATAACGTGGAAATAGTCGCGTTTTGCGATATTATTCCCGAGCGCGCCGAAAAGGCGAGAGCGGAGTACGGCTCGGCTGATGCCAAAACCTACGTTGACTACAAGGAGCTTTTGAAGGACGAAAGCATTGACGCCGTACACGTCTGCACGCCCAATCGCTCGCATAGCTATATCACCGTGGACGCGCTGGAGGCGGGCAAGCACGTTATGTGCGAAAAGCCCATGGCGATAAACTCGGCGGAAGCTAAGAAAATGCTTGACGCGGCAAAGCGCACGGGCAAAAAGCTGACTATCGGATACCAGAGTCGCCAGAGAGCGGACGCGGCGTATATGAAAAACGAATGCCTCGCAGGTACGTTTGGTGATATTTATTACGCCAAGGCAACGGCTATCCGTCGCCGTGCAGTGCCTACGTGGGGCGTGTTCCTCAATGAGGAGGAGCAGGGCGGAGGGCCGCTTATCGATATCGGAACTCACGCACTTGACCTGACGCTGTGGATGATGGATAACTATAAACCGAAGTATTGTATCGGTAAGGCGTTCCATAAGCTCAATAAGGATACCGAGCAGGGCAACGCATGGGGCAACTGGGACCCCGACAAGTTCACGGTGGAGGATAGCGCATTCGGTATGATCGTAATGGAAAATGACGCAGTCATCATGCTGGAATCCGCATGGGCGCTCAACACCCTTGACGTTCGCGAGGCAGTTACGTCCATCTGCGGCACGAAGGCAGGCGCAGATATGAATGACGGCTTGCGCATCAACGGAATCAGACAGAATCTGCAATACACCATGAAGCCTAATTTCAGCGCGGCAGGCGCGGCGTTTTATGACGGCGCAAAGGCAAACGACATGGGAACGCTGGAGGCGGCGCAGTGGGTAGACGCTATCATTAACGACCGCGAGCCCTGCGTGTCACCCGAGCAGGCATATACGGTTACCCGTATTCTCGAGGGAATATATATTTCGTCGCAAACGGGAGACGTGTATAGGTTTGAATGAATAATGAATGATGAATAATGAAGTCGCCGCAGGCGGCTGATGAATAATTATCGTTGCTTTTCGCAGAGCGAAAAGCGTCCATTTTCAATTAAATACTGCAGTGGGTAAGGGACCCACGGGGGATATAGAGATGGATTTTGCTGTCATCATACGAAACAAATCTAAATAAAAAATAATTTGCAGCAAAGTTCTTTGAATCAAATCTTTCTTTCAAGAAAGATTTGCAGGGCGCGGTACAGAGTCCCGCATACAATTAAAATCAAGGAGAAAAAATATGAAGATAAGTGTTTTGGCGAATCTTTACGGTGCAAAATCTCTTGACGAGGCGATGTCGATACTTTCGTCGCTTGGTGTTCACACGGTAGAGCTTGGAGCGGGCGGATATCCCGGCAAGGCTCACTGCAATCCTGCGGAGCTGTTGGCGGACGAGGCGAAGTATGATGAGTTTATCGCAACTCTCAAAAAGTACGATATGACGGTTTGCGCTTTGGCGGCACACGGCAACGCGCTTCACCCCGACGCAAAAATTGCGGCGCAGTTTGACGAGGATTTCAGAAATGCCGTGTTGCTTGCGGAAAAGATGGGAGTGGACACCGTTATCACCTTCTCGGGTTGCCCGGGCGACAGCGAGAATTCCAAATATCCCAACTGGGTGACTTGCCCGTGGCCTGAGGATTTCCTCAAAATTCTTGATTGGCAGTGGAACGAAAAGCTGATTCCTTATTGGAAGGAAGCGGGCGCGTTTGCTCTCGCGCACAACGTACCCCATATCGCTTTTGAGATGCACCCCGGATTCTGCGTTTACAATCCCGAAACCCTGCTCCGACTCCGCGCGGCGGTGGGCGACGTTATCGGCGCAAACTTCGATCCATCCCATCTTATCTGGCAGGGAATGGATCCCGTCGCGGCTATCCGTGAGCTGAAGGGCGCGATCTACCACGTCCACGCGAAGGATACGAAGATCGACACCTACAATACCGCGAAGAACGGCGTGCTGGATACCAAGCACTACGGTGACGAGATCAACCGCTCTTGGATATTCCGTACCGTTGGCTACGGCAACGGCGAATCTTATTGGAGAGATATGGTTTCCAATCTTCGTCTGTGCGGATATGACCGCGTGCTTTCTATTGAGCACGAGGACAGCCTGATGACTATCGACGAAGGACTGCGCAAGGCGGTCGCCTTCCTACAGGATATCGTTATCGACGAGCCGAAGCCCGGAACTATGAGCTGGGCATGAGGAAGAATAAATATAGCGTGCGGAATTTCCGCACGCCATATTTTAATGAATGATGAAAAGTGAATAATGAAATGAATAATTTAGGAAGCTTTCCGTAAAACGGAAAGCTTCATTTTTAGTAGGGCGGATTTGCCCTCCGGAAGTATCGCAGAAAGCATTAGTAATCCGAAATACGGATAAATGCATTTTACATCATGGAAAAACACCTCATCCGTCACGGCTTTGCCGTGACGGATGAGGTGTTTTTTTGATATCAACAAATCAACACGCAAATGTTCTGCTCTCGCCGACGAAAAATTATGATTTTCTCGTGCGGACAGTCGAGCCGCTTTCA
>JAFTPD010000017.1 GCA_017463485.1 Clostridia bacterium
GAAGTCCGGCAACCCCCGCTGGGCATACGACTGCTATCGTCGTTTCATCCAGATGTACTCCGACGTCGTCATGGAAGTCGGCAAGAAGTACTTCGAAGAGCTCATCGACAAGATGAAGGCTGACCGCGGTGTCACTCAGGACGTCGAGCTGACCGCCGAGGACCTGAAGGAGCTGGCTGCTCAGTTCAAGGCTGAGTACAAGGCAAAGATCGGCTCTGATTTCCCCACCGATCCCAAGGAGCAGCTTATCGGCGCAGTTAAGGCAGTATTCCGCAGCTGGGATAACCCCCGTGCAAACGTATACCGCCGCGACAACGATATTCCTTACAGCTGGGGTACAGCAGTAAACGTACAGGCAATGGCATTCGGTAACATGGGTGATAATTGCGGTACCGGTGTTGCATTTACCCGTGACCCTGCAACCGGTGAGAAGAAGCTCATGGGTGAGTTCCTTACCAACGCACAGGGTGAGGACGTTGTTGCAGGTGTTCGTACTCCTATGCCTATCGCACAGATGGCAGAGAAGTTCCCCGCAGCATTCGAGCAGTTCAAGCAGGTTTGCGAGATCCTCGAGAACCACTATCACGATATGCAGGACATGGAGTTCACCATCGAGAACGAAAAGCTCTACATGCTCCAGACCCGTAACGGTAAGAGAACCGCACAGGCTGCTCTCCAGATCGCAGTTGACCTCGTAGCAGAGGGTCACAAGACCAAGGAAGAGGCAGTTCTCATGATCGACCCCAGAAACCTTGACACTCTTCTCCATCCTCAGTTCGACGCTAAGGCTCTTAAGGCTGCGAAGCCAATGGGTAGAGGTCTTGGTGCTTCTCCCGGCGCTGCTTGCGGTCAGGTAGTATTCTCCGCAGAGGACGCAGAGGCTTGGAAGAACGCAGGTAAGAAGGTAGTTCTCGTAAGACTTGAGACCTCTCCCGAGGATATCACAGGTATGAAGGCTGCTCAGGGTATCCTGACAGTTCGCGGCGGTATGACCTCTCACGCAGCAGTTGTTGCAAGAGGTATGGGTAAGTGCTGCGTATCCGGTTGCGGTGATATCAACATGGACGAGGAGAACAAGAAGTTCACACTCGCAGGTAAGACCTACGTTGAGGGTGATTACATCTCCATCGACGGTTCTACCGGTGCTATCTACGACGGTATCATTCCTACCGTTGACGCAGAGATTTCCGGCAACTTCGGCACCATCATGGGATGGGCTGACGAGTTCCGTACCCTTAAGGTAAGAACCAACGCTGATACTCCCGCAGACGCTAAGAAGGCTCGCGAGCTGGGCGCTGAGGGTATCGGTCTTTGCCGTACCGAGCACATGTTCTTTGAGGCTGAAAGAATTGCAGCATTCAGAGAGATGATCTGCTCCGACACTGCTGAGGAGAGAGAAGTTGCACTTGCAAAGATTCTTCCTTACCAGCAGTCCGACTTCGAGAAGCTCTACGAGGCTCTCGAGGGCACTCCCGTTTGCATCAGATTCCTTGATCCTCCTCTCCACGAGTTCGTTCCTACCACTGACGAGGACATTGCTGCTCTCGCACAGGCACAGAACAAGACCGTTGATGACATCAAGGCTATCATTTCCTCTCTCCACGAATTCAACCCCATGATGGGTCACCGTGGATGCCGTCTGGCAGTAACCTATCCCGAGATCGCAAAGATGCAGACCGCAGCAGTTATCCGCGCTGCTATCAACGTACAGAAGAATCATCCCGAGTGGAAGCTCGTCCCCGAGATCATGATTCCTCTGGTTGGCGACGTTAAGGAGCTTAAGTACGTTAAGAGCGTAGTTGTTGCAACCGCTGATGCAGAGATCGCTGCAGCAGGCGTTGAGCTGGACTACGAGGTTGGTACTATGATCGAAATCCCCAGAGCTTGCCTTACCGCTGATGAGATCGCTGCTAACGCAGACTTCTTCTGCTTCGGTACTAACGACCTTACTCAGATGACCTATGGCTTCTCCCGTGACGACGCAGGTAAGTTCCTCAACGCTTACTACGACGCAAAGATCTTCGAGAACGATCCCTTCGCAAAGCTCGACACCACCGGTGTTGGCAAGCTGATGAACATGGCAGTAAGCCTCGGCAGACCCGTAAACAAGAACCTCCACGTAGGTATCTGCGGTGAGCACGGTGGCGACCCCACATCCGTAGAGTTCTGCCACTCCATCGGTCTTGACTACGTATCTTGCTCGCCCTTCCGCGTGCCGATCGCACGTCTTGCTGCTGCACAGGCTGCAATTAAGGACAACAAGTAATTAAATTTACCGTAAGGTGAAAAGAGAGATACCCACAGTATCCTTCGGGATGCTGTGGGTATTTTGGTTTGAGGTAACAAAATGATACAAGACCTTCATTCACATACGTATTATTCGTTCTGCGGCAAGGACAAGCCTGACACTATCGTCGAGGCGGCGATAGCGGGCGGTATTGAGCTGTTCGGAATTTGTGACCACAATTACGGAATAGGGTACTGCCATCCTGAATTTTTTCATTCGGGCACCGTTCTTTCAAAGGACTACGGAAGATCAATAAAGGGCTATTATGACCATATTGATTCAGTGCGCAAAAGATATGCAGACAGAATAAAAATCCTTGTCGGAATTGAAATATCCACGTCAAGTCACCCTTGCTGGCATTTGCCCGAGGGACAGGACGTGTCCTACTTTGACTACTGCCTTCTTGAAAGCCTTGATGCAAAGGACAGCGTCACGGGCGGCGACTTGTTCGCCTACGCCAAAAGATGCGGCACGCCCATGGTAGGTATCGCGCACACCAATATGTTTAAATTTATACAGTCGCGCGGAGAAGACCCGCTTGAGTATTTTTCACGCATGGCAGAAGAAAATATCTTCTGGGAAATGAACGTCAGCTACGACTCTATACATCAGTACCGCGTGCATCAGTATATGCTTGACTTTTTTGAGAGCGAGGAGCAGCAGGATATAGTCCGCCGCTCTGGTGTCAAGATAAGCGTCGGCTTTGACGGACATAAGGTGGAGGATTATCTGCCCGAGCGCGTGGCGGACTACTGCCGCCGACTGGAAGCGTTGAATATCCCAATGCCCTTCGATAATTAAAAAAATTAAAAAACAGGCTGAATTTTCAGCCTGTTTTTTTGCTTAAATCATTTTTCCTCAAATCTGTATTTGCCCGCAGAAAGAGGAATGATAATGCACTTGCCGTCGCGCTCGTATTCGTCGAATCGGTGAAGCTCGCCGTTTTGAATAAAGGTGTCGCCGCTTGTAAGTATAGGGAGATAAAGCGTTGCACCGACGGACAGCTCGGTTTCGTACACAAAACCGTCCTCCATACTCCATTCTGAACGGATAAGTCCTGTGGGAGCTTCAAAGGAAGCCTTGACCCACTTGATGTTTTCCTGACCCTCGGGAAGCTCGTCCGCCGTGCGTGTGTCCGGCTTTGGTTGGAGAATGACGTGAGTAAATCCAGCATGAGCCTCGTCGCATTCAATACCCGCTATATGTCGGTACATCCATTCTGCTACCGCGCCGTAGGCATAATGGTTAAAGGAATTCATATCCTTGTTTCCAAATCCGTGTGCATGTGTGTAGGAATTCCACCGCTCCCATATTGTTGTTGCCCCTTGATGCACACTGTAAAGCCAAGAGGGATCCTTTGTCTGAAGAAGCAGGGAATAGGCAAGATCGTTTTCTCCCATATCCGCAAGCACCTGATTGAGTATGCAAGTTCCCACAAAGCCTGTAGAGAGGGTGTAGTCGTTGGCAATGATTTTTTCACGAAGCTGGTGTACCGCTTCCAGCCGCACATCCGCATCAAGCAGATCAAACTTCAAAGCCAGCAGGTATGCCGTCTGCGTGCGGTTTTCAGGAAGCAGATAACCGTTCATGTCACAGTAAATACTGCGAAAATGATGGCGTATCCGATCAAAAAGCTGACTGTAATGTTCGGCACGATCTTTCTTGCCGATAATTTTTGACATCAGCGACATAAGCTGTGCGTCGTAAGCATAGTACGCGACCGATATAAGGCTACCGCTCGTAGGCTCGTATGCAAGCCAATCTCCGTATTTATCGACAGGACCCGCAAGCTCACGTGTGGATATCCAGCTCATGTACCGTTCCATTGATGCGTAATGCTCGCGGATAATATCAGTGTCGCCGTACATTTTCCATATAATATAAGGAATCGTAATTCCAGCATCCGCCCATGCAGTAACACCGTAAACGGTTTCAGCCATGTGCGAGGGGGGAACGAGGTTACGGTATGCACCGTCCTTCCGCTGACAGTCGCGCAAGTCTTGAAGCCATTTGTGAAAGAAAAGCCGCACGTCTGCGTTGTAAGCCGCCGTGTTACAGAAAAGCTGTGTGTCACCCGTCCAACCAAGACGCTCGTCGCGTTGAGGGCAATCTGTTGGTATAGACAGATAATTTGAACGCTGTCCCCAAATGATGTTGGAAATCAGCCGATTTACGTCCTCATTGGAGGTGGTGATGCGTCCCGTTTCGCGCAGATCAGAGCCTAAGGGCAGGGCGCGAAGACGAGATATCTTTACGTCGCCGTCGGATGAGAATTCAAGGTATCTGAAACCAAAAAAGGTATGCGTGGGACGGTAATGCTGACCGTCGTCATTTCCCAGCACGTAATAAGCCTTGGATTTTGCGCGGCGATAGTTTGCAGTGTATACAGAGCCTGCAGCACCGTCGTTTCCACGTGAGAGGAGTCCCGAATCATTGAGCATTTCCGCTACCCGCACCTGTACCGTAACGCCGCACTCTCCGCTGACATTAAAATCAAACACGCCCGCCATATTTTGTCCCATATCTACCACAGCGATCTGTCCCGACGAAAGAGCAAACGAATCCGTATCTGTAAGTGATTTGATTGCGTTCACCTTGCCGAAATCACTTCCGTTATCCACGGTTCCCGAGCAGAGCGTGATGCCGACGGGAGAAAGAGTAAGATTACGGCGTATTCTGACGGGCTCGCCAATGTGCGGAGTTATAAATATATCCTTTTTAGACACGGTCGGGGTGCACCAGCAAAGCTGACTTGACGATACGGTAGAAAGCGTTGACATAGAAGGATAATTTGCATTGTATACCTCGCCGCCGTAAATATCTGCCGTTCTGATCGCTCCTCCAACTGAGGCAAGCCATTCTTCGTCGGTGTATAGATCTCTTTTGCCATTAGCGTCAAGTATTTCGATAGAAGCAATAAAGGATATGTCACCGTCGCCGTATATGCCGTTTGCTATCTGACCGTTATACCAGCCTGAGGAAACAGATGCTACAACAACATTCTCTCCGTCATTCAAATAGTCCGTAAGGTCGTATGAAAAGTAAAGCACACGCACGCCGAGATCGGTCCAGCCAGGCTTCAGCTCATCAAATATCTCGCCGTCTGCATCGCTGTGCGCACAGACTCGCCTGCCGTTGCACCACAGATCAAAAATTCCTAGAGCGGATGCCTTAATTTGTGCATAGCGCACGTTGTTCACGGTAAAGGTGCGCTTGAAAAGCGTAAGTCCGCCGAGGTCGTCGAGATGTCCCTCGCCCTCGCGCTCGTAATGCTCCTTTGCCCACGGATTTTTCCAATGAGTATCAAGTGTGTTTTTATCAGGATTAAAGGACAGCCAAAATGCCTTACCTGCGGTCATTAAGTCTTTGCTCATTGTAATACCTCCGATTGAATTTTCCAAATGCTATTTTACTACATAATGGCTTTCTTGTCAATAGCTTTACAGCAGTATAACGCAAAAATTAACCCCTCCAACAGGGAGGGGTTAATAAATAAAATTATTCTGTTCTCAAAGCCACAACGGGGTCCTTCTTAGCCGCCGCAAGGGAGGGGATAAGTCCCGCAACGGTGGTAAGCACCATACTGATGAGGACAAGGATAGCCGCCGCGCCTGCGGGCAGGATAGCCTTGATGGTGGGAATACCCGACAACAGATAGATGATTCCGTTGATAGGCAGTGTGAGCAGCAGGGTAAACAGAATACCGATAGCACCCGCCGCAAAGCCGATAATAATTGTTTCGGCGTTGAACACCCGTGAAATATCCGATTTTGATGCGCCCATTGCGCGGAGAATACCGATCTCCTTGGTGCGCTCCAATACCGAGATATAGGTGATGATTCCGATCATAATAGAGGACACCACCAGCGATACCGCGACGAAAGCGATAAGGACGTAGGAGATAACGTCGATAATGGTGGAGATAGAGGACATAAGTATTCCGATCATATCGGTGTACTGGAGCTTGTCGATCTCCTCAACGCTCTCGTTGTAGTCGGTGATAAACTGCTCGATAGAATCCTTAGCGGCAAAGTCCTTGGCATAGAAGTTGATGGAGGCGGGGGTAGCCGCGCTTGCATCTCCCATAAGCTTCAGGTTGGAATTGAAAGTAGCATCCGTCTGCGGAGCCATGCTGTAAAGCACGTCCTGAAGCTCGTTGAACTGATCGTCAGGCATAAGCTGCATCAAGGTAATGAAATTATCCTCGGTCACGCTCATTTGCATGATCTGCTCATTCATGTAGTCGTAAATATTCTCCATAGCCTCCTCGCCGCACATCTGCTGAAGACCGATAATGGTGGTGAATACCTGCTCTTGATCAAAAATGGGGAGCAGAAGCAGCAGATTTTGGGGAGTGACGGTCAAAACGTCACTGGAAAGCTGGAGACAAAGTCCCTCAACCATCTGAGGCGAAACCTGCTCTATCATAGCGGCAACCAACGCCTGCCGCTCCTCGTTTGACATGACGCTCGCAAATCCGATAAAGGTGTCCTTGTTAACGGG
This sequence comes from Clostridia bacterium, assembly GCA_017463485.1. GTDB lineage: Bacteria > Bacillota > Clostridia > Oscillospirales > CAG-272 > CAMEON01. Next base: position 6,791 of record JAFTPD010000017.1, read on the forward strand.
AGGAGTTTCGGCATATCCCGCGCGAACCTGCTCGGTCATATATGCATACAGCGTATCCATGGTAGCCGCATCAATGGTGCGGATCAGCTTGTCGATATTGTCCTTGGTGTATACGGTTCTTTCAAATTTCAGACCTGTGAGCACGTTGTGATCGGGGGTTGCCTTTTGCTGAGCTATGATATCGCTCTCACCGTTCTTTTCAAGGATAAGATCCGTCAGCTCCTTGGTGTATCCGATAGCGCCCGAAATGGAGGTTGCGGATACGCCCTCGCGAGGACGTATGATACCCGTTATTTTAAGCTCTATACCGTTTTCGGTAACAAACTTTTCCTGATCGTAGCCGATAGAATTGCGCTCGTCGTACCAAACGGGATACTGCTTCCCGTCAACGGTGTATCCGTCGTTAACGTCATAGTCGTAGGGAGTATAAAAGTCCGACGTGTTGAGTAACATGAACGTCATGTTGAGGAAGTCGTCGTAGGTATAGGGATCGAGAGGAGTGGTGTCGTACTCGCCATCCTGCATGAGTGAATTCATGATATCCTCAAGCTCACCCTGATCAAGCACGCCCAGCATATAAAGCGTCATCTTGCTTATCTGGTTGTTTCGGCTGACTACCAGCACGACCTCGTCTGCCTCGTCTGCCCATTCGCCCGCAATGACCTCATACTGCTGATCGAGCAGGTCGTCGTTGTCGATCATTTCGGACAGAACGTTCATTCCGCCCATACTGCTCATACCGGAGCTGTTCATCATGTCGCTGACGCCCGAGAAAGCCTCGCCCATATTTTCAAATATGGTAGTGGGATTTACCTGCGTTTTTCCGTCGGATGTGAATACCTGAAGGTCAAAATCGTAGGTGTACTGTATGTCGCTGACATGCTCCTTGATATCGTCGTAATGCTCGTCAAGATATTCCTTGAACGCTTCAAGGTTATTGCTGACGGTCGCGCTCATAGCGCCCATCATAGTGCCGAGGGAGTCGTCAACGTAGATCATATCCGAATCCTTGTGGTCCTCACTCTCGTCCACCTGTGTCATAGCCGACATCATAGCCTCAAGATCGCGTGTTTCCTTGGTAATGGAAAGAGGATAAGTAGAAAGCGTATCCTCCTGCACGGTGTCGATATACGCTTGAATTCCCGTTGACAGTGCAAGGATAAGTGCGATACCGATAATACCGATGCTTCCCGCAAAGGAGGTAAGCACAGTGCGTCCCTTTTTGGTCATAAGGTTGTTGAGGGACAGACTTAGTGCCGTACCGAATGACATGGAGGTCTTCTTGCTTTTCTTGACCTCGGTCTTGCGTACCACACCCTCAGGCTCGCCCTCGTAGTGATAGGGGTCGGAGTCGTCGATAACTCTGCCGTCAAGCAGCTTTACGATTCGGGTGGAGTATTTTTCGGCAAGCTCGGGATTATGAGTAACCATGATGACGAGCTTATTCTTTGCGATATCCTTGAGGATATCCATTATCTGAATACTCGTCGCCGTGTCAAGCGCGCCCGTGGGCTCGTCCGCAAGCAGGATATCGGGGTCGTTGACAATGGCGCGGGCGATAGCCACACGCTGCATCTGACCTCCCGACATCTGGTTAGGCTTCTTTTTGAGCTGATCGCCAAGTCCCACGCGCTCCAAAGCCTCAGTCGCGCGGCGACGGCGCTCTGCCTTGGAAACACCCGACAGCGTAAGTGCAAGCTCTACGTTGGCAAGCACCGTCTGGTGGGGGATAAGGTTGTAGCTCTGAAAGACGAAGCCAACACTGTGATTTCTGTAAGTGTCCCAATCGGAATCCTCAAAGTTCTTTGTGGATTTTCCGTTGATGATAAGGTCGCCGTCAGTATATCTGTCAAGTCCGCCTATGATGTTGAGCAAGGTAGTCTTACCGCATCCCGACTGACCGAGGACGGACACGAATTCATTTTCGCGGAATTCAATGTCAGCTCCGTTCAGTGCGTGGACGGGTGTATCACCCGTGTCATACACTTTGGAAATGTTTTTGAGTTGAAGCAATTCTGCGCCTCCGTTCTTTTTAAAAGATTTTTGTCGTATTTTAGTCGCATCTTATAACTTAAAAATTATAACATACTTTTTTTAACGCAATATTAAATAGTATAAGATTTAAAAAAAGGTTACAAAAGGCATACAACTTCCTAACATTTCGACAGTAAATTCACCGCATTCTCGGGGCAGATGAGGTCTGCATGCTCATAAAGCCGATCCTCTGCGCCCTCAGACATTATCCGCTTGCCGTATTCGGCAATGAAAGCGTATCTGTCGCCGATACGGTAATAGCCGCCTGCAGACAGAAAAAGCACAAGATATGCGGTATTGTTTTTGTCTATGTAGGCACGACTTTCCGGCTTTTCGCCCATATCCGCAAGTCTGCGGCAAACGGATATAAGGGGATTTATACCGTCAAATGCAAAAACAAAGGGACGAAGCCGCGTCTTGACGGAGAGCGCGTTTTCCTTTTCACGGGTAGATATGCTCATACGATTATCCTGCTTTCCCGAATTTATTTGCTTTTTTGATATGTCCGTTTGCTCCGAGTCCTCGGTGAGCCGTTCAAGCAAGGCGCGCTCAGGGGGCGTCAGCGCGTCAGAATTAGCCCTCTCTGTGCGGGGACTTTGTATTTTCGTGACGAATATCTCGCATCCTCCGCCGCGGCTGGTGTAAAGCTGAATGAAAAGTCTTTCGCCCTCGGTATCAAAATTCACCTCCGCGCGCGCGTCGTCGAATATGTGCCTGAACGCCTCTCGGGTGTCCTCGCTGGTGCAATCCAGCTCATCGCAATTAAGGTGATACTTTACCATATCGGGCGGGGTGAGCATTATTTTGAGCTTACCCTCGCCAATTCTTATAAGTTCCATTAGAAATCTCCGTTCCGCCGACTAAAATCCGTCGGCTTTGTGTACTGATATCATTATAAGCCAAAGGCGGGGAAAATGGTATACCAAAAAAACTGCCAATTTTCCCGATATTACCAAAAAAGCGCTAATATTAAGTCAAATTCACAAACTGTGAAAAACTACATATAAGGGAAGAAAAAGAAAATTGAAAATTATCACTAATAGTATTTGACTAATTTGAAAAAATGTGTTACAATATAAGGTGGAAAATTTTTGTCGGAGGTGGAGCTGTGATAATACTCGGAATTGACCCCGGACTTGCTATCGTGGGTTGGGGAGTGGTAGAACATTCAAAAGGACGTTTTCGCACGCTCGCATACGGCTCAATACAGACCCCTGCAGGTATGGCTACTCCCGAGCGACTGCTCGCCATACACCGTGATCTCAAGGACATTATAAATAAATACCACCCGCAGCAAATGGCTGTGGAGGAGCTGTTCTGGAATACTAACCAGACCACGGGTATTATGGTCAGCGAGGCGCGCGGAGTGATACTCATGACGGGCGAGGAGCTTGGAGTTGAAATTTTTGAATACACACCTCTGCAGGTAAAGCAAGCGGTCGTAGGCTACGGACGCGCGGAGAAAAAGCAGGTAATATCCATGGTAACTCGCATACTTGAATTGCCCGCTCCGCCCAAGCCCGACGACACGGCTGACGCTCTTGCTATCGCTATATGCCACGCGCATAGCGGCGGCTCGCGGCTTGCAAGCTATTATAATAAATGATCTTCAAAGGAGAAACGTATGTGGTGCGCCGATAATTGGAAGGACTACGAGCTGATAGATACGACGGACGGCGAGCGTCTTGAACGGTGGGGAAAGTATATCCTCATCCGTCCCGACCCGCAGATAATATGGAACGGAGTTGCAAATTCGCCTCTGTGGAAGCGCGCCGACGGTATATACCGACGTGTGGGCGGTGGTGGCTCGTGGGTGAAAAACGACCTTCCAGCTCAGTGGAATATAAATTACGGAAATCTCAGATTTATCTTGCGCCCCATGGGATTTAAGCATACGGGACTTTTCCCCGAGCAGGCGGCGAACTGGGATTGGTTTTCGGAGATAATTCGAAAGGCAAAGGCAAAATCACCTGACAGAAACGTAAAGGTGCTTAATCTTTTCGCGTATACGGGTGGCGCTACGATGGCGGCGTCTGCGGCGGGAGCTTCGGTGGTTCACGTTGACGCGGCAAAGGGCATAGTAGCGCAGGCAAAGGAAAACGCGCAGCTTTGCGGACTTGCGGACGCTCCTATCCGTTATATTGTTGACGATTGCAAAAAATTCGTCGAGCGCGAGATACGCCGCGGCAACAAATACGACGGAATAATTATGGACCCGCCATCCTACGGTCGAGGACCGGGCGGCGAGGTGTGGAAGCTGGAGGAGTGCGTGGACGAGCTTGTGGGACTTGCCGCAAAGCTACTCTCCGACGACGCGCTGTTTTTCCTGATAAATTCTTATACCACGGGACTTTCTGCGTCCACAATGGGATATATCCTTAATTTGAAGGTTGGCAAGACTCACGGAGGACATCTTGACGCGCAGGAGCTGGGACTCCGCGTAAGCTCCACGGGAGGAGTGCTTCCTTGCGGTGCAAGCGCGCGCTGGTGGAGCGAGGAGTAAGTTAGGAGGACAATAATGACTGATAAAACTCCGTTTTTGGAGATAAAAGGCTTAACGGTAAGGTATCTTGAGGACGAAGCTCTGCCCCTGCCCGTGCTGAAAAATATATCCTTCAGTGTAAATGAAGGTGAATACGTGGCTATTCTCGGACACAACGGCTCGGGAAAATCCACGCTTGCAAAAATGATAAATCTTGTGGACGATAACGTATCCGCAGAAGGCAGTATAATCGTTGACGGCGTTGACGTGCTGTCACCCGACTTGACGGATGAGCAGCTTCTTGACCTTCGCCGCTCGGTTGGAATGGTGTTTCAAAATCCCGATAACCAGCTTGTAGCGACGGTCGTGGAGGAGGACGTGGCTTTTGGCCCCGAAAATCTCGGCATCCCAAATCCCGAATTGATGGAGAGAGTGGACAGAGCGCTTGCTACCGTTGGCATGACAGAATACGCGCACCACGAGCCGCACAGACTCTCGGGCGGACAGAAGCAAAGAGTGGCTATCGCGGGAATTATCGCTATGATGCCACGCTGTATGATATTCGACGAGGCTACTGCTATGCTCGACCCCGTGGGACGCCGCGAGGTTGTGGATACCATTGAAATGCTCAACCGCGAAAAGGGAATAACCGTTCTCACCATTACGCATTATATGGACGAGGCGGCGCGCGCGGACCGTGTTATCGTGCTGGACGACGGTCAGATAATCCTTGACGGCAAGCCTGAGGAGGTATTCGCACACGAGCGTGAATTGCGCATGGCGGGACTTGAGCTTCCTCAATGCACCGACCTTTGCCGTCGCCTTTCAAAAAGGCTGAAGGAGCAAAAGGGCATTGAGCTTTCGGGCAAATTCAATAATATCGACCAGTGCGTCGAGGCTATTGTGGAGCTGGCGCGGAATGTTGAGCTTGACGACGACAAGCGAGCTGATACCGACGCTCCTGTGGGCAAGGGGTATGAGGCAAGTGATGACGAGATACTGCGCCTTGAAAACGTCAGCTACACCTACAGCAAGGGTACACCCTATGAAATACGCGCCCTTGACGACGTGAGCATTGGCATCAAGCGCGGCGGAGTGACGGGTATTATCGGGCATACGGGCTCGGGAAAATCCACTTTTGTTCAGCTTCTCAACGGACTCAACCGTCCCGAGGACGGCAAGGTACTGCTTTCGGGCAAGGATATATGGCAAAATCCGAAGGAGATAGGCAAGGTGCGCTTTGCCGTCGGACTTGTAATGCAGTATCCCGAATATCAGCTTTTTGAAGAGACGGTGGCGGCGGATATCGCCTTTGGCCCTAAAAATATGAAGCTTGATGAAAATGAGATATCGCTGCGCGTTGCAGAGGCGGTGGAGTTCGTCGGACTTGACCGCGAGCTGCTCGGCAAATCTCCGTTTGACTTGTCGGGAGGACAGAAGCGCCGCGTAGCTATCGCGGGGATTATGGCAATGCGCCCCGACGTGCTGGTGCTTGACGAGCCCGCGGCGGGACTTGATCCGCGCGGCAGACACGAAATATTCAACGGCATTCGCGAGTACAACAGAAAAACGGGTTGCAGTGTTATTATCGTCAGCCACAGTATGGAGGATATGGCGGAGTATTGCGACGACGTTATCGTTATGGCTCATTCCAAGGTGCTGATGGCAGGGGACAGAGATCATATATTCTCCCGTGCAGCCGAGCTTGAATCCGTTGGACTTGATATTCCGAGGATAACAAAGCTTATGGGAAGGCTTTGCGACGGGGGACTGCCCGTTGACCGCGGACTTTATACTGTTGATTCTGCGGAGGAGGAGCTGTCGCGGCTCTTCAAACTGAACTGTGATCGGAGCTGATCTTTAATGAAAAATATAGGACTTGGACAATATTATCCGGCAAGATCCGTCATACACGGACTTGATCCGCGAGCGAAGGTGATATGCGCGATAATCTATATCGTAGCGGCATTTTTGTGCAGTAATTTCTTCTCCTTCGTTTTGCTTGCGGTATCTGCTCTCGTGTTGATACTCATCAGCCGCATACCTGTCAGCGTGGTGCTTCGAAGCGTGCGCGCACTGCTGTTTATAATGATATTTACTGCGGTGCTGAACGTCTTTTGGACCAAGGACGCCACTGCCGAGCCGCTTTTGTCCTTCTGGATCATCAAAATTTATACCAAAGGACTTTTCAACGCGCTGTTCATAATCATACGAATACTCGCAATGGTTATCGGAAGCAGTCTGTTTTTGACGTACACCACCACGCCTATCGCGCTGACGGACGCTATCGAGAGTCTGCTCAGCCCACTTAAAAAAATAAAAGTTCCCGTGCATGAGTTTGCTATGATGATGACTATCGCCCTGCGCTTTATCCCAACTATCGTTGACGAAGCGGATAAGATAATGTCAGCACAAAAGGCGAGGGGCTCCGACTTTTCAACGGGAAGTATCGTGGACAGAGTGAAGGCGCTCGTGCCAGTTATCATTCCACTGTTTGCGTCATCATTCAGACGCGCAGGTGAGCTGGCTACCGCTATGGAATGTCGCTGTTATCACGGCGGCGAGGGAAGAACAAGACTTAAACAGCTTCGCTTTTCGGCGGGGGACTTTATATTTATGTTCCTTATGCTTGCCCTTATGATAGGCTCTGTCGTGACGGTGAATATTCTTGGCGCAAAATTCGGCTGGATATATTCAATGTAAATGTAAATGTAAAAAAACGCAATTTTTCTCATTGGCTTTATTCACAAAGTTTTAACACTCGGTTTTGGTAAATTGCCGATAAATCCAAATTTTGATGTTGCTTTTAGCTAATGAAGCAAAACGCAAAATGTGAATTTTGCACAAAAAGGCATATCGCGAAATGTAAAAATATGCCACATTGTGAAATTTTTCAAAAAAATCTCCTTGACAATCCTTGAAATTATGGTATAATGATTGTTAGCGGAAAGTGTGCCGTTTTTTCGGCATATTAAATTCTGATTGAGTGGTAATGCAAATGAACGGTCTTGATTCAAAGGAAACGCTTGTAAAGCTTATAGTGCAAGCGCAGGAGGGAAGTGCCTCCGCCTATGAGGAATTGCTGTGTCGCTACCGCCCGCTGATCGAATCCTCTGTTTACAGCTTTGTGTCGCACGATACGAGTCGGCAGGATGCGGAGGATCTTTTGGAGGAGGCAAGACATATATTCCTCAGTGCCATTACGTCCTACGACCTTAGCCGCGAGGGCGTTGAATTCGGACTGTACGCAAAGATCTGTCTGAAAAACGGGCTGATATCCGAGCTTCGCCGCCAACAGCACCGTCACCGCCTCGGTGTGGTGTCACTTGCGGACGGTACGGAGGATATCACGTCCACCGCTGACGCTGACCTCTCATCCCGACTTGTTGAGGAGGAGGATTTCAGACAGCTCTACCGCAAGATCCGCGAGCATCTGTCCGACCTTGAAAACAAGGTGTGGTGGATGTACGTTGCGGGGGCTGCGGTTGCGGATATTGCAAAAACACTCGGTAAGGATGAAAAATCCGTTCATAACGCCATATATCGCATAAGAGCCAAGCTCAAACGCTTGCTTGTGCGAGGCGAGGGTAAGCCCTAGCCGAGTGGGCATTGTCAAGTGCCGCGGTGCGACTCCGCGCGGGGTAAAAACATTTACATCAAAGCGAGGTAAAATCGGTATGTGCGAAGAACAAGTAAAAGACACTGTGGTCGAGGAAGTTGCTGAGGTAGAGTATCAGGACGAAACCATCGTTTGCAAGGATTGCGGCGAGGAATTCGTTTTCACCGCAGGTGAGCAGCGCTTCTACGCTGAAAAGGGCTTTATGAATAAGCCTAAGGCTTGCAAGGCTTGCCGCGACAAGAAGAAGGCAGCAAAGAGCGAGCGTCAGTATTATGAAGCAATCTGTGCTGATTGCGGCGCAGTTGCAAAGCTGACCTTCCAGCCCAGCGAGGACAGACCTGTATATTGCAGTGCTTGCTTCGAAGCCAGAAAGAACGCTCAGGCGTAATTTACGTCGGGTAAAAATAGAGGACGGTATCACCTTTACGGGTGAACCGTCCTCTGTTTTTTATCAAAAAATAAATTGCGTGGGAAGTCCGCCGACGTACCTTGGGAATCTTTCTCCGCGTATGAGCGGGAGAATATAATTAAGGCACTCGTCTGTCACGTTGTTGCCCTCGGCGTTGATAAAGGAATCGCCTACGTACTTCGTGCGATTTGCTATGAGGCTGATGTCCTCGTATCCGATATCGTAAGCGTATCCGCTTGTGGAGTCGGTGATGCGGTGAATGGTCATAATAATGCCTGTCGCACCTTCAATGGCGGCTCTGACCGAGCGTGCGCCAGTTGCAAGAGCTTCCTCAATATCCTGCGCGGAGAGCAGATGTGCCGCGCATCTCTGTGGCAGACTTAGCTCAACTGAGCGCACCTTGCAACCGAATTTTTCGCGTACTGCTATCTCCAAGGCTTTAGCAGTACCTGCAAGATACTTGTGACCGAAAACGTCAACGGCGCTGCTCTGCGTTGCCTCGCCAACGTATTTTCCGTCGGCAAACTGTAAGCCCTCCGAAACGGCTATAACTACGTTCGGATGAGTAGCGAGTGCCGCCTCGACATCCGAGAAAAATCTTTGCATATCAAAGCTTCTTTCGGGGAGGTATACGAAGTCGGGAGCTTGCCCCGTGACTATTCTGCCAAGAGCAGAGGCGGCAGTAAGCCAGCCCGCGTCGCGTCCCATGATCTCAACGATAGTAACGGCAGGATCAACGTAAACGGCGGTGTCGCGGATTATCTCTCCCACGGTCGTGGCAATATATTTCGCCGCCGAGCCGTAGCCGGGGGTGTGATCCATGCCCACAAGGTCGTTGTCGATAGTTTTTGGAACGCCGACAAAGTTGATGGCAATATCCTTCTTTCGGGCGTATTCGGAAAGCTTTGCGACCGTGTCCATAGAGTCGTTGCCGCCGATATAGAAAAAGTATTTGATATCCAGCTCCGAAAGCTGACGGAAAATAGCTTCCATCACAAGCTCTTCGTCCTCGTCACCGGGGGCGGGGAGCTTTTTGCGGCAAGAGCCGAGTGCCGCGGCAGGAGTCAGCGAGAGTGACTCAAGTCCTTCAAGATCAATAATCCCGTCTTTAAAGAAAATATCGGTAAGATTAATAACGTCACCGCGCATAAGTCCGACGATACCGTGGTGCATACCGTAAAGCTTCTTGATATGAACGCCCATATCCGCGCAAGCGCCGCGGATGATGCCCGCGAGAGTAGCGTTGATTGCGGAGCTTGGACCTCCCGATTGACCGACTATGGCATTACCGTACAACGTGCTCATACGACCTCCAAAGAAATTCTATTGCGGTTTTCCATATACATTATACTACAAATTTGCAGAATCGTCAATTCTCATTATCGACATAGAAAACGGTACTTACGGACGAATACAAGGCATTTTTCATAAATTTTTCGAAATACAGGCAAACGGTCAAGCAGGGATAACATAAAATCAAGCGTAAGATATTTGCAATACGCTAAGGAGGAATTATGACAACGGTTTTCAGTATAGTATTAACGCCGATAGCAAGGCTTATGCACCTGATACTGGGCATAAGCACGCCACAGCAAAGCTTTCCGCCGCCCTTGAATCAGAAGGAGGAGGAGGAAAAATTCAATATCGCGCGAGCAGATGCAGACAGCGAGGCGGGACAGCGCGCAAGGGAGGAGCTGATACTGCACAATCTGCGGCTGGTGTCGCATATCGTGCGAAAATATTATTCTACTGCAAAAAACCAGGAGGACCTCGTGTCTATCGGCACGGTGGGACTTGTAAAGGCGGTGGATACCTTTGACGTCAAAAACGGCGCGCGCTTTGCGACTTATGCAGCAAAATGTATTCAAAACGAGATACTTATGCACTTCCGCTCGCGGAAAAAACTGTCGGCGGAGGTTTCCATAAACGAAACCATTGACGTTGACAGGGACGGAAATCCGCTCACATATATGGACGTTATCAGCAGTGACGAATGTGTAAGCGAGGAGATATTCCGTAAGGTAGAGGCAGAGCGCGCGCTGTATTTTGTACGCACTCGGCTGGATGCAAGAGAACGCCAGGTGATTATTCTGCGTTTTGGACTAAATAAAACGCCGCCCATGACACAGCGTGAAATATCAACACGGCTCGGTATATCCCGTTCTTACGTCAGCAGGATAGAAAAGTCGGCTATTGACAAGCTGCGCCACGCATTCGGGGAATGAAGAAAAGACACCCCTTGGCGTACCTGCGATAAAGCAGTATTTTGCATTAACGAATGTAAAGTACTGCTTTATCTATTTAACAACGAATTGATAATTGAAAAAATGAGAAAATATGCTATAATAAAATCGTAAGCTTACAAAATTTATTTTGGAGGTAAGATATGAACATTAAAATAGGTGCGATTATCAAAAAACTTCGCGTAGAAAATAACATCACACAAGATACTCTTGCCACTGCCATAGGGGTGACACCTCAAGCTATATCTCGTTGGGAGTCTGAAGGCGGTTATCCCGATATTGAACTCCTGCCTGCGCTGGCGGATTTCTTCTCAGTTAGTACAGATGAACTCCTCGGATATAAATTGTCTGAAAGAGAACAAGAGCTCGCCAACATTAAGAAGGAAATGGAGCGCCTTGCAGAAGTTGGTTCTGTTGAAGAGCGAGTAGCCTATGCAAGAAATGCTTTTGCCTATTATCCGAACGATTATGAGATTCGAGATCATCTTGCGGTGTGCCTGTATTTTGTATGGGAGGAAACGCACGATGAGGCGCTTTTCAAGGAGATCGAATCGTTGCTTGGATCGGTAGCCAACGAATGTAACGATGAGAATACACGATACGACGCTATCAATACTCTTATCATGCTGTATGGAGACGTCAAACAGTCTGAAAAAGCAAAAGAGTGGGTGAATCGTCTGACACCCATGAAATACTGCCGCGAAATTGCACTATCTAACGGAATTGGTGACGGAAAAACCAAATTCTATATTCAGGATGAAATCGATAAACTGGTGGCGAGGCTCGGCAGTGCCATTCAGACACTCGTACTGCATGAAGATCTTCCAAATGACTTCTCTACATGGAATGATAAAATAGAAATGCTTCGTATTTCTAACCAACTATTTCACATAATCTATGGCGACAATCTTATGTACCATCACAACCAGTTATCCTTCAATTATTGGATAATTTCCACCTATCAAATGTCGCTGGGAAAAACGGAGGATGCTTTGGACTCGCTTGAAAAAATGTGCGATCATGCCGTAGCTTACGATATATCCTATCAGAAGGATCGCGGTAGGAATTTCACATCCTTCTTGGTTGAAACTCAAATCTATCCCGAAAAAAGCAAGGATTTCCATGAACTCACAGAGCACACGCAGTGTTACTATAGGCTGGATCGCTTACAGCATGGTCGCTATGACTGTATCCGTCAAGATCCTCGTTTCGTTTCCATTGTTGAAAAATTGAATCAGTATGCGAAATAAGTTATCCTCGCCCCGCCTCGCGCGGGGCTTCGCTTTTGTGCCCACAAAAGCAGTGCTTGTCAGGAAAAGCAGATGGACTTTGGGGAAGTACAAATTAGAGGCTCCCTCCGGGAGGGAGCTCCCGACGGAGTCGGGTGAGGGAGAGCGCGTTACGATAAAAATAGTGTAAATCTAACGTTACGCGGGATCCTTCCACCGCTATCGCGGTCCCCCTTCTCCCACAGAAGAAGGCTATGTTACCTCCCAACAGTACACCTATAAGGTGTAACACACTATACCTTGCAGGCAAGGACGTGTGAAAAGGAGTACGAACAAAATTGTTAGTACTCCTTTTGTCGTAGGGCGGGGGTTCATCTCCCGCCGTTTATTGAATTTATGCCGTTTGTAACGGCGGCACCAAGGCACCGCCCTACGATATTGGGGGCAGGTAAAACCTGCTTTATGGAAGACACCCCTTGGGATGCCTTTCCTTTATTCCTTGGAAATCACTTTTTTCTGCCAGGAGTGCTTATGGCACTCGGGACACTTCATATATCTGGTGCGACCTGCGTGCATAGCCCAGAAAACGCTTTTGTAGGACGGCACGTATCTGTGACCGCACTTTCTGCACTGGTAATAGCCTGCCGTCTGCTCAATGCGAAGCGCAAACGCAATGCCGATCATTCCAATAACAACTCCAAGCGCTATAAAGCAGATACGCAGCCAGGTCTGCATTTCAAAAAATGCCGCGACGAAGGTAAATCCGAGAAGAATGATGACCGAGAATGTGCCTATCAATATCTCAAGCTCCAAAAGCTTTTTGTCTGCTTCTTCCTTCTGCTTTACCATTTCAAGTAGATTTTTCTCCATTTTTTCGTTGTAAATGTTATCATTCATAGTAACAACCTCCCCACACAATAAATCATTTACTGTAATTTTGAGAATATCACACAGCTCAAGCATAATAGAGGAGTCCGGCATAGCCTTGCCGTTCTCCCACTTGGATACTGCTCTGTCGGTGATATTCAGCTTTTCCGCCAACTGCGCCTGAGTTAAATTATTTTTGCGGCGGCACTCGGCAATAAATTTTCCAATCTTTATCTGGTCCATTTTAATCCCTCCCTTCGCTTAAAGTATAGCTCATATTTTTGCGAAAGTACACATACCGACGGTTGAATGGGGAGATATCAACCGTCGGTAGAGTAAATTCATATTATTTTTTGAGGTCGAGCGCGACTATCTTGTCGGCAAAAAAGAATTTGCCGAATATGTACTTGTTGCACGCGCTCTCGGTAAGAGTAATTACCTTGCCGTCAAGCCAATCCAAACCCTCCGCCATGGCGGGGCCCTTTATCTCACGCTTACAGCCGTTGAGGTAGTAAACGGGCGCGCCGTCAAGCTCAAGTCCCGAATCAATAGCCTCTGTCTCGCTGTAAACGTAGTAGTAGCTGTCAGCAAGACCGTAGGAGGTGGAGAGAACAACGTCACCGTCGGGGGTAACGCAGAAGCCCTGTACCTTGTTGCGTATGGAATATATCTTGTCGGGCTGTGTCAGATCGTCGTAGGTGTAGCGCGAAACGATAGCGTAAAATTTTCCGTCGGGGGTAGTGTAAGGATGCTCTGTTATATAGTTCGTGCCGTCGTGGAATTCTCCAACGTAAAGATGCTCGCCGTCGGCATAAATAAATGAAGCCTCGTTGTTGACGGGAACTACTTCTTCAAACTCAAGAACGTCGCCGTTCTTTGCGGCAAGCAGGGTGTCGAGGGAAAGAATATTTATTGCCGCGTCATTTGCAACGTATACCTTATTACCGTCGGTTGCAACACCGCCCGCATGACCGTTGAAAATATCTCCGTCAACCGAAAGGGATACGTAGTAAGAATTATTGTCCTTGTCGGTGACGTATATGCGGCTTGCGCTGTCGTCCTTCATATAGCCCGAAACGAGTATCTTTCCGCTTGCCTCGTCAGCGCAGATACCCTGGCAAACGAAGCCGTCGCCAAGACCGGGGTTGGTGCAAACGTCGGTTTTGATAGAGTAGTACTCGGAGTAGATGGCAAATTTCGCGAGGTTAAGTCCCACAAGCACCAAAAGCACGAGTCCTAGGATAACAATAAGCAGGGATAAAAGGATCTTGATTATCAGTTTTTTCATAGTCAGCTCCTAAAATTCAAAGTATTGTACCATTATTGTAGCATATTTCTGCACAAAATGCAAATATTTTTTGCTGTTAGTCAGCAGGGTCGCCGATCTCGGGGTAAATTCCCATGACCGTGTCGGACGGGGCTTCAAGGGATACGTACCACAAAAAGGTTATAACGTCGCCTCCGCCAACTCCGAATACCGTGTAGATGCCGGAGTCGCCCTCCGAGAGAGAATGCACCGAGGTATCCACGCGAAGTGTGCTGATGCTGCAGAATTCCGCCGCTATCAGCAGCTCCGTCAGCGGGGAAGTGCTTCCCGATTCGGGGCGGTGAATAAGCTCAATACGGTAATTTTCCCGCCTGTCTTCAAAGAAAAGATCGGATATGGAATTGATACATCCCAGCTCACCGCCCACCGTCTGTCCGCTCATATTCCGACGAAGCAGGGCAAAACGGGTGGTGGGGGAATCAACGCCCGAGCGGACGGGAATATCGCACACCGCCGCGATCTTCAAGCGGTATTTTTCAAGCAGACGCAAAAAGCTGTGCAGCTTGCCCGCCTCCGAGCTTTCAATGGGCAAAAGGCAGTATTCGCACTGACCGTTTACTACCTCGGCGCAGGCGTCCTCAAAGCTGTAAAATTCAGTTGCGCGACAGCCGTTTATATGAGCCGAAAGCTTCAGATAAGCCTTGCTCGCCAAGTTGCTTTTCATGTAAGCTATGCGTCCTACGGCATCCGAGGGCAAGGGGGAGTCGCTTGTGGGAAGTGTGAAAAAGCTGCCGTCACGCCAAAGTCGCCCACTGATACGTCGATAGATGTAAAGGCGTTCAAGCAGGTCAAGGTGCTGTGTCAGGCGTAACAGCTCGCCGTCAGCGTTGTCGTCAGCCGATATTGCTGAACGCAGGGATGTAAGAATACTTTCCGCCGTGTCCTTGTCGTTGTCGCAATCGTTACATATCGCGTCGGCAAGCTCGCAAAGATACGCAATTCTTATTTCATCAAGCCCCATCTGCCGCGCGGCAAGCGAGCTGAGATTCTGAAGAACAGTTCCCGAATCGTAGCCTTGAAGCTCGGGGATATCGGTATTGATGTGGCTCATGATTATATACGCGACAACAGCTCGAAGCTGCCGTCGAGAAGTCCGTTAAGCTCGTCTGCCGTCAGCTTGCGCTGTGAGAGCAGAGTGAGTCGATAGATCTGCGAGGCGATAAGCTCGGCTTTGTCCTTGTTATTGTCATCCTCCGCCGCAGCATAGACCGATAGCTTTTTGATAATGGGAGATGAGGTGTTTAGGGTAAGAGTATATTCCAGCGGGAAGGATGCTATACCGTCCGTGTCGCCGCCCTGCATGGAATAGATGCGCATCATTTCCTCCATGCGTCGGGATTGCTCCGATACGGTCAGCATGGCGGGAGTTTTTTCGTTTTTGAAGCTTTGGAACTTGATCGTCAGCGTGTCATTGTCGGCAACGCGACGGAAGAGTGACGTCAATTCCTCGTCCTCGGCAGAATTCTCCTCGGATTTAAGAACATCAGCAACATCCGAGTCAATTCGCTGATATTTAACGGACGGCTCGTATCCCTCCATCATCTGCATGAATTGGGAGTCGATAGTCTTGTCAAACAGAGCCACCTTGATGCCCTCTGCCTCCAGCATGGATATATACTGCGCCTGTGCTTCGCGGTCGGATGCATAGTAGACGGTATTTTCGTGAGTGTCCTTACAGGCTTCAAGGTACTCGGAGGTCTTTTGAGTCGTGCCGTCGGTCAGCTTTATGAGCAGTGCGTCCTTTGCACGGTCGTAAAACTTGCGGTCACGCATGCAAGCGTACTCAACGAAGGTGCGGATGCTGTCCCATATCTTGTCGTAATTTTCGCGGTCGGTGTCGCACATAGCGCACAGCTTGTCCGCAACCTTTTTGGATATGTGAGCAGAAACCTTGGATATATAAGCGTTGTTCTGCAAGTAACTGCGGGACACGTTGAGCGGCAGCTCGGGGCAATCCAAAACTCCGCGAAGCATAAACAGATATTCGGGAATGACCTCCTTGATGTTATCCGCCACGAATACCTGATTGTAGTACAGCTTTACCTGACCGTCAACAGGCTCGTATTCGTTTGTAAATCGGGGGAAATAAAGTATGCCCTTGAAGTTAAGAGGATAATCCGCGTTGATGTGGATATAGAACAGCGGCTCGCGATAGTCGGAGAATACCTTGCGGTAAAATGCCTTGTATTCCTCGCCGGTACATTCGGAGGGCGCTTTCTGCCACAAGGGGTGCGTGTCGTTGATGGGGGAGGAGTCCTTCTCCTCCTCGTCGTCCTCGTTTATAAAACAGATCTCCGTGGGCATAAAGGAGCAGTATTTGTCAAGCATAGCGCGAATTTTGCCGCTGTCCAGGTACTCGCCCTCCTCCTCGGAAATGTGCATAATGATTTCAGTACCGCGCTCGGTACGCTCAGAGGAGTACAGCTCGTAGGAGCCGTCTCCGTTGCATACCCAACGGACGGCAAGGGAGTTGGTATATGAGCGCGTTACCACCTCTACTGTGTCAGCAACCATAAAAGCGGAGTAAAATCCGAGTCCAAAGTGACCTATAATGCCGCCGGGATTTTCGTTTTCACCCTCGTATTTGTTGATAAAATCCAATGCTCCCGACAGAGCGATATTGCCGAGATATCGGATAAGCTCCTCCTCGGTCATACCAATACCGTTATCCTCAACTGTGAGCGTGCGAGCGGTCTTGTCCAGACGGACGGTGATGCGGTATGCGCTCTCATCGTCCTCGATCTGCCCAAGCGAGATAAGACGGCGGTGCTTTGTAACTGCGTCAGCGGCGTTGGAAACTATCTCACGGAGAAAAATATCCTTTTCGGAATAAAGCCACTTTTTGATGATGGGGAATATGTGAGCGGTTTCTACTGAAATACCGCCGCGGCTTTTGACGTTGTTGGGGTTTAAGTTGTCCATTTTAAATTTCCTTTCTCTCATTTATTCTGCAAATGACATTCAAAGCATCCGTTGCCGCAAGTCGAGCTTTTAGGCATAGGATGCTTTGACATAAGTTTTTTAATTTACGGTCATTACTCGGTCTTTTCGTCCTCCGAAGCTTGCTCCTCGGCGGTGACGTCTGACTGAATATTTTCAGCTTCAACGTCTGCGGCAGATGCGCTCTCGTCTGCGTGGCACTCACCTTGCTCGGACTCGTCGGTAGCGCTTGCGACGTTTGTAGCCTTGAAGAATTTACTGCGAAGCTTGTCTACGTGTACCTTCAGCTTGCTGTGCTCGTAACGGTAGCGGATACCCGAATGCTCGTAGTAGACCTCGCGCTCCGCATCATTGATAGCGTTTGACGGATAATAGTCTACCGTGTCTGTCGATTCGCCGCGTTCAAGCAGCTTGGATTCAATAATTCTCTTTACCAGCTCTACGAAAACGGAGAACAGCGGAACGCCGATTATCATACCGAATATGCCCCACAGGCTACCCGCGATAATAATGGATATGATGATGCACAGCGAGCTGACGCCCGTGTTGTCGCCCGTAATCTTGGGGTAGATGATGTTTCCGTCTATCTGCTGAATTATCAGAATAAGGATAAGGAACAGCAACGCCTTTGAAGGATTGGAGATAAGCACGATAAAGAATGCGGGAATACCGCCGATAAACGGACCGAATACGGGGATAACGTTTGTCATGGCGATAATAGACGCGATAAGAATGTTATACGGAGATATCTCAAATATCGAGAATATAACGAAGGAGAGTATACCTACGATAATGGCGTCAACCAGCATACCGTACAGATAACCGCCGAAGCAACGGCTGGTAAGACGGGTGATCTCGTTTATTTTAAGATTGGTTTTCTTTGTGAAAACGGCTCTGCGGAACTTGCGTATCTGTGCCGTGCGCTTTTCTCTTGAAATAAGAATATAGAACGCGATAAATATACCCAGCAGTACGTTCTTAACAGCGTTGAAAAGTGCGATCAGCGCGTCAAACGTACCGCCAACGATATTATCGGTCACATCAGTTTCGGTAAGGAAATTAAGTATGGTGCGGAGCAGATCCTCCGTAGTTCCAAGCACGTCGCGGAGCATATCCATATTGATGTATTCCTTGACCTCGTCAGCCATGCCCGATCCGTTATCTCCAAACGCGCCGACAACGGAATTGATTATGTTGTTTATGAATGCAAACAGACCGCTCAGATAGGTTTCATAGTTTGCAATAAGCTCGCTGATGCTGTCAATCAGCTCGGGGATAATAAGGAATCCTACGGCAACCACGATACCCAACGCCGTAAGCAGGGTAAGAGCTATGGAAATGCCGCGCCGTGTTCCTTGGTTTTTCATTTTTCTGAATATTCTGTACTCGTACATATTCAGAATGGGATTGCACAGATATGCAATTATCACGCCTATGATAATGGGGGAGAGTATCTCCATGACAGTATCAATGAATGCGCTGAATCTATCGCTGAACGCAATGATAAACAGCGCAAATGCGATAATTGCTATTATTGCAGTCAGGATAAGCTTGTTATCCTTTACCCGCTGCCAGAAGCTTTTTTCTCGCACGTCCCCGCGCGGCTGCTGCTCGTCCTTTTGGGTGGTCTTTTCTTCATCCATAATATTTTCACCGTCGTGCCGAGATATACCGCACGACTCCTTTATATATTAATCTTTAATATATTATAACTCCATCTCCGCCTTTCGTCAAGGGCTTTTGTTCAATTCTGCACACCGCGCGGGAAATTTTTTTGCCCTCGCGTGTTGATTTTAGGAGAAAAGTGTAGTATAATGAGGGTATAACGATCAGCGGAGGAAATATGAAGGATAAAAAAAGCATCAGCTTGCGTGCCAATGCAAAGATAAATTTATTTTTGGATATTGAATCCCGCCGTGAAAACGGATATCATACCGTAAAGAGCCTTATGCACTCGGTGTCGCTTTCAGACACGGTGGATATAACCGTGTCGCCGTCGGACACAACGCAAATAGCCATAACGTCCTCAAGCCCCTCAGTTCCCACGGATAGGACGAATCTTGCGTGGCGCGCGGCGGAGGCTTTTCTCAGCGCGGTAGGCACGACGTGCAGGGTAGAAATATATATCGAAAAAAATATCCCCATAGCGAGCGGGCTCGCGGGCGGCAGTACGGATGCGGCGGCGGTCTTTCGCGGTCTGAATGAGCTGTTTGACAATAAATTCGATACACAGTCCCTTTGTGATATGGGGGCGCGGCTGGGAGCGGATATTCCATTTTGTATAGTCGGCGGCTCAAAGCGGGTGGGGGGAATCGGCGAGATCCTTGCCGACGCCGCTGTGATGCCCGATTGCAAGATAGTAATTGCTTGCGGCGGCGAGGGAGTTTCCACTCCTTGGGCTTACGGCAAGCTTGATAGTATGTACTCGGCTTTTGACGGTAGCGCTTATAGCTGTCGGACGGAAATTTTCGACGCGCTGACACATTCCTTGCGCGCTGGGGACATGAGTGGAATATGTAATAATGCATATAACATTTTTGAATCCGCCGTGCTGTGCGAGCGCCCCGTCGCGCAAAGAATAAAGGACGTGATGATGGAGGCGGGAGCGCGTGGCGCTATGATGAGCGGAAGCGGCCCCAGCGTGTTCGGAATATTCGACCTTGACTGTGACGGTGCGGAGCGCGCAGTCGCCCTCCTTGCCAAAGAGGGCATAGTCGGACATATCTGCTGCCCTGCGGGGGAGAACTGAAATTTACGGTGATACAAAAAGTGACAGAGAGCCGGGCAACCCCCAAGCTCTCTGTTTTTTCTTAAAAACAATTGATGATGTTATGTGCTTGTCGTAGGGCGAACTGTGTTCGCCCGCAGATTCCGCGCATAACATCAGGCGGGCGAACACAGTTCGCCCCTACGTTCAAAGATAACGTGTATCAACGATTTTACATTTCCCAAGGTAGGCGTCTTTCTACCAGCTCGCCATCAATGCTGATCTTTATAGACTTGAATAAACCAAGGCATTATCTTATTTTTCTATCAGCTCCTCAAAGCAGTCCTCCGCTATCTCCTCACGCGATTCCTCAAGAAAGGTAAAAAGAATATAATTGCCGCACTGTGTTATCTCGGCGTTGTCGATCTTGGGCATCTCTGCGGGGGCGTAGCTTGAAAAAACGGTAGACATCCGCAGCTTTTGCGCGTTGACGTATTCGGTTATCACGTCGGTGGCAAGACTTATGCTGTCGGGATTTTTTACGTGAAAAACTCCAATGGTATCAGCGTTTGTTTCGGGGCGGGCAGACGTTACCACACACCAATCCGCAAGTGAATCCGCAAGCTCGCCGAATCTGTTGCCGAAGTTCATGCGGCTGATATAATCCGAGTCCACCGTCTTGTATCCGTCAGACGACGGAACAGCCTGAATTATTCTGTTGACTGCCTCCTCGGAGGTAACGTCGTCGCGGTAGCCGTCGGATATCTTGCGGCTGACCTCTGCGCAGGAGATAAGGGAAAGCAGAATCAAAGCGGAAATAACTATACACAGCGTCTTTTTTAACATAATAACCTCACTAAAGCCGTATTTGCAAAAATATTATGCGCAACTGTGAGTGCGGATATACCCGAGAATCTCAATATATGCCTCGGTCGTGAGGTGGATCCCGTCCGCCGAGTTGCAAAGCTCACGTCGCAGATTTCCCTCGCTGTCCTTGAGAATTGATTGCGTATCAAGGTAATTCAAGCCGTGCTCGCGCGCAAGCTCACGCACCCAGACGTTGGCGCGGTCGATCTTTTTATTGCTTAACACCTTGCAATCTTCGGTCACGGGGAAGATGGATTGAAGCACTATTTTAGTGTCGGGCGACGCCTCCTTCAAGGCGCGGATAAGCTTAGAATAGCAGTATTTGAAGTCCTCCCGCTCAAGATAAGACACGCCCCAATCCGTGCCAAGCGTGACGATAAGCACGGGAGGCTTTTCGATAGCAACAGCCTCCGCCGCCGTGACCTCACGTCCGTCGCGCGGAAGCACGACCTTGGCTGAGGTTATCTCCGAATTGAGGTTCAACATTCCCAATTTCGGCGCTAATACCTGCTTTGTTTGCGTGCCCCCGCTCAACACTCCGCGGCTGATGAGGTGCGCGGTGAGGGAGTCGCCAAGAAAATAAAGGCTGTCCTGATAAGCGCTTCCCGCATCGGCAGAATAAGGCAAAACAACCGAGGCAACGCTTGCCGTGGGGCTTGCGTCATCCTCGGTTGCAAATACCGTATTTTCCGCCATAGCGGAGGTGGATGGAGATACCGTTGTATTGCCTACGAATAATATCGTAGCCGCCGCGACAGCCGTAATGAACCAAATCGAAATAATTGCGGCGCGGATGGGGAATGGATTGCGTGAACGTTTCATAAAAGAGGCTTCCTTCCGAAAGATTATTTCTTCTTGAACTGACTGACGTAAGGCGCCTCTTCCTTTTTTGACTTGTCCCGTTTTGACGTAACTATCGCGTGAATTATAAGCGCGACTGCGTAAAGCGAAAGACAGAGTGTGATAACTATAAACGAATTACTGCCCGAGGGATTTGAAAGCAGAGCGTATGGCATGTAAATTCCGAGCAAAAATCCCGCCGCGGTGCATAAAAAGTGAAAGATATATCTCTTTGGTCTTGAGCTATTGAAATGCCGATATAAAAGATTTCCCAAAGCCACAAACAGCGTGAAGGGCAGGAACATTATAAATTGCAGGCAGTTGATGGCGTCGCTTGTAAACGAGCCCTTGATGATAGCCTGTATGAGTATAAAAACGACGCATATCGCCGTGTAATAAATGCAGGCTTCCGACACAAGCCGCAGGGCAGTTTTTTTGTTCATATAGTCACCTTTTCGGGGCGCACAGTCAAGCTTATTTTGAATCCGCGCGCACTAAAATATACTTTCCAGATTATTATAGCACGCTTTGTCACGCTTTGCAAGACGAATTTGTGAATTTTTCCCCGATTGCATAAATTAAATGCTTGCCGACGGCGTATTATTAAAAAAAAATTCATATTTTTGTGGTACACTGTATGTATCATGACGAAAGGGGGCAGGAAAATGGGAAAAACTGTCGAAAAAGCGGTAAATGGAGCCGCACCCACGGCGGAACATGCGAAAAGCCTTGACTATCCGCTTTTATCAAAAATAAAATCTCCTGCCGACCTTAAAGCCATGGACGAGAGCGAGATGGACGCATTGTGTGCCGAGATACGGCACGTGCTGGTGGATACAGTCGGCAAAAACGGCGGACATCTTGCGTCAAATCTCGGAGTAGTCGAGCTTACGGTGGCAATGCACCGAGCCTTTGACTGCCCGCACGATCATTTTGTTTTTGACGTAGGTCATCAGAGCTACGTTCACAAGCTGCTGACGGGTAGATTTGAGCAGTTCCATACTTTGCGCCGCGGCGGAGGAATCAGCGGATTCACCAAGCGCACGGAGAGTGAATATGATTGCTTTGGGGCGGGGCATAGCTCCACCTCCATCTCCGCATCCTTGGGATTGGCGCACGCCGATAAGCTGTCGGGCAGTGATGCGTATACCGTTTGCGTGCTGGGTGACGGTGCGTTCACGGGCGGAATGGTGCACGAGGCACTCAATAATATCTCCCGCGATCTCCGACTCATCATCATCATGAATGAGAACGAAATGTCCATTTCCAAAAACATAGGAAGCTTTGCGGGCAATATTGCGCGCATACGGCGCACGGCGGGATATTTCAAGACCAAAAAGACCACAGTCCGCATAATCAAAAAGATACCTCTTATCGGTAATTGGCTGTTCCGCAAGCTCCGCGACACCAAGAAAGCCATGAAGAATATTATGTACGGCAGTAATTATTTTGAGGATATGGGGCTGTATTATCTCGGACCTGTGGACGGCAATGATTACGAATCAGTGGCACAGCTTTTGCAGGAAGCGAAAAAGCTTAACGAAAGCTCCATAATTCACATAAAAACACAGAAGGGCAAGGGATATGCCCCTGCCGAGGAAAATCCGGGTGCTTACCACGGAATGTCCCCGTCGGACGCTTGTAAGCCGGATGGCGGGAATTTCTCCTGCCACGCAGGTGATATCCTTTGTGATATCGCAAAAACCAATGAAAAGCTTTGCGCTATTACCGCAGCTATGGAGGAGGGAACGGGACTTTCCGCTTTCAAGGATAAATACCCCGAAAGATTTTTTGACGTCGGCATTGCCGAGGAGCATGCTATTACCTTTGCCGCAGGACTTGCGGCGGAAGGATATATGCCCGTCACGGCTATATATTCCACATTTATGCAAAGAGCCTACGATCAGGTGATACACGATATCGCACTGCAAGAGCTTCACGTGGTTATGTGTATCGACAGAGCGGGACTGAATCCGGGCGACGGAGCGACACATCACGGCATATTTGACGTGGCGTTCCTGTCGCAGATACCGCACGTCAGCATATTGACCCCCGTTACCTACGAGGGACTTCGACTGTCGATTGAAACGGCAGTGGAGGGTAGCGGTGCTTATGCCATAAGATATCCCAGCGGATACGAGGATAAGAGAATTATCGAGACCTTCTATCCCGACGGCACGCCCACCGAGATTTCGGTGCGCTCAAATATGCAAAATAGCGAGCATTACGACGCTACCGTTATATTGCACGGTCGCATAGCCGCAGAGGCACTCCGAGCGGCGGATATCCTTGCGGCGGAAGGAATTATATTGCGTATCCTTTTGGCGGAATACATCAAACCGTACTCCAAGCTCGCCGCAGAAATACTTAAACGCCTTGACGGTCCCGCAGCTCCCGTTTTGTTCGTGGAGGAGGAGATCAAGGCAGGCGGATTTGGTATGATGCTGTCGGAGGAGCTGCGCAAATTCCCGAAATTTGAAGCTTACCGTACCACTATTCTCGCCCCCGAGGACGATTTCGTCATTCAGACGCGGGATGAGCATATATGGAAGACCGCAGGAGTGGATGCAGATAGCATAGCCACGGCGGTTAAGCGGGCAATAAGGCAATAAAAAACTGAAAATCAACAGCCGTTTCGGCAGAAAGGAACTAAGTATGAAAACAGTTTTAAGAATCATCACGAGTATCGTTTACATTGCGTGGGGTATCTACTCACCGCTCTCCGCCATCGACGCGATCATGTCGCTCAACGTGTCTGCTCTTATTTCGGCAGGCGTCGGAGTGCTTATGCTTGTCGCAGGAGTGCTTGGACTTATCGGTATTAAAAAATCCAGGCGCCGCGTGTTCGCTATTATTATTCTCGTGTCCTCGGCACTCCCAATCATCACAGCCCTGCCTGCGTTCAACATCAGCTCTTTTGTGACCGTGGCTATATCCGTTCTGTATCTGCTTTGCATCTGATCCGAATTTAATGGAAGCACGTAACGACCAGAACACAGAAAACATTTCCCCGGAAGTATCGGATAATAAGGGTATTCACGACGGACACCGTCAGCGGATACGCGCAAGATTTTCAAAAGAGGGAATTGATCATTTTGCCGAGCATGAGGTGCTTGAGCTTGCACTGATGCAAATAATTAAGCGCGGTGACGTAAACCCTGTCGGACACCGCCTGCTTGACCATTTCGGCTCGCTGGCCGCAGTGTTCGACGCGGACGAGGAGGAACTGTGCAAGATAAACGGCATTGGAGAGCAAACAGCCTTCTTTCTCCATCTCTTGCCACAGCTGTTCAAGCGGTATGCGCTTGATAAATGTAATATTGTTGGTACATACGACAATATCGGAAAGATAAGCGATTACCTTCACGCTTTGTATACGGGCGTTGTTCACGAGCGCGTGTATCTGTTGCTGTTCGATAACGCCATGCGGCTTATTGATACTTATAAGATATCAGACGGCTCAGTCAACTGCGCGGCTATTACGGTGCGAAAGATAGTTGAGCTTGCACTGACAAAGCACGCCGCTGGCGTGGTGCTGGCCCACAATCATCCGCGCGGCTTGCCAATAGCATCGGGCAACGACCTTGAGGTGACAAGAAATATTGACTCCGCGCTGTCCACGGTGGCAATACCGCTTATCGAGCATATAATCGTCACGGAAAATTCCTACGCGGCAATCGTGCGCTCGCAAAAGGGAATGCTCCGCGCATCTCCCGTAACGGGACTTATCGACGAAGGCTTTTATAAATCATTTTATCTTGATTGAAAACAATAACGCTCCGACGTGTGTCGGAGCGTTATGCTTTTTATTTAACCTCTCTCAACCGTTTTCTCACGGCAAAGAATATACCGAAGCCTGCGAGGGTGGCGATTATCACGCCGCAGATGACGTAAATACCCGTGCTGATCTCGATATCCGATTTCAGCTCCTCCCAAAGACCGTTGAGCAGAACGAGCTTGTCGTCCTTGAGGTTTTGGTAGGAAGACGTTCTCACCGAATCGGTGTCGTAGATCTTTTCGTATGCGTCCTCCTTTATCTCTCCGAGATAATCAATGTACTCTTGATTCTCTCGTACCAGAGTGTTGGGAGAAGCGTAATAGGTGTATTCCGCATTGGCAACGGCGACCTCCTCGGTCAGCATAAAGTTGATATACCGCTCGGCGATCTCCTTGTTCTGACTTGATTTGGGCACGCACATGGCGTCAACGTAAAGGTTAGTTCCTTCCTCGGGGTAGTAGAATTCAAGATCCTCGTTTTCCTCGTACATGGTAAGATAGTCACCCGCATAGTAAGCGGCAATGGCGGCAGAGCCGTTTTCCATCTTGTTGTATATCTCGTCCATGACGTAACCCTGAACGACCTTTTTCTGCTCCTTGAGCTTGTCAAGAGCCGCCCGCCAATCAGCCTCGTCCTCCGAGTTTACGTCTACCTGCAAATAATACTGCGCCGTTCCGAATGCGTCACGGGAGTTGTTGAATTGAAGTATATTGCCCTTGTACTCCTCGTCCCACATGAGCGACCAGCTTCCAAGATCCTCCTCGTTCTCGGGAACTACCGAGGTGTTGTAGATAATGCCTATCATACCGTACATATAAGGCACGGAATAGACGTTGCCGGGATCGTAATAGTCGTATTTTGCATCCTCACCGTAAAATTCGGGAGCAATATTTCCAATGTTGTCAATGTTGTCGTAGTTGAGAGGAGCTAAAAGATCCTCGCCGATCATACGCTCGATCATGTAGTCGGAGGGAACTATAACGTCGTAGTTTACCGAGCCACTGCTGATCTTTGCATACATGCTTTCGTTGCTGGAATAGGTGGAATAGTTGACTTTGACCTTAACGCCGTAGTTTTCAAAATACCAATCCTCAAAAGCCTTGTTGGCATCCAGCGTACCCTCCGAGCCGTCGGACATATATTCGCCCCAGTTGTAAACGTAGAGGGTAATGCTCTCCGAGCTGTCGGTGTTGCAGGAGGTAAGTCCCGCGACGGTTGACAGAAGCAGCACGAGAGCGGTCAGAAGAGAAAGAAATGATCTGAGCTTCATATCTTACCTCCTTATCGCGCGGCTCTTGCGGCTACCGAATGAGCCTGCAAAATTCACGACAAGCAAAATGACCGTAATAATGAAAACTATCATAGCACACAGCGCGTACATACTGAACTTTACGTCGTGCGCGGTCTGATTGTAAACGTAGAGGGGAAGTGTCTGAAAGTTGGGGGAGCTGACGAAATGGCTGATGACAAAATCGTCCAGCGACATTGTAAATCCGAGCATAAGTCCCGAAACGATACCGGGGATTATCTCGGGAAGCTCCGCCTTGAAAAACGCCTTGGAGGGAGTACAGCCAAGGTCTTGTGCCGCCTCGGACAAGGATTTGTCCAGTTGCTTGAAGCGGGGCATTACGGACAGGATAACATACGGCAGGTTGAAGGTGACGTGCGCTATCAGCATAGTTCCGAAGCCGAAAAGCTGTCTTGTCTTGAGAAACGTTCCCACAGCCACGAACAGAAGCATCATGGAAACACCCGTAACGATATCGGGATTCATCATGGGAATGTTGGTAAGCGCATTCACCGAGCCCTTTATATATCTGCTTTTCATACGGTGAAGTCCAAGCGCGCCAAACGTACCGATAACGGTGGCAATAAGCGAGGAGGATACCGCAATGATAAGCGAGTTGACAAGAGAGCTGAGAGCCTCCTCGTCACGGAAAAGCTCCTCGTACCAAACAAGGGATGGCTTTGTGAATTCCGAAAGGCTTCCCGCGTCGTTAAAGGAGAAAACAATAAGCACGATAATGGGGATATACAAAAGGAAAAATATAACACCCATATAGCATTTTGAAAGTATTTTCATTTGAGACCTCCTCTCACGGGAGCGGTGGTGCGGTCGTCTGAAAATCTGTTCATAACGAATATGGAAATGAGGATAAGCACCATCATGACGAGGGACATAGCCGCGCCCACGTTGTAGGTGCTGACGTTCTGGAAAAGACGCTCAATGGTGTCACCCACAAGGTCGATCTTTCCCGCGCCCAGCTTCTGCGATATGTAGAAGGTGCTGATGGAGGGCACGAATACCATGGTGACACCCGAGATAACGCCCGACGCCGTGAGGGGCATGATAATGCGAGTTATCGTCTGCCAGCCGTTACAGCCAAGGTCGTAGGACGCCTCGATATACCGCTTGTCAAGCTTTGTCATAGCGGTAAATATGGGAAGCACCATGTACGGCAGAAAATCATATACCATACCAAGGATAACGCCGAAATAAGTACCGACTATCGGCACTCTGCCAACGCCCAGCTGTTCGAGCAAGGAATTGAGCAGCCCGCCGTTGTCAAGAAGTGCCATAAGCGCGTAGGTACGGATAAGAAGATTGCACCACATGGGGAGCATTATCATTACCATAAGTATCTTTTGGGTTCTCGGCTTTTGCTTTGCCATAAAGTAGGCGAGGGGATAGCCGATAAGCAGACATACCACCGTCGCAATAAGCGCAAAGGCTATGGAAAGGATAAACACGTTCCCGTATTGAGAAAGGGACGTGATGTTTGAAAAGGAAAAATTACCGTCGGCGTCTGTGAACGCGAAATACAGCACGAACAGCATGGGAGCGGCAATAAACATTATCGCCCAGAGTATGTGCGGCGCGGCGGCTATTTTCTGAAAGAGGGAGCGTTGCTTCATTCCTCGTCCTCCTCAGTGGGATCGGACAGATGCTCCATCTCGTCACTGAAGGTGGAGTAGTCGCCGAACATACCCGAGAACTCGGATTTTTTCATAACGTGGATAGCGTCGGGCTCGATATAAAGACCGATAGTTTCGCCCTCGGCAACGAAGTCGGAGGTTTCAAGCATCCACTTGAAGCCGTCAACGTCCACGATTATTTCATAGTAATCGCCCTTGAAGGTAACGCTTGACACCACGCCGTTGAGGTTGCCCGAATTTACGGGAACTACGTCCACGTCCTCGGGGCGGATAACGATATCCACCGCCTCGCCGGGTGCAAAGCCCTTGTCAACGCAGGTGAAGGTGTGACGTGCAAACTTGACCTTGAGGTCGGCCAGCATAACGCCGTCTATAATATTGGATTCACCGATAAAGTCGGCAACGAAGGCGTTAACAGGCTCGTTATAGATGTCAACGGGAGTGCCTATCTGCTGAATGTGTCCGTTTGCCATTACCACAACGGTGTCGGACATGGAGAGAGCCTCCTCCTGATCGTGGGTAACGTAGATAAAGGTAATACCCGTCTGACGCTGTATCTTTTTAAGCTCACCCTGCATGTCCTTGCGAAGCTTTAAGTCAAGCGCGCCGAGCGGCTCGTCCAGAAGCAAAACGCGGGGGTGATTCACAAGCGCGCGCGCGATAGCAACGCGCTGTTGCTGACCGCCCGATAGAGTGGTAACGTGACGCTTCTCAAATCCCGAAAGGTTGACAAGCCTCAGCATTTCCTTGACCTTTTGGTCGAGCTCCTCCTTGGGAGTCTTTTTAAGTCTTAATCCAAACGCAACGTTTTCATATACGTTCAGATGGGGGAAAAGCGCGTATTTCTGGAAAACGGTATTTACAAGGCGCTTGTGAGGGGGAAGATCGTTTATCTTCTTTCCGTCAAAAAACACCTCGCCATTGTCGGGAGTTTCAAAGCCTCCTATGATACGCAAAGTGGTAGTTTTACCGCAGCCCGAAGGACCGAGCAGGGTTATAAATTCCTTGTCATGAATATCGAGGCTTACGTTATCGAGAATAGTCTCACCGTCAAACGATTTTGAAATACCTCTCAACTGAATAAGAATGTCTTTGTTCATTCCGCATAAATACTCCTTTTGAAATATTCATTTATCTACGCGTTTTCCGTCACCGCCGCGACGATTCAGCGTTTCCGCGAGCCGCCCGAAATTCGGCGGTGTTTGAGCGCATATAGTCAGAGCGCGGTGAATACTGACCGCAAATATGCTATAATTGTAGCAGATATTGAAGCAAATTGCAATATCTTTTTTTAATTAGTCGCAAAATTCTTAAAATTTCGTCATAAATTCCAATAAAACGCTCTCAGCGAGCGCATTTTGGAATAATCCCACAAAAAACTCCCGTTTTCTCGGTTTTCTTACGGTTTGCTTACGTTTCCTCCGCTTTTGAAAGTGGAAAAAGACGGAAAAATCAGTCCTTGCTTTCCGCGTCGGGAGAGTCCTGCACGTCGAGATAAGGGGTGACATCCTGCTCCTTCATAGCGGCAGGGGAGATCTTTCCCTTTGTACGCTCGTAATACTGAATATTGTTTCTCAGCATAAAGAGAAATTGGTTGTTTGGCGTTCTGCCCTCCGATTTGCAGACGATAAGCAGCTTGCGCATAAGGTCCTCGGGGAGCTTTACGGGTACGGTGTAGGTTTGCTTCATAAATACCTCCATTTGTGAACGCCGCTTTACGGGGGAGTGGCAAAAGGCGCAAAACGCTTGATTTGTCCATGTAAAGTGGCGAAATATCCATTTAAAAAATTTGCATTTAGTGCTATAATGATAACGTTGACAATATTGTACCAAAGTTTTATAATAAAGTCAAGGGTTTTTGTGCGAAAAAGACACGCTACGCACGATTGAAACGTATCATAAGGAGGATAACTGTGATGAATGGCAAAACGGAGTACAAAAATATTGAATGGCTGGGCTGCAAGGGCGTTGAATTTGAATTCCAAGGCTTTCCCGCGAAGGTGATCAAGCCCAACTGCGAATCAAACGGAAAATGGCTTCTCAAAACTGAATATTTTGACGCTTTTCCCGCGACCGAAAGCGTGCTTCTCGGTAGGGGCTGGCATCTTGCTTATATTAAAAACGCCAACCGCTGGGCACAGCGCTCTGACATAGACCGCAAAGCGGATTTCATTCGATTTGTGTCCGCTGAGTTTGGTCTTGAAGGTAAATGTACCCCCGTCGGTATGAGCTGCGGCGGACTTTTCGGCGCTATGCTCGCGGCAAAATATCCCGAGCTTATAGACGTACTGTATCTTGACGCGCCCGTGCTTAACCTGTTGAGCTGCCCGGGAGATATGGGAGATGCGTCGGGCGGAATGTTGCCCGAATTTACGGGTCTTACGGGTATGACCAAAAGTCAGCTTATCTGCTATCGCGACCATCCCATTGATAACGTACATATTTTGGTGAAGAACGATATTCCGCTGGTGCTTGTAGCCGGACTATCGGACACCGTAGTTCCGTATCATGAAAACGGAAAAATATTTGAGGACTATTACAAATCCCACGGTGGTCGCATAAAGACCTTCCTTAAGGACAATTGCGGACATCACCCGCACGGAATGGGCGGTATCCCGCATATCGCAGATGCCATTGAGGACTTTGCCTTTGGATATGACAGAATGAAGCAGGATTACAGCGGCGACGTATTTGACATCATTCTGCTCGCAGGTCAGTCCAATGCTGAGGGAACGGGAATGGGCGACGTTGAAGTCGAGTGGATGCCCGACGGTGATATCCTTCAGCTCAATGCCCCCAGAGTGGGCGATTGCGTAGGAGGCAACAAGTGGCAGTGGTTCGTGGACTTTCCGCTTGATCTGCGCATTGAGGAAACGGAGCTCAAGCTTTGTGAGCAGGAAACAAGTCACCGTGACAGCCTCGCGCTTCATTTTGCAAAAAAATACAAGGAAAGCGGACTGCTCGGAAAGGGCAGAAAAGTATTGATAGTAAACGCTCCTCTCGGCGGCACGAGCTTTGTGGACAAGCATTGGACACCCGACGGCAGATTGTATCTGCGTATGGTGGAGATGTTGAAATACGCTATTGGACTCAATCCCGAAAACCGAGTTGTGGCAATGCTTTGGCACCAGGGCGAGAGTGATGCGATAGGAGGGCTTTACCCCGAAAACGGCGCAACACCGCCCGACGAGTATTACGCTCACCTCAAGGGTCTCATTGAGAGCGTACGAAAGCTTTGCGATAACGCCGAGCTTCCCGTGGTAACGGGCGATTTCGTGCCCTTGTGGAATCAAAGAAACGCGGCGGCAACTGCCCCGATTATCGAGGCTACGAAGCGCGTGACAGCAGACCTCGGCGGCGCTTTTGTCCATACCGACGGTCTTATCTCCAACGCCGAAGTGCTGGGTAACGGTGACGATATCCACTTCTGCCGCAACTCCGTGCATGAGCTTGGCGTGCGGTATTTCAACGGATATATGTCATTAAGAAAGGACTAATGAAATGAAAGATATTGAAATTGTAAAGCAAGGCATTGAGGAGCTGCTTGTACGTGTGCGTGAGGAAAATCAGCGCCTTTCCGACAGCCTGACGGATACGGTGAGTCTTGCCGAATACAGCCATCTTGCAAAAGAGAACGATATATGGACGGATGCATTTGAGGCGGCGCTTGCGGAGCATGAGGTGGTAGTCATTCCCGCGTCGGACAAGCCGTACCGTATTGACAAGCCCGTAATCATTCCGTCAAACCGAAAGATAATTGCCGAGGATGGAGCAAACATCCGCCTTGCCCGTGAGTCGAGAACGCAGATGATGCGTAACGAGCGCACCGTGGACGGTACGCATTATCCCATCAAGGACGTCACAAGGGCAGAGAACATCACCATTATCGGCGGACTTTGGGAGCATGAAAATGAGTCTCGCGGCGGCTACGGAAAGAACTGCTGCTACGACGAGAATAACAGTATCCCCGGTGTTTCTTCGGTAATGTTTTTTGAAAATCTTGATCACCTCACTCTCAAGAATATGACCTTCAAGCACAGCGCGGGATTTTCGGTGCAGATGGGTGAAATAAGCAACGTAATTATCCAAAACATTCGCTTTATCAAGTGCTTTGCGGACGGAATACATATCAACGGAAACACTCAAAACGTGTGGATACGCGACGTTGAGGGGCATACGGGCGACGACCTCGTTGCGCTGAATATGTACGACTGGTACAATTCATCCATGAATTTCGGACCGGCGAAAAACATCATCTGCGAGGATATGGCAATGTCCGAGGATATGGGATATAAGGCGCTCCGCCTGCTTCCAGGTATGTATAAATTCAAGGACGGCAGTGAGGTGGACTGCTCGCTCACCAACGCTATTTTCCGTCGGATAAGCGGTGTCAAGACCTATAAATTCTATCTGCAAACGCCGTCGTATATAGTCAAAAACGGTATTCCTTATTCGGGACTCGGAAGTGCTGACAATATCTTTTTCGAGGATATCACCGTCGATCTCGTGTCGCCTATTGACGACCTGCCCGACTATATAAACAGCGATCCAGTGACGGGGACGTTTGCGGCATTTGAGTTTGGCTCGAATATCGGCAACCTGTATTTCAAGAACATCGACGTCAAGCTCTACCGTGAAAAATATCCATATTCTTACATATTCTGCGTAGGTCCGAAATCTGTGCGAATGGGAGAGAGGGAAATATTCAATCCCTATCTTTCCTCCGAGGTTGAAAACGTTTATCTTGAGGATATTAAAGTAAACGGCGTGCCTGTGGACGACGTAAAGCCCTACGTGCGTGAAATTGAGTTTGATAATCTCTACGACGACGGACCCTCCACGGGTAACGGAAAAATCAAAAATCTTCACTTCAAATCCTGACGCAACTTTTGGAATAGTGGCGTTTTGTCCATAAAAATACACAAAAAATATTCATTTATCCATTGAAATAACAGCTATATGTATGTTATAATATATAGTGACACTCAGATAAGGAGGTCTTTATGAAGCTAAAACCGACAAAAGAACAGCTTGAATTCTTGAAATGGGAGTTCGGCATATTTTTCCATTTCGGTATCCGCTCGTTTTACCCGGGACACTGGGATTGGGACGGACGCGAGATGCCCATGGAGGGCTTTGACCCAAAGCAGCTTGATTGCGAGCAGTGGATACGCGCGGTAAAGGAGTCGGGCGCTAAATACGCCATTCTGACCGCTAAGCATCACGACGGCTTTGCGCTGTGGCCTACCAAGTATTCCGAGTACAGCGTTGCGAATACGCCTTGGAAGGGCGGTAAGGGTGACGTGGTGCAGGAATTTGTAGACGCCTGCCGCAAGTATGACATAAAGGTCGGACTTTATTACTCTCCCGCACAGTGGGGAAAATATGCTATTCCGTTCACGGAGGCAAAGGAGTATGACGACTACTTTATCAATCAGATAGGTGAGCTGCTTACAAACTACGGCAAGATAGATTATCTGTGGTTTGACGGATGCGGCTCGGAGGGACACGAATACGACCACGAGCGTATAGTAAACGCAATACAGAGCATGCAGCCCGGAATTCTGACCTTCTGTAATCCCGAATGGATGCCCGGTGTGCGCTGGATAGGCAACGAGGACGGCTATGCGTCACTCAACAATCCGCTGGTCGTTTCTGCTACCGACTTTTCGGAGCTTTCCACCGAAAAGCAGCAGCTCAGCGAGGCAAAGTTCCTGCCCGGTGAGTGCGATTGCCGAATTAGATATACTTGGTTCTACGACCTCAACGAGGACTCCATTAAGAGCCTTGACGAGCTTTTCGCTATGTATGAGCTTTCCGTTGGACGCGGCTCAAACTTTTTGCTCAATATCGGTCCCGATAATCGCGGACTTCTCCCCGAGGCGGACGTTGCGCGCCTTATGGAGCTTGCACAAAAGATAAAAGAGAACTACACAGAGCCCGCGCCGTTTAAGGATATGGAGCGTACGGGCGAAGATAGCTTCACTATCGTACATAAAGAGATCGACGCTCCCGATTGGGGATATAATCCCAAACCCGAGCGACTTGTCAACTGCGTGATGCTCTCCGAGGATCTTACCGAGGGGCAGTCCATCACCTCCTTCCGCATCTACGGTCACCTGCCCACCTACAAGGGCGTGCGCATTCAGCTGTTTGAGGGACGCACGGTAGGGCATAAGGTATATTGCAAATTCAGCCCTTTGC
This sequence comes from Clostridia bacterium, assembly GCA_017463485.1. Lineage (GTDB taxonomy): Bacteria > Bacillota > Clostridia > Oscillospirales > CAG-272 > CAMEON01. Next base: position 41,274 of record JAFTPD010000017.1, read on the forward strand.
GTTGCTCGCGTATAACCGTTGAGATAACGGGACACGACGGTGACTACGTTTTGAAGGATTTCAAAGCCTTCATGGTAAAATAAGGAGGAACGTATGGAAAGAATCAAGATACTTTCGTCACTTGAAAAGGTTTTTTGCGACCTGCCGCTCTCCGAGTTCTCGGAGGTGACGGAATTCACCGTTTTCAAAAATCAGAAGCTTGTTTTTCAGGTGGCGGCGCGTAACGAGGTAAAGCCCGACGGCAGATACACCTCTACGCTCCTGCCCGTCAGCTTTGAGGGCGAGCTTGCCCCTTATGTCGTTGCAAGGCAGGTGGTAAGCGTCCCTTCGGCGTACCCCGTGCATTACAACTGCTACGACGACGAGTATTATCTCCGCGGCCCGGGACTTTATCCCGACCTTATCCGTCCCTTGCATTATCATAACGCGCTTCCCGCGCCCTATAACCTTACTCAGACCCTTTGGGTAACAGCCGATCTGCCTGACTCTGTTGCGGCAGGCGACTACGAGCTGAAGGTAAAGCTTGGCGATTGGGAAGAGAAGACGGTGAAGGTTCGTGTGCTTGCCGAGGAGCTGCCCCCGCAGAAGACCATTCACACCGAGTGGCTGTATGCGGATTGTATCGCTGAATATTACCGTGTGAAGCCTTTCTCTGAGGCTCATTGGAAGGCGCTTGCATCCTTTGTTGAAACTGCGGTAAAGAACGGCGTGAATATGATACTCGTGCCTCTCCATACCGTGGCTCTTGACACCTACGTCGGTGGCGAGCGACTTACGACTCAGCTCCTTGACGTTGAGGTGGATAAGAACGGCAAATATACCTTCGGCTTTGATAAGCTTGGCAGATGGGTGGATATGTGCCGCGAGAAGGGCGTCGAATACTACGAGATACCGCATTTCTTTACTCAGTGGGGAGCAAAGCACGCGCCCAAGGTAGTAGGCAAGAAAAACGGTAAAAAGCAAAAGCTGTTTGGCTGGGACACCGACTCGCTCGGCGAGGATTACAGAAATTATCTCGGTCAGCTTCTGCCCGCGCTTGTGGCTTACTTGAAGGAAAAGGGCGTGTACGAAAAGACCTATTTCCACGTGTCCGACGAGCCGCCTATCGCAATTCTCGACCATTACTGTAAGTGCAAGGAGATAATCGCGCCTCACGTTGACAACGATCGCATTATCGACGCGCTTTCAAATTATGCCTTCTACGAAAAGGGCGTTCTCACAAGCCCCATTCCTTCCACCGAGGACGTAGAGGTGTTCGTAAATAATAAGGTAAAGAATCTGTGGACGTACTACTGCGGAGCGGGCGGACAGAAGGACGTTTCGGGACGCTATCTGTCCATGCCGCTTTACCGCACCCGTATTATCGGAGTACAGATGTACTACGCGGACGTTATCGGATTCTTGCATTGGGGATATAATTTCTATCACACGGGACTTTCCTACAACGCGATAAATCCCATTATGCATACCGATGCAGATTATTTCTTCCCATCGGGTGACTCGCATATCGTCTACCCAGGTGACGACGGCACGGCGCTTGAATCCATCCGACTCAACGCTATGCGCGAGGCTATGGAGGATATACGTACTCTCCAGCTCTGTGAGCAGAAGATAGGAAGGGAAGCAGTGCTGAAAATTATCGAGGAGGAATGTGGCGGACCGCTCACCTTCCGCACCCGCCCGGGCGCCGACTTCATCCCCCGCCTCCGCGACCGTATTATTAAAGTGATTACGGAGTAAGGGAGTTTTATGTAGGGTTTCACCCCACGCCCCACAAGCCCTTGCTTGAAAGAAAGGGCTTGACCCCAAAGAACTTTCCCGAATAATTTCTTATTTTAATTTTGGCACACGCGAAGCGTGGTGCGATTCTCCATTTTCCATTTTAACGGCATTTCCTCCTTCGGGAGATTGCAAATAAATACATAAGAAAGGAAAAACATCATGAAAAACATGACTAAGAAGTTATTGTGTGTGTTGCTCACAACCGTCATGCTTATTACAAGCCTTGCAGGTCTGGTTTCGGCATCCACCGAGGGCTACGAGTTCACGTATGACCTTCGGACTACCGATACCACCATGGGCGTAACACAGGACACCGACGAAGCGGTAGGACATCGCTTTAAGGTAAACACGAGCTTCACGGCAGCAGGTATGCAGATCGCTACCTGGGACAACGGCGGAATCGTTGCAAGCATCGAGTTTACCGTGTACAAGTGGGATACCAACTACCAGAAAACCATTGCAGGTACTCCCATTGCCGAAAAGACGTTTGAAAACCTTGTTGACAACGCTACGAACTGGCTCGAGTTTGACGAGGTAATGCCCGCAGGCGAGTACCTGATTCTTGCCCACGACGCAAAGACCACCCGTACCAACTGGCTGGGCAAAAACCAGGTGCTTTGGTACGGTAACAAAAAGGATAATTCCAACACCAAGGGCTGCGTTTACGTCAACGGCGTTGAATGCCTTGGCGAGATGAAGACCATCCTTCGCTTTACCGAGCAGGTTACCGACCCGTTTGTAACCGCTATCACCTCCGTTGACTATCAGGCTTACAACACCTCCGGAAACGGTGTAAGCGGTTATCAGGATTGGTGGAGAGTCGGTCAGGCAAACGAGATGATCTCCCAGCGCGTAAAGGTAACGGGCGAGATCCTCGGATTCTCGCTGTGTACTCCCACGTGGGGCAACACGGGCGTTGAGATCGAGCTTGTTGCATATCAGTGGAAGAACACCTACGAGGAGACTATCGCACAGGAGCCCTTCGCTAAGACTACCTACTCAGGTGTTGCTGACGGTCAGGTCAGCTGGCTGGTATTTGACAAGGCTATGCCCGCAGGTGAATACCTGTTCGGTATCAGAAATCCCAGCGCTAAGGGCGTAGTATTCGCTGTGTATTATTACAGCGAAAACAATACCTCCAAGGGCTATGCATACCTTGACAGCGCAGAGCATGCGTGCGACCTTTTCATGTCTGTTCGTTTCGCAAAGGCTGTGGATACTCCCTTTGAAAAGGTAATCGGCTACAGAGATACCACCACGGGTGAGGTCACCGTTCCCGAGCAGTGGCAGCTTCCCGAGGACAGCCTCATCAACACCCACAAGGTACAGCCCACCACATGGGTATTCACCGACGGTCTGGGACGTGAGTCCTGGGAATACGGTGAAAACGGTGTCGGCGGCATCCGCGAGGACAAGGAGGTAGGTATCTTCTACTGGAGCTGGAAGCTTAACAGCTCTAACGTAGAGAGAGATGCTGCTCCCGTAATTCAGCACGTTATGGATAAGTACCCCGAGGCAAAGAACGACTACAACCATCCCGCATGGACTATTACGGGCGGTCACTATTGGGACGTTCCTTTGTACGGTCAGTATTCGGGTGAGGATCCTTGGGTACTCCGCCGCCACGCAGAACTGCTTGCAAACGCGAGTGTTGACTTTATCTTTACAGATAACTCTAACACCATAACCACCTGGCAGGACGGATATTACGATATCTACGAGGAGTGGACAAAGGCGCAGAATCTTGGCGTTGACGTCCCTAAGATCACCTACTACCTACCAATGTGGCTTGCTGCTCCCAACAACGGTATAGACTGGTGGACCACCGAGCAGCTTGAGTCCATTTATATGGACGTTTACCGTCAGGGACAGTATCAGAACCTTTGGTATTGGTTCGACGGCAAGCCTATGATGCTCGCTCATTCTGAGGTTCTCGATGCGAGCATTCCGTTTGAGAAGGAGCTGCTTAACTTCTTTACCTTCCGTGCAAGTGTAGGCTCTTATATTGATGACGAACTTAGAAGCGATGATGAGCGTGTTGGCTCTTGGGGTTGGAGCTCCATATATCCTCAGGCTACCTACGCCGCTTCCGCTCGTGATGCAAGAAAGGGTATCATTGAGCAGATGACTGTAAGCGTATGCTCTAACTTCAACTATGTTAAACACGGAACCGACGCTATGAACGGTGACTACATCACCGGACGCTCGTATACATCTACCTATCAGGACAGATTCTTCAAGGAAGGCTACGAGGCTTCCAAGTGGGGCTACAATATGACCGAGCAGTTCGAGTACGCTCTTGAGATCGATCCCAAGGTTATCATGTTCACCGGCTGGAACGAGTGGACCGTAACCCGCGCAGAGCATTGGATCTATACCGACAATGCGTTTGCTGACCAGTTCGACATGGAGTTCTCCCGTGATATCGAGCCTTCGCAGGGCGCACTCAAGGATTACTACTACTATCTGTTCGTAAACTACACCCGTAAGTTCAAGGGCGTTGAGGAAATGCCCGTGCCCAGCCACAAGACCACCATTGACCTCTCCGCAGGTCAGGAGCAGTGGGCAGAGGTTGAGCCTTACTTTGCAGCTTACATTGGCAACACCATGAACCGCGACCACCAGAAGACCATTCACTACAGTCAGCGTGATTTCTCCGCTCGTAATGATGTTATCGGCGCACAGATCGCACGTGACGACGAGTACGTATACTTCAACGTTGAGTGCGCAGAGGATATCACCTCCTACAAGGATAAGCTCTGGATGAACCTCTATATTGACGTAGATCAGGAAAATCAGGGCTGGGAGACCTTCGAGTACGTAGTAAACAAGACTGCGGCAAGTGCAAAAACATCCGTGCTTGAAAAGTTCACCGACGGCTACACCTCCGAGAAGGTTGCAGACGTTGAGTACAAGGTTGACGGACGCTACATGACCGTTAAGATCGCAAAGAGCGACCTTGGTCTGAAGGGCGACGACTTCACCATCAACTTCGTATGGACTGATAACGTACATGACTCTGACGATACCGGCGTGCGTGTAGGTAACACCACCCGTTACAGCGAGTTCAGCGGCGACATTATGGAATTCTATCTCTCCGGTGAGGTAGCTCCCGGCGCGAGATTCAAGTACAGCTACATCTCCACCGCTGACAACGCAAAGATTCCCGAGCAAGGCGGAAATGACGAGACCACGACGGATGAAGGCGGCGAGACCACCGATCCCGCAACCACCGATCCCGTAACCTCTGACACAGAGCCTACGGTTTCGGATACCGATCCCGTAACGACCGATCCCGTGACGACTCCTGCAGACACCACCGCGGCTGATACCACCACCGCAGAGGAAACCACTGCAGCAGCAGGCGGATGCGGCTCCGTTGTAGGATCTGCAATAGCAATTATTGCAATCGTCGGAGTAGCGGCAGTTGTTCTTAAGAAGAAAAGAGATTAATTAAATAATGCGGGGTTTCACCCGCACCCCACAAGCCCTTTCTTTCGA
>JAFTPD010000018.1 GCA_017463485.1 Clostridia bacterium
ATACTCTCGCTTTGCAGAGCGCGGAACAGATCGGACTTAAGTGCCTCTCGTAGCGAGGTCTCGCGCACGTTGATATCCGAATAGGGAGAGAACGGACAAGGCTCAGCTCCGCCATGGGAGGTGATTTGGAAAAAGCCTCTGCCTGCCGCAAGGCAACCGCCCGTGCTTTTTTCGTCGCACGGAAAGGCAATGAATATCATCTCGGGATAGGAAGCGCGAAGCTCTGCCATATTCTGCTCCATACGAGCGCGATCCTCATCGGTGGGAGCGAGCGATGCGGTAGTCTCGCTGACGGGAACGTACTCTACATAGAATACGACCTTACAGCCGCGGCTATTCAAATCATCCACAAAATCACGGGAGAATACCTCGCAAAGATTTTCACGGGTGACGGTGACGGACGCGCCGAAGATCAGATGATTTTTTCTCATCCTCTCCATTCCGTCTATGAGCCTTCCGTACACACCTTCACCGCGGCGGGAGTCGGTCTTTTCCTTGTGACCTTCGATGCTGAATACGGGAACGAGGTTGCGATGCTTTTCAAACAGAGCAAGATACGTATCGTCTATCATCGTTCCGTTGGTGAAGATCGGGAAAAGAATTTCGGGAACGCCGCCCGCGGCGCTGATGACGTCACGGCGAAGCATTGGCTCACCGCCTGCAAGAAGAATAAAGCTGATGCCAAGCTCCTTGGCTTCTTTAAATATCTTCAGCCATTCGGCATCACTTAACTGCGCGACAGGGGAGGAATCGCAGCAGGATTGGTTATGACGTGCATAGCAGCCCGCACAGTGAAGATTACAGCTACTCGTAATGCTTGCGATCAGGAACGGCGGGATATGCTCACCGCCCTCGTTCAGCTCGGCACGACGCTTTGCTGCTTCCTTTATGCTACGGCTGTATTTCATCATAAACGCGCTTTCCTTCGGGTCTTTGAGGGTGGCGCGAAGAATGTTTTTTACAAGATTTTCAACCCCGTTTGAAAGGTATTTTGCAAGATCAAAATTTTCCAAAACAAAAAACTCCTCCTAAATCACATTTTGCTCTTTACTTTACATTTGTTATCTGCTATAATTATACTATCAATAGGCGGATGTGTCAATTACGCAATTTATTGTGAGTAAGTAAGAAAAATGTTAGTTAAATGGAGGAATTACGTATGTCTCATAGCCATAACTGTCCTTGTACCGAAGCGTGTCCGCTTCAGCGCGCGATGGAGATGATCGGAGGTAAGTGGAAGCTTGCGATCTTATGCTCTCTCAGTGTAGACGGAACGGTTCGTTATAACGAACTTTTGCGCAAGGTCAAGGGAATTTCAAATACGATGCTCGCGAGATCCTTACAGGAGCTTGAGAGCGACGGACTTGTTCGCCGTTCGGAATATTTGGAGGTTCCGATTCGTGTGGAATATGAGCCCACAGATAAAGCAAAGGAGCTTGCTCCCATTCTTGTTCAGCTTGCACAGTGGGCAGCGAAGCAATAGGAAAAACGGTAAAGAAAAATTTATGATGGAGGCTAACAATGAGTAAGATTTTGAAATCAATTCATCCCGACGATGATATGCATTATGAAAAAATGGGACTTACCCGAAATAAGATCGAACCTTGGGAGGACGGTATGCGTACCGACGGAAGCCGCGGTACCTACGAATGGTGGTACTTTGATTCAAGCTTCGTCGACGGTACCAAGCTCGTTTTGCAGTACTATTCTAAGTCACCCATTCAGGTGAGCGGCAAAATAAAGCCAATCGTTACGGCAGAGCTGACCCTGCCGGATGGACGCGAATATTTCGAGCAGATAGAAGCGTCGCTACGTGACAGTCACTATGCAAAGACACAGTGTGACGTGAAGATCGGGGACAGCTATATCTGCGGCGACCTTGAGCATTACAATCTCGTTTTCAAAGGAGAAAAAATTCAGGCAACGGTATCTCTTACCAACACCGTACCTGCATGGCGCAGTCAGTGCGGCCCAATTCTCTTTGGCGACAGCGAAGAATATTACTTCAATTGGCTGCCTGCAACGCCTGAGGGCGACGTTACTGCCGACGTAACTTATCCCGATGGGCAGCTTCACCTTGTTGGTAGCGGATATCACGATCACAACTGGGGCAATGTCTCCATGTTAAAGCTTATGCATCATTGGTATTGGGGCAGAGCGAAAATTGGAGATTACAAGGTCATTTCCTCGTGGATCACCGCAGAGAAAAAGTACGGTTACAAGGAGTTTGACGTATTTATGATCGCTAAGAACGGTGAAATTCTCGGAGATAACTCTAATCATACCCTGAAATTTTTGCCAAGCGACGAATACATTGATGAACACACAGGCAAGCCAGTATACAACACGGTTGCATACGAATACGAAACACCTGCCGGTGAATACTACCGCATTACCTACAAGCGCACGGGTGACATCGCCAAAATAAATTTCATTGACCGACTTCTCGGCCCCATGAAATATCTTGCGAAGGTCATCGGCTTTGAAGGCTCATACCTGCGCTTTCAGGGAATCGCAACGATTGAACGTATAGAGTGCGGTCAGGTGGTAGAAACCGCAACCGAAGACTCTGCCGTTTGGGAGCTGATGTATTTCGGAAAAGCCGCAGCCGACAAAGAAAACAAGGAAAAGCAGACAGGGGCTTGATGCACCAATATATCGATAAATTCCAATTTGTCATCAGGTAGCAACAGCGAGTTGCTTGTCAACTCAGGCAATCTATGGTAAAATATAACCACAAAATATAGGGTGGTGAAATTATGGAAACAAAGGATATAATTCTTGAACTCAGAACGAAAAAAGGACTCTCACAAGAGGAACTTGCAGAAAAGATATTTGTAACAAGACAGGCGGTATCTCGGTGGGAAACCGGTGAAACGATACCGAACACGGAAACGCTTAAACTACTTTCGCAGTTGTTTGACGTGTCGATCAACACGCTTCTCGGTTCGCCTCGTCAGCTTATCTGTCAATGCTGTGGTATGCCGCTTGAAGATTCTAATATCAGCAAAGAAGTCGATGGCATTTTCAACGAGGAATATTGTAAATGGTGCTATGCCGATGGCGAATATATGTATCATAACATGGACGATCTGATAGAGGTCTGCATCGCTCACATGGCAAACGAAGCATTCCCGTCCGAAAAGGTCCGCGCGTATATGAAAGAAATGCTCCCAAAGCTTGACTATTGGAAGCAGTATAAAAACCTTGACGGTGCGGAAAAATTCGAGGAATTCAAAAGCAAACTGATTGAGGAAATCAACGCGCTTGGGGTTGAAGGAATGCCGAAGGTTGAGAAGATAAATGCTCTTGTGGGCGGATACGTTAACCTTGAATACCGTCTTCCAAACGGTAAGATTGTGAAATTTCTTGACGATAATGCAACCTATCTCGGCAATCAGCTTGAATGTGAATTCGGCGGCGACAGATGCTTTGGTATCGTAGCCAATATGGACTTTATTCTCATAGCTACTTATGAAGCAAACGGAGAGAATGCCGAGCTGTTGGTTTATAAGAAAAGATAACGCAGAGGGCTGACGAAAAACAATCGTCAGCCCTCAAAAATTGCGTCGCAGAAAACAAAGAAAAAGGCTTCGGGAATTGCTTCCCAAAGCCAATTTTGGTCGGAGCGACAGGACTCAAACCTGCGGCCTGATGGTCCCAAACCACCCGCGCTATCAACTGCGCCACGCCCCGACATATTAAAAAGTCAAGTCCTCGGAGCTTTCGGCTTCGAGGACTTTTGGTGACCCATCGGAGAGTCGAACTCCGGACACCATGATTAAAAGTCATGTGCTCTGCCATCTGAGCTAATGGGTCTTTTACTTGCACCGCAAAGCCTGAAACGTTTTTCCACCCCTGCAAGCACCAAAGTATTATATCATATTATTGTCAGCTTGTCAATACTTTTTACAAATTTTATAAATTCTTTTTCCTCCAAAAATATTCGCATATCTATTGCAAAAACGGCAATTATATGCTAAAATGTATTAGCAATTTTATCTCACTCTCGGCAAAGGAAAAGAATTTTTATGCAGACACAGACGTTTACATTTTCAAAAGGCTTTTCAAAGGCGACGCTCACATCATACATTCACGACACGTCCCCCGAGATGCCCATGCCCCCTCGTCGCGCAATTATCGTGTGCCCCGGCGGCGGATACGGCTTTCTGTCCGACCGCGAGGCTGAGCCCATTGCCCTTCAATACTTTGCGTCGGGACTCAACGCCTTTGTGCTTCGCTACTCCATTGGTGAAAAGGCAAAGGACTTCACTCCTCTTACTGAGGCGGCGCTTGCTATCGCTCACGTCACACTCAACGCCGAAATATACAATATTGACGCAAATTACGTATTCATCACGGGCTTTTCCGCGGGCGGCCATCTTGCGGCATCTGCGGGCACACTGTGGAAGCTCCCCTTGCTTAACGACAGATTGAAAGCGGAGCTTGGCGACGACTACGTTTACGGCGTCAACCGTCCCACTGCCACCCTTCCCTGCTACCCCGTCATCACGGCGGGCGTTTACGCTCACCGCGGTTCTATCAATAATCTATGCGGCAAAAGCGATCCCACAGAGGAGGAGATGAACGCATACTCTCTTGAGCTACACGTGGATGCGGACACCGCTCCCGCATTTTTGTGGCACACCTTTGACGACAGTTGCGTGCCGATACAAAACACTCTTCTGTACGTCGAGGCTCTGACACGCGCAAAGGTTCGCTTCGAATGTCACATATACCCGCACGGTCACCACGGACTTAGTCTTTGCAGCAAGGAAACCTGGGCAAATCACGAAGGCTTTTACAATCCCTATTGCGAGGGCTGGATAGATCTTGCCATACGCTACGTTAAGGAATTCTGATAAAACAATACCCGACTCCCATTTGGAGTCGGGTATTGTTTTAGTTTCCGAATATATTACGGAAGCTTTGCAGCCTTTCTGTTGATGCTGCTCAGGTTTCTCTTGAGTGCTGTCTCGTTCTTGTTAAGAAGAGTTACAACAGTTTCCTGAGAAACACAGCTGAGAACGGGACGAAGCTGGTCGCGGAGCTTGAAGCTCTCGATAGCAGACGACATCATTCCGCAGAAATCAATAGCAACGGAATCGTAGAGCAGATTGATAATATCCTGGCTTCTGGGGTCCTTGAGGAACTTAAGGCTCATGGACTTCTCAAAATATGCTTCCTCAACGTATACGGAGCTGTGGTAAGCGAGCGCCTCAAGCGTTGCGCCGATTCTCTCCAGAGCCGTCTCATCCTGAACAACAGAGCTTACACCAATGCTGGCAGCCATGTCCTGAACATAGGTGTAATACTCATCCTGCTCGGTAGAATACTTCGGGATAGGAGCAATACCGTAGTCAAAGGTGATCTCACCGATACTCTTCTCAAGCGCATAGAACAGGAATGTAGCCATCATGCCCTCGCGCTCTGCAAACTTGAGGATGATATCGTTTTTCGCGGGATGATCCGCTGCCGCCTCGAAGACATATGTATTGTCGTCGCTGGTAAGGGCCTGCACCTTCTCGGCAACGTCTACAAGGTAGGTAAGCTCGTCGCTATCGTAGTACCACGAATAGTCCTCTGCATCCTTCTTGATAAGCTCAACCTTGGAGGATACAAGATAGGGGTCCATGCAGGTGGACGAACCAGTGAGCAGACCGTAGTAGTCACCCTCACTTGCCTTACCGTCATTGTCCTTCTCGGCGAAGGTGTTAGCGATCATAGCCTTCTGAGCATCCAGCGTCCACTCACCGTCCATAACCTTCTGGTAAGGATCTTCAAGACCGTAGGTAGCGAGGTCTTTCTGGTTGTAGATGGTAGCAAACATCATTCTGTAAAGAGAAACTGCAATAGCACCCGTTGCCAGATACTGCTTGTTTTCCTCTCCGAAGGTAACAACCTCACCAAAGCCCTGTGACCAGTAATTCTTGCTGAGATCAAGATACTCAAAGGTGCCGAGATCGTGATAAAAGCCGTCAACTATCATAACACCCTTGTTTGTTGTACTGTCAGCAATGATCTGATACATTCCAAGACCGGACTGAACGTCGGTCATGTGAGTAGAGTTGAGGTACTCGGTTCTGTCTCTCGTAAGAACAACGAGATCAATGTTAAGCTGCTTTTCAACCGCGTAGTTACGGTGGTAAACAGCGTCGGGAACAAGCTCTCCCGTAGGTGCATAATCGTCCTCGAGATAAAACTCATCCTCATGCATGTCGACCCAAGCGGTAAGCATGCTAACCTCTGCGCCGCCGTAGTTAAGATCAGCAGGCAGGTCGTGCATCTCGTTAGGATCAACGGTGGTCGCAGACTCGGTCGTGCTTTCAGCACCGGTCGTGGAAGCATTGCCGTCGGTAGTTACGTCACCACCGCCGTTATCACACGCTACCAGCGCAGGCACAAGCATTGCGATTGCAAGAAGCAGGCAGAGCACCTTTGTCAAACTTGCGATACCTTTCATTTGAATTCTCCTTTTGAAATTATTTTGCTCAATCGAGCATTTTTACTCCGCCGTCGCAAAACAACGGAAATACGCACTATACATTATATACCCTTCCCCGCATTTTGTCAAGGGGATTAACGGATTTTTCACCTGCGACCAAAAAAAGTCACATTGTGTTAACACATTTTTACTCAGCCCCTGCGCCGTGGGATAAAAAATATTGACAAAACGGCTCTGCTGTTGTATAATGATATGAGTATGGATTTAAATCAATTATAAGTCGGAAAGGACAATGAATAAATGCCCGAACTTCTATCCCCTGCGGGGAATTTTGAAAAAATGAAGGCGGCTCTGCTTTACGGAGCGGACGCCGTATATCTTGCGGGACAGGCATTCGGTATGCGCTCGGCGGCGGATAATTTTACCGTCGAGGAAATATGGGAGGCAGTAAAATACACTCACGCCCTCGGCAAAAAGCTGTATCTTACCGTGAACACTATGCCTCGCACTCACGAATACCCTGCCCTCATTGAGTTTTTGGACAGCCTCAAGGGTGCGGGGATCGACGCTATGATAGTGGCAGACCTCGGCGTTATGGCAACCATCAAGGAACGCTTGCCCGATATGGAAATACATATATCTACACAGGCAAGCATCATAAGTCCTGCGGCGGCAAAGGCTTACGCCGCAATGGGCGCAAAGAGACTTGTGCTCGCCCGCGAGCTTCGATTCTCCGAGATAAAGCAAATAAAGGCGGCTCTGCCTCCCGACGTTGAGCTGGAAGCGTTTATCCACGGCTCAATGTGCGTGTCTTACAGCGGACGCTGTCTGCTTGCCAACATGATGAACGGACGCGACGGCAACCGCGGCACCTGCTCACAGCCCTGCCGTTGGAACTACAAGCTGTACGAGCTGTACGAGGAAAAGCGTCCTGACTTCCCTATTCCGATCGAGCAAACCGACCTCGGAACGTTCTTTATGTCGTCAAGGGATATGTGCATGATAGAACACATTCCGGAGCTTATGAACAGCGGGATCGATTCCTTCAAGATCGAGGGGCGCATGAAGAGCGCATATTATACCGCCGTGGTGACAAACTGCTACCGCATGGCAATGGACGCATATATGCGCGATCCCGAAAATTACTCGACCGATCCCGCACTGCTCCGAGAGCTTGACAGCGTTTCCCACCGAGAGTACGCTACGGGCTTTTATCTTGACGATCCCATGGTAAATCCTCAGCTCGTTCAGGGCGGTCACTATATGAAGGAAAAGTCATATTTTGCAACGGCTCTTGAATATGATGAGGAGGAAGCGCGGGCAATACGTTCAATGGGCGTAGAGATGGAAACAGCGGACGGAAAGCTTTACCGTTTCCGTGAAAAAAACAAGATCAGCGTACACGACAAGGCAGAGGTGATCTCCCCCGGCAGACGTGGAATTCCCTTTACCGTCGGCGAGCTTTACGACGCCGAGGGACACATCAAGGTAAGCATACCGCATCCCGAGATGATCTTCTGGTGCCGAGTTCCCTTTGAGGTGCGCCCGGGCGACATACTGCGCCTCGGCTCTTGCGCGGATTAGTGCGAAAATTTTAAAGGAGTAAGCAAATGTTATTTTTTGAGATACTCAAGGCTATCCTGTACGGAATAATCGAGGGCATCACCGAGTGGCTGCCCGTCAGCTCTACGGGACATCTGATACTGCTTGGCGAATGGCTGCCCTTCACCTTTACGGACAACGCCGAGCTTATGGCGGAATTTTCCGAAATGTTTGAGGTGGTCATTCAGCTTGGGGCTATTCTTGCGGTGATAATAATGTTCTGGGGCAAGCTTTGTCCTTTTGGAAAAAATAAGACTCCGGAGCAAAAGAGCCGCACATGGCGGTTGTGGCTTCGAGTCGTGATAGCGAGTATTCCCGCAGCAGTTGTGGGTATACTGTTTGATAAAATACTCGAAATGGCAAGCGGCAAGGACATCAACGGCTGGCTTTACAACGCCTACGTCGTAGCGGCGGCACTCATAGTTTACGGAATTGCCTTTATCGTAATTGAAAAATTCAATGCAAAGCGGAACGTACAGCCCTCCGTTGTGGCAGTTGAGGATATAAGCTGTAAAAAGGCATTCGCCGTCGGAGCTTTTCAGGCTCTTTCCATAGTTCCCGGTACTTCTCGCTCCGGCTCTACCATTCTCGGCTCGATGTTTTTGGGACTTTCCCGCACCGCGGCAGCAGAGTTTTCCTTCTTCATGGCGATACCTGCTATGGTTGGCGCGTCGGGCATAAAAGCGCTTGGATTTGTTAAATACGTCGCCGAGTCCTCCGTTACCGTTCCCGCTGAAGCGTGGATAATTCTTGCGGTTGCGTCGGTGGTATCCTTTGCGGTATCCATGGCAGCTATCAAGTTCCTTATGGACTTTGTAAAGCGTCACAGCTTTGCTTCCTTCGGAGTATACAGAATAATCCTCGGCGCGTTGGTTATCGCGTATTTTCTGTTCGTTAAATAATTATGGACAACGGCAAGCTGACGCTGGCTTATCCTGTTATCGTTGAAGGAAAATACGACAAGATAAGACTTTCAAATATTATTGATACGCAAATAATCGTCACCGACGGCTTCGGCATATTCAAAAAGGCGGAAAAGCAACAGCTCCTCCGCAAAATATGCGAAAAGTCCCCCGTCATCCTGCTTTGCGACAGCGACGGCGGCGGAAAGATAATCCGCTCGCATCTGACGGGCATGCTTCCTCGCGACAGAGTGATACAGCTCTACATTCCACAGATAAGGGGCAAGGAAAAGCGCAAGAGCGCACCCTCGGCGGCGGGGCTGCTTGGGGTTGAGGGCATGGACGATTCCCTTCTCCGTAAACTGTTTTTGCCCTATACGACGGAAAATATCGGCTCGTCATCCTCGCGTACAGAAAATTCTCTGACCTTGGCAGAGCTGTACGAGCACGGCCTTGCGGGAAGAGATAACAGCCAAGGTATGCGCGACGAGCTGTGCGCGTCACTCGGACTGCCCTCAGGTATGTCGGCAAAGGCGCTGCTTGAAGCTTTGCGCCTGCTTTTGACTCACGAGGAGTATCTTTGCGCGGTTGGCAAAAAATATTAATTTTTTTGATTTGATATGGCAAAAACCCTTGACTTTATGGGAATATAATAGTATAATGTAGTTTCACGGACAACAAAATTCGACGCTTGTCCGTCTGAATATGCAAACAGCCCGCGGGCTTTACGCGATACGGAGGAAAAATATATGGCAAAGTTTAAAAAAATAGGTATTCTTACGTCGGGCGGCGACGCTCCAGGAATGAACGCGGCTATCCGCGCGGTGACAAGACACGCGCTCAGCCAGGGCATTGAGGTCGTCGGAGTTATCGGCGGTTACGCAGGCTTGCTCGGCGCGGCTACCGAAACGGACAAGGACGTAATTGCCGAAAAATATCTGCGCCCCCTGAAATCGGGAAGCGTATCCAAAACTATCACTCTTGGCGGCACTATGCTGTATTCCAGCCGTTGCCCCGAGTTTAAGACCAAGGAAGGTATGGATCTCGCGCTCAAGACCTGCCACGAGCAGAACATTGACGCTATCGTAGCTATCGGCGGCGACGGTACGTTCCGCGGCGCTACCGACCTTACCAATCACGGTATTCCTTCTATCGGTATTCCCGCAACTATTGACAACGACATTACCGCAACCGACCACACGATCGGCTTTGACACGGCACTCAACACCTGCCTGTCCATGTTCGACTATCTGCGCGACACCTCAGAATCTCACGCGAGATGTATAGTTACCGAGGTTATGGGTAACGGATGCGGATATCTCGCGCTGTACGCAGGAATTGCAGCAGGCGCTGTAACCATCGCTATCCCCGAAATACCTTACGATTACGAATACGGTCTTAACAAGATCCGCGACGCCCGTGCAAAGGGCAAGCGAGGCATGATAGCTGTTTGCTGTGAAAAGATGGCAAAGGAAGGCGAGGAAAACGTTGCCGAGCATCTTACAAAGTTGATTTCAAGCGAAACGGGCGTTGACTCCCGATTCAATCGCCTCGGTCATATCGTAAGAGGTGGAATCCCCACCCTTCGCGACCGTTTGGTAGCATCCCAGATGGGAGTTGGTGCGGTTTCCCTTTTGCTTGAAGGAAAGAGCAATCTCGTTATGTGTCTGCGCGACAACAGAGTAACGCACACGGATATTAATTTTGCTCTCGTGCTTGACAGAATGTATAAGAACAAGCTGAAGGACGGCGACCTTGAGCCCTTTACTGCGGCACAGGTCGAGGAAATGAAGCTGCGTTGCACCCGCCGCGCAGAAAACATCCGCGAGCTTTACGAAATTTCCAAGAGTATTTGTTACTGATTATAAAAAATTTAAAGGGGCTGTATTTCTAATGTAATATAGCCCCTTTGTCTTTGGGATATTGTTTTGTGTTACTCCTATATCGACAGAAAGTGCACAAATATTGTAATTATTTTTCTGTTACTTCTGCCCGTGTCGGCAGAAGTAACCAAGAACGCCAATTAAGGGAGAAAACCCACGGTTTTCTCCCTTAATAAACCCTCATTCCTAAACGCGCCGCCTTGCCGCAAGTATGCGGGCAAGGCGTGATTGCGCGCCAAGGTTACAGAACACCCGTAGCGCCAAGTTCCCGTCGGAGCGACGGCAACTTGGTCGGGCGGAGAACGCCTTGAGCGGGTGGTTGTTTTGAAACCATAGGAGATTTAAAAATTAAAAGTAACGAGAAAAATTTCAAATCTCTTTTGGCGTTGTTCCCCCGATAAACTACCGCTACATCAAGCGTGTCTGATCTCCAATTTGCGACCTTTCGGTATAATTTGTAAGAGCGTTTTCAAGATGGCTCTCTGCGTGATAACTAAGCCCCAAGGTGGGGGGGATTCCAAAGGGAGGGAGGAATTGAGGCGGCAGACCTCAAATTTGAGCTTGCTGAAAATTTGAGGTCAACAACTCATCCTCCCTCCCTTTGGTCTCCTTTTGGTTACTTTTCGGAGAAGCGAAAAGTAACATAACACATTTAAAACGGAGATCCCCCGACAGCACGTCGGGGGATTTAATATTATAAAATCTTTACGCGCCGCCGTTTATCACGTCTGCCAATTTCGCCGCGAACTGACCGATATCCGATTCGTTTAACGTCGGCAATGCCACTCCCACTTCACCGTCGCCGTTCTCGCCGCCGTACAGGATCTTATTTCTCATCATACGCACGAATATCCTTTCGAGCCCGCGTGTGCGCTCACGGCTGAGCTCGCCGCCAAAGCAGATGACCGAAAGCTCTCCGTCCCGTATTGCGCGCGGTATTTTCGCCACGTACTCTCTCATTCTTTCTGGATGACCGCAGCAGATAAATCCGCCAAGTAAAACGTCGGGGCAAGCGCCGTCGTCCTTCGCCTCCTGCGCCGTGCAAAACGCTTCAAGCGCCAGATTATCAAGCGAGCCCATTCGCACAGAGCCACCGATAATAACGGCGTCGTATACTCTCAGCTCCGCTCTTGACGGAACACCCTCATATATCATATCCTTCAGCGTAACGTCAAAGCGGGTAAGCTTTGACGCAAGCAGCTGTGCCGCCTTCATGCAAGTCCCCGTTTTTCCGCCGCAAGCAATAAGAATTTTCGCCGTTTCTTTTCTTTTGTTCGTCTGCATACGCCATCCTCGTTTTTTAAGTATACTTTATTATAACTCCGTTTTACCGTTATGTCAAGAGGTCGGCTGATATCAGCCGACCTCTCGGATATTATTTTTCTGGCTCGATAAGTCCATAAGTGCCATCATGCCGCTTGTATACCACGCAGGTATCTCCCGACACTATATCGTTGAAAACGTAGAACTCGTGGTCAAGCAGATTCATCTGCATCACCGCTTCCTCGGGCGACATGGGACGGAATTCAAATTTCTTGGTGCGGATGATGATATCCTCGTCCTCCTCCATATCCTCTGCGAAATAATATCCGTCATACGCTCCTTTATCGTCAAACGCCCCCTCACGCAGCTTGCGAGCAAGCTTTGTTTTATTCTTGCGGATCTGGCGTTCCATCATATCAATTGATCTGTCAAGCGCCTCTCTGAAGCTGTCCGCTCCAATCTCGCAACGGAAAATCGTACCGTCGTTGTTGACGGTAAGCTCCAGGGTGGAGGTGTTTCTCTTTCGGCTGAGCGTGACCTGAGCCTCTGCCTCGGACTTGAAGTACTTATCCAGCTTTTCAAGCTTGGTGTAAATAAGCTTCTTGGTGTCCTCGTACACGTTCATCTGTCTGCCGATAATGTTAATCTTCATACTTTTTCCTCCTTCGTTTGAGTGTATCGCCAATGTGCGGCGGAGGGATACTGCCTCCTCGCATATTTATTTTACCACATTATTATCAATTTGTAAAGTATATTTATCTAATAAAAATTATTTTTGTGAAAAATCACCAAAAGCAAGATTGGAAATATGACCGTCGTAAAAGTTACTTATTGACTTTTTGCTCAAATGGGGATATAATAAATATATATGCGCAACGGAAAGGAAATTTTTGAAAATGGACAAAAATTTTGCAGATATAAAGGCGAGAGCGGCGGAGCTGCGTGAGCAGCTTGAGTACCACTCAAAGCTGTACTACGTAGACGACGCGCCCGTCATATCCGACTACGAATACGACAGGCTGTTTTACGAGCTTGTGGCTATCGAGCGCGACTATCCCGAGCTGGATATTCCCTCCTCCCCCACTCACCGCGTGGGCGGAAAAGCCCTTGATAAATTTGATAAAGTGACTCACACGGTCAGAATGGACTCGCTGACCGACGTGTTCTCCTTTGACGAGCTGCGCACCTTTTTCGACACCGTCGGACGCACAGTTCCCAACGCCGTTTATTCGGTAGAGCCGAAGATCGACGGACTTTCGGTATCCCTCAAATACGAGGGCGGCGTTTTCACCGTCGGTGCTACGCGCGGCGACGGCAACGTGGGCGAAAATGTCACGCAAAACCTTAAAACCGTTTTCGACATTCCGCTTACAATTAACAAGCCGCTGGATATCACTGTGCGAGGAGAGGTCTATATGCCCCGTGCGGTATTTGAGCGCATCAACGCAAAGCGGGAGGCTGCGGGCGAAAATCTGCTTGCCAATCCGCGAAACGCAGCGGCTGGCTCGCTTCGTCAGCTTGACCCGCAGGTGACCGCATCCCGAGGACTTTCAATATTCATATTCAATCATCAGGAGGGTGAGCTTGGAGAGCTTTCCTCTCATACCGAAATTCTTGATTTCCTGAATTCGCTCGGATTTAAGGTAGTACAGCACCGTCTGCGCTCGTCCGATCCCGAGGCAATAATCGCTCATATTCAAGCGCTGGGTGAGATGCGCGACGGTCTTGAATACGACATTGACGGCGTGGTCATAAAGATAGATTCACTGTCCGAGCGCAAGATCCTCGGCGAAGGCACTGGCACTCCCAAGTGGGCTGTCGCCTACAAATACCCTCCCGAGCAGAAGATAACCCGTCTTGTTGACGTATCTATCGCTGTCGGACGCACGGGCGTGCTGACTCCTACGGCTATCCTCGAGCCTGTCCGACTTGCAGGCACGACGGTTTCAAGAGCCACACTTCACAATCTCGATTTTATCCGCGAGCGCGATATTCATATCGGCGACAAGGTAACCCTGCAAAAAGCAGGCGACATTATCCCCGAGGTCGTTTGCGCTCATCCCAATATGCGTGACGGCAGTGAGCGCGTGTTCAATATGCCGTCTACCTGCCCCTCATGCGGCGAGCCAATATTCCGCGAGGAAGGCGAGGCGGCTGTGCGTTGCACCAACGCCGCCTGCCCTGCACAGCTCTCACGCGGTATCGAGCATTTTGCCTCCAAAGACGCCATGGATATCGACGGACTCGGTCCGCAGATAGTAGAGGCTCTTATCGGCGCGGGACTTATATCAAGCGCCGCCGACCTTTATTCCCTGCGCGAGGAGGAGATTGCCGCCCTTGACAGAATGGGCGAAAAATCCGCCACAAACCTTATATCGGCAATAGAAAAATCCAAGAACGCAGGACTTGAACGACTCCTGTTCGCGCTCGGCATCCGCAATATCGGTGCCGTTGCCGCTACCGCTCTCGCGGCAAAATACCGCACGCTTGACGCTTGCATGGACGCCACGCTTGACGAGCTTTGCACCATTCCCGATTTTGGCGAGATAACAGCGAGATGTGTTGTAAACTATTTTTCGCACGAGCAAAACCGCGAGCTGTGTCAGCGACTCCGTGACGCTGGTGTACTGACAGAAGCCACAGCCGCACCCACGGGTGACAGATTTGCGGGACTTACCTTCGTGCTTACGGGTACGCTTCCCACCATGAGCCGCGACGAGGCTTCCGCCGTGATAGTTGCGGAGGGCGGCAAGGTTTCTTCTTCCGTATCAAAGAAAACACACTTTGTCGTTGCGGGCGAGGCGGCAGGCTCAAAGCTGACGAAGGCGCAGAGCCTCGGCGTTAAAATTATCGACGAGGATACGCTGATGCAAATGGTGCGCGGGGAGATCGAGCTGTAATCACGCAAGCCCAGTGTATTCCACAATGCCACGGTATACGCCATCGGCGAACAACTCGGGCGAGTTGTTCATAAGCGCGCTGTCGGTGGGACTGGTGATAAAACCAAGCTCCACAAGCACTGCTGGCATAGCAGTCCTTTTGAGCACATAAAGACTTGGCCGCACCTTCATCCCGCGGTCTGCAAGTCCCGTTACATCGCTTATTCCCTCTACGATATCCTCGCCAAGCTCGAAAGCGGGCGTGCCTCGAGCATAGGCAAACGCCTCCGTTCCCGACGCGCTTGGATTATCCGAAGCGTTGGTGTGCAAACTGATAAAATAATCTGCGCCCCACGAATTTGCGTCATCCACGCGACGGCGAAGGCTTGTGGAATTGGACGTTCCAAGCACAACGTCGGCTGTCGGACGCGACAGGCGCACGTCGTAGTTTCCGCTTCTGCGCAAAAGCTGTGCAAGCTCTATTCCTATCCGATAGACTATATCCTGCTCGCGCAGACCGTTTCCCTCCGCGCCCGCGTTGGGATTCTGTGGGTTATGACCCTGATCTATGTATATCTTTATTGCCATGTCTTCCCTCCTCCGTATCTCTCACGACAGATTATGCAAAACGGAGCGCTGGGGTGCAAATTCACTTTACAGGAGAAAAAATGAGTTCGGTCAAAAACAAAAGCGCCGCCGACATGGGCGACGCGCAAGAAAAAAACAAGGTGGTCGGAAAAACTCTGTACCTTGTCGCAACCCCTATCGGCAACCTTGCAGATCTGTCCGCGCGGGCGATCAAGGTGCTGTCCGAGGTAGACTTCATAGCGGCGGAGGACACGCGGAATTCCCTTCACCTGCTTCAATATTTTGGAATATCCAAGCCGCTCGTGTCCTACTTTGAGCACAACAAGCGGGAGCGCGGCTGTCAGATCGCCGATAGGCTGGAGAGCGGCGAGAGCTGTGCGCTTATCACCGACGCAGGTACTCCCGCAATATCCGATCCCGGCGAGGACCTCGTGGCTCTGTGCGCCGAACGCGGTATCAACGTCACGTCAATTCCCGGATGCTCTGCAGGAATTACCGCGCTTACACTGTCGGGACTGCCTACGGGCAGATTTACCTTTGAAGGCTTTTTGTCCGTCAATAAAGCAGACCGCCGCCGACATCTCGACGAGCTGAAAAACGAAAAGCGGACAATGATATTTCACGAAGCACCGCACAAGCTGTGCGCAACCCTTGACGATTTTGCAAAAGCCTTTGGCGGTGAGCGGCGTATTTCGCTCTGCCGTGAGCTGACAAAGCTCAACGAGGAGGTGCTGCGTCTGACGCTTGCCGAGGCGGTGGAGTATTATAAGGATCATAGTCCGCGCGGCGAGTACGTCCTTGTGTTGGCGGGCGCAGCGGATAACGCGAGCACTGATGAGTTTTGGGCGGAAATGAGTATCCCCGAGCACGTTGAGCATTACGTAAACACGGGACTTTCCAAAATGGACGCCATCAAAGCCGCCGCCCGCGACCGCGGCGTGCCGAAAAACACGGTGTATAAAGAAATGGTTGATACATAGTCAAAAAGTGGCTGTCGCATTTGCGACAGCCACTTTTTGATCATTCTGCCTTTTCCTCCTCTGCGGGAGCTTCCTCAACAGTCTCGGCGGATGCTTCGGCTGCAGGAGCTTCCCCAGCAGGAGCTTCCTCGTCGAGCGTTATCTCAACGTCGTCCTCAACCTCTTTGTTAGCGTTTTCATCAATGCCCAGCTTGTCGGAAACCTTGTGCTTGACCTTGCGCCACCAAATCAGCAGGAACGCACCACAAGCAACTACGATACCGCCGATGGCGCTTGCAGCAGTGGTTACTACGGCAGGATCGATATATGCGGCAGACGCATTGACAGCAAAAAGCATAAAGGAGCAAACCGTAACACTTACGGCAAGTATAAGCTTTGAAAAGTTCTTTTTCATAATATCCTCCAAAAAACTTGATGTATACAGTAAATATTATAACCCGAGGAAGCGTTTTTGTCAATCCCCTTTGCACTGTAAAAAAAATATATTTTTCTTAAAACTTTTTTTCAAAAACCTCTTGACAAATTCAACCTTATCGTGTATAATATCATACGTTGCGACAAGCGACACGAATATGCGAGAGTGGCGGAACTGGCAGACGCGCACGTTTGAGGGGCGTGTGGTTTACACCGTACGGGTTCAAGTCCCGTTTCTCGCACCAAGAAAAAACCGAGGCAAAAGCCTCGGTTTTTTCTTGGTGTGAAACAGGCAACGCAGAAACCGTCCGCCGTTCAGTGGTGCTTCTCTTTTTCAATACCGAAAAAGCAGGCGGCAAGGTTGCCGTTTTGCCGCAAAGCGCAAACGGTGTCGCTCCGACACCGAGGCAACCTTGGGGCAATAGCGAGCGGAGCGAGTCTTTGCGGTTCAAGTCCCATTGGCTGAAGCTTTTGATTTTTAACCGAGGCAAAAGCCTCGGTTTTTTCTTGGTGCGAAACAGGTAACGCAGAAACCGGACGCAACTAAGCTTGCCCGTGTCATTCTGAGCGGAGCGTAGTCGAACTGCAACGCAGCGCGAAGCGGAATCTCGGGCAAGCCACTCGCAGTCCCGATACTGCGCATAGCCAACGCTGAAATTTTCATTTTCCCCTTGATTTTCCGTGGCTTTTGTGCTACAATGATTACGGCTACTAAAGAAATTCCATATTGATTTCATTATTGAAAGGAGAAAAATTATGAAAAAGCTTTTTTCTATCGTGCTTGCTCTCTGCATGCTCGTGGCGTTCACCGCAACGCTGGCGTCCTGCGACGAATCCGGCCAGCAGACCGAGCAGACCACTCCCGCAAGCTCCGAATCGGCAACCGAGTCTACTACCGAGTCCGCCACCGGCTCTGACACAGAATCGGCAACCGAAACCGAGACCGAGACCGAAACCGAAGGTCCTTCGGATATCACCAAAGAAGAATGGCAGGCAGCTATTGCAGACCAGAAGTTCGATAACGTTACCATCCACTATACCCTGACTATGGATGGCGAATCCCAGACTCATATCGTTAAGATTGCAGACGACATGGTTTACAGAAAAGTGACCATGACCATGTTCGGCGAGGAATTCTCCCAGGCTATTTGCTTTACAGGCGAGGAAGGCGCAGAGCAAAGAGAAATGTTCCTTATAGTATTCCTTTCCCTGCTTGCTGAAAAGGACAACTTCGTATTCGACCCAGAGGAAGGTGTATTCAAAGCGCCCAACGAAGTAACTGCTACCGTTGAAGGCAGTGAGGAAGGTTGGACCGCACACGAATCAATGAAGGACGGCAAGGTCAAATTCTCTATCGAAGGCAACCTCGAATACTTTGCTTGCACTCTTACCGAAACCACATATATCGGCGAGGAGGAATTGAATTCTTACACCTGCGACGCTATGTGGACCTTCTCGGATTACGGCAAGACCGTTATCACTGAGGAGGAGCAGGCAGCGACCGATCTCGGCGGCGGCAGCAGCGACGGCGGAGATGAGGAAGTAAGCCTTGGTGTCAGCCTCAACCCCGAGCAGTGGAACGCAGCGATCCAGACCTCCAATTTTAATAACGTCACAATGACAAGCTCCGCCCTGTTCCTTTCCGGAAATGACACCAACACGGATGTCAATCTCTCCACCTTCTGGCTGGACGGAGACACGGTAAAAATAGAAGAGGGCGAGGACTACTCTGAGGTCAGCACCGACCCCGAAATGGTATCCACGGTAAGAACGTGGTATATTGACACCACCCTTGCTATCGTTGAGAATTTTGATGACTTCACCTACGACGAGGAGCTGGGATGCTATACTGCCGGCGAACCGATCGTCTATAACGTAACTATTGAAGAATACAACGCAAAGATCACCGCTCGCGACGTATTGGTTGCATTTGACGAGGATATGCATGTTGCATACATCATGTGCGAAATGACTCAGGAATTTGAGGAAGACGGCGAGCAGAAGACCTTCGTAATAGAAGTCGCGTTCACCTTCTATGATTACGGAACTACCGTGATTGAAGCTGAATAATCACAGACTCAAAAGAGCCCTTGGGAACTTCCCCAAGGGCTCTCTTTTTTGATTTCAGCTCAGGCAATCGGAGCAAAAAAGTCCCGAAGCTCGTCAATATACGTCTTTTGGTCAACGGGAAAACATAGTCCGTGACCCGCACCCGAAATGACCACAAGCCGTTTGTGCTCGGACGTGCACGCGGCGTAATTTTCCTCACTCATACTGCAAGGAACGTAATCGTCAACGTCGCCGTGGAAAAAGATAACGGGAATACTGCATTTTTTCATAGATTCGACGGGAGAATCGGCGTCGGGGTCAAATCCTCCGAACAGTATCGCGCCAAGTCTTGCGAAGGGATACAGAATGTTTGGTGGCAGCTTCATATCGCGCATCACCTTTTTGATGATATCCTGCGTGGACGTATAACCGCAATCCGCAAGCACTCCTACGACGTTTATCGGTAACTCCTTTGAAGCGGTCACCATAACAGTAGCCGCACCCATGGATATGCCTGTAATAATGATTTTGGCATCCTTGTCTATGTTATTCAATACGAAATCTATCCACGTCATACAGTCGCGGCTTTCCTTTGCACCGAAGGTTATTACCCTTCCCTCGCT
This sequence comes from Clostridia bacterium, assembly GCA_017463485.1. Taxonomy (GTDB): domain Bacteria; phylum Bacillota; class Clostridia; order Oscillospirales; family CAG-272; genus CAMEON01. The sequence continues at coordinate 19,629 of JAFTPD010000018.1, forward strand.
GTTACCGCTGCCTCTGTGGTCAACGATAAGCGCGCTGTGTCCAAGCTCAAAGCATCTGTAAACGCCGCCGCAAAGATCGCGCTCTGCCGTACCTCTGTATCCGTGAAGCAGTATCTCAATAGGTGCGCCCTTTTCGTATTCAAAATACTGTCCGCGAAGGGTAAGACCGTCAAATGACGTAACGGATACGTCAGTGTGCGCCATTGTGCGGATATCCTTTATCCACTGCGTTATCTGCTCGCGGTGAGGCTCGTAGATCTTACCTTCGGGAATGGGATATGCCTCGGGGTGCTTCGGCTTTCTTCTTACAGAATAAAATATTTTGAAAAAGCATATACACGCCACCAAAAGCACAAGCGAGGCGAGCGACAAAAGTATTGTCAGAGGTATAAGCCAATGCGGCAATTTGAACGCCACCTTTCCTTCTTTGTTTCTAAGTGATATTTTAACACAAAAGAGCGGCGATTGCAACCTGTTTTTTCAAATTGTCGGCTGAAATCCTCCACTTGCTGCGCAAGACGGCGAACTTGTATCGCCGCCGTTTTGAAATCAAAAACTTCTTGGTTTCTTGGCGGCGATGAAGGCTCTGCGCCTTTGTCCGCACCAATAGCAAAGGGGTACGCGATTGCGTACCCCTTTGCTATTGGTGCGGGTAAAAGGACTTGAACCTTCACGAAGTTGCCCCCACTAGAACCTGAATCTAGCGCGTCTGCCAATTCCGCCATACCCGCAAAAGGTGTTTAGTGGGTATGGTGGAATTAGATCCGCACATACCCGCGTATTAAGTTTTCCTTTAATTTAATTTTTACACGGAGCGAGGTCTCCGAGGTGGGACTTTCGTCTTTAAGGTCTGCGTGCTACGCGACCAACCCACATTGCCGCCCGATTTCGGACAACGCTGATATTATACACTATTTCACCCTGCTTGTCAAGACCTTTTTCCGATATTTTTAATTTTTTCGTCAGAAAATTTAATGGCGGCTCTTGCGAGCCGCCATTGTTCTTTTTATTGCTCCGTTGTATTAACGTTGCTGTCTGCGCGCTTACCCAAAAGCTCGGGAAGCTGCATACCCGACATGGAGAATACCTCGTCAAGAGGAGGAACGGATTTCATCATACCCGAGATGAAATTAGCCGTTGCGGTCTTGCCGTCGCTTCCCTGTCCGTTATCCCAAACGGTAACCTTGTCGATCTTTATGTTCTTAACAGCGTCAACCTGAACGCGCATAAGCTCCTCAAGCTTATCTGCAATAAGCAGCTTGAGTGCCGCCTCGGAGTCGCCGCCTGCGGACTGAACGATCTCAGCAAAACCTGCCGCCTGCTTTTTTAGTATCTCTTCAGCGCCTCGAGCTTCTGCTTCCATCTTTGCGTAGATTGCATCTGCTTCACCCTTTGCGCGTCTGCGGATCTGCTCAGCCTCAGCCTCAGCCTCAAGCTCCATCTCCTTCTTTTTAGCCTCTGCACGAACGATAATATCCGCCTCCAGCGTTGCCTGCTCTCTTGCGCGTCTTGCTTCCTCTGCCGCGCGCTCAGCCGCATAGGATTCCTCCAGTGCCTTTGCCGCCTGAATCTTTTCTGCGGTAGTAGCAATTTTGAGAGCCTCTGCTTCCTTTTCCTTGAGCGCCGCCTCGGACATGGCGATCTTCATCTTTGCTTCGTTTTCACCCTGAATCGCGATGGAGTTAGCCTCGGAGACCTTAATTCTCTGCTCCATCTTCGCGTTTGCTTCACCGATAGAACCGTCGCGGTCCTGCTCTGCAACGCTCTTCTTCGCGTCGTTTATAGCCTTTGCAGCCGCTTCCTTACCGAGAGCCGCGATATATCCCGATTCGTCGCTGATATCGGTTACGTTTACGTTGATAAGACGCAAACCGATCTTTTTAAGCTCGGTCTCAACGTTACTGCTGACAGCCGCGAGGAACTTGTCACGGTCAGTGTTGATCTCCTCGATGTCCATAGTCGCAATGATAAGACGAAGCTGACCGAAAATGATATCCTTGGAAAGCTCCTGTATCTCGGAGAGCTGGAGTCCGAGCAGTCGCTCTGCCGCGTTCTGCATAACGCCGGGCTCAGTGGAGATACCTACGGTAAATCTCGAGGGAACGTCGATACGGATATTCTGTCTTGACAGCGCATTTTTTAGGTCTACCTGAATGGAAATGGGCGTCAGATCAAGATATGCGTAAGACTGGAACACGGGAACTACGAACTCCGCGCCACCGTGGATACACTTCGCACTTCGGTTTGTACCGTCCTTGTTCTTACCGATAGAACCGTAGACTACCATGATCTTATCGGACGGGCATTTCTTATATCTGGAGCATACCCAGATGATAAAGGATACCACAACGAGTGCCACTGCACAAATCAAAAAAATTACTTGGGGTTGCATACTTTTTCCTCCGTTTGTCTTGTTTATTTTTTGCCTTTCGGCAGAAAATCAATAAAAATGAATTATTTGCGCTTTACCACAAGCGTGGTTATACCGCTGACACCAACGACCACGACCTCAGCACCCGTGGGAATAGCATCCTCGTCGTCGGTAACGGCGTCGCGCTCAACGTACGCGCCTTGAAGCATAACGTGTACCTTTCCCTCTCCCGCGCGATTTGCAGGAACGGTAAGCTGTACCTTGCCTGACATGCCGACAGCGTTTCTGTTGTCAGTGTTGCCGTCGCTCCGCAGTCCCATAACAGCCTTGAGAATAAGTGCCAAGAACAGCATCATAGCCGCGCCGCAGACGATAGCCACGGGCATAGTTACCCACAGCGATATGCCTGATGCATCCATAGCGATTCCCACCCAGCCGAACACTACGAGGAAGGCTATCACGCCGCGGAAGGTGAACACTCGAAGTCCAAGGTCGCCTTCAGCATCAAAATCCACGTCGGGATCGTTATCTCCAAACACGCCGTCGGTTGATTCGGGAGCATCAAAATCGCCCGAAAGATCGTCCGCATCAACGTCGCCGCCGACACCAATAAACAAAAGCACTGTTTGGATCAGAAGAATAAGAGTTGACGGAATTGCAATACAGTAAAAAATCTGAGTTGCAAGACTCAACGCATTCCACCATGCCATCATAATAATATTACCTCCAATTTATTATATTTGATTTTATTCAAGCGACCACAGTATATTCTCCGCCTTGCCGCGAAGCTGCGCCGCCGAATGAGCGTAAAGCATTACCTGCAATATTTTTGCAAGCTTTTGCCGCGAGCCGCTGATGCTTTCCTCAAAATCCGCCGCCGCGCGCTCTGCCGCCTGCACCACGGAATCGGGAGCATCCAAGCTTATTTTATTCTCCGCTATCATGTCCACGTATCTGTGGTACAGCTCGTCGTCACCGATAAGGTCATCAGCGTCGTCGTCAAGGACTCCGCCAATAACGCGGATAAGCTCGCATATCCGCTCAAGCTGAAGCTCCTCGCGGAGCATATTGATAATAACTATTCGGGCGAACTGCTCCTTGGAGTACATTCGCTTGACGGGTGATGTTATAAATCCCCTTTTCACCCAATTCTGTATAACGTGACACTCCAGCCCCGTCATAACAGCCACCTGTGAAAGGGTTATTCCTCCTGCCGCAAATATTCCGTCAAAAAGCCGCTTGGAGCTCCCTCGGTCAAGCTGTGTCACCTCGATCGTCGTTCCCGGAAATCTTTGTAGCATCATATTCCTCCCTTCTTTTATACATTTTTACGTAGGGTAAAAGTCAATAATTTCAAGAATTTTTATTGAAAATTTTACTCAAAAATCTTTTGAATTTGCCCTTTTTCTTTCTCTTATTCCGATCAACTTCAAGGACACCGTCCTCTTGCACGTTTTGTGCCGCGAGGAGCTTTTCCTGCCGCAGTCGGTAAACAAGCTCGTTGTGAGTATTTATTTCTTGCCTTTTACGGTAATCCATCTCTCATCACCTCCATTAATGTGTCTATCTGAGTTTGTTCAACTCAATGTCCCACCGTGTCGGTTGAGTATCTTTGTGAAGTCAGCAAATTATTTTGACTTTCGTGCTCCCTTGTCAGTGTGTTGATAAATCCGCTGCCCGAGTAGAGCGTGTAGTCGTAAAACTCCTGCCCGCTACCCGTGACTATCACCGCACCGTCGCTGTCACGTCTGAACATATCCAGCGGCACGGGATTGAGCACGACCGCCTTGACCGCCTTTTTATTGGTATGAGGCAGTGCCGTATCCGCAAATCCGAATTTTTTGTCCGTTACTCGCGGCTCATTAAATCCCAGAACGAGCTTGAAAACATTCCTTGTGATATTGGTCTTTATCTGGACGGTGTTTTTGTCCAGAAAGACAACGTGGGAGAGCTTTTTTGACGGAAGAAATTTCACACAGTAAAGTCGCTCGCCCGTTTCCACGGTAAAGTCCAAGCCGTCGGAATGAAAACACAGTGCCGAGAAAAATCCACGCATATACGTCAGCTTGAAATTGCATTTTCGGCATGCTTTCTTTAATTTTCGGAGAAATTTCCGCCGTTTCCGTATTCTCCTGAATCCTATAAAGTAAACGAGACAAGCACTGATAATAACAGAAAGCGCAGTACCTATCGGCCCCAGTATAGCTATCAGCATATATACGCCGAGCACCAACATAATCGCAAGCAATGCCAGCAGTAGTATAAGACATACGACGGCAAGAAGGTTGTTGAATTTTGCAAAGAAGCCTTCCCTTTTGCGCATGCCGTAGGAGCGATAGATCGGCACGGGATTTTCTTTGCTTTCGACCGCACGCGCCTTTTTATTTCCACCTATAAGCCACACGCCTCTCACCTCCGCCATACACTTTGATTATATCACGCGGTCAAGTGATTGTCAATAGAGAGCGAGTGATTTTTTGTATTTCTCCGTTTTACACAATTTTGAAATGTGTTTTTGTATATGTTGGATATATTATCAACTATGAAAGTCAAAAGCACACCTCATCCGTCAGCCTTCGGCTGCCACCTTCTCCCACTGGAGAAGGGGGGACCATTCGCTTCTGCGAATGGTGGATGAGGTGCGTTTATGATAACGTAAAAAATGCAGAAACCCCGACGGCAGATTTTACCGTCGGGGTTGTACTTACTTATTAAAAACATATTTATCCATGCGGTCAAAGGCTTCTCTGACACAACAGCCCGGAAGCGCGAGATTGAGTCGGATATGATTCGTTCCGCCGTGCTGACGTCCGTCCTGCCAAGCGACACCGACTCGCCAACCAAGCGGCAAAAGCTCGTCCAGCGTCATATTATGCTCTCGCAGCCACTCGTCAACGTCCATAAACACCATATACGTTCCCTGCGGACGCGAGGTACGCACGCCCTTGAAATTATCATTTATGTACTTGCAGGCGTAGTCAATATTCTCGCCAAGCACCCGGCGCAATTCACTCACCCATTCTTCGCCCTCCTCGCGATACGCACCGATAAGCGCATGCATGGAAAGCACGTTGACCTCGTTGTAATGGGACAGCGAGGATTTCTTTTCCACGCGACGGCGCAGGCTGTCGTTGTAGATAACGTGATACGCGCCGACAAGTCCCGCAAGGTTGAAGGTTTTAGAGGGCGCGTAAAGAGCGACAGTACGCATCTTCGCGTCCTCGCTTACAAGCTGGGTGGGAATATGCTTGTTTCCGTATAGCACTATATCCGACCATATCTCGTCCGACACCACCTTGACGTCGTGCTTTTTGAATATCTCCATTGCGCCTTCAATTTCCCAACGCTCCCATACGCGTCCCGTGGGATTATGTGGCGAGCAGAAAATAGCGGCGTGGATGCGGTTTTCCACAATGCGTTTTTCCATGTCATCAAAGTCCATGCGCCAGATATTGTTTTCATCAAGATAGAGGGGACTTGATACGATATTGTAGCCGTTATTTTTGAGCGATTTCGTAAAGCCCATATAGGTAGGGCTATGCACAAGCACGCTGTCACCGCGCGAGCAGAAAACGCCCATAGCCGACAGCATGCCGCCCAGCACGCCGTTTTCGTAGCCGATATGCTCTGCCTTTATATCAACAGCACCGTTGCGCTCCTTTTGCCATTTGATGATGGCATCGAAATACTCCTCACTCGGACGGAAATATCCGAAAATAGGATGTTCAAGTCTGCGGATGATAGCCTCCGTTACCGTGGGAACGGTCTTAAAGCACATATCCGCTATCCACATAGGGATAACGTCAAAGCCCTCATCGGGTGTGCAGGGCGTCCAATCCTCTCCAAGGCAATCCACACAAAGCGCGTCGTGACAATGCCTGTCTATAACCGATTTAAAATCGTACTTCATTACTTTTTCCTCGCTTTTATTCATTGTCAATTTGTATTTCGTTCAGCATTTGGCGAAGCCGCGCCGTCGGCTCATCCGCGCGAAGTCGGTCAGCGGCGTAGGCGCGACGCAACAGCTCGGCGGGGATATATTCGTCGTATTTTTCAAACATTGGCAGCTCGTTTTTGCCGACAAGCTCCTCGGTGACTATTCCCTCTCGCTCCACTACGTCGTTCAAATGGCGGATAAGCTCGCATCCGTCCCCCACTTCCATTCTGAAAGTGATGTAATAGCACCCCTCGAACTCCACATTCGAGATTTTGAGAGGTGTGCCGTTTTTTGCAAGAAATTTGCGAAGCGTGCGGAAGGAGCGCGTGCCAAGCCACGGGAACACGCACCACGTGTATCCGCCGAGATGCACGACGGACTTGTCAAGCATACCTGTATTGCGCGCGATATGGCGTGCGTTTTCAAGCCGCTTTTTCGCGTTTTCCTTGAGATACGGGTACACGGTGTCCTCCTCCAGCACCTTTTTCATTCGCTGAAGTATCTTTGTGTGTATTTCGCCGAAGTCGCCCGGCCAGGATATCTCCATTTTGCCCTCGACCTGCTTGACGTAGATCAGCTTATGAAGCATATCAAGCTCCTCCACCTCCCACACGCGCCCTGCAAGAGCAAAGCGATCACCGACGGGTGGCGGAGTTGTTATAGTACCTATCTCGTCCGAGCCTGCGCGGACGGTATAATCCTCGCTGTCCTTGAACACGGCGTAGAATTTAAAGCTTTTGAGCAATCGCTCGCCTGCCAGACCGACAATAAGTCCCTTTTCCTCCGTGACCTCCAGAAAATCTTTTTCTATCATAGAGATAATAAGGGTACGGTAGTCCTCCTTGTCCACGTTTGCAAAGGGTGGGAGCGACAAGACGCGCCCTGCAAGTCGCGCGGGAGTCAGCTCGCCCGACGCGGCAAGGATACTCAATGTCTGGTGGAACAAAAGGCTGAACGGCATTTTCCGTCTTGCGGGCGGCTCGATAAACCGCTCCTCAATATAAAGCTGTATAATGGCTATTCCGCGCAAAAGCTCCCAAGGTATGAGCTGTGGCAGAGGGGTATTCGGAAGCGGATCCTCCTCGCGGAACACCATCATCATCTCGGGCGGCTCATCACGTCTGCCCGACCGTCCGAGCCGTTGCAAAAAGCCCGTGACCGAGTTAGGAGCTTGACTTTGAAGCACGCGCTCAAGGCGTCCGATATCAATACCCAGCTCCATTGTAACCGTGGCGCAGGTGACGGCAAACTCCTCCTCGTTTTTCATCTTTGCCTCTGCCTCCTCGCGAAGTGCGGCAGATAAATTTCCATGATGGATAAGGAAAATATCCCTGTCCCCGCGATTTTTGGCTATTTGTCGGAGAGTTGCGCAAATGTACTCCGTTTCCTCGCGGGAATTGGAAAACACCAAGGATTTTTTATCTCGCACACAGTCGTACATATACTCGTACCCTGCGTCAAGCTGTGGCATTTTGGGCGGAGCTGACGGAGCATCGCGCCCCTCGTCACTTTCCGCACTCGCCACGTAAAAATGCTCAAGTCCCAAGCGCCATTTTATCCGTCCGCCGCCAAAGTCGGGAACGTCGGTGGGAATACCCGTATCAGCCGACAGCCACTCTGCCGCCAGAGTGGGATCGCCAATGGTTGCCGAAAGTCCCACGCGGCGCGGCACTCTGCCTATAATATGCGCGATACGGCTGAGCTGACAGATGATCTGATTTCCTCTATCCGTTCCCGTCAGCGTGTGTATCTCGTCAATGACGATATAGCGCAGGTCACCGAAAAGTCTTGGTATATCGTTTGAACGGTTGATGAGCATAGCCTCCAGCGATTCGGGGGTTATCTGCAATATTCCCGAAGGCCGCTCAAGCAGCTTTTTCTTGTGGGACATAGCCACGTCACCGTGCCAGCGTGTAACCGTTATTCCCGACGCTTCAAGCAGCTCGTCCATGCGGGAAAACTGATCGTTGATAAGGCTTTTTAAGGGTGCGATATAAAGCGCGCCGACACTTGATGAGGGGTGCTCGTAAAGCTCGGAGAGTATGGGGAAGAACGCCGCCTCCGTCTTGCCGCTAGCGGTTGATGAGGTCAGGAGAAGGTGGTTGCCCGTCAAAAACAGTGTGCGCGCCGCCGCTATCTGCACCTCGCGCAGCTCCTCCCATTTGCGGGAGAAAATATATTCGCGTATGAACTCGGGAAATCGGGAAAAGATCTTGTCAGCCTCATTCATATCAAGGGCTCACCTCCAAATCAAATCTTTAGAAATTAAGCAGCTCTGCGGTTATCTTTTTTCTTTCGGCATCAACTGGTTTTGCACCGTCACTCCACGGGTCGCCGTCGCTATCCGAATCGGTTTTCAGAGTTACTGCACTACCCACCACCTCAGCGAAACTCGCCTCGGGATTCTGCATCAGGATGTTCAGCACCGTCATATAGTCGCGGAGCATCTCACGCGGCGTTATCATGCTGTCCGCACCCGCGCGAGACAGACATATCTGTAAAAATTTCAACTGCTCCTCGTCACTGATGCGCACATTCCAATTATAATACTGCGAATACAGCGCGCTGACGCGGCGAATGAGAGCCAACAACTCGTCGTCGGACAAGCGGCGCAGACGTATGACGGGACCAATCAAATTCTTAAATCCATCAAGGGCAAATCTGCTGTCGCAAAGTCGTGAACGAAGTGCCTCGTAGCTGAAAAGTCCGCGGCGAGGATCTTCAAGAAATTGCGGCGTGCCTCCAAAGACTATACAAAGTCCCGGGGCACGACCCTGCAGGGTATCGTTGAACATTGAAAGTATCTTTTCGTAGTTGTTTTCGCGGCTGACTCGGTGGGTTATCTTATAGAGATTTACGCACTCGTCGATAAACACCACGAGTCCGCGATAGCCCATTTTGCGCACGAGAGTTGCCCACAGCTTCAAAAAATCGTACCAGTTATCGTCGTCAATGATAACGGACACCGAAAAGCCAAGCTCGCCTCTTGCCTCCGTTTTGCTGGCGAATTCGCCGCGAAGCCAACGGAGTGCCGCACTCATTTTGCGCTGTGATTCGTCGCCGCTATCAAGATATGCGCGGTAATATTCCGTTACCACGCGGGCGAAATCAAAGCCGCCGACAAGGTATTCAAGCTCGCCTATCTCGCTCTTGACAAGAGCTGTAAGCTTTGCGGAAAACTCAGCACTGTCAGGGGATATCCCCTCCCCTGCAAGTCTTTCCTGCAGGGTGGATATCCATCTTCCTATAAGCTTTGGCAACGCCCCGCCGTCGGGAGATGACTTGGACGCCAGATTTTTTATAAGCTCTCGGTAGGTGGCAACGCCCGAGCCGCCACTGCCGTGAAGTCGCCGCTCGGGCGACAGGTCGGCGTCGGCGGTGATGAAGTCGCGCTCCAAGGCATAGCCTCTGATAAGCTGAATGAGAAAGCTCTTTCCGCTTCCGTATCTTCCGATAAGAAAACGCATAGCTCCGCCGCCCTCGTTGACCTCCTCAAGGTCGGAGAGCATTGCGGCTATCTCGTCCCGTCTGCCAATAGCAATATAAGGCGCGCCCGCGCGCGGAACGACGCCCGCAGACACGGATGACAGGAGCGAGGAGAGTATGCGCCTCGGAACCTTAACCTCGGAATTATTATTCATAGCATTAGTATTTTCTTGCATATTTCCTCCAAATCAAATACTCTCGCGCACAGCGTCGGCGTAGTCCTCTATCACGCTGTAGCCGCCGTCACATTCCTCAAGTATGATGTCGCCTATCTCGCCGTCGGCGGAGATGGCGTTTATCTCGTCAGCAAGCGCGTCGGGCATCTTGCCCATCCGTCTTGCAAATTCACGCTGTCCCGAAATGTCACCGTCAAGGCACAGCCGCACAAACTCCGAAAGCTCGCCGAAAGTAGTATCTGCCTGCGGCTCGACTGCGAGTTCGGCTTCAGCTTCGACCTTGACCGACTCGAAAGCGTCACCGTCGTCGCCAAACGCCTCGGTGAGAATTTTCGTCGTTTCCCAAGAGCTTTTTTCAATCGCATCAGCTCCTTTTAGCGAAACCTCTACGCGCGGCAGATCGTATCTGCGCTCATATTCGGGCATTTTCTTTATTTCGTCTGCCTTTTTCAGCGCGGCAATATAGTCCGTCGGCGTGCGAGGGGACATATATGCGTCAATAGCGTCACGCAAATTTATGGGCAGCGACATAACGCTGAGACGGGAGCGCGTACCTATCCAAGAGCGCAATCTGTTCTCTATATGCCGCACCATATCGCCAATAAGAAATCTCAATTCGTGCGAACGCGAAAAGGACGTATAGGACACCGACACGCGGAGCTTGTTCATATACGCACACAGCGCCCCCGAATACACGTCACGCCTGACCGTACAGTCGCCCATGCTGACAAGCGGCTTCTCCCCATTTTCCCTTTGCAGAATAAGGGGAATTATCGCTCCGAGGGTGGACGGTATCATTTTTTCAAACAGCTCCCTGTGCTGACCTTGATAAAATTTGCTTTTCGTGTAATCATAGCTACAGCAAAAGCGCAGGAAAAACCGCGCGATCTCCTCAGCACCTCCCCGCTCGGATACGGGGTCAAGATAAAACTCCTTCAAGGTGGCAGAGCCGGATAGGGCGCACAGCTCCTCCGTCGTCAGTAGCTCGGACGGCGGCAATTTGTGGACAAGGCAAAAGTCGCACATCCATTCAGCCGCGTGAACGTCAAGCTGAGGAAATTTCTTGCGGTAATTACGCCAGACAAGCGCCATTTCATCCCTTGCCTCACGCGCTGACTCGCTCGTGTGCGGAATATTTATAAGCTCAAAAAAGTAAAGCAGGATATAGGAATAATCAATTTTGATATACTCTCCTTGCCGCGCGCTCTCTCGCCAATAAACGTAATAAGCGAGCTGACCGCGCCGCATCTGCGCGTATTGCGGGAGATAGGAAAAGAAAGACTCGTATGGGGGTGTCCCCTCGGGACGGCGGGCATGATATTTTTCAGCATCCGCAACAAAGCTCTCAAAATATCTGTACGAGCTGTCCCACGCAAAAACGGACACTCGGTGGATCAGCAAGCCGTCGGTGGTGTATTCAAACAGCGGCGTTGGCTCGCGCTCGTCGGCGGTATGCGGCGGAACGTAGTGTATCTTGCCTATCTCGCTTGTGTTTTCCTCGCCGTCAAAGACGTGTACCTTCTCCCCAACCTTGTCGCTGTCGAATTCTATCTCCACAGCGCGGGGCGTTGGACGCGTGGTGGGGATTGGACGGGACACCGACTTTTTTGCGGGGAGCAGATTGTCAATGCTCCAAAAATCGTCAAAAGCTTTCGTTTTATCGCTCAAGATCATCCCTCCTCTCTCAAAAATTTGCAAAATTGTTAATATACCATTGTACCATACAAAAGCAGTCTTGTCAAGTCAAACGTGTTTCAATCCTGCACTTTACAGAAAATTAAAAAACTGTGCTTGACAAGCGCGCGGCGGTGCTATATAATAATTGTAGCTTGATAAATTAAAGGAGGTATTGCCTTGAAGATCAAAAATGCCGCTGTTAATTCTCTGATATATTTTCTGTATTTTTTCGGCGCATGCCTTATCACTATGCTTGCCGAGGCACTGTTGCTCAAAATAATAGACAAATTCGTAATTCTCCCCTACCTCACCCAAACCGTTATGCGTATAGTTATCTATTCAGCCGCCGTCCCCGCGCTCGTATCCCTGCTCGGCTATTTTGAGGGCTACAGAGAGGCTCGCTTCAACGCGGCAGAATCGGCTGTTTCCTGCGTTTTTGCAATAATTCTGCACTCCCTTTTCGCCATGCTGTTTAATTTTCAGGCGTTTATCACGGGCGCTGTCAGGTTTACCGCGGGACTTATCCACAACGGCTCAGAGATCACTTATGAGAATATGATGAGTCAGACGCCCTACTCGCTCTTTCTGCTCATATTTCTGGCTTACGGAGCTCTGTACTCCCTCCTGCTCATGTTTTTCAAATACTACGGAGCAAAGAAACGCATTTCCGACAGACGCGAGCTGACGGGAGAATAAATTTAAGGCAGAGAATTCTCTGCCTTTTTTATTTGGAGAATTGAAAACGGGAAATTGGAGGGCAATTCGTCAGTCGTCCGAAACGCCGCAAAAATCATAGAGATGTTTACTGTTATTACATAACGAAAAGCCCCTTATTGCGCGGGACGTCGAACCGCTTTCTGCGAAAGCCGCCCTCCCCTACCGCGAGAAAATCAAATGAAGCTTTTCGCAAAGCGAAAAGCAACATCAATTATTCATTATTCATTATTCATAATTCATTATTCTTTATTCTTTATCACGGACAGTCGGGGACGCCTGTCCCTACAAACGATTAGAATTTTTCGTTGTTTTAACACCAAAAGGTTTATATTGCCTTTCTGTTATTCAATAACGAAAATCTTTTCAAAATTGTAGGGACAGGCGGCTTTCGCAGAAAGCGGCTCGACTGTCCGCACGAGAAAGGCATAATTTTTTAACGGGAGGAGACCATTTGCAAGCAAATGCGCCCCTCCCCTACGGTGAGAAAGTAAAAGCTCCGTTGAAATATTATATTTCTCGGTAGGGGACGGCGCCCACGACGTCCCGTAATATCGCAAAAATCATCAATAATCCGAAATACGAACAAATGCATTTTACATCATGGAAAAACACCTCATCCGTCACGGCTTCGCCGCGCCACCTTCTCCCACTGGAGAAGGCTTAATATCCTAAAAGGTATATGCGGAAGCCCTCCTCTGGGAGGAGGGGATGCGACGCTTTAGCGGCGCGGGGAGGAGCCTGCGTGCCAAAAAGATTTTATTCTTTTTTCGTTACGCGTTCTCCCTCAGTCTTTTGCTTCGCAAAATCCAGCTCCCTCCCGGAGGGAGCCTTTCACAAAACATATCCTATCTCTATCCCTTGTTTGCTTTTTTTCATCGGTTAACCTCTTTTGAACCACGCCACTATGGCGGGGTTTTCGTTTTACAAAAATCACCTCATCCACCGCTACGCGGTCCCCCTTCTCCCACTGGAGAAGGCTCAATCAAAAAAACTTTTCGTTGCCTTATAACCGTTAGTTCTCAAGCGCCTTTGGGTTGTGTATTAAGGAAAAAGGTTCTATAAAAAGCCTTCTCCAGTGGGAGAAGGGGGACCATTCGCTGTAGCGAATGGTGGATGAGGTGTCAAAATATCACATTTTTTTATTTTCCTGTTTACTTTTGTAAAAATATGTGATATAATAACTATGCTCAACAAATCAAATAATCAAAAGGTGTAGTTTCTTACAAGGGATAATTGTACCTTTTTTCCCATATCCTAATTTTTGAATTTGGCAAAAATGCAAATTCCGTAAATTAGGATGTAGAAACTATTCCCGTTCTGATTTGATTTGTTGAGCGACAAATCGGAGTTTGCGTTTTTCGGGCGGCAACTTCGGTTGTCGCTCTTTTTATTTTACCAATGGAGGAATTTCGTTATGACAATTACATTCTGCGGACACGGAGATTATGTGAGAAACGCCGAGGACGAACAAAAAGTTCTTGAAATACTTGAACGGGGGTAATATCTAATAAATCACCGACACAAAAAATTTTCCCGTTTTCCTGTTTACTTTTGTAAAAATATGTGATATAATGAAAACGCCAAACAAATTTAATAGTAAAATCAATGGTATTATTTTCCGTATGGAATAGCTGTACCTTTTTTTAGGCATAATCCCCCTATAAATTTGGCAAAAGCGCAAATTTCCCGGGGTGATTATGGTAGTAATACCTTCATTCTATTAAATTTGTTTGGCGACAAATCGGAGTTTGCGTTTTTCGGGCGGCAACTTCGGTTGTCGCTCTTTTTATTTTACCAATGGAGGAATTTCGTTATGACAATTACATTCTGCGGACACGGAGATTATGTGAGAAACGCCG
>JAFTPD010000009.1 GCA_017463485.1 Clostridia bacterium
CCGCAAGAAGCACGATACCGTCGCCGAGATTGATATATCCCTTGAGAGGTGACGGAATTTTAATGAGCATCGTCGCTACGCAAATGAGCGCGGCGAACAGTGATGAGATCACGATCTTTTGTGTTGCGTTTTTCATTTTACCGCCTCAAATCCTCGCTCAAGATCCGCGATGATATCGTCGATGTGCTCTGTTCCAATAGAGAGACGAATGGTGTTCGGCTTGATGCCTTGATCCAAAAGCTCCTTTTCGGAGAGCTGACTGTGCGTGGTGGTTGCGGGATGGATCACAAGGCTCTTGACGTCAGCAACGTTAGCAAGAAGGGAGAAAATTTTAAGGCTATCAATGAACTTATGCGCCTCCGTCTGACCGCCCTTTATCTCAAAGGTGAAGATCGACGCGCCACCGTTCGGGAAATACTTCTCGTAAAGCGCGTGGTCGGGATGGTCGGCAAGGGAGGGATGGTTGACTTTTTCCACCTGCGGATGATTTGCAAGGAATTCCACGACCTTCTTAGTGTTTTCCGCGTGGCGTTCCAAGCGGAGCGAAAGCGTTTCCGTTCCCTGCAAGAGCAAGAATGCCGCAAAGGGAGATATGGACGCTCCCGTGTCACGAAGCAGGATCGCACGGATATAGGTGACGAACGCCGCCGCGCCGACTGCCTTGACGAAGGATACTCCGTGATAGGAAGGGTTCGGCTCTGCGATAGCGGGATACTTGCCCGATGCCGCCCAGTCAAACTTGCCCGAGTCAACGATCACGCCGCCAAGCGTTGTTCCGTGACCGCCGATGAACTTGGTTGCCGAGTGAATGACGATATCCGCACCATGCTCAATAGGGCGAATAAGATAGGGAGTGCCGAAGGTATTGTCCACAACAAGAGGCAGACCGTGCTTGTGAGCAAGCTCTGCGAGCGCGTCAATGTCGGGAATGTCGCTGTTGGGATTACCGAGGGTTTCAATATATATGGCTCTCGTGTTCGACTTAATAGATGCCTCGACCTCACGAAGGTCGTGAATGTTTACGAAGGTTGCCGTAATACCGAAGTTCGGGAGCGTGTGGGCGAGCAGATTGTAGCTTCCACCGTAAATGGTCTTTTGCGCCACGATGTGACCGCCATTCTGACCGAGAGCCTGCAAAACATAGGTAATTGCCGCCGCGCCCGATGCAAGAGCCAACGCCGCTACACCGCCTTCAAGAGCTGCGATACGCTTTTCAAAGACGTCCTGCGTGGAGTTAGTAAGTCTACCGTAGATATTGCCTGCATCGGCAAGACCGAAGCGAGCCGCCGCGTGCGCGGAGTTGTGGAACACATAGGATGTGGTAGCGTAGATCGGCACGGCACGCGCATCTGTTGCGGGATCGGGATCTTCCTGACCTACGTGAAGCTGAAGGGTTTCAAATTTATAATTGTTAGACATAATCGTTATTTCCTTTCGTATATAAATGTGTGATGTAAAATTTCAATTTGAAGGGTTGAAGCTTATTTACATCGACACATTCGACCGAAACGGAAATTCGCTCTGACGAGCTTTTCAAAATAGTTTTCCATTGCATTACCTCCTACCCACCCGTTTGGTAGGTGATAGTATTATACCACCGTTTACCTACCTTGTCAATAGGTAATATGAAAAATTTTTAAAAAATCTCACGTACCAAAGTATATGAATGAAATAACGGCAAGGATTTTTGTCCTTGCCGCTGTGCTTTATTCGTTATCTTGTAGTGTTTCCATCGCCAACCGCGCTCCAAGGCGGAAGGCATACTCGAAGATAGCCGCTTCGGCGAGGCTCATGTACTCGCTCCAACAATCGTGGAATTTCTCGAAGGTTTCTTTCTGTTCATCGGTGAAGCTTTTCTCCAAGTCTTCGTGATGTCTTGACATATAGCCGAGCAGCTCTTTCATTTCCTTGGAGTTGGTTCTGCTATCCTCTTGCGGTATGATATTATCCTAACTTTAATAGCAAAAAATGAAAATATTGTTCGAATATGACATTATAACTTTATTTTGTTTTGCGAGAGCACAAAAAAGCAGGTCGCAGCTGATTAACTCAACTACGACCTGATTTTGAAATGAAATATTCAATTATCTAAGTACAAAATCTGTACAAATTCCATCTTCCGACCACGCGGCTGCATTGATATGTGCAGACAATTCTTGTGCGATCAATGTTGTACAAATAGGTTTATTCCATTCTTTCTTCATGTTACTTTCCTTTCTTGTTTAAAATTCTATTGAGCACATTTATAATGTTTGCAATATATTGCCTATCCAAACTATATAAAATTGTCTTACCCTCATTTCGAGTTTTAACCAAACCAGCCTTTGTCATAATATTGATATGGTGATACGCTGTAGATCCCGAAAAACTAAATTCTTTTTCCAAGTCTTTACAGGTTACTTCCTCACGCTCAATTAGAAAGTTTAAAATTTTAACGCGGCTTTCTTCGCACAAAGCTGTACCAAACCCATAAAGGTCAGGATCGCGACTTATATCTTTTGCATATCCCAAAATAGACATATACTCACATCCCAGCAGTGGCAGAAAACCGTTTTCAAGAAACCACACACTAATACAAAACTTGTTAAGCAGACAATAGGATATATATACGATTTCCGAACTATCTTCGATATTTATATCTCGAAAATCCTTCAAATCTCCATGTAATGATTCAAATGTAGTCTGATTATAAAGATCAATAATTTTCTGATAATTATCCTTATAATATTCAGACAGCATAAATTCTTTTTGCATTAATTCATACTGGAGCAATTGTATATATCGAGATGGGTCAATGAAAAACTCATAGAGTTTATTTTTTTCTTCCTCGGAATAGTCAGAATTCTTAACAGCTGAAAATACCTGATTAAGAGAAGAGGCGCATTGTTCTACAGCTTCATTATCAAATTCATGAAAATAAAACTTGATAAGATTGCGAATCAATTTGTTATGGTCAGACAATTCTTCTTGAAGATATTTAAAATTGTATGTAGTAGAAAATTGATTTTTATAGGGGTTGAAATAAAATGTCGGAAGAAATGCGCGTTCTGTTTCAATAGCATGGAAGAAAACATATAAATCATTGGGTATATCATTAAAACGATTTAATATTTCTTTAAGGTATTTTACATTTTCTTCTTTCTTATTGTCATTCGGAAGAGTATCTATATATAGCTGGGTATTGAATTTCAAACAGAATATAAAGTTCAGATCATATATGTATCCGGGTTCTTTCAACAATTGGATCTTATTCAATTTTTTTGGCCTCCTTTTTTGCTTTCTTGATGTATTATATCACAAAATATGAAATATTGCAATATTTTATCGAAAATTTCTCACAATTTTATTATAATACGATATTGAGGCTGACATACCGTTACATATAACCCCTTCTCACGGAGCGGGGGGCTATTCATTTCAAGATCACATTATCTCACAAATTTATGTCCGTTATTAGTCAAAACGCCGTTCAAATACCTGTATTCCGTGAAAGCTCCACTCGTCATATCATATAATCTTACGGTGCTTCCATCAATTTCGTAGTCGCCGCGTTCTTGGGAACGAAATTCGCCGTTTTTGTATATCATGCGCAAATAGGTGCTATCCTCATTCAGCCTTATGGTAACGTAAAACTGGTTTTCCTCGTATTCATATTCCCCTGTATAGAGTCCGACTACATCCTCGACGGTAACGGTGGAATTGCAGGATATCAAAACCGCTGTCAACAATATCACCAATAAGCATACCGATATTATTCTTACCGTTTTTTTTATTTGCACTCCTCCAAAAGCTCTAATATGATCCCATCAATGCAAAGATCAGAATATTCCCGGCAGGATATTGGCGATCACAAGTCCTACACCGAAGGATACGGCATTAGCCACCAATGCGTACACCATGTAGAACCAAGTGGGCTTTACCTTATCGGTGAGTTTCTTTGTCAGCACAGTGTAAAGCACCGCTTCGCCGACGAACACCGCAAGCTCCAGCAGGATATAGCCTGCGACAAACGCCGCCTGCCCCGAGCTGAAATTGATAATATTCAGCAGCACGTTCAAAGCGATCTGCGTTACCGTGTTGACTGCCGCAAGCAACAGCAGTGCTTTCTTTCCTCGGAAGCCGAACAAAAGTGCCACGCCCATTTCAATGGCTATCGTAATAATAATACGTGCGGCGAGTGAGAGCAGCTCCTGCTGCCATTGATACGACCTGTGGGCGTTGAGTCTGTCATCATTTGACAGATCCTCGTTGTAGTCGACCGAGCCGATACCCGTGTCTTGTGCATCAAGACTTGCTATATCGACGGTATAATAGGAATCGAAAGCGTATCTTTCGCATATATCGCTGACTAAAAATTTATCCGTTTCGGGATAGTACAAAAGTATCTTGAAGCTATCGGGCGGATAATAGGTCCATGCAAGCTCCTTTGTTTCGTTAACCTTCCATGTTTCTTGCAGAAAATAATACCCGTCAGTGTCCTCATACTCAACGAAAGCTCGCCATATATCCTCTGTTATATCCAGATAGGCGTACCGCTCGTTTCCGTTATGCTGTGCGTACTCCTCGTTCCCGTCCCAGACGGAAGCAGGCCCCGTTGACTTCTGCTTTGAGAGCAACGTACCGAAGCACAGCTCGTCGCCCATATTCTCAAAGGTAATGCGCACAGACGGCTTGGGACCCGTATCCGCGCTTGCCACTATCGAAAGTAACGCAGATATGAACAGAGTGCAGATAAGAAGGCATATAATTTTCTTGAAATTTCGTTTCATGATCTGACCCACCTTTCAATATTCGGTATTGGCATCCGTGAGCATGTTTACTCGGCTTTGTCGGACGCGTTCAATATTTTGTATAGCAATCCGTAAAGCTGTACGGCGTCGTCGGGATCGAGTCCCACGCATCCTGCGACTCGGGCGGGAATCGGCGCGGCGTCGACCCTCAGCGCTTCCCCACTTTGCGTCAGCGCAACTATGACCGAGCGCTCGTCTCGTGTACTTCTTTTGCGCTCAACGTACCCCTTGCCTTCAAGGCTCTTTAGCACGGGCGTCATAGTTCCCGAATCCAAAAACAGCTTCTCCCCCAATGCTTTTACCGTTATTTCCCTATGCTCCCACATTACCATCATAGTAATGTACTGCGTGTAGGTCAAGCCAAGCGCATCAAGGTGCGGACGGTATCTTTTTACCACCTCGCGTGCGGCGGCGTACAGAGGAAAGCAAAGCTGATTCTCCAGCTTCAGCGTGTCAAATTCCGAATTACTCATAAAAACCTCCGAATGGTCTGTTATCTACATTATAGCACAGCTTCAAGAAATTTTCAAGTGGTTGTGATTCAGAGGCAAGCCTTGATTGCGTCCTTCAGCTTTTTCATATCCGTCGGCTCAAAGCGTGCGACGATCTCGCCGTTTCGGTCAATCAGAAATTTGGTGAAATTCCACTTGACGTTGCCGTTGTTTTTGTAGTCTTTATCCATCCTTTTGACCACGCCCGAAAGCATAAGCGCCATGGGTGACTTGCCGAATCCGTCAAATTTGGTGTTTTCCGTCAGCCACTTGTAAAGCGGGATCGCATCCTCGCCGTTAACGTTCACCTTTGCAAACTGCGGGAAGGTGATACCAAAGCGACCCGTGCAGAAGGAATGTATCTCCTCGTCACTGCCCGGTGCTTGCTCGCCAAACTGATTGCAGGGAAAATCGAGTATTTCAAAGCCCTGCGCGGAAAATTCCTCGTAGAGCGCCTGCAGCTCGTCATATTGCGGTGTAAATCCGCATCCTGTTGCGGTGTTTACTACCAACAAAACCTTGCCCTTGTATTTCTCCAGAGATATTTCACTGCCGTCCCTTGCCGTTACCTTGAAATCGTATGCGTTCATATCGCACCTCCATTTTTGCATTTGCTCAAATTAATTGAGCTCAATTAATTATAACACAACGGGTATCGTGTGTCAATAGTATTTTGATATATTTTGTCCGTTTTAAACTCCCAATAAAAAACAATACACACCTCTTATCGACAAAAAATATAATGACATTGGAGGTGTTCTATGAATGAAATTGTACTTTTGGCACTCGTCGCGACGCTGGGAACGTGGTTTTTAACCGCGCTCGGTGCGGCGACGGTGGTATTTTTTAAATCCCCCAACCCGAAATTATTAAATCTTATGCTGGGCTTTGCCGCGGGAGTCATGATAGCGGCGAGCTTCTGGTCTTTACTTCAGCCCGCCATTGAGCGTGCGGATGCCGCGGCGGGACTGCCCGCTTACGTTGTGGCAACGGCGGGATTTCTGTTTGGCGCGCTGTTTATGTGGGGCAGCGACAAGGTAGTGACGTACACTCAACGAAAGGTTAGCAGCTCGCAAGGCAGTCCAAACGCACGATTTAACAGGATAATTCTGCTGATTCTATCCATTACGCTTCACAACATACCCGAGGGCTTGGCGGTGGGAGTTGCATTCGGTGCTCTGCAAAACGGCGGTTACAGCACAGAGGCGCTTATGGGCGCGGTCACTATTGCTATAGGTATCGGACTGCAGAATTTTCCCGAGGGTGCGGCTGTTTCCCTGCCGCTCAGGCGAGAAGGATTTTCGAGAAAAAAGAGCTTTCTGTACGGTCAGGCGTCGGGAATGGTAGAGCCTGTCGCGGGAGTTGTGGGCGCACTTCTTGTGGTATACGTTGAAGCAATTCTTCCCTACGCCCTCTCCTTCGCGGCAGGCGCTATGATACTCGTCGCCGTACATGAGCTGATACCCGAATGTCAAAAAAATCAAGAGGCACAACCCTATTTTGCGACAATGGGCATCATTCTCGGCTTTGCGGTCATGATGCTGCTTGACGTTATGCTGGGGTAAGCTTCAAAACAAAATCGGGCCGGCTCACTTACGTGACCCAGCCCACGAAATCGAACTCGACGAATGAAATTCGTCGTTTTGACACTTGAAAAAATATAAAATTTATAAAAAATCCCGTCAAAAACGTTCGAGTTTCCGAAAATGGCGGGTTCCTTGCCGCCATTTTCGAGGGGGCTGGCTTAAATAAGCCAGCCCCACAAATTTATTTTATCCTCGCACCAAACGGGAAAAACGCAAGCTTCATGATCTTGAAGCACTGAATTCCCTTCGGGATTCCTATAACGGTCATACAGCTCAAAGCACCAAACAAAAGATACATAAGAGCCATTTCCCAACCGCCCACAAAAAGCCAAATAATATTCGCTATGGGATGCTCTGAAAAATTCAGCTCCACCTTTTTTCCGTAAGGCAACAGCGACAGCCTTGCGATCTTGAAGCATTGAAGTCCAAACGGTATTCCCACTACCGTCAGGCAAAGCACGACTCCGCATATTCCCCACACAAGAGCCAGCCACAAGCCGCCAAGCAATACCCAGAGTATATTCGATAAAACGCGTAGCATGACGTCCTCCTTGTCGTATGACACGATATTATAAGTTTTGGATAGATTCAAGAGGCTTCCCGACTGCCGACTGTACCTCTATCCTCGCTATACTTATTTTTCTCCATAAGATCAACGGCAGAGCTTTCCCTGCGGTTCTTTTTTTCGGTAAAATATCCCACTACAACTACAACCAATGCAGATATAGCATCAACGATAATATCCGACATAGTATCACGAAGTGCCTCGGTACCCACAAGCGCCACACCCGTTTCGGTGCTGTGCTTTTGCAGATTCAAGCCAAGCAAAGCATCAAAGCTGAATTCATAGATTTCCCACAGTGCGCCGACTGCAAGCGCGAAAGAAAACGCAAATACTGCGATAAAAAACGGTGTCAGACTTACGCGTACCTTTTTATCCTTGTTAAGAATATCTACGAAAATAAAGCCAAGCGCACCGAGCATTCCTCCCGAGAATGCGTGCAGAACGGTATCCCAATAAGGTATAACGTAATAAAAATTATGTATTTCCCCAAGATATATTGCGCAATATAGAAAAGCGAAATACATAATGACCATTACGTTTGGAACAACCACCTTGAGTCTGCGTTCAAAAAATGAAGGCAGCATCATTACCAGCACTCCAAGCAAGCACTGCACGAGCATAAGGAGATAATCGGATCTTACCTTCTCGTATGGCTCGCCCTCCGCGAGCTCCGACGGTGCTATGAAAAATCTCACTAAAGAATATACTACAGATGCAACCAGTGTTATAAACAGTATAATACCTGTAATCTTAATTATCCTTCTTTGTCTTGCGTTGTTCACTTAAATACCTCCGTTGTACGTCGAAATACAACTTATGATACACTTTTTTTGTTAAGTGAACTTAAACTTTGCGGCAAATCTACCCATAATATTGTTTAATACGACCGTCATAGACAAATATCGGGGATCCCAAACGCTAAAATCAAAAATTCAATTCACAACCGTTCAAGTATTTCAGCGGCATTCGTATCCGGCTTTACCTTAGGCATTATCGCCTCGATATTCCCTTCCTCATCAATGATAAAGGTAGTACGCACCACGCCAAACGATACCTTGCCGTACAGCTTTTTCTCCTGCCAGACGCCGTAAGCCTGAATTGCTTTCAATTCGGGATCGGACAAGAGGATAAACGGCAGATCATATTTTTCTGCGAATTTTGCGTGGGACGCTATGCTGTCCTTACTGATGCCTATAACCTCCACACCCTTTTGACGAAGCTCCGCATACGCGCCCGCAAACGCGCACGCCTGCCGCGTGCATCCCGGGGTGTTGTCACGCGGGTAAAAATACAAAACCACTCTTTTGCCGCGAAAATCCGAGAGAGAGACTTCTTTACCGTCTTTATCAAGCAACGTAAAATCCGGTGCCTTCATTCCTATTTCCAGCATAGCTATCTCCTTTTGCATCAATGAATTTCAGCGAGGTATTCCTCTGCGTAATGCACCGCCGTTGCGCCGTCACCGACTGCCGTGACGACCTGCCGCAGTGCCTTGGTACGCACGTCACCGACTGCGTAAACTCCGCCGATATTCGTCCGCGTTGACTCGTCCGCGACGATATATCCGCCGCCGTCAAGCTCCAGCTCTCCTGCGAACAGCTCGGTCGCGGGCTTGCGTCCGATGCTGACGAAAATGCCGTCGAAATTAAGCTCTGTCACGTCCCCCGTTTTGAGATTTTTGACTCTTGCGCCCACGATATCGCCGTCAATAATATAGTCCTCGACAGTGCTGTTCCACACGAATTCCACGTTTTCGGCACGCATGAGCGGCTCGTGATATATTCTGGTAGCGCGCAGAGTATCGCGACGGTGGATGAGGTACACCTTTTTGACCAACCTCGAAAGATACAGCGCGTCAGCCGCCGCGGTATTTCCGCCGCCGACCACCGCTACCGTCTTTCCCTTATAAAATCTGCCGTCGCAGTGAGCGCAATAGTGCAATCCGCGCCCGATAAGCTCGCCCTCGCCCTCAATTCCGAGCGCGCGGGGATCAGCTCCCGTAGCGATAACCACAGTGCGCGCAAGCCGCTCGCCCACAGTGGTATTAATGCGCTTGATCTTTTCCGAAAGGCAAACGCTTTTCACCTCTGCATACTCGGTGACAGCACCAAAACGTTCTGCTCCCTTCTGCATTTTCGCGCCGAGTGTAAATCCGTCCACGCCGTCCTCAAATCCGGGATAATTATCTATAATGTCTGTCAGCGCCATCTGACCGCCGGGGGACATTTTTTCGATAAGCAGAGTGTCAAGTCCCGCGCGTGATGCGTACAGTGCCGCAGTATATCCCGCAGGTCCTCCGCCGATTATTATCATATCGTAAATATGCTCCATAAAGTCCTCCAAAAGCTTTTCTGTAATTATTGTAACATAAAACCGCAGAAAATACAATAGGATAACGAAAAATCTCCGCAGCAGTACTGCGGAGAACTCAAACAAAGCTACATCCAAAAACAGAAATGACCCTTGACCGTAGTTGATCAGACTCCAGCCAAGGGTCACTTCTGTTCACTCTTAGTTCTAACATCTTTTGTTATCCTCACTTTCCTAAAATCCCTTTCACCGCTCATTCCGTAACGTCCAAAGCTTCAAAACCAAATTCTTTAAGAAGAATACCCTTTTCTTTGCGCACGTTCATTGCTGTAAAAGGCTGTTTTTGACTTTTACGATAAGCTCGCAATTCCACTCGCTCTCACCCGAACCGTGACCGCCAAACTCACATCAAAACTCCTATTTTCTACCGTCACAGATCTGTGTTTCGTTGCAACTTTTCACTCTATATAAACGCGTAACACCGCCGTGTTTTTTCACCGTGCATCCTTGCACAAACAGCGTCAACGTTCAGGACTGAAGCTGCGGAGCTTGTGGCTACCGTTAAAGCCGCAAGTCAACTTTTCATTGGACCTTTCCTCCATTTCGTTGCAGATGGGATTCCCTCAAGTTTAATTTGCCATTGGAGTGTACCTTCCTTTCTTGCACCCTTATTATAGCACATTCTCATGCCCATTTCAATAGGCAAATTGTAAGAATATCACAATAAACTTTTGTTTAAAATATAGAAATTTGCATTTTGTCACAAATTCCTCTTTACAAGCTCGGGAAAATGTGGTATAATGATAATGTTGTGTGAAATAAAAGCCGTCCGCCTGTGCTTGGCGGACGGCTTTTATTTCATTATTATCAGCGATTATCAGCGGTTTTCCAGATAAGCTACCACGTCACCGACGGTGATGAACTTATGTATGTCATCATCATCAATGGTGAAATCGAACTTCTCCTCGCACTGCATAACGAGGTCTGCAAGCTCGATGGAGTTGATTCCCAGGTCGGAGGAAAGCTCCGCATCCATGGTGATGGCAGACTCGTCTACCTGAAATTCTTCCACAAGAATGGCTTTGAATGTTTCAAACATATAATCTCCGTTCCGCCCGGGTGGGCAAAAAGTATTTGAGATACCCTCTCAAGCATATAACAATCCTATTATACCCCATCTTTCGCGATTTGTCAAGATAATTTTTTAGGTTTTATTGACATATCTGCTCAAATAGTGTAAAATACCGATATAAAATTTACGGGAGCTGTAATGAACAAGGTTACAAAAATGCGGCTGGGCTTATCAAAAAGCATATTCACAGGCAGACGGCTGTTCACCGTTTGCGCGTCATTTATGATAGCCACTGCCGTCTCGTTTTTTATCAATTCCGCCGCAAAGCTGGTAATTATTCCTCTGCTGCTTGTTCTTTTTGCGGTGACACTTGCGGTTTTTATATTCTTAAGGAAAGGCAAACAAAACAGCAAGAAAAGAACGCACCTGCTGACGGCGGCGTTTTGCTTTTTGCTTGCCGCCATTTCGGTTTTCCAATCCTACGCCTTTTTCGACGTGCAATACGCGAAATACTCCGACATACCGACAGAGGACGAGCAGCTTATACGCGCACAGGTGCTTGAGCGCAGATATTCGTCCTCGGGTATGTCGTCCTACGAGATAGAGCTTGACAGCGTTGAAGGATACAACGATCTCGGCGGAACGCGCGCGATACTTGACTGCACGTATTCGGGTGACTTGCAGGTCGGTGACGTGTTCACCGCCGCCGTTATTCCCACTCCCCTATCCGATTATTCAACGTCCATCTATGACGAAGCAACGCTTATCGCGCAAGGCGTTTCTATCGCGTTTGCGTCTTATTCCGACGAGTCGGTAACGCTTTTGAATAAAGTCGACGATCTTCCAACCCGCCTGCTTTGTATGCGCGCCTCGCTCTCACAGAAGCTGTGCGTCGGGGACGGTGACGGTGGCGGCATTGCGGCGGCACTTCTGCTTGGCGACAAGAGTCATTTGAAGGACGAGATCAGCCGCGATTTTTCAAACACGGGAGTATCTCACCTGCTTGCGCTCAGCGGTCTGCACGTCACGGTGCTTTTCGGAATACTGGATTTTCTTTTGCGGATATTTTTCATTCCCAAGCGAGTTCGAATGCCTCTGCTTGGATTTGCGGCTTTGTTTTATCTTGCGCTGATAGGATTTTTGCCCTCCGCCGTCCGCGCCGTCGTGATGATGCTGTTTGCATACGTCGCCATTGGACTTTCAGAGGATTCCGATCCCGTCACCGCACTCGGCTGTGCGGGTGTTTTGATACTCGCGGCATCTCCCGCATCTGTCGCAGATCTCGGATTTTGGATGTCATTTTTCGCCACGCTTGGCATTGTGACGGTACATCCCAAGATCAGCAACGCATTGAGCCGCTTGCTTGAAGAAAAACGCCGCGGCAAGAAAACTTTTCTCCGTCGTGTGCGGCGGAGAGCACTCATAAGCCTTATCAACCTTTTGTCGGGACTTGCCGTTGGAGTTACCGCCTCCACCTTTACGCTGTGGGCGGTATCGGCAGGTGGAGGAAGCTTCAGCCTGCTCTCGCCGCTGACCACTCTTATTTTGACTCCGTTTGCGGGATTTATCATATTCGCGGCGTTTCTTTTATTGATATTTTATTCTACACCCGTATCTCTTATGCTTATCGCCGCCATTGAGATCGCGGGAGGTGCTATGGCAGGCATAGCGAAGTATTTTGCCGCGTCCTCCGCTATACATCTGATCTCGCTTTGCGAATCATTCGTGCTTCCGCTGTCCGCTATCACGCTTATACTTGCATTAGCTCCGCTCCCTATACTCAAAACAGGCAAGAAGCGGCGCAAAAGCAGATACGCGATCCGCATGATAGCGGTACTTTTGAGCGGAATTTTTATCCTTTCATCAGCTCTCGCCGTCAAGGCTTATCTTGATCGCGACCTGCTTGACGTTACCTACATATCCCCAACGTCGCAATCCGAATACACGGTATTCCAAAACGGTAAGGGAGCTGTGATATGCGAGATGTCAAACGGCGGCAGCTCGTCACTCAATCTTGCCATACGCGCCGCCGAGGAAAGCGGTGCTGTGGAAATATCCGCGATCATGATAACGGATTATCACAATCTCACGCCAGGCACTTTATACAAAACATTTGCGCGAAATACCGTCCGTCGTTTGTGGCTTCCCGAGCCGACGAATGAAAAGGATTATTACACCATGCTCTCTTGTATTGAAAAGGCAGAGCAGGCGCAACCGCCCGTCGAGGTATGGATATACTCCTACGGTGAGGAGCTGACCCTCTTTAACTCCGCCGCGTTGCGCCTTTACCGCGGCGGAATTGACCGCTCCGTCCAACCGATATTTCTTATGACTATTACCGCCGCAGATGAAAAAGCCGTTTATCTCACCCCTACGGCGTTTGAATGTAACAGCGAATTCATATCCCTTGTCAGCTCGGAGCTGTCGGACGCCAACACGCTGATACTCGGACGGCACGGTCCGAATTTGAAAAATCAATATCCCATTGAGAGCAGTTCTGTGAAACGCTTGATATTCGGCTCCGAGGAGGTCGCCGCATTTGCGCGTGTTTCCGGCGGCGCTCGCTCGGCAGACATGACCGTGGGAGGCGCGAGGATAAAAATGCGGCTGCGGAGTACAAAGTAGCGAGGTATTTATCTCACTTTTTCGCCATTTTTTGCATAGTATAATAGTGTGGATAGGTGTTTCCTGTCCCTCACCGTAATCGCCCACTGCGGCGGAAATGGAGGCTATATGAACTGTGACAAAAAATCAAACGCCGACAACGGCAGTTCCGCCGTTTCGGTAAAAAATATAACCGTTATCGGAGGTGACAGTCGCGCCCTTGCGGCGACTGAGAAATTTCTCCGCCGCGGATACAGCGTGACGCTCTGCGGCTTTTCCGATGCTGAAAAATACCCGAGAGGCGCGCGTCTCTCTTCCTCTGCCGTCGATGCACTCCGGGATGCCGACGCAATACTTTTCCCCCTGCCCCTTACCCGCGACGGCGTACACGTTTTCTGCCCCTTCGACAGTGGTGGCGGAGTCAAGCTTGACGAGATTATCGGGCGCGGAGTTATAAAATCTACTGCCCTCGTATTTGGCGGCAAGCTGACGGCTGACTTCAAAAATGCGCTTGTGGCAGAAGGTATATTCGTTTTTGACTATCTCGATTGCGAGTCGTTGGCTCTTGTCAACGCTCACGCGACGGCGGAGGGTGCTTTGATGTACGCCATGGAGGCTACCGACAAGACTATTTACGGCAGGAACATAGCAATTCTCGGATACGGGCGGATAGCCGAGCGACTTTGCCGCTTGTGCGAGTCCTTCGGCGCTTTTGTGACCGTCTTTGCCCGTCGCGACGAGGCACGGACTCTGGCACGGCTTCACGGCGCGTCCGCCGCTCCTCTCACTCCCGAAAGCGCAAAAACGCTTTCCCACGGCTACGATATCATTTTCAACACCGTTCCTGCGCGGATAATCCCCCCCGACGCCGTTGCTCGGTTTACCGCTGATACGCTGTATATCGAGCTTGCGTCCGCCCCATTCGGAATCGACGCGGCTGACGTCAGGCGCTCGGCGGCGCGGGCGATATGGGCGTCCTCCATTCCCGGAAAATACGCCCCCGTTACTGCGGGCGAGATGATAGCCGACGTTGTGTTATCCAAGCTTGACGGCTTCATGGCGGGAGGTGGCGGCGTATGATCGGATTTGCTTTTTGTGGCTCTTTCTGCTCGTTTGAGCGGTGTACGAGTGTGCTGTCCGAGCTTGTAGGCGCGGGAATGGACGTTATGCCCATCATGAGCGAGACCGCTTACTCTACAGACACGCGCTTTGGCAGTGCCGAAGCTTGGAAAACCAGAATATCTGCGCTTTGCGGTCGCGATATAATTCACACTATCGTCGGCGCAGAGCCTCTCGGACCTAAAATTTCTCTTGATGCGCTTGTGATATGCCCATGCACGGGCAACACTCTCTCAAAGCTTGCGTCGGGTACGACGGACACCGCCGTTTGCATGGCGGCAAAGGCGCACCTGCGCTGTGATCGTCCGCTGATTATTGCCCTCGCCAGCAACGACGCGCTCTCTGCCAATCTCGAAAATATCGCCGCGCTTCTCAAACGCAAAAACGTCTATTTCGTCCCTATGAAGCAGGACGATCCCGTGTCTAAACCCCATTCTCTCGTCGCCGACTTCGATAAACTCCCCGCTACCCTCTCAGCCGCTCTGCTCGGCAAACAACCCCGTCCTCTGTTTTTGGAATAAGGGGCGTAATATGAATATGGGGCTCTGCCCCAAACCCCGCAAGCCCTTTCCCACAAGAAAGGGCTTGACCCCAAAGAACTTCCCCGAACAATTTCTTGTTTAGATTTTTTCAGATGGTTACAGCCAAAGCCATCTCTATAATTTATTCGGTAGCGGGAGGAGCAAGCCCCTCTCCTACGGCGAGATAACTAAAATGAAGCTTTTCGCAAGGCGAAAAGCAACGATTATTTTCAATTTTCAATTGTCCATTTTCAATTTTAAATCGCCTCGCCCGCATTTGGCAATTCCCACATCATGCGCCGCAGGCGGATCTCCCCCGCCGCTGTGTCATTCTTGAGCGAAGCGAAGAATCTCGGCGGCGGATTTTACTGCGTAGCAATATCCCCCACCGCAGGGCGTCATTCGTGCTTTTTTACTCAAAACAATATTTTTTGCATAAAATACTCAAATTTCGCGGCAAATATTCTACAAAAATCCAAATCGTATTTAACAGAAAATTCATACATTGATTTTTGAAGTATGTTATAATATAACTACTAATTGCGTGTGCGTATGCGCTCACGCATCAATATATTAATTCGGAGGGCATTATGGCAGATTTGAAAATGCTTGCTATCGACCTTGGCGCATCCAGCGGACGCGGCATTGTCGGCTCCTTTGACGGCAGCAAGCTGGAGCTTCGCGAAAACCACCGCTTCTCAAACGACCCCGTATTCGTAAACGGCAGATTTACGTGGGACATCCTCAGAATATTTTTTGAGATCAAGAATTCCATCACCAAAACCGTCATTGACGGTGACAACATCACCTCCATGGGTATCGACACGTGGGGCGTTGACTACGGTCTTATCGACAAAAACGGCAGACTTCTCGCAAATCCCACTCACTACCGCGACACGCGCACGGTAAACGTAAGTGAGTACGTAGAAAAATTCGTTTCGGCTAAGGAGATCTACGACAAAACGGGAATTCAGGCTATCGACTTCAACACGCTCAATCAGCTTGCGGTTGAGGTCAGAGATAACAAGGAGCTGCTTGACTACGCAGACAAAATGCTCTTTACTCCCGACCTTCTCAACTACTTCCTCACGGGCAAAATGAACACCGAGTACACCATTGCATCCACGGGTATGTTGCTTGACGCAAAGGCTCGCACCTTTGCCTTCGACCTGACAGACAAGCTTGGTATCAAGTCCTCCCTGTTCGCCCCCATTGTTCAGCCGGGTACTAACCTTGGCGGACTGCTTCCTCAGATCAACGAGGAGGTGGGCAAAAACAACATAAACGTATACACGGTTGCTTCTCACGACACAGCAAGTGCGGTAATCGCAGTTCCCGCGAAGTCGGAGGATTTCATCTACATCAGCTCAGGCACTTGGTCGCTGATGGGCATGGAGCTTGATCAGCCCCTCATCAACGACGACACCCGTATCGCAAACTTCACAAACGAGGGCGGTGCAGCAGGCAAGATCAGATTCCTCAAGAACATCATGGGACTTTGGATCATTCAGGAATCCAGACGTCAGTGGAAGCGCGAGGGCAAGGATTACAGCTTCGCGCAGATGGAGGCTTGGGCAAAGGAGGCAGCTCCCTTCCGCTCC
The DNA here is from genome assembly GCA_017463485.1 of Clostridia bacterium. GTDB lineage: Bacteria > Bacillota > Clostridia > Oscillospirales > CAG-272 > CAMEON01. The sequence continues at coordinate 16,660 of JAFTPD010000009.1, forward strand.
CTCATCAACCCCGATGACGCAAGCTTCAACACCCCCGGCAACATGCCCGAAAAGATTCGCGAGTTCTGCCGCAGAACAGGTCAGCCCGTACCCGAAACGGTTGGCGAGGTCGTCCGCTGCATCTACGAATCTTTGGCACTCAAATACAGACACACGGTTGAAAACATACAGACTCTCCGCCAGAAGCCCGCTACCATGATAAACGTAGTCGGCGGCGGCACGAAGGATAAGTTCCTCTCCCAGATGACCGCTGACGCTTGCGGAATGGCTGTAAGCGCAGGTCCCGAGGAGGCTACGGCAATCGGTAACCTGTTGATGCAGGCTATGGCTGTGGGCGAGATAAAGGGACTTTCCGAGGCGAGAGAGGTCGTCCGCAATTCCTTTGAGATGAAATATTACGAGCCCACCGCAGACAGAGCGCCTTGGGATGAAGCCTACGGCAGATTCTGCAAGCTCGTATAAATCCTATCCGTTTAGTTAATATCACAATTTGCAAGACCAGTGGGTATTGACCCACCTTCTCAAAAGAAAGGAATATGTATGAAACAATCATTGTATGCAGAGCTTAGTGTTATCGGTATGAAGGGCTGCGAGCATTTCGTGGACCAGGTGGACTACTACCTCAGAGAATGGCGCAGACACGGCGGATTCAATTCCCGTGACAGCTTCCTCACCTCTGTGGAATGCCCCCGTTTCGGCTCGGGCGAAGGTAAGGCGCTCATCCATGAAACCATGCGAGGACAGGACGTATTCATTATATGCGACATCTTCAACTACGGCGCGACCTACAAAATGCGCGGTATGGAGGTTCCCATGTCCCCCGACGACCACTACGCAGACCTTAAAAGAATAATTGCGGCTATCGGCGGTAAGGCTCGCCGCATAACGGTTATTATGCCTATGCTCTACGAGGGCAGACAGCATAAGCGGAACTCACGCGAATCCCTTGACTGCGCTATAATGCTTCAGGAGCTTGTGCACATGGGCGTGTCCAATCTCATCACATTTGATGCTCACGACCCGCGTATCTCCAACGCTATTCCTCTGTCGGGATTTGACAACGTGCGTCCCACCTACCAGATGACAAAGGCTCTTATCCGCGCCGTCCCCGACGTGGTTATCGACAAAGAGCATATGATGATTATTTCCCCCGACGAGGGCGCTATGGAGCGTTGCATGTACTACTCCTCCGTTCTCGGACTTGATATCGGTATGTTCTACAAGCGCCGCAACTACTCTATCGTGGTAAACGGCAAAAACCCCATCGAGGCTCACGAGTATCTCGGACAGGATCTTGAGGGCAAGGACGTTATTATCGTTGACGATATGATCTCCTCCGGCGAATCTCTCCTTGACGTTGCAAATCAGATCAAGGAACGCGGAGCAAAGCGCATCTTCAACTTTGCTACGTTTGGTCTGTTCACCGACGGCTACGAGCGCTTCGACAAGGCGCATAAGGACGGTATTTTCGACAAGATATTTACTACCAACCTTGTATACCGCGATCCCGAGCTGTTCACAAAGCCTTGGTACGTCGAGGTAAATATGTGTAAGTACGTTGCGTACATTATCGACACCCTCAACCACGACGATACCATCAGCGAGCTGCTCAATCCCGCTACCCGTATTCAGGTGCTTATGGATAAGCATATTAAGGATCTAGCAAAGCAAAAATAAAATTTATGGGCTGAGTCAATTCGACTCAGCCCTTTTAGTACCGTTATTTTTAACTATCAACTATCAACTATTGATCAGCTGCATGGTAGCGGCAAGCCATACAGCCGTAGTACCGCGATTGATCTTCGCAGTGGGATTAGCGTCTCCGTCACGCGAGTCAAGTATACCGAGTGCGTACAGCGAGGTCATAGCCTTATCCGCCCACGACGGGATAGAATCGCTGTCTGCAAACGCCGACACGGTTGTCTTGTTGGCATAACCGATAATGTTGCTGAGAATTACCGACGCCTCCGCACGGCTGATGCTTTCATTCGGGAGGAATTTCAGCTTTCCGTCAACCGTCTTTCCGCCTATATATCCGCGCTTGCTAGCCAAGGCAACGTACCCGCGCATGGATGCGGGGATGTCTGCGTCGTCCGCAAAGCCCGTGGAGGTATACTGCGCCGCATCGCTCTCACTGATACCTGCCGCGCTCATAGCCGTCACCAAAAACTCAACTCGGCTGATCTCATCCTCAGGCTTGAAGTAGCACTCCTTGCCCACCTGCGTGCCGTTCATAATACCCGCGTAGCTTACGCGGATAGCCGCCGACGCATATACGCTGCCCTTGATATCGGCGTAGGTCACAGAGCTTGGCGGAGCATTGACCTCAAGATTTACAACGGTAGAGGTGCTGTAATTTCCGTACTCGTCGCGCACAACGTATACGAAGCTGTCAACTCCCGTATATCCGCTGTCGGGAGTGTAAACGTATGCGCCCGTGTGCTTATCAGTAAGGCTGACTCTGCCGTGGGAGGCGTACTTGACTATCTCGTAGGTCATAACGTCACCCTCGGGATCGTAGGCGGACAGATTGCCGTAGGAGGGCGTGTCGCGATACGTGCTGATATTCAAGGTGATATCGGGCACAAGGCTTACGGTGGGCGTGTAGTTTATAGCGGGCAAAAAGCACATTTTACACTTGACGGAATATGCAGAACCGTTGACGGATATATACATATACGTATCAGACGGCTTCGTGCTGTCGGCTGCCGAGAAGGAAAGATGGGACATGTTTCCCGCCGTTATGACCTGCCCCTCCGACGCGCCCACAGAGCCAACGTACAGCACTCCCTTTTCCGCCGAGGGAAGCTTTGTCACGGTTATGTAATTCACGTCCGATAGATTCATAGCGCGCTTTATATCGTTTGGCGTGAAGGTAATTTCGTTGCCTACGAGTCCCGAAAATACCATCTCGTCGGATGCGGCAATAACGTCAAGACCGTATGATACAGCCACCGTGGTTTGCTCCTTTTTGCCAGACGTCCACAGCGCGCCGTCCTCCGATATTGCCACGACGTTATCCGCCGCCGCAACGCCTATACACAGTCCGACAGCGCAAATCGCAACGAGCAGTATACACTGTACCGCGCGCTTTGCACGCAATATTATCTTCATATATTCTCTTTCCTCTACACTGATTTTTTCTGCTCCCGAAATGTCTGATCTCTTCATATCATTCGTTCCCCCTCTCATAATCACTACAAAATATGTGCGGTGCGGCGAAAAAATACCGTCAGCGGACGTAAATTTTCCAAAAACCCCTTGAAATTGCGGGAAAATGGTATTATAATATTGGTATCGAAAATTTACCCCCAAAGGAGAAAGATAAATGAATATCAGATTTGAAAAAGCACCCTACACTCTCAAGGTTAAGCCCGAGGACTCAAAGCTGGGCTTCGGTAAGTATTTTACCGACTATATGTTCCTTATGAACTACGATCCCGAGCAAGGCTGGCACGACGCGCGTATCGTTCCCTACGGACCGCTCTCTCTTGACCCCTCCTGCACCGTTTTCCATTACGCGCAGGAAATGTTTGAGGGACTCAAGGCGTACCGTACCGCAGACGGCAACATACAGCTTTTCCGTCCTATGAAGAACATTGAGAGAATGAACAATACAAACAAGAGAATGTGTATCCCGCAGGTTGACCCCGACGACGTGCTTGAAGCTATCAAGGCACTCGTTAAGGTAGAAAAGGACTGGGTTCCTCACTCCGAGGGTACGTCGCTCTACATTCGTCCCTTCATTTTCTCCACCGATTGCCACCTGGGCGTTCACCCCTCCAAGACATATCTGTTCTGCATCATCCTCTCCCCCGTCGGCTCTTACTACGCAAACGGAATCGCACCCGTTAAGATCGTAGTCGAGAGCGAGTACGTCCGCGCAGTACGCGGCGGTACGGGTTATGCAAAGGTTGGCGGAAACTACGCCGCTTCCCTTATCGGTCAGGAAAAGGCTGAAGCTATGGGATATGCGCAGGTGCTGTGGCTTGACGGTATCGAGCATAAGTATATCGATGAAGTCGGCGCGATGAACGTATTCTTCGTTATCGACAATGAAGTCATCACCCCCGCTCTTGACGCAGGAAATATCCTCCCCGGCGTTACCCGCGACTCCTGCATCACCTGGCTCAAGAACAACGGCTACAAGGTAACCGAGCGCAAGCTGTCCATTGACGAGGTGCTGACGGCAGCGAAGGAAGGCAGACTTAACGAGGCATTCGGCTCGGGTACTGCGGCAGTTATCTCCCCTATCGGCGAGCTGTTTGACGGCGTTGAGCATACCATCATCAATAACGGCGAGATTGGCAAGGTCGCACAGGCTCTGTACGACAACATCACCGGAATCCAGTGGGGTCGCGTGGCTGACACCTACGGCTGGGTAGAGCCGGTTTGCTCGGCGGAATAAAATATCACTTACGGGGTTGTTTTTGACAGCCCCGTAAAAATTTTCATTTTAAGTCGCAAAAAATAAAAAAAGCTCTTGACAAAGCAAAAGTCGTGTGGTATAATAATCAAGTCGCTGGTATGGCTCAGTCGGTAGAGCACGTCATTGGTAATGACGAGGTCATCAGTTCGATTCTGATTACCAGCTCCAAAAAAGTCCGAGAACAAAGTTCTCGGACTTTTTTTGTATCCAAGCCGAAGGCACAAGCCTTCGGCTTGGCATATCATCACGCGCAAGCGTGATAAAGGTAGCTTTTCGCCCTTTTGCGAGATTCCGCTTCGCGCCCTTCGGGTTCGACTCGCTACGCTCGCTCAGAATGACATGCAGAGGGGCGAAAAGCATTTTTAATTAAAAGGCTTGAAAAGACACATGTTTTATGATACAATAAGTCTATCAATCCACCACCCAAGGAGGCATTTAAAAATGTATAAAGTGGGACTGTCAAGCAGCGGATTTGCGCTGACGGATAACAACTTCAAAGCTTTGAATCAAAGCGGAATAGGCGCTATTGAGATATCTATGCCGTCGGAACTGTACGGCTCTATCAATTACCGCGAGCTTGCCGAGCTTTCGAAGCGTTACGGCGTTGATCTGTGGTCGTATCATCTTCCCTTCTGGCCATTCACGCAGTTCGACGTTTCATCAACCAACGGTGAATTGCGAAAAAGCACGATTGAGTATTACACACAGCTGATCGAAAAGGCGGCTGATATAGGAATCGACAAGTTTATCGTTCACCCGAGCGGCGAGCCGATCAGCGACGACGTGCGCGAGGAGCGCATCAAATGCTCTATGCAGAGCCTTGACACGCTTGCCGAAATTGCCCACAGCCACGGCGCGGTGATTGCGGTTGAGGATCTTCCCCGCACCTGCCTTGGCAACACGGCGGATGAGGTTGCAAGGCTTGCAAGCGTCAACGATAAGCTGCGTGTTTGCTTTGATACAAATCATCTTTTGAGCGATACGAATGTGAATTTTCTTGACAAGCTCGGCGACAAAATAATCACTCTGCACGTCTCCGACTACGATTTTGTTGACGAAAAGCACTGGCTCCCCGGCGAGGGACTTGTTGATTGGGCAGAGCTTCTTGCCAAGCTTCGAGAAATCAAATATGCGGGCGTTTGGATGTATGAGATAAACCTCTCAAATCCTAAAATGCTCACTCGCAGCCGCGACCTCACGTTTGAAGATTTCGTGGAGAACGCCAATGCCCTCTTTGCAGGAATGCAGCCGAAGCGGATATAAATTTAAACGATATGAGGACACCCCTCGGGGCGTTTTGAAAATTTTAAAATTTTAGTCGTAAAATGTGAAAAAGGCTCTTGACAAAGCGGTTTTGATGTGATATAATATCAAAGTCGCTGGTATGGCTCAGTCGGTAGAGCACGTCATTGGTAATGACGAGGTCATCAGTTCGATTCTGATTACCAGCTCCAAAATTCCCGTTCTATGAACGGGAATTTTTTATATATGTGAAAATCCCACCGTGATTTCACGGTGGGGATTTTCGTTATCTTACAACGATATTTACGATCTTATTGGGAACGACGATCTCCTTGACGATAGTCTTACCTTCAAGCAGAGCCGCCAGCTTTTCATCAGCCTTCACAGCCGCGATTGCCGCGTCCTTATCGCTGTTTATGGGCAGGGTTATCTTGCCCTTTACCTTGCCGTTGATCTGAACCGCAAGCTCAACGGTAGCATCAACGGTCTTGGCTTCGTCGTATTCAGGCCACTTCGCCATAGAGCAGAATCCGCTGTGTCCCGTCTGCTCCCAAAGCTCCTCGCAAAGGTGGGGCGCGAAGGGGCAAAGCAGAAGCAGGAAGGTTTCAAGCTGCTCTGCGGTGAGCGCGCCCGCCTCGCCTATCTCGTTGAGCAGTCCCATCATAGCGGCGATTGCAGTATTGAACTTCATCTCCTCAATATCCGAGGTTACCTTCTTTATGGTCTTGTGGAAGGAGGACTCCAGCTTTGCGGGTGCGTCCTTGCTTACCATAGATGGCAGATCTGCAACTCTGTCAAGGAATCGCTTACAGCCCTTAACGCTGTTATCCGACCAAGGAGCGGCACTTCCATAGTCACCCATAAAGAGGATATACACGCGCAGAACGTCTGCGCCGTAAACGTCAACGACGTCGTTGGGGTCTACTACGTTGCCGCGGGACTTGGACATCTTCTCGCCGTCAGGACCAAGGATAAGTCCCTGCGCGGTACGCTTAGCGTAAGGCTCTTTGGTGGGAACCTCGCCGATATCGTAAAGGAATCTGTGCCAGAAGCGGGAGTAGATCAGGTGACGGGTTACGTGCTCCATACCGCCGTTGTACCAGTCAACGGGCAGCCAATATTTCAGCTTATCCATATCCGCGAGGCTCTTTGAGTTATGCGGGTCGATATAGCGCAGGAAATACCACGACGAGCCTGCCCACTGGGGCATGGTGTCGGTCTCTCTCTTTGCATCACCACCGCACCTCGGGCACTTGCAGTTTACAAAGCTGTCGATCTTTGCAAGGGGCGACTCTCCGCCCTCGCCGGGCGCGAACTCATTTACTGCAGGAAGTCGAAGCGGCAGCTCCTCGTAAGGAACGGGAACGATACCGCACTCGGGACAATGGACTATCGGAATAGGCTCGCCCCAATATCTCTGACGGTTGAACGCCCAATCCTTCATCTTGTACTGAACGCCGCCCTCGCCGACGCCCTTTTCGGTCAGGTACTCTATCATTTTTGCGATAGAATCCTTCTTGTTGGTAAAGCCGTCAAGGAAGCCGGAGTTGACCATCTCGCCGTCGCCTGCATAGGCCTCCTTGGAGATGTCACCGCCCTTGATGACCTCAATAATATCAATTCCGAACTTCTTTGCAAAATCATAGTCTCGCTCGTCGTGAGCAGGCACTGCCATGATAGCGCCCGTGCCGTAGCCCATCATTACGTAGTCGGCGATATAAATCGGAATTTCCTTGCCTGTCACGGGATTTACACCCTTGATGCCTTCAAGGCAAACACCCGTCTTATCCTTTACGAGCTGGGTGCGCTCAAACTCCGTTTTTTTGGAGCATTCCTCGCGATATGCAAGCACTGCGTCCATATTGGTGATCTTGTCGGCGTACTTGTCGATCATAGGATGCTCGGGGGCAACGACCATAAACGTAACTCCGAAGAGCGTGTCGGGACGGGTAGTGTAAACGCGGAGGCTGTCCTCTACTCCGCTGATACCGAAGTTTACGAATGCACCGCGGGACTTACCTATCCAGTTGACCTGCTGGAGCTTGATGTTGGGCAGATAATCGAGATTATCCAGCTCCTCAAGCAGCTTGTCTGCGTACTCGGTAATTCGGAGATACCAAACGTCCTTGGATTTCTGGACGATATCGCTCTTACAGATATCGCACTTTCCGCCCTGCGAATCCTCGTTGGACAGCACCACCTTACAGGTGGGACAGTAGTTTACTAGCGCAGTATTGCGGAAAACAAGTCCCTTTTCAAACATTTTGAGGAAAATATACTGCGTCCACTTGTAGTAATCCTCCTCGGTGGTGTCAACCACGCGGTTCCAGTCAAATGCAAAGCCGACACGGCGAAGCTGACTTGAAAACTTGTTGATATTTCGGTCGGTCAGCTCGCGGGGGTGGATACCCGTCTTGATAGCGGAGGTTTCGGTAGGCAGACCGAATGCGTCAAAACCTATCGGGAACAGGACGTTGTAGCCCTCCATTCTTCTCTTTCTGCCGATTACCTCAATACCCGAATAAGCCTTGATATGTCCTACGTGCATACCAACGCCCGAGGGGTACGGGAACTCAACGAGTCCGTAAAATTTAGGCTTGTCGGAGTTATCTGCGGCATTGAAAATTCCCGCGTCCTCCCAACGCTTTTGCCATTTTCCCTCAACTGCGGAAAAATCGTACTTCATAAGAAAATCTTCCTTTCGATATAGTGAAATTGTTTACTGAAAATAAAAAATCGCCTCTGTAAATTCAGAGGCGGAGTTACCGCGGTACCACTCTGCTTGAGCATAAAGCTCCACTCGTGGGTGCATAGCACCTCGCCAAAATAACGGCAGGCTACCGTTCCTCCTACACACGCGACTACTCGCGCTTCGTCAGACCGCTCCCGGGTGAGATGACCGCCCTGCCGTACCGCGTCGCACCTGCCCGCGGCTCTCTTTAACGGCGATGGAGAGACAATTCCCGATCACAGCGTTTGAATTTGCTTACCAAAATATTATAATATATATTTTTCAACTTGTCAAGAGATTTTGGGGATTATTTTAATGATTTTGATGTTTATGCGTTTTATGTTACTTTTCGCTTCTCCGAAAAGTAACCAAAAGGAGAATTAAGGGAGAAAACCCACGGTTTTCTCCCTTAATTCTCCCACTATACTAAACGCGCTGCCTTTTGCATGTTGCAAAAAGGCGTGATTGCGCGCACAAGTTGCTACATACCCATATCGCCAAGTTCCCGTCGGAGCGACGGAAACTTGGTCTGGCGCAGTGCGCCTTGTGCAGAAAGTGGTTATGTTATCCTTTTAAGATTTAAAACTATATTCTAACAAAACAAATTTTTTTCGATGCTGTTTTTCCTGAAAGCTATTGTGATGCAGAAAGCGTCTCAAAACTCACTTACCGCTTTTTCTCTTTGGTCCTCCGCGCAGGGCGGGATTTTTGCCGCTTTTTGGCGCGGGCTTTGAGGATGCTTTAGCTTTGGTGGCAGACATTTTTTTGCCTTTTTCCTGCCCTGAACTGCGGCTTTGTTTACTCTGCACGCTCGGGCGCGAGCCCTTGCCTTCGGGACGGACGAGGCAATCTTCACCGTAGCCTATAAGGTCTTCCCTATGCGCCGCGCGCAACGCCTCGCGCACCATTGGCGCGTTTTCGGGACGGTTGAACTGAAGCAACGCGCGCTGAAGCTGCTTTTCGCGGTAGTCCGTCGGCACGTAGACCTTCTTCATATCCAGGGGATTTATTCCCGTGTAAAACATGACCGTAGACGCCGTGCCGGGTGTCGGATAGTAATCCTGCACCTGCTCGGGGGCGTACTTGTCGCGCTTGAGTGTCACGGCAAGATTGACCGCGTCGCTCATGGTCGAGCCGGGGTGGCTGGACATAAGATACGGCACAAGATACTGCTCCTTGCCGCACCTCTCGGTGATATCAAAAAACTTACGTCTGAACGCCGAGTAAACCTCGAAATCCGGCTTGCCCATACAACGCAGAACAGGCGACGAGCAGTGCTCGGGCGCTACCTTGAGCTGTCCCGAAACGTGGTCGCGGACGAGCTTGTTAAAGAACGTATCATCCTTGTCAGCCATAAGATAATCGAAGCGTATTCCCGAGCGGATAAACACCTTTTTCACCTTCGGCAGGGCTTCTATCTGACGCAAAAGCTCTATATATTCGCTGTGGTCAACCTCGAGGTTGGGACACGGAGTGGGGGCGAGGCACTTACGGTTAGTGCAAACGCCGCTCTTCAGTTGTTTTTGACAAGCAGGCTTTCGGAAATTTGCCGTAGGTCCGCCCACGTCGTGGATATATCCCTTGAAGTCGGGCATTTCGGTAATGATCTTTGCCTCGCGCACCACCGACTCTATACTGCGCGAGCGCACCGTCCTTCCCTGATGGAAAGCAAGCGCGCAGAAATTACACGCTCCGAAGCAGCCTCGGTTATGCGTGATAGAAAAGCGCACCTCCTCAATGGCGGGAACACCGCCGTCCTTTTCGTAGGACGGGTGATACGTCCGCGCGTAAGGCAGAGCGTAAACTCGGTCAAGCTCCTCCCTCTCAAGCGGCGGCATTGGCGGATTTTGCACGAGCAGTTTATTGTCGTAGATTTCGCAAATCGCCTTGCCCGATATAGCATCTTGATTTTTATACTGCGTGCCGAAGGCCTCTGCGTACAGTCGCTTGTCCACCTTCAACTCGTCGTAATTATAGGTCGCGGCAACGTCAAAATGAACGCTACCAGCCTCGTCTGCTTTACACATATATACCGTTCCGCGCACGTCACGTATCTTGCGGACGGGGACGCCACGGTCAAGGAGCTGAGCTATCCGCAGAAGGATATTTTCGCCCATACCGTAGGTCAGAATGTCGGCGCGGCTGTCGATAAGTATGGAGCGGCGCACCTTGTTGTCCCAATAATCATAGTGTGCAAAGCGGCGCAGGGATGCTTCAAGACCTCCGATAATTATCGGAATATCGCCGTACGCCTCGCGGATACGGTTGCAGTAAACTATCACCGCGCGGTCGGGGCGCTTGCCCATAACACCACCGGGCGAATAGTAGTCGCTGGTGCGCTTTTTCTTGGCGGCGGTGTAATGCGCCACCATGGAGTCTATGTTACCCGACGTGACGAGAAAGCCGAGGCGCGGTCTGCCGAACTCGCGGAAGGCATCCGCGCTCTTATAGTCGGGCTGTGAAAGGATAGCCACGCGGAAGCCTGCGGATTCAAGCACGCGGGATATTATGGCAACGCCAAAGGACGGATGATCCACGTAGGCATCACCCGTAACGTATACGAAATCAGGTCTGTCCCAGCCCCGCGCGTCCATTGTGCGACGGTCTATCGGCAAAAACGCTGACTCGGGCGGGAAAATTTTCTTTTCAGGCATTTCAGCCTCCGATATAATTTATTCGTTCCTTTTGATTTTACCACATTTCGTTCTTTTTTGCAAGGGGGTTTTTGCTTCCAAACGTCAAAAACCGCGGCACGAGCCGCGGTTTTTGAACTCTGACTATGTTATTTTCTCTTTTTAACCTTTTGTATCTTGAACATCCTGCGCAGAAGCGGCGACAGAAAGGCGGGTGAACGCCAAAGCACGATTTTCATAATACTGTCCTCCAAAATCATAAAGTCCTTCACGGGCAGTATATGAAAAAAGTCGCCGCCGTGCTATTTTTGAGTATTTGTCACTCAATATCCTTGGATTCAATGATGTATATTCCGCCCTTGCGGACCGAAATGAGCGCGACGTTACCCGTTATCTCGTTGGACACGGCGTACTGCAATCTGCGGTTGAGCGTAGCCTTTTTCAAGGGATATTTGCACCCCTCGACAGACACGCCCTTGACCACCTCGTCGGCGGCGATAATGGAAAGATACTTATACTGACTCCGCGCGATAAGCGTTGACGTGGAACAGATATAGCGCGCGCGGCTCTGACCGTCTGTCACATATCCGTGTACCGTTCTGCCGCGCAGATCCTCAAGGATAGACAGAGTTGACAGCGTGTGGTCAAGTCTGCCGCTAAGTCCTCCAATAATAAATATTTCATTCGCGCCCGAGCCGATAGCCAGCTCCACCGCGATCTGCGTATCCGTCAGATCCTTTTCGGCGGGAACTTGGTGTACCTTCATTCCCTTTTCCTCGGGCACGTCCCCCAAGGAATCAAAATCTCCCACGAGAATGTCGGGGGTGACTCCAAGCAGCTTTGCCGTATTATACCCCGCGTCTGCGGCTATTTTTATGTCCTCTCCGCGCGGATGCTCGGTTATATTTTCAACGAACACCTTGCCGCCCGTATATATAAATGCTCTCATTGCATATCTCCTTTATCTGATATGCTTGCATTATACCACCCGCCGAGAAATTTGTCAAGTCGCTCCGAAGTATTCCGCGCCGAACATCATATCCTCCACCACGTCCGTCAGCGTGCAAGGAGTTACGCAGTGGTGCGCGACGGACTCAAATATCCTTTCTGCCAATGCATAGTCCCGCCCTGCAAACGCCACGCGCCGCTCGCCAAAGCCGCGCACTCCGACGGCGTATCCCATCATATCTCCGTCGGCTGACATTTCGTAAAGTCTGTACTCTACCCTCTCCGATCTCACGCTTGCCGAGCAATGTCTGATCGCCGACAAGCGGCAGGGTGTGGCTCCGTTTGAATTCTCGCTTTGCTTTTCCATAAAAATTTCCCCCGTTGATTTTTTGCGGTGTTACACACCGCAATTACAATTATAAACCTTTGCCGTATCCGTTTTTGTTAAATTTCGCTGTCATAAAATACACTTTTTGCGTCGTTTATGACGTTTCGGGGCGTTTTTTGCCAAAGGCGGCGGAATAATCGGAAAATATGATAAAAACGGCTCTGTTTTTCGCGAAGGCCGCCGCCCGAATTTACAAATCCGTAAAAATGTCGAAACAAAAAGTCCACATCTCGCGGCGCTGGTATTATTTACAGCTTGATTTTAAGAGGAAAATATATTAAAATTTAATAAAAAGACGTTTGGTTTTCGCAGGTATTTGACGTTATGCACATTTTGTTACGCTTAACCAAACGGACAACACTATCGGAGGTAAAAACATGTTCAAAAACAAACGGTCGGCAAGGGTAGGTCCTCACCCCTTGGCTTCACGACTTTTACTTATAGGTCAGCCGCTTTTGCTACTTGCACTTATGGACATAGCCGCTCAGATATACCGTGCGGGAGCGGAGGGGCATCTGGGGGTACGATTGTGGCTTGTGGAGCGCGGCGAGTACGTGCTTGCGTCGGCGGTGATACTGTACGGCGGCGCGCTTTTCCTCAATTATCTCGAAAAATTTTATTCAAAAGCGTAAAAGTGAGCCTTAAATTCAAAAAAACGTACATCTTTTAGGGTTTTTGCCGATTATTGATTGACAAAAGCTCAAAGTGGTGATATAATGGAATGTAACTTTGATGCGGACGCTGGCTCGTCCGATACGTTTGTTATTTCACTTGAAACGGAGATATTACCATGAAAAGAGATTTTGTACGCGATATGTATGAAAACCCCGAGGCATTCGGCGGCAAGACGGTCACTGTCGGCGGCTGGGTGCGCAATCTGCGCGACAGCAAGGCTTTCGGCTTTATCGACCTTAACGACGGAAGCTGCTTCAAGAGCGTTCAGGTGGTTTTCGAGCGCGAAAAAATAGCTAACTACGACGAGATAGCTCATCAGAACGTCGGCGCTTCCCTTATCGTCAAGGGTAAGATCGAGCTGACGCCGGGTATGAAGCAGCCCTTTGAGCTGAAGGCAGAGGAGATATGCGTTGAGGGTACTTCTACCCCCGACTATCCCTTGCAGCCCAAGCGTCACTCGGTTGAATTCCTCCGCGAGCAGGCGTATCTGCGTCCCAGAACAAATCTGTTCTCCGCGGTTTTCAGAGTTCGCAGTGAGGCGGCTTACGCTATCCACAAGTTCTTCCATGACCGTGGATTTGTTTACGTTCACACCCCCATCATCACCGCATCCGACGCAGAGGGCGCGGGCGAGATGTTCCGTGTAACCACGCTGGACATGGACAATCTGCCCAAGACGGAGAATGGCGAGGTGGATTACTCCACCGACTTCTTCGGCAAATCCGCAAACCTTACCGTTTCGGGACAGCTTGAGGGCGAGACATACGCGCTGGCTTACGGCAAGATCTACACCTTCGGTCCTACCTTCCGCGCAGAGAACTCCAACACCGCGCGTCACGCGGCAGAGTTCTGGATGATAGAGCCCGAGATCGCCTTTGCCGACCTTAACGACAACATGCAGCTTGCGTGGGATATGATCAAATTCATCATCAATCACGTGCTGACGACCTGCCCGCAGGAGATCGATTTCTTCAACAGCTTTGTTGAAAAGGGACTCAAGGACAGACTTACCGCTCTCGTTAACAGCGAGTACAAGCGCGTGACCTACACCGAGGCTGTCGAGCTGCTCCAGAAGAGCGGCGTAGAGTTCAAGTACCCCGTCGAGTGGGGTATCGACCTGCAGACGGAGCATGAGCGCTACATCACCGAGCAGATATTCAAGTGCCCTGTATTTGTAACCGATTATCCCAAGGACATCAAGGCTTTCTATATGCGACTCAACGACGACGGAAAGACGGTTGCGGCTATGGATATGCTTGTTCCCGGAGTGGGCGAAATTATCGGCGGCTCACAGCGTGAGGAGCGTATGGACGTGCTTACCGCGCGCATGGCAGAGTGCGGACTCCGAGAGGAGGACTACTGGTGGTACCTCAACCTCCGCAAGTTCGGCGGCACCAAGCATGCAGGATACGGCCTTGGCTTTGAGCGAATCATCATGTACCTCACGGGCGTTTCCAACATCCGCGACGTACTGCCCTACCCCAGAACCGTGGGCAACGCAGAATATTGATCTATGTTATGTAATCGGCGCTGTCTGACACTTTCTCGGACAGCGCCGAGCTTTACAGGAAAGGACTAATATGGTACCCGTTTTACTTACTGCGCTCGGTGTCGGACTGTCAACGGTCTTTGGAGCGCTCCTCGGATTTTTGTTCAAAAAAACATCCCACAAATTCAACGATATCGTGCTTTCCTTTGCCGCAGGCGTAATGCTTGCCGCTGCTGTGATAGGACTTATCCTTCCCTCGCTGGAATACGGCGGATTCTCAATTATCTTTACGGTTGTAGGCATTTTTGCGGGTGCGCTGTGCCTCAACCTTATCGACAGATTAGTCCCACACCTTCATACCATCACGGGAGTTGACCGCGAGGCTCATCACAACGGCAATATTGACAAGGTCATGCTGTTCGTTATCGCGATAGCTATTCATAATATCCCCGAGGGTATTGCCGCAGGAGTCAGCTTTGGTACGGGCGACATCACCAGCGCCATTACGGTAGCAGGAGGTATCGCGCTTCAGAATATCCCCGAGGGTATGGTGATAATCGCACCCATGCTGGCTTCCGGCATATCTCGCGGACGCACCTTCCTTATTGCTCTTATGACGGGCGTGGTCGAGGTTATCGGCACGTTTATCGGATATTTCGCCGTGAATGTTTCCACGGCTATCCTTCCCTTCGCGCTTGCTTTCGCAGGCGGAACTATGCTTTACGTTATCAGTGACGAAATGATACCCGAAACTCACGCGCACGGCAACGAGCGCGGCGCTACCTATTCTTTGCTCGCGGGCTTTTGCCTGATGATGGTATTCGATTTCCTGCTGGGATAATTCTCTTTATAAAATTCACATAAAAAACTTGACACGGACACAATATAAGGTTATAATAATTACAGATAAATTTAAGGAGGTAAATTGAAATGACAGTAACTAAACAGTCTATTATCGGTGACGTTCTTGACAACGCTCCCGAAACCGCTCAGTTTTTCTTTGAGATAGGCATGCATTGCCTTGGCTGCCCTTCCGCTCGCGGCGAGTCCATTGAGGAGGCTTGTGCCGTTCACGGAACGGATGCGGATGCGCTGGTTGCAAAGATCAACGCTTTCCTTGCCGAGTAATAGTTCAAAGAAAGCACACCGCCGCGGCTTTTCGCGCTACCGCGCAGAGAGGTCGCGGCTTGATTTGATTTTGAGGAGCTTGACTTTATGTCTGTTAAACTATCGCCGCGGCTTATGACCGCGACAAAATACGTGCGTGGCGGTGTAGTTGCCGACGTGGGAACTGACCACGCATACCTCCCGATTTTTCTTTGCTCGGAAGGATTTCTTCACGGGGACGGTGACGTTCTCGCAATAGCATCCGATATAAACGCAGGACCTGTGGAGCGAGCGAGTCTGCATATAAGAACGGCGGGGCTGTCGGACAGAATAGTCACCGTGCAAACGAACGGGCTTTCGGGACTTGACAAATATGCGCCTACGGATATCATCATTTTCGGCATGGGCGGCGAGCTTATCGCGGCAATATTGGAGGCGGCACAGTGGGTACGGCGCGACGGTATTCGTCTCATCCTCCAGCCTATGACTCACGCCGAAAAGCTTTGCTCGGCACTCGCCACACTCGGATTTGCCATTGTCGGAAATACGTACAGCCAAGAGGGCGACCGACTGTACCGCACGATATGCGCCGACTATGCACCTGATTTTGCACAGACGGACTATTCGGATGCGGAGCTTTTGCTCGGACTCGCCGACGGACTTTGCACCGAGCAGTACAAGCTTTATTTGAGCTATGCAAAAAAGCATCTTACAACGCTGACGGCTCGCCAAGCGGCGAAGGCTGCGTCGGGCGTGAACACTTCCGACGAGGACGGGCTGATAGCCGAGATAAACGAAATCATTTTAAAAGGAGAAAGTCAAAAATGACGGATAACGGATACATGAGTGCGAGTCAGCTTTACGCCACGCTGTGCGAACGGATTCCATCCTCCCTCTCTTGTGATTGGGACAACGACGGTCTTGCCGTCTGTGCTGACGGCAGTAAAAAAATAGGCAGAATACTTCTCGCTCTTGACCCAGACGGCTATGCCGTTGACTATGCTGTAAACGGCGGCTACGACTGCCTTATTACGCATCACCCTCTTATCTTTTCGGGACTTAAGGCTGTAAACGAGAGCGACGCCACCGCAAAAAAAGTGTTGAAGCTTATCGCGGGTGGAGTAACTGCTATGGCTTTCCATACTCGCCTTGACGCGGTGAGCGGAGGAGTCAACGACGTTCTTGCCACCATGCTCGGGCTTGAAAATGTAGAGGTCTTTGGGCAAAACGGCGAGGAGATCGGCAGAATTGGATATCTTAAAGAGCCTACGACAACCGAGGACTTTGCAATGCTTGTCAAGGAGCGTCTTGACGCGCCCGTTGTGACCTACGCATCCTGCGGTCACCCCGTACACCGAGTAGCCGTGCTTGGCGGCGGCGGTGCGGGTGACGTACACGCGGCACAGGCGGCGGGAGCTGACACCTACGTTACGGGTGAATTGAAATATCATCAGCTTTGCGACGCGCCTTATTCGAATATGAATCTGCTTGAGGCGGGACATTATTACACCGAATTCCCCGTTCTTGAAAAGCTCAAAAATATGCTTTGCGAGATATACGCAGACTGCGGTAAAACCTTGCCGCAGATAGATATTCTCAATGTGACGCAAATCAAAACCAACTAAAATTTTTGAAAGAAGGTACATAAAAATGCAAGAAAAGATCTACACCAAAAACGCCCCCGACGCTATCGGCCCTTATTCTCAGGCAGTTAAGGTCGGCAATCTCCTTTTCACGTCGGGACAGATCGCTATAAACCCCGCAAGCGGCAACGTGGAGGCGCAGGACATTGAGGGACAGACTCAGCAAGTCTGCAAAAATCTCGCCGCTGTTCTTGAAGCGGCAGGAACGGGATTTGACAAGGTCGTAAAGACCACCTGCTTCCTCTCCGACATTTCCATGTTTGCGACGTTCAATGAAATTTACGGTTCATATTTTACCTCCAAGCCCGCGCGCTCCTGCGTTGAGGTAAGCAAGCTTCCCCGCGGTGTGCTTGTAGAGGTTGAGGTAATCGCGGAGCTTTGATTTAAAAATGGCTGTTGATTCAAAAAGACTTGACCACTTTCAGACGGGAATTTTTGCCCGAATGACGGAGAAAAAGACGGAGCTTGAGCGTGCGGGGCGGACGGTGCATTCGCTGTACGTCGGAACTCCCGATTTTCCCGTAAGTCAGCACGTTATTGATGCTTTGTGTCAGTCGGCGCAAGACCCCGAGGCGTGGAAATACACGCTCGTGGACTCCGACGAGCTGCTTGATGCGGTGATAGATTACTACCGTCGCCGCTACGGTGTCGCGATAGAGCGGGATATGATAACCGCAGTGCACGGCACACAGGAGGGCTGCGGACATATCGGTATGGCTCTTTGCAACAAGGGCGACGTGGTACTGCTTCCCAATCCCGGCTACCCCGTTTTCGAGGCAGGCGCATATTTCGGCGAGGCGGACATACACTACTATCCTCTTACGAAGGAAACGGATTTTCTGCCACGCATGGCGGATATTCCGACGGATATTTTGAAGCGCACGAAATTCATTATCCTCTCCTACCCCTCAAATCCCACGGGGGCGCTTGCTACGCGTGAGATGTACGAGGAGGTCATAAGCTACGCGCGCGAGTACGGCTTTATCGTCATACACGACAACGCATATTCGGATATCGTGCACGACGGAAACAAGTGCGGCTCTTTCCTGTCACTTGAAGGTGCTGTGGATGTCGGAATGGAATTCTTTTCGCTTTCCAAGTCCTTTAACGTCACGGGCGCGCGCATATCCTTTGCAATTGGACGTCGGGATATTATCGCCGCTATCAAAAAGCTTCGCTCGCAGATAGATTTCGGTATGTTCCTCCCCGTGCAAAAGGCGGCTATCGCAGCTATGCAGACGCCGCGCGAGGTGATCGAAGCACAGGGTGCGGAATATCAGTGCAGGCGCGACGCGCTTTGCGGTGGACTCCGTTCTATCGGCTGGAACGTACCCGACTCCAAGGGTACTATGTTTGTGTGGGCGCCTATCCCCGACGGATATTCCTCCACCGAGGAATTCTGGGAGGCTCTCGTTGACCGCGCGGGCGTGCTTTGCACCCCCGGCACGGCTTTCGGCTCTTTGGGCGAGGGCTACGTGCGCTTTGCGCTCACCCGTCCCGTTAAGGATATTCAAAAAATCGTGGACGCTATTGACAAAAGCGGTGTCATAAAGCATAAAAAGCCGTAAACTTACGGCTTGGATATGTAAAAAATCATAAAGTTGTAAAAATTTAAAAATTCCTCTTGATATGAGGGAAAAAATGTGTTATAATATCGGGTGGTAAAAAATAAACAAAAATATTTGTGAAAGGTGGATTTTATCATGACCTACAACAAGAAAACAATCGAAGATGTTGACGTTGCCGGTAAGCGTGTGCTTGTCCGTTGCGATTTCAACGTACCACTCAAGGACGGTGTTATCACCTCTACCAAGAGAATCGTTGCCGCTCTTCCCACCATCCAGTACCTTAAGGATCAGGGCGCTATGGTTATCCTCTGCTCCCACATGGGCAAGCCCCACAACGTGTTTGACAAGGAGCTGAAGCTGGATAAGAAGGAGATCGCAAAGATCGAAAAGCTCCCCGAAAACGAGCGCGAGGCTGCTACCGCCGCTATGCTTGAAAAGGCAAAGGGCGACGTCAAGAAGTTCTCCCTGCAGGTTGTTGCTGATAAGCTCAACGAGCTGCTCGGCGGCGGCGTTGTATTCGCAAACGACACCGTTGGCGAGGACGCGCAGGCAAAGGTTGCCGCTATGAAGCCCGGCGATATCGTTCTGCTTCAGAACACCCGCTTCACCAAGGCAGAAACCAAGAACGATCCCGAATTTTCCAAGAAGCTCGGCGCTCTTGCTGAGGTATTTGTAAACGACGCTTTCGGTGCGGCTCACAGAGCTCACGCATCTACCGCAGGCGTTGCACAGCACGCAGGTCTGCCCGCAGTTTGCGGCTATCTCATTCAGAAAGAGATCTCCGTTATGGGTAAGGCTCTTTCCAACCCCGAGCGTCCCTTCGTGGCTATCCTTGGCGGTGCTAAGGTTTCGGACAAGCTCAACGTTATCGACAACCTGCTTTCTAAGGTTGACACGCTTATTATCGGCGGCGGTATGGCTTACACCTTCCAGGCTGCTAAGGGCTACGGCGTAGGTACTTCCCTGCTCGACTCTGAAAAGATCGACTACTGCAAGGAAATGATGGCAAAGGCTGAGGCTAACGGCGTAAAGCTCCTCCTTCCCATCGACACCACCATTACCAAGGATTTCCCAGATCCTATCGACGCTCCTATCGAAACCACTGTTGTTGCAGCTGATGCTATCCCTGCTGACATGATGGGTCTTGATATCGGCACTAAGACCATGGAGCTTTACGCTGACGCTGTAAAGAACGCAAAGACGGTCGTTTGGAACGGTCCTATGGGCGTATTCGAGAACCCCATTCTTGCAAAGGGTACTATCTCGGTTGCGAAGGCTCTTGCTGAGTCGGATTGCATCTCTATCGTTGGCGGTGGCGACTCTGCGGCGGCTTGCGAGCAGCTCGGCTTTGCTGACAGGATCACTCACATCTCCACAGGCGGCGGCGCTTCCCTTGAGTTCCTTGAGGGTCGTGAGCTTCCCGGCATTTCCTGCCTGATGGACAAATAATAATTCACGGTGAAAATTTTGCACAGGGCGATACCGCCCTGTGCAAGAAACTGTATAATACTTATTTCGAAAGGAAATCATTATTATGAACAACGCAAAAAGAAGAACTGTTATCGCGGGCAACTGGAAGATGAACTTCACCCCCGCTGAGGCAACTGCTTTCATCAACGAGATCAAGCCCATGGTTGCAGGAAAAGACAACTGCGACATTATTTTCTGCGCTCCCTACGTTACCATTGCGGCGGCTCAGGCTGCGGCTGAAGGCTCTAACATCAAGATCGGTGCGGAGAACGTTCACTTTGCAGAGAGCGGCGCGTACACCGGCGAGGTTTCCGCAAAGATGCTCACCGCTTGCGGCGTTGAGTACGTTATTATCGGTCACTCCGAGCGCCGTCAGTACTTCGGTGAGACCGACGAAACCGTTAACAAGCGCACTCTTGCAGCACTTGCTGCAGGCATGAAGGTTATTCTCTGCCTCGGTGAGGTTAAGGAGCAGCGTCTTGCAGGTATCACCCGTGAGATCGTTTCCATGCAGACCAAGCTCGACCTTGCAGGCGTCAGTGCTGAGGATATGAAGAATATCATTATCGCTTACGAGCCTGTATGGGCTATCGGTACGGGTCTTACCGCTACTCCCGAGCAGGCGGAGGAAACCTGCGGACAGATCCGCGAGGTGCTCGTTGAGCTTTACGGCAAGGACGTTGCAGAAGCTACTACTATTCAGTACGGCGGCTCTATGAACGACAAGAATGCCGCAGAGCTTCTCTCCAAGCCCAACGTTGACGGCGGTCTTATCGGCGGTGCATCTCTGGTTGCTTCCAAGTTTACCGCTATCGTTGACGCGGCACAGTAATTTTAAAAATTCAAGAGGAATTTATGGCAAAATACAGGCAGGACAGAATAAACGAGGAAATGTTCCGCGAGGCGGCACAGATCATTCGCACGGTCAAGGACCCTCGCGTCAGCGGCGCTTTTGTGAGCGTTACGGGCGTTGAGGTCACCCCCGACCTCAAATATGCGAAGATCTACTACTCCGCCCTTCAGGGGGACAAAAAAGAGGTAAAAAAGGGACTCGCGGCGGCAAGCGGATATATCCGCGGTCAGCTTGCTAAAAACCTTAACCTCCGCGTAACTCCCGAGCTTACGTTCTGCGAGGATACCTCTATCGCCTACGGCGCAAAGATCGAAAAGATCATCAGCGGCTTTACGTATTATACAGACGAGTCCGAGGACAGCACCGACAGCGAGCAATAATTTATTCAACGAACTAAAAAACGCGCCGTGAAAAAATTTCACGGCGCGTTTTTTTATTATTCGTCAGCCACGTTGTCGATAAGATTTTGCGAGTCCTCGGCGGTCATTTCTGCGGACACGGCGCGGAGCTTACGGTTGATGGCTCTTGTGCGCGTTCCGACCAGCTTTTCAAGCTCGTCGCCCGTCTGAATGATACGCTTTTGCGCCGCTTCGAGGGCATCGCCAAATTTAGTGAACTCGGTCTTGACCGCGCCAAGCACCTGCCATACCTCGTCCGAATGCTTTTGAATTGCAAGAGTTTTGAAGCCCATACGCAAGCTGTTGAGCAGTGCCGAGAAGGTGGTAGGTCCTGCCACGCTTATCTGGTAGGTGCGCTGAAGCTCGTCCACGAGTCCGCGGCGCACGACCTCGGAATAAAGTCCCTCAAACGGCAAAAACATTATACCGAAATTGGTGGTGTTGGGCGGATCGATATATTTGTCGTGGATATCCTTCGCGCATCCCTTAATGCGCTGTTCAAGCGCGTTGCTCGCCGCCTTTATCTGCTCGGGATCGCCCGTGTCGTAGGCGTCCAGCAGATTGTGGTAAGTATCTGCGGGGAATTTGGAGTCGATAGGCAGATAAACGTGACCGTCATCAGCACCGGGCAGCTTGATTGCAAACTCTACCCTATTCTGCGAGCCAAGCTTTGTAACTACGTTTTCGTCGTACTGATCGGGCGTCAGCATTTCCTGCATTATAGCACCAAGGGCAAGCTCGCCCATAATTCCGCGCGTCTTTACGTTGGACAGCACCTTTTTGAGGTCGCCCACGTTACCAGCCAGCGTCTTCATTTCGCCAAGTCCCTGATAGACCTCGCCGAGTCTGTCATTGACCATCTTGAAGGACTGCGAGATGCGGTCGTTCAAGGTCTTTTGCAGCTTTTCGTCGACCGTTTCCCTCATCTTGTCAAGCTGCTTTGCGTTATCCGTTTGGAGCTGAACAAGCTTGGTTTCCATAGTTTCTCTAATGGCATCAAGGGTTTTCGTGTTCTGCTCGCGAATAGCGTCGAACTGCTTTTCAAGCTTTGTAAGGCTTTCGGTGAGGTTTTTATTTATCGTGCCAAGCTGCTCGGACATCAGCTTTTGCTGTGACTCATTGAGCTTATCCTGCGCGTCGGACAACTGCTTATTGGTTTCGGAAACCGACGTGCGGAGATTTTTGATGCTCTCGTCCAAGGTGCGCTTGAAGTCGTCCATTTTTTCCTCGACCGCGCGCTTAAGCTCGATCTGTCTTGCGGTCATATTATCCACAAGCTCGGCTATGCGCTTATCCTGACGGTCAAACGCCTGATTTATGGACGTATTGATGCTCTGTCCGAGCTGACCGACGGAGTTCTGCACCAAGGTAACGTTGGAATTCTGGGATGCGCGTATTTCGTTCTGAAGCTCGCGACGCAGAGCGTCAAGGTCGCCGCCCACAGATGCGCCTCCCGCATTTTTCTTTTGTCCCACAATGAGAATTACGAGTAAAACTATCGCAACGACGATACCGCCGAAGCAAAGCCAAATAGGAAGATCCATAAATTACTCCAATTTAAAGCCTGCCGCCGCCAGTGCGGAGGTTATTTCGTGAATATGCTCGTAGTTTCGGGTCTCAAGCTCGATACGCAAGAAGCAGCCGTTGATATCCGACGCCTCGCTTGCACGCTCGTGATGTACGGAGATAACGTTTCCGCCGAGGGATGCGATTATCTTCGAAACCTTCTGAAGCTGACCCGGCTTATCCATAAGCTCAATGCAGAATGCGCAGGAGCGTCCCGTCTTATAAAGACCGCGCTGAATTACGCGGGACAGAATGGTAACGTCGATATTACCACCCGACACAACGCAAACAACTCGCTTGCCCGCAACGGGAATTTTATTAAACATGACAGCCGCGACGGACACAGCGCCGGCACCCTCGGCAATCATTTTATGCTGTTCAACAAGGGCAAGGATAGCAGAGCAGATCTCGTCCTCGGTAACGGTAACAAGTCCGTCAACGTACTCGTTTACCATTTGGAAGGTGTTCTCTCCCGGCTCTTTGACGGCGATACCGTCGGCAATGGTGGACACCTGAGAAAGGCGTTCAATCTTGCCGTCGCTGACCGACTGCACCATGCTTGCCGCTCCCGCTGCCTGCACGCCGTAGACCTTACAGGAGGGACGAAGCTTCTTTACCGCGCATGCAATTCCCGAAATGAGTCCGCCGCCGCCAACGGGTACGACCACCGCGTCAACGTTGTCAAGCTCCTCCAAAATTTCAAGTCCGATAGTTCCCTGTCCCGCGATAACAAGCTCGTCGTCGAAGGGATGCACGAGCGTATATCCGCACTCATCGCGAAGCTCCAGCGCACGGCGGTAGGCGTCGTCGTAAACGCCTTCAACCATACAAACCTCCGCGCCGTAGCCCTTGGTTGCCTCTACCTTGGAAATAGGCGCGCCGTCGGGCAGACAGATAACGGATTTAATGCCGTATTTGGTTGCGGCAAGAGCCACACCCTGCGCGTGGTTGCCCGCAGAGCAAGCGATAACGCCGCGCTTTTTCTCCTCGTCGGAAAGCTGTGAGATCTTATATCCCGAGCCGCGCACCTTGAACGAGCCCGTGACCTGCAGGTTTTCGGGCTTGAGGTACAGCTCGCAATCAGGATTTATCTTGGGGGACGGGATAAGATTTGTTGGTCTTATAACATCCTTGAGTACGTATGATGCGTGATAGATCTGATCCAATGATACCATATATTTTTCCTTTCAAACGGGCAAACTGCCGAAATTACTTAATAATATTATTTATTATAAAGCTATCACGCCGATTTGTCAAGTCAAAATATGTAAAATCCCGCACTTTGGCACGTTAAATCGATAAAATCGCGCCACGGACTTGACTTTCTGAGCGCTGAGTGATAAAATATCGGTAAACACTCAACAATAGAAAGGCTTTTCAATGAAATACAAATATATTATTTTTGATCTTGACGGCACGTTGCTTGACACTCTTGACGACTTGACGGACAGCGTGAATTTCGCGCTCGGCAAGCTGTCCTTTCCCGCAGTTGACCGCGAGCATGTCCGCCGCTCTATCGGCAACGGAGTCGGTATGCTGATAAGGCGTTCCCTGCCCGACGGTACATCAGACGAAGCGATTGAGGAATGTACTCGCATATTCCGTACCCGCTACGCCGAAAATTGCGAGATAAAAACTCAACCCTATCAAGGAATTGTTCAGCTTCTGGACCGTCTTGCATCATGCGGCTGCAAGATTGCGGTGGCTTCCAATAAGTTTGATGCGGCGGTGGCGCGTCTGTGCCATAAATACTTTGGTTCGCTCATAAGTGTCGCTGTCGGTGAGCGGACGGGTGCTGCGCGCAAGCCTGCCCCCGACTCGGTGCTGACGGCACTCTGTGAGCTTGGTGCTGACGTCCGCCTCGACCTTGACAAAACGCTGTATATCGGTGACTCGGATGTGGACGTGCTGACTGCAAAGAACGCGAATATAGATTGCATAGCGGTTTCATGGGGCTTCCGTGACCGCGAGGTACTGCTGGATGCGGGTGCGACGCGCATAGCCGATACCGTGACCGAGCTTGAAAATATGATTTTGGGGTAAAAATAAAACGGCTTGCGCCGTTTTATTTTTTATTTCATAAGCTCATCCGTCAGACGAATGATCTCGGGTGCGACCTTTTCTCTTTGCCGTCTGAGTACGGCGTTGTATATGGGATATGCAAGCGCCGTCGGGATCATTCCCGCCACTCCGACAATAATGCCAACTATCATAGCGAGCTTCTGCTCCATACCCAGCACCGCCGAAATATCCGTCATAGCAAGGCTCATGCCCGCGCCCATAACTATCGCGCCGACGATACCGATTATCAACGCAACGGTGGTTGCCGTTGACGTAACGCTTTTGTCAAGGCGGCGGAGCTGCTCCATCTTATCTTCCCCTCGGCTATTATACTTTTCGCGTATTTTCATAACCTCCGCTCTGTCGCGTGCGGAGTAGGTATACTGAAATCCGTTTTCCTTATTGTTCTCCATTTATTTTCTCCTCTGCCCGAAGCAGCTTTAATTTTTTCGTGCTTTTTACTATCATGTAGACTGCCATTGCGATAATAAACGCGGATATTGCGCCACCGCTCGCCCCAAGCATTATCTTTTGCTCCAAAACGGTCATCTCACCCGTTGCACCGAAGGTAGTCATCATAGTTGACTCAAGCGTCAGCATAGACACGCAGGCGGAGGCAAGGCTTATCGCCTTTGCCGCCGAGTAAACGGGGCTGTTGTACTTGCGATATTTGACCATATTTATTATCGCGAAGGTGAAGGACGTAAAGGTAAACGCCGCCATAGCGATCGTGGTTATTTCGTGATGAACGAAGGTTCTGCCCCAATATACCATAAAGAATATCATAAAGGACAGCGCAATGTTCATAACAAGGAATATCCAACCGCAGGCGCGGTAGCGAAAAAGCTCGCCCTTCATATCCTCGCCCGGCAGATGCTTACCCGTAAATCTTACGAGAAACAGCCGCATCAGCGCCAAGGAAACGTAGTAGACCGAAAGGGACACGAACCAGAAGGAGGAGTGGTAAAATCCAAGCCCCAACTGCATTATCGCGTATGCCAAGTTCCACAGAAACGTGCCGAGGAGCGTGAGCTTCATGCGAAGCTGTGTATCCTCCAGCCACATGCGTGCGTATTTATTTTCGTTTTTGAATTTGGAAAAGAATTTGATGATGTTCGGCATCCTTACGCACCACACCGTCAAGGTATAGGCGGCAAGCACGTAAGAAATTACAGCTATCACCGATTCCGTACCGACATACACCATTGAATATACGAGAAGTGCCGTGGCTACGGGCAAAAGTATTATCAAAATTGCAATATGAGGAAACAGTAATGCCTTACATAACCTCTTGATGTCCATTCTCAACTCTCCTTATTTTGACCGTAAAGGTACTTCCCTCTCCCACCGCGCTGTCAACTGTAATATCACAGCCTGCGATATCCACAACGCGCTTGACAAGAGCAAGACCGAGTCCGTTGCCCTGCGTCGCGCGGGAGCTGTCACTCTGATAGAATTTATCGAATATATGCTTTCCCTCCTCGGCGGAAATTCCGCATCCCGTGTCCTTGACCTTGACGTATGCGTACTTTCCCTCCGTCGCAAGAGTAAGCTCTACTCTGCCGCCCTCGTCCGTGAATTTTATGGCGTTAGACAGCAGATTGTTCCATACAAGACTCATCATCTCCGCATCCGCCGAGATAATAACGTCGTCTTCGATATCTGCTTGTATATCAATGCTTTTTTTCTCCCACGCACTCTCAAAGCCGAGCATACATTCGCAAAGCTGTCCACCGAGATCGTACTCTACGGCTATCGGCTCGGACTGCTGATTTTCCAGCTTGCTCAGCCGCAGGATATTTGTGACAAGCTCGGAAAGCCGTCGTGCGGCGTCGGACACAGCGGAGGCGTATTCCCTTCGCTCCTCCTCCCCCAGCTCCTCGGACTGCAATATGGTTGCGTAATTTCGGATCACCGAAAGCGGAGTTTTCAGCTCGTGGGACACGTTTGCGATAAAATCGGAGCGCAGAGTTTCCACGCCCGACAGCTCCTCTGCCATTTTATTAAAGCAATCGGAGATCTCCGCAAATACACTTTCGGGCTCAAGTCCGTGAGTGCTGGGTATACGGACTGAAAAATCCCCCGCCATCATTTTATTTGCCGCGTCGATTATCTGTCGTGCGGGCTTTTGCACCGTCAATCTGCGACGGACGGTATCCACTGCGGTGAATATCAAGGACAAAAACAGCACGTTGATAAAGGTCAGCTTTGCCGCAACGCTGATGTTAGCGTCCGTCAGCTCAAGACCTATGCTTCCGCTCATGACGTTCAAAAAAAGCATAAGCGAGCAGGTAACTACAAAGCCGACTATGAGAAAAAACACGAAAAAGTTATACAGCACGTAAAGTATCTGCTTGAAAATTCCGCGACCCTTGCGGCTCTTTTTACCAATCATTTCAGCACCGCCTTATATCCAAGTCCATGCACCGTCTGTATCTCAAACGACTCGCATCCCGCAAGCTTTGCGCGGAGCTTGGTCATATAAACGTCCACGGTGCGAGTGCCGCTCTGTGTATCAACGTCCCAAAATTCGTCCATGAGCTGGGTGCGCGTAAAGGTCTTTTTAGGATATGAGAGCAGCTTGTAAAGGATATCAAATTCCCTTGCTGTCAAGGATATTTCCTCGCCGTCAAGCGAAGCCGAGCGCTCGTCCGCGTCCATAACGAAGCTACCCACCTCAAGGCGACGGCTGGACGCGATCTTGGCGCGTCGCAACAGCGCACCTATGCGGAGGAAAAGCTCGTCGAGATCGATCGGCTTTGTCATATAATCGTCGATACCGATACGGAAGCCTCTCTGCTTTGACGCAAGGTCATCCCGTGCCGACATAAACAGGATCGGAATGTCGCTGTTGAGCGAGCGCACCGTTTTTACGAATTCAAAACCGTCTATATTCGGCATCATAATATCCGACACGATAAGGTCAAAGGTGGTCTTATACATCTCGTCAAATGCCGCCTCGGCAGACAGACATCCCACAGCCTCGTATCCGCTGTGATTCAAAAACGTACACACACTGCGGTTAAGATCGCGGTCGTCCTCTACCACCAATATTTTAAACATATCGCACCTCCGTGGTATATTTTCATCCATACGCACTCATTATAGCACGAAAATGTTAAAGTTTTGTTTCCGTTTGCTACTTTTTCAGACAAGTGACGTCTTTTTGAGCACCAAATTGCTGATAGCGCCAAGTCCGAATGCAAATATTGCTCCGCCTGCAAGGCACAGGGCAACGTTGATGAAGGTAGAGCCGAGGGGCGTTATCATAGAAACCATCATAAACAAGAGCATACCGCCGCCCAGGCTTCCGCAGATGGCAAGCCACGCCTTCTGCTTTGCCGCAACGCTGATAAGCGTGAAGATGGACACGAATACGAGCATCAAAAATATCTTTGCAAGCATACACATCACGAGATTTCCCACGTTCAGACCGTGCAGGTTAAAGGACAAGCTTGAGATCGCGCCACCGAGGACCGAGCCAAGGAAATACGCGACAAGCATCAAAGCGCCGCAGACAAAGCCCGCAAGCGTTTTTGAAATAACGTATTCGCCTTTTTTCGAGCGGACGGTAAACAGATTTTTAGCGTATCCGCTTCGAAAATCGCCCGAAATAAAGAGGCAGACGAACACGCAAACGCCCATAAACATCATATTGATATTGCACATGGCGAAAACATCCGTGCCGCCCATTGCCTCTCCGCCCGGAAGAGTGCCGATATTCTGCCATGCGTTCTCGGGGCCTACCATGACCGACTCAACGCCAGTCTGGGGATCGACGGATACGGTACCGTCCATCATTGACATCATTACTGTCATAAGAATGGGCATCACCAAAGCCGCGGCAATAATGATATAAAAGAGTCGGGACTTAAACATTCGCTTGAAATCCACCTTCAGCATGCTGCCAAGACGCTTACCAAAGCCGACATTCTCAAATCTTACCGGAATTTTTTCCATGCTTGCCATTATCTTTTACCCCCATTCATAAGATCTATATAGTATTCCTCAAGTCCTATTTTGTCGGTCTTTATCTCGGTGACGCAAATACCGTTTTCGTAGAGATAAGTCACAACCTCCTCGGGAGTTGTCATATCGTACACGCGGATATATCCCGCCTCATCCTCCTCGACACGGGAATACTTACAGCCGAGAAGCACTTTCGTTCTGTTCATTTCCGCCGATTGAAGAGCCACGTAGGTGCGGCAGTCAGCGTCAAGCTCGTCAGCCGTCATCTCGGCTATCATTTTTCCGTGACGGATGATGCCGTAGTGCGTTGCTACCTTCTGAAGCTCTCCGAGAAGGTGCGATGATACGACGATAGAACGCGTGCCGTCCTTTACGATATCCGTGAACACCTCTCGCATGATTCTCATACCGTCGGCATCAAGACCGTTGAGCGGCTCGTCCAGAACGAGCAGTGTGGGGTTGCCGAGCAGAGCCATGGCAATTCCCACCCTCTGCTTCATTCCGAGCGAGCAGTTCTTGTACTTATTGGACGCCGCACCCTCCATACGGACGGTTTTGAGCACCCTGATCACCTCTTGCTCGGCGTTGCGGATAGAGAGGTTTGCCGCCTGAAGCATCATATTATCAAAAACGGTAAGCCCCGGGAAGCATCCGGGTGATTCGATAAGCACGCCGACACGGGCTCTGACCGCCTCGTCGGTATGATCCTTTCCGTACAGCTTGATCGAGCCTGCGCTCTTGGGGATAAGTCCGCAGATCATTTTCTCGGTGGTGGATTTTCCGCTTCCGTTCTCACCGATAAAGCCGTAGATCGCGCCCATGGGAACTGTCATATCAAGTCCGCAGACCGCCTGCTTTACACCGAAATTCTTGGATAAATTTTTAATTTCTATTGCGTTCATATTCACTCCCCCTTAATATACGTCACTCTTGGAAAGGATGCGCGTGCCAAGGAAATTGTAGAATACCGTCCAAGCCACGGACACGGCGATACAGATAACAAGAGCGCTGATATTGCTCGAAAGATTTGCATTTACCGAAGCACCGTACAAAAACATGTTGAGGAAGGACGTCGGGAGCGCAAGATTTTCCACGATAGCCGCAACGCCTATAATAAGAATACCTGTACCGAAGAAGAAGGACGAGGCAATGGAAATACCGAAATATTTTCTGAATATCACGTTAAGGAAGGTATAAAGACTTGCCCAGCCAAGGCTCATTATCATTTTGCCGAGTATAGCGATAACAAGCGAGCCTACGTTGACGGCAGTGTCGTAATTTACAAGTAATCCCGCGACTGTACCGCCTAACAGATACGTAACGCACATGCACGCCATTGCAAACGCGCAGACAAGCGTTTTGGAGATCATATAGTCCTGCTTTTTCGCGTGGGTGGTAAAGAGCTGCTTGACGTAGCCCGATTTGTAATCGTGTCCGATAAATATGGACACCATGATGCCGCCGAATATAAATACCATATTCATATTTGCATAGTCGGCGATGCCTTCAATCACGTAAAGCGATTTTGATGCGGCGATTATCTGCCAGACGTTTGAATACAAGGGCTCCATTGTGTTGCCGTTCTGGTCGGGCATCTGCGTCATGGCAGACACCATTGCAGGAATTATTGCGGCTATGGCAAGAAAAATGTAGAACATGGGAGTATGGAACAGACGGTAAAAGTCCACGCCGAGCATTCCCTTTATGCGCGTGGTAAAGCTGGGGGATTCAAATTTCATTTCTCTCGTATTCGTCATCTTATTCCGCCTCCTTTTGTGACATAAGCTCAATGTAATATTCCTCAAGTCCCACCTTGTTCTTTCTTATTTCGCTGACGACATGACCGTTTTTCATCAGATGATCAACGATCTCGGCTGTATCGTCCACGTCGAATATTCGGATATATCCGTCATCCGAGCGGACATCCGCATACTTTTCGGAAAGCACCTTGACAGCGCCCTCTGTGTCCTTGGTTCTCAGCGTGGTAAACACCTGCGCGCGACTGTCCATTTCGGCGGCGGACAGCTCCATTATCATCTTACCCTGTCGGATAATGCCGTAATGGGTGGCTATCTTTTCAAGCTCGCCGAGAATGTGAGAGGAAATGAGGACGGTACAGCCGTATTTTTCGGTGATATCCACGAGAATCTCGCGCATGATACGCATACCGTCTGTGTCAAGTCCGTTGATAGGCTCGTCAAGGATAAGCAGAGCAGGATCGCCAAGCAGTGCCATGGCAATACCTATTCTCTGCTTCATGCCAAGTGAGCAGCTCTTGAACTTCAGATCTGCGTTATCCTCCATACGCACAATTTCAAGCACGCGGCGTATCTCCTCGTCGGGGTTTTCAAGTCCGAGGTTGATGCACTGCATCATAAGGTTCTGATACACGGACGAGCCGGGAAAGCAGCCTGCGTTCTCTATCAAAGCCCCTACTCTGACGCGCACTCCCGCGTCCGTAAAGTCGCGTCCGAACAAACGGATCTCTCCCCCGTCAGACACGAGATGTCCGCAAATAAGCTTCATGGTGGTGGATTTTCCGCTTCCGTTCTCGCCGATAAAGCCGTATATCGCGCCCTGCGGAACCGTCATATTCAAGTGATCTACCGCGTACATTCCGCGAAAGCTTTTTGAAAGATCTCTTATCTCAATAGCGTTCATATTTTCTCCTTTAACACACCTCAAGCGAGCCGCATATTTCTGCGCCTCGCTTGGGATTTTTAGTTTATTTCTTTTTCGCCGCGTCGTAACGTGCGTTTGCCTCTTCTACTCTCGCATTTGCTTCAGCGATCCTTGCGTCGCGCTCCTCCTGAGCCTTTTCCTCGCGCTGTGCGGGGGTCATGTGAGCGTCGTCCCAGCTCTGCTTTCCCATCTCCTTTGCGCGAGCGTAGGTGTTGTGTCCCCTGTTCTCCTCAAAGCTTGCGCGGGACTCTGCCTTGACAGCCTCAAATTCAGCCTTGTCGACCTCGTGCTGTGCCTTTGCGCTCTTTTTCATGTCCTTGAACGCCTTTACAAGTCCAAGTCCGATAGCGGCAACTCCTGCGCCCACTGCCGCAATAATTATGGGCTTTTTGTTCGTCTTCTTCTTTGCCATTTTCTTTTTCTCCTTTTGATTTTTTATTATACATTCATGATCTTTTCGCTCAGATTGAGTATTCTGTCCGCATATTTTTTCTTGCGGCTGTTAAGGATTCCCGTGTAAATAGGATAATTGATGACCGCCATAAGCAAGCCTACCGTGCCAATAACAATACCGGGGATAAGCGGGTTTGCAATTCCTACGACACTGCCGATCTCCGTCATGATAAGGCTCATACCGCTTCCCATAACGATAGCCGCGATACTGCCGAAAATATAGGCGAACACGTTTGCGGGACGCTTTACCTTTGCGTCAAGCTCGCGGAGCGCATCAAGCTCGGAGGTCTGCTTTTCCATGTACTGTGCGCGGATCTTCTGTGCCATGTACTGCTTGTCGTTTCTGTTCATAATGAATACCTCTCTTTTCGTTGCATTTGTTGTTTACGCGCTTATTTTACCTCCGCCTTGTTTTTGAAATTTTTGAATTATGTTTACGAAATGTTAATTGTAATTATTTTTTTCGAAGCCTGAAAATCAGTTGACTTTTGGCAAAATATAGTGTATAATGTAGGCAATAAAATCAGGCGGCAGAAATTGCCGCCACAGTAAACGGAAGGAGAAAAATTATGGGATTTTTAACGGGTAAAACAGCCATCATCACGGGCGCGGGACGCGCTGTGCTGTCAAACGGCGCGTGCGGCTCTATCGGCTACGGTATCGCAACCGCTTACGCCAAGGAGGGCGCAAATCTCGTCATTACGGGACGCAACGTAGCAAAGCTGGAAAGCGCCAAGGAGGAGCTTGAAAGACTTTACGGTATTCAGGTGCTTACCGTTGCCGCTGACGTTAATTCGGGCGCTGACAACGAGGCTGTGGTAAACAACGTAATAACGCAGACTATTGAAAAGTTCGGTCGTATCGACGTGCTTATCAACAACGCGCAGGCATCCGCCTCGGGCGTAACTCTCGCCGACCACACCACCGAGCAGTTTGACCTTGCTCTCTACTCGGGACTTTACGCCGCATTCTACTATATGAAGGCGTGCTATCCCTACCTTAAGGAAACCAAGGGAACGGTCATCAACTTCGCGTCCGGCGCGGGACTTTTCGGCAACTACGGTCAGTGCGCTTACGCCGCAGCGAAGGAAGGCATCCGCGGACTTACCCGCGTTGCCGCTACCGAGTGGGCAAAGGACGGCATAACCGCAAACGTTATCTGTCCTCTTGCATGGACGGCACAGCTTGAGCAGTTCAAGAACGCATACCCCGAGGCGTTTGACAAGAACGTGCATACTCCCCCCGCAGGTCACTTTGCGGATGCGGAGACCGAAATAGGTCGCGTTTGCGTTCAGCTTGCATCCTCCGATTTCAAGTATCTCACGGGCGAAACGCTCACCCTTGAGGGCGGACTCGGACTCAGACCTTAAAAAATACAACGCGCGGCGTCAAAAAGACGCCGCGCAAATTTTGTTATATTGTCCCCCGCGCGATGCGCGGGGGAGATTTAAAGTAATTGACACGGATACATTGCGTATAAATTTGTCCGTTATTTTAGGTTACAGGATACATATATTTTTCTGTGACCTTACATGCCTTTCCCGTTTCATCAAAGCTGATCAAAAAATATTCCTGTTCATATTCATCCCATGCCCATTTGGTAACGTACTTAGCACTGCCATTGATGTATTTCTGTTGTGATTCGTTGTAATAGCCTTCTCGGTACGAATAAAATGCACCGTATTTTTCCTGTATTTCTTCTGATGTCTTTCCTAATATCCAATTGGTGTCATAAGGATAAAATAAACGCACCAACAAGCACACAGTAACCACGACTACTATGCCAAGCACTGCAATTATGGACCAAATTTTAATTCTTTTCCTAATTTTCGACTTATCTGCCATCTTAATATCCTCCATGATACAACACTTGCTCTTGAACAATATCACTCTCTAAATCATAATATTCATTGGTATAGAATGGTACGGATTCTTCTTCAAAGGCATGTATATCAATCGCTATATCTGCTCTAAGCGCCGCTTCGTAAAACTGGTTAATTCCGGCAGCCAAACTATGTAACGCATCTGCATGAAATACAACTTCAGCGGCGAATGAATTAAACGAGACTGTACCTGTATGGGTAGCTAAGATAGCATATTTCTCATACATAGACAAATCCTCTGGATCATTTATAATAATAGTGTTGTTAGCCCTGTATACGTTATATCCAGCGTTAGCATTATTCAATGCGATAAAATCAGGAAGGCGATCAGTTAAATTTTCATCTCCAGAAAACTCGATATAATTATCCGGAGCGTTGATGCCCCCATTAACACAGGATGTTTTAACTATAAACTTGATATATTCTTCAGCTATTAAATATGGTGCATCAGATTGGGGATTTACAAAATAGTCATACAAATTTTCGTCATTA
This sequence comes from Clostridia bacterium, assembly GCA_017463485.1. Classification (GTDB taxonomy): domain Bacteria; phylum Bacillota; class Clostridia; order Oscillospirales; family CAG-272; genus CAMEON01. The sequence continues at coordinate 51,340 of JAFTPD010000009.1, forward strand.
GTAACAATTCCTGGACCTGTCACCTGATTTATAGCTACATATAGCTCATAGTTATCTTGACCTGAATGTGTATTGATCAAATCTAAAAGTTTGCTATAATCAAATTCGACAAAAGAAATCGTAACACCGGGCATATCGCCATCAGATTGCGCTTCCCCATTGACTGTACTGTAGTCATTTTCTTGCTCTCGCATTTTCAACAAACCGTATGTATATTTTTCATCACCCGAAATTGCAAAAATATACCAATCGTCATACCATGTAGTAACCGACATTACTTCGCTACCATCAATATATGAATACAAATGATATATACCCAAACGCGGCAAAACACGCGAAAGCGGTTCAGTAAGCATATAAAATCCATCACTAGTTTGGACAATCTCATCAGCTGTTATCGCATCATTATATAATAAATCACTAAAACAACTATCTACGATTTCAATATTTTTTCTCCGCACCAAAGCAGTACCGTCATAAGTAGCAGTAATTTGCACCGTACCAGGCTTTAAAGCTCGCAAATTACCTGTAGCAGAATCAATAGTCGCCTTATCAGTAACAGTCCCATCGGTGTTAGTAACGGCATAAGTAACGGGACCATTAAGTGATAACGTAGTGGAATACATAACCGCTTCATAGTCAAATGTTTGCCCGCGCAAAATCTCACTATCTACAGCGGTCCATATTATGTCACGCTGTGGCGCTCCCGTATATTTCACGAACTCCCATTTACCTTGGTCGCCTGCTTCCTCGGGTGTTTTTATCGTGAGATAGGAATGCGGCGCCCCCGCCGAGCCTGAGGCGGTGGTGTTATTCGCGCATACCACCCAGTTTCCAGCATACCGTATGTAATAAACGTCCTCCTCATCTGCAGGTATGATTTCAAACCGAGCATCAGGTGCCACACTGACATTAGAAGGACTAATTTTTGCGGTCTTGACAGTGCTGGCAAGTAAATCCGCCATCATCACCAGCTCGTTATTAAGCATTGTGCGCAGCGTTACACTGCCGTTATGGAAATTAACCTTAAACAATCCCGAGCGCGAAAAGGAATTAACGGGATTACCGGAGGAAAACACACTTTGCTGAACACGCGCACCTGCTTTTGTACTGTTATACTGTATATCCATCCACAAGCCGTCGTTTCCAACGTTTCTCAGTCCGTATACGCCCTCCTCAATAAGCTGGTAATCAATTTGGTAATACGCCAAATAATCATCGGCATTATCTGCATCACAGGACACAAGGATGACCGAGCCGTTGGTGGACTGTGCGGGAATATGCTTCAGCGCTATACCGTAGTTTGTAGACGTGCCGTTATACCATTTCCGTACAAGCTCGGTAAGGTCAAAGACCGCCTCGCCCGGGCTGTCGGCATCTATGCTTGCCGACGCTTGCATGACGGCGGTTGCGGATGCGGTAGTACTGACACCCAGATTATCATGCTCGTTCAGGAAATTCCAATCCGCGTACATAATATTCCACGGATACAGATATTCGTATGCGGCAACAGTCATATAGCCGCTGTCCACGTAATAGTAATAGTAGGTATAAAACTCCGCGTTTAAAATAACTCTGTTTTCGGGCAGAACGGGCATAGTCACGTTTATAAGCGTTGTTTTCGTGCCGCTTATCAACAACTCCGAGGAATATCCGTAGTTGGTGCTTGGATTGGCAGATGAAACGTAGGTATCGGTTATAGGTCTTTGGAGTTCTTTGGTATTCAAAGTCGGGCTATCACCACGGGGAACGCCCTCTGCGTGCTGTTCATCCAAGTGCTGTCTGCCGTTACCGTAAGTATATACTGCCCTGCGCGCACCGTCGTCAGGGTGTAGCTTACGTCGTAGGAAACGGTATCGTTAGCGTCGTACATATAGGGCGCGGGCACGTAATACACCGCTTCGCCCGTGTCGCCGTCGGCAATGGTTATTGAGCCGTCCTCATTCAGCGCGGCGGTGAGTCCGCTCACGGTAAAGAGGAAGGAATATGCATAGCTTGCGCGGGGGCTGTTAACTATTATATTCTCCTTAATGGAATTTGCTGAAAGAACGTATTCGAGATCGGTATCGGTGAAAACGTCCTCGTATGTTACGGAGCTGCGATTGTCGATCTTCGACGCCTTTTCAAATTTCACAGCATCACTTTCGCTGTCATCAACAGCTTCGGGCAGGCTGTGATTTGTAACGGTGGCGGCGGGGTTGCCCACCACGGGCTGAAGCGTCATATTTCCGCTTGACATTTCGCCAAGTCCGCCTTCGGTATTCGGCACTGCTGACAGCGATACCGTATATCCGTTTTCGGACAGCGTATATATTCCGCCCTCGGTAAAGTCTGCCACTCCTTGTGCAAAGGTCACTCTGCCGTCGGTCGTGCCGTAGGCGGACGTTCCCTTTTCGTCTGTGTTGAGTAGCAGTCTATTGTCGATATCCTGCCAAGCTCCGCTTTCATCCTTGCGGTGTACGGGTGCAGTATAGGTTACTGCACGGTAGTTACCGTCAGACAAATGAAAATGCTTTGAGTATTCCTCGCGAAGCTCTACAACCTCGTAAAAGCCCTCGCGTTCCTCGGCTTCAGTCGTTGCTTCTATATCTATATTGTCTATTTCTTCAATATTTTCAGTTTCTTCAATGTCAACCGCAGAAGCAAACAAATTAAGCTGCATAGTCGAAAATACTATTATCAATGCAATTAAAAACACTGATACGCGCAATATGTTTGTTTTGTGATTGCTTATTTTCATATATTTCTTTCCTTTCTTTAGTATTTCATTCGCAACTTTGGCACACGCAGTTCATTGGCGTATTCCTCCTTTTTACTTTTGTGTTAATATTATAATACAAAATAAAGAATTTTTTGTGCATATTTATTGGACGTTTTGTAAATTTGACAATTTATTCCGTAAAGAAAAACCACCCGTGACGGGTGGTTTTCTCTTTGATATATTGATATTATTTTGCGCAAACTACGTTATAGCTTATAATGCTATCGTCCCAGCCCTTGCCCTTCTGGATCTCGCTCCAGCCTGCTTCGTTGCCTGCGTAATTAATGGTCTTTAGTTGTACGCAGCCCGAAAAGGCATTCGCGCCTATGACCTTAACAGACTCGGGGATATTGATCTTGGAAAGCGAGAAGCTACGTGCAAACGCGCTCTCTGCAATAACCACGACTCCGTCGGGAATAACGCTGGTCTTACTGCCCGCGATAAGGGTGTTTATTTCGGTTTCGATAAGGCAGTTGTTTGTCGCGCTGTACGTATTGTTTCCGATCTCTACTTTAATAGATGCAAGTCCCGTACAGCCTGCAAACGCGCCCTTACCGATATTTTCAACGGTCTTGGGAATGATAATGCTGTTGAGCACAGGGCAATCTGCAAAAGCACTGTCGCCGATAGACTCAAGCCTTGCCGAGAAGATCACGCTTGTCAGCCCAAAGCAATTTTCAAACGCGCTGCTTCCAATATGAGTCACGGTATCGGGAATGAACACGGATGTGATTTCCTTTTCGTCCGCAAAGGCTTTTGCCGAAATACTGACAACGGGAATTCCATCAACCTTGGCGGGAATAACGACGTCCTTATCAGTACAATCTCCAAGGTCTATAACACTATACGCGGTCTTGTCACTGTTAAGTGCAAGCACCAGCTTGTCGGTGGCGTCGGGGTGATTTGTCACCTCTTCAACGGTAGTGGTCACCTCGTCTGTGGTGGTTTTCTCGGTGGTAGTCGTTTCCGTGTTGGCGATATCGGTGGTATCAGCAGTCTCGCTGTTATCGGTTACGTCATCCGTGGTTACGGTACCCTCGCCGGTAGTTACACTGCCCGTATCCGTTCCGTCGTTTACGGTGGTATCGGCTTCGGTGGTAGCGGTGCCGTCATTAGCGGTCGTGTCGCTATTGGTGGTTTCGTCGGTAGTTGATTCGTCCGTTTCGGTATTCGCACCCGTGATAGGCGCGGTGCTTTCGGTATTACTTGACGTCGAATTTACGGTAGTATCTGCGGTGGTCGTCGTACCGTCTCCCGTGGTTTGTGAGCCGTCACCGACGTTGCATCCCACAGCGAGAGCGCAACAAACAAGCAGCGCCGCAAGAATCGAGATAATTCTTAAGGTTCTCATATCTTCCTCCGTTTCGGTAATTATGGTCTTATACGTTTATTATAACACATACTCAGTGTGTTGTCAACACGCAGTTATTCTGCCACCTCAAACTCAACGATTGCGCGGAAAAGGCCGACGCTTACGTCATATTGCTCGGGATTACTGCTACTGCCTGCGATGGTGGGCGCAAGCAAGCAGATCACCGTATCCGGCGAGAGCATTTGCACTGCGGGATTATATTTATAGAATTCGGTGTCGCCAAGGCGCACGCCAAAGCCGTATCCGTCAGTTCCGACGGGCAGATCGTCGCCAAGCACGGCGTACAAGTCCTTCAAGCGTCCTCCGTCGCGGAGGATACCGTACAGATAGGGGCTAACCATGTAGACCGAGCATTCGCCCGACATGACGTATGTATTAAATCCGCTGTACTCGTTTTGATTGTACTGCGTATTCATCTGATACTGTCCGCCTGCCGCCTCGACTGACTCCTTTTCCGCCATTATCTCCGCCTCGGAGTATATCTGATATATGACGTACTGCACGTTTTTCTCTCCATTCCCGTCGTAGTCCTCGGGACAGAGGGAGTCCATCAGCCGCTCAAACTCAGCGCGCTCCTCGCTGTTCATTCGGTACGGTCCAGAATACGTGACCGTCGTGTCATAGCTCTCGCGCGTCAGCATCTGCACTGTGCAGACTGCTATCACCGCCACGAAAAACGTCACGATTATCACAGGCCATTTATAATGATACCAGAAGTTATCCAGCCAACGGATAAAGCTACTCCGCTCGCCTATATCTCCTTCGGGTATCTTTTCAAATTTATCCTCGCGATTGTTGTTTTCGGACATAAGCTTCTCCTTTAAATAAGCGGAGCGATATCAAAGAACACCGCTCCGCTGAAAATATCATTGACTATCAGGAATGTGATTTTGCGCGGCTTACGTCAAGCACCTTGAATTTAAGCTCGCCACCGGGAGTTTCCACGGTTATCTCCTCCCCTGCTCGCTTGCCCATAAGAGCGCGTCCGATAGGCGACTGGTCGGAAATCTTCTTTTCCAGAGGATCTGCCTCGTTTGAGCCCACGATACTGTACGTGATATCCTCGTCAAATTCCACATCATGCAGCTTGACGATTGAGCCGAGGTGCACGACACCCGTATCCTGATTGCTCTCGTCAACGACAACGGCGTTCTCGATAAGGCTTTCAAGCTCAAGAATTCTTGCCTCTACCTTTGCCTGCTCGTTTCTTGCCTCGTCATACTCTGCGTTCTCGGAAAGGTCACCAAATCCGCGTGCTACCGCGATCTGCTCCTTTATCTCCTCACGGCGTGTCAGCTTGAGATAATTCAGCTCATCTACGAGCTTCTGATAACCCTCGGGGGAATACATCTGTTTTGTGTTGTTAGCCATGGTAATTCTCCTTATGTGATAGTGATTTATTTCTTACTTTTTTATTTCAGTTATTGCCTTCTGAAGCTGATTGTCAAGGCTGTCGGGCAGGAGGTTGGGATGATAGGACGCCGCCTCCTCGCTCAATTCAAGGGGATAGTCGGGGGTGATGCCCACGCCGTCAAAGCCTTCTCCCTTTGCGGGATAATAGAACCGTGTCGTCAGCTTGAGCGCGCCGTCGATACCGTAGCGGGATTTAAGCGGGAGCGTTGTCTGCACCGAGCCCTTGCCGTACGTTGTCGTTCCGACGGTCTTGCCCAGACCGTAGTCGTGGAAGTTCGCGGTGAACAACTCTGCCGCGCTTGCAGTATATTCGTTGACAAGCAGTATCATTTTCAGATCCTTGTACTTGCCGACATCCTTCTCCTCAATATTGCCCGAGCCGCTGTACTGATATCCGTCGATACCCTCGCTGAGGACCTTGCTGGACGTTTCCGTACCGCTTCTGTCCTTAACTCGGATAATTGTATCGCCTTTTTCAAGGAAGTACATCATGCAATCCTCCACTGAGGTAAGCATACCGCCGCCGTTATTGCGAAGGTCAAGCACGAAATACTCACAGCCCGAATTTATCAGCGTTTCAAGTGCCGCATCAAGCTGCTCCGCGGTGGTTTCATCAAAGCCCGTAATACGCACGATACCAACGCTTTTATCGGTATCGCAAATGCTGAACATTACGGATTGAGTCTTTATCTGCTCGCGCGTTGCGGTAATGGGCAGGTACTCTCCGCCCTTATCGTTTTCGCGGTAGACGATAAATTCCGCGTCCGTGCCTTCCTCGCCCAGCAGCATATCCACAGCCGCGGCGTAGCCTACCGAATCTACCGTAACAGCATCATCAGCGTTGCCAATAGCGTATACGTGGTCGCCTATTGCAACACCCGCCTTTTGCGCGGGCGAATCGGGAGTTACGTATATTACCTCTATGGTAACGTATTCAACTCCGTCAAGCTCCACACTGCCCGCAACGACGGTCACGCCGATACCGCACATATTTCCGCTTTGATCCTCAAGCATCTGCGCGTATTCCTCTGCGGTATAATATCTTGCGTATTTGTCGCCCGTTGCGCTGACGTATCCCTTCAGCACCGAGCTTGCTATCTCCTCGTCGTCAAGCTCCTCGGAGAACAGTGACGCTGAACGGAAAAGCCTGTCAATAACGTCAAGGTAAGCAAAATTGTCCTCTTCCCCACCGGGTGTTACCGTCTCGGGTGTATCACGACGGATAAATGCGGTAGTTACGGAGAAGGTGACAAGCACCGCAAGCACAACTGCGGTTATCATTGCGGCAACTGCCGAGGTGAATGACACCTGCTTGGGAGCTTTCGACTTTTTGCCGCCGTCAAGCACGTAGGTATCTGCCACTGCGGGAGTTACCAAGGTCGCACCAAAACTCAGACACTTAGCCTCTGCCATCTGCTCAAAGAGCTGACTCGCTTCACTGTCCCAGCCTTTATCCACCGAGAGAATGATGCGCTCGCCCAGCCAACTGACCTGCACATCACGCACAGCGTCCTTCAGCTTTTCGTTTTCGCCTTGAAGCACCGCCTCCTTCAGCGCAGCTTCAAGCTCTGCCGTCACTTCCTCGCTTGCCAGATTACGAACAGAATAAATTATTTCTTTCATTATAAACCGAATCCTCCAAAGAGCGCTCAGGGACATCTCCGCCGCTCCGAACAACGAATTTATACAACTTTTCGGCAATCACGCACCGCCGCAAAGCCTGCTCGTGATTGCCGATAAAGCTGTGATGTAAAAATATCAGTATTTGCTCGACTTGGAATTAAGATATTTCTTTACCATGAGCGCTACCTTGAAGGTGATAGCATGCTCAAACTCACGCAGGTCAAGTCCCGTGAGCTTTCTGATCTTTTCAAGTCTGTATACGAGCGTGTTTCTGTGAACGAACAGCTTTCTTGACGTTTCTGAAACGTTAAGGTTGTTCTCAAAGAAGCACTGAATGGTCATAAGGGTTTCTCTGTCGAGAGATTCAAGACTTCCCTTCTTGAATACCTCCTGCAAGAACATATCGCAAAGAGTGGTGGGAAGCTGATAGATAAGTCTGCCGATACCGAGGTTTTCGTAGCTCACTACGTTCTTTTCGGTCTCAAATACCTTTCCTACGTCAAGAGCGATCTGCGCTTCCTTATATGCGCGCGCAAGGTCCTTGATATTATCCACAACAGTGGAGATACCGATAGCAACCTTTGCATAGAACTCGGAGGAAAGCGTATCCACGATATTTACCGCGATCTTTTCCATATCGCGCATATCCGAGCCCGCTTTCAGCTCCTTAACTACTACGATATCATGCTCTCCCACGCTGATAACGTAATCCTTTACCTTATCGGGGAACATATTCTGGAGCATCTCGTAGGGCAAAATATCCGTCTTTCCGAAGAATTTGATGAGGAATACTATTCTCGGCTCTTCGGCATTGAAATGCAGCTCCTTGGACTTGATATAAATGTCGGAGGGGAGAATATTGTCGAGGATGATGTTCTTTATGAACGATCCCTTATCGTACTTTTCGTCATAAAGATTTTTAATGTTGCTCAGGGATACAGCCAGAAGCTTGGAGATGCTGTCAGCCTCTGCGTCCTCGCCCTGAACGAATACCGTGTACTCAGGCTTTGTGCCACCTGTCAGCGGACGGTAGGTATAGCCTCCCGACACTACGACCTCGGTAGCATAAACAAGCTCGTCACGGATGTTCTGACGTATTTCGCCGATCTTGACAAGCTCGGAGCAGGAAATGATAACTCCGTTTTCGTCGATAACGCCGATAACACGGTCAACGGCATCCTTCATCTGATGGATTACGCTCTGGAAAAGTCTGTTGGACATGGTTTAAACCTCTCTTTTATTTATTCCTCATAATAGCATTTTCATGCTTAGAATACAAAAATGGGGAAAGCCAATGATGTTCAGGAAAGCTCGGTGGCAAGGACAAGACACGCCAGCGCAAATCCGGACGCCGTTTCGGTGCGGAGTATGCGCTTGCCAAGACCGACGGGCAGAACGCCAAGGTCACAGATACGCTCCGCTTCCTCGGGTGAAAAGCCGCCCTCACTTCCGATAACCACAGCAATATCGGGAATATTTTCGTTCTCCAAAAGCTGCGGCAATCGCTCGGCGAGCAATTTCCCCAGCGGAACAGTTCCCTCTCCCTCGTAGCAAAACAGCACGAGGTCGCAAGCCTTGATGCTATCAAGCATGCGGTCAAAGCTGACGGTCGGATAAACGCGCGGCAATATACCTCTGCCGCACTGCTTGGCGGCTTCCGTTGCGATACGAAGCCTGCGCTCCGTCTTTTTGTCCTCCGCCTCTGCCTTCGCCTTGACTATGCAGCGACTGCTTTCAAACGGAGTTATATCGTAAGCCCCACATTCCACTGCCTTTTGTATGACCGTATCCAGCTTATCACCCTTGGGTAGCGCCTGATACAGATGCGCGCGGTAGGGCGGCTCATTCTCTATCTTTCTTTTCTCGGTTATGCGTGCGGTGACCGATTGTGCTGAAAAGGACTCCAGCACGCAATCGTACTCGTACGCCTGCATATCGCACACGGTTATCCTCTCCCCCTCCGCCATACGGAGCGAATGAGAGATGTGATGCGCGTTATCACCGTCCAGATACACCTTGCCGTCTACTATTCTGTCACTATTTACAAAGAAACGCGGCATAGGCACCTCCGAGATAAAATCAAACGAAAAGCTGACGTTTTCACACCGCGCCTCACGCTCCTGTGCGAAAAATACGGCATAATAACGAACCTGTTTACATTCTCGTATTTTGAGTATACTACAAATTAACCAATTTGTCAACAGCTTTTTTGTAATTTCAAACAGAAAAAGCGACATTATTTACAATTTCTTTTTAATTTGTTTATGTAGGACAGACAAATGTCCCAAATTTTTTGGGAAAAATTACCTTGCAAGCAGAAAAACAGTAGGCAGACGCGATCTTCTCCTCAAAAAAGTCGCGTCTGCCACATATTATTCTGCCATTTTATCGATAGTCGAAAATTGCGTGTCGGTGTCCGAGGTATGCGTTTCGGACTCCTCCGCTATTTCGGATATAAAGGCGTCGATACCGTTTGCCATTCCCTCTGCGGCGTTACGGCGGAAAAATGCGGTCTCCATTGATCGGCTTTCCGCCTCGTTACTGAGAAATCCCATTTCAACGATTGCCGTTGGCACGTTACTGAAATTGATACCCGCCATTGTATCGTCCTCTATTATGCTCAGCCGTCTGAGGTCGGTTGCATTGCAATACTCGTCCAGCATAAGCTCGGACAAAAGTCGGGACTCGGCATAGGTTTTATTGCACGGGAACGGATTGTCGGGCGATTGGCAAAGCACCTGCACGCCTCGGATAGACGTATCCGTATTCGCATTTGCATGAACACGTATGAACGCAGCGGCGTTATACTTATTTGCTATCTGCGCGCGCTCGGCGTTGCTTATATCCACCTCATTGGTCTCTCTTATCATCACCACGCTGTACCCGCGCTGAATAAGTATATCTCGCAACATAAGCGATACCGACAGATTGAGATCGTATTCCGTCAGCCCCGCGGCACTCTGCGCACCTCCCGCGACCTTCATTTTGGTAATATCAGATCCCGGTCCTATTGGCTCAAGGTCGGTATTTGCGCGGAGCTGGTGTCCCGGATCTATGACTATTATGTAATTTTTTCTTTCTCCCTTGCCGACATAGTAAATATCCGTGCCGCTGTGAGGCTGACCCGTATATTCGACAGCGCCCTGAAATATAACGTCACCCTCTCCTTCGCCGTCTCCCTTTTCAACGACCAGCTCGTCGTTGGGCTTCGGGTTATCACGCGACCACAGATCCCGCCACGAATAGTCACAGCCGCTAAACAGCAGACACGCAAGCAATCCCGCAAGGCAAATAGTCAGTCGCCGAGCGACCCTGCTTTTTTTATATTCACGATTCATAATTTCCCCTTTTTCGCCGCTGAACGGACACGCGGCGCTCACACTTATATAATATTATGATAACACATTTTGAAAAATTGTCAATAGAATATTTTTGAACATTCGGCAAATACTTTCTCAATTGCGACCCTCGCGCATATTATATAAGTACACAACCCAAAGCTAATTTGAAAGGAGAAAAACATGCACGAGGAATTCAACAGAGTCCGCGCAGACCGCCCCGCAATACGCGACAGAGAGGCTTGTATCGGACTTATAATGCAAACACTTCCCCGCGAAAACGTCCGTGCCGCAAAGACTATCCTGCCCTTTTTTGCCGAGGAGCTGGAGGATGCGGTGAAATACCGCTATCACGCTCTGCTCACAGAAGGAATATCCCCCGCGGCGCGCCGCCTTTTCCTCCGAATATCCGAGGATGAGATGTATCATTTTGACACGCTTGGTAAGATCATTCTTGCCATGGGACTAAATCCCGTCCCGCCCACGCGTCTACATATCCCCACCGTCAGCATATCCTCCATGGAATCGCGCCCCGATATATTTACAAAAAGAATTATAGAGTCGGACATACGTGACGAAATTGCGGGCTACGAGAAATACAGCCGTGCCGCGGCAAACCTTCCCTCCGAATATTTTGAGCTTGCAAATCTGCTCTCTGCCTTTGCGGAGGATGAGCTGATGCATAAAAAAGCCTTGGCATCACTCGTAATCAACGGCGACGTATAAAAATTTTAAAAAATATCGAAAAAAACTATTGACAAAGGGAGAGCAGTGTGATATAATCTGTAAAGTGTTTTGCTTTACACCGCGTGATGGGAGGTCTGTTATGTTTGAAAAAAATCTGCAAATAGGCTATCTCCTTGACTTTTACGGTGGTATCCTTCCACAGCGCAAGCGGGAAATAATGGAGCTTTACTATAACGACGACCTTTCTCTTTCCGAGGTCGCGGAGCAGTTCGGGATCACCCGTCAGGCTGTGCGCGAAACGGTAAAGAAAACGGAGGAGGAGCTTTTCTTTTACGAGGAGCGACTCGGACTTCTTGCAAGATTCCGCGACGCGCAGACACATACCGACACTGCCCTCTCCCTTTGCCGCGAGCTGCAAAGCAGGTCGGACGGCACGGACACCGTGGATAGGCTGATGGGCGAGATAAACACCATCTCCACTATCGTTGCGGCGGAATCAAAGTAAAACGTGATTTGAAAACGGTTATGCCGCTTTTGTGCGGCGGATTGGAATTTATATTATGTTTCAAAGTTTAAGTGAAAAGCTTGAAAATGCTTTTAAGAAATTCAGAAGCAAGGGCAAGCTGACGGAGGCTGACGTCAAGGCGGGCATGCGCGAGATAAAGCTTGCGCTTCTTGAAGCTGACGTTAACTTCAAGGTCGTTAAGGAATTCATAAAAATAGTGACCGAGCGCGCTGTTGGTGCGGAGGTCATGGAATCCCTGCTTCCCGGTCAGCAGATTGTAAAGATTGTTGACGAGGAGCTTACCCGCCTCATGGGCGGCACGCAGGCAAAGCTTACTATTGCATCAAAGCCTCCAACAGTCATTATGATGGTGGGACTTCAGGGTGCGGGTAAAACCACACACACGGGTAAGCTTGCAGGTATGTATAAAAAGCAGGGCAAGCGTCCGCTTCTCGTCGCCTGCGACGTTTACCGTCCCGCGGCGATAAAGCAGCTTCAGGTGTTGGGCGAGCAGCTTGAGCTTCCCGTATTTGAAATGGGCGACAAGCAGTCCCCCGTTAAAATTGCCAAGGAAGCCATCAAGCACGCAGAGCTTAAGGGCTACGACATGGTATTTATTGATACCGCAGGTCGTTTGCAGATAGACGAAACGCTTATGGGCGAGCTTCAGGACATCAAGGCGGCTGTAAATCCCACCGAGATACTGCTGACGATCGACTCCATGATAGGTCAGGAATCGGTAAACGTAGCCGAAACCTTCAACGAGATGCTGGATATCACGGGCGTTATCCTTACAAAGCTTGACGGCGACACCCGTGGCGGTGCGGCTCTGTCTATCCGATTTGTGACGGGCAAGCCGATCAAATTTATCGGTGTCGGAGAAAAGCTTGACGCTATCGAGCCCTTCCACCCCGACAGAATGGCTAACCGAATCCTCGGCATGGGCGACGTGCTGACGCTTATCGACAAGGCGCAGGAGCAGTTTGATGCCAAAAAAGCCGCTGAGCTTGAGCAAAAGATACGTCAGTCCACCTTCACGCTTGACGATTATCTCGAGCAGTTCGATCAGATACGCGGCATGGGAAATCTCGACCAGCTTGCGGGTATGATACCCGGAATGAAGCCGGGCGCACTCAAAGACGCGCAGATCGACGAAAAGATGATAGCACATCAGGAGGCGATCATCCGCTCAATGACGCCGGCAGAAAGAACACACCCCGAGATGCTCAACGCATCAAGGAAACGCCGTATCGCCGCAGGAAGCGGAACTACGGTGGAGGAAATAAACAAGCTGCTCAAGCAGTTTGACCAGATTAAAAAGATGATGAAGCAGTTCTCGGATATGGGCAAGGGCTCAAAGCGAGGCGGCTTCGGATTCGGCAAAGGAAAAGTAAAAATTCCGTTTTAAGACAGTGCAATAAAGCACGCGCGGATTTTAATAAAAACACAAAATATTTTGGAGGAAAAAAACAATGGTAAAGATCAGACTTACAAGAACCGGTGCAAAGAAGGCTCCCTGCTACCGCGTAGTAGTTGCAGACAGCCGCTACCCCCGCGACGGCCGCTTCATCGAGGAGATCGGCTACTACAATCCCCTTACCAACCCTGTTGAGGTCAAGGTAAACGAGGAGAAGGCTAAGGAGTGGATGGCTAAGGGCGCACAGCCTACCGAGACTGTTAAGGCTCTCTTCAAGAAGAGCGGCATCATTGATTGATGTCTGCCCCACGGAGAGTTGACATGGCAGATCTTAAAACGACTTTACACGACATAGCTGCCGCTATCGTGGACAGTCCGGACGAGGTCAGCGTGGAGTGTACCGAAACGGACACCTCCATTGAGCTTGTTCTCAGCGTTGCCCCTGACGATATGGGTATGGTTATCGGCCGTCACGGTCGCATCGCCAAGGCTATCCGTACCGTCATCAAGGCGGCTGCCACCCCCAGCGGCAAAAAGGTTAACGTGGAAATACGTTGATAACTAACAAAAGAACGGTTAAGCGCAGACTTAACCGTTCTTTTTCTTCATCGCCCAGACCTTAAGCACCGCCGCCTGAGTTTTGGAGTCCTGTATTTCGCCGCGGATTATCATATCCACCATTTCGTCAAGTGGGATCTTGACAAATTCGATAAACTCGTCCTCGTCGGGATCGGTCTCTCCTGCCGTCAAATCCTCCGCGAGATACATGTAAATGATCTCGGTCAGAAGCGCGGGAGAGGTTGCAAGATCGCCGATAGGTGTCAACTTGCCGCAGCGGTAGCCTGTTTCTTCTCGAAGCTCGCGAAGTGCCGCCTCCTCGTGGATCTCGTCGGGGCTGTCCAGCTTTCCTGCGGGAATTTCAAGCGTGATTCGGGATAGCGCATAGCGGTACTGTCGCACGCACACCACTTCCCCCTTATCCGTCAAGGGAACTACGCACACAGCACCCCCGTGACGGCAATACTCACGCATGCTTGTCCCGCCGTTTGGAAGTCCTATTATATCCTTATAGACGTGCAATACCTTGCCGTCAAAAACAAGCCGACTTTCAAGTGTTGATTCGGTAAATTTCTCGTCGGGTATCATATTTTTCTTTCCTTTCGCGCCGCACGTCTTGACGGCGGGTATTTTTTATGGTAAAATAAATTATAAACCTTTGATTGGAGTAAAAATGCTTTGAATAACAAGAATTTTTCGGAGGAGGAATCCCGTACCGTGCGCGTTATCGGCGCGGAAGCGCAAGAAAAATTGCGTCGAGCGCGCGTTGCCGTTTTCGGCGTTGGCGGAGTCGGCGGTCATATCTGCGAGGCGCTTGCCCGCGCGGGTGTAGGCGCGATTGATATTTTTGACCGCGACTGTGTTTCCCTCTCAAATATAAATAGACAAATTATCGCCCTTCATTCCACCGTCGGAAGATCAAAGGTCGAGGTGATGCGAGAGCGCATACTCGACATCAATCCTCATTGTCGCGTAACGTCAAATCAGGTTTTCTACCTGCCCGAAAACGCTGATGATTTTGATTTGTCGGAATACGATTTCATTGCCGACGCGGTGGATACCGTTGCGGCAAAGATAGAGCTTGCGGTACGTGCGACGGACAAAAATATCCCCATCATCAGCGCAATGGGTGCTGGCAACAAGCTTTCCCCCGACCGCTTTTGCGTGACGGACCTTTACAAGACCACCACCGATCCGCTCGCCCGCGTTATGCGCCGCGAATTAAAGGCACGCGGAATAAAAAAATTGCGCGTGGTCTGCTCCGACGAGCCGCCAACAGCTCCTCACCCCGACAGTATTGAGGACGGCAGAGCCGTACCCGGCAGCCTGTCCTTCGTCCCCTCTGTTATGGGACTTATCATGGCGGGTGAGATAATAAAAGAGCTTATCAAATAAGAATATTTAATATATCGGGTGCGACTTGTCGCACCCGATTATTTTACTTTTCAAGGGCAAGGCGTACCATTTTCTCGCACAGCTCGTCGTACCCGATTCCCGCCGCTGATGCCGCAAACGGCAACAGACTTGTGGGAGTCATACCCGGAAGTGTGTTGGCTTCAAGTATCCAGAATTCGCCGCTCTCGTCCATGATGTAATCAAATCGCGCGTAACCCTCCAGCCGCAGAACTGAAAACGCCTTTTGCGTTATGGAATTCAAGCGGTGTATGTCCTCATCCGACAGATTTTCGGGAGGACATACCTCCCGCGTTTTACCCGCCTGATACTTGTTTTCGTAGTCGTAAAATCCGCTGTGAGGAATTATCTCAACGGGCGGAAGGACGGTATTTCCAACTACTCCGACGGCAAATTCCCTGCCGCATATCTTGCATTCAGCAAGAATTCTGTCCTCATATTTCGCCGCCTCAGCAAGAGCCACGCGAAGCTCATTTTCGTTGTCAGACATAGATATTCCAACGCTGGAGCCGCCCGTGCAGGGTTTGATGACGCAAGGAAATCCCACGCGCGTCATTATCTCGCTGACGGCTTTATCGATCCCCTCGCTCATATCCAACGCCAGACCGTGGGGCGTCGGAAGATCGACATCATTCAGCAGTCGCTTTGTGATATCCTTATCCATAGCAAGCGCGCTACCAACGTATCCGCTTCCCGTATAACGTATTCCCTCCATATCAAGAAGTGCCTGAAGCTGACCGTTCTCGCCCACGTCGCCGTGTAATGCGTTGAAAACAACGTCCGCCTCACGGCAGATATCAAGAACTCCGTCGGCACAGCGCCGCTCTCCCCTGCCGCTCTCAACTTTGAGCCGTTCAAGGTCGGGAACGCGCCTTGCAACCTTGTAAGTGGCTATCTTTTTATCCGTAAATTCGGGCGCACAGCCAAAGCCCTCGGAGTTCATTCCGAGTCCCGTGTATATATCGACGAAGCAAACGGAATGTCCGCTTCGCACAAGAGAATTTGTAATCATACTTCCCGACGTCAGCGATACCTCGCGCTCGGTTGAAAGTCCGCCTGCAAGAACTGCTATCTTCATACTAATAACCTCTGAAATCTTAACTTGTCACACTTGCCATTATATGCACATAAGGCAAGAAAATTGCTTCTCAAAGTGAGATCCTTACCACCCTGTCGTTACCTCCAAGATCGCGAATAACGACAGCCTCACGTTCAGTAAGTGCGCAAACGTCACGCGCCTGATCGGCGCCGATCTCAAGCAACATGCATCCGCCACCGCGGATGACAGATGTATAATTTTTCACGATACTGCGATAAAATTTGAGCCCGTCCGCCCCACCGTCAAGTGCCATTTTCGGCTCAAAGGCAAGCTCCGGCTCGAGGGTGGAAATATCTTTCGTTGGAATATACGGAGGGTTAGACACCACCACATCAAACGAGGCAATATTTTCTTGTGCCATAAGGGTTTTCAGCTTATCTACCCCGTCTGCGAGAACGTCTGCACACAGCAGAATAAGCCTATCGTCAACGCCGTTTAACCTAGCGTTTTCAAGAGCGATTTTGATTGCCGTATCCGACAGCTCGACCGCCATCGCGCGAAGGTCGGGACGCGCCTTCAGGAGTGCTATCGCAATGCATCCGCTACCCGTACAAAGGTCGCAGATCACCGAGTTTTGCGGAAGTATTTTAAGCGCTTCCTCCACCAATATCTCGGTATCGGGGCGCGGGATAAGACAGTCCTCGGACACTCGGAAGGTACAGCCGAAAAACTCCCATTCGCCGATAATATATTGCAACGGATAGCGTTCGCATCTGCGTCGCACCGCCGCATCCAATTCAGCGCTCTCCCATTTTTTCTGCCCGTTTGTGAGAATGGCAGCTCTGTCCGCTCCGCAAAATTTGCATATCAGCCAAGCGGCCTCGGTCTTCGCGTCCGCAATTCCGTGACTTTGAAGCAAGTCCGCCAGCTCCCTGTACGTATACATCATAAAAATCCTCGTTTGTAGTATTACGTATAGTTTATCACATTTTTTCCAAAAAGTAAAGCACAATTTGTAACGAATAAAAATTATATTTCATAATTTGAAAATAAGCAGATATTTTTTCAAAACAGCTATTGAATTTTGTTGAAATTTGTGCTACAATATTTATACGAGGAAAATCTTTTTTATCTTTCGGGAGGCAGAATATGTTTTGGGGAATCGGCAATACAGCTCCGTTGGCGGCAGGTATCATATCGCCCGATATGTCCGTGGGACATCTCATAGCGCAGATACTTTTTTTGGTTGCGTTTACCCTGTTTTTGTTCTCCTTCAAAAGAAAGTTTTTCAAGATAGTTTGCGCCTGCGCGATTGAGGTCACGCTGTGGCTGATGCTCAAAAACCTTTTCGGACCGGAGGCTATTATAACCCAGATATTTACCTGGTTCACTGCGGCGGCGGCAATAATCCTCATGATAGCAATAGTAAATCGCATAAATTGGAGCGCTTTGCGGCGCGGAGAATGATAACAAAAACCCGTGTGTCAAATGACACACGGGATTTTTGTCGATTTATAGAATTTTTATCAACATTGCCACGCCCTCAATGATCAGCAGATGCGCGGGATAAAACACGTAAAAAACGTATTTGAGCCGCTTGTTCCCTGCCTTGCCGTTGTAAAGCAACAGCGGAATGAGTGACAAGAAACAGAAAAACTGCCAATAACCGAAATTTGCGTTCAAGGACAACAACAAAAGTCCCACCGCAAAGCAGGCAAGCCTTGCGTACTTATTATCCAAATGCGACAAGGCTTTCGGTACGCTTATATCCTTAAAATCAAACAGGCTTGCAAAGACGGGAAGCAACATTCCCTTAAAGCCGTAATCAAAGCTGACGAAACGGAATAAAGCATACGCCGCCGCAAGTGCTGACAGATATACGAGCGTAAAGCCGACCGTCCGCCATACCGTGAGCTTTTCAAATACCTTCTTTTTGCAAAATTGCAAAAGATATATCATCAGAACGGACACAGAAAAGGTCAAAAATACGTTTGCGTACACCACTCCGCTGTAAAAATAGTAAAAAGCGAAATAGGCAAGCCCAATCAAAAGCAAGACAAGAAACCTTTTGCCCTTTTTGCGGGTGTATCTGCACCCCTCAGCAATGAAAAACGCGAACAGAGGAAAGGCTATTCTGCCTATCACCCGAAATATCGGTACGTCGGGAAAAATGCAAAGTCCGATATGGTCTATCGCCATAAAAATACAGGCAAGTATTTTTACGGTGCTTGATGTAATAATACCTCCGCCGCCGAGCTTTTCACCGTCCATTTTTCCTTCTCCGATATGTATTATTTGCCTTCCTTAACAGCACGCGTCCAGCATCTGTGGCACATAGCAACATAGGAATCGTTGCCGCCGATAAGTATCTGTCCGCCAGCGGTTACCACACGTCCCTCGCCGTCAATTCGAGCGTTGACGATAGCCTTCTGACCGCAGGTACATATAGTCTTTATCTCGGTAATGGAGTCCGCCACCTCAAACAGCCTGCGGCTTCCCTCAAACAGATTGGTAAGGAAGTCGGTACGCAGA
Source organism: Clostridia bacterium (assembly GCA_017463485.1). Lineage (GTDB taxonomy): Bacteria > Bacillota > Clostridia > Oscillospirales > CAG-272 > CAMEON01. The sequence continues at coordinate 69,998 of JAFTPD010000009.1, forward strand.
CCGAAGCACAAAACGGGAATATCCAGCTCGTCCACCACACGGCGAAGCTGATCTATCTGCGCCGAGGTAAAAAACTGACACTCGTCCGCAATTATGACGTGGCAGTCGCTACGGCGCGAAAACTTCTCATACAGATCGGTATTCGGCGTTACGACGTATGCATGCTCGCAAAGACCTATACGAGATTTTACGGCGTCCGCGCCATCTCTGTTGTCGATGGACGGCTTGATAAGCCAAACCTTCATTCCGCGTTCCTCGTAGTTAAACTTGGTTATAAGCGCGTTTGCGGTTTTTGACGAGCCCATAGCTCCGTATTTAAAATATAACTTCGACATAAGGCATCACTCCACAGTATCAAGAATCAAGGGCATAGCTTCGGGGGCAGCATCACCCATTCGAGTCGCCGCCAAAAATCTTGCGGATGCGGGCGCAAAGCATTCCTCACGCTCCGAATACATCACCGCAAGGGTATCACCGCGTTTGACGAAATCGCCTGTTTTCGCTTTGAGCATAATGCCCGCTGCGCTGTCGATAACGTCCTCCTTGGTATTACGTCCCGCACCGAGAAGCAGGCTGGATACGCCGTAGCCCTCGGTGTCAACGCTAACGATATAGCCGTCGCGTTCTGCCTTGACCTCATAGGAGTATTTTGCACTCGGGAACTTTTCGGGATGGAGTATCCAATCTCCGTCGCCGCCCTGAGCATATACCATTTTTGCAAACGTATCAAGCGCTTTTCCGCTAATGATAGAGTCACGCACCATAGCCTCACACTCCTGGTAAGTTCCCTTTTCGGCAAGGTAGAGCATACGGGTTGCAAGTGCGACACAAAGCTCGGCAAGGTCGTCAGGACCGTTATCCTTCAAGGTTTCGATAGCCTCAATGACCTCAAGCGAATTGCCTATCGCAAATCCGAGCGGTCTGTCCATATCCGTTATGAGCGCACACATTTTCTTACCCGCGCGCTTGCCTATCTCCACCATGGCCTCGGCAAGGCGGCGGCTGTCCTCAACCGTTTTCATAAACGCGCCGCTACCTGTCTTTACGTCAAGCACGATACAGTCGTCGTCCGCCGCCAGCTTCTTACCCATTATGCTGGAAACGATAAGCGGCAGGCTGTCAACCGTTGCCGTTACGTCGCGCAGGGCGTAAAGCAATTTGTCCGCGGGAGCGAGCGTTGCGTTCTGTCCTACTATGGCAATTCCTACGTTATTGACTATATCCTCAAACTCAGCCGTGGGAATATCGGTGCGAAAGCCCGGAATAGCTTCGAGCTTATCAATAGTTCCGCCCGTGTGTCCAAGTCCTCTGCCGCTCATTTTTGCCACCTTGACTCCAAGGGATGCAACGATAGGTGTTACCACAAGGCTGGTTTTATCACCCACGCCACCCGTGGAGTGCTTGTCTACGCGAAGTCCGTCAATGCCCGAAAAGTCAAGTCGGTCACCTGAATCGCGCACGGCAAAGGTAAGAGCAGTGGTTTCCTCAATACTCATGCCTCGGAAATATATTGCCATGCAAAGAGCAGACGCCTGATAGTCAGGGATCTCTCCCTTGACGTAGCCGTCGATAAACCACTGTATCTCCGCGTCGGAAAGCAGACCTCCGTCGCGTTTTTTCCTGATTATATCATACATTCTCATAGCATAACCTCTTTATTCCAGATCTTTTTTCCCAAAGGAATACGGCAAAATTTCATCCAAACGCGCCACCTTGATATTATCGGGATTACCCATGATAACACGCAGATCGCCGTCACAAAATTCGGACAAGACCTGTCGGCAAACGCCGCAAGGAGCACAAAACTCCGACGGCTCATCCCCAAGACCGCCCACGACGGCGATAGCGGTAAACTCCCGCTCTCCCTCACTTACAGCCTTGAAAACCGCCGTTCTTTCGGCGCAGTTCGTTGGAGTGTATGCCGCATTTTCGACGTTACAACCCGTATATACCTTACCGCTCTTGCCGAGCAGAGCCGCGCCGACGCGGTAGTTTGAATATGGTGAATATGAATTTTTCCTTGCCTCTACGGCAATCAGCATTAAATCTCTGTCAAGCATTCTTTATCTCCGTCCAAAAGCTTTTTCCGTACACGGTATCCGTAGGACAGCCGAAATATTCAAGCACCGTAGCACCGATATCCGCAAAGCTTGAGCGTGTGCCAAGATCAACTCCGCCGCGAATGCTCTTGCCGTATGCCAGCATGGGGGTATACTCGCGGGAGTGGTCGGTGGAGGGTGTTGAAGGATCGCAACCGTGGTCGGCGGTGATGATAAGGATATCCTCGTCGCCAAGACGCGCGAATACTTCTTTTAGTCTTTCGTCGAATTCGGTTGCCGCACGGGCATAGCCGCCAATATTGTTTCGGTGTCCCCAAACCATATCAAAGTCCACGAGGTTAACAAAGCACAAACCGTCAAAATCCTTATCCATCAAGGATATCAGCTTATCCATTCCGTCGTTGTTGTTGACGGTGGGATAGCTCTCGGTAAATCCCTCACCCGCAAAAATATCAAATATCTTACCCACGGAAATACTTGCAAATCCGTTCCTCTTCAAAATTGCAGGCATGGTGTCCGAGGGGGGCGTGAGGGAAAAGTCGTGACGTCTGGGCGTGCGTGAAAATGGATATTCCCCTGCAAACGGACGGGCGATAACTCTGCCCACGCCATGCTCACCGCACAGCATTTTTCTTGCGATCTCGCAATACTCGTACAGCTCCTTCACCGGCACTACGTCCTCGTGCGCGGCGATCTGAAAAACGCTGTCCGCCGAGGTGTAAACTATCAGCTTGCCCGTCTTTACGTGCTCCTCGCCAAAGTCGCGGATAACGTCAGTACCCGAATAAGGCAAGTTGCAAAGCACTCCCCTGCCCGTCAAGCGTTCAAATTCCTCTATGACGGAAGCGGGAAAGCCCTCAGGATAGGTGGGGAGAGGCTTGGGGGAATAAATTCCCGCGATCTCCCAGTGACCGATAGTGGTATCCTTACCCTTGGACGCCTCGCGCATACGGGCGTAAGCCGCCGTGGGCACAAAGCCGCCCTTTTCTCCAATTCCGTCAATGGCAAAAAGACCTAACCTCTCGAGGTTGGGACAGTTGAAATTTTCATTATTTCTGATAGCGGCGAGGGTATTGCTACCCTCGTCGCCCCAAGCCGCAGCGTCGGGCATCTCACCGATACCGAAGCTGTCCAGCACTATTAAAAATGCGCGTTTTGACATACTTTTCTCCTATATAAATTACGCGAGGTTGAGCGCGATCTCCATCATCTTGGTAAATGCAGTCTGGCGCTCCTCTACCGTAGCCTTTTCGCTGGGATCTACAAAGGAATCGCTGACGGTACAGATGCACAGTGCGCGTTTGCCCGCTCTTGCGGCGTTGCAGTACAGCGCGGCAGATTCCATCTCCACGCCAAGCACGCCCATCTTCGCCCATTCCATATCTCTTCCGCTGTCGTTGTAGAACATATCGGATGAGAAAATGTTGCCTACCTTATAATTTACGCCCATGCGCTCGCACTCCTCTACCGCGCGACGGACAAGATCAAAGTCCGCAATAGGACAGAACGTACCGGGCAGGTTATACTGTGCGGCAAAATTGCCGTTGGTACATGCGCCCATAGCGATAACGATATCCTTGACGTGAAGCTCGGGCACGAAAGTGCCGCAAGAGCCTACACGGATAATGTTTTCAACGTCATAGTAGTTGTAAAGCTCATAGGAATAAATACCGATAGCAGGCTGTCCCATGCCCGAAGCCATAACGGACACGCGCTTACCCTTGTAATATCCCGTATAGCCGTGTACTCCGCGGACATCGTTGACCAGCACGGCGTCTTCAAGATAAGTTTTTGCAATAAATTCCGAACGCAAAGGGTCGCCGGGCATAAGCACGGTCTTTGCGAAATCTCCTACTTTAGCCGCAATATGCGGTGTTGGTGCTGACATATATTTATCCTCCTGTTCGTAGTTGTATCGATCAATATCCGCTGCCTTCAAGGCCCTGAACAGCCTTGACTACACGGCTGGTACCCAGACGGGATGCACCGATATCGATAAATTTCTGCGCGTCCTCAAGTCCCGAAATTCCGCCTGCCGCCTTGACAAGCACGCCCTCGCCCACGTTGTCGCACATGAGCTGAACATCCTCAAAGGTAGCGCCTGCCTTGGAAAATCCCGTGGAGGTCTTGATGTAGTCCGCACCCGCCTCGGTAACAAGACGGCACATGGTCAGCTTTTCCTCCTCGGTAAGCAAACAGGTTTCGATAATTACTTTAAGGATCTTCTCGCCGCAAGCCGCCTTCAGTGCCTTGATCTCGTCGCGAACATAATCGTAATCGCCCGCCTTGAGCGCACCGATATTGATGACCATATCAATTTCGTCCGCGCCGTTTTCAATAGCATCACGAGTTTCAAAAACCTTTACGGCAGTAGTGTTATATCCGTTGGGGAAGCCAATAACGGTGCAGATAGCCAGCTTGTCGCCCACGTATTCCTTCGCGGTCTTGACAAAGCTCGGAGGAATGCAGACGGATGCGGTCCCGAACTTTATTCCGTCGTCACAAATCTTGCGTATATCCTCCCACGTTGCCGTCTGAGTAAGCAAGGTGTGATCGCATTTGGATAAAATATTTTTCACGTTCATAATTATTATGTCCTTTCAACAAAAATTTTTATCTTTACCTAATAATTATACCCTATTTTCCCACATTTGTCAATACAATTACGCGCTTACCGCAAATTTTGCTCGGATATTTTTAGCGAAGGGAAGTTTCATACGGAATTGTGAATTTTTGTAAACCCATTTATTTTCTTAAAAGTAAAATACTTACTTTTTAACTTAAAAATATCATGCAAATTTGTCCGAATTGGTGCTATATTGTTACGAAATTGTATTTTTAATTTATCTTTTAAAAAAGTGGTTGTTTTTTGCCGACAGTTGTGTTATAATGTAAGGGACAATGGATACTGTAAAATGACCTAATAATGGGCATTTTAAGATTTCGACTTTTTTCTACATTATTATATATAGCGTTACCGTGGGCGTGCTTTGCCCGAAAGGAAGTACATTTATGACTTACGAATTGAGAAAGGCAACCGTGTGGAAGCGAGCTTCCGCGTATATTTGCGACCTTATCGTTATGCTTATGGCGGCGGTAGGTATCGCTCTTGCCCTCTCCGCTATCCTCGGATATGACAGCTACGACAAAAAGATGGACGAGCTTTACAACAAATACGCTACCGAATACGGAATCGATCTGGAAATAACCGACGAGGAATTTGAAACGCTCCCGCAGGAACAGAAGGACGCATACGCGGCGGCTGACAAGGCGCTTCAGGAGGACAAGGAGGTCATTCACACCTACAATATGATGTCCAGCCTGCTCCTGCTCATCACGTCGCTCTCCGCTCTTATCGCGTATGTGATATTTGAGTTTATCGTTCCTCTGCTCTTCAAAAACGGGCAGACGCTGGGCAAAAAGGTGTTCGGCGTGGCAGTTATGCGCACAAATTCCGTGAAGGTCTCCCCTGTCGTAATGTTTGTGCGCGCCATTCTCGGCAAATACACCATTGAAACCATGGTTCCCATCCTGTTTTTCATCATGCTGCTCACAGGCTCTGTCGGACTTGCGGGATTTATCGCGATCCTCGGCATGCTGATCCTTCAGCTCGGACTTATTATCTTTACCAAAAACCGCACCACTATTCACGACCTTCTTTCCGATTGCGTTGTGGTCGATATGGCAAGCCAGATGATATTCGACTCCGAGGAGGCTATTATAGAATATCAAAAGCGCATCCACGCTGAGGCTGTGCAAAAGGATACCTATTAATTCGTATTTTAAATTTCTGAGTAAATTTTAAAATAAAAACAATTTTCAGGGAGGCTATATGAAAGTAGAATTGCAAAATCTCACAAAAATCTTCCCCAACCGAAACAAAAAGATCAAAGAGGGTGTCGTTGCAGTAAGCGACTTCACCTTTACCGTACCGGACGGTAAGCTCGTAGGTCTTCTTGGCCCTTCGGGATGCGGCAAGAGCACCACGCTTTACATGATAAGCGGACTCCAGCAGGCAACCTCGGGAAAGATCTTCTTCGGAGACGAGGACGTTACCGACCTCTCCCCCGAAAACCGCGGCGTAGGTCTTGTTTTCCAGAACTATGCGCTCTACCCCCACCTCACGGTAATGCAGAACATTCTGTTCCCTCTGCAGAACCTCAAGGGCAAGGACAAGCTGCCCAAGGAGGAAATGATCCAGCGTGCAGAGGAAGCTGCTCGGCTTGTTCAGATCGACGAGCTTCTTGACAGAAAGCCCAACGAGCTCTCCGGCGGTCAGCAGCAGCGTGTTGCTATCGCGCGCGCGCTCGTAAAAATGCCTCGCGTGCTCCTTCTCGACGAGCCGCTCTCCAACCTCGACGCAAGACTTCGCTTGCAGACTCGTGAGGAGATCCGCAGAATCCAGAAGGAAACCGGCATCACTACCGTATTCGTAACCCACGACCAGGAAGAGGCAATGAGTATCTCGGATATGATCGTAGTTATGAAGCTGGGCGTTATCCAGCAGGTTGGCGAGCCTCAGGAAATCTACGACAACCCCATTAACCTGTTCGTTGCAAAGTTCTTGGGTACTCCTCCCATCAACGTGTTCCGCGGCTGTGTTCAGAACGGAAAGCTCTATATCGGCGAGGAAGCTGTTCTTGACGTTGCGGGTGTTGAAGACAAGCCCGTTTACGTTGGTATCCGTCCCGAGGGATTCACACTCGACGAAAACGGACCTCTTACCTGCAAGCTATCCGGCATTGAGGTCATGGGACGCGACGTGAGCATCATTTCCACCAACGAAAACTCCACCAATCCCTCCGTTCGCTCTATCATCAACTCCGATAACAAGGTCGACGCGACTGCAGAGACCGTTAAGTATTCTTTGAAGCCTCACAAGGTCTTCGTCTTCGACGCTGAAACAGAAGAAAGAATATACTTTTAAGGAGGCAGAGCTATGGTAAATACTAAACATCCATGGAAGGCATGGCTGTACCTCTCCCCCGCTATCGTGCTGTTGCTCATATTCACCCTGTGGCCTATCATCAACACCGTTGTTATGGCTTTCCAGGAGGGATACAGCATCCAGCAGGCAAGTAAGGGTAAGGAATTCGAGTTCGGTCTTGACAACTTCGCGTACGTTATTGAGTACCGCGGATTTTTGACCTGCTTGAAGAACACCATACTTCTTTGCGTACTGACAGTGCCGATCTCTACCATGCTCGCACTGCTTATCGCGGTATGCCTTAATTCCATCAAGCCCCTGCAGAAGTTCCTGCAGACCATATTCTTCCTTCCCTACGTTACCAACTCCATTGCTATCGGAATGGTATTCGCGGCAATGTTCAATGTAGTAGGTACGGTATCCGCAAAAGAGCCTATCATTCAGACGTGGGGTATTATCAACAACATCATAATGTTCTTTGGCGGCGAGCCTGTCAACTGGATAAACGCAGGCTCGGAATATTGGGCTAACATCTTCGTTCTGACGGTATATATCGTCTGGAACGCGCTTCCTTTCAAGATCCTCGTATTGCTTGGCGGTCTTCAGAGCGTTAACAAGCAGTACTACGACGCGGCAAAGATCGACAGCACGCCTAAGTGGCGCGTATTCACCAAGATCACCGTGCCGCTCCTCTCCCCCATGATAGCTTACGTAGTTATTACCGGATTTATCGGCGGATTTAAGGAATACTCCAGCATCGTCGGTATATTCGGAGAAAAGATGGGTCCTCCCGGTGCTATGGGTAAGCCTCTTAACACTATGGTAGGTTATATATACGACTCCATCAGCAGACAGCAGGGACGTGCGTCTGCAGCGGCTCTTATCTTGTTTGGCATAATTTTCGTGGTCACTATGATCAACCTTTACGTCAGCAAGAAAAAGACACACTATTAAGGAGGTGCTTGTATGTCGGATATCGCTAAAAGTCAAGTTATGCACGCCAAGGACATAAAGCAGCTCAGCACTCAGCAGACGGTAGCGAAGATCCTCGCTAAGATCGCTGTTTACGCCTTCCTCGGCGTTATGGCGCTTATCGTGCTCTTCCCCTTCTACTGGATGCTTATCTCCTCGGTGAAGTCCCTGGACGAGTATATTCTCGCAGTTCCCACGTTTTTCCCGCAGGAATTCCACTTCGAAAACTATATTGATGCGTTCACTACCGCAAATCTCGGTACGCTGTTCCTCAATACCGTTTACGTCGGTGTGGTATCCACCGCGCTCTCCCTCGTTATCACAGTGCTTTCGGCATTCGCCTTCGCACGTCTTGAATTCAAGGGAAAGAACGCACTGTTCGCCGCTCTGCTTGCAACCATGATGATCCCCGGTGAGCTTTTTACTATCACCAACTATATCACGGTAAGTAAGCTCGGCTGGCTCAATACCTTTGAGGTTCTTATCATTCCCTTCCTCGTCAGCGTGTTCTATATTTACCTCTTAAAGCAGAACTTTATGCAGATACCCAACGAGCTGTACCTCGCCGCTAAGGTAGACGGTACTTCGGATATCAAGTATCTTTGGAAGGTTATGATCCCCCTCGCACTCCCCACCCTCATCTCCATCACCATTCTGAAGATGATGGGCTCGTGGAACTCTTATATGTGGCCTAACCTCGTTGCGGACGACGCGGCGCACCACCTCGTTACTAACGGTCTGCGCGGCGCATTTGTGGTTGAGGAAGGCGGCATGGTCAACTTCCCCGTACAGATGGCAGCGGTTGCAATAGTTTCATTCCCCCTCTTTATGGTATTCCTTTTCCTGCGCAAGTACATCATGAAGGGTGTATCGCGCAGCGGTATCAAGGGATAATATCACACGGTTAGACGGCGATAAGCCTTTAACAACAATAAAAAATATTTCTACGGAAGGACGGAAATCCACATGAAAAAGATTCTTGCAGCAATTCTTCTCGTTGCGCTTTGCCTGAGTCTGTTTGCTTTCACCGGATGTAATGTCAGCGACGGCGGCGCTACCACCGACGGCGGCAACGGCGGAAGCAAGGACGAAGAGTCCACCACCAAGGAGCAGATCGACGTTGAGGTAAATCCTCTGCCCGAGAGCCTTATCTACGACGGTAGCGCGGTAGAGATCACCTTCTACCACACCATGGGCGCAAACCTCCGCGGTGTTCTTGACAAGTACGTTGAAAAATTCAACGAAATGTACCCCAACATCACTATCACCCACTCTCAGGTAGGTAGCTATGACGACGTAAGAGATAAGATCAGCACCGAGCTGACCGCAGGCAACCAGCCTAATATCGCTTACTGCTACCCCGACCACGTTGCTCTCTACAACCTTGCAGACGCAGTTGTAACGCTTGACGACTTTATCGCAAGCACCGCAACCGTTACCAAGGATGACGGTACTACCGAGACCTACGGTCTTACCCAGGAGCAGATCGACGACTTTATCGACGCTTACTACGACGAGGGTAGACAGTTCGGCGACGGCAAGATGTATACCATGCCTCTTTCCAAGTCCACCGAGGTTCTCTACTACAACGCTACCTTCTTTGAGGAGCATGACCTTAAGGTTCCCACCAACTGGGACGAGATGGAAGAGGTCTGCAAGAAGATCCTTGAGATCGACCCCAACTGTATTCCTCTCGGATACGACTCCGAGTCCAACTGGTTCATCACTATGTGTGAGCAGCTGAACTCCGACTACACCACCGCAAACGGCGACAACCCCGAGGATCACTTCCTCTTTGATAACGAGACCAACCGTGAGTTCGTAAAGAGATTCTCCGAATGGTACTACGAGGGCTACGTTACCACTCAGGAGCTGTTCGGTGCATACACCTCCGGTCTGTTCGCAGCTACCGAGGGTCAGAGATCCTATATGTGTATCGGTTCTTCTGCAGGTGCATCCTACCAGCGTCCCGATAAAAACGACGAGGGTCAGTACCCCTTCGAGGTAGGCATTACCACCGTTCCTCAAATCAGCAGTGATAACAGAAAGGTTATCTCTCAGGGTCCTTCCGTCTGCATATTCGAGGCTGACGATCAGGAGGTTGCAGCTTCTTGGCTGTTCGTTAAGTACCTCACCACCTGCGTTGAGTTCCAGGCTGAGTTCGGTATGGTCTCCGGTTACGTTCCCGTACTTGAGTCCGTTGCTGAATTCGCTCCCTACAAGGCATATATCGACAGCGCAAACGGCGGCTCCGGTATCACCGCTCTTTCCGCAAAGGTATGTCTTGAGCAGAAGGATGCTTACTACGTTTCTCCCGCGTTCAACGGCTCTTCCGAGGCTCGTGACCAGGTTGGCGTACTCATGCAGTATTGCATGACTCAGTATAAGAACGTTGCAGGCGACGACGGCGCTATCGACGCTATGATCGAAGAAGCATTCATGGCAGCTGTCGAGGAATGCATCTATATGTCCTAAGCTGATTTAAGATCTATGAAGATTTACAGATTATTATCTTTAATACTTGCAGTTATTCTGCTCGTAGGCTGCTTTGCAGCCTGCGACGCAGATAACGGCGACGGAACCACCGCCGAGGGCACAAGCGCAGAAAGTACTGCCGGCGGTAGTGAGACTACGACGGCTGAAACGACCACTGACGAGGAAACGACCAAGGGCGATGAGGCTCTTGCTCCCTTCGTTGACTACGTCGATCAGCTCAAGCTGGATATGTCCTCCCCTACCAAGAAGGCAGAGGTTACTGTAAAGCAGCATATCGACGGTGATACCACCCACTTCTACATAGATAAGACCGAGATGGAAAGAGGAATTCTCAAGGCAAGATATCTTGCTATCAATACTCCCGAATCCACAGGTCAGATCGAGGAATGGGGCAAGGCCGCTTCCAACTTCACCAAAGAGAAGCTCTCCTCCGCTACCTCCATTATCGTAGAGTGTGAGGGTACAACATGGGACCCCGATTCCACCGGCGACAGATATCTTGTTTGGGTCTGGTACAAGCCCAGCGAGGATGCGGATTACCGCAATCTCAACCTTGAGATCCTCCAGAACGGTCTTGCTATCGCAAATAAGTCCACAAACAGCCTTTACGGCGATATCTGCATGAAGGCTATCGTTCAGGCTACCGCTTACAAGCTGTACGTATTCTCGGGCGAGCAAGACCCCGATTTCTACTACGGCGGCGCTATCGAGCTGAACATCAAGGAGCTTCGCTCCAATCCCACCGCTTACTCCAACAAGAGAGTAGCGTTTGAAGGAATCATTACCCGTAACGACGGTCAGTCCGTGTACGTTGAGGAATTCGACGAGATAACCAATATGTATCACGGCATTTCGGTCTATTACGGCTTTAAGAACCTCGGCCCCGGTGCTGACGTTCTTCTCCCCGGCAACAGAGTCAGAATAGTCGGATCTATGCAGTATTATGAGGCGGGCGGCACGTGGCAGGTCACTGACCTTAACTACGATATGCTTGATCCCACCAATCCCTCTAACATTCAGAAGCTTGATGACGGATACACCCCCGCTTATACCGAGGTATCTATCGAAACCCTCCTTGATTCCAAGGTCTCCGTAACGCTCGTTACAAGAGACGAGGACGGCAACGAAGCGGAAATCATCAAAGAGCTTCCCTATGCAGAGCTTGCACTCAATACCACCGTCACCATGAAGAATCTGAAGGTCGTAAGCACCTACACCACCCAGAACGGCGGCGATAGCGACGGCGCGATCTCCATTACCTGTCAGGTAGACGGACGCAATATCGTAGTACGCACCGCAGTGCTGAAGGATGCAGACGGCAAGCTCGTAACCGCGGAAGCGTTTGAAGGTAAGACGCTGGACGTCAAGGGTATCGTTACCTATTTCGACGGCTCATACCAGATCAAGCTGCTTTCCATGAAGGACGTCATTATTAAATAAAACATAAAGGAGTTACTCATGAAAAAGATCATATCTCTTTTGCTTATCGCTGTAATGTGTCTCTCCGTTCTCGCTTCCTGTAACGTAGGCGACGGTGGCGTAACCACCGACAACGGAACAGGCACCTCCACCGAAAGCGGAACAGGCACCGAAGGCACCGGCACCTCCAACGGTGAGACCACCGACGGCGAGGAAACAACCGGCGGCGAGCCCACTTACAACGTTGAGGGCGCAAAGGCATTCCTTAAGAATATGTATAAGGACTACCTCACCGCTAACCAGACCCCCACTGACTTTGACCTTGTTGCACAGGTTACCAGCGCAGACGTTGTTTACCCCGTAACTTGGAGCGTTGACAAGGATGCCATCAAGGTCGTAAAGACCGACGACGGTGTTACCATCGACGTCCCCACCGAGCCTGCTGAGGCTATCGAGTATAAGCTCACCGCTACTATCACCGCTCCCGACGACACTACTGCTACCCTCACCTTCAAGCTTGTAGTTCCCGCATTCAAGGTTCTCTCCTACGCTAACTACATTAAGGCTGAGGCTAACACCGCTGTCGTTATTCAGGGTGTTGTAGTTGCTGTTCACTCCGTAGAGGAGGGCAACAAGTACAATATGCTCTACGTTCAGGACCTCAAGGGCGAGGGCGGCTACTACGTTTACTCCATGAAGCACGACCCCGTTAAGGACACCGGCATCAAGATGGGTATGACCGTTGAGGTTGCAGGTACTAAGGACATCTATCAGGGTACTCACGAGATCAAGGACGCTACCGCGAAGATCGTTGACGATACCGTAAAAACTATTACTCCTCTCGACATCACCGAGATCTACAAGAACGCTGAAACCCTTAAGGATGCAGCTCTTACCTCCAAGCTCGGTATGCTCGTAACCATCAAGGGCGTTGAGATCACTACTCAGGACCTCGCAGAGAAGTCCCAGTACTACAAGTTCACGCTTGACGGCAAGGAGTCCTACATCAGAATTTACGCTACCGACTGCCCTGCAAGCGTTTCGGATGACGATATGAAGGCAATCGCTGCAGGTCACGCTGCAAAGAAGGGTTGGCTCGCAAACGTTACCGGAGTTGTTGTTCAGTACAGCGGCGCTATCTACCTCAACCCCGTTTCCGCTGATGCGTTTGAGTATCTTGAGCTTATCGAGAGAACTGACGCTGAAAAGCTGGAGGTTGAAGCAGACAACATCAAGATCGACTCCGCGATCACCTACGACAAGGAGATCACCCTTCCCCTGAAGGGCTCGACCTACTCCGACGTTGCTATTACCTGGGCATCAAACAATGAGTGCGCAGTAGTTGACGGCGGCAAGCTCACCGTTACCCTCCCCAAGGATGCTGTTGACGTTACCCTTACCGCAACCCTTACTCTTGGCAAGGAAACCAAGACCGTAACCTACAAGATCTCCGTTGCGGCAGCTCCCACCGTTGTTCCTCAGATCGTAACCACTCCCGAGACCGGCAAGGCTTACAAGTACATGGCTCAGCAGGATAACCTCGGTCAGCTTCTGTTCCTCAACGGCGTAATGAATGGCTACTACTTCGATTCCTCCTCTAACTATGCAGAGGGTATCGATCTCTACCTTGAAGAGGCAGATGGCGGCTACAGAGTATACTTCAACCAGAGCGCTGATGTTAAGAAGTACGTATCTATCGTGTACGCAGAAGGCGACGACGGTAAGATGCACACCAACACCGTTTACGTTGATTCCGACGCTTGCGTATTCAAGTGGAACGAAAAGTACAGCACTCTTACCACCACTATCGAAGAAACCGAATACTACCTCGGTATGTATAACACCTTCGCTACCTTCAGTGCTTCCAAGCTGTCCTACGCTGACACATCCTTCGTAGGTCACCTGGTAGTTATGGTTGACACCTCCTCCGTTTCCGACGCTGACAAGGTTGCAGCAGAACTTGGCAACGTTAAGCTCCCCGCTGACTCCTTTGCTAAGGACAGCGAGGTTACCCTTCCCTCCGCCGGCGTTGTTTACAGCGACGTTAAGATCACTTGGGCATCTGACAACGCGCAGGCTGTTGTTGACGGCAGCAAGCTCACCGTTACTCTCGGCGAGACTGCTACCACTGCAAAGCTCACCGCTACCATCAAGTGCGGCGATGCAACCGAGACCAAGGACTTCACCATCAGCATCTCGGCTATCCCCACCTCCGAGCCTGAACTCGTTACCAGCCCTCAGGTTGGCGTAGCTTACAAGCTCCAGGTTGAGCAGGGCAACACCGAAAAGACCCTTTACCTCACCGGCGAAGTAGCGAATAAGGATTATTACTTTGCTGCTACCGAGGATATGACTGCAGGTATAGACATTTATCTTGAGGCTGCTACGGGCGGATACAAGGTATACTTCACCAAGGACGGTACAAAGACCTACATCAACATCAAGCAGAACGGCACCTACTATAATGCAGGATTCGTTGCTACTGCTGACGAGGCTTGCGTATTCGTTTTCAATACTGAGTACAACACTCTCGTTGCTACCGTTGAGGACGGCGCCGAGTGCTACCTTGGTATGTACAATACCTACGAAACCTTCAGCGCTTCCAAGCTGTCTTACGCAGCAACCTCATTCCCCAGCCATCTCATTACCCTTGGCTGATAGGATAATTTAAAAACCCTGCGGGGATGCTTCGGCATCCCCGCTTTTTATATGTGACATGGGGCTCTGTCCCAAACCCCGCAATCCCTTTCTTGAAAGAAAGGGATTGACCCGAAAGAACTTTAATACAACTTTTTTGGGCTAAATTGATTTCATATTTTGACGGCCATAGCCATCTCTGTAATTTGTTCGATATTACGGATTGTCGGGGACGCCTGTTCGCATCCATTAAGAACAAAAATTTCCGCAAGGCGAAATCCACAACAATTTTCCATTTTCCATTTTCAATTTTCCATTGATTTAACACAACTTCACAAAAATTTACAAATACCTCTTGCATTTATGCAAAATTTGAGTTATGATATATGATGTATGATTATTTTCGGAAGGAGATGCGGTATGTTCGGATATATTCGCGCTCACCGTCCTGAGCTTAAGCTCCGTGAGGACGAATACTACCGTGCCGTCTACTGCGGTCTTTGTCGCACCATGGGCAAATGCACGGGACAATGCTCGCGCATGACGCTCAGCTACGACTTCACCTTCCTTGCCCTTGTGCGCATGGCTCTGTCGGGAGAGCGCCCAAAGCTTGAAAAGCGACGCTGTGCCGTTCATCCGCTAAAAAAGCGGAGCATGGCTAACCCCTCCCCCGAGCTTGAATACTGCGCCGTCGCCGCCGCTATTCTCGGCTACTACAAGCTGATGGACGACAAAAACGACGAAAAAGGAGCAAAGCGTTTGCGCGCAAAGCTGCTCCGTCCTGCCTTCTCATCATTCAGAAAAAAGGCGTTGCGACGTGGAGCGCACCTCGGCGATCTGAAGGCTCTTGAAAACAAGGTAATACGCAGTCTTGACGAGCTTGCAAGGATAGAGGAGCAAAAGCTTCCCTCCGTGGATATTCCCGCTGACACCTTCGGCAGGCTTATGTCGGATATTCTTTCCTTTGGACTTGAAGGCACAGCCTTCAAATTAGCCACCGATATAGGTCGCCATTTAGGCCGCTGGATCTACATTGTGGATGCGGTTGATGACTTTGACGAGGATGTCAAAAAAACTCGATACAACCCGTTCTCCTGCCTCTACGGGGTGAGTGGATTCACACCAGAGCGCCGCGATGCGGTAAAAGTGGCACTGCTCAACGAGCTGTGCGAGGCAGAGGGCGCATTTGACCTTTTGGACATAACCGATTCCCCCGATATCACGGGGATAATTGACAACATTCGATATATCGGACTTCCCACGGTGGCGGATGGCGTGCTGTTCCCCGCCGCAAAATGCAAAACCTAAAAAACATCATTGAACGAAAGGTATTTTCAGAACATGAGAGATCCTTATTCCGTGCTTGGGGTGCAGCCCACTGCGAGTGACGCCGAGATCAAAAAGGCGTACCACGCGCTTGCCCGCAAGTACCACCCCGACAAATACCGCGACAGCGACCTTGCCGAGCTTGCAAACGAAAAAATGCAGGAGATCAATGCCGCATACGAGGAAATACAGCGCATGCGTGCGGGCGGTGGCTCATCGAATACAGGTGGATTTGCAAGCAACTCCTCCTCAAACCCCACCTTTGCGCAAATCAGACAGCATATCAATTCAGGCAGAGTTGACGCCGCCGAGCAGATGCTCTTTAACATGGGCGATGGCGACAGAGGAGCTGAATGGAACTTCCTTATGGGCTGCGTTGCCATTCGCCGCGGTCACTACACTGACGCGCAGAATTTCATTGACACGGCTTGCTCTATGGACCCTAACAACGCGGAATACCGCAACGCCCAGCAGCAGCTTCGCAACCGCGCAAACGGCTACGGTCAGGGTGGGCAGGTGGCGGGCGGATGCTCTTGCTGTGATCTTTGCGCGGGTCTTATGTGTGCCGATTGCTGCTGCGACATGTGCGGAAGCGGATGCTGACGGAGGCAATGTAAATGGCTCGCGGAGGAATTTCATCAAAAACGAAGCGGCTTGCAACTGCCGCTCTGCTTTCCGCTCTCGGAGTGGTGTTACTTGAGCTTGGAGCGCTTATCGAGGTTTTTGATATGAGCGCCGCCATTGCCGCGTCTATCATCATTCTCCCCGTGCTTCTTGAATGGGGCGGAAAATATCCCCTGCTCATATTTGCCGTCACGGGTACGATTGCAATAATTATCGTTCCTTCCAATTTTGCAGCGTGGATGTATATCGGATTTCTCGGCTACTATCCCATTATCAAGCTCAAATACGAAAAGCTGAAGCGTCCGATTGCCGCCGTGTTGAAATTTTTGACCATGAACGCGGCTATCGCGGTTTATGCGCTGGTGCTGTGGTTTGTAACGCTTGGTGGAAAAGGCTCGCTTGCCGACCTGTTCACACAGGGCTTTGGCGGCGGCGAGGACAGCATCTCGGTGGCTCTCGGCTGGATACTGCTTGTTCTTGTTGAGATAATTTTTATAGTCTACGACTTTTTGCTGACACGGATAATTATTATTTACAATTATCGCTGGCGTCAGAAATTTCAGAAATTTTTAAGATAAAAGCACGGCGAAGTGCCATTTCGGACGCTTCGCCGTATTTTTTTATCAAAACAAGGCACACTAAATAAAAATCCTTGTTTGGAGGACTGTTTTATGAAGCTGTGCGAAAATTATCAGGAAAACATCAAGCTGCTCGACGGCATGTTTCGTGTCGGTGAGAGCTTCGATCTTATAAAAAAGGAAATGCAGCTAAAGGGCGGCAGAATAGCGCTGTATTACATTGACGGCTTTGTCAAGGATGCGGTCATGTCCAAGCTGATGACTCACTTTTTGACGCTAACGAGTATAGTCCCGCCACCGGAGCGCGGGGAGAAGGACATTCCCGCCTACCGATTTGCGGACGCTTGCGTGCCTTACGTGGAAACCGACGTAAGCGACGACGTTGACTTTATGGTGCAAATGGTCATGTCGGGCGCAACCCTGCTTATCGGAGAGGGACACGGCGAATACGGAATTATAATCGATGCCCGCACCTACCCTGCGCGACAGACAGGTGAGCCAGAGGGCGATAAGGTCATGCGCGGTGCGCGGGACGGATTTGTGGAAACGCTGATATTCAACACTGCCCTCATCCGCCGACGGATACGCAATCCCGCGCTGACCGTCAGCTATATGTCGGTCGGCCGAAGCTCAAAAACGGATATTGCCGTGTGCTATATGAGTGACCGCGCGGATGAAAAATACGTCAACAACATCAAGGAAAAATTGAAAAACATCAACACAGAATCCCTGACTCTCGGTCACGCCTCGCTTGCGGAATGTCTTATCAAGACACACTGGTACAATCCCTTTCCAAAGATACGCTATACCGAGCGTCCCGACTCGGCGGCGGCACAGCTACTCGAAGGAAGCATACTGATAATCTGCGACAATTCCCCCGACGTTATGATCCTGCCAACCTCCATTTTTGACTTTATGCAGGAAACCAACGATTTTTACTTTCCGCCTCTTACGGGAACTTATATCCGTATCGTGCGGCACGTCGTCTTCCTGCTCACACTTTTTCTCACGCCTACTTGGTATCTTTTAATTCAACACCCCGAATTTCTCCCCGATTGGATGAATTTCATTATACCGCAAGAGACAGGGCGGCTACCCATAATCGTTCAGCTATTTCTTGTGGAATTCATAATTGACGGCTTGCGTATGGCGTCGCTAAACACTCCTAATATGCTGTCTAACTCCCTATCGGTGGTCGGCGGTCTTATTCTCGGAGATTTCGCCGTCAGTATCGGTTGGCTTATCCCCGAGGTCATACTTTATATGGCTTTCGTAGCTATCGCGAATTTCACTCAGCGAAGCTATGAGCTGGGCTACGCCTTCAAGTTCATGCGTATGCTCCTCCTGCTCGCTACCGCCCTATTTGACGTCTGGGGATTCTTTATCGGTATCGCGCTCATCTGCCTCCTCGTCGCTACTAACGCCACTATCGACGGAAAACGCCACTACCTCTATCCCCTCATCCCCCTCAACCTCAAAGCCCTCAAAACTCTGTTTTTCAGAGTGAAAAAGAGGGATTGATTGTATGTGGGGTGTCGCACCACACCAAGCAAAGAACTTTAATGTAAAATAAAACCGCACCGAGAGAATTTCTCGGCGCGGTTTTATTTATGATTTTCTTTTTACAATAAACGCGATTCCCTTTACCGCAAGGTTGGCAAACAGTATCATCAGCGACACCAATGCCGTTCCCTCTATAAACGACTGCGTTTCAAGCTGAGGTATCATCAGCGACAGCGTGGTCGTTCTGAAATTCACAAGGAAGGACACTGCGGAAATGGTGATCATAGCGTTGACAAAATAATAGCTATACATCTCTATTACCGTCGGAACTGTGGCGGGCAGATAAACTGCCGTCAGCATGCGCATTTTGCTGATTCCAAGCGACTCTGCCACGTCCTCAAGATTGGGATTGAACTTCGTCAGCGAGTTATACGCCAACAGATACGGGGACGAGAAGAAATGCACGATATTAACTATAACCAAAATAAATATCGTTCCGTAAAGCGGCATACCGTTAAAGGAGATGGCAAACGAAAGTCCCAGCACAACTCCGGGGATAGCAAGCGGCAGCATACTGATAAAGTGCAACAGCTTCTCCGACACACGCCGCGGCGATCTTGCGGTTGCGTAAGCCGCGAAATAGGACAGCGCAGTGCCGACGAGGGATGTAAGCAATGCCACCGCCAATGAATTCAAAATATACATTCCAACGCCGCCAGACAACAGCTTTTTCACGTTATCAAGCGAGAAGGACATGTCAATAGGATACTGTTTTACAAAGCTAAGACATATAAAGGCAAATATGGGCAGACACAAAAGGAAGAGCGAAATGCCGAACACGACGTACACAAGCGCGTCGCGCCCCTTGTTTTCTTCAATGAAAAACGGCTTTGTAACCGTGCT
The DNA here is from genome assembly GCA_017463485.1 of Clostridia bacterium. Classification (GTDB taxonomy): domain Bacteria; phylum Bacillota; class Clostridia; order Oscillospirales; family CAG-272; genus CAMEON01. Next base: position 89,443 of record JAFTPD010000009.1, read on the forward strand.
TGCCACACCCACCGCCGAGCTTTTGCGAAGGTCAAGCAAAAATGCTACCACAGCAGGCAGAAGCAGGATAACTCCCACAACCGCGCCGCCTGAGAAGTTCATCATTCCGATAACCTCGCGGTACATATAAACGGGCAAGGTCATGGTAGTTCCCCCCGTCATTAGCGGCACGCCGTAGTCGGTGAATACCATTGTAAACACCGCCAGCACAGCCGACACCAGAGTTTGTCGCATATTGGGAAGGGTTATGGTCAGAAACTGCCGTCCTTTGGAAAGGCCAAGCACTCCCGCAGCCTCATAAACGGTATAATCCTCGTATCTGAACGAGTCGTAAAACATCAAAAATGCTACGGGGAACGAATACAGCACAGAGCCCATGATAATTCCGGGATAGCCGTAAAGTCCGATATTAAGTCCCAGCAGATTTGTTATCATTCCGTTATCGCCAAACAGAAGGACAAGTCCCATACCGTGAGAAATACTTGGAATTAGCATGGGAAGGGTGAAAAGAACCACCCACACGGATTTGAACCTTATGCGCGAGCGATTGATGGCAAAGGCGAGAAAGAACGCCAGCAGTACCGATATTGCAGTAGCAATAAGCGTTGTCACAACTGAATTTTTCAGCATTGGCAGAAACTGCGCCGAGGTGAAAATATCCGCTATATGCTCCCCTCTTATGGTGGCAAAAAGTCGCAGTATGGGGTACGCCACGGTGACAAGCATATAAACAAGCAGAACGTATTTTGTGATCTTGAAGGTCTTATTTCGCATATCAGCTCCGTCCCGTATATCCAAGAAGCGCGGAATACTTATTGTCAAGCTGCTCAACCACAAACTCACGAACATACTGACTTGCGGGATTTTTGTATATGTTCAAGGGAGTATCGAGCTGCTCGATATTGCCCTCGCTCATTACCATTATTCTGTCGCTGAGGAAGAACGCCTCCTCCTGGTCGTGGGTGATAAACAGCATGGTGGAATTGAATTTTTTCTGGAGCGACTTTAGCTCCGCCTTCATTATCTCGCGGTTGGCAACGTCCAAAGCGGAGATAGGCTCGTCAAGCAAAATAACGTCGGGATTGGTGGCAAGCGTGCGGGCAATAGCCACACGCTGCTGCTGTCCGCCCGAAAGCTGATTGGGACGCTTATGCATCTGGTCGGTAAGTCCAACCTGCTCAAGCGTGCGGAGCGCGATATTTTTCGCATCCGCTTTGGTATCCTTGCGGAGCGTCAGGGCGTATTCCACGTTCTGAAGCACCGTCATATTCGGGAACAGCGCGTAGTTTTGAAACACGATACCCATTCCGCGGTCGAAGCTGTTGAGTCCCGAAATATCCTTGCCCGACTTGATTATCTCGCCGCTATCGGCTTTTTCAAGACCGATAAGGATTCTCAGCAGCGTTGTCTTTCCGCATCCCGACGGGCCGAGAATGGACAAAAATTCGCCCTCCCGCACGTCAAAGGATATATTGTTCAGCACCGTTTTGCCGTCGTAGCTCTTGCACAAATTCTTTACGGTCAGCTTTGAATTTAATACTTCCACAGATCAAGCAACCTCTCTTTCTCCTTATCATCCTGAATTCCCGTCATATCGGCGTAAGTGATATTCTCGGGATATCCATCTATCATGTTTTTCTGTCCCTCGTATATCTCCTCGGGAGAATAATTTTCCTTATCGTAAACCAAAAATTCGTTTATAATGAAATCGTAGACTGCAAGCACGTCCTCATTGGTTTCCCTGCCCTTTACGACAGTCGTACCCGTCAGCGAGTAGGGTGAGCCCTGTTCGGGGAATATTATCTCAAACGGCTGACCGTCGTTTATCTCGTTGACCGCCTGAAAGGTCAGCGCAAGTCCGATAGCTATCTCTCCCTGCTTTAACAGCTTGATAGGTCCGGAGCCCGAATCGGTAAACTGCTTGAGATTGGGATACAGCTCATCCACGAACTTGAGCGCACCCTCGTCGCCCATGCTGTTCACCCAGCTTTTGTAGAAAAAGTATCCCGTACCGCTGGATTTGGGGTCGGGCATGGCAACCAGCCCCTTGTATTCGGGCTTCAAGAGATCCTCATAGGATGTGGGGGCTTCCAGCCCATACTTATCGAGTATCTCGGTGTTGACGATTATAGCGCCCGCCTGCTTTTCCCATGTTACCCACTTGTTGCGGTTGTCCGCAGGCTCAAGGCCGTCAGAATACGGTATCCGCGTCAATCCCGATATGTCGGCAAGGTTTTCGGACAGCTTATTGAGGTATCCCGTTTCAAGTCCCACAAGAATATCTATCTCGGTCTTCTCGCCCTCTGTATAAACCTTTGCCGCCGCCTTTCCCGTCGCCATATACATGACTATGATGTTTTTGTCGGGAAAGCGCTCGCTGAGCTGCCTTTGCAGCTCGTCGTTGCGGAACTGCTCCATGGACGAGCAAACCACTATACTTTCCTTGTTTCCAAGCTCTGCCGCACAGGCGAAAAGCACCGTTACAACAAGCAGAATTATTAATCCTTTTTTCATATTCGTTCCTTAAAAATCGTATGTTTTATCTATCTTTTTAAGCTCTCCGAAGGTATCTATCTCTACTACATCCTCAAATGCGCACTCGCGCACCGCGACCTTGTAATGCTCTTTCTTATACAACAACGCGGTCTGCTCCCAGTAACGCTCCTTGCCACCCGGCTCGTGATATACCGTTGCTATGTCGTCCGCAAGCTTTGCGCCGTCCTCTGCGTTCCAATAAGAAATTCCCACCATCTGATGGCAGTTTCTGCCGCCAAACTTATGCTCGGTAATATATCCGCCCGAATCGGTCTTGAAGCACCAGTCCTCCGAGATATCAACGGGAATTCCAAGAAAATTTGTCTGATACTCATACTTGCGAATGAGCGCGGGGTTAGCGAGCAGCAGGTCGGATTCAAGCACGTATGCGTTCTGAAGCATATATCTCACGCACAGCGCGGAGGAAATGTTATTGCTCTCGTTGAAAATGGGATTCTCAACGAATTTGATGTTAGGGTACTTGTAAAGAAGCTGATCGAACTGCTCTCCGAGATAGCCACGGACGATAATGATCTCGGGTATTTCCGCAGCCACCACCGCATCAAGCAAGGTTTCGATCATTCGCTTGCCGTGCACACGAATGAGAGGCTTTGGAGTATTCAGCGTGATCGGCACAAGGCGCGATCCAAATCCCGCCGCCAAAAATACCGCGCGCTTTACGCGGTAAGGCTCAAGGGTATCAAGTCCCTTGACTGTTACCGTCTTGTCGTTGCACCAGCCGCGCTCCATAAATTCCTTCAGCATTTTATTGACCGTTCCCACCGAGCAATTCATTTTTTCCGCAAGCTCGCGCTGTGGCATCCTGCCGTCCGATTCGGACAGCAACACGAGCAGGTCAAATTCCTTTTTCTTAAGCATATATTCTCCTTTGCCGCGTTCATTTTATTGGAAGTTCCATGTTCAAATTGAACGCGAATGATGATTTTTTGAAGCAACAAACGCGAAGCCGAATTGCGTTCAAAAACGCGATCCGCTCCGCAGATATTTGAAAATTACACTTACATTATATCATGAAGCAAAAATGTGTGCTTGCACAGACATTTTTGCGAAGCCATCAATAACGCAGGCGCACGAAGTGCGCACAGGGCGAAGCCCAAAGACTTGCGCAGCAAGGCTTTCTGTGTATATTATAGCATGTTTTCACCAAATGTCAACAGTTTGACGCAAAAAATATTTGCCAAACGACGCTTGGTGTTCAATTTTGCTTGAATTGTCAAAAAAATGAACGTTCCCCTTCACTCTACCGCGAAGGGGAACGTGTTCAAATTATATCTTTGATGTCGGCAATTATGCCATAATCCGAGTATTCGAATATGGGCGCGTTTTTATCGCTGTTCACTGCGATTACCGTACCCGCGCCATAAATTCCCGCGAGATGATGCACCGCTCCCGAAATTCCAAAAGCGACGTACACCTTGGGCGCTACGGTCTTGCCCGTAAGCCCGACCTGAGCCGGATAAGGGGAAAGTCCCATATCCACTGCTCCGCGTGATGCCGCGATCTCCGCGCCGTGAGTCCGCGCAAGCGTGCGAAGGTCTTCCGCATACTCTGCCGCACCCACGCCAAGTCCGAATATCAGCTCGGCACTCTCGCTTTTCGTTCGCACGGTTGCCATAGCGGGCGACGTATTGCAGACGATTTTGGCGATAATGTTGCCGCCGAATGCGGGGCGATACATATAGAGCCGCTCGCCGTCGCTTTCAAGCCGCGTGCAATCCGCACAAAGTCCTGTTTCGAGCAATACCGCCACTGCAGCAGATATCCGCTTGCCCTCGTCCGAGCTGTCCCACAGCACGGCTGACGGCTTTCCGTAGCGTATTTTTTGCGCTATGATCTCGGGCGATTCCATCTGACAGAGCTTTACGTCGTCGCTGACGGTCAACGCCATATCCATGGCACTCTCGCCATAAACCCACACGTTTTTGAGCGGCGTTGCGCTTCCCTCTGTTGGCATATACGCAAACCGCTCGCGCACAAGCGCGTCCGAAACTACCGTCCAAAGCTCGCTCGGTACTATCATTTTACACTTGCGCTTGCCCGTATTGTTTTCAAAGGTACTAACCACCCTCGTGGGCGAGCCTGCAAGTCCGCACCGACTTATGTCAACGCCGAGGTCTGCGGCTGTAAGCGTAATTACCTTGCCTACCTTCGAGCGTATGCTCGGCAGACGCAGATCGTGTATTTTTTCAAACGTAAGAAGCGCGGGATATACGAGCATCGCCTCATCACCCGAGCGGGCTTTGCAAGTGATCTGCCCCTCCTCCGCCTTTACGATCTCCATCACTCGCGTGGCAAGTGAATATCCCATGCGGGTTGCAATTCCAACCCCCACCTGCGCCGTGTCACCCTCCATAGTCTGCCGTCCGCAGAAAACCATATCCGGCTTCAATTTTTCAAGCGCAAGACCGAGCGTATATCCCGTAGCCAGAGTGTCCGCCCCCGCAAATGCCTTGTCTGCAAGCAGATAAGCCTCGCTCGCCCCAAGTCGCGTCAGTCGCAAAAGCATATCCGCCGAGCTTGCGGGCGCCATGGAAAGCAATATGATCTCTGCCCCGTCTACTCGGAGCGCCGCCTCGTAAGCCGCGGCATCAAACGGACCTGGATCGCCGTTTTTCGACGGCTTTATACATACTACTATCCTCATAATTACCTCTGCGCGTATATGGGAGCAAGGGCGTCGTGGACGCGCACGTATTCCTCAAATATTTCGTTATACCGCTTGGTATTTTCGGGGATAGGCTTCACGCGGCATTTGACGTGTATGCACTTTTTGACCGCCTCGTCAAAGGAATCAAAAGCTCCCACGGCAACGCCCGCAAGCATAGCCGAACCAAGAGAGGAATCACTGCTCTCGGTAATCTCAAGCTCCATATCAAGGCAATCCGCCACTATCTGCGCCCACAAGCGGCTTTTTGCACCGCCGCCGATAAGGGTTGCGTGAGTAGCACAAGGAACACCGAGGAACAAGAGCTTTTTCTTTGAATGAAGCAGCGAGAACGCCACGCCCTCAAGTACGCTTCGGGTAAAATGCGCCTTGGTATGGGTAGAGCGAATTCCGATAAAGCTACCACACAGCTTGGGGTCGGCGTAGGGAGTCAGCTCGCCGTTGATATAGGGATGGAACATAAGTCCGTCGCATCCAACACTTACAGCCTCCGCGCCCACGTCAAGCTCTCTGTAATCACCGCCGAAGGTATCTCTGTACCAACGGAGGGAGGACGCCGCCGCCTTGGTCGCGCTTCCGGGATACCAGAGCCCTTCTGCAACGTGCGAGTAATTCACCACGTCGCGGTCGGGGTACGGCTTATCCGTTATGACACAAATTCTGCCTGCAGTTGCAAGCTTTACGGTGGTCGCGCCCTTGATTATAGCGCCTGCGGCAAGCACCTCCATAACGGTATCCGTCGTGCCGCAGATGACGGGAGTACCCTCGCACAGACCCGTAAGCCTTGCCGCCTCCGCAGTGATAGAGCCAACGGTATCCGTAGGCTTTACAACGGGCGGAAGCATATCCACACTGATTCCCGCCAGATCGCAAAGCTCCTCGGACCATTTACCCGCGCGGGTATCGTAAAGCATACTTCCCTGCGCTTCGATGCAGTCGGTGCAGTAAACGCCCGTCAGGAGATAGCGAATATAGTCCTTTTCAAAAAAGATATATCTCGTTTTTTCAAGCACGTCGGGGTGATTTTCCCTCAGCCACAAAAGCTGTGGAAGAGTCCACACCGTGTCGGGCTTGTGGAAGGTCAGCTCAAATATACGCTCGCCGCACTGCGCTCTCAACGCTCTCGCCTGCGTGACACTGCGGCTGTCCGTCCAATGAATGGCGTTATACAGCGGCGACAAGTCCTTATCGCAAGGCAAAAAGGTATGCGTTGCGGAATCTACCGCCACCGCGGAAATATCCACGGGGTCGACTCCGCTCTTGTCCAGCAAGACCTGTATGTTTTCGGACAGAGCGCGCACCCAATCGGCAGGCGCTTGCTCGCAAGCCCCCGCTTCGGGGTGGAGAGTGGGATATTCGACCGAATGCTCGGCGGCGATCTTTCCGTCATAAGACAAAAGCGTCGCCTTGGACGCGCCACCGCCGAAATCTATGCCAAGAAGATATTTCATAATGATCTCCTTTTGTTGTGTATCAATTATTGTACTACCGTCAGCGTATGCGAAAATACGAATTCATCCCCCGCCGAAAGAGCTGTAATGCCCACCTTTTGAGTGATATCGTATCCGCTTCCCACCACGTCGGGCAAACCGTTCCACGGCTCGATGCAGATGTAGGGTGCGCCCATTACCTGCCACAAAAGCAGATGCTCGGCGTCGGGGTAATCAACCCTCAACGCACGTCCGCTATTGCGGTTACGAAGGGTGAGCGAGCGAGAGTCGATATCTCGGAATATCAGCGCATCAACAGCAAAATACTCCTCCTTCAAGGGCAGAACGCTTGCGTCTTCCATGACAGTCACCGTCTTGTCCGACAAAAGATTTTCTTCAAGCTGAGAGGCGTAAAGGGAGATGCTGTCGGAAAAGATGACGTCATACTCCTCAATGCCCTCGGGAGTCGCGTAGCCCTCGTGTCCGCCGATATTGAAGTACATATCCCCCTTGCCCGTATTCTTCACGGCGTAATCCACCCGCAGGCTCTTTTCCTCCAAGGTGAATATTACGCGAAGCTCGTAGTCAAAGGGAAACTGTGCGCGCGTTTCGTCGTCCGAGGTGTGCAGAAATACTGCGCGGGTATCGTCAGCACTTTCAAGCTCGAAGGTCTTAAAGCGCACATAGCCGTGCTTTTGCAAGGAATATTCCTTGCCCTCAAAGGTGTATTTACCCTCTTTAAGTCCACTGCATATGGGAAAAACGATAGGACAGGAGCTACCCCAAAACTTGGCATCTCCCTGCCAGATATATTCAACGCCGCCGCAAGTAAGGCTTTTCAGCTCAGCTCCGCGCTCGCTTATCTTGACAGTTATAAATTGATTTTTCAGCTCTGTCATAGTTATCTTTTCTCGATCCACGCATGCTCGGGGTCACTGCTTCGGTTAAAGCCCTGATAGTCCCCTGCCATCAGCCAGAGGAAATAGCTCTGATAACCCGGCGTGGATACAGTGGTATGATAACCGTAGGGGAACTCCACAAGCTCGTCGTTCTTTACTCTGTACGCCTCGTCTATTTTGCCGTCGGAGGTGTAAAGGCACTGAACGCCAAAGCCCTGCTTGGGATCAAACAGGAAATAGTATATCTCCTCCGCTATGCACTCGGTGGGCATATTATCCTCGTCGTGCTTGTGAGGCGGGAAGTCTGCCCAGTTACCCTCGGTGCAGTACGCCTCACCAATGGTCAGTACCTTAGCGTTTGTCGTTCCGTCAATAATGAAGCTGGTTTCGCGCTGATAAGGCACTTCTCCAAGCAATTTAAGCGTAACTCTGTCGGCACGAAGCAGCTGAGGCTGCGTTTTCTCTGCCACGGGAGTCGCACAAACAGCTATTTTCAAGTGATCGAGCGCCGTTACGGTAAGGCTCTGCTCAATGGGCATATAAAAGCTCTCCGCGCGACGATTTTCAAACACGCTGTTGCGATTGCCGACGTTTTCCCAAAGCTCTCCGTCAAAGGACACGTTGCAGTGACCTTCAAGCAGAATAAAGGCAGTTTCCTTGTCCACGGTGTTAAAATCCACCTGCTCGCCCGCGTCCAGCTCAATAATACCGAACTCAAGCTTTTTTAGCGAGCACTCCCCTATCTTGCATATAGGCGTGTAGCCCTTGGTGGGAGTATAAGTCTTTTTGAAATTATAGCTCATAACCGTTCTCCTTCAAATATTTTCTTACGGTATCAAGGTCGGGAACGCTTGCTCTCGCTCCCACGCCCGCGCATTTGAGCGCCGCAGTAGCACTTGCAAAATGACAGCATTTCTCGTAATCGTAGTCCATAAGAACCGCCGCCGCAAACGCGCCGTGAAAAACATCACCCGAGCCATTTGAATCCTTTACGGTGACGGGATATACGGGGTATGCCGCTTCCCTCTCGCCGTCGTATATAATACCGCCGCGCGAGCCTTGGGTGATAATGACAACGCGGGGTGAATACTTTTCAAAAAGTATTTTAGCCGCCGCTTTTGCATCCTTTGCTCCCGTATGACCGAGAGCGAACTCCTCGGAGGGTATCATTATATCCGTCAGCGCAAGCAAGTCTGCCACGCCGTCGTAAAGTCCGCCGCAATCGTAAAACACGGGGACTCCGTTCTCTCGTGCAAGCCTTGCCGCAGACACCGCCGCACTCATTTCGTTTCCGTCTACCATAAGCAGATCAGCATCGATTATAGCCTGCTTTTGAGCCTCGTCAAGCACGAGCGGTGGCAAATTTCCCTTGTCAAAAACGCAGGTGCGGCTTGCACTGTCCTCGCACAGCCAGATCGTTGACGTAAACGATCTGTACCCGTCAAGCACGCGGATATTTTGCGTGCCGACACCGTATTTTTCAAAATCCGATTTGAGATATGCTCCGCCGCCGTCACTTGAAAGCACGCCGATATAAGAGCTGTCAGCCCCCAGCTTTGCCGCCGCCACAAGTCCCGTGGCAACGGGTCCGCCGCCCGACGGCTGTGCGGAGGTTGCGCGAAGCTTTGTATCCTCGCGCGGATATGTGGGAATATTGTAAAGCGTGTCCATCACGCACGCGCCAATTCCTACGATCTTTTTCATATTACGCCTTTCCCGACGCTCCCGCAAGTCTTATCTTTTCTACGGCAAGCGCCTTTACGTATTCAATGGGCTTTTTCATGAAAATATCAACGGCGATGCTGCGCTTGGGGTCGTCAAGGGTTGCCTTCGTTCCCTCTGCGAAAACACAGCACAGGTCGGTTGCAATATTCATCTTGCGGATACCCGCGTTGATAGCCGCCTTTACCTGATCGTCGGGAATTCCCGAACCGCCGTGAAGCACCAACGGGATACCCGTAGCCTCGCGGATAGCCTTTATTCTGTCAATATCAAGGCAGGGGGGCTTTTTGTAGTGACCGTGAGCGTTGCCCACAAGCACCGCAAGGCAGGTAACTCCCGTCTGACGGACAAATTCAGCCGCCTCCTCGGGGGTAGTCATCTCGCCCATTACGTCGTCGTTTACAGAGCCAACGTGACCGATCTCGCCCTCAACGCCTACACCGACGTAGGAGCAGACCTCTACGGTATGCTTTGTCATTTCTACGTTTTTCTCAAAGGAATGTGCCGAGCCGTCAAGCATGATGCCCGTAGCTCCCCAACGCAGAGCGCGGGTGACCTCAAGCTCTGTGGGACCGTGGTCGAGGTGGAAGCACACCGGAACGCTTGCCTTATGTGCTCCTGCGACGATAGCGGGAGAGAGATAGTATCCGACCTCTTCCTTTACGAGTCGGGGATAAAGCTGAATGATAACGGGGGCTTTCTCCTCCTCTGCGGCGGCAAGCACACCCATAAGGCACTCGGTATTGTATACGTTGAACGCGGGGATGCAGTAGTTACCTGCATCCGCCATTCCTATTATTTCCTGAAGTGTTACCAGCATTTTGATCTCCTTAGATAAGCTCTTCGATAGCAATTATCTCAACGTCACTCTGAGGTGCGTTCTTGAGCGCAACGTACTCGGACACGGATGCGGTAACAATGGTATTTGCCTTAACACCCTTTGCGTTAGCAATACGTCCCATTGCCACGTCCTCAATAACCTTGGGCATCCACTGAGCCATCAGAATGTTACCTGCCCACATGGTATGCTTGCCGTTGCAGAGCATCTCGTCAAGGTTAAGATATGCGGAAATAACATCTCTTGCAGGCTGTGTTTCGGACAGATCGCGAGCAAGCTGGAAGGGATCCTGATATACCGCCGCGCGGTCAACCTTTACGGGCTTGATATCACAGCTCTTTACAAGCTGCGCAAGGTAAGCGGTAAAGGTTACGATCTCAGCCGTCAGCTCGATTCCCCACTCTGCGTACTCGCGTTTGAGGACAGATGCGTCCTGCGGATCGTAAACGACTACCGTCTTGTACTGATTGAGCTGCTTTGCACACGCCGCCATCTGCGCACGTGTTTCGTCAGCCGCACCGATAAGGTATGCAAGCTGCTGTCCCGAGGGAAGCTCGTCTGCAAGCACAGTAAAGGACTTGCCCGCCTTCTCCAACGCGCGGACAGCCACAGCGGCGATATCTGCTGCCTTATATCTTGCATCAACGCCGAGGAAGAAAAGCGTGTCCGTAATACCTTCGTGAGCCGCGACGGCATCCTTCAATTCAGCGCCGATCTCCTTTGCGCCATAAGCATTTCCAAAGTCGAGGCAATTTTCAACGAGTGTCATTATGTACTCGGGAAGCTTGCCCTCAAGCGCAGCGTCAAGTCGCGCTGCCTTGGTAAACATTACGGGATCCCATCCCGTTACGCACTCCTTGGTGCAAGCGCCACAGCAAGCGCACTCGTACACGTTGTCGATAACCTCGGACATATCGTAAACTCCGCGAGTTACCAGCGAAAGTCCGAGAGCGCGGGCACGCGAGGTGTTTCTCTCAAGTCCCGTTGCGTTGCCGATAGGACAAATGTGTCTGCACATCCAACAGAAGCGGCAGGCGTCAATATGTTGCTTATTAAGTTCATTCATTGTAATTTTCATCCCCTCAAATCAAAGTCCCAGCTTATAGGGGTTCATAATGCCGTTGGGATCAAGCTGCTTCTTGATTCCCTCGAATACCTGCATAGCAGGACCGTACTGTTCCTTCATCAGGCGACCGAGCTTGATGCCGACGCCGTGGTGGTCGTTGACAACACCACCGTGCGCGATAGCTGTGCGCACTCCCGTGGTCCATATCTTCTGATGCAGACGGAGCGCCTCGACGGGATCCTTCGGAACGTCGTCGCCCTCAACGATAAATCTATCGTAAACCATAACTCCCCACTCGTACCAGTGAGAGAAGTGCGCGATAAACTTCGCCTGCGGGAAGTTGGTTTCAATGGCATTCTTCATAGCCCAGTAGATCTCCTCGATCTTGTCGTAGGGCGCTATGGTGTCCATAGTTCCGAACATTTGGGGCAGGTCCATCATGTGACCGGGATAGAAGAAGGTAATCTTTTCGTTCCACCACTTCTCGCCGTACTCACTGCCAAGATCCTCTGCGCCGTATTTCTTAAAGGTATCAAGAAGTATCTTCTCCTCGACAGCAACCATCTCACTGCAGCCCTCATACGCCACGTTCATAAACGCGCCCTTGCGCTCAACGCCGACGATCTTCTTGATAAGCGAAGCAGTTTCTGCCTCGTCATACAGACGCATAACGGAGGGCTTGAACTTCTGGAGCAGCTCACGGGAAGCCTCAAACGCGCCGTGCATATCCTTGAAGAGGAAGCCACGGAAGCGACGCTCCTCGGGCTGATCGAAAATACGTATCTGCGCCTTGGTGATAACGCCCAGCGTTCCCTCCGAGCCGATAAATATCTGGTTAAGGTCAGGTCCTGCCGCATGCTTAGGTGCGGGAGACGTGTAAATGATGTCACCGTTGGGGAGAACTACCTCCATCTGGAGCACCATATCGTCGATCTTACCGTATTTGGTGGACACTACACCGATACCGCGGTGCGCCAAAAATCCGCCTACGGTAGAGCAAGTGAGGGAGGAGGGATAGTGCATGGTTGCCTTGCCAACTTCGTTTGCCGCCCACTCAATGTGCTTGTAAATTGCACCGGTGCCGCACTCGATATACATACCCTCGGTATTTACATCGTATATCTTATTCATGCGCTTGGTATCAAGCACGATACCGCCCGCGACGGGAATAGCGCCGCCCTGCGTTCCGCCGCCGCCGCCCCACGTGGTTACGGGGATCTTGTAGTAGTTAGCAATTTTCAGCACCTTGGACGTTTCCTGCGCGTCCTTGGGCGCTACTACGAAATCAGCCTCGGGCATAAGTCTTCCTCTGTCCGCCCACATACGGGACAACCAGTAATAGTCAACGCTGTGCGTGACCTTATCGATCTCTCTTGTGGAGCAATTCTCCTCTCCTACCGCATCTTCAAGCTCGGTAAGGATCATTGACTGCAAAAACTCGTTCATTTTATATCTCTCCTTGCAAATTAAATTTCATCTTTTTTAAGGTTCGGGAAATATCTGCAGAATTCTGCTATCTCGCGGGTATAGTCCCCTTCTATCTCAACGAAATGGTGAATGTACGGGCCGTTAATTATTCTGTCCTCCCACTTCTGAAGGTCGTCAAACTCTGCCCAGATGTAAGTGCCGTGGGTCTGCGGTCCTGCCACCGTCTTGCACGCGCCTGCGAGGATGCTGTAATCACCGTCCTCCTGATCGATACGCGCGACTGTGTAAGTGCCGTCCTTGCCTCTAAACCACTCGCGCTGATTTACAAGTCGAGCGGGAGAGTCGGGAGCCTTCTGCGACAGCGGGAAGGGTCCGCAGTGCCAGAGCAGCTCGGCGTTGGGATTTTCGGGATGGCGGACTGTAAACTCACCAAGGAAGGGGCGCTTTTCGCCAAGTGATGCGGATTCAAGCAGCACCATAGTCAGCGCACAGTGCATATCGCTCTCACAGCTGACAATATATCCGAGGTCGTTGAGGATTCCGTATACCGCGCAGGGTGCAAGTCCGTCAAACATAACAGGCGTCGCCGTCCAGCACTCGGCAGAGATGATATCCACCTTGAATTCCTCAAACAGCTGAATATAGGTGACAACAAGGCAAGCCATACGCTCAAGATACCGCGGTGTGAGGTCGTCCATTTGGTAATTGTCCTTAAACACCTGCACAAAATGTGCGATATCATCCTGTTTTTCTTCCTTTACCTTCAGGAATCTGTCCTGAAGCACCGCCATATTGATGGGAATGATGCGCAGACCGAAGCGCTCCATGAGCTGTCCCTCGTTCCATATTACAGAATAGAAGGGCGCGGGACGTGCTCCTACCTGACCGATACGCAGATTTGTAAAATTCTTGACCATGCACGTAACGCGGACGAAGCGTTCAAAGCCCTCACGGAATGTATCCGACTCCACTCTGCAGCAAGGCACGTGGGAGAACGGAATATGATACCGCTGGAACTGACGGGAAACTCCGAAAAGTCCGCACTGCGAGTCGGTGGGACGCATACCGTCAACGTAATATTCGTCGTCAAGAGGTGCCCACAGGCAGAACGGCTTTCCAAGCGTCTTTGCGATATCTGCCGCCGCCTCCTCGTTACCGAAGTTGCAGTTTATCATGAATACCGCGTCAACACCCGCCTCGCGGAATCTTGCAACGGCGTCAGCCGAAGAAGCGTCGTCAAAGATCAGGTCGCCGATACCCAGTCCCTCCGTGTCCACGAAGCTGACGTGAGGGGTCGTAAAATTATCCTTTATGTATTTTACGAACCTATGTCCTCTTTCCTCGGCAGAGACCCATGTAAGGAAGGTCTTTGCGGGGCGTGGGGTGGCATTTCTTCGCATAGGCAGCAAGCCTATTTTGATATTGTGATCCAACATAAAAAAGCCTCCTTGTAATTTGTACTTTCATTATAGCAGAAACCGTCGTGTTTTAAAATGTTAAAAAACATTTAATTTTTGTCAAAAACGATACTTTTTCCCCTCCGATATGTTACAATATACGCAGACGGAGATTTTTCCGATTCGGAGGTGCGTTTATGAAGGTAATTCCATTTGAAACTCTTTACAGCACAGAATTTTTTATCAGCGAGCCCATGTCAAAGCCCCAAAACTGGGCGACTCGCGGCAATATTTACAACGCTATCGGCAAGCCAAAGGTGTCACATACCCTGCTGTGGTTCAAAAATTGCTCGGGAGTCATCACTGACAGCCAAAAAAACGTTATCACCGTAGAGAAAAATCAGCTTGCATACATGGCGAAAGGCATTGAATACGTGGTGGAATTCAAGGACACTGCGCCCGAAGGCGAGGACACCGTGGTAATTCATTTTCAGATGACGGACAAAAGCGGTCACGATATCGCCCCTACCCTCACACCCGTCGTTTGTATAAAAAAAGTAGAGCCGAGTATCGGACTTGCCATTGATATGCTCGCGGAGGAATTCCGCAAAAACGTGGTATGCACACCCGAGGTCTGCTCGGTAATTTATAAAATTCTCGCCGAGATTGCGCGCAAGCAAAAGCGTCGCTCCACCAAAAATAAATTTGCCTGCATCCGAACAGGCATCGAGCTGCTTGAGCAGGACAGCGACATGAGCATTTCGGACATTGCCCGCGCTTGCGGTGTCAGCGAGTGCTATTTCAGGCGGCTTTTCCGCGAGTACAGCGGCGAAAACCCTATTGATTTCCGTCAGCATCACCGCATTGAACGAGCAAAACAGCTGCTTTTATCGGACGAGCAATTATCCGTTGGAGAGGTGGCGACAGAGCTGCATTTTGCCGACATATACCACTTCAGCAAGACGTTCAAAAAATACGTCGGTCAGTCCCCGAGCGCATTTGTAAGCGCGGGAAAATATTCGTTGGAGGGCAAGGAAATATGACGGTCGACCGTTGCCGCTGGTGCAATTTAAAAAATCCGATTTACGTAAAATATCACGACGAGGAATGGGGCACGCTTCGCACCGACGACGCATATCTGTTTGAGATGCTTTTGCTCGAATCCTTTCAGGCGGGGCTTTCGTGGGAGTGTGTGCTTAACAAGCGGGAAAATTTCCGCCGCGCGTTTGACGGCTTTGACGCACAAAAAATATCGGAGTACACAGAGGACAAGTTAGCTTCTCTCGCCGAGGACAAAGCCATCATCCGCAACAGACTCAAGATCCGCGCCGCCGTTACAAACGCCGCGATATTTCTTGATATAGTTCGTGAATTCGGCACCTTTTACGACTATATCCGCGCCTTTGCGGGAGATAATACAATAATCGAAAACGATAAAACATCCTCTCCCCTGTCCGACGCCATAGCCCTTGATCTGCGGCGGCGCGGTGGAAAATTCATAGGCACCACGGTGGTGTATTCTTATCTGCAAGCGATAGGCGTTATCAATTCACACGAGGACGGCTGTTACTTCGCGCCAAACAGGAGTTAATATGGAAATAAAAATATTTGACCGACTGCCCGCAGACGCGGAAATGATACGTCAAACCGTTTTCGTTGATGAGCAAGGCTTTATGGAGGAATGGGATGCCGCCGACAACGATGCCGTCCATATCGTTCTTTACGACGTCGCTACCCCCGTTGCCACCTGCCGCATACTCTGCTCTGACAGAAATGACACCGTGTATCTCGGCAGATTTGCGGTAGTCCGCAACAAACGAGGCGGAGGTATCGGCTCGCAGCTAATATCTCTTGTCACCGAGCATTTGCGTGGACGCGGAGTGAACACCGTCATCCTTCACGCGCAACAGCAGGCTGTTCCATTTTACGAAAAGAACGGCTTTGAGTGCTTCGGCACACCCGACGAGGATGAGGGCTGTCCTCACCGTTGGATGAAGAAAGAAATATAAAGCTATCAAAATATCCCTCGCCGCACGGTGAGGGATATTTTAATTTTCTTATTTAGTAGTCTGATGCTCCACAAGACGTCCGCCGCAGAATTTTTCGCGCAGACGCGGCTTTTCGATCTTGCCCGTGGGATTTCTCGGCACGTCGTCAAAGATTATCTTTCTCGGACGCTTATATCTGGGAAGCGCCGTGCAGAATTCGTTGATCTCATCCTCCGTGGCTGTGACATCCGGCTTCAGTTCAATAATAGCCGCCGCGATCTCGCCAAGACGGTCGTCGGGAAGTCCGATAACGGCAACGTCCTTTATCTTATCATTGGTGCGCAGGAAGTCCTCGATCTGCACGGGATAAAGGTTTTCGCCGCCCGTGATGATAACGTCCTTCTTACGGTCAACGAGGTAGATGAATCCGTCCTCGTCCTGCATAGCCATATCTCCCGTAAGCAGCCAACCGTCGTCGGTAAGAATTTCGGATGTCGCTTCGGGATTTTTATAGTAGCACTTCATAACGCCCTCGCCGCGCACGGCAAGCTCGCCCACGTCGCCGCAGGTAACGGTATTTCTGTGCTCGTCAACTATCCTGACCTCCCAGCCCTCGCCGGCAATTCCGATAGCGCCGACCTTATGTATATTCTCCACTCCGAGATGCACGCAGCCGGGGCCTATCGACTCGGACAGTCCGTAGTTGGTGTCGTAATCCTGTCCCGGAAACTTGGTCTGCCAACGCTTTACAAGAGAGGGCGGAACGGGCTGTGCGCCGATATGCATAAGTCGCCATTGCGACACGCGATATTTGGAAAGCTCTATCTCGCCGCTGTCAATAGCGTCAAGGATATCCTGCGCCCACGGCACGAGCAACCACACGATAGTTGCCTGCTCCTCCGACGCCGCCTGCATTATCCACTCCGGCTTTACGCCGCGAAGCAATACCGCGCGGCTTGCAGAAACCAGCGAGCCGAACCAATGCATCTTTGCGCCCGTGTGATAGAGGGGCGGGATGCAAAGGAAAACGTCGTCCTTTTTCTGCGAGTGGTGCGCCTGCTCCGTCTTTGCTGCTCTCATCAGCGCGGCGTGACAGTGCAGTATTGCCTTGGGAAAGCCTGTCGTACCCGACGAGAAGTATATCGCCGCGTCGTCCTCGTCCCTCAGCTCGACCGCAGGAACACTGCTGGAGCAGTAGGTCACCATAGTCTTATAATCCGACGCATATTCGGGACGCTCGTCCTCCTCGCCGACAAAGAAAAAGTCGGTAATATCGGAAAGCTGATCGGGCATGAGCGCATTTACGCGCTCGGTAAATTCGGGGCCGAACACAAGTATTCTGGAATCCGAGAGGTCAAGACAGTACTTGATCTCCTCAGAGGAATAGCGGTAATTCATAGGTACGACGATAGCGCCCGCCTTCAACACGCCGAAGTATATGGGCAACCATTCAAGGCAGTTCATAAGCAGAATAGCCACCTTGTCGCCACGCTTGACACCGCGGGTAAGCAGCAGATTTGCAAATCTGTTCGCGCGCACGTCAAACTCACGCCAGGTCATCTCGCGGCGGTACTTTGCGTTGCTTGCAGACTCGATAAGGTTATATTCCCTCCAAGTCACGTTCTTTTCCGGCTGATTGGCGGGATTTATCTCCACAAGACTTACGTCGTTGGGATAAAGTCTTGAATTTCTCTCAAGGAAATCGGTAATTGGCATGGTGTCCTCCGTATAAAGATCCCCTCCGTGCGGCGGAGCGCCCGCAGGGACAAAATTTTTCCGCAATACTATATGTTAGGATTATATCATCACGCACGAAATTTGTCAAGATATATTTGAAATTTAAGCAAAAAAGCCCCTCTCTGCCAAAGGAGCGGAATATCTGTCGAAAAGATTTTCCCGCACCCCGCGCGGGGCGACATAATCCCCTTGTCTTTTCCACTGTCGGTATGCTATCCTATCCGTACCCTAAAAAACAAGGAGGATACAAAAATGTCAAAACAAAAAGCAAGGATCACCTTAGTTTCCATCGCCTGCGCGCTCGCGCTCGCACTGCCGTCCTGCGCGTCGGGTGACGAGTCAAAGGAAAGCACCACTACCACAGCCGCACCGCCCGCACAGCAGACGGAGGCGGCAACCACCGAAGCGTCTGACGTCCAAGATCAGCTTGACGCCACAGACTACTACGAGGCGGTGATCGCCGCACTTGAAGCCAAGCTGCTTGAGGAAAAGCAGGATCGCTACATATCCGAATACGAGTACGATCAAAAGCTCCGTGAGCTTGAGGATCAGTTGACAGCGCTGAAAAATCAGGCAAGCAACAAAACGGACAAGCCCTCCGCCGACACGGACGCGCCCACCGAAAATCTCGGTGCGGAGGAGACCGACACTCCCCCCGAAAACGCGCCCGTCTACGAGGGTGAAAAAATGTCCTTCCGCTATGGAATAGTTAACGGGACCGTCACCATATACGAGTACCTCGGCGGTACTACCACGGTGGCGATCCCGTCTACCCTGAACGGTTATCGCGTTACTGCTATTGCCGATTACGCCTTTGCAGGGTCTGACGTGACGGCGGTGGTAATTCCTCCGTCGGTAGTCAGTATCGGCTGGTTTGCCTTCAACGGCTGTGCTTCCCTGTCGTCCGTGAGCATCCCCGCGTCGGTGACGTCCATAGGATACGCCGCCTTTGACGGCTGTGATGGAGTCACGGTGCTGTGCGTTGCAAACTCCTACGCAAGAGAATACGCCGCCAGCTTTGGCATGAGCTATCAGGTGATTTAAAGCGTCAGAGATCCACGCGACAGCGTTTCTCTCCGCGCTCAAAGGCGTTGATATTCTCCACTATTTCAAGAATACAACGCTCTCTCGCCTCATACGCGCCCCATGATGCATGCGGAGTAAGGCACACGTTTTTAAGTCCGAGCAAGGCGGTAAAGGGATGCTCCGCGCCAAACGGCTCAACGCTGTAAACGTCAGCACCGAATGCGCCGATTCGTCCGTCAAGCACCGCGCGGGCAACCGCCGCCTCGTCCGTGACCGCGCCGCGAGCCATATTCACAAGCACGGCGTCGCGCTTCATAAGCGACAGCAGCTCCGCGTTCACTATCCCGCGTGTGGCGTTAGACAACGGCACGTGAACGGTAAGAATATCCGATTCTCGGAACAGCGTTTCCATATCCACGCAGGTATAATCCTCGTCAGGCGTGCGCTTGCAGGCGATAACCCGACATCCGAATGCCTCGGCTATGCGGGCAGTCTGCTTACCTATCCTGCCAAGTCCCAGAATACCCCACGTCTTGCCTCTCAGCTCGTGGAAAACGGGGGTAAGTCGGTTGGCACAGCCGCTGGCAGAATACTCGCCGCTACGGACGAAAGCTGTATATTCATCAAGATGATTTACAAGATTTAAGACGATAGCCACCGTCATCTGTGCCACGCTGTCAGAGGAATATCCGACCACGTTGCACACACCTATTCCGCGACGGCGGCAGGCATCCAAATCAATGTTATCGAATCCCGTTGCGGTAACGCAAATAAGCTTGGTGTTCCCCTCGCCAACGGGCGGAAGATTGTGCTCTCCCAGCTTAATCTTATTGAGTATCACCACGTCGGCGGAGCGCACACGCGCACCAACCTCGTCGGCGGGCGTACTATCACACACGGTAAGCTCGTGCCGTCCGTTCATTTCAAGCACGGAAAGGTCAAGGTCGCCGCCAAGAGTCGCGGCATCAAGAACAGTTATATTCATACGTTTCTCCAAAGCAATTTTTTCAATTCTTAAAGATAAGGCAGGGAGTGCTGTGCGCATCCCTGCCAAGCTTGACTTACTGAGCAGCTTCTTCTTCCGCCGGAGCGTCGCATTCGCAATCACATTCGCAATCACATTCGCAATCGCACTCGCAATCACAATCACATGCAACGTCAGCTTCCTTTTCAGCCTTCTTCGCTTCGAGCTTCGCCTTGAGAACGGGCGCAAACTTGATAGCGGCAACGGCTGCGCCTGCAACAGCGGCGAGAGCTACGATAATACCAATAGCCTTCATTCGTTTTACCTCCGTTAAATATTGTTTAAATTCATTATATTCGACTTTTTCCCCGTTGTCAATAGTTTTTCTGTTAATTTTTTTACTGCCAGTCGGAAAATGTCTGAATTATTGTCCCTTCTTATTGACTTTAAAGTAAAAAAATGCTATAATTCAATCAGCAAGCATTAGTAGTATTGCTTTCTACTTAGAAAAAAATGCAATTATTTCATATTTGGAGGATACTATGGAAAAATTCATGGAAAATTACCTTACTTGGGTTGAGTCCGACAAGCTTTCCGACGCAGAGCGTGCCGAGCTACTCTCTATCCGCGACGACGAGGACGAGATAAAGCTCCGTTTCTCCTCTTACCTCTCCTTCGGTACTGCGGGACTTCGCGGCACTATGAAAACAGGCATGAACGCCATGAACGTTCACACCGTTGCGTACGCCACCCAGGGACTTGCAAATCTTATAATTCAGGAGGGTCGTGCCTCCGACGGCGTAGTTATTGCCTATGACTGCCGTATAAACTCCGAGCTTTTTGCAAAAACCGCGGCTCGCGTGCTTGCGGCGGCGGATATTCCCGTTTACATCTTTGACGAGCTTCGCCCCACCCCCGAGCTGTCCTTCGCCCTGCGCGAGCTTGGCTGTGTTGCGGGAATAAACATCACCGCGTCCCACAACCCCAAGCAGTACAACGGATATAAGGCTTACTGGGAGGACGGCGCACAGCTTCCCCCCGAGCACGCGGACGTTGTTGCCGCCGCCATGAACAGCCTTGACATCTTCCGCGACGTTTACCTTTGCGACTTTGATGAGGCGCTTGCCAACGGAAAGATAAAGCTGCTCGGTCGCGAGATGGACGAAAAATATCTTGACAACGTAGTCGCTCAGGCGGTAAATCCGCAGGCAGTGGCACAAGTCGCAGACGACCTCAAGATCGTATACTCTCCCCTCCACGGCACGGGCTATCGCCTCGTTCCCGAGGTGCTGTCGCGCACTGGACTCAAGCACCTTTACACCGTTTCGGAGCAGATGAAGATAGACGGCGCTTTCCCCACAGTTGAAAAGCCCAATCCCGAATACCGCGAGGTGTTTGAACTGGGCATAAAAATTGCCAACGAGGTTGGAAGCGATCTCGTTATCGCCACCGACCCCGACGCTGACCGCGTTGGCGTAGTTACACGCACCAAGGACGGCGGATTTACCACCATCACGGGCAACCAGATGGGTGCTTTGCTACTCGATTATATCCTTACGGCGTATGAGGAAACAGGAAATATGCCCGACTCTCCCTATGCGGTCAAGACTATCGTTACGACCGAGCTTGCCGCACGGGTTTGCGAGGCTCACGGCGTTAAGATGCACAACGTGCTGACCGGCTTTAAGTTTATCGGAGAGGTCATCAAGTCCTACGAGGCAAAGGGCTACGGCAGCTTTATCCTCGGCTTTGAGGAAAGCTACGGCTACCTTAAGGGCACTTACGCTCGCGACAAGGACGCAGTGGTCGCTACCATGCTCATCTGTGAGATGACGGCGTACTATAAGGCAAAGAACATGACGCTGTCCGACGCGCTTGAAGGTCTTTACGCAAAATACGGCTATTTCAGCGAATCCAACGTGGAGATATACATGGAGGGCATTGACGGTCCTCGCCTCATGGCAGAGAAGATGGACGCGCTCCGCAACCCCTGCCCCGATACTATCGACGGCAAGGCTGTAACTGTCTTTGCCGACTACAAAAAGCAGGAGATCTTGGACAAGACCACGGGTAACGTAAGCTCCACAAATCTCCCCGCGTCAAACGTACTGTCCTTTACCCTTGATAACGGCGACGTTATCGTTGTCCGCCCCTCGGGCACAGAGCCGAAGATAAAGTATTACTTCCTCCTTCGCGGAGAAAACAAAGCCGACACAGACGCAAAGCTTGCAAATTACAAAAGATTGCTTGATCTTTAAATAACTCCCCCTACAACGGAGGTGTAATATGAACGTAACCAATTTCCCCAATCTTCAGGACTCGCCCTTTGAGCGCGAGCCGCAAACACTGCGCGGAATGACGGACGACCGCTCACAAAAGCGCAATTATATTGATCTTCGCCATTTGGTAGATGACAAAACCGTGCTGAAAAACCCGCACAAGGGTTGGTTCTGGCACTATGTTGACCAAGGCTTGATACGTAATAACAACTACCGCGGAGAGCACGATATAAACGACGGCTTGTCCGATTTTCCCGGACTCAACCACCTCTATCTCCGTTTCGATTGGAGTGATATCGAAAAGGAAAAAGGCGTTTATGACTTCTCCCCTCTTGAGGATATTATGGAGCTTTGGGGAGCGCGTGGCTACCGCTTTTCAATGCGCGTTTGCACCTTTGAGACAGGTACCGGTATTGGCGCCTCTCCCGCTTACGTTTTTGAGGAAGGCGCTAAATGCTACTCCTGCAGAGGCGGACAAGTTATCGAGCCTGATTATGGCGACCCAATATTTCTCTGCTATCTTGAAAAATTTATGCAGGCATGGTCTGCAAAATACAACGATGATAAGCGAATTGAATGTATCGACGTTGGTACGATAGGCACTTGGGGCGAGGGACACACCGAAAACGGCACGCAGCACATCTACCCGCTTGATGTAGTAAAGCGTCATATCGACCTCCACTGCAAATACTTCCCAGACACACCCATCCTATGCAACGACGACCACGTCGCGGGACGCTTCGGGCGCGGCATAGGCGAGGTTATGGATATGCTTGAATACGTAGAGTCACGCAGCATCGGCGTTCAAGACGATTCGGTATGCTGTGACGGATATACCGAGGATTGCGATTACGACTCTATGCGCGCGCCTTGGATGTTCGATCGCATTTACAAAAATGCGCCCACCGCCATTGAAAGTCAGCACTATACGAGCTGTCTTAAAACCCCGCACTACTACCGCGACGGACTTACGCTTATGGAATCCTTAAAGCGTTCACACGCTACCTACGCAGGATTTCACGGCTACCCTCGTCCTTGGCTGGAAAAGCACAAATATATCGCCGAATACTGCGCAAACCGCTTGGGATATTGGTACTTTATAACCGCCGCGACCGTTCCCTCACTGATGACAGCCACCGCCTACAACAAGGTGGAGCTGGAGATGGAAAACCGCGGCTGGGCACCCGCGTACAACAGCTACGCTCTCAAATTCAAGCTGACAGGCGAGGATGGTGATGAGTACGTTGTCAATACTGATTTTGACAACCGCTCGCTTATGCCCTCACAGCCTCAAAGCGTTAGTCTGCGGCTTGACCTGCGCGGCGTTCCCGCGGGCAAATATAACCTTTCCGTCGGACTTTTCGAGAACGCTACTCCTATTCTTCTCGCACTCAAAAATCACATATATCACAACGGGTTTTACAAAATTGCGACAGTCAGCGTCAAGGTCGTTTGATATCCCTTGCCACGATTAGTGACGGAAGCCGCCACACAAGTGAATCGCGGCTCTCCCACAGCACTCCGTCCCGACGGAAAAGACAGGCGTGTCTGCTTACCTCTAACAGACGTTCCCCGTCAAGCGTTATTACCTTGGGAGAAAGCTCGCATTTACATTCATATCGAAAAAATCTGTATCGCTGACGCGCGTCGGACAAGGAAAACTCCTCCGACGCGCGTTTGCCTGTATTCTGCTGACAAAAATCCAGAAATGAAGTGCAGATATCGCGGTAAAATTGCGAAAATCGATCCGCCGCCCCGGCGTATTCTCCCTCGCAGGTTATCTGCGGATATATCACCTGCCCGCGCATGACGCATGAACCGTCAGCGCGTACGTCCCGTACCTCCCGCTCAACAGAAACCTGCATCTCTCCCCACTCAAAGCAAATACTCTCCAAAAACATAATTCCCCCACAGCACACCGCCGTATTTTTCTTACGACAATTTATGCTGTGGGGGTGATTTTTATGTAGGCGGCTTACTGCTCGCCGTCCTCACTCTCAAAATTCTCGGCGCACTCTGCCATACGCATAACTGCGGCACGGAAGCGCTCGTTTTGCCTTACGGGACTCCATATACGCGCGGCAAATCGGCTTTGCAGGATACGCGCGCACTTGGACATACCCTTCGCCTCGGTATCCTCCGACTTATTGTACTCCACCTCGCGGAGCAAAACGCTCTGATATCTCGCCGTGTCTGGACGGGTATCGCAAACAATAGCGAAATCTGCCATTTTCTCAACACAATCAAGGGCTTTTTGTTGATCCCCCTTGGAAAGATACAGCATTGCAAGCTGACGGTAAGAGTTTGCAAGTCTGTCCGCGTAGAAAAGATAATCTCCGTCGAACACTATCTCATACACCTTCATAGCGCGAAGCAGGATATCTATCTTTTCGTCGGTGGTGTACTTATTCATAGCGATATCGGGAACGCAGGTGAGGTTGTAGGCGTGCCACCAGATGTTATCCGCAAAGAGGATAAGATTCTTCTGCGCCTGAAGCCGTGCCGTATCTCCCGTAAACACCGTTGCTCTTACTATCTCGCGGCAAAGGTGCATGCCGTGGAGCTGATCTGCGATCTCCTCCGCCTCTATATCGTCGCCGACCTGACGGCAAAGTATGCCACACAAGGTCTTTTTGGTTTCGTCACGCACTCCGTCCTCCGCGCAATCCTCCAGGATATGACGGCAGAGCGACACAGCCTCGGAGAGCATTCCGCGCGCTTTTTCATCATCCTCGGTCACAGCGCAGATATGCGACAGCACCTTTGCCAGTGAAAGTCGGAGCACGTAGCTCGATGGCAGCTCGGCGCAGGCAGAGCGCAACAGCTCCAACGCCTCCTCTGCACGGTCACGGTCAAGATACCACTCCGCGCGCTCGGCGTATTCCTTTACCGCCTGCTCGTTTTTTGCGCCGTCATAGCACAAAAGCTCGTCCATGCTCGCGCCGAATGCGTCAGCTATCAGCGGAAGCGAATCCATATCGGGATAACATATTCCCGATTCCCAGCGGGACACCGCCTGAGGTGTTACACCAACTCGCAGGGCAAGTCCGTCCTGCGTCATTCCGTTCTTTTTGCGAAGCAGGCGTATCTTCTCGCCTATCTTTATTTTCTGTACCATAATATCCCCCAAAATCTACAAATTTCAACAATATATATTATAAACCAAATATTTACCCTTGTCAATAGGCGGTTGATATTTTTGTCGGCAATCATCTTTTTTAAATAACTTTCCTGCGTAAAATTCTCGACTGAGCCCGTGCGAGGCATTTTTCATTCCATAATATTGGCAAATTTTACTTATTACTCGTTGACATTTTCATAAAACCGTGGTATAATAATACGATAATATCGAAAATTGTTTCTTGCGGGGGCGGTTATGAAAATAATCAATCTCTTTCCAAAGGGCTTTGGCTCGAATTGCTACCTCGTTGAGGACGGCGGCGAGGCTCTGATAATAGACCCCAGCGCCGCGGCAGAGAGTATTCTTGATACCTTGGAGCGCGACGGATGCGTACCTGTCGGAATACTTTTAACTCACGGTCACTTCGACCACATATTTTCCGTTGACACTCTGCGCAACTATGCGGCAAAACGAGGAATTTCACTCCCGCTGATGATACACGAGGACGACGCGCCCATGCTGTCAGACGGTAAAAAAAGCGCGTTTTACACCTTCTTCGGCAAGGACAGACAGTATGCACCCGCAGAAAGGTTGCTTTGTGACGGCGATACCGTTACGGTGGGAAATTCCACGATCACTGTGCGCCACACTCCCGGACATTCCCCCGGCTCTGTGTGCTACGTCTGCGAATCGGCGGGCGTAATATTCACGGGCGACACTATTTTTGCCGACGGCTACGGCAGATACGACCTCTGGGGCGGCAATTGGGAGATACTTGCGAATTCCATTAAGGCTCTCCGCGAGCTTGACGGAAATTTGACCGCCTATCCGGGTCACGGCGACAGCACGCGGCTGTCATTCGCACTTGACAATATTCTTTACGTAATTTAAACTATCACAACATACAGGAACGGAGATTTTTATGGATTACAAAAAGCTTGCACAGCTTCTTTTCCCCGACGTTGATAAGACTCCCGAGGATTTAGAGGCTCTCTATCCTCCCCGTCAGCTCCCCGAGGGCGCAAAGGTCACGCGATTTGCTCCCAGCCCCACGGGATTCGTCCACTTTGGCGGAATGTTCCCCGTGCGCGTTGCAGAGCGTCTTGCTCATCAATCGGGCGGAGTTTTCTATCTGCGAATTGAGGACACCGACGCTATGCGTGAGGTTGAGGGCGCGGCGGCGGCTCTCATACGCACGCTTGCCGACTACGGGATAGTATTTGACGAGGGCGCATCACTCGCTCCCGACGGAAGCATCTGCGACAAGGGAAATTACGGCCCTTACAAGCAGAGTCAGCGTGCGCACCTTTACCACGTTTACGCAAAAATGCTTGTGGAAAAAGGTCTTGCTTACCCCTGCTTCACCACCGAGGAGGAGCTGGAGCAGCTTCACAGCACAGACAAAAAGGCTGAAATAAAGAACACCGACTGGGAGGCAGAGGCAGAAAAGCGTCGCGAGGAAATGCTGGCTCGCCGCACCTTTACCATGGAGTCGGTGGAGGAAAATCTCAAGGCGGGTAATCCCTTTGTACTTCGTCTGCTCGCTGACGGCGACGGTGAAAAGAAGATAATCGTTACCGACCTTGTACGCGGCAAGCTGGAGCTTCCCGAAAACGAGGAGGATTTCGTCCTTCTCAAGAGCGACGGAATTCCCACCTACCACTTCGCACACGCGGTTGACGACCACCTTATGGGCACTACACACGTCGTGCGCGGCGAGGAATGGCTGCCCAGCTTACCCAAGCACCTTCAGCTTTTCCGTTATCTTGGATTCAAGCTCCCCAAGTATATGCACATCTCCCAGATCATGCGTCTTGACGAGAACGGCAACAAGAAAAAACTCTCCAAGCGCGACATGGGTGCAAATCTTGACGACTACAAGCGTCTTGGCTACTGCGCGGAAACCGTCGTTGAGTATATCATGACTCTGCTCAACTCCAACTACGAGGAGTGGCATGCGGCAAATCCCACCGCCCCCTTCACCGATTTCGCGTTTAACGTAAAGAAAATGAGCGTCTCGGGCTGTTTGTTTGATATAAACAAGCTCAACGACGTGTCCAAGAACGTCCTCTCCCGCATGAGCGCCGACGAAGTGTACGACAAGATCACCGAGTGGACGTCGGAATATGACAAGGAGCTTTACTCCCTGCTCGTGCGCGACGCGGATTATACTAAATCCATTCTCGCTATCGGCAGAGGCGGCAAGAAGCCGCGCAAGGACTTTACCGTTTGGGGTGACGTCCGTCCTTACCTCGATTTCTTCTACGACGAGCTGTTTGAGATAAAGGACACTCTTCCCGAGGGCACTGATATGGCTGACGCCCGCGCAACGCTTGCAAAATTTGCAGACGTTTACGACGAGAGCGACGACACAAACACTTGGTTTGAAAAGATAAAGGCTATCGCAGACAGCCTCGGCTATGCCTCGGATATGAAGGCGTACAAGGCTGATCCCACAGCATTCAAGGGCAGCGTTGCGGATATCAGCGCGTATATCCGCCTTGCCGTCACGGGCAAGCTGAACGCCCCCGACCTTTATACCGTAATGCACATTCTCGGACGTGAGCGCACTCTGGCAAGAGTGAGTGCCTCGCTCTGATATCTCCGCAAATAAAACGCAAAGGATGAACACAATGGAGAACGAAATTTACAACGGCAATTTTATTCACGACATTATCGACGAGGATATCTCCCTTGATCCCGAACTGAAAATTCACACCCGATTCCCTCCCGAGCCTAACGGATACCTGCATATCGGCTCGGCAAAGGCGATAATGATCAACTATGAAACCGCAAAGAAGTACGGCGGACAGTTCAATCTGCGCTACGACGACACCAACCCCGCAAAGGAGAGCGACGATTTCGTGCGCTCCATTTACGAGGACCTCACGTGGCTTGGCGCAACCCCGAATGGCGGTATCTTCTACGGCTCGGATTACTTTGAAAAGTGCTACGAGTTCGCAGTACAGCTTATAAAACAGGGCGACGCTTACGTTTGCGAGCTTTCCAAGGAGGATCTTGCACAGTATAAGGGCACAGACCGCTCGGAGGCAAGCAAGGAATCTCCCTACCGCAACCGTCCCATTGAGGAGAGCCTTGACCTTTTCGAGCGTATGAAAAACGGCGAGTTCCCCGACGGAGCAAAAACTCTGCGCGCAAAGATAGACCCCTCCTCCGACAATACCTATCTGCGCGACCCCGTTATTTACAGAATCCGTCACGTGCATCATCACCGTCAGGGCGATAAGTGGTGCATCTATCCCATGTACGACTTTGCGCATCCCATTCAGGACGCGCTTGAGGGTATCACCCATTCCCTCTGCTCCAGCGAATTCAAAAACCACCGTCCCCTTTATGAGTGGGTAGTTGACAGAATAGGCTTTGAAAAGAAGCCCAAGCAGCGCGAGTTCGGTCGCATGAACGTTACCTATACCGTTATGTCCAAGAGATATCTGCGCGAGCTTGTGGAAACGGGACGTGTTGACGGCTGGGACGACCCCCGCCTGCCCACCCTGTGTGCGCTTCGCCGCAGAGGCTACACTCCCGAGGCTATATTCAATTTTGTCCGCAGTGCGGGCGTTGCAAAGGCTGACTGCACGGTAGATATTCGCTGGCTTGAAGCGTGCGTGCGCGACGAATTCAACGAAAAAGCGCCACGCCGCGTAGTAGTCGCTCATCCTATCAAGGTCATTATCGACAATATCGACGAGGATGCGGAGATCACCTTCAAGCTCCCCAACCATCCGCAAAACCCCGAAATGGGCGAGCGTGAGGTCAAGTTTACCCGCGAGATATATATTGACGCAGATGACTTTGCCGAGGTTCCGCCTCCCAAATTCTTCCGCCTCAAGCCCGACGGCGAGGTTCGACTTATGGGTGCGTATATCATCAAGTGCAATTCCATTGAAAAGAACGAAGACGGCTCTATCCGTGCCATCCACGCGACGGCTGACCTTGAAGCAGGCAACGGAAATCCCACCGACGGCAGAAAGGTCAAGGGTACTATCCACTGGCTGTCCGCAAAGTACGCTCTTCCCACCACTCTTATGATGTACGACAGACTGTTCACCGTTGAGAATGTGGCGGATATTCCCGAGGGCGCAAGCTATCTTGACTACCTCAACCCGAACTCTCTCGTAAAGATAGAGGGGGCTATGATGGAGGCGTCGCTTGCAGACAGCAAGGCGGGCGACAAATTCCAGTTCGTGCGCTTCGGATATTTCAGCAAGGACACTCACAACGACAACACCTTTAACCTTGTGGTAACCCTCAAGGACACATTTGCAAAGAAATAACAGGAGGTCGCCGTGACTTTACCCGTAAAAATACTGCTCATATATCTTGGAGTCATCTCCCTTATATCCATTGTGGTATGCATATATGATAAGAGAATATCCAAGCTTAACCGCGTGTCACTACGTACCCCCGAGAAAACGCTTTTGATCCTGTCGGCTCTGGGCGGCTCGGTGGCAATGTATCTTTGCATGCTGATCATACGGCATAAAACAAAGCATTTCAAATTCATGGTGGGTATTCCCGTGATATTCATCATTCAGTGCGCGGCAGTTTACGCTCTGTTCCACTTTGGAATTTTACCTTGAATAATAAAGCAGCGCCCTGCAGGGCGCTGCTTTATTATTCTATATCCGACAGTACATTCCCTGCCTTGACTCCCCACGCGACACCAATATCGGGATTGCTTGAATACACCGTCGTCAGTCGCATGGCGGCAAATTTTCCGCGCTTGAAATTTTCGGGACGCGACACAGAGCGTGTGGAATACGCAAACTTCATTCCCGTTACGTCGGCGGTAACGCCAAGATACTCCAACGCCTCGCCCGCAGGAATAACACCCTTGTCGCGATAGGTAAATTCTACGTCCGTTTTCCAAACGCCGCCCTCTTCTCCAACGCAAATATTTATTCCGTCCACGGCATTCGCTTTTGCGGCGGCAATACAGATAAGCAAGACACAAATGAGG
Source organism: Clostridia bacterium (assembly GCA_017463485.1). Lineage (GTDB taxonomy): Bacteria > Bacillota > Clostridia > Oscillospirales > CAG-272 > CAMEON01. The sequence continues at coordinate 119,540 of JAFTPD010000009.1, forward strand.
GATCGCATATCCGACGTTGACGCACATTTGCTGACACCGTTCTCAAATGCGCTTTCAATATTCACGTCAGCGCCGCAAAACTCGGCAAGTGACTCAATCAGCTCCGCCATTTCGGAGTAGTCCTTTTTCGGATAATTAAAGCCGTCCTCGCCAAAGCCCACGTAATCGTCACTTGTATACTTCACTATCCCATCAAAGCTGAAGATCAGCTCTTCCACTGCGCGATACGTAGGAATATCCTCGTCACGCATGGGTGACGAGTCCTTCTCCCCTATTATCGAACAAAGTCCGTTTTCATCCAGTCGGGCAAGCACTCTCGGGACAGACGAGCGGCGACCACCGACGTGAGCGTAAACACACAATCCCGACGACAGATAAAACACGGGCGAGATCACACCCACTCCCCTCTCGGTAACAATAGCGATTGGCAATGCCCCTCTCTCTGTCAGGCGCATAAATTCCACTGCGTCCAAGCCGAGAGCATCCGAAATATTCACGCCCGCCGACATAAAGTCTGTAACACTTGCGCGTTTGGCGGTCGAGGCAACCGTTTTGCCCGTGAAAAAGTCCCTGTAAAAGAGGGACATCTCCACGCCGCTCGCAAGCTGTATTCCTTTGGTATATAAAAGCTGCATACGACACTGTCCGACAGCAAAAAGGCATATTTTGACGCTTTTTGCCGCCCCTTTCCAAATTTTTAAAAAACCTTGCATATCAAGCCAAAAATTTTCAGCAAATTATTAATTTTTCTGTCATTCGGTGCTTGACAGAGGCATTTTTATATGTTATAATTTATTCATAGTCACTAAATATAATCAAGGAGGAAATAAAAAACATGAAAAAAAGATTATTCGCATTGATTCTCGCGGGTCTTCTGCTTCTGACCGCAACCGCTTGCTCCAGCGACGGTGACGGAAATGAGACAACAACCGGCGGCACCAATCCTATCGTACAGACCAGTCCTATCGTTAACGTAACCGACGACAACGGCAATCCTGTTACTGATGATAATGGCAACCCTGTTACCGAGCAGCAGGGCGACGACGAGGTTGACGATTCCGAATTTGAGAGCTTCTCCGGCACCATTTACGTTGGTATGGGTGCTAACATCCGCAAGGAGCCCAGCGTAGACAGCAAAAAGGTTGGCTCTGCCGCTGCAGGCGATACCTTCAAGGCTACCGCAGAGAACGGCGACTGGTATAAGATCACCGTTGACGGCGAAACATGCTACATCACCAAGCAGGCGGCTATTGACAAGGCAGTTATGGATTCCTTCGAGGAGATCGACGACGAGGTCGTTGTAACCGCTGAGGTATCTCTTAACCTCCGCGTTCTTCCCTCCAGCAAGGCAAAGCTCATAACCTCCGTTTCCAACAGCACCAAGCTCAAGAGACTTGCGGTGGGCGACGGTTGGAGCCTGGTTCTCTACACCGACAAGAACGGCAAGACCACCGAGTGCTATCTCAGCAACAAGTACATCAAGTCCCTGTCCGAGAGTGCAACTACTGCCGAGACTACTGCAGAAGAGACCACCGCGGCTGAGACCGAGAATCTTATCGGCTGATAAATCAAAGTGTTACCGTTTAAACGGGTTGGCGTTATGCCAACCCGTTTAATTTTATTTAACGAAATCAAGAAGCTGAGGAATACTGTCAATAACGGGACAGCCAAGACCTTCCAGCAACGCTCTCGGCTGATGTCCCCCCGAAAACAGAACGCAATCTGCCCCTATTGCGCACGCCACCTCTGCGTCATGCTCGGTGTCGCCGATAAAGAGCGGCTCGGCGTCGGGATTACGAGCCTTCCACAAAAGTGCGTTATCCTTCTTGCTGCCTGCGTGGATATTATCAAGTCCTACGATTTCCGAAAGATAGTCCTCAAGCCCAAGTCCAAGCCCGCAAAGCTGCCCTGTAAGCTGATTTACCTCGGATGCGGACAAAAGCACTTGAACCAACCCCAGCCGCCTTATAGCCGTCATAGTTTCCTTGACGCCGCCAAACGCACGGGTACGCGGAATTCGGGTAAGATAATTGTTCACCCATTCGGGTGCGAGGACGGTATAATAATCCTCCTTGTCAAAATCAAAGCCCAAGGCGCGGTAATAATCTATTATCGGAAATCCAAATGCGGATCTGTACTCCTCCACGCTATCCAGCGTTTTGAGGCCGCGCGCGGACAGCATGAGATTGACGCTCTCTATTCCTATCTCGACGTCATCCAGAATAGTGCCGTTAAAATCCCAAATTATATGAGTATATTTCAACAGATACCTCCAAAGATAAGTCGCAAGCCCCAAGATCTGAGGCTTGCGACGTTTTCATAAATTAAATATCAGTTTGCCGCCTTGTAGCCGTAAGTCTCCAGCCATCTGTAATAAATGGTATTGGGAGAGTTGCCCGCAAGATCAGGCTCCTGATTTTCCACGGAGCTTCCGAGCGGCTGATCGGGATCGTAGTTGGAATTAGCCGCCTTGGCGATCTTGCTATCATATCTCTTATTGTATATGTTTGCAAGGCTGTCCTCTGCAGCGATCAGAGCATTTTCGAGCTCGTCGATATTTCTGCAGGAATCGATCTTTTCAATAACTGTCGCGTTGACAGTATCAATATAGTCGATCAAGGCTACGTCAAGAGGATATTCCTCCTCGCTGCAAGCATCATTGAAATCAAATCCCAGCAGAGGCTCTACGAGCGAGTCGCTGTTCTGAATCATAGCGTACTCCCAGACGTCAGCGCCAAGCTCCTCGGTGGGATGCGCGATAAAGCAGTTACCCGTCTTATAAAGATCCATGCGGTAAGTGCCGTATTCCTTTTCACTGCTGGTAAGCAGCTTAACGGTGCCGTCCTCGTTCAGCTCGTAGTGCTGATCCAAGATACCGTACTGAAGCAGGTTGCGCAGCTCGGCATTGGTATTGATACGGGTAATGACCTCCATAGCTCTGGTAAGGTTGGGAGAATTAGCATATACTGCAAACATATTACCGTAAAGCTCCTTGTCGGTAGCTTCGGGATATTCTGCAACGATAGCGTAATACTCTCTGCCCGTTTCGGGATCGACGTAATAGCCGTTCTTTTCGTTTTCAACCTTTATCTTGGCGTCGCCCTTCTTGAAGAACACCGCAGAGGACTGTCCCTCGGCAGGAGTACCGAAGAAGCCTTCGTACTCGTAGTTCTTCATGGTCAGGTAAAGCTCCTGATAGTTCTCGTCCTCAAGGAGAGAATTGAAGCCTACGTTGACCTTTCCGCGGTCCTTGATATCGGGGCTCTTGAACACTGTACCCAGGACGGAGAAGTCACTGCTTTCCTCGTAGGTGTAGAAATAAGAGGGTTTAACGTTTCCGTTATCGTCAAAGCTGGTAGAATCCTTCTCGTTAACAATAACGCGCTTGTCATTTTCCTTGGTTACAGGGTTGCCGTCCTCGTCGACAAGATACATGCCGCTGAGAGCCGCAAGATTTGCGTCCTTCTCCTCGCTCGTATCTGCCTTAGCCTCAAGGTTATCCGTTATCTCGCCTTCCTCGTCCATCCACCAAGCCTTCTCGGTATCGGTAACGTAGGTGTAGTTGAGAACCTTTCCGTCCTTGTCGAGGTACTGTCCTTCCGAGTTAATCTTGTAGGTCTTATCATATTCGGCCAAAGGGACATACTTGAATACCGTTTCGGTAACAGTGTCGCCGTTCTCGTCCTCTTTAGGCTCACCGGTTGCCTCGTCGATAACCTCTACCTCAACCGCGTACTGGCTGTAAAGAACGTACTCGCGTCCGTTCTCCTCGTCATAGTACGTTTCATATACGGAGATATCGGTGTATGCAAGATCCCAGTACCAAACCAGCATCTTCATACATTCCTCAAAGGTGGATTCCAGAGGAACAACGTAGCCCTCATCATCCTCGTCAACGCCGTTAGCAATATTCATATTCTTTACGTCGTTAAGGAATCGGGAAATATCAACTACGTCGGATACGTTATCGATCTTGTTGTAGTAATCATCGAAGTACTCCTTATCCACCATCATATAGGTATACTCGCCGATCGGTACGTTGTTGGGGATAGCGTATACGCCACCGTCAACCTGAACACCGTTGAGCAGGGATACGGATATGTACTGCGAAAGCTTTTTGGATGCAGAGCTGATCTCGCTGTTAAGCTCAGTCAGCCATTCCTTGTTGATGTACTCGGTGTATCTGTCGTAGCCCGACAAATAGAAAATATCGACCTGATCCTTGGCGACCTCGGGATACTTGGTTTCGACGATACCGAGATCGTTGACCACGGTCTCCTCTTCAACCTCCGTTGTCTCCTCGCCCTCCGCGTCCTCCTCCAATGCATCGGAGTTGTAGAACTGAGAGTATTCGGGATGCTTTTCGTAGAATTCCTTAGTCAGTGTGGTAATATCCTTGCCTGAATCTGCATTCTGCTTTTTGAACTTGCGGAATTCCTTCTGACATTCCTCAAGCAAAAGCGCTCTCTCTTGAGAATCATTAATAGCTTTTTCAAGCTGATCATAATACGTGTCCTCGGAGCAGAACTTCAGCACCACGTTGGTATTGAACGCCGACTTGGTGATCTCGGTGAACGCCTCACTTACAAGCTTCTGTGCCTTGGCAGTCATACCCTCCTCAGCAATCAGCCACAGCGTAATGGACTTTGCGCTGTTGTCTACCTCGGTTTCGCCGCTATCCGTTCCGTCTGTAGTCTCAGACGGTGAGCATCCTGTTAAAACACAGGAGATCAGCATTATAAGCGCCAACGAAAGGCTTAAGAGTTTACTTTTCATATTCTCACCTCTCTCTTACTTTGCAGGGTGTCTCGCACCCATAACATATACCTTTATATTTTACACTATTTTTTTAAATCTGTCAAGTGAAATTTGTGAACTGAAAGGCGCAGAATGCGCGCTTTTTCGCACTTGAAAATTGCTTGTCAATTTTTGGTTAACAATTCGTTAACGGGTAGCGGGCATTTGCCACAATTCAAAACTTGGATATTTGTGACATTTGACGCATCTGTTCGTTAAATCCAACAATTTCACGTTTGCAAAAGAGCAAAAATTGATATTCTCCACAAATCATCACTATAAAAATTTGTTTACAAATCTATTAGTCGAGGAAGCCCCTAAGATGTCTTGCACGGCTGGGATGGCGGAGCTTACGGAGCGCTTTTGCCTCTATCTGACGGATACGCTCACGGGTGATGTCAAACTCCTTGCCCACCTCCTCAAGTGTTCTCGTTCTGCCGTCGTAGAGTCCGAAACGGAGCTTAATTACATGCTCCTCTCTGGGAGTCAGCGTGTGCAGCTCGCGCTCAATGACCTCGCGCAGAATGGTCTGCGATGCCGCATCTGCTGGAGCGGGAGTGTCCTCGTCCTGAATGAAGTCGCCGAGGTGGCTGTCCTCCTCCTCGCCGATAGGAGTTTCGAGAGATACGGGATCCTGCGCGATCTTCATTATCTCGCGCACCTTTTCAACGCTCATATTCATTTTCTCGCCGATCTCCTCTGGAGTTGCCTCGCGGCCAAGCTCCTGGAGCATCTGACGTGAGTATCTGGACACCTTATGGATGGTTTCAACCATGTGGACGGGAATACGGATGGTTCTTGCCTGATCCGCGATAGCACGGGTGATTGCCTGACGAATCCACCACGTTGCGTAAGTAGAGAATTTATATCCCTTGGTATAGTCGAACTTATCCACCGCCTTCATAAGACCGAGATTTCCCTCCTGAATGAGGTCAAGGAAGAACATTCCGCGTCCGATATAACGCTTTGCGATAGAAACAACGAGTCGAAGGTTGGCCTCGACCAGCTCGTTTTTAGCCGCCTCGTCGCCCTCGCTCATGCGCTTTGCAAGCTCCATTTCTCTGTCTGCGTCAAGCAACGGAACACGTCCGATCTCCTTGAGATAAAGACGTACGGGGTCATCAACAAGTCCTTCCTGCTCAAGGATCTTCTCCATATTTTCGCCGCTTCCGAACCGCTCGACCTCCTGCTCGATCTCGGACATTTCGCTGTTGGAAATATCACCCGGCAGAGGCAGTCCGCTGTCCTCCAGCACCTCATACAGCTTGTCCACGCTGTCGATATCGTAGTCCAGCTCCTCTAAAGCCTCGTCGATATCGTCGGCAGACAGAGCGCCCTTCTTGCCCTTGGCAATAAGGTCCTCCATACGCTGTCTTTTTTCCTCCTCGGTCAAGTCCTCGGAGCCTTCCTTTTTCTTTTTGGAGTTAGTGTCAAGCTCGTCCTCTGCGATCTCGTCACCGAGCACCTCGTCCTTGAGAGCAACATCCTCTTCGGTTGCGCCGTCAAGAAGCATATCGTTGATGTTTTCCATTTCTGATTCCTTTCACTTTGATGTTATTTTTACAAGAGCGTTATTTTTTTCGTTTTGCGGCAAGCAACTGCTCAATACCGCTTATCGGGTCTGCACTTTTAGCCGTGATTCGATTTTTTTCGGTGCGCAGTGCCTCAATCGACGTCCTCAGCACCGCCGTACTGTTTTCCGTCAAGGCGCGTCTTGCTTGCTCAAGCCGTGTGAGTCTGCCCATTTCGTCTGCCGAAAAGCTTTCGCCGAGCAAAGAGAACATAAATCCACCGTCGCTGCTTTGAAGCTTCATTATTTCAACGAACGCGCGCCGCGAGAAGTCGGTAAAGAAGTCAGCCTCCGACAGCTCCACCGTGCCTCTTTGCACCGCGAGTCTGTGCTCCTCGTACATCAGCAACAATCCTATAATGGCATTTTCAGCCGCCGCCGCCTGAACGCTTGATGCCGCCTCGGGATTTATTCTGTCCCCTACCGACATAGCAGTCACCTGCGCCTGCTTCATTTCAGCCTGCTTTTTTTCTTTATAATGACGGCGCCGCATACGTTCCACGTCCATAGTAAGACTTTCCTTGGAGAGTGACAGCCGTCGTGCGACCTCGTCAATATATATTTCCCTCTCCGCCGTGGAATACACTCGGGAGATTATGTCGCAAAGCTCGTTTGCAGCCCGAATTTTCTCCTCGGGTAAGGTCACGTCGTGCCGTGACAGCACACCCGACAGCTTAAAGTCAAAGCCGCTTCGGCTTTGCTTTAAAAGACCCGCAAATTTATCACGTCCGAATTTTTTGATGTACTCGTCGGGGTCCTTGGCGCCGTGCATTTGAAGCACGCGCACCTCAACGCCAACGTCGGCAAATATCTGCAAGGCTCTCGCCGTAGCTCTCTGCCCCGCCTCGTCCGAGTCGTAGCAAAGCACCACCCTTTGCGTGTATTTTGAAATTATCCTTGCCTGATCGGGTGTGAGCGCCGTACCCAGCGTTGCCACCGCATTTTCAAAGCCTGCCGCGTGGAGCGCGACCACGTCCATGTAGCCCTCGCACAAAATAAGCTCGTCCGAGCAATGATTTTTTGCGTAATTCAAGGCAAACAGAGTGCGTCCCTTTTTAAATCCCGGAGTGTCCGAGGTGTTCAGATATTTCGGCTTGGAGTCGTCCAGCACTCGTCCACCAAATGCTACCACGTTGCCCGTCGTGTCGATTATGGGGAAAATTACCCGATTGCGGAAATAGTCGTAGGGTCTGCCCGTTTTCTGGCTGATTCCGCAGAGGAATGCCTCTTTCATTTCAGCGTCGGTATATCCCTTTTTCTTTAATACGGATATCAGCGCTCCGAAGTCTGCGGGCGCGTATCCGAGTCCGAAATGCTTGATGATGGGAAGTGGCAATTTTCGTTGCTCCGCAAGATAATGCATACCCGCTCTGCCGATATTTTCGTCAAATAGGCAGGCACGGAAAAATCTTGCCGCTTCAAGGTTCATTTCATACACTCGGCGGCGGGACATGCCTTTATTCGGCATATCACCGTTTTGCGGTATCTCGACACCCACGCGCTTTGCGAGAAATTCGACGGCATCGGGATAGTCCAGATTTTCAGAGCGCATTATAAAGGTTATAACGTCGCCTCCCGCCTCGCAACCGAAGCAGAAAAAGTTTTGAGAATTCGGGAAAACGGTAAAGGACGGCGTTTTTTCGCTGTGGAACGGGCAAACGCCAACCATATTCGAGCCTGCTCTGCGCAGGGTAACGTAAGAGCCTATGATATCAACGATATCAGCGCGGTCACGTATAGCTTCCACCACGTGTCTTGGAATAGCCAGAGCAAACGCCTCCTTTCGTATTTTTTCGCTTCATAACATAATATACGCAAAGAATTTCGTTTTTACTTTTTTTCTCCGCAAAAATCGCAGATTTTTTCACAAAAATGATAAAAAAATACCGTCATAATTTGAAAAGACGGGCATAAGATGTAGCGATAATCCTAAAATTCAAAAAGGAGAACACGGAATGGAACTTTCAAACGTCAGCAAAGTGCAGAAAATGCAGCTTCCCATTTACGACAAGACCGTTACGACCGACATAGCCGGAGATTTTTCACTCCCCGATTACCAACCCGAGATAAAGCGACTTCTTCGCATCCGTGCGGCGGTCATGCCCCCTACGGGCTATTGTTCGGCAGACAGCATTGACATGAGCGGAATCATAAATTATTTCGTACTCTACGTAGGCGGTGACAATGCCCTTTACTGCGCGCCGCTTTCCACGGAATATTCGGTAGTAACTCCCATTGATGCAAATTCATTGGACATTGATACGGAAAGCATTTTTGCCACATGTGAGAGCAAGGTCGAGTCCAGCGTAGGACGTGTCAGCGCGCCCCGCCGCCTCAGCATCAAGACGAGACTGGGCTCGCGCGTTAAGGCATACGCCGACAGTATGCAGAGCGTGGACGTGGACGGCGACGACAAGCTGCTTGACACGCTTGAACGTTTGGAGGGCAAGGCGGACGTATGTCGTCTGGCGTATGCGCAAAGTCAGCCCGTAATGCTCACCGACGACATCATTTTAGAGCAAAAAAATCAGGATATGCGCGTCGTGTGCGCTGAGGGACAGGTATTCGTGTCCGACACACGCGCGACCGAAACGGGCGCGGAATGTCGCGGCGAGCTGATACTCAAGCTCACCCTCACCCCCGAGCCTACCGACGGTGACGGTGATATTGCCGCCGCGCCTCCCGTTATTCTTTGGCGCAAGCTTCCCTTCTCGGAGGTCGTCGAGCTTGACGGAGCGAGCGCCGATATTTCTCCCGCGGCGCGCGGATACTGCACCGATCTGAGCGTTGAGATCGAGGAGGGTCAGCTCCATGTAGAATGTGCCGCACTCTTGGAGGTATTCGCACAAAAGAACCAAAGTATTTCGTACATAAAGGATATTTACTCCACGCGCCAGGACAGCACCGAGCGATACGTCACCCGCAACGTGCAGTGCGCGCACAAGGCGGTAAATTCCAATTTTACGTTGAGCGATTCCCTGCTGCTCAGCGAGGCGGGCATTGACGGCGGTGCGCAGATCGCCGACGTGTGCGGTACTGCTGCGGCAGAGGAGATAAGCTGTGACGGCGACAGATGCGTCGTGTCGGGCAAGGCACATTTCCATCTCCTTTTGTGCAGTAACGGCGAATATTCCTTTGCCGAGCTTGATCTTCCGTTCAGATATGAGGTGGATTGCAACGCCGCCGAGCAGGTCGTGCTTTGTGAATCCGAGGCGGGCGTTATCTCCTGCCGCGCGCGTATGGACGGCGAGCGCATAGGCATCGACGCGGAAATAGCTATGATGCTCCGTATCGCCTCCGAGGATAAGATAAAAATGCTTGAAGGCATTGAATTCAAGCGCGAGGTAGTACGCCGTCGGGGTGAATACGTGGTCTGCTTCCCCGCTCCCGACGATACCCTCTGGTCGGTCGCAAAGAGATATCACGCCCCCATGGCAACCCTTTCCGTCGCTAACGACCTTCCCGCCGCCGCCCCCGACGACACCAACGCCCTTGATGGAATTGGATATTTGATAGTGTAAGGTAATATTTATGCGGGACTCTGTCCTGCATCCTCCCACGAAAATAATTTTCTATTTTCAATTCTCAATTTTCAATTTAAAAAATCCACAGCGGCGCTCTTGCCGCTGTGGATTTTTATCAGTTATGATACAATTTCTTTTCCTCAAATCTCGGCTCGCTCGTTACCGAAATACCAAGCTTTGCAAGGATCTTTTCGTCCGCGTGCGCGAGTATCACCGTAGAATGTGCCTCGCTTCCGCGCAGCTTACTGATAGCGTCCATTGCACGCGCCGCATACGAATCCTGCACCGCGCATATTGACAGTGCGACCAGCAATTCGTCGGTGTGCATACGGGGATTTTTGCTTCCGAGGTGCTGTGTTTTCAGCTTCATTATGGGCGCGATCACCTCGGGCGAGATCAGCATAGCCTCATCCGCGATATTCGCCATATATTTCAGCGCATTAAGAAGCGCCGCCGAGGATGCACCGAGCAAGTCGGTAGTCTTTCCCGTAACAACATGACCGTCGGGAAGCTCTATAGCCACTGCAGGACCGCCCGTTCTTTCCTCTACTGCATAGGACGGAAGCACCGCGCGTCTGTCCGTGGTCTTGATTCCTGCCTCTTCCATAAGTAGCTCTATCTTCTGAATTTCAGCAAGCTCCGCCTTACCTCTGCATCTGTCGCAAGCGGTCTTGTAATATCTTCGGATTATCTCCTGACGTGACGCCTCGCGCACAGCTTCGTCGTCAAATATAGCGTCGCCCACCATGTTGACTCCCATATCCGTGGGACTCTTATAGGGGCAGCCGCCGAATATCCTTGTCATGATTGCTTCAAGGACACGGAAAATTTCTATATCTCTGTTGTAGTTTACCGCTATTTGTCCGTAAGCCTCGAGGTGGTATGGGTCTATCATATTGACGTCGGCAAGGTCGGCGGTGGCAGCCTCATAGGCAAGGTTTACGGGGTGCTTTAGCGGCAGATTCCAGATCGGGAAGGTCTCAAATTTTGCGTATCCCGCCCGCTGACCGCGCTTATGCTCGTGGTAGAGCTGAGACAGGCAGGTAGCCATTTTTCCGCTACCCGGACCGGGTGCTGTAACTATAACGAGCGAGCGGGTGGTTTCGATATAGTCGTTTCTTCCGAAGCCATCGTCGCTTACTATGTGATTGACGTCGGACGGATAATTGTTTATGGGATAATGACGGTAGACCTTTATGCCAAGCTCGGACAAGGTTTTTGCAAATCTGTCAGCCGCGTGCTGCCCCGCATATCTCGTCAGCACCACGCTACCAACCTGCAATCCAACCGCACGGAAGCAGTCAATAAGGCGCAGCACCTCCTTATCGTATGAGATACCGATATCGCCGCGGTACTTGTTGTTCTCAATATCGGCGGCGTTGATGGTTATAACTATTTCAGCCTGATCCTTCAAGGCAGACAGCATTTTCAGCTTACTGTCGGGCATGAATCCCGGAAGCACGCGGGAGGCGTGATAATCGTCAAACAGCTTGCCGCCGAATTCCATATACAGCTTGCCGCCAAACGCCTCTATTCGGTCACGTATCTTCTGGGATTGAAGCTCGATATATCTCTCGTTGCTAAATCCCTGCTTGTGCCCGAGGGCGTACCCGAGGTCATTTTTCAAATCGTCCATAAAAATCAATATCCGAAGCTTTTTACGCTTCGGCGTCCCACCTTTCCGACACAGATTTCCACATGGAATAGTATACCATATTTCTTTCCTTTTTTCAACAGTTTTTTCACAAAGCCGCAGATTTTTTTGCACCTCGAATTGTAAATTTTTTATGCAAAAAGTGCAAAAGCTCTTGCAAAGTGCAAAAAAATTTGATATAATGACGTGCTATGGCTCTGTGAGATCAAAAATCCACTCAAAGGAGTAAAACATGAAAAACATATACGACGTTATTATAATAGGAGCGGGACCCGGCGGAATATTCACCGCATACGAGCTGTCCCACCTTTGCAAAGGACTCAAGATCGCCGTTTTCGAAACGGGCAATCCACTTCACAAGCGCCACTGCCCTATCGACGGCGTGAAGATAAAGTCCTGCATCCACTGCAAGTCCTGTGATATTATGAACGGATTTGGCGGTGCGGGCGCATTCTCGGACGGAAAATACAATATAACCAACCAATTCGGCGGCACTCTCCACGAGTACGTCGGCAAGAACGAAGCACTTGAGCTTATGCACTACGTGGACAAGATAAATCTTGCCTACGGCGGCGAGGGCACAAAGCTGTACTCTACGGCGAACACGTCTATCAAAAAGCTTTGCCTTGAAAACGGCTTGCATCTGCTTGATGCATCCGTGCGCCATCTCGGCACGGACAAAAACTACGTGGTACTTAAAAATCTGTACGACGAGCTTGAAAAGACGGTGGAATTCCACTTCAACTCCCCCGTTGACAGCGTTGAAAAAACGGATGACGGCTATGCCGTGATCTCAAAGGGTGAGCGTTATCACTCCAAAAAATGCGTTATTTCCGCAGGTCGAAGCGGAAGCAAGTGGATGGAAAAGGTTTGCGAATCGCTTAATATTCCCAACCGCTCCAACCGCGTGGATATCGGTGTGCGCGTAGAGCTTCCCGCAGAGATCTTCTCCCACCTCACCGACGAGCTGTATGAGAGCAAAATTGTATACCGCACAGAGAAATTCCAGGATCTTGTGCGCACCTTCTGTATGAATCCTCACGGCGTTGTTGTTAACGAAAACACCAACGGAATTCTGACTGTCAACGGTCACAGCTACGAGGATCCCACACAGCACACCGAAAACACCAACTTTGCGCTTCTCGTTGCTAAGCATTTTTCCGAGCCGTTCAAGGACAGTAACGGCTACGGCGAGAGCATCGCACGTCTTTCCAACATGCTTGGAGGCGGCGTTATGGTGCAACGGTTCGGCGACCTTATCCGCGGTCAGCGCTCCACCAAGTCGCGCATTGACGAGGCGTTCATCACGCCTACTCTGACGGCTACCCCCGGCGACCTCAGCCTTGTTATGCCCAAACGAATTCTGGACAGCATTATAGAGATGATCTACGCCCTTGACAAGATCGCGCCCGGCACGGCTAACGACGACACCCTGCTTTACGGCGTTGAGGTCAAGTTCTACAACGTAGAGGTTGAGATAGACAACAATCTTGAAACCTGCCACAAGGGACTTTTCGTTATCGGTGACTGCAGCGGAGTTACCCACTCCCTCTCCCACGCATCAGCGTCCGGAGTTTACGTTGCAAGACACCTGGCGGAGGAGTTTAATTCTTAAATATGCATAAAAGTCCGTCGGATATCGTCCGACGGACTTTTTTAATTAAACAGCTTATGCTTCACACTTGAAGCAAATCTGTATGCGGGATAATAGAATATCCTTTTGAGCCTCCAAAAACGTGTGACCTTTTTCACGTATTTGAGGTACTCGGGGTGGTCGGCGGCAAAGTACACGTCGTCGCGGTAAAAGCCCTCAGCCTTACCGATTATCAGCTTTGGCGGGATCTTCTCGAAGGTTTTGAGATTATCTCCTCGGATAAGGTAATATCCGTCACACACATCGAGTATTCGGTGAAGCACCAGCTTACCCGACGGCAGTCGATAAAGCGGCACGTCGTTCACCTTCAGATTGCGCTTTTCCTCGTCGCTGATGGCGACTATGCTCACCGAATCCTTGCCCTGACGCAAGAGTGGCATCATACTCATGCCGCGTATCGGGTGGACGGCAAATCCGTGCTCGGCAAGCGTCTGCTCTATGGTCAGTACGTTCTTATCACTCGCGTCCGTCATACCTTATAATACTCAACCGCAGAGCGGAAGAGTCCCATATCGTAATTGCCCTCCACGTTTTTATAGAGGTCGTCGCCAACACGCTCGGAGTGTCCCATCTTACCGATAACGCGGCCGTCGGGCGAGCAGATACCCTCGATAGCACATACGGAATCGTTGGGGTTGAAGCGAATGTCGGAGGTGGGCTTGCCGTCAAGATCTACGTACTGCGTCATGATCTGTCCGTTTGTGGCGAGTGATTTTACAAGCTCGTCGGAGCAGAGGAATCTACCCTCTCCGTGAGAGATCGGAACGGTGTATATCTCGCCGGGCTTTGTGTTTATCAGCCAAGGAGAATTATGGGTGCAAACGCGCGTTCTCACAAGTCTTGACTGGTGACGTCCGATGGTATTATAGGTCAGAGTAGGACAATTTTCGTCCGTAACAATGATCTTGCCAAAAGGAACGAGTCCCAGCTTGATAAGTGCTTGGAAGCCGTTGCAGATACCGCCCATAAGTCCGTCGCGGTTGTCAAGGAGGTCGGAAACGCCGTCGCGGATGCGAGCGTTGCGGAAGAATGCGGTAATGAACTTACCCGATCCGTCAGGCTCGTCGCCGCCCGAAAATCCGCCGGGAACGAACACTATCTGCGACTGTGCAAGCTTCTTTGCGAAAGCGTCCACAGACTCGGTGATATGTGCGCCCGTCAGGTTGCGGATAATGAAAATTTCGGGGTCAGCGCCCGCAAATGCAAACGCCTTTGCGGTGTCGTACTCGCAGTTAGTGCCCGGGAATACGGGAATAAGCACCTTTGGACGAGCGTTTTTCAGCACTGCGGGGCATTTCGCCGGGCATTCGCGGGTATCCTCAAAGGTGGGAATATCACCGCTCGTCTGCTTGATATTGCAAGCGAATACCGGCTCAAGCTTATTTTCGTATGCGGTGAGAAGCTCATTGAGTTCAACCGACTCGCCGCCAAAGGTGATCGTCTGCTTGTCCGTTGTCATACCGACAAGCTCACCGCACCTCTCCGCGCCCTCGGCAAGCTCCAAGACAAACGCGCCGTAGTTATATCCGAATATCTTTTCTTTTGTCATGCCCTCGGCGTACTCAAATCCGAGTCCGTTACCGAAGCACATTTTCATAACGCCCTCGGCGATACCGCCGAAGGTGGGAGTCCATGCAGACAGGACCTTGCGGCTACGCATAAGAGAATTAACCTTGCCGTACAAGAAAATAAGCGACTTTGCCGTGGGGAGTGTGTCCTCGCCGTACTCGGGAGTCAGCAGTACCACTCTGTGGCCCGCGCCCTTGAATTCGGGAGATACGGGAGAGGTGGTCGGCTCGGTGGTGACCGCGAAGGAAACCAGCGTGGGAGGTACGTCTATCTTTTCAAAGCTACCGCTCATAGAGTCCTTACCGCCGATAGCGGCGATACCCAGCTCCATCTGCGCTCTGAACGCACCGAGCAGAGCCGACAGCGGCTTACCCCAACGCTTACCGTCGCGCAAGGGCTTTTCAAAATACTCTTGGAAGGTAAGGTATACGTCCTCAAATCTCGCGCCCGACGCGATAAGCTTGGATACGGATTCTACTACCGCAAGATACGCGCCGTGATAGGGTGACGCCTCGGAGATGTAGGGGTTAAATCCCCACGCCATATAGGAGCAGGTCTTTGCCATTCTCTTTTCGTCCGAGATGAGATTTATCATTGCTTGCGTGGGAGTGAGCTGATTTTTACCGCCAAACGGCATAAATACAGTTCCCGCGCCGATTGTAGAGTCAAATCTCTCCGAAAGTCCGCGCTTGGAGCAGACGTTGAGGTCTGCCGCGAGAGCCTCAGAAAGCTGGGTAAAGCTGCCGCTGACCTGCTTTGCGTAGGTCTTGGGCGCGGCGGGGGTTATATCAATATGCTTTTCAGCGCCGTTGGAATTGAGGAACTCGCGGGAAAGGTCAACGATAACCTTACCATTCCACGTCATAGTAAGACGAGGCTCGGCTTTTACCTTGGCAACAACGGTAGCTTCAAGGTTTTCCGCATCCGCAAGCGCCATGAATTTTTCAACGTCACGAGGCTCAACTACAACAGCCATACGCTCCTGCGACTCGGAGATAGCAAGCTCCGTGCCGTCAAGTCCGTCGTACTTCTTGGGAACTGCGTTAAGGTCGATATCAAGTCCGTCAGCAAGCTCGCCGATAGCGACAGACACACCGCCCGCGCCAAAGTCGTTACAGCGGCGAATGCATCTTGATGCCTCGGGATTGCGGAAAAGTCTTTGCAGCTTGCGCTCAACGGGGGCATTCCCCTTCTGCACCTCCGCGCCACAGCTTTCAAGTGAGGTCAGTGTATGCGACTTTGACGAGCCGGTAGCTCCGCCGCATCCGTCACGTCCCGTGCGTCCGCCAAGCAGGATAACCACATCGCCGTCCTCGGGACACTCGCGGCGCACGTTCTCTGCGGGAGCGGCAGCGATGACTGCGCCTATCTCCATTCGCTTTGCGGCATAGCCGTCGTGATACAGCTCGTCCACCTGTCCCGTAGCAAGTCCTATCTGGTTGCCGTAGGAGGAATATCCCGCCGCAGCGGTGGTAACTATCTTTCTCTGCGGAAGCTTGCCTGCCATAGTTTCGGACACGGGTCTTGTGGGATCAGCCGCACCCGTTACGCGCATTGCGGAGTAAACGTAAGAACGTCCGGACAGTGGGTCACGGATAGCTCCTCCGATACAGGTCGCCGCGCCGCCGAAGGGCTCGATCTCGGTAGGATGGTTGTGCGTTTCGTTTTTAAAGAGCAACAGCCAGTCCTCTTTTTCCCCGTCAAAATCAACCTTTATCTTTACGGTACAAGCATTTATCTCCTCCGACTCATCAAGCCTCGGGAGCCTGCCCTGCGCTTTAAGACAACGGGTGGCAACGGTGGCTATATCCATCAGATTTATCGGCTTCGTGCGGTTGATGCTCGCTCTTGCCGCGACGTAGCTATCGTATGTCTTTTGGATAAGCTCGTCCTCAAATTTCACGCTGTCGATAGTCGTGAGGAATGTCGTATGGCGACAGTGATCCGACCAATATGTATCTATCATGCGTATTTCGGTTATGGTGGGATCGCGATGCTCGCTCTTGAAATAGTCGCGGCAGAAGCGGATATCGTCGCCGTCCATGGCAAGTCCGAGCTTTGAAACGAGGGATACCAGCTCCCCGTCGTCAAGATCGCAAAATCCGTTCAGCGTTTCAACGGTGGTGGGAATATCACATTCAAGCGCCAAGGATTCGGGCAGCTCAAGGCTTGCCTCGCGGCTCTCCACGGGGTTGATAACACACTTGCGTACCGTTTCCATGTCCTTGTCCGTCAGCTCGCCGTAGAAAAGGTAGACCTTCGCCGTTCTGACGGTCGGACGCTCGCCCTGCGAGATGATCTGTATGCACTGCGCCGCACTGTCCGCTCTCTGGTCGTACTGACCCGGCAGATATTCAACGGCGAGCGTGCGGTCTGCACCCTCTGTCAGCTCGTAGCTGACTATATCAAGCTGAGGCTCGGAGAACACCGTGCCCACGCAAGAATCAAACAGCTCTTTGTCTATATTCTCAACGTCATAACGATTGAAAAGACGAACCGCATCAAGGCTTTTGATGCCATACATTGTGCGAAGCTCTTCAAGAAGCGACGCCGCCTCGTGCGCAAGTCCCTGTCTTTTTTCGACGTATACTCTGTATACCATTTGCGTATTCCTTTCTGTTTGGAAAAGTCAGTTTTTGAGCGCGGCAAGAGCGCGCGCGCCTATATCGCGACGGCAAAATGCGTTGTCAAAGCTCACCTTATCAACCGCTCTGTACGCGCCGTCAACAGCCTCTGCCAGAGTGTCCGCCGTCTTGACGACGCCCAGCACTCGACCGCCCGAGGTCAGCAGCTTTTCGTCCGACAGCTTTGCGCCTGCAACGAAAACCTCTGCATCAATGTCGTTGGGTATCTTTATTTCAAATCCCGTATCGTACTTTGCGGGATAGCCCTCCGAAGCCATAACGACACAGCACGCCGCACCGCTTGAGAATTTGACCTCGACCTCGCCAAGCCGTTCCTCGGACACAGCCTTCATAATGGTGAAAAGGTCGCTTTCAAGCAGAGGAAGCACTACCTGCGTTTCGGGGTCTCCGAATCGGCAGTTGTACTCGATCACCTTCGGTCCGTCCTTGGTTATCATAAGTCCGAAATACAGGCAACCCTTAAAGGTCCTTCCCTCGCTGTTCATAGCCTCCATTGTGGGGAGGAAAATTTTCTCCATACATTCAGCCGCAACGTCGGCAGTATAATACGGATTTGGCGCAACCGTTCCCATCCCGCCCGTATTAAGTCCGCAGTCGCCGTCAAGTGCGCGCTTGTGGTCCATAGAGGACACCATGGGAATCATAGTTTTTCCGTCTGTAAAGGACAGAACCGACACCTCGGGACCCTCCAAAAATTCTTCAATGACAATACTGTTTCCGCTTGCGCCGAAAACCTTGTCCTCCATGATGTTTTTGACCGCCGCCCTCGCCTCGTCGCGGGTATTGGCGATAATAACGCCCTTGCCAAGTGCAAGTCCGTCCGCCTTGATGACGGTGGGAATTGGTGCGTTCTCTATATATTCCAGCGCAGCCTCGGCGTTGTCGAACACCTCGTACTTGGCAGTGGGAATACCGTACTTTTTCATAAGGTTTTTGGAGAAAACCTTGCTTCCCTCAATAATAGCAGCGTTGGCTCTCGGTCCAAAGCAAGGAATTCCTACCTTTTCAAGCGCGTCAACAGCGCCCAAAACGAGCGGATCGTCGGGCGCGACCACGGCAAAATCTATCCAATTATCCTGGGCAAACGCCACGATACCGTCTATATCCCTTGCCCCAACGGGAATGCACACAGCATCAGCCGCGATGCCTCCGTTGCCGGGGAGCGCATAAATGTGAGTTATCTCGGGATTTTCGCGCAGCTTGCGGATAATGGCATGCTCACGTCCGCCGCCGCCTATGACCATAAGCTTCATACAAAGCCTCCTCCGAATTTTTATTATTCTGTTTCTTCAAAAGTGAGAGCGCCCTTGGCTATCATTTTTGCCACCATTTCCGTCGCCTTTGGAAGAATTATCCACTCGGCATGACGCATTACGTTCTGCTGAAGACTTTCTGGAGTTTCTTCCTTGCGCACGGTGACCGCCTTTTGCAGAATTATCTCGCCCCCGTCGGGCACTTCGTTTACAAAATGCACGGTAGCGCCCGTGACCTTAACGCCGTATTCAAGCGCGGCGCTGTGTACCTTGAGTCCGTAAAATCCTTTTCCGCAAAAAGCGGGAATGAGTGAGGGATGGACGTTTATGATCCTGCGGGGGAATTTCTTTACAAAATCCTCGCTGAGGATGGTCATAAAGCCCGCAAGCACTATCATTTCGATGGAATTATCCTCAAGCACCTTGCAAACAGCATCCTCGAATTTTGATTGTGTGTCATACATTTTTCTTGGCACTACCTCGGTAGGTATACCATGCATCTCCGCTCTTGTGAGTGCATAAGCATCAGGACTGCTCGAAAGCACCAGCGCAAGCTCGCCGTGTGGGATCTTTCCCGCCTCGGCATAGTCAATTATCGCCTGAAGATTTGTTCCGCCACCGGATACGAATATCGCTATTTTAACTTTTTTCATTTTGCCGCCTCTGTCAATGTCGTAATATTATTCAAAAATTACACCTTCGTCGGAGGCAACCACACGTCCGATAACGTAAGCATCCTCGCCGTTTGACTTCAATATTTCAAGTGCGCGCTCCGCATCCCCTGCGGACACCACAACGCTCATTCCCACGCCCATGTTATAGGTGTTGAACATATCATGCTCCGAAATGCCGCCCGTTTTCTGAAGCAGCTTGAAAATAGGAAGCACTCTTACAGCGTCCTTTTTAATGCACGCGGAGTAACCCTTGGGGATGGTTCTCGGAATGTTCTCGTAAAATCCGCCGCCCGTGATATGGGACACGCCCTTTACAGTGACCTCGCTGTCAAAGAGTGCCAGCATGGGCTTTACATATATTTTCGTGGGAGTAAGCAGGGTCTCTGCTATCGACTTACCGCCAAGCTCCTCGCATGGCTGCTTTAATTCATCGGCTTTGTTTTCAACGTCAAAAACCTTGCGCACCAAGGAAAATCCGTTGGAATGAACACCGCTTGACGGAAGCGCGATAATCACGTCGCCGTCAACGATCTTGGAGTTATCCACCACCTTGGACTTGTCTACTATACCAACTGCAAAGCCTGCAAGGTCGTATTCATCCTCGGGGTAAAAGCCGGGCATCTCTGCGGTCTCGCCACCGATAAGTGCCGCGCCAGACTGCACGCATCCCTCTGCAACTCCTGCAACGATATCCGCAATACGCTCGGGCACATTCTTGCCGCACGCTATGTAATCAAGGAAAAACAGCGGCTTTGCTCCGCAACATATAACGTCGTTGACGCACATAGCAACGCAATCGATACCCACCGTGTCGTGCTTGTCAAGAATAAACGCCATTTTCAGCTTAGTTCCAACGCCGTCTGTTCCGCTGACCAGCACGGGCTCGGTCATGCCGCCAAGGTCAAGTCCGAAAAGTCCGCCAAATCCGCCGATACCCGTCATAACTCCGTCCGTTTTAGTGCGGGCGATATGCTTTTTCATCAATTCAACCGCGCGGTAGCCTGCGGTAATATCCACGCCCGCCGCCTTATAGCTTTCGCTGTAACTATTTTCCATTGTGTTATCCCTTCCCTATGGTTTATTTCAATTATTTATATCTTCATGCTCTGCTGTATTTTGCGGAGAGCTCTGCGTTCTTTGCAAGCACCTTTTGTGCCGCCGCCGCGCGCATTTGGTCAAGCCTTGCGGCAAGCTGTGCGTCCTCAATGGCTATCATCTGAGCCGCGAGCAGAGCCGCGTTTGCCGCGCCGTCGATAGCCACGGTAGCCACAGGCATACCTGCGGGCATCTGTACGGTGGAAAGAAGCGCATCAAGTCCGTCAAGCGTAGAGGACTTTACGGGAATTCCTATTATCGGAAGCGTCGAGCGAGCCGCCAAAGCGCCCGCAAGATGCGCCGCCTTGCCTGCCGCCGCAATAAGAACGCCAAAGCCGTTTCCCCTTGCTGTCATTGCAAAATCCGCTGCCGCGTCGGGCGTGCGGTGTGCGGAATAAACGTGTACCTCGTAAGGAACACCCAGCTCGTCAAGCACCGAAAACGCCTTTTCTACCACAGGCAGATCGCTGTCACTTCCCATTATGATACCAACCTTTTTCATAAAGCCACTCCTTTGTGATATATTTGGATTTTTCAATCAAAAAAAGCAAACCGCCATGACCTTTTGGCAGATAGGCAGAGTCTATCACCCGTCATGACGGCAGAATATTTCCGAGAGGCACAATGGGACACTTATCTCCTGCGTGCGCAGTTATTCCGTAGTCAGAAATATGGATTCCAACCGCAAGCACCGCAATCTGTCGCATAACAGCCTCCAGCAATTCAATTTTTACCTGCGCGCCGTGTGCGCGCAAACATATTTACCGAGTATATTATACTATATTTTTCGAAAAAAGTCAACCTAAAAACCTATTTTTAGTGCCATTTTTTGTTTTTCTCCATTTCTCACAACCAACGAAAAAATAAACGCATTTTGTTGAGCATTAGTGCCGAACAAAATGCGTTTTATCTTTTATTTTTTGCCGCCTCTGCGGCGTTTTTTATCCACCACGGTCACAACTGCCATTACCCCGCCAGCGACCGTCGCTCCAACGAGTGCGCCGCCGATAATAAGCAGGGGGACGAGTCCTATACGACCAAGCAATCTTGCCCACAGACTTGCGCCTACGATCTCCACGTCAAGCTCCATATCAGCCTCCGTCGAGGGTGAGGATTCACTCTCCGACCCCGAAATCACGTTGGATCCCGCACCACTCTCGGTTTCGGTATCGGGATCAGTTACGCTCTCTGACGATTTCTCACTCTCGTCAGTTTCAGTATTCGGCAACGTATCCGAATTCACCGACTCGTCAGACTCGGCGACTGTGCCGCTATTCTGTTCGGTATCGGTCAAGGTGTCGACAAGCGACTCCGATTCAAGCTCCGTTTCCGACTTTGATTCGGACTCTGCCGTGCTTCCCTGCTCCGATTTCTGCTCCGACTCCTGCTCGGTGGAATCATCCGTGATAACAGTAGTCGTATCCGATTCGGTATCCGGCAACGGATCCTCCACGGTGGTCTGCTCCTCCGTGCTGTCACTCACCTCGCAAAACAGCGCGTACAGCGACAGGCTTCCGCTGAGTGAGGATATGTAGCCCACGTCCACGGCAGTACCGTCGGGTGCAGTTGACCAACCGACCAATTCATACGTTTTGCCGTTTATGACCTTGACGGATGAAATATTGGCGGCAAGTCGCTCCTCGGCAGACTCGCCCAGCTTTACGTAAAATTCCGCGACCGCATTGTTTCCGTCGTATGCGGACACGAGTATGCGAACCGTACTCGCCTTGACACTGACCGCGTTATATATCTGCGCGGACAAGCGAGAAGCGCTTTCCCGATAAGATATTTCCCCGTTACAGTACGCAAGATAGAGCTGCTCCTCCGTGTCGTCACGCACGGGTGCCGAAGGCTGGTCGCCGGGATGCTCCACCTCGGCGGGGGGCGTGTCCCCCGGGTCACTTACCTCCTCCGGCGCGGTAGGTCGCGCGGGAGAGGTGCTGACGTCGGGAGGCGGAGCAACGTAGTCGGGCTCTGCCACCTCGTCGGGGCGTATGCCGGGATGCTCTACGGGAGTCACGTCATCCGCAGTCACGGGCGGCGTGGGCCAACCGTCTTCCAAAGGCAAGAGCGCATCCGAATCTGCGACGAGTCTTTCCACGTCAAGCAGTGACGATATAGCCGTGTCACTATATTTTTCGTTGCTGTCAAAGGTTTTTTCGTTATACAGTGCGCACTCGCAGTAGTAAAGGATAGCCACGAATTCGTAAAACTCATCCTTGAGTCCCTCGCGGATTATTCTGTCCATTATCGCATCTACTGCCGCAAGATTGCGCAAGGAGGTGCCAAGTCTTGTAACGTACAGACGCATACCGTCAAGATTTTGAGTCATATACGCATATCTGTCGGCATCTGAGGAAAGTGCGTCGTAGCCGTCGAATATTGCAGAAAGCTCTCTCGACGCTTGTATGGCTTTTTGGATATCCTCTCGATTTCCGCCCAAGGATTCAAGCTCTGCCTCATTTGCGATTACGGCATCCACAAGCGAGCTTGAAATAACGCCGTAAAAGCTGTGCCCCATTGGAGTTATATCTCTGTAAAACGAGTCTATCACATTCAAATGCGTTTGCGCGACAATAGCTTTTGCTTCATAAGCCTCTACAAGCTCGGGAGAGATATCCACGAGCGCCATATACTCGTTGTAGGCGGTAAGCTGTGCGTCGTAGGCGGCAAGCTCCGCCTGATTATTTTCAAATCTGGAATATTGCAGATCATACTCCTCGCGCAACGATTTCTGCGCGTAATACGCATCCCACCAAGCCTCGTAGGCATCTGATGCGATCCTGTATGCGTCCTTTTCGTCAAGATATTTTTCGTATGCATCACGGGCGTCATTATAAGCATTCAGCTCGCCAAGGTACGTCTGATATGCGTCGTTTCGCTCACTCCACGCGCCGTGGACTTCATTATATTCTTCCACCGCCGCCGCCATAACGACAGCCGCCCGATACGCCTCGTTTACGGCGTCCGTTGCCATATCCTCCGAAAATTTCACGCTTGCGGCATAGGTAAATCTCACCTCGTCGCCGCTTCCTCCTTCAAGAAACGTGCAATACGCGCCATCCTTTGCCGACCACAAAAGCGGCATCTGCTCGCCGTCGCCTGCCTGCGCGAAAACGGGCAGCCAGCTTACCGACTGACCGTTGACGGCAGTGTACTTATACGGCTTTGCAAGCGCGTATATTTTTCCGTCCTTGACGGCGGCTTTGTAATACTCCGACGGCACGGTGGCGGTATAAAGCACGCTGTACTTGCTGTGGGCGTTGAGGTAGTCCCGCTCTGCCGCGAGCAAGCCCTCGCCTACGAGCCCCGACACGATATCCCCTTGCGGGGCAACCGAATATTCACTGTCAGGGGCAGAAAAATTCAACGCATCCGCATCCGAGGCAAAAGCGTCTGTGGTGCAGCAAAAAAGCGTTCCCGCCGCTACAGTCGCAGCCAGAACGAAGGACAAAAGCCGCGTGGGCAATATGTACTTCCTTGCTTTACTCAACATAAATACCTCGAATTTTACAAATACGTTGTTAATTATATTCGTTAAGGTCATGCCACCCATAGAAACATCACGGGTGGCAAAATATTATTGTGTCACTTCGGAATACTCCTCATCCGACTCTGCTTCATTATTTTTTCCCGCGAGCTGAGCCTTTACCATCATATCCTTGACCTTCATAAGGCGGGTAGTATTTCCGCGCTCGTTTTCATCAAGCTTCATTTTGATGGTTTTCATAGTGCTGACATACTGCGGCATCATGATATGCTCCAGCGCGTTGACGCGTCGGCGGGTCTTTTCTATCTCCTCCGCCAGCATCTGTGCGGTCTTTTCAAGCTCCGCCATGCGCACAAGATCCTCAAGTATACCGTTCAGCTCACGCAAAGACGAATCCAGCTCGCCCGAGGTAAACGCCATACCGTAGTTGTAGCTGTCCGAGCCGCCCTCGCCGAGAATTTCAAGCGAGTAAACGGGCACAGTGACGCTCATGACGTTTTTGTAGGTAACGTAAAGCTTTCCTTCCTTTTTGGGAAGCATCAACGCCTCGGTAAGCATATTTGGACTGCTGACAGCGCTTGCTATTCCAAAGCTTTTATACACACCCGAGAGCGAAGCCTCTACCTTTTGCCGCAAGAGCTTATCCTCGCGCACCACGTCCAAAAAGCGCTTCATCAGCTCGTCGCGCTTGTCCTTGAGCAGCTTATGTCCCTTGCGGGCGGTGGCATACCGAGCCTGTATCTTTTTCAGCTCCATGCGCGTAGGATTTACCCTCAACTCTGCCATTTTACAGCCACTCCTTTCTTAAACAAAATATTCCGATAAGCCGTCAATTATTCACCCAATACTTGTCAACAAATTCGGGACGTATACGCTTCATTTCGGCTCTTGGAAGGATAGACAAGAGCTTCCAGCCGAGGTCCAGAGTTTCCTCAATAGAGCGATTTTCGTAAAATCCCTGATTGATATACTGCTCCTCAAATGCGTCCGCGAACTTCGCGTAAAGTCTGTCGATAGGCGTCAGCGCCGCCTCTCCCAGCACCACCATAAGCTCCTTTGCATCCTTGCCGCGGGCGTAGGAGGCGAAAAGCTGGTTCATAGTTCCTGCGTGATCCTCGCGGGTACGTCCGACACCTATTCCCTTGTCCTTGAGTCGGGACAGGGACGGCAAAACGTCCACGGGGGGCATATATCCCTTGCGGTACATCTCGCGGGAAAGGATTATCTGTCCCTCGGTAATATATCCCGTAAGGTCGGGAATGGGGTGAGTCTTATCGTCCTCGGGCATAGTCAGAATCGGGATCATGGTGATAGAGCCGTCAGAGCCCATCTTTCGCCCCGCTCTTTCGTACATTGTCGCAAGGTCGGTATACAGATATCCGGGATAACCGCGGCGGCCTGGAACTTCCTTTCTTGCCGCGCTGACCTCACGCAGAGCCTCTGCGTAGTTGGTCA
This sequence comes from Clostridia bacterium, assembly GCA_017463485.1. Taxonomy (GTDB): domain Bacteria; phylum Bacillota; class Clostridia; order Oscillospirales; family CAG-272; genus CAMEON01. The sequence continues at coordinate 144,920 of JAFTPD010000009.1, forward strand.
TATCCGTCATGATTACAAGCACGTGCATATTGCATTCAAACGCAAGATACTCCGCGCAGGTAAGCGCCATTCGAGGCGTAGCGATACGCTCAATAGCCGCGTCGGACGCAAGATTTATAAACAGTGCGGTTCTGTCGATAGCACCCGTTTTTTTGAAGTCGGATATAAAGAAATCCGCCTCCTCGTAAGTAATACCGATAGCCGCGAACACAACGGCAAACTTAGAGTCCGAGCCGCGCACCTTTGCCTGACGTGCGATCTGCGCCGCAAGATTTGCGTGAGGCAGACCCGAGCCTGAGAAAATAGGAAGCTTCTGTCCTCTTACAAGCGTATTAAGTCCGTCGATGGTAGAAATACCCGTCTGAATAAACTCGGAGGGATAGTATCTCGCCGCAGGATTGATAGGCGAGCCGTTGATATCCAACATTTTTTCGGGGATCAGTCGCGCACCGCCATCGATGGTTTCGCCCATACCGTTAAATACACGTCCGAGCATATCCGCCGATACTGCAAGCTCCACTCCGTGTCCCGTAAATCTTACCTTGGACTCCGCAAGATTGATACCCGCAGAGGACTCGAAAAGCTGTACCAGCACGTCCCTGCCGTTGACCTCAAGCACACGGCAACGGCGCACCTCTCCATTCGGGAGCTGTATCTCGCCAAGCTCGTCGTACTTCGCGCCCTCCACCTGCTTTACAAGCATAAGCGGTCCTGCGACCTCTTCTATTGTTCTGTATTCTCTTATCATAATTGACCTCTATTCCGTTTTATCGTTATGAGCCAAAGAAATTATCTTGCGGTCGCAAGACTGCCGAGTGCCGCCGTTATCTCGTTGCCGATACTCTCCGCCTCGGCAAGATAAGCGTCATCCGACACTGCCTTGAATCTTGCTATGCGCTCGCGCACCTCAAGAGTTGCGATCTGTTCGACGTCAGCGCCGTTTTCCACCGCACGTCTTGCCTTGTCCTCAAAAGCAAACAGCAATTCAAGCATTTTGAACTGCTTTGCAAGAGGAGTATAGCAATCCACGTCCTCAAATGCGTTCTGCTGCAAGAAGTCCTCGCGGATAGAGCGTGCCACCTCAAGGGTGATCCTGTCCTCTGCGGACAGCGCATCCATACCGACGAGCTTTACGATCTCCTCAAGTCCCGCTTCAAGCTGCAAGGTTTTAAGCGCACGTCCCGTATACTCCATCCACTTTGCGGACACGTTCTCGCCAAACCAGCCGTCAAGTCTGTCGCGGTAGAGCGAGTAGGAATTGAGCCAGTTTATTGCGGGGAAATGTCGCTTGTACGCCAGGGACGCATCAAGTCCCCAGAACACCTTTACGATACGCAGGGTCGCCTGCGTTACAGGCTCGGAAATATCGCCGCCCTGCGGGGAAACCGCTCCGATAGCGGACAGCGTGCCCACACGTCCGTCGCCGCCAAGGCATACCACCTTGCCCGCTCTTTCGTAGAACTGCGCAAGACGGGAGGTAAGATATGCGGGATAGCCTTCCTCGCCGGGCATTTCCTCAAGTCGTCCCGACATTTCACGCAATGCCTCCGCCCAACGGGAGGTAGAATCTGCAATTACCGCGACGGAGTAACCCATATCGCGATAATATTCCGCAATCGTGATACCCGTATAGATAGATGCCTCGCGCGCCGCAACGGGCATGTCCGAGGTATTGGCTATAAGCACGGTGCGCTCCATGAGCGACTTGCCGGTACGGGGATCGGTAAGCTCGGGGAATTCGCGCAGAACGTCGGTCATCTCATTTCCGCGCTCGCCGCATCCGATATATACCACAAGGTCAACGTCACTCCACTTTGCGAGCTGGTGCTGAACTACCGTCTTACCCGAGCCAAAAGGACCGGGAACACACGCAGTTCCTCCCTTTGCTATGGGGAAAAGCGCGTCAATAACACGCTGTCCCGTTATCATAGGCTCAACGGGAGGCAGCTTTTGCGCGTATGGACGGGAAATACGGACAGGCCACTTCTGCATCAGCTTTATGTCCTCCGTCGTGCCGTCCTCCAGCTTTATTCTGCCCACTCTGTCGGTAACGGTGTACTCGCCCGAATGGATATCGATAATAACACCATTTTTGTTGGGCGGGCACATTATTTTGTGGGTGATAACGTCGGTTTCCTGCACCGTTCCAAGCACGTCGCCGCCCTTTACCTCAGCACCCGACTCAACGGTAGCGGTAAAGCTCCACGTTTTTGCGCGGTCGAGAGCAGGCTCGTCGATACCCTTGGTTATATTCGGACCTACCTTGTCGCGTATCGTTTCAAGCGGACGCTGTATTCCGTCGTAGATCCCCTTGAGAAGTCCGGGGCCAAGCTCGACTGACAGTGGTGCGCCCGTGGACACTACTCTGTCACCTCTGCCGAGTCCCGCGGTTTCCTCATATACCTCAACAGATGCACGGTCACCGTGCATCTCGATGATCTCACCGATAAGCTTTGCTTCGCCAACTCGCACAACGTCGAACATATTTGCATTTCTCATTCCCTCCGCAATAACGAGAGGTCCTGATACTTTAAGTATTTTTCCTTCTACCATAACGATTTTCCCCTTTTCGTTGATGTTTTTAATCACCAAGTATATCCGCGCCGACGGCACGCTCAACCGCACTCCTGATAGCCTCCATGCCGTAGCCCGTGGCGCCGCCTGCGCCCGGAACGGTGATAATGGCGGGTATCGGAGAATCTTTGTATTTGTTTATTTTTTCGCTGAGAGCCTCGGCGTAATTTTCCACGATAAAAATTATGGCGTATTCGCCGCTTTTAGCGAGGGCATCAATAAGCTCGCCCGCTGTATCGACGTCAGGCGCTTCATGCACAGAAAAGCCTATCGCCATAAAGCCAAGCACGCTGTCGCGCTCACCGATTATACCGATCTTATACATAGCTTTCCCTCAATCTTTCAAATATTACGTCGCCTGACAGCCCCGCGTTCTTCGCCGCAAGTATTATGCGGATATTTTTGACCTCGTACTCCTTTGCCACAAGGTACGCAGCCAATATCGGCGCGCCGAAGGGCAACCATTTGGCTTCCTTTACCAAGGTCATATAATAGTCGTCGGAGCATTTTTCGATAGCCGACAGTGACATATCCGTTTTCTGCGCCGCCGTGGCGAATTTGGAGTACTTACTGCGCAAGATCAGAGCGAAAAGCTCCTCCTCACCACTGTCGTAAGCCCGCAGCAGCGACTCCGTGTCCAGCTCGCCGCCAAGCAGCAACGCGCCCTCAAGGAACATCTTTCCCGCCTGCGCGCGATTCATGCGTATCAGGCGCAGGGTGATCATGACATTGGTAAGGTCGATCTTGGTTCTGACCCAATCGACGAATACCACCTCGCCCGACTCACGGGCACATTCCAACATATCCGCGTAGCACGCCCTGTCAAGGAGCGTATCAATGCGTTGGGGATCGCGTGTTTTTGCGTATTCATCAACGGCAAGGCTCGCCGCCTCTGCCATATTCCTCGGGAATGCGGAATAATCCCCCGCAAAAACGCTATCAAGGGTATCCGAAGCACTCACAAGTCCGAAATCAAACAACAGCTCGTCAGCACTCGTGTTGCGGATACGGCATTTTATCGCCAGCTTTAAATTATTGCAATCGTAAGGCATTTTCAGCCATTCAAACGCGCGGCAGTCCGCAGGCGTCATGTCGCATGTCTCAGCATAGGCGCATGACAGAACGTCCGCCAATGCGGCATCAATTCCGCCGCCTGCCCCGTCCTCGGCCTCCCTTTGCTTTAACCCGAAGGACGACAGCTTTTCAAGCACCTCGGACAAGCTTTTGGAATCGGCAAGCGAGCGCAGCTTATGCGCGCCGATAATGCCGTTTTCCATTGCCCGCACTCGCGCGGAGCTATACATATATTCGGTTGCTTTGAGTTTCATGTATCCTCCTGTCAAGTGATGCCAAAGCATCACCAAGTTACCGCTTTTAGTTCCCTATCAATCCTTTTTGCAAAAAAGCGTTTGACTGACCCTTTGCTCGGTAGTACGCCTTACCTGCGAGAACAGCATTTCAAAGGAGCAGTTAGTTTCTATATCTCCCGCGCGGAGTATAAGTCCGCCGCTGATATCGACGGTGTCCGTCGATAGCTTTATTCTGTCAATATCGGAAAGCTTCATCTTGCCCACCACGCTGTGATTAAGTCCGCTGATAAGCGACTTGCCGAACTTTTCTCTGTCGCGATAATTGAGCAGGACCTCACACGTGTTGTTTGCAAGCTCTTCGCCGTACAGCTCAAGATTCTGCCGCTCAAAGTCAAGCTGACGCTGCATAGCGCTCCTGAGCATACCGATAAGCATGTCGAGATACTCGCCGTCGGAGAGTCCGCGTATTTCACGGTACGCCGTCTGATATGCCTCCTCGATTATTTCACTTTTTGCCTTTACCAGCACGTCTTTTTTGACAACTGACGCAGAGGAACGCGCGCGGTCGATCATAGCCTCGCACTCCCTCTCCGCCTGCTCGTAAAGCCGACGGCTGTCATCCTCCGCCGCTTCGGTGTATCTTGCGCGGATCTTTTCACATTCCGCGTCTGCCGCCGCAAGTATCTCGGCGGCTCTCGACTCGGCGTCGGATATTATTTTGGCGGTTATTTTATCAAGTCCCGTCATTTTTCCGTTTCCTCTCTTTCTTTGGGAAGGCGCGCCTTCCCCGTTACTTTATGCGGATATTAAACGAAGGGGCAGTTGAATACCACCAGGAGAGTTACGAGAAGTGCAAAGATCGCATAAGTTTCAACCAGCGCGGCAGACGTAATAGCCTTACCAAGCTGATCGGGGCGCTTTGCAAGCAGGCTGATACCCGAAGCGGATACGCGAGCCTGACGGATAGCGGAATAGTAGCCTACGATAGCGATAGGCAGAGCAGCCATAAAGAAGTATCCGCCCTGTGCAAAGGTCAGTGCGTTTGCATCAAAGTTTTTGTTGAACACACCGAGTCTGAACACGATAAGGAACGCTGCAACGAGTCCGTAAACGCCCTGCGTCATAGGAAGCGCCTGAAGCGCCAGTGCCTTACCGAACTGGGAGGGATCCTCGGAGAGCAGACCGCTGGATGCTTCGCCAACGATACCAACGCCCTTCGCAGAGCCCATACCGGGGAGTACAACAGCCAGAGCCGCGCCGAGAAGCGCTATGTTAGTGCCGGAGAACAGACCGCGGAGGATGCCCGTTGCTGTCACGGGAGCGGATACCGCCTCGGTCACTGCCTCCTCTGCTCCCGCCACGAGAGCAAAGCAGGTAAATATAACGACTACTGCCGCCATAACGGAAAAGATCTTTGCGTAAAGTTTTCTTGAAGCTTTCATTGTTTTATCTCCTTAAAATTTTAAAATCAAATCGTTGTATTAAATCAAGTCTGCTCGCCGTTACCGACCGCGCCGTCAAGGCAAATATCACACTCCACGGTGGAGTATTTGGCGCTTGGCTCGGCGGGCTTGAATTCCTCGCCGCCGTCTTCGTAGAATTTATTGAAAAATTCCAGATACTGCAATCGGCTGGTATGCACGAAAGTACCGAGGATATTGATGGCAAGGTTGAGTCCGTGTCCGAGCAAGAAGGACAGGATAAGAGCGATAAAGCCGCCCACCGTCGCACCGCTCATAGTACCGATAAGGTTTACTACCTGCGAGATAACGCCCGCCGCAAGTCCGAGTGCGAGTATTCGGCAGTAGGACAGAAGGTCGGAGGCGTAGCTGGTTATATCGTAAAGCCCGAGCAGACCCTTGAGAAATCTCAAAATGGGATTTTTAGTCGCCCGTCCGCTTGCGAATATTATCATCAGCGCGCCGACGCCTATCATAATACCACCCGGCAGAGTGCCTACCAGAATAAGCACTGCGATACCTCCGAAGATGAGCCACCATGAGCCGACGTCAAAAATAGCGTCAAACCATTTTCCCTCGCGGCACAAAAGGTAAAATTTCACCGCCATACCCGCGATAAGATGCACCGCTCCCATTGCCAGCGATACAACAAGGAAGGCGATAGGATCGTCTATCGGGTTGAACAACAGTCCGTTAAAGAACGGCACCGTCTCCTTTGCGTTTTCCATACCCATCATATTTTCCATGATAGCGTAAGGAAGATCGCCAAACCAACCGCCAAACAGCACGCCCATAAACATGGACGATATTCCACAATAGCCGAACATATTGAACATTCGCTTGAGTCCCGGCTTGAATCCCAGCACCTTCGGCGCGATAAGTCCCGCAAGAGTCAGGATAAGTCCGTAGCCTACATCTGCGAACATAAGTCCGAATATTACGAAGTAAAAGATGCTCATAATAAAGGTTGGATCGTAGCTACCGTACTTTGGATAGGAATACATTCCCACCACCCACTCAAAGTTAGTGGCATAGCCGTTGTTTTTGAGCAGCACGGGAGGCACGTCCTCACCCTCAGGCTCTTTCATTTCATAAGCGCAATAAAGCTTTGACAGCTCCGCCGCAACTACCGATTTCCTGTCGGCAGGCACCCAGCCCTCAAGCATCACGCACATTTCCGTGCTTGCAAGCTTTTGCTTGTTTCTTGCAGCAAGCAAGGACGTCTCGGCAACGTCGTAAAGTATCTCCACGTCGTCCAGCACCTCGGCAAGGGTACACAGCCTATCCTTATATTGCTGAAGCTTTACGTCGTAAGTGGGAAGCTCTTCCGCAAGGCGAGCTATCTCTGCCGCCGCCGTGGTATCCACGCCCGAAAATCCCGCCTTGACGAATCCGTACTCCGAAAGGATACGGTTGACCTTCTCCTCCGCAGCTCTGTGATATATCACCGAGATATAAGCGGTGCTGTTGTCACGGGAAATTATCTCGACTGTGGCAAGTGACTCTGCAAGATTTGCGCTGAGTCTGTCCACGTCCGCCGTCTGCGGAACTGTTCCGATAATATGGGCGGATGTATCCGTTCCCGCAAAACCGAGCGGTATTTCAAGCGCCTGCCACGGAAGCAGTGCCGTTATCCGTTCCGCCGTCTTTTTTTCACTGTCATTGCAACGCACGATCTCTGCTTTTATTTCAAGCACCTCGTCGACTACCGACCACGCCGTGCTGTAGCTCCCCGTTTTTTTGAAGGATTCGTCGCTGATTTTTATAAGTCTGCGCTTGAGTGATGACTTTCTTCGCGTATATTTCGTCAGCACAGGCAACGCCTCTGACACACGCCGCACCTGTTGCTCGGCGCTCGCCACCTCGGCGTCGTAGTTACACGACGAAAGCCCGTCGGTCTGCGTTTTGCGTATTTCCACACACCGCAAGCGCATCAGCCTGCGAACAACCGCATCCGCCTCCGAGCAGGGAGTCAGCACAGACAGCTTTTTCATACTGCTTACCGACATAAATCAGCTATCCCCCAAGTAATTATCTTTACCGCCTCGCGCATATTCGCTCGGGAGTCTGCCGCAAAATTGGCAATATCCGTTCTCGCCTCTGCGCGTCCCGACTCCACCAGAGCCGCCGCACCGTCGTTGACCTTTGCAAGTCTTGCCTTGATATCCTCCGACGCGGCGCGTATTTTCAGAGCTGCAAGCTCCTCTCCCTCGCGCTCAGCGCGGGATATGCGCTCACGTGCCTCCACCTCGGCGGCCTCGATTATACGAAGTGCACGATCTTCAGCCTCGCGTATTTTTGAAATGGCTTCCTTTGACAAAAATTCCACCCACCTTCCTGTTTTTTGATAAACGCGATATGGTTTTATTATTCTACATTAAAATATTATTACACAGAGAATATTTTACCACATTTCCCGTTTCGTTGCAAGTGCTTTTGCTTTGATTGCACGATTTTTTACTAAATATTCACAAATATAGCCGACGCAGATCAGACGAAAAATTCGAGTAAAAAATTACCGCGAATTCCATTGACAAAACACGCGCAAGGTGTTATAATAAATATGATTGTTTTTAATGACGAAAGGATGTATTTATGCTGGATCTGTTACTCAATTTGTTCGACAATGTCGGCGAAATCACCTGGGGAAGAATAGTCATGTGGCTTATCGGCGGCCTGCTTATCTTCCTTGCTATCAAAAAGGAAATGGAGCCTACGCTTCTGCTCCCTATCGGCTTTGGTACTATTCTTGTGAATATCCCGTTTGCAGACGCGATTATGGAGAGCGGACCTATAACCACTCTCTACAACGCAGGTATTGCAAACGAGCTGTTCCCGCTCCTCTTGTTTATCGGTATCGGGGCTATGATCGACTTTGGTCCTCTGCTTACCAACCCCAAGCTGATGATATTCGGCGCGGCGGCGCAGTTCGGTATATTTCTGACGCTCTGCCTCGCATCTATGTTTTTCGGCACTAACGACGCGGCTTCTATCGCAATTATCGGCGCGGCTGACGGTCCTACCGCTATTGCTGTTGCAAATGAGCTCGGCTCAAAATACGTAGGTCCTATCATGGTCGCGGCTTACTCGTATATGGCTCTCGTGCCTATCATTCAGCCGCCCATCATCAAGCTCCTGACTACCAAGAAGGAGCGCATGATCCGTATGCCCTACACCGCTCGCGAGGTGTCCAAGACCACCCGCATCCTTTTCCCCATCATCATCACTCTTATCGCAGGAGTTATTTCTCCGAAATCCGCTTCCCTCGTAGGATTTTTGATGTTTGGTAACCTTATCCGCGAGTGCGGAGTGCTCAACGCGCTTTCCGAGACCGCGCAGAAGGTACTGGCTAACCTTATCACTATCTTCCTCGGAATCTCCATAGCATTCCAGATGACCGCTGATAAATTTCTCCAGCCTCAGACGCTTCTTATCCTCGGACTCGGTCTGTTTGCCTTCGTGTTCGATACCGCAGGCGGCGTTCTGTTTGCAAAGCTTCTCAACCTCTTTACCAAGAAAAAAATCAATCCTATGATAGGTGCGGCGGGTATTTCCGCATTCCCCATGTCGGGACGTATCGTTCATAAAATGGGACTTGAGGAAGATCCTCAGAACTTCCTTCTTATGCACTCGATAGGCGTTAACGTATCAGGTCAGATCGCATCCGTAATTGCGGGCGGTCTTATCCTGAAATTCTTCGGTGCGTAAGAGAAAGGAGATACGATCATGAAAAAGATAATAGTTTTTCTCGTAATGCTTGCAGTTATGCTGGCTCCCTTTTCCTGCTTTGCGGAGGTTGACGTACCGTCTACCGAAACCGCATCCGAAGCAGCGACCGAATCGGCAACTGAATCGGCAGCTGAATCCGAAACGGAAACGGAAACCGAAGAGAGCGTATTTATGTTTGAGCCGCAAAGATTTGTTGGTAATCTCAAATATATGCTCAGCGGAATGATCGGCATATTCGTGGTTATCGGACTTATCGTTATCGTTACCGTCATACTCAATAAGGTCACCAGCCACGGAGGAAAAAAATAAATGAAAATATCCACAGAGATAGGTTCAATCTCCCGCATTGTCGGTGAGGAACGCGCGGTGGAGCTTGTCGCAAAGGCAGGCTTTGACGCATGGGATTTTTCCATGTTCAAAATGGCAAGATATAATTGGTCGGAGCATATCGCCGAGGACGGCGACCATCCGCTCGGCAGTGCCGACTATCTCAAATTTGCACGCAGGCTGAGGCAGATCGGTCTTGACAACGGAATCCACTGCAATCAGTCGCACGCGCCCTTCCCTACCTTTAGTCCGTCTATGCACAAGTATCTTTTCCGCGCTATCGAGTGTACTGCCGAGGCGGGCGGCGACGTGTGCGTTATCCACCCCGCAAACGACTTTACTCCCGAGCAGAACGCGGAAATGTACGACAGGCTCTTGCCCTTTGCAAAGGATCACGGCGTCCGTATTGCTACCGAAAACATGTGGAACTGGGATAGAGAAAAGAATCATTCCAGCTTTGCTGCGTGCGCTACTCCCGACAGCTTTAACGCGCATCTTGACGCAGTAACAGCAGGTAATCTTTGGGCTTGCCTTGATATCGGACACTCCGAAATGCTTGGCTCGGATACGTCTGCACCCGAAATGATACGCGCCCTCGGAGATCGCTTGGCGGCACTTCACGTTCACGACAACGACAAGCGAAACGACTCCCATCAGATCCCCTTCTCTATGAACATAGATTTCGACGCGGTCATCCGCGCGCTGAAGGATATCGGCTACAAGGGATATTGCACGCTCGAGGCTGATTCTTACCTCAATAAATTCAATGCCGACAATGTGTTTGACGGTGTGCGAGACCTCGCCGTTGCTGCCGGGCGCTTTGCGGATATGTACAAAAAAATGTGATCTTTAAAAGAAAAACCGTACTGCTCGCCGAGCGGTACGGTTTTTTATTTTTACATTCTGAAAATTTTCAGCGAATTGAGGATGGCCAGAACGGAAATTCCAACGTCCGCAAAAACGGCGAACCACATTCCCGTGATTCCAAACGCGCCCAAAACAAGCGCCGCAGCCTTGACAAACAGCACGACCGCAATATTTTCGCGAACGATACGAATCGTTCTGCGCGACAGCTCGACTGCGCGGGACAGCTTTGCCACCTTGTCATCCATTATCACCACGTCTGCCGCCTCAATAGCCGCATCCGAGCCGATACCGCCCATGGCGATACCCACATCAGCGCGGGCAAGAGCAGGCGCGTCGTTGATGCCGTCGCCCACGAAAGCGAGCTTATCATTTGTCGATTTGCCGTCCATTAATCCTTCAAGCGCAAGCATTTTTCCGTCAGGCAAAAGCTCGGCTGAAAGCTGGTCTATACCAAGAGAGTCGGCAACGGACTGAGCAATTTCCCGCCTATCTCCCGTCAGCATCACGGTACGTCTGATACCTGCGTGCTTCAGCTTCAAAATTCCGTCTGCGGCATCGGATTTTATAACGTCGCTGACCTCTATGCGTCCGCCGAAAACGCCGTCAACCGCGACGTAAACCGCACTCGCGCGAGCCGTTTTTTCTATGCCCGAAATGCCGATATCTGCCATCAGTCGCGCGTTGCCAACGCACACAGCTTTACCGTCACACACCGCCCGAATACCACGCCCCGCAAGCTCCTCCAAGTGCGACACGGGAATAAGCTCGCCGTCAAAGTCGGAGCAAACGGCTCGCGCTATGGGGTGCGTAGAGCCAACCTCGACCGACGCGGCAAATTGCAATATTTCCTTTTCTGAGAATCCATTTTCGGCATGTACTCCGTCAATGGCAAAGCGTCCCTCCGTCAGCGTTCCCGTTTTATCGAAAACCACGGTAGAGCAATTTGCAAGCGTTTCGATATACTCCGAGCCCTTGATAAGTATTCCGTCAGCCGAGGCTCTGCCAATGCCGCCGAAAAAGGTCATTGGAACGGATATCACCAAGGCGCAGGGACAGGAAATTACGAGGAAGGACATGGCTCGGTACACCCAATCCCGCCACACCTCGGCAGATGAAGGATCAAGAATTAGCGGCGGCAATACAGCAAGCACCGCGGCACATATCACTACGGCGGGAGTGTAATATTTCGCAAATTTCGTAATGAAATTTTCAGATTTTGATTTTGAGTCCGTCGCACTCTCCACAAGCCGCAAAATTTTGGACACGGTGGACTCGCCGAACTCGCAGCTCACGCGGATTTTGATCAGTCCGCTCATATTCACGCAACCGCCCGTCACCTTGTCGCCCACACTTACCTCGCGTGGCAAGGATTCTCCCGTCAGAGCAACGGTATTCAGCGCAGACGCACCCTCGATTATTTCACCGTCAAGTGGGATCTTTTCGCCCGCCTTGACCGAAATTATCTCACCTATCGCAACCTCGTCGGGGCTCACGGTCACCCATTCGCCTCCGCGCAAGACCGTCGCCGTATCGGGACGTATCTCCATCAAGGCGGCTACCGATCGGCGGCTTTTGCCCACGGCGATCTGCTCAAACAGCTCGCCCACGCGGTAAAACAGCATGACGAACACGGCCTCGGGATATTCACCGATCACGAGCGCACCCACGGTGGCTATGCACATCAAAAAATTTTCGTCGAATATCTGTCCGTTGACAATATTCCGCGCCGCGCGGAATAGCACGCGCCAGCCGATAACGAGATACGGCACAAGGTACGCGCCAAGCCGCCAAAACCACTTGCTCGGCAAGACGCCGAAGCCGTCAATTGCGGTGACAGCGGCAAACAAAGCCACCGAGAGCGCTATGTCGATCACCGATCTCTTTTGCCTTTTCCCAAGTCGATATCCGCGCATTTTATTTTATAATTACCGAGCAATCGGGGTCAACCTTGCGGCAGAGCTTGACTGCTTTTTTAAGTATAGAATCGAATTTGCTTTCCTCTGCCTCTAGCGTCATTCTCTGAGCCATGAAGCTGATATTTACGTAAGTAACTCCGTCAAGCGTGCGTATAGATTCCTCCATTTTTGCCGCACAATGAGCGCAATCTACGCCGTCCATTTCAAATATCTTTCTTACGGTTGCCATAAAAAACTCCTTTTCGCAAAATGCTTTTTTATTTTTCAAGAATATGCTCCGTGCCGCTCTTTATCATCAGGCGCACGTGGTCGTCGTCAAGCGAATATATCGCGCTCTTTCCCTCCTTGCGGCATTTGACCAGCTTTGCCGCCTTAAGAAGGCGAAGCTGGTGGGACACGGCTGACACGCTCATTCCAACAATCTCCGAAAGGTCACACACACACATCTCCGAGTGCAGAAGCGCCGATAATATCTTTATGCGCGTTCCGTCCCCGAACATGCGAAAAAGCTCCGCCAGACGCATAAGCTCCTCTGCCGACGGAAGGCTGTTTTTCGCTTTCTCGCCGAGCGTGGGATGCAGCTTTAAATATTCGCATCCGCCGTCGCACACGGGTGCATCCATGTTTATCTTATCCTCTTGTTTCATAGCCTTCTCCTATCGTTTCAACATTTGAATAATTGTTCAACTGTTTGTATTATAGCACTTTCCATTCCCCATGTCAAGAGGAAAATAAAAAAAATTGCGCCGCCGCAAGTCACGGTGGCGCAATATATTATTCAATATTAGTCCTCAAGCGAGGTCTTTACCGAAACGGTAACTTCCTTGTCGTAGCACTCGAACATCTTGTCCACGTCCTCGGGAACGCTCTTGCGAGTCAGCAGGCTGACGACGGGAACTACCACAAGTCCCACAAGCATCGCGAGCATACCTGCGTTGATGGAGGAATTGAAGAAATACTTCATAAACGCATTCTCAAAGGTAATCTTCAAGACAGACGTCAGCACAAATTCCGTTATCATAATGCCAAGTCCCGTAGCAAAGCTTGCCCATACTGCGGCGGGCGTGACCTTCTTCCAGAACAGACTGTACATAAATGGTGCGAGGAAGCAGCCCGCCAAAGCACCCCAAGAGATGCCCATGAGGTCGGATATGTAAAGCTTGCCCGCAAGCTCGGTGTTAACCACGAGCAGTATCGCAATAAACGCCGAAACTGCAATAGACAGAGCGATAAGCAGACGCATGATGACCATTTTTTTCTTTTCGCTCAACGTCTTTTTAGACACGGAGGAAATAAGGTCGAGAGTAAGCGTGGAGCTGGACGTCATAACCAGCGAGGACAGTGTGGACATTGATGCGGACAGAACGAGGATAAGCACAAGTCCGATAAGCACGTCGCCGCCTACTCCGAGCGCCTTGTTCACAGCGGTCAGCATAGTGGGGATTATAGCGTCGAAGGATTCAGGCGCGCCGTTTGCACCCATGGTGATATCCGAGGCGTACAAACGTCCGAAGCCGCCGAGGAAATAGCATCCGCCCGCAACGACGAGCGCGAAAACGGTGGAGATAACAGTTCCCTTGGTGATAGCCTTTTCGTCCTTGATGGAGTAGAATTTGCTTATCATCTGAGGAAGTCCCCACGTACCCAGCGAGGTAAGCACTACAACACCGAGCAGCTGGAGCGGCTGAGGGCCGAGGAAGGAGGTATAAGCTCCTTCAAATTCTGTGCCTGCGGGAGTGATGAAGGAATTCGCCGACAGCTTTGCGATGGCCTCGGTAAGTCCGCCGTGGCAATTGATAACTGCGCCAACCACCGCTACGATACCCACGAGCATTATAATACCCTGAATGAAATTATTGATAGCCGAGCCCATGTATCCGCCGAGGATAACGTAAACGCCCGTCAGCACCGCCATTATCACTACCCACCAAGCGTAATCTATGCCTGCAAATGATGCGGAAAAGAGCTGGGAAAGACCGTTGAAAAGCGAGGCGGTATAAGGAATAAGGAATATGAAAACGATAAGAGCGGCAACGATCTTGAGGGCTTTGGAATTAAAGCGCAGTCCGAAAAAGTCGGGCATGGTCTTACTGCCGATATGCTGAGTCATAACACGAGTGCGTCGACCCAGAATGACCCATGCCATGAGTGAACCGATAAAGGCGTTTCCAAGTCCGATCCACGTAGATGCAAGACCGAAATTCCAGCCGAATCTGCCTGCATAGCCTATAAAGATAACCGCAGAAAAGTACGACGTACCAAAGGAAAACGCCGAAAGCCACGGGCCTACCGAGCGTCCGCCGAGGACAAATCCGTCAAGACTGCTTGCGCGCTTGCGGCTTACTACGCCGACAAGCACGGTGACGGCAAAGAAAAGAACAATGAAAATGATTTTGATAGCCATAAAAGCCTCCTGTAAGTCTGCCGATATACGGCTTGAAATTATGACAGACGGGCTTGAAATAAGAAAAGCCCTCTGTCACACTGACAGAGGGCGGAAAATATTCCGCGGTACCACCTCATTTTATCGCGGTATCACTGCCGCGACCTCGTCGGGCACAGACCGTATCACTCGGCAATACCGCCAAAGCGCCGATAAACACGCATGCCCTGCCGCTGTAACGGGCGCTCCCGTCGAACCCTTGGGCGAATTTAAGCTCGCCGTTCAAGCCGCGGCTCTCGAAACGTATTCGGTGTCCTCTCCCCTCCGTCTTACACCAACCGACGGCTCTCTGCGCGGAAAAATGGCACTTACTTCTTTTCGGTCATAGCCTTATGTGCCGATTATACACCTTTTTTACCCCTTTGTCAAGAGTTTTTTGGATTTTTCTCGAATTAATTTGTTAAAATGCTAAAAAGTCGCTTCAAATTGTGCCGTCATAATGCACTAAAATATTTTTTCCGATTTGTCCAAATAGCCGCAAAATAACGAAAATTAAAAATTTTCGCAAAAAGGCTTGTATATTTAGGAAAAATGAGGTAAAATATATGAGCAAAAGTGTGGGCTTTGAGCAAAAGCCGTAGCGCACGCTGTTGAACAAGTCAAAAAATTATTTTATATAATGGAGGATTTCACCATGTCAGTAAAAGTTGCTATTAATGGATTCGGCCGTATCGGTCGTCTCGCATTCCGCCAGATGTTCGGCGCAGAGGGTTACGAGATCGTAGCTATCAACGACCTCACCAAGCCCTCCATGCTCGCTCACCTTCTCAAGTACGACACCGCTCAGGGTCGCTACGACGGTCACACCGTTGCTGCTGACGACGAGGCAGGTACCATCACCGTTGACGGCAAGACCATCAAGATCTCTGCTGAGAAGGACGCTGCTAACTGCCCTTGGGCTGCTAACGACGTTGACGTAGTTCTCGAGTGCACCGGCTTCTACTGCTCCACCGAGAAGTCTATGGCTCACATCAACGCAGGCGCAAAGAAGGTCGTTATTTCTGCTCCCGCAGGCAAGGACCTCAAGACCGTTGTATTCTCTGTTAACGAGAACACCCTCACCGCTGATGACAAGATCATCTCCGCTGCATCCTGCACCACCAACTGCCTCGCTCCCATGGCTAAGGCTCTTAACGATTACGCTCCCATCCAGAGCGGTATCATGACCACCGTTCACGCTTACACCGGTGACCAGATGATCCTTGACGGTCCTCACAGAAAGGGCGACCTCCGCCGTGCACGCGCAGGCGCACAAAATATTGTTCCCAACTCCACCGGCGCTGCAAAGGCTATCGGCCTTGTTATCCCCGAGCTGAACGGCAAGCTTATCGGTTCCGCACAGCGCGTTCCTACCTGCACTGGTTCTACTACCATTCTCGTAGCAGTTGTTAAGGGCAAGGACGTTACTGTTGAGGGCATCAACGCAGCAATGAAGGCTGCATCCTCCGATTCCTTCGGTTACAACGAGGATCAGATCGTTTCCTCCGACGTTATCGGTATCACCTACGGTTCTCTGTTCGACGCAACTCAGACCATGGTTGCAAAGATCGACGACGATACCTACCAGGTACAGGTTGTTTCTTGGTACGACAACGAGAACAGCTACACCAGCCAGATGGTTCGTACTATCAAGTACTTCGCAAGCATCTAATAGGCTGTATAATCAAGTACACAAGCCGAGGTCAATCGACCTCGGCTTTTTGTTTTATGGCAATATGTTTTTATGTTACTTCTGTATCGACAGAAGTGGCGCAGAAGATCCGAACTGCTCGCTGCGCGAGGCAGTTCCCGAAATCGTGTTCGCTGAATGAGATTCAGCGTTTTGGCGTAACGCCAAAAACACACGATATTCTGTGACCAAAGGTTGGGAGGATGAGTCGTGATTTCAATTTTTACAAAATTGAAATTTCACTCCTCGATTCCTCCCTCCCTTTGGAATCCCACCCACCTTGGGGTTCGGTTCGTGGTTAGAGTGCCATCATACAAACGCTATTACAAATTATACCGAAAGGTCGTAAATTGGAAATCAGATACGCCCGATGTACGTGGCAATTTATTGGGGGAGCAACGCCGAAAAAGATTTGAAATTTTTCTCCTTGCACTTGATTTTTAAATCTCACACAGCCATAAAATTACTTTCCGCCCAAGGCGTTCTCTGCCTGACCAAGTTTCCGTCGCTCCGACGGGAACTTGGCGCTGCGGGTGTGCTACAACTTTGGCGCGCGATCACGCCTTGACCGCACACTTGCGGCAAGGCGGCGCGTACAGGATGGTGAGTTTCTTAAGAGAGGAGACCGTGGGTTTCCTCTCTTAAGTCAATCTTTGGCTACTTTCTGTTGAGGCAGAAAGTAGCAATAATACAGAAAGCGACACGAAATATATAAACAAACAGTTTAAAAAGAAACGTTTTGTCGCAAAAAAGCGGTGCCCCTGAACGATTTAACCCGTTCAGGGGGGGATTGCCGATTCATAAATCAACGACCGTTCCTTCTGATATCTTCACAGCTCTGATCGTCTGTAAAGGTTTTGCCCGTTGTCGGGCACTCGATTTTCTTTGGGCTATACTGCACACACGTTTCACCTTTATGGCAATAAGGGCACCATACCCAAATCATTTCTCCACTCATATTTTTTCTCCTTTCTATGTTTTTTTCATCCAAACACGGAGAGTTAATCCGTGTAAAGGCTTCAAATTTGCATACCATTAGTCCGTCCACATTTTGTCTGCTATATCATACAAAATCGTGTACCATTGCTTTTCTTCTTCCAATTTTTGATTGTTTACCCCGCCGTGTCTCAATTTCCATATTCCAGCTCCTATCAATGCCCCCACCTTATTTGCCATTGGGGCATTTTTAAGTGTATCTTTTGTGTAATCCTTGTGAGCTACATTAGCAAGCTGCTCGCTCATTCCAAACACAAAATATGAAACAAATGCATATTTCCCCTCGTGCTTGATACGTATGCAATGATTGAGATAATCCTTTTCGTGCTCAGGGTGATAAAGGACAAGACACCTATCCGTGCCTCCACCCCATCCACTATACTTTATCTCATCCGTTCGAAAGGCAATGGCTATACCATTCTCTCGAGCAGAATCTTCAAAATATTCGCGCACGGTAGTGTAGGTAATCTCCTCTCCGTCAGCACATTTTCTTCCTCCCATCCACTCGTTCAAATCCTTTTCTTTAATCATTTTTCTCATCCTCCGATAAATTTTAAAGAGCATTTTATTGCTCGTGCATACATTATATGACAAAATGTCATAAATTTCAATTCGCAGAATGTCTAAAGATTGTCTAAAGATTTAAAAATATATTTGTATATTATGACATATTGTCATATGACGGGTTGATATAATATGCTAAAATAGCTTGTAACGACAACTTATAACGATAGGAGAGAGGAGCGCGCTAATGGACAATAATTTAAAAAAGCTGCGCATTGAGCGGAAAAAGACTCAACTGCAGGTGCAGATGGACACCGGCATCGAGCAGGCGCTGCTTTCAAAATACGAAAACGGGTTACGAGTTCCGCCCACCGAAACGCTTTTGGCTCTTGCCGATTACTTTAACGTAAGTATGGATTATATTATGAAGCGCACGGGAAATCCCGAAATAAACAAATGACCGTCTACGACTTGTGGGCGGTCATTTATTTATACTTCCCCGACGGTAAATCTGACGGTATATATTATATAGTAGAGTCACATATGTAAAATTCACAAAAGAAACAGCTTGAAATGAGCAAAAACCGTCAAAAATTCGTGCATTTTTTACTAAAATTTCTCTTGACAACGGACAAGGAGTATGATATAATATTATCACCTCTGTGAGTAGGCTTTTTTTGTGCGTCCGCTATGCGCCAACAGCCGGAAGTGCCGCCGACTCCTGAGGGAGGTACACTGCAGTTGCCTTTCTGCAACAAGGCAGCTGAAATAAATTTTACATGGGAGGTGCCGATATCATGGCTAAGAATGAAACAAGAGTCAAGGTTACTCTGGTTTGCACCGAATGCAAGCAGAGAAACTATGACACAACCAAGAACAAGAAGAACAACCCTGACAGACTTGAAATGAAAAAGCACTGCAGATTCTGCCGCAAGCACACTCTGCACAAAGAGTCTAAGTAATTGGAGGGTTAGAAAAAATGACTGCTATTAATACGAGCAGAAAGCTGCGCGCCGTACTGGCAGCCGCTCTCTCGCTTTTGATTATCGTCTGCATGATGAGCGTTCCCGCTTTCGCTGCAGAGGATACGACTGCAGCCGAAACTACTACAGCTGTCGAGACCACTGCAGCTGAAACCACCGCAGCGACCACCACAAAGGCTGAGGCAGAAACTACTACCTCGGCTGCTGATGCCGAAGCTAAAACCCGCGGAATCATCAACCTCGTGGTTGGCGGCGTAATTCTCGTAGTTCTCGTCGTGCTGTGCATCGTATTCAGACACAAGATCCCCGGCTTCGCAAGATCCATGAAGAGCGAGACCGGCAAGATCGTTTGGTGTCCCAAGGACCAGCTCAAGAAAAAGGCTGTTGTCGTTATTATCACCATTCTCGCACTTATCCTCATCATTGCGCTTCTTGACTTCGCGTTCTCCGAGGGACTTCAGCTGCTCCGTCAGGCTACTGCCGGACTGCGCAAGTAAGCTTCCTTAAAAAATTCGAGGGAATAAGAATTATGAGTGATTTTGATGAGATGAACGTTGGCCCCCGATGGTATGTGGCGCACACCTACTCGGGTTATGAAGCTAAAGTCAAGGCAAGCCTTGAAAAGATCATTGAGAACCGCGGACTTGAGAATCTGATATTCGATATCAAGATTCCCTGCGAAACGGTGATCGAAAAGAAGGGTGACGAGGAAAAGCAGGTTGAACTGAAAATTTTCCCCACCTATGTTTTCATCAAGATGGCAATGACAGACGAAAGCTGGCACGCAGTGCGTAACATCACAGGCGTGACGGGCTTCGTAGGTCCCGGATCCCGCCCCACCCCTCTGAGTGATGCTGAGGTCGAAGCCCTCAATATCGAGGAGGTCAAGGTAAGACTTTCCTTCGCTGTCGGCGACAATGTGCAGATTGTTACCGGTTTGTTTGAAGGCTACAGCGGTGTCGTTCAGTCCATCTCGGATGACATGCGTAACGTTACGGTCCTCGTTAAGCGCGGACGCCGCGACGTTCCCGTCGAGCTTGAATCCTCTATGATCAAGCCCGAAAATCAGTAAGTCCGTTTAAAAAGAAACGGCAAGCGAGCCCCGTCCGCTTTGTCACGGTCGGAGTCGCAAGAAAGTGGGAGGGAGAAAATTTCTATTATAATTCTCCCGTATAAGTACCACGTATGGAGGTGTAATTCATTATGGCAAAGAAGATTTTAGGTTATATCAAGCTGCAGCTCCCTGCAGGTAAGGCTACTCCTCAGCCTCCCGTAGGTCCTGCTCTCGGTCAGTACGGTGTTGCAATCCCCGTATTTACAAAAGAGTTCAACGAAAGAACCAAGAACGATATCGGTCTTATCATTCCCGTAGTTATTACGGTTTACGCTGACCGTTCCTTCACATTCATTACCAAGACTCCCCCCGCAGCGGTTCTTATCAAGAAGGCTGCAGGCATCGAGTCCGGCTCCGACAAGCCCAACAAGACCAAGGTTGCTAAGCTGACCAAGGAGCAGGTAAGAAAGATCGCTGAAACTAAGATGCCCGACCTCAATGCAGGTTCTATCGAGGCTGCCATGAGCATGGTAGCAGGAACCGCACGCAGCATGGGCGTTACGGTTGAGGACTGATAAGGAGGTAAACGGAAATGGCTAAAATGGGTAAGAAATATTCCGATAACGTAAAGCGTATCGAAAAGAACAGACTGTATGATCCCGCAGAGGCTCTGGCACTCGTTTGCGAGACCTCTACCGCAAAGTTTGATGAAACTATCGAGCTTCACATCCGCCTTGGTGTTGACTCCCGTCACGCTGACCAGCAGGTCAGAGGCGCAGTAGTCCTCCCCAATGGTACGGGTAAGGTTGCTAAGGTCCTCGTTTTCGCTAAGGGAGACAACATTGATAAGGCACAGGCAGCAGGCGCTGACTACGTTGGCGGCGTTGAGCTGGCTGACAAGATCGTTAAGGAGAACTGGTTCGACTTTGACGTTGTTATCGCTTCTCCCGACATGATGGGTACTATCGGTAAGCTCGGTAAGGTTCTCGGTCCTAAGGGACTGATGCCCTCTCCCAAGGCTGGTACCGTTACTACTGACGTAGCTCGCGCAGTAAGCGAGGCTAAGGCAGGTAAGATCGAGTACCGTCTTGACAAGACTAACATCATCCACTGCCCCATTGGTAAGGCTTCCTTCGGTGCAGAGAAGCTCCAGGCTAACTTTGACACGCTTGTTGGCGCTGTTATCAAGGCTAAGCCCGCAGCTACTAAGGGCCAGTACATCAAGAGCTGTGTACTTGCTTCCACCATGGGCCCCGGTATCAAGATCAACCAGGCTAAGCTTTCCTAATAGGAAACAAAATGATAAAAACACCTCGGAGTATTCCTTCGAGGTGTTTGTCATTTGTGTGAACTTTTTTCCAAGTCCCTTGACACGAGCACATATTTGCTGTATAATTAAGGCATAATACGAGCATAGAGAGAAAGCTACGTAATTACGGAGGGATTTATGACCAACAAAATCATTGAAGTTATCGCTGAATACAAGGGCATTTCGCCCGACGGGATCTCCCCCGACACCTCCTTTATGGAGCTGGGGTTGGATTCGCTTGACATAGCAGAGCTTATCATGCAGATCGAGGATGAGCTTGGAGTAACCGTAGAGGTTTCTCCTGCTCTCAATACTATCGCAAAGCTCGCGGCACATATTGAATCAAAAATGTAATGTTAAAGGCTTACGAAATTTCGTAAGCCTTTAAATTTAAAACAAAAAAATACCGCCGTGACGGCGGTTACAAAAATATTTATCCATCACAGAATCGGGCGGGTTGTTGCAAAAATGCAACAGCCCTTTTTACTTTTCAAATTCAAAGTCCCATTCTGCGTTTTGCCGCACGGAAAACGTTCTTGTCGTTTTCGTGAGTGAGAGAACGCTCAGCCGCGTCAACCGGTACCCACTCAACGTCAGCGATCTCGCCATGACGGGGGTGTATTTCGGTCTGCTCGGTCACGGCAAGGAAATAAAGAACCTCCTTGCGCACGCCCGGCACGGGGCTATAATGTACTCTTTCACAAAAATCAGACTCGATAGTAATTCTGACAGCAGTTTCTTCCTCTACCTCGCGGATAGCTGTTTCGTGTTCGGTTTCTCCCGCTTCAACATGTCCCTTGGGGAAAGAACGGTGTCCGCCGCGCTTGTGTCGTATCATAAGTATATATGTTTTTCCGTCGCCTTTGTCCTTGCGGAAAACCAAAGCGCCGCAAGACTTTTCATAAGACAATGCCATGGAGCTCGCCACCTTTCGACAAGCATGTGCCAAAGAGGCAAATGCTATTGGATTTTACAAACGTCCCGTTGCCGTGGGACGAAGCGCACGCTCCGTCCCACGCACGGATATTATTATCTCGGAATCTCTTCCATTATGAATGCTTCAAGAATATCTCCGACCTTGATGTCGTTGAATCTTTCAAGTCCGACACCGCACTCGTAGCCGTCAGCCACCTCGCGCACGTCGTCCTTGAAACGCTTGAGAGAGCTTATCTTATCCTCAAAGATTACCACGCCGTCGCGCACGATACGTATCTGGGACGCGCGGGTGATCTTGCCATCTGTGATATAAGAGCCTGCAATAGTTCCGACGTTGGGAACGTGAATGGTCTGTCTGACCTCTGCGTGTCCAAGCAGATTTTCACGGAACTTGGGAGCAAGCATACCCTTCATAGCTGCCTCAATCTCCTCGATGCACTCGTAAATAACTCGATAGGTGCGGATCTCAACGCTCTGTCTGTCTGCGCTGTCAAGCGCCTTTTTGTCGGGACGGACGTTAAATCCGACGATAATGGCATTGGAAGCCGCCGCGAAGGTAACATCGCCCTCGGTAATTCCGCCGACAGCCGCGTGAATAACGCTAACCTTTACCTCGCCGTTGTTAAGCTTCATCAGCGAGCTCTTGACCGCTTCAACCGTACCGTCAACGTCTGCCTTGACAATGATATTCAGGCTCTTGATGCCCTCGCTCATCTGGTCGAACAGGTCGTTGAGGTTAGCTCTTGCGTTAGCCTTGAAGAACTCTTCTTTAGCCTTGCTTCTGCGGCGCTCCGCAAGCTCTCTTGCCATTCTTTCGTCGGCAACAGCCTCAAACTCGTCGCCTGCCTCGGGAACGTCTGCAAGACCTGTAATCTCTACGGGAACGGAAGGTCCTGCGACCTTAACTAATTTACCGTTGTGGTCGGTCATAGCTCTTACACGTCCGACCGAAGTACCTGCGATAACGATATCTCCACCCTTGAGCGTACCGTTCTGTACCAACAGCGTTGCAACAGGACCGCGTCCCTTATCCAGCTTTGCCTCGATAACGATACCCTTTGCGCGGCGGTTGGGGTTAGCCTTGTACTCCTTCAGCTCGGCAATCATAAGAACGTTTTCAAGCAGCTCGTCAATACCCATACCCGTCAAAGCGGACACGGGAACGCACATAACGTCGCCGCCCCACTCCTCGCAAACGAGGTCGTATTTGGTAAGCTCCTGCTTTACGTTATCGGGATTTGCACTCGGCTTATCCATCTTGTTTATAGCTACGATAATTTCAACTCCTGCCGCCTTGGCATGGTTGATAGCTTCGACTGTCTGAGGCATGATTCCGTCATCGGCCGCAACTACGAGAATAGCAATATCTGTCGCTTGCGCACCTCTTGCACGCATGGCAGTGAACGCCTCGTGTCCGGGGGTGTCAAGGAAGGTAATGTCCTGTCCGTTAACGCTTACTCTGTAAGCACCGATATGCTGTGTGATACCGCCCGCCTCGCCTGCGGTAACGCTGGTGTGACGGATAGCGTCAAGCAGTGACGTCTTACCGTGGTCAACGTGTCCCATTACGCAAACAACGGGTGCGCGAGTAAGCAGCTCATCTGCGCTGTCCTCGTGATCGTCAAACAGCTTTTCTTCAATGGTGACAACAACTTCTTTGGTAACGGAAATACCAAGCTCGTCGGCAACGATAGCAGCAGTATCGTAGTCTACGGACTGGTTCACGGTAACCATCATTCCCAGCATCATCAGACGCTTGACGACCTCAGCGGAGGTAACCTTGAGGCGAGATGCAAGATCGCTGACAATGATCTCGTCGGGGAGCTGTACGTTAAGCGGCGCTTTCTTGACGGGCGCCTGCTTCTTGGCGTTGTTATTCTTGTTAAATCCGGATTTTTTCATCTGCATGCCGCCGCGGTTGGATGCCTGCTGTTGACTCTTTTTGACCAACTTTTGGTTTCCGCCGCGCGCGTCCTGCATGTTCTCGGACACGAAATTGTTGAGCTTGTCGTCGTACTTGGAAAGGTCAACCGTGCCACCTCTGGTATCTACCACACGGGTAGCTCCACGGGGCTTCTGCTGTTCCTGACCGCCCTTGGGCGTCTGACCTCTGACGATAGGCTGTACCTGGAACTTTTCTCTGGGTGCGCTCTGAACGTAATCGCCCTTATCGCGCATTGCCCCGCCGTCGCGGCGCTGATTATTTGAGCCCTGACGGTTGTCCTGACGTGCAGGCTGACGGAAATCGCTCTTTCCGCCCTGTCTGTCGTTTCTGTCGTTTCGGTCAAATCTGTCGTTTCGGTCAAAGCGACTGTCGCGGGAAGCGGTCTGCTGTGCCTGCGCGGCTTTCGTCTTTGCTTCTGCGGCAGCTTTTGCTTCTGCAGCAGCTTTGGCTTCTGCAGCAGCCTTTGCTTCTGCGGCAGCTTTTGCCTCTGCAGCGGCTTTTGCTTCAGCGGCGGCTTTTGCCTCTGCGGCGGCTTTTGCCTCTGCGGCAGCTTTTGCTTCAGCGGCGGCCTTTTCCTCAGCAGCCTTTGCTTCTGCAGCCGCTCTTTCCTCTGCGGCACGCTCCTCTGCTATTTTAGAAGGAATATAGGTTATTCCGTCCATATAATCCGATATATCATCAACCTGATTGCTATCGGTAAGAGATTGCATAAGGATATTAAATTCCCTGTCAGTCAGCGACTTCTGGGGCTTTACGTCCTCGATGCCCTTGGAAGCCAACAGCTCGGACAGGTCCTTGGTTTTAAGTCCCATATCCTTTGCCAACTGATTTATTTTGAATTGTGGATTGAATGCTGCCATATTACCTCCTAAACTGTAACTGTTAAGATATCAAAGTGTATCAATGATTTTCGTCGCTCGGCAAATGTACTGCCACTGCTCTCATGAGCTGTGAATCGAGAATTCCCACCGCCGCAGTTGCGCCCGTCTTTCCCACCGCGTGGGCAAGCTCCACGGCGCCAATATCAAGTCTGTAATGCGGAACGCCGTAAAAGTTACATTTCGACGTCAGCTTCGCGTGAGTATTGTCCGACGTATCCGACGCTTCGATCACCGCATACACCCTTTGCTCCGTCCCCGCTCGCTCCGAATCGCTCCGAAGTCGCTCGCACACCATAGGCGTACCTATCACGAGCTTGCGCGCTCTCGCGCAAAGCCCCAGCGTGGACAACAGCTTTTTGGTCTGCTCACTCACAGGACGTCACCGCCCTCTGCAAGCTCGCGTTCCATATTCGTATATACCTCGTCGGATATCTCACACTCGAGATTTTTTGCAAGTCGACCGCTCTTTCGCACCCTTTTCAGACATTTTACGTCCTTGCATATATATGCTCCGCGACCGGATTTCTTGCCCGTAAAGTCAAGAGATACCTGACCCTCGGGGTCGCGCACCACCCTCAAAAGCTCCCTCTTCGGCTTGTGCTCGTTGCATCCGAGACACTGACGGACGGGAACCTTTTTTTGCGGTGCGGCATTGGAATTTTGCTTTTGTGCCATATCCGATCTTCCTTTCGAACAGCAAACGGGATCAGTACTCCGAGCCCTCTGCCTTTATGTCGATCTTGTAGCCCGTAAGACGAGCGGCGAGGCGGACGTTCTGTCCCTCTCTGCCGATTGCAAGAGAAAGCTGCTCGGGAGCTACGATAACCTTACAGCTTCGCTCGCCCGTCATCTCTACCGAAATAACGCTTGCGGGCGCCAAAGCCGCCGCGATATACTCCTCGGGAGTTTCGCTGTAAGTAACGATATCTATCTTTTCCCCGTTGATCTCGCTGATAACGGCATCAAGTCGCATATTGTGCGTACCAATGCACGCGCCTACTGCATCTACGTCGGGATCGCGGGAATATACTGCGATCTTGCTTCGCGAGCCTGCCTCACGGGATACGCCCTTGATAATGACGATACCGTCCTGGATCTCGGGAACCTCCAGCTCAAACAGACGCCATACGAGCTTGGGATGAATACGGGAGAGAGATACGATAGGACCTCTTGCCTCCTTGTTGATCTCTGTTACAAAAACCTTTACCTTCTGTCCGACGGTCAGTATCTCACCGGGGATCTGCTCGGGCTTCGTCAGCAGGTTAGTTCCCTGATCCAGCTCAAGGATAACTCCGCCGTCGTCGCGGTCAGTCTTGCTGACGGTTGCGGTCATAAGCTCCTCCTTCTTATTGGAGTAAGCCTCCTGCATAGCTATTCTCTCGCCCTCGCGGATAGCCTGAATGATAACGGATTTTCCCGCAGCCGCGCTGATACGGCGGAAGGCATCCGTCTTTACTTCCTTGTCCACGAATCCGCCAAGCACGTGTCTGCGGCTGAGATTCTTAGCGTCGGGAAGGGATATCTGGCAGGTAGGATCAACTACCTCCTCAACCACCTCGCGGCGCTGATAGATCTTCATCTTTCTCTTGACGAAGTCATAATCGACACGCATAAGAGCGTTTGCGCCGTACTCCTTTTTGAATGCGGCAAGGAGTGCAGCCTCGATCTTCTCGATCATGTAGGACTGAGGGATGCCCTTTTCCTTTTCAAGCAACTCAAGGGCTGTGAAAAACTCAGAATTCATACCTAAACTTCCTTTCGGGTATTTTATATTGTGCAAATTTTTTTACTGTTTTACGCGGTATCAGAAATCGAATACCGTTCTTGCCTTGGCAACGCTGTCTGCGCCAATGACCTTCACAGCGCCCGCCGTTTCAATGGTGATACTGCCGTCCTCGGCGTATTCGCGAAGGATGCCGACCTGCACCTTGCTGCCGTCAAGCGGCGCGTAGAGCTTCAGCTCCACCTTTTCGCCGATACAGTGCAGAAAATGCTCGGGACGGGAAAGATTGCGCTCGATACCGGGGGAAGAAACCTCCAGCATGTATGCTACCTCAATGGGATCAGCCTCGTCAAGCGGAGCATCCACCGCGCGAGTGAATTTTTCGCAGTCGTCGATAGTGATTCCCTCTTGACTGTCAATGGTGATGCGGAGAATATAATCCGCTCCCTCCTTGACGTATTCAACGTCCCACAGAGTATATCCCATACTCTCAGCGATAGGTGAGATGATTTCGGTTACAGTCGCCGCGATCCTGCCGCCACGTCCCGCGCCGGGGGTACGGACTGCACGGAGCTTACGTCCTCCGTTTTCAGATACGTTA
This sequence comes from Clostridia bacterium, assembly GCA_017463485.1. GTDB lineage: Bacteria > Bacillota > Clostridia > Oscillospirales > CAG-272 > CAMEON01. The sequence goes on from JAFTPD010000009.1 coordinate 172,147, forward strand.
TTTTCAGCCACGGAATTTCTCCTTTCGTGATCTTTACAAAAAGCAGGAGTGGATTTTGTCAACCCACTCCGCCACTTTGCTATTATCTACTGTTAACAGTATACCACACCGACTTTAAAATTTCAAGGGCTTTTTAAAATTTTTTCAACTTTTTCCATATAAATTTTGCAAGAATTTGCGTCCGCATTTTTGTTTATTTTGCCCAAACATTCAAAAACTTTGCGTGTTCTTCAAAAAAGATTTGCAAACAATTTCAAAAAACATCACATATGTTGTTTACAAAATTAAAAATATGTGGTATAATATTATAATGATGCTGTTTTGAAGGAAAGGAATATTTTTCCCGATATGTTTGAAAGTAACGAATTGCTCACCGACAGCCGACTGCCGCTCACACTTTCCGAGATAGATCCCTCGGATAACGACGACAGCACGGACGGTGACGCTGACCAAGATACACAAGTGCCGCCCGAATTCGGAGCGCCGCACTTTACCCCGCCGCCAAAGGTGGAATTTGTTGACCACGCGCCCATTGAGCGCAAGGGCATACAAGGCTCTGCCGCCGCTCTGCTTTACGCTTTACTGATAGCGGCACTCGTGTCCATTCCGTTTTCCCTGTTCGGATTTACAGACTTGATAAACGAGCAGATATTCAACGTTCTCGCTATCGCGCTGTGCGTGGGCTTCATATATTATCTGTCCCGCGCGGCAAAGCAGGCACGCGGTGTCGTACCGCTGTTAATTTTCTTCGCCATTTTGCTTTTCGTTATGATGGCATCCGCGGCACTTTCGCTTCTCCTTCTTGCATCACTGTTCTTTATCAGCCAAGGAAGCTTTTTGCTGACCGTGTCCAAGAAAAAACATATTCCCTTGCTTTTGATAATTCCCGCTGTGGCTTACGCCGCGACATTGGGACTTAGCGCGGCACTCGGATTTTTCCGTCCGCTGTTTTGCGCGGTCTGCCTTTTGCCTATTCCTGCGACAGTTCTGCTGTCCGTCACCACTCACTCCTGTGCAAAGCGCGACGGCATTACCCGCGTGGGCTCGATATGCGCGACATCGCTCGGTCTGATAGCAACTCTGCTTGCTATTCTCGCAATACTTCTGTATACGAGAATGGGCGAGATATCCGTGGCGGCGATAGAACGGGCAATGAGTACCTTCCGCGATATGCTGTTCGAGGCTTTGACCGCGTTAGAGGCGGATATGGGCAACGGTGTTGAGCAGATCATTCCCGACGACCTCGCTCTCGAAACCGTCAACGCGACGGTAAACATCCTCCCCGGTACTGCGATAGCCTTCGTAAACGTATTCGCCTTCTTTGCGCAGGTGGTACTGCTGGGTACGCTTCGCACGTGGGGCGTGATACAAAAGCCCGTCCGCAAGATGTTTGAGTTTTCCATGAGCTTTATGTCCGCCGCAGTATTCGCAGTCGCACTGATAGTATTCCTTATCGACAGCGGCGACACTAAATCCTCACTTGTGGGAACGGTGGCAAACAATCTGACCATCATATTCGAACCCGGTCTTGCGCTTTGCGGAATAGATTCACTGACAAAACACATGGTGGCAAAGCAGCAAGGATGCGGTCTGTTGCTTTTGGCAGGCGCTGTGCTTATCATGTCCGTGGTCATGAATTTCCTTATGACCGCGCTTGCCGCTATCGGCGCGTTCTTCATCATCAAAAAGCTTATAACCGACATTCAGGCAAAGAACAAGGACAACTGACAAAGACAACCCCCGTCATTTCACTTTTGAAAGGAGCGGTCTTGATATGAAAAATAATAATCTGCCCCAAAATCAAAAAAATAATTCTGCACGTCCCGACAGCAGAATTCCCTTTGCTATATGTACGGCTGAGGGACTTCTGTTCCTCGTACTGTTCACGCTTTTGTCTGTATTCAGACCTAAAAGCAGTTGGATATACGGTATCGTGCTGTCAGCGGCGTATCTTATTACCGCAGGCATAACGTTTCTGGTATACACTCTGCGCTTTGCCGTTTCAAGCAAGGCGGAAAGCACTGCAGAGCATCTTAATACCGACATATACCGTATGTTCCGCGCCGTTATCGACATTCCCTACGCCGTCTTGACAAGCGACGGTGACGTAAAGGTCATCAACAACGCGCTTCAGGATATCCTCGGCGTGCGCTCGTCGGTGTGCAACATTCCTTTGCACGACATCTGCCCCACGGTGGATATGGCGCAGGTGATAAGCGGAGCGAAAAACCGCGCGCCCTCCGAGGCTGACATGGCTGTAGCTCTGCCCTCCTCCGCCCAGAGCGAGGGGAACATTACGGTGCGACTTATCGACGGCAAGCGTTATTTCCTTGAAAGCTATATGTTCCGTCAGCGCACGGATACCTACTATTTCGTGGTATTCAGGGATGTAAACGATTACCTCGACTATCTCGACAAGACCAACCGCGAGCATATCGTGGTGGCGTACATTGAGCTTGACAACCTTCAGGAGCTGACGCAGTTCGTCCGCGCAAACTACCGTAACACCGCAAACCTTATCGAGCATAAGCTCACCGAATGGGTGTCCGGCATGAACGGTATGCTCCGCGAATACGACAGAGATAAATATATCGCCATGTTCTCGGAGGAAGCGCTTGACGAGTGCATCAAAAATAACTTCTCCATTCTCAATGAGATCATGCATATTGAGGTAGGCGATAACAGCTTCCCCATCTCGGTGTCAATGGGTATTGCGGACGTGGACGGTCCTATGCAGGAGCGTGAAAGACTTGCAGGCTCGGCACTTGAGCTTGCACTTCAGCGAGGCGGAAATCAGGTTGCCCTCACTCGCAGAGGTCACAGCGGAATGCAGTTCTTCGGCGGCGCGCATAAGACTCTGGAGAGCAACACCTCCATCACCTCCCGCGTCAGCGCCAGCCTTATCGAGCGGCAGCTTAGATCCTGCGACAACGTGCTTATCATGGGACACGCCAACCCCGACTTTGACTCTATCGGCGCTTGCGTTGGCGCATACCGCCTGTCAAAAAGCATTCTCGCAGCAGAGGGACGCGGCAATATTCCCGTAAATATCGTCGTCAACAAGGAATGTGATACCTTCCGCACCTGCGCCGCTCACCTTGCGGCTGTACCCGAATACGACACGGTATTTATTGACCGCGCAACGGCACAGACCAAGATAACCTCGCGCACGGTGCTGATAATATGTGACGTAAACAATCCCGTCATATTCGAAGCTCCCCAGCTTATAGGCTGTATCCCTGCGGACGACGGAGTGGCATCTATTGCCGTTATCGACCACCACAGACTTGTAAAGGAGCTTCCCTTTACCCCGTTCCTCCATTACATCAAGGCGGCAAAATCCTCCGCATCCGAGATAATGGCGGAAATACTTGAACAGAGCAACTACGCCGATACTCTTCTCAAGGAGGAGGCAAATCTGTTGCTTGCGGGTATTATGCTTGATACCCATAACTTTACACGAAGTGCCGGCGCGCAAACCTTTGAGGTAACGTATTACCTCTACGGACGCAACGCCCACACCGATATCGTGCGAGAGTTCTTTAACGAGCGCATAGACGAGCTGCTCGTGGCGAGTGATTTTGACTCTCACACGCAGATATACGAGGACATTTTCGCCATTACCTGGCTGTCCGACGACCACGATCCCACCCCCGAGGATCGCATTGCGGCTTCCAAGGCGGCGGATAAGCTGCTCGGAGTTCGCGGCATTGAGGCGTCCTTCGCACTTGCCGTTATCAATAACAACGTAATAATCTCGGGACGCTCTAAGGGCAGAATAAACGTTCAGCTCATTCTTGAGAAGCTGGAGGGCGGCGGACACTTCGATATGGCGGGCGCACAGGTGAACAATTCCACCGTTGAGGAGGCTTACGAGCTTCTGTGCGGCGCTATCGACGAGTACAAGCTCCAATTTCCCGAGCAATTTATGTAATTCATCACAGGAAAGGAACACAAAATCATGAAAGTAGTATTGCTTGCTGACGTAAAAGGTCAGGGAAAGAAAAACGATATAATTAACGTATCCGACGGATACGCACGCAACTTCCTCTTCCCCAAGAAGCTGGCTGTTGAGGCTGATTCCAAGATTCTCAACGAGATTCGAGGTAAGGAGGAGTCCAAGGCTCACAAGATAGAGGTCGAGACCGCCGAGGCGCGCGCGCTTGCCGCAAAGCTTGACACTCTGCTTATCAAGATCACCGCATCCTCGGGTGCTGACGACCGACTTTACGGCTCGATCACTGCGAAGGATATCGCCGAGCGGCTGCAAAGCGACTATTCCATCACCGTGGATAAGCGCAAGATACAGCTCGGCGACCCCATCCGTGCATACGGACAATACGACATTGACGTAAAGCTGTATTCCGATATAGTCGGCAAGCTCCACGTCCTTGTCTGCAAATAACGGAGTGATATATGGATAACAGCCAATTCACAGAGCAGAACGCGACGCTTCGCAAGCTGCCCTTCTCACTGATAGCGGAGCAATCGCTGCTCGGCTCGATACTCGTAGATCCGAATTCCTTCAATCACATAGCCGATATCGTTGCGGCTACCGATTTCTATATCGAGGAGCATCAGCGCATATTCGCGGCTATGCATCAGCTCTTCCTGACCAACAGTCAGGTTGACTACGTTACGCTGATCGACATGCTGGTAACGCAGGGCGTGTATACCAAATCGGGCGGTGAGGAATATATCCGCACTATCGCCGAGGTAGTTCCAAACGCCCTCAACGTCAAGGACTACGCCCGCATCGTAAAGGATAAGAGCATACTGCGACAGCTTATAGCCGTCTGCGACGAGGTAAGCGATACCGCTTACGCGGAGCAGGACAGCGTAGCGCATATCCTCGACTCTGCGGAAAACAAGATATTCGCTATCGCGCAGGGTAAGGACACCAAGAATTTCAGACATATCCGCGAGGTTATCGGCGACGTTTACAGCCATCTGCACGAGCTGAATACAAACAAGGAAGCAACGCAGGGTACGTCCACCGGCTTTTCGGGACTTGACCGCGTGCTTGCGGGTATGGGCAAATCCGACCTTATTCTCGTCGGCGCACGTCCCGGTATGGGTAAGACGTCCTTCTGTCTTAACATAGCATCAAACGTGGCGGCACAGACAGGCAAAAAGGTATGCATATTCTCGCTTGAAATGTCGGCTGATCAGCTTGTAAGCCGTATGATATCCAGCGAGGCAATGGTCGACAGCTATACCCTTCGCACGGGTGAGCTTTCGCCCACCGACTGGGAAAACGTAGCGGGAGCAACCTCCCGACTTGCAAAATGCGATATTCTTATCGACGATACCTCGGGTATCACCGTCACGGGAATGAAGGCAAAGCTTCGCCGCGTTGACAATCTCGGTCTTGTAGTCATAGACTACTTGCAGTTGATGCAGGGCGATCATCGAAACGACAACAGAGTTCAGGAGGTCGCGGAGATCTCCCGAGCTATGAAGATAATGGCAAAGGAGCTTATGGTCCCCGTTATCTGCTGCGCTCAGCTTTCCCGAGGTCCTGAATCCCGTACCGACAAAAAGCCCATGCTTTCCGACCTTCGTGACTCGGGTGCTATCGAGCAGGATGCTGACGTAGTTATGTTCCTCTACCGCGACGAATATTATAAGGTCAGCGACGGCGCTGTCCCCAATGCCGACGCCGAGAGCAGCGTGGCAGAGGTTATCGTTGCAAAGAACCGTCACGGCTCGACCAACACCGTCAAGATGGGCTGGATAGGCAGATACACCAAATTCCGGACCATTGCCGACGACCGCACCCTGCCGGGTTAAGCTTGATACATAACCATTTTTAATTTTTTGAGAGGAGGCGCAACTGTGAAAAAGGATATTTTCGACGGCTTTGCGCCGCCACATACACTCTCTCAGCTTCCACCCGACACGCCCATACTCGTAGGCTTTTCAGGCGGAGCGGATTCGAGATTTTTACTGCACCTTTTGTCCGAATATTCAAAAAAGCACGGTACGCCTATCTGCGCCGCCCATTTAAATCACGGCATACGCGGCGAGGAGGCGGATAGGGACGAAAGCTTTTGCCGACAGATCGCCGCAGAGTACGGTATTCCCTTCTTTTGCGAGCGCGCGGACGTTCCTGCCCTTGCACGGCAGACGGGCGAGAGCCTTGAGCTGAAGGCGAGAGTGTGCAGATACGAATTTTTCAAACGAATCATGCTGGAAAACGACATTCCCCTGCTTGCAACCGCTCATAACGCCGACGACGTGCTGGAAACGGTGCTGTTCCGTTTGATGCGCGGTACGGGAACAAAAGGACTTTCCGCCATCCCACCATCGCGAGAGCTTGGAGACGGACGCTTGGCGGTGCGCCCCATTCTTGCCTACACCAAGCGCGAGATTGTTGAATTTTGCGACGCTCTCGGCTTGAAATACGTCACCGACAGCACCAATTTCGAGGACGATTGCACGCGCAACAGGATCCGTCATGCGGTTATCCCCGAGCTTGAAAAAATTTCAGGCGACGGTATCCCGCAGCGAGCGGCGATAAGATATTCTGCCTTCGCCCGCGAGGACGAGGACGCTATTATGTGCCTTGCCGAGGCGGCGCTGAACGCATCCGAGCCGTTGAGGATAAGCGTTGATAAATTAAATTCCCTGCATAGAGCCATAGCCAAACGGGTTATATTTAAGCTATATGCAAATCTGTTTTCGGACAGCGGCGGGGATATCCCCGAGGATAAAACGCTGTCAAATCTTCACGTTGATGCTGTGCTGGAGCTTGCCTCCAAGGGAGTAAAGCATTCAAGGCTGAATCTTCCCGACGGCGCTACGGCGACGATCGAGGGCGGCTGTCTTGTGCTTTCAAAGCAGACTGATACTAACACCGACAACACTTTTTTTGTGCGCGAGATAAATTCGGGGCACACGCAGATAAATCACCGTTTTTCGGTATCCGTCGAACAGATCGACGCTCCCGCCACACAAAAAAAAGGCAAGGAGCTATACGGCGGCAGAGTTTTTGCCAGCGTCGCCTTCCCCGACGAGCGCATATCACTTCCCCTGACAGTAAGACCGCGCCAAAGCGGCGACGTTATCCGCTCACACTCAATGACAAAAAAGCTGAAAAAGCTATTGTGTGACAAGGATATTCCACTTGAGCTTCGCGACACGCTTCCGCTCTTTATACTCCCGGGCGGCGCAGTTTTATGGTGTCCGTCAGTGGCAATAGCCGACGGCTTCAAGGCAAACGCAGGCGCCCCCGCCGTGCGACTCACCGTTATTTTTCACGACGTTTAAAAAGCTAACATACAGAAAGGAATACCAATATGTCGACCCCCACATACTCCGCCGCAGATTGCAAAGAAGTCCTTTTTTCAGAGCAGCAGATCGACGAGATAATCACCCGTCTTGCAAGAGAGATCGAGGACACCTACAAGGGCAGTAAAAATCGCCTTGTAATGGTTATCACGCTTAAAGGAGCGCTTCCCTTTGCCTCCGCTCTGATGAAAAAAATAAACATTCCGATACAGTATGAATGTGTCAAGGTGTCCTCCTACGGCTCGGGCACAAAATCCTCGGGCGAGGTAAAGCTGCACCTTGATCTGCAAATAAGCGATCCCGAAAACACCGACCTGCTCATTATCGAGGACATTATCGATTCGGGCAACACGCTGAGCTTTTTGACGGCTTACCTTAAGAGCCGCCGTCCCGCCAGCGTGCGCGTCTGCACTCTGCTCGACAAGCCCTCCCGCCGCGAGGTTGACTTCACTCCCGATTTCAACGGCGCGCAGATTCCAGATAAATTTGTCGTTGGATTTGGACTCGATTTCGACGAAAATTACCGCGCACTTCCCTTTATCGGAGTACTTAAGGAAGAAATTTATTCATAATACCGTCATAAATCGGTTTATGGTGTTCACATAAAATACATACGCGTATGTTATACTTACATCCGTGGTTATAATCCCAACTCAGAACGGAGGAATCAAATGAAAAACAGCTTCAAGGTGATCCTTGGATACGGACTTGCGCTGGTGGCTATTATTGCTGTAATAGCTATGCTCTACAAGGGCACGGGAAAGACCGAGGATCCCCTTTACAACGATATCGTTGAATACTTCAGACACGAGCAGGTAGAGGAATTCGTGCTCGGCAATGACGACGTACTTGAGCTCGTGCTAAAGGACGGCAAGAAAGTATCATATAAACTTGCAAGCGTTGATATTTTCCACCGCGATCTCGGCGGACTTATCGTCCAACAGATGGACGACGGTATCATCACCAAGGGCGAATATGAGCCTGTCAAGACGTATCCTTGGTGGGCGTATTATCTGCCTTGGGTATTGCTCATCATAGTTATTATCGTCATTTACTATTTTGCGGTAAAGCGCATGATGAACAGCGGAGGCCCCGGCGGTAAGATCAATAACTTCGGCAAGGCAAGAGTAAAAGTGCCCATGCCCGACGATAAAAACAAGGTCACCTTTGCCGACGTGGCAGGTGCTGACGAGGAAAAGGAAGAGCTTGTAGAGATCGTGGAATACCTCAAGGACCCCGAAAGATATTCCAAGCTCGGCGCAAAGATACCCCACGGCGTGCTTCTTATGGGCCCTCCCGGTACGGGTAAGACCTTGCTTGCCAAGGCAGTCGCAGGAGAGGCGGGCGTTCCCTTCTTCTCCATTTCGGGCTCTGATTTCGTTGAAATGTACGTCGGCGTTGGTGCGTCCCGTGTCCGCGACCTGTTTGAAACGGCACGCAAGGCGCACGCGGCTATTATATTTATTGATGAAATCGACGCAGTCGGACGTCACAGAGGTGCAGGTCTTGGCGGCGGACACGACGAGCGCGAGCAAACACTCAACCAGCTTCTCGTCGAGATGGACGGCTTCGGCTCGCACGACGGAATTATCGTTATCGCGGCAACCAACCGCCCTGATATCCTTGACCCCGCACTGCTCCGTCCGGGTCGATTTGACAGGCAGATCACCGTAAATATTCCCGATATCAAGGGACGCGAGGATATCCTCAAGGTCCACGCAAAGAATAAGCCCTTTGAGCCCGGCGTTGATTTTGCAGAGATCGCAAAGACCACAGCAGGCTTTACGGGCGCTGACCTTGCAAACCTCTTAAACGAATCGGCTCTGCTCGCTGCAAGACGCGGAAAGAGCCTTATCGGAATGGCGGAAATTGAAGACGCATTCATTAAGATAATCGCAGGTCCCAAGAAAAAGTCCCGCGTTATGAAGGAGCGCGAGAAGCGCAACACCGCATACCATGAGGCAGGTCACGCTATGGTGGCTCACCTGCTGGGACTTGATCCCGTACAGCAGATATCCATTATTCCCTCGGGTAACGCTCTGGGATATACTCTCAATCCTCCCGCGGAGGATAAGTACAGCGTTTACAAGCAGGAGCTCAAGGATAAGATATCCATGCTGCTCGCAGGCCGCGCCGCAGAGGAGATAATCTTCGGCGACGTTTCGGGCGGCGCATCCAACGACATTCAGCGCGCTACCGCAACCGCAAAGCAAATGGTCATGAAGCTGGGTATGTCCGAGATCCTCGGTCCTCGCCGCTTCGGCAACGATCAGGAGGAGGTATTCCTCGGACGTGATTTCTCGTCCAATGCGGACTATTCGCAGGAGGTCGCGGCGCGTATCGACAGCGAGATACACGATATCATCTCCGCATCCTACAATAAGGCGAAGGATCTGCTGAACGCCAATATCGGCAAGCTGCACTTTATCGCAGAGTTTCTGCTGAAGCACGAGATAATGGACGGCGACCAGTTCAGACACGCTATGGACGACGAGGGCGCGACCATGGAATCCCTTGAGGAGATCGCCAACGAAAAGAAACGCAAGAGCGAGGAAGCAAACGCTCAGCGCGCCGCCGAAGCAGAAAAGGAAGCAGCCGAGGCAGAAGCCAAGGCGAAAAATTACAGCGAGAGCAAGGAAAAATCCGATTCCCACAATAGCTACGACCGCGGAGAAGGCAGAAACCGCTACAACCGCGACGAAAAGGACCAAAGCGACGACACCGACGACGGTGACGAGATTCAGCATTGATTAACAAATAGCCGCCCGTGTTGCCACGGGCGGCTCAAATTAAGTAATTATTCGTACAAAAGCTATTGACAACGGAGCTGTTTTGTGGTAAAATGATACGGTCGTGAAAGCGACTAAAATAATATTGGGGTGTCGCCAAGCGGTAAGGCACAGGACTTTGACTCCTGCATTCGTCAGTTCAAATCTGGCCACCCCAGCCAGAAAAAAGCACTTGCGTAAGCAAGTGCTTTTTTCAACTAAATCCGCCGTCGGCGGAAGAAATCCACCTTCGGTGGATGAAATCGCTTCGCGAGGAGAGAGGCGGATTTAATTTCATCTGAAGCCGCAGGCTGAAGATTTCATCCGAGCTTGCTCGGATTTCATCGTGCAAAGCACGATTTCATTATTTTCAGAATTTTGTAGATGCACTTCGAGGTTTTCTGGTCTGTAACCAGATTCGAACCGGCGAAATGCATTTTTTGATATAGATTCCCCACAACACCCAAACCGCAGACAGATCCGAACCGCCACACCGTAGGGGCGTTCTGCGAACGCCCGCGGACACTTTTAACCTCCGTCATCGCCAAGCTTCTCACGAAAACTCGCCTATTCCACAAAAGTGTTGATTTTTTCTCAAAAATATGTTATATTATTCTCGACGATTCCCAAATTAACACTTGGAGGCTGATATGTTTACCACAAACCATTTCATTTGGCTTGGCGCTATTGCTCTGCTGATCGCCCTTGCGTTGATCGTTTTAAAAAAGCTCAAAATCTCCGATCGCGCCGTCGGTAAGGCGGTGATGATAACGCTTATCATACTTAAAATCTTTCACATGTCCCTATCTATGAAGGAATCCGAGTTCGGCGGCTACATCTTGAACCAGACTCAGCTCTCCTTCCACCTCTGCTCCATTATGATATACACGGTCATATTTACCAATATGATCAATAATAAAAAGGTGGTTGACACCTTAAAGAGCTTTATGGTTCCCTGCCTTTTTATCGGTGCGGCAATGGCACTGCTTATCCCGACGGAGGGCGCAGACCCCACCGTTCCGCGAGTCTGGCAGTACATGCTCATTCACGGCGTTCTCGTATTTTACGGAATCTATCTTGCGGCGGTTGAAAGGGTCGACCTCTCCTTTCGGGCGTATTTCAACAATTTAAAATTACTTCTCGGCGTAACACTTATAGCCTTCCTTATGAACAGCGTGCTTGAACAGTACGAGACCAACTTTTTATTCCTGCGCGTGCCGCCGATGGACAACCTGCCTCTGCTCAATCTCGATAACGGCTGGTACGTTTATTTTCTGACTCTTGCGGCGATTGCCTGCGTATTGGTGCTTCTTGTGCAGCTCCCCTTTATGGCATTGAACGCGCGGAGGAAAAAAAGAGAGCTCTCCCAATAACATTCCCCGCACACCTATAATTTGCCTCAAATGCCCGCTCACCCAACAGGTGAGCGGGCAATAAATATAAGTTGTTGATTTTGAATTTTCACAATGCTATAATATAAGCATAAAGGCCTTTAAATCCACATTGAACGGAGGAAAAAATGGATATTGGAAACAAGATCAAGCAATTAAGATACAAGGCAGGGTTAACGCAGGAGCAGCTCGCCGCAAAGCTTGGCATCAGCGCGCAGTCGGTGTCAAAATGGGAAACAGCCGTTACCATGCCGGACATAACCTTATTGCCCCTGCTTGCAAGTGAGCTTGGCGTTACTATCGACGACCTTTTTGACCTGACCACCGATCAGCGGCTTAAGCGAATCGAAAAAAGAATAGACCTTGAGGAGGAATTTCCATCCGACGTTTTCAAGGAATACGAGCTGTTTTTGAAAAATCAGCTTGAAGAAAACGAGGACAAAACAAAGATACTCAGCTTGCTCGCGCACCTCTATCATCACCGCATTGAAGCGGACGCAAGGCGGGTCAGCAAGCTTGCGCGCGAGGCTATCATGCGCAATCCCGAACAGAAAAAGTGTCAGTGGCTTCTCCAGAAGGCAGAGGGTGCGCATATATGGGATTGGAACGTAGCAAACCACACGGAGGTAATCGACTTTTATAAGAAGGTCATTGAAAACGACGCGCAAGAGCCCAAAACTCCCATGCCATACTACGAGGTGATGGACAATCTGATAGCCGATCACCGTACCAAGGAGGCGGAAAAATATCTTGAAATATACAAAACTCTCCCCGCTCACAAGCCGTTTCTAATTCCCGTATACAAAGCAAGCATTGCGCTGGCTGAGTATGACGTGGCAAAAGCAGACGGCATAATGGAGAGCGCCATGAAGGACTTTTCGGACAACAGCGGCTTCCTCTTTGAAACGGCACAATATTATGCCCGCAAATGCGAATACGAAAAAGCGATCGGGTATTACGAGCGATCATGGGCGACAGACGAAAAGCCGAGATTCACTGATACGCTTCACGCTATCGCTATCATTTACGAGATCCTGGGAAACTACGCACAGGCAGTAAAAACATACGACAGAATGATAAATTGCATCAAAGAGGAATGGGGCTACAACGACGGTGACGCCGCAGTAGTTGAGGTAGAGCGTACCAAAAGACGGTTGCAGGATATGCAAGCCTCCAAATGATCTTCCCGAATTATAAAAAAGCACCTGAAATTTAAAAACTATTTTTCCCCTTGCAAAACCCGCATTGGTATGCTATAATGAAAATACGACCTAAAAAATAAATTTGTGAGGTGTGTATTATGTTAAAAGGTATTCCGAAGATTTTGCCCCCCGAGCTGCTCAAGGTGCTTTGCGAGATGGGACACAGTGACAGACTGTGCATAGCCGACGGCAACTTCCCCTCCGAATCAATGGGCAAGGACGCAATAGTTATTCGCATGGACGGTCACGGCGTGCCCGAGATCCTCGACGCTATTCTTACCGTTTTCCCGCTCGATACTTACGTTGAAAAGCCTGCTATACTTATGCAACTTATGGATCGCGACGTCGGACGCGTGGAAACCCCCATCTGGGACGAGTATGCCAATATTATTTCCAAGCACGACGAGCGCGGCAAGGACGCTCTGGGCAACATTGACCGCTTCGATTTCTACGAGGAGGCGAAAAAGTGCTACTGCATAATCGCTACGGGCGAGAGCGCTATCTACGCAAACATCATGCTTCAGAAGGGCGTTATCTGACGGTATCTCCAATATGGTAGATATTATAGCGCAAGCGTTGGGATTGGTGGGACTGTTCATTATAGTCCTTTCCTTCCAATTTAAAAAGAACAGCTCCTTCTTTCTGCTTCAGGGCGCGGGAGGATTTATGTTCTTTCTCAACTTCATCCTCATTGGCGCATACGGCGGAGCTATGTTCAACCTCTGCAATCTTCTGCGCGGACTTGTGTTCATGAAGGACGCACGCAAGCCGTGGAAGCTTGCCGTCGTTGAGCTTGCATACGCATCCTGCTTTGCCTTTTCCGTCTATCTTGACCATTCGCCAAAGCAAATAATTCTCGTGGCTATCCCCTGCGTGGCGTTGCTTATTATGAGCGTATTCATGTGGCTCGGCGACCCGGGGCACATACGTGTCTGTCAGATCGCCTGCTCCTCCCCCGGTTGGATAATACATAATATCTTCAACCTGTCTATCGGAGGACTGCTGTGCGAGAGCTTCAATATGATCTCTTCCTTTATATATCTTATAAGACGGAAAAAGAATCCGCAGACCGAGTCATAAATAAAAAATGTCCGCGCTAACAGCGCGGACATTTTTTATTTACTGTATCGTCATTCGCGGACCGCCCGCCTGCTTTCGGAAAGCCTGCGGTGTAGTGCCCTCCACCTTTTTGAACGCTTTAAAAAACAGCACGTGATCCTTATACCCGCACGCCTCACCTATTGCGGTGGCAGTAAGATCCGTTTCCTGCAATAGCTTTTTAGCGTAGGATATGCGCTTAATGGTGATGTATTGCATGGGCGGCACTCCCATGTAGTTTTTAAACACGTGGGACAGATAATATTTGCTGACGTTAAGCTCCTCGCATATCTGATCCATTGACTCTATCTCGGTAAAATGAGTGGAAACATATTGGTGGATGCGGGTAAAGATCGCATTTGTGACGAATTTTGCTTCGGAAATATTCGCAAGCCGCAGAATACCGATAAGAATAAGCCGCGCCCAGTACTTTGCCATAAGCTCGTTGTACTGTCTGTCCACCGACACCTCTTCTATAAGTGAGCGGAAATAAAACTCAAACTTATACGCATCACCTTTGGTATGTAGAATAGGTGCGGCATCCGCCGCAATAAGGCAATCGGCGGGCAGATTGCTCACCTGAAAATTCGTAATACCGAAAAAGCCAAGCTCAAGGCCCTCCTTGCCCGTGGTGCGCTCCTCATGGACGGTGTACGGATTATACACGATCAAGTCACCCTTTTCAATGCTGTATACCTTATTTGCTATTATCGCCTCGCCCCTGCCCGCAAACACGAACATTATCTCGCACAGCGGGTGACTGTGAGCACTTTCATGCCACTCCTTGATTCTCTCCAGCTTGCCTGCATAGAGGCATTTTGTGTCCAGTTTTATAACGTCCACCTTGGAGTAATTTAGCTTTCTTTTCTCTTTTTTTACATTTTCATCCTTTTCTTTCATCAAGTCCTCCAAATAACAGTGTCATAATTTATATAAAATAGCCAATAAATGTGTCGTTTATTGCTTTTTTGTTTTTTGACATTTTAGTCAAATAAATTCTTAAAACGCAGACCCAAAATCGTTTTTATTGATAATTTTTATAATTATCCAAGAAAATTATATCATGATTTCGGCGTTTGGGCAATAGTTTTCTTGAATTTTTTGTGTTTATTTTTGTGAAATCTTTTATATTTTATGCTATTGAAAAAGAACGTATTGGATAGTAAAATATATTTGTAATACCGAAAGGAGGTAACCCAAATGCAGAATTTACTGCTTGAGATGAACGGCATCGACAAGCGATTTCATGGCGTTCACGCTTTGAAGGGCGTTCATTTCGACTTGAAGTGCGGCGAGATACACGCACTCGTCGGTGAAAACGGCGCAGGGAAATCCACGTTGATGAAGGTGCTTACGGGCATACATCAGGCGGACGGCGGCAATATCACCTATCTCGGCTCTCCTTATTCAGTAAAAAATATCGGCGAGGCTCAGCAGCTCGGTATCAGCATGATACACCAAGAGCTGAATATGATGAATCACCTGACCGTTGCGCGAAATATTTTCATAGGAAGAGAGCCCATGGCGGGCGGAGTATTTATCAAGGACGGCGATATGATAAAGGAAGCCGAGCGGCTTTTCGAGCATATCGGCATCAAGATAGACCCATCTATCACTCTCGGAAATCTTACGGTAGGAAAACAGCAGATGGTCGAGATAGCAAAGGCGATCTCCCGCGACTGTAAGCTGCTTATCCTTGACGAGCCCACCGCGGCTCTTACACAGACGGAGATCGAAGAGCTCTTCCGCATAATGCAGGATCTCAAATCCAAGGGTATCGGAATGATATACATATCCCACCGTATGGACGAGATCAAGCGCATTTCCGACAGAATAACAGTAATGCGCGACGGCGAATACGTCGGCACTGTCAACACCCAAGAGGTCACCAAGGACGAGATCATCAACATGATGATCGGCCGCGTAGTTTACGAGGACCCCAAGACCCACAGCGAGGTCGCTGATGACGCAGAAGTAGTTCTCGAAGTCAGAAACCTGTGTAGCGGCAAGGCGATAAAGGACGTCAGCTTCACCCTCCGCCGCGGCGAGATACTCGGTCTGTCGGGACTTATGGGCGCGGGACGTACAGAGGTAGCGCGCGCTATCTTCGGTGCAGACCCTTATGACAGCGGCGAGATATACGTCAAAGGTCAAAAGGTGGACATCAAATCCCCTGTTGACGCAGTCAAGCACAGTATCGGCTATTTGTCCGAGGACAGAAAGCGTTACGGTCTGATGCTGCTCAAATCGGTTGCCGAAAACACCGCTATCGCCTCAATGGATCGTTACGTTGGCGCAGGTCTTATAAACGACGGTAAGCTAAAGGACGAGGCAAAGGTCTACAACGAAAAGCTTCGTACCAAAACACCTTCCATGGAGCAGCTGCTCAAAAATCTGTCGGGCGGTAACCAACAGAAGGTAATTATCGCAAGATGGCTGATACAGGACTGTGATATTCTTATCTTCGACGAGCCCACGCGCGGTATCGACGTAGGCGCAAAGAGCGAGATCTACACCTTGATGAACGAGCTTTCAAAGCAAGGCAAGTCTATCATCATGATCTCCTCGGAGCTTGTGGAGATCCTCCGCATGAGCGACCGAGTAATGGTCATGTGTGAGGGAAGAAAAACGGGCGAATTGGATATTTCCGAAGCAACCCAGGAAAACATCATGCAGCTTGCTACCATGAGAGAGGAGAACTGATATGAAACAACCAAACAATCAATTCGGCACCAAATTGAACGCTCGCGGTAAGCTCCGCCAGCTTGGTGTAAAAACGGGCAAATACCTCAGAACGAGCGGCAAGCAGAATATCGTTATCGTGTTCGCTACCGTTGCCCTGTTCGCAATATTCACGCTTATCAACCCCAGCTTCGCAAGCGAGGGCATGCTGCTTACCATGAGTAAGGCTTTAGTTCCCTACGCTATCCTCGCTCTCGGCGTAACCTTCGTTATCGCAACGGGCGGAATCGACCTATCTATCGGTACGGTGTGTATCGGCTCGGCAGTTCTGGCAGGCGCGCTTTGCAAAACGGGTGTAAGTCAGGATGAGGGAACACTTTGGCTGACCATCCCGATAATTCTCGTGACCGGTCTGGTATTCGGTATTATCAACGGTCTGCTCGTTGCAAAGTGCAAGATCGCTCCCTTTATTGCAACCCTCGGCACTATGCTGGTGTCCCGCGGCGTTACTGCAGTAGTTTCGGAGGCAGTAAGAGAGACCTCCTCGGCTATCAAGTATCCCGCTACCGGCTGGTTTCAGAAGATTTTCACCAACTATAACGGCTTCCCTATCGGTATCGTTTGGGTTATCGTGTTGCTTATAATATGTATGGTAGTAATGTATAAGACCAAGATCGGTCGCTACATTCTAGCTATTGGAAGCAACGAGGAGGCTACCCGCCTGTCGGGTATCAACGTGGATAAGTACAAGATCATTGCATACGCTATCGGCGGATTCTTTGCAGGTCTTGCAGCCCTGTTCTACGTAGCTTCCAACCCCTCGCTGAATATCGCGAGCGGTAACGGCATGGAGCTTGACGCTATTGCGGGCGTTTATATCGGAGGAACAAGCACGACAGGTGGCGCAGCATCCGTGGCGGGCACTCTGCTCGGTTCTATGATCCTCGTAGTTATCCGTCAGGGCCTGAACATGGCTCTGTCCAGCGGAAGTGTGGTTTCTGCTACCAATATTACATATGCTGTAACAGGCGTTATCGTTGTAGGCGCGGTTCTGCTTGACGTTATCAAGAAGAAATCCGCCGCAAAGGTAAAGATCGAAAAGCCCGCCGCAAAGCTGAAAAGAGAGCTGAAGGAAACCATTGAGGAGCTGAAGTTCGAAAAGGACTATGCCCTCTCCGCGAAAAACAATCCCGAAGCTGTCGCTCGCGTAGCCGAGATCGACGCCGAGATCGCGGAGCTTAAAAATAAGCTCAAGCAAGCGAAATAAAATTTTCGCAAAACCCAAAATTGTATAGAAACACAGAGTGTTTTTATAATAAAATTATATTCAAGGAGAATCACAATGAAAAAGTTCACCAAAATTTTTGCACTCGTTCTTGCTGTTCTTCTTTGCACATCCTGCTTCGTAGCGTGCAATAATGAAGGCGACGGCGACACCAAGGGCACTATCGCAGTAGTTGCGAAGGGCGAAACCCATGCATTCTGGCAGGCTGTTAAGGCAGGCGCAGAACAAGCAGGAAAAGACTATGGCTACAACGTAACCTTCCGCGGACCTACCGCAGAGAGCGAAGAGTACGTTAACTCCCAGCGTGAGATGGTTCAGGCTGCTCTGAACACCGAGGACATCAAGGGTATCGTTCTCGCTACCATAGGTCTTGGCTTCGCTGACGAGCTCGTTTCCGCATACGACAAGAAGATCCCCGTAGTTGAGTTCGACTCCGGTCTGTACTCCAATGGCGCTGATATTACCAAGGGTAAGGATCCCACGGTTGGCGGCGTTGCTACCGACAACAAGGCTGCTGCTGCAGTAGTTGCTGAGAACTTCTATAAGTACCTCAAGGACAACAAGCTTCTCGCTAACGGCTACAAGGTTGGTATCATCCAGCACGACTCCACCTCCACCGGCATCGACAGAGCAGGCGGCTTCAAGGAGAAGATCACCGCTCTCGCAACCGCCGACGGCTACACCATCGACATCAACGTTCAGGTTAAGGCTAACAACGCAGGCGAGTACAAGCTCGGTCTGACCGCACTCAAGGAGTGGGGCGCACAGTCCATCTTCATGACCAACGAGGGTGTTGTAAACGAGGTTTACCCCGAGGTTAAGGACAATGCTGCTACATACAAGGATATCCTCTTCTGCGGATTTGACGCAGGTACAAACCAATACAACTGGATGAAGGATAAGGGCGAATCCTGCGCACTTCTCGTAGGTTCCGTTGCTCAGGACTCTTACAGCATCGGCTACAAGGCTGTTGAGCTGGCTGCAAAGAAGCTTGCAGGCGAGACCGTTGCAGACGTTGGTATCGCAGGTGTATGGTACAACGCTGAAAATATCGACGAGCAGAAGGATAAGAACATCTTCTACATGGGCTAATTCCCCATCAGTCGATAACTGAACACAAATTCAACGCTAAAACTCAAAGTTGAATATTCGAAAGAAGTTTAGATACTAAATTTTCTTTGGTCTCTCTCTGTTTTAGCAGGGAGAGACCTTTTTAAAACAAATTACTGTCAGGAGGTATGATTATGGCAACAAACAGATACATAGGCGAGTATCCCGTTATCGGTATTCGCCCCACAATTGACGGACGTCGCGGTCCCTTGAAGGTGCGCGAAAGCCTTGAAGAGCAGACCATGGCAATGGCTGAAGCAGCTAAAAAGCTGTTCGAGGAGAATCTTCAGTACTCCAACGGCGAGCCCGTAAAGGTAATTATCGCGGACACTACGATCGGTCGTGTAGCCGAGGCGGCTGCATGCGCTGAGAAATTCAAGAGGAACGGCGTTGACATCACACTGACCGTTACTCCCTGCTGGTGCTACGGCTCCGAGACTATGGACATGGACCCCATGACCATCAAGGGCGTATGGGGCTTTAACGGAACAGAGCGTCCCGGTGCTGTATATCTTGCATCCGTGCTGGCTTCCCACGCACAGAAGGGGCTTCCCGCGTTCGGCATCTACGGTCACGACGTTCAGAACCTTGACGAGGTGACCAATATTCCCGCCGACGTTCAGGAAAAGCTGCTCCGCTTTGCTCGCGCCGCTGTTGCAGTTGCAACTATGCGCGGAAAATCCTACCTCCAGATCGGCTCTATTTGTATGGGTATCGGCGGCTCTATCATTGACCCCGACTTTATCGAATCCTATCTCGGTATGCGCGTTGAATCCGTAGACGAGGTTGAGATCATTCGTCGAATGACTCTCGGCATCTACGACGCAGACGAGGTAGCAAGAGCAAAGGCTTGGATCGCCGAGCATTGCAAGGAAGGCTGGGACAAGAACCCCGAGTTCGTTAAGACCTCCGACGAAAAGAAGGCTGAGCAGTGGGATTTCCTTGCGAAGATGTACTGCATCATCAAGGATCTGTTCAACGGCAACAAGAATCTTCCCGAGGGCTGCGAAGAGGAGATGGTTGGACACAACGCTATCGCAGGCGGCTTCCAGGGACAGCGCCAGTGGACGGACTTCTACCCCAACTGTGACTTCCCCGAGGCTCTGCTCAACTCCACCTTCGACCACAACGGCGCTCGCGAGCCTTACATCCTCGCAACCGAGAATGACGTCCTCAACGGACTTGGCATGCTCTTTATGAAGCTGCTCACCAACCGCGCGCAGATGTTCTCCGACGTGCGCACCTACTGGTCACCCGAGGCGTGCAAGCGCGCTTCCGGTTACGATATCGACGGTGTTGCAAAGGAAAACGGCGGCTTTATCCACCTTATCAACTCGGGTGCTACCGCGCTTGACGCTTGCGGCGAATGCAAGGACGAAAACGGTAACGGTATCATGAGAAAATGGTGGGAGGTAACCGACGAGGATATTAAGGCTATGACCGCGGCTACCACTTGGCCCGCAGCCGACAACGGCTACTTCCGCGGCGGAGGATTCTCCTCCTCCTTCACTACCCGTGCGGAAATGCCCGCAACTATGATCCGTCTTAACCTCGTCAAAGGTCTCGGACCGGTGCTTCAGATCGCTGAGGGCTGGACCGTTCAGCTTCCCGACGACGTAACCAAGACGCTCATGATGCGTACAGACCCCACGTGGCCCTGCACTTGGTTCACTCCCCGTTGCGACGGCAAGGAGGGCTCTCCCTTCAAGACCGCTTACGACGTAATGAACAACTGGGGCGCAAACCACGGAGCTATCTCCTACGGTCATATCGGTGCAGACCTTATCACCATGTGCTCCATGCTCCGTATTCCCGTATGCCTGCATAACGTTCCCGACAGCGACGTATTCCGTCCCGCTGCTTGGAATGCCTTCGGCATGGATAAGGAAGGTCAGGACTACCGCGCTTGCGCGACCTACGGTCCTCTCTATAAGAATATCTGAGCTTGAAAAATTCAACTGCCTGCGGACTTGTCCGCAGGCAGTTCCTTTTTGAACATACATGTTTCACAGCTCGCACATTGACATTTGGCGGTTACTGTGATACAATATTTATCGGAAATCATGATAGGTTTTTGAATTTTTTACGTCTTATATGTATAGGAATATTATCCCAATACAACACGGAAAGGACGCCGCACTCGGCGGCAGGACCAGCTTATGGCTTTATCAAACAACGGACGGACACCACTTACCGACGAGGAAATAATTCGCCTTTATTTTGAACGCAACGAAAGCGCGATCAGCGCCACAGACAAAAAATACGGCAAATATCTCATTACCATAGCATACAACATTTTGAGGGACAAGCCTGATTGCGAGGAGTGTCTGAACGATACGTACCTTGGAACGTGGAACAGTATTCCCCCGAAAAACCCAAGCGTTCTACGAGTTTTTCTTGCGAAAATAATGCGAAATATCTCTTTGGACAAATTCAGAGAACGTCACGCCGCTCGCAGAGTTCCATCCGAAATGGTGTCTGCTCTGGAGGAATTGAGAGAATGTACTTATTACTCCCCATCTGTCGAGGAGGAGTATCTGGTAAGCGAGCTTAGTAAAATACTGAACAGCTATATTTCGGGGCTTTCCGAGCGCCGACAATTCATTTTCGTATGCAGATACTATTATGCGGACAGCATTTCACGTATTTGCCGCATGCTGGGAATCAGTGAAAGTACAGTGTATCGCGAGCTTTCCGAAATCCGTTTGGGGCTCAAGGAGCTTCTTATAAAGGAGGGATATTTCAATGAATAAGCACGACGAGATCAACCTCAGGGTAATATCCAACATTGACGAGGACATCATAGATAAAAATACCGAAAAGCGCGTCGATCTTTTTAAAAAATCCGCCCCCATAAAAAAGCCTTTATTCAACAAGCGCTGGGTAATAGGCGGATCGGCTGTGGCTGCGGTGCTTGCACTGATCTTTATAATCCTTCCGATTTTCACAAGACAAGTGCCCGTTTATCAGGGCATGACGGTCTCCCGCGCTCCGATTGTCGAGGATGAAGATTCCTTACGAGAGAGCGTAGGCTTTACGTATCTGTCAAACACCGAAAAAGACACTGGACGCGACAAGCATGACCGACACGACAAGGAATCTGAAAGCGCAACGACAACTGACACCACCTCAGAAACCGATATCGGTATCAAGGATTACAATAAAACCTATTACGCAAAGCCCGGAGAGGAAGTATTGATTACAGTCCACTTCGACAATCCCGAAAAAAAGGAGATAATTTCCTTTACGCTCAACGGAGAAAAATATTCCTCGTATATGTTCGAGGAAGGGTCGGATATGGAGCATCTTATCCTGAAGGTCAAGGTCGGAGAGGAACCGGGAATATCGGAATATACCATTGACGCTATCAAATACGTTGACGGAACAGCAATAAAGGATGTGCGCATGGCAGGAGATAAGACCGTGGATATCAGTATCGCCGCCGAGCATCCCACAGCCGAGCTGACAGATATCAGCACGGGATTTACCTCCGCCGATATAACCTTCGACATCAAGGACGACGACGGACTCATTGACAGCAGCCTCGCAAACGTCCGCGCCGAGCTTTACATTGGCGACGAATTATCCGCGACGGCATTACCCGACGGAAGCACCTTTAAATTTTCCAAGCTCCTGCCCTCCACCGAGTACGAATTGCGTATAATTGCCGAGTACGACGCATTTGACGAGGCGGGCGAAAAGGAATATGTCATATTACAAGAAGCCGTGAAAACTGCAGACTCGGTCGGTCTGTCACTGACTTATACGGAGGACGGTGTCCTCATGAGCACGAGCATTAACGACAGATCGGCAACCATTATTTCTGCCAAGCTTGAACGCTTTGGAGAGATAACGTCATTGGATCCGACAACCACACAGCTATTGAATTACGGCACTTACACCGTGACTGTAAGCTATACCTACGACGCAGGCGAGGGTGTTGGTCAAAAAACTCATTCCGTCAGCCAAAGCATCTCCGTGTTTGCCAAAATAAGCGACTTGTATGATGTAAGAAAAATTTATTTCGTATCTCATTCATGGAATCCGGCAACTCAGGATTACCGTGCGCATACCGGTATGGATCTCGTTCCGATTGACGGAGGCATCAACGTCCTCTCGCTGACCGACGGCGAGGTCGTGGAGGTATATACTGATGATTGGTGGGGCAAAACGGTCGCAGTGCGCTTTACAAACGTGGATGGCAAAGAATACACACTGTATTACCAAAGCCTGCGCGGTATCGGCGTTAAGGTCGGCGATATAGTCAAGGTGGGCGACAAGCTCGGAACCATCGGCAACAGTGCTATTATTGATTTTTACAGCGCGGATCACGTTCACATTGTGCTAAAGGACGCGACCGTTGCCGCAAACGACGGAATAATAAGTCCTCTCGCGGTACTCAAACGGTAAAAACATTTCAAATCCCTTGACAAAAGTCCTTTTCGGGTACATAATTTTCTTTACGGAAATTATGTACCCGATCTGTTTTGGGAGGACAAATTTATGATGCTTGCCACAAGCATGCCGACAATATTGTATCTGATGCCCGCGAGCTTTAGGGGCACATTCTGCTTTTGAATTTTGCCTTTTTCTATTGACAATTTTGTAGGCGCATGATATAATTATGTGTCTGAAGTTCTCGTCAAAAAAAGAAGGTGTTATGTGTGTTTAGAACAAAAACAATAGATGCCACTCAAGGACCGATAATTCCTCAAATCATTATTTTTGCGATCCCTTTGATTTTAACAACGTTGATACAGACGCTGTTCAATGCAGTCGATATCGCCGTTCTCGGCAATATGGCTGATACACGTGCAGTCGCAGCCGTCGGAGCAACGACCACGATCGTGCATTTGATCATAGACGCCTTTGTCGGCATATCCTCAGGTGCCAAGATCGTCCTTTCAAGGCTTATAGGAAGAAACGACGAAAAAGAATTGCATCGCACTATTGATACATCCATCATATTGGCGGTAGGATTTGGCATTATCATTTCAATCGCCGGTATCGCCTTTTCGCCTTTCTTTATGAGATGGGTCGATTGCCCTACGGAATGCTTTGACGATGCCGTTATATACCTCCAGATATACCTCGCCTCCGCGCCGGCAATTCTACTGTACAATTACGGCTCGGCAGTCCTGACATCCGCGGGAGACACGCGCAGACCCTTGTATTTTGCTATCGCCAGCGGACTTCTCAACGTAGTTCTCAATATTGTTTTATGCTTGGTGCTTCCCAATAAGGTTGTTGCAGTTGCGATCGCAACCGCCGCATCGCAGGTGCTGTCGGCTGTCCTCGTTATGATCCGACTGTGCCGTCTGGACGGCATAATGCGCGTTCGTATCAGCAGAATACGCTTTAATTTCAAGTCGTGTATGCAGCTTTTGCGCTTTGGAGTTCCCCTGTCCCTGCAGACGCTTATCTACCCATTGGCAAATTTGCAAATTGCATCAGCTATCAACAGTCACGGCGTGGCGTGCATGGCGGGAAACAGTGCAGCGAGCACGGTAGAACAGATGACCGCCGCCTTCCGAAACGCCTTCAGTGCCTCAACTGCCACCTTTATAGGCCAAAACCTTGGTGCCGAAAAGCCCGATCGAGTCAGAAAATCACTGTGGTATAATCTTGGATTGGCACTTTTGATAAACACGGCAGTCAGCTTGACGGTTTTGTTTACAAATGAATATTGGATCCATATTTTCCTAAAGGATGATATGTCGGCAGTAGAATATGCCCTTACACGTAACGATATGCTTATGGCAGCACTCCCATTTGCCGTAGTAAACGCCGTTCTCGGATCTGCTATACAAGCGTTTGGCTATCCGATATGTAGCACGATAAATTCTGTTGCTTGGGTACTCGGCTTCCGCGCCCTGTGGATGACCGCCATTTACCCGTCACATCCAACGTATGCAAACCTGATTTTGTGCTTTGCTGTATCTTGGGGACTTACAATGATATGCAATATCGTGATATTTACTTTTGTTTACATACGGTACAAAAAAGGAAAGTATAAGAGAATTTAAAATAACATCGTTCCCATCTTCCCTGCAGCCTTTTACTTACAAAATTTTTGCCGGTTCTATTGACAATTACGGCAATAAGGTATATAATTTTCTCAAAGGGGATTTACCCAAAATAAAAATTCGGAGGACCAATTTATGAAGCTTGCTACAAGCACAGGAGATTTCCGCGAATACACAAACAGCACGATAGAAACCCTCGAGTACCTGCACGAGGCGGGATTTCAGTACGTAGACTACAACTTCGGACCTGATTACAGCCGCAAGAACGATACATACGGTGAAAATTGGAAGGAATACGTTGAGGAGCTTAAGAAAAAGGCAAACAGCCTCGGACTTGAGTTCGTTCAGGCTCACTCTCCTATGGGCAGACCGCTGGTTGACACAGAGGAAATGATCCGTTGCACCATCCGCTCCATTGAGGTCTGCGGTATGCTCGGAATTAAAAACGTCGTCGTTCACTCCGGCTACGTTAAGGATATTGACAAGTACGAGAACTTCCGCCGTAACAAGGAGTTTTTCCTGGCGCTTATGGACACCGCAGAGAAATGGGACGTAAATATTCTTTGTGAGAACTTCGATATTATGGTGTTTGATGACACTTATTGGATCGACAACGCACCCGATCTGCGCGAATTCCTTGACTACGTAAATCATCCCCGTCTGCACGCCTGCTGGGATATCGGTCACGGCAATATGCAGCCGCTCTCACAGCACGAAGCACTGATGCTGCTGGGCAAGGACGTATATGCGCTGCACGTTCAGGATAATCTGGGCGCGAAGGATACCCACTATATTCCCTACCTCGGCACTGTCAACTTCGACAGCGTGATGTACGGTCTTAAGCAGATAAACTATCAGGGATATTTCACCTTTGAAACAGGAGTTCTGGGCTATTGGAATGCCCGCCGCGAGTTTGACCTTGACAAAAGACTTGTAAGACCCTCGCTGGAGCTTAAAAAGAAGGCTGAGCGATTCCTCTTCGAGCTTGGCGAATACATGATAAGAACATCCTGCGATTGGTAATTGGAAAAATCAGAAAATTCGGGAGCGAAAACGCTCCCGAATTTTTACCGCAAGATTAAATTATTGTAAATTTACTTGACATTATTTGTGAAATTGCGGGCGGACATATTGACAATTTTTGCAGGTCATTATATAATGTATTATGGTATGCCGTATGCACGGAGTAATATTCGGTTGCGGCAGAGCAAAATGAATTTTATTCATAGGAGGATAAAACATGAAAAGGATTTTAAGCATCGCGTGCGCGCTTATGGCACTGCTTTTCGTAGTGACCGCATTCGCAGCGTGCGGCGAAGAGCCCAACTATGTGATCGGCAACCTGTCATACGATCCCGAATCCGGTATTCTGGATTGGTCTGACAACTCCGACGCAACCGAGTGGATCGTAGTTATCGACGGTGAGGAATTCAAGACCAAGCAGTCGCAGATTACTTACGAAGCCACCAACAAAGACATCAACGTAAGAATTGAGGGTCTTCACGACAAGAAGGGTTCTGAGATCAACCCCGTTCTCAGCACCACCATTTACTATCTCGAAACCGTAACCGGTCTTGAGATCAAGGACGGTCAGCTCCGTTGGAATGCCGTTAACAATGCTAACGCATATCAGGTATACAACAACGGTTCTCCCGTATCTACCGTTTCCGAGTGCGCATACACCATTCCTTCGGGCGCATTCAACCTGTACGTAATGCCTATGCGTAGCGGTTCTTACTACTACTGCTACAAGTCCGAATCTCTCTCGGGTATGATTCTCGCATCTCCCACTACCGTTTCTTACAGCAACGATGTGTTCACTTGGGACGCTGTTGAGAATGCAGACTACTACGAGCTGAAGATCAACGGTGAGTCCGTAACGGCAAGCACCAACAGCTACAGCTTCGCAGGCAACAAGAAGGATATCGAGATATCCATCGCTGCAGGCTCCAACCAGGCAGGAGCTTACGTATCCTCTCCTCTGGTCAAGACCTGCCACTATCTCACTCCCGTAACCGAGTTCTCCTTCGATCAGACCGGTAGCCTCATCTGGAATCCCGTTGAAAACGCTACCCACTACGACGTAGTTCTCAACGAGCAGGCACAGGGTACTGTAACCGAGCCCGTATTCTCCAACATCCAGCTCGATACTTACTACACCATCAAGGTTACTCCCGTTGGAGAGTTCAGCTACACCGACGTTGCTACTCCCTACTCCTTCGAAAAGCTTTCTCCCGTAACCAATATCGCATTCTCCAACGGTATTATTACCTGGGACGTACATGCGAGAGCAGCTTCTTACGAGGTTAAGGTAAACGGCGAGGAATTCAAGGCTGAAAAGAACTCCTATAATATAGGAAACATTCAGAAGACCATCATCATTGAGGTCTATGCTATCGGTGATAAGGAGAACAGCCGTTCCTTTATGTCCACCAGCCAGACCTACACCTATCTGCCTAAGGTAGATAACGTACGTGTTGAGGACGGTATCCTGAAGTGGGATGCTTCCGAGGGTGCAGTAAGCTACACCATCAAATTCACCAACAGAAACAACCAGACCACGAGTGTTACCGAGACCTCCTTCGCTAACATTACTCCTAACACTCAGTACGTCGCACAGATCATTCCCGTAGGACCTAACGCAAACTTCTACTCCTACTGGTCACAGGAATTTGACTTTACCGTTCTTGCCGCTCCTACTCTCTCCTACAATCAGGGCGTATTCAAGTGGCAGGGTGTCAACGAGGCTTCCGGTTACACTGTTCGCATCACCGATCCCGACGGCAAGGTTTCTGAAAAGACCCTTGACAAGATGACGTACACCCAGAACTGTGACTTCGTAGAAAAAGCAGGCGATTACACCATCGCAGTAAAGGTTCTTGCTGATACCAGCAACGACAAGCTGTTCGACTCTGCTTACAGCAAGCCCATGACAGTTAAGCAGCTCAAGGACGTAACCAACCACACCGTTGATCATTCGTCCACTAACTTCGACAACTTCTGCTTCACCATTGACGCTGTTGACGGCGCATCCGGATACAAGATCTTTGTAAACGAAGCTGAAAAGACCAGCAGCGCATCCAACGCCGTCAAGCTCGACATCCAGTCGCTTCTGACTGACGACAGCGAGACCACCTTCGTTGTAGAGGTTCAGGCAATCGGTAGAGTTACCGCTGACACTATCGTCCTTGACTCCAAGGGCAAGTACGCATTCGAGGTTATCAAGCTGGCTACTCCCCAGAACGTAACCATCAGCGGTACTAAGATCGAATGGGACGACGTTAACCGCACCTCCAAGTACCTCGTTTCTATCGACGGTAAGACCTTCGAGACCAGCTCCTCTTACTATCAGACAACCAACGTTACCGCAGGCGCACATACCGTTATGGTTCGCGCACTTGCAATGCCCTCCGACGAGACCTCCGGAACTGTTACCGATTACATGAGCAGCCGTTGGTCGACTCCCATTTCCTTCACCAAGCTTGCAGCTCCCGCTAACGTAAGAATTGAATCTGCAGGTACCGATACCATTGTTAAGTGGGATCAGGTTAACGGAAACAAGGGATATGCAGTTAAGATCGGCACAGACGAGCCTGAGAACTGGTCCGCAACCGCTTACAACATCTCCACTCACGTCGGCAAGCTGAAGGCAGGCGAGGGTGTTCAGATCTCCATCTACGCTAAGGGTGATGGAAGCACGCTGATGGATTCCGAGCCTTCAGCAACCATTACCGTAGCAAGACTCAACGTTCCTACTAACCTCACCTTCTCGGGCGACAATCTGACATGGACCGCCCCCGACGTTGACGGCATTAAGCCCACCTCCTACAAGCTGTATATCGGCACCGAGGAGATTCCCGTTACGGGCACAAGCTACTCCGTAGCTGATCTTCCCGCAGGTGAATACAACATTTCTATCGTTGCAGTAGGTAACAGAACCACCACCATTGACTCTCCTAAGTCTGAGAGCATCCACGTAACCAAGCTGGCTGAAGTAACTAACGTTCAGGCATCCGGCACCACCTACACATGGGATATGGTTCCCGGCGCGGCTCAGTACGAGATCAAGATCAACAATACCACCTACTATTCCAACGAAACTAAGTTCGACGTTTCTACCATCTTCACCGGCAAGCAGGGATACAGCGTAAGCATCCGCGCTATCAGCTCCGATCCTTACGTTATCGCAGGTAAGGCTTACTCCTTCACTCAGGTAGTTGAAACTCTTGCTGTTCCTCAGTACAAGAGCGACGCTTCCCAGCTGACCGCAAACACCTTTACGATCAGCGTAGATGAGTCCACCAAGACCCTGACCATTAACGCTATGACCAGCGATGTCATCCCCATGCAGGTTGAGTACTCCGTAGACGGTATGACACTTTCCTCCAACCAGTACACCATGAGCGTGGGCGTCACCGGCTATGAGTACAAGGTTCAGGTAAGATTTGTAGGACACGGCTTCGCGGCAGGCGTTGACGGAGCAATCGGAACTTACTATATCGATTCTCCCATCTCCTCCGAGGTTACCGTTCTTGAGCCCTAATTAAAAATAAGTTGTTTTCTCCCCGCGCTCACGCGCGGGGAGTTTTTTTGAAAAATTGTGTTTTGAGGATTGATTTTTTGCAAATAATATGATACAATAAAATTGTGCCCGATACGGGTGCAAGCAAATGATCGAAAGGAGCTTTAATATGTCAGTAGTAAAGATAACAAAAGATAATTTTGAACAGGCAACGACGAGCGAAAAGCCCGTGCTGCTTGATTTCTATGCAGATTGGTGCGGTCCTTGCCGCATGGTATCTCCTATTGTGGACAAGATCGCAGACGAGCATCCCGAATTCTTCGTTGGTAAGATCAACGTTGACGACGAGGAGGAGCTTGCACGCGCTTTTGAGATCCGCAATATCCCCACGCTCGTCGTACTCAAGGGCGGTCAGGTAGCTGACAAGGCTATCGGAGTCCGTACCGAGGAGCAGATAATTTCTATGCTTGAGGGCTGATGCCCTCAAGCTTTTTATCGACATTTTTTACGAAATTTTATTGACAATTTCGTATGAAACTGCTATAATATTACTGTTGCAAGTAACACTTCAACAATTACTTCTTTAGGAGGCTATTATGGCAGATTTAAAAAAATCTCACTCTAATCTTGTCAATGCGCTGATCTACATAGTTCTCGGCGTGTTGCTCTGCGTATTCAAGGCAGGCATGCTTAACTGGATGCTCACTATCGCTGGTATTGTCTTCATCGTTCTTGGTGTTCTTGATATGCTCAAAAAGGAATACACCTCGGGTGCAGTAAGCGCAGTCATAGGTCTTGTTATCCTTTTGGGCGGCTGGTTATTCGTCGACATCGTTCTTCTCGTATTTGGTGTTCTTCTCATAGCCAAAGGTGCAATTTCCCTTTTCGAGTCCATAAAGAGCAAGAGCGTAGTTGACATAGTTTTTGCGGCTATCACTATCGCAGCAGGAATTATGCTTATTGTCAGCAAGTGGGCGCTTCTCGATTGGTTCTTCATCATTATCGGTGTAATCCTTATCGTCGACGGTGTGCTTGAGCTTGTCGGCAAGGAGCTCAAAAAGCTTATAAAGAAATAATGCTGACCTCCAAACACGGCGCTAATTGCGCCGTGTTTTTTTATAAAACGCTATTGACAAAAGGAAAAAAATGTGATACAATATATTCAGCACACGGTGTGCTGAAAGGAGATAAAGCCTTGAAAGACAATACACATGAACTGATATCAGACGAGATGTCCAAAACTATCATTCACACTGCAGAGCAGATCGCTATCGCACAGGGCGTGGAAAATTTGACCGTCCGAAAGATACTGCAAAGTCTTAATATCACCAACCGCGTGTTCTACAACCGCTTTCACAATATCGACGAGGTTTTGAACCTTGTTTACGAGGGAATGGTCTTGAAAATTCGCGAGAGTATTTCATCCGATTTTGACCCGCAGGGCGACTTTTTCAGTCAGGTGCTTGACATTGTTGCAAACACCCTCGTTATGTCCTACGACATCAAAATGAACCTTAATTATTATGTTTTCAAGAGCGACTCCGCCTCCCACCGTAATTACGAGTGGTGGAAGGCCGAGATCAGCAAGCTGATTGAATTCGGCAAGGCTCAAGGCTACCTCAAAGACGTAGACACCGAGATCATGAGTTACTCGATATGGTGCTTTGTGCGCGGATACAACGTAGACGCGCTCAGCCGCAAGCTCCCCCGCGACGTTGCGGTGGCAAATTTCAAATACAGCTTCGGAATACTGCTTGACGGTATGCGCGCATAATATATATTGGCTTTTTTCGGAGGGGATTCCCCTCCGAAAAGAAAAAATCAGCACACTGTGTGCTGAACATTCAGAATAAAAACTTATTGATACATATCAAAAAAGCGAGGTAATCGATATGAATAATATTAAGATCGTGCTGGACTCATCTGCAAATATCACACAGCTTGACGGCGTGGATTTTGCCTTTGCGCCCCTAACTATTGAAACCAAAGAGCGCTCCTTTGTGGACGACGCAAGCCTTGACGTTGCGGAAATGGTGGAATTTCTTTATAACTACAAGGACCGTTCCTCCACCTCCTGCCCCAACGCCGCTGATTGGCTTGACGCATTCGGTGACGCTCAGAATATTATTTGCATTACTATCACGGGCTCGCTGTCGGGTAGCTATAGCACCGCCTGCACCGCAAAACGGCTGTATGAAGCAAAAAACGAGGGGAGCCGTGTGGAGATCATTGATTCCCTTTCCACGGGTCCTGAGATCGTTCTGATGGCAGAAAAAGTACGCGAGCTTGCTATGGCAGACAGGAGCTTTGACGAAATACTCGACGGTCTACGCGCCTACGGCACACAGCTTCTGTTCGTGCTTGAATCTATGAAAAACCTCGCGAACAACGGCAGAGTCAGCAAGTTAGCCGCAAAGGCCGCGGGACTTCTCGGCATCCGCGCTATCGGAAAAGCCAGCGATCGCGGCACTCTTGAAATGCTGTCCAAAAACCGCGGTAGCGAGAAGGCACTTGAAGCTACCGTTGAGCACATAAAGGAAATGGGCTTTGTGGGCGGCAAGGTGCGCATTGACCACTGCCTCAACCCCGACGCCGCAGAGGCACTTGCCAAAAAGATAAAGGACGCATTCCCTGCCGCACTCGTTACCGTAGCAGAGTGCAGAGGACTTTGCAGCTTCTACGCCGAAATGGGCGGTTTACTTATCGGATTTGAGGCTTAACGCCCCAAAATCCGGTCGATACTGTATAAAGGAATTAACCGCCCCGCCCCTCAAAAAGGAGAAAACTTGTGAAAAATAAAATTTTGTCAAAAGTAGCAAAAATCATTCGTGTAGTTAGCGTTCCGCCCGTAATGGTAACCGCCTTGATAATCATTTTGGCGCTTTCCGACTGCAACGTATTTACGTCTGTCAGCCAAAGCGTGGTATCTGCGCTGTGCCTCGGATTCTTCCCCCTGCTTGCCTACCCTGTGTCATACGCCGTGCCTAAAATTCGGGAAAAGGGACGCGACGGTCAGCGCGATCTTGCCATATATTTTTCCGCAGTTGGCTATACCGTAGCAGTAATTTACGGACATATAGCCGCCGTTAACTCAGAGCTGATGCTCATCTACTACGGCTACTTTATATCCGTTATTCTTATCGCGCTTTCAAAGCTTATCAAGGTCAAGGCAAGCGGTCACGCATGCAGTGTGTCAGGACCTATCGTTTTCGTTGCGTATTTTCTCGGCTTTGGCGGTATTCTTTCAGGCGTTGTGCTGTGGGGACTGATACTTTTCGCCTCTCTTTATCTCAAGCGTCACACCCTATCCGAATTTTTGCTCGGAACGGGCGTGTGTATGGTCGCCTTCACCACCTCGTGGCTGATATTCGGAATGTAAATTTATCGGGGCTGCTCCCTTGTTGGAGCAGCCCCGAAATTATTGTCACATTAAACACTGTACCAGCAGTTGACTCACCAATATAAGCAGAACAGATATGAAAGCCTGTATCCACCAAAACAGCGCCTTCTTATTTGCAACCAGACTGTATTCTCCATAAACACTGCTCGCAGGAATGGATACTATTGCAATACACGGAAAAACCGTAATTAACCATATCTCATAAGAGGTTATCGGTATCAGTGAAACGAGCGCAATACAAAAATATGCGGGAAACATAGCAAGCACCGAAAAAAGCAACGGCTTTTTGAAACCACCCGCCGCGATTTCGTCGTGTACCAATTTTTTTATATATCCTTCCAGCCTGCTTACACCAAACGCGCCAACCGCCATAGCCAACATATACAAAATCAAAAACACAACTACAAACACAATCGTTATATACTGTATTTTAAGCCAGCCGCAGTATATATACAGAATAATCGAAACAAGAAGCACCAATAACAACGCGTTGGATATGAATTTTTTCATATTTTTGCTCCCTTTCGATATTTTTTTGGACAGTGCAAAACGCTTGCCGCAACACGGGTACTGCATATATTCTATCACATTACAGATTTTTTGTCAATGTAAGCGGCATATCCTGCATTATATCCCCTAAAAATAGGACGGAATCTCAAAAAAAACGTAGACAAATCGGGGAAAATATGATACAATATTCTTATCAGTGCGAAAGGAGAGCTGTTATGTCGGATTCTTGTATTTCAACCGAAAGAATAATTTCAAAGCTGGACGAGCATTTGCATAAAAACGACTACGTGTCAGCCGAATGCCACCTGCTTTATTGGCTGGACGAGGCTACACGCGCCGACGACGGACGCATACAGCTCTTGCTTCACAACGAGCTTATGGGACTTTACCGCAAGCTCGGACGCCGCGACGAGGCGTTGATTCACGCCCAACAAGCTCTTGATACGGTTGAACGATTGGGAGCTTCAAGGCAAGTCGGCGGAGCTACGGCTTACCTCAACGCCGCCACTGTATACAAGGCTTTTGGCATGGCTGACGCTTCCCTTCCCCTTTTTGAATCTGCTCTGCAGATTTATGAGTCCGATCTTGACGCAAATGACAGCCGCCTTGCGGGACTTTACAATAATATGGCTCTTACTCTCGTTGACCTCAAGGACTTCGACCGCGCCGACGAGCTTTACAAAAAAGCCATATCCATCATGCTAAATTCATGCGACGGCGCACCCGAGGCGGCGATAACCTACCTTAACATGGCTAATGCCGCAGAGGCTCGGCTGGGACTTGTGGACGCCGAGGAGCTTATCACGCAGTACGTAAGTCGCGCAAAAGCGTTGCTTGAAGAATACGAAAAGCGTGGTGGCAACTACGCCTTCGTGTGCGAAAAATGTTCGTCGGTATTTGATTATTACGGATATTTTATATACGCAAGCGAGCTGCGGGAGAGGTCAAGGAGGATATATGAAGGGACTTGAGCTTTCCGAGCGTTTTTACGTTGAATACGGCGCGCCAATGCTTAACGGTCAGTTTGCCGATATTGCGTCCTTGCTCGCCGTCGGACTTTTCGGTAGTGGCTCGGAGTGCTTCGGATACGACGACAATTTATCCGCCGACCATGACCTTGAGCCGGGCTTTTGCATTATACTGCCCGACGAGGACGTCATTGACCGCCAGACCGAATTTGCCCTTGAACGGGCATATTACAAGCTTCCGCGCGAATTTATGGGCTATAAAAGAAGCACCATCAATCCCGCGGGCGGCAATCGCCATGGTGTCGCACGGATGCGCGACTTCCTTTTAAGTAAAACCGGCACACCCGACGGTGTTCTGCCGACACGTGCGTGGTTTTCTATCCCCGAGCAATCCTTGGCGGAGGCTACAAACGGCAAGATATTTCGTGACGACAGCGGCAAGTTTACCGCCGCGCGACAGCGACTCGCATATCTCCCCGAGGACGTGCGCCGCAAAAAGCTGGCAGGACACCTCCTGCTTATGGGACAGGCCGGACAGTACAATTATCCGCGCTCGATAGCTCGAGGAGATACCGCCGCCGCACAGCTTGCGGTAATTGAATTTGCCAAAAGCGCCTTACACGCAGTATTTTTGCTGAACAGCCGTTATATACCATACTATAAGTGGAGCTTTCGCGCGCTGTCCGAGCTGCCCACGCTCTCAACCCTCTACTCCCCCTTGGAATATCTTATTTCAAGCGGCAACAAGGACGGCGAAGCGACAACAAAGCAAGCGGCAGTAAACGAGATATGCGCCGCTATTATATCAACCGCAAAGGAGCAAGGGCTTACCGACTTTGCAGGTGAAGCCGCAGAGGGACATGCTTTAGCTATTAACAGACGCATAGCCGACGAGAAGATACGAAATCTTCACATTCTGTACGGCGTATAAACAATTAGTTTAAAAATCAACAACGGAGTACAATATTTTATGAAAATCATTGAAAACAAGGTCTTTGACGAGGAACGAGCGCTTTACGGAAGCGACAGCGTACTTGCAAGAAATTGCAGATTTGAAGGTCCTGCCGACGGCGAAAGCGCCTTCAAGGAAAGCAAAAATATCACGGTTGAGGATTGCTATTGGGACTTGCGCTACCCTTTCTGGCATGACACAACTCTTACGGTCAAGCGCACCCACCTTACCGAAAAATGCCGTGCCGCTCTGTGGTATTCGGATAATATCAGCATTTGTGATTCCACGCTTCACGGCATTAAGGCGTTGCGCGAATGTTCAGATGTGAAAATTGAAGACTGTGACGTCATATCCCCCGAATTCGGTTGGTTTGTGCGCGGAATAAAAATGCGTAACACCACGGTATCGGGTGAATACTTTATGTTGCGCTCCGAGCGTCTGAAATTTGAAAATGTGACCTTGAACGGAAAATATTCATTCCAATACATAGAGGACTCCACGTTTGAGAGCTGCTATTTCAACACTAAGGACGCCTTCTGGCATGCAAAAAACGTAACTGTTCGTAACAGCGTGATAAATGGAGAATATCTTGCGTGGTATGCCGAAAATATTACCTTTGAAAACTGTATCATCACGGGTACACAGCCCCTGTGCTACTGCAAGGGACTCAAGCTCATTAACTGCGAGATGCACGGCGCCGACCTCGGATTTGAAAAGTCGCACGTTGAGGCTGACATCACCACTCCCGTTATAAGTATCAAAAATCCTACTTCGGGCGTTATCCGCCTGCCCGCCGTCGACGAGCTGATTATGACGGGCGCAGACGCAAAATGCAAGATAGAGATCGTGCAATAAACGCCAAATAAAACGATTTGCGTGAAAAAAGTTCCAAAAATCCGCTTTTTTGACCACTATATTGTTCAAAGGGACTTGAAATTTTCTCCAAATTATGGTACAATATGGTAAGCAATCCCGAAAGAAGGTAATCTATGGATATTTTAACTTTTCTGAACCAAATGTTAGCCAATCCTCTGCTGTTCGTCGCGGTAACGCTTACGCTCGGAGTTATCCTTGTAAACGGTTGGACGGACGCGCCAAATGCCATTGCGACCTGCGTCGTAACAAGATGTATGCCTCCAAAGGCGGCGATACTTATGGCGGCGGGTTTCAACTTCCTTGGAGTTTTCGTAATGACCAAGGTAAGCAACGAGGTTGCGGTAACTATAACGCGCATGGTAAATTTCGGAGATCATCCGGGAGAAACCGTTATTATAGTTCTGTGCGCCGCAATGCTTGCAATCGTTATCTGGGCTACCCTTGCATGGGCGTTCGGTATTCCTACGAGCGAGAGCCACGCGCTTATCGCGGGTCTGACGGGCGGCGCTATGGCGCTGACGGGACTTGACGCTATCGTGTGGAGCGAATGGATAAAGGTTATTTACGGTATCGTTATTTCCGTAGTGCTGGGATTTGGACTTGCTTGGCTGATATGCAAGCTGGTTACAAAAATCTGCTTCAATGCAAACCGTCCAAAGACGGAGCCGTTTTTCAAGGGCGCACAGATCGTAGGTGCTGCCGCTATGGCGTTCATGCACGGCGCGCAGGACGGTCAGAAATTTATGGGCATCATGCTGCTTTGCGTGTTCACTCTGCAGGGCACGGGTGCTGCGGCTTCCACCTTCGTTATCCCTACGTGGCTTATGATAGTTTGCTCACTGGTTATGGCGGGAGGCACGGCTATCGGCGGCAAAAAGATCATCAAGTCTGTCGGCATGGACATGGTAAAGCTTGAAAAATATCAAGGCTTTTCGGCAGATATCGCATCAGCGGCTTCGCTGGTATTCTGCTCTGTATTCGGTCTGCCCGTTTCCACCACTCACGTCAAGACGACCTCCATTATGGGTGTTGGTGCGGTCAAGAGAATATCGGCTATCAACTTCGGCGTCGTCAAGGAAATGGTACTTACTTGGGTCCTCACCTTCCCCGGCTGCGGACTTCTTGCGTTCCTTGTAACAAAACTGTTCCTATTTATTTTCAATTAACGGAAAGGAATTATAACAATGGCTAAGGGTGACAAATTCTATTTTGAAAATTATTCGTCGTGCGCGGAGCTTGCCAAAAAGGCGGCGGCTTATCTCGTTGAATGTCTTGAAAACTACAACGCGAATGATCTTGAAAAAATGCTTAAGGAAATGCACGTTTTCGAGCATAACGCGGATATTAAGAAGCATGAAATGAACGAAACGCTTGCAAAGGCATTCGTAACTCCCGTTGAGCGCGAGGACCTCGATATGCTCAGCCAGCAGCTTGACAACGTCCTTGACACCATTGAGGAGGTTTTGCAGAAGTTGTATATATACGACGTCAAGACGATTCAGCCCGCCGCTATCGAATATGCGAAAAATATCGTAAGAGCCTCCGAGCTTCTCGGCGATATCATGGTCGAATTTGAAAACTTCAAAAAGTCCAAGAAGATACGCGCGCTCATTATCGAGTGCAACGACGTTGAGGAGGATTGCGACAAGCTCTATCTCACCTCAATGCATAACCTTACCAAAAATTCCACCGACGTACTCACGACTGTATCGTGGTACAAGATTTACGATTGCCTTGAGGCGTGCGCAGACGCTTGCGAGCACGTAAGCGAATGTGTCGGCTCTATCGTTATGAAAAATACATAATATAAAATAATTTCACGGGCTGTGTCACGTAACACAGCCCGTTCTGCAGTTAATTATTTCTTGATAGGCTTTTTGATTCGGTTGAGCTTCTTGTTCATTTTAAGCAGCTCTTCCTTTGTGAACTCAACGTTCATCATAGCCATCATGCTCGTCAGACGAAGCACGGTAAATCCGCCCATCATCTGCATAAGACCGCCGTCAGCCTTCAGATCGACCTCAAATCCGCCCGATTTCTTTCCGCCGTCCTTCTTTCCTGCGTCCATCTTCTTCTTGATCTTAAGACCTACGCCCACAAACCACATTTTTCCGCGCTTGGATTCCATAATGTCGGAGATCTTGTCGTTAAGGGAGAAGCGTCCTGCGGGAGCGTCGATATCAAACCAGTTGAGCACCGCGCCCTTTTCTACGAGAACGTAGTCCATATTCATCTCGCTTACCTTGCGGAGCTTGCCCTCGTCGGTAAATTCGCCCGCCTTTGCAACGATAGTGGATTCGCCCTCGTTCTTTACGTCAAAGTAGAAGAAATGATCCTCTGCCGTTTTCTTACCGATACTCTCGCCGTTTACGAACAGCTCGACCTCGGGAAGGTTGGAGTATACGGTAACCTTCGTTACGTCCTCAATTCTGTCAACGTATCTCTTGCCGCACAGATGCACGAAGGGATCTACTTCAGGGGAAACGAGCCATGCCTTGTACGCATAGAAGGAATCCTTCTTGTACTTGCGGTCAAAGGTAACAAGACCCTGGTGGTTCTGACCGTTCTCTCCGCCCTCAGCTCTTGCGTCAGCACCGAAGTCAAACATATTCCATACGTGAGTAGCCCACATATATTTTCTCGTGTAGAGCTGTTTTATCAGCTCTTCGTGGTAATACGCCTGATATTCCTCGGTGTAGTCACCCTGCTTGGGATCGGAGGTATGCCAGTTGAGCGCCTCACAGCCGTACTCGGAGCAACCGATCGGAATATTCGGATGAGTTGCATGGAACTTGTCAAACCAAGGGCCGTTCATGGAGGTATCGCCGCCGTACCAGCCGAAATAATGGTTGTAGGAAACGACGTCGGGAATCAGCAGATAAGGATCGTCCATCTTACACATAGAAACAGCCGCAATAGTGGTAAGTCTGGTCTTGTCCATCTCGTGGCAAAGATCGTTCAGGATCCTGTGATTTTCGAGCAGATCGTCGTCCGAGCCGCCGATAGATATCTCGTTGGAAAGTCCCCATACTACGATAGAGGGGTGGTTGTAGTTCTGCGCAACCAGCTCCTTCATCTGAGAGACAGTGTTCTCGCGTCCACCGGGAAGATGCTTTGATATGTAAGGGATCTCAGCCCAGATAACCATACCGCGCTCGTCGCACAGATCGTAGAAATACTGGTCGTGCTGATAGTGAGCCAGACGAATGGTGGTAGCACCAACCTCACAGATAAGATCCATATCCTCTCTGTGATGCTCGGGGAGAAGCGCGTTACCAATTCCCCATCTGTCCTGATGGCGGGATACGCCGCGGAGGGGATACTCCTCGCCGTTGAGAATAAATCCGTTGTCGGGATCGATCTTGTAGGTGCGGCATCCGAATCGGTTGCACACGTTATCAATTACCTCGCCGTCCGCAACTATCTCCGCCTCACAGCAGTAAAGATAGGGATCGCGGCGTCCGTGCCACAGATGAACGTCCTTTATTTCAAAGGTCACCTTGGTATCGGTGGACTCTATCTTGTCAAGCTCATTTTCGTCCTTGTCATAAACGGTGTAAACTATCTTCTGTCCCTCGGTAAGACCCTTTACGAAGACCTCGACCTCAACGTTAGCATCCTTACCGTTAACGGTAGGAGTGATCTTGATACCGGGCGCACCGTAATAGTCAAGATCAAAGTGACTATTGCTTACACATACAAGATTTACGTCACGGTAGATACCGCCGTAGAAGGTGAAGTCCGCCATCTGGGGATAAACAAAATCGTTTGCGGTATTGTCAACGACAACGGCAATATCGTTTTCCTCGGCAAGAGCGTCGGTGATGTTCACTCTCCAGGTGGAATAACCGCCGTCGTGATGCGCAAGCTTATTTCCGTTCACGTAAAGATCTGCGGAGGAATTCGTTCCGCGGAATTCAACGTAATAAAGGTCTGCCGCGGGAAGCTCAGACTTTTTAAGCGACTTTACGTACAGGCAAGAGCCGCGGAAATAGTCGTTTCCTCCGTCCTGACCGTCAACGGCATTCCAGGAATGAGGCAGGTTTATCTGCTCGCCATCGCGCGCGCTTACGTCGGCAGTGTTTTTAATAAACAGCCAGTTTTGGTTGAGATTTACAATATTTCTCATTTTTGTTTCTCCTTTGTTTGTTACGAGTAAATATAAGCTTTAAAATGGCGTCCGACGTTTTGTCGGACGCCACAGATGATGTAATTATTAGGAATTCTTGCGCGCTGCAAGCTCGTCATTCATCTTTGCAAGAGTCTTCTTGTCAAGGTTGTAGATAACAGCGAGACCTACAAACTGCATTACTGCGCTGAACAGATACAGCGCTGCAACCAGCCAGCACATATTGTAAGCGGTAGCAAGGGACTGACCCTCAGTTCCCAGCTTGGAAACGTATCCGAGAGCGCCCATGAGAAGCAGAACGACAGAAGGACCTACGCCCTGCGCCAGCTTACGGAAGAAGGAGTGCAACGAATATACCGTACCTTCCTCTCTCTTGCCGGTCTTCCACTCGTTATAGTCGATAGCGTCAGCCATAAGAGCCCAAGATACGCAAGTGTAAACACCCATACCGATTCCGAATACTACAAGTCCTGCCATGTAGATAATGAGGGACACGTTCTTATTGGGAATCATGGGGAATACCAGCATGATAAGTCCGCCTGCGATGGATACCAGAGTTCCGAAAACGCTTGCTTCCTTCTTACCAAATTTGTTTACGATCTTCTTGATGAAGGGCATGAAGATGAACATAGGAAGGAATCCTACCATCATAACGATACCCGACAGAGAAGCTTTACCGAAATATGTAGCGAACATAATGGTGTTAGCGGTGGTAGCAGACTGCATACCGAGGAACATACCCATAGCGGCAACGGTAGCGCCTACCGCGGGACGGTTCTTCATAAAGTTGCCGAATGCCTTGAATACGTTGAACTTTTCGCCGCCCTCGTTGGTCTTTACGGTGTTTTCGTCAACACGGATGGTGATCTTTCTGATCATGAACATGAACGCGATAAATCCAAGCACGCCCATGATAAGAGCCGCGATAAATACTCTGTCACCGAGGAGAGTTTCTACCTGAACGCCGGTTTCGGGGTTGATCTTGGGAGTTCCGTCTGCATTGACCTCTTTGCGCCAGATAAGCATGGGGAGAATGATACCGGGGATCATACCGCCTACCATAGAGCCGACGGAGCGCCAGGTGGAGAGCTGTGCTCTTTCACCGGGATCTTCGGTAACCAGAGAAAGCATAGAGCCGTAAGGAACGTTAGCAATGGTGTAGCAAGCATCCCAGACCACGTAGCCTCCGATAAAGAGCGCAACCTTTACCCAAGTATCAGCATTCGGGAAAGGAAGGAATACTGCCGCGCCTGCAACGAGAAGTCCGCACGCACCGATAAAGATGTACGTTTTGAACTTGCCCATCTTGTACTTTCTTCTGTCCGCGTCAATAAGTGAGCCGATCATGGGGTCGTTGATCGCATCCCAGATCTGAACGAGAAGGAGAAGAATGGAAAGCAGACCCGTTTCCATCATCATGTAAACCAGCCAGAAGGTCTGGACTGTACCCTTGAGCGCGAAGCTCATGTTGCAACCGAAGTCGCCGGCGGCGTATGCCACCTTGTCGAGCATGCCAAACTTGCGTTTGCCGTTGGCATCCAATTGTCTTTCTTTTTTCATTGTTGTCTTCCTCTTTTCTTTAAATTTACATAGGATAAGAGTTTACTATTTCAGTATAAATCATTTTGCTGAATGTCGTGAGTATTTTTTTAATGTATTTTTGTATTTTTTTAATATAAATTTCAAAAATGCTGTTGCAATTATATAAAAATGGTGTTATAATAACGTAGGTGATTAGGGAATTTTGTGTATAAT
The DNA here is from genome assembly GCA_017463485.1 of Clostridia bacterium. Taxonomy (GTDB): domain Bacteria; phylum Bacillota; class Clostridia; order Oscillospirales; family CAG-272; genus CAMEON01. The sequence continues at coordinate 214,114 of JAFTPD010000009.1, forward strand.
TTTGACAAAAGGAGCGGCAACATGAGCTACGAAAAAGAAGTGAAGCTGTTGTGCGACACGTTTAAAAGATGCCGCATCCCCGCTTCTGTGGTTTCTCCGCTTGATCCTATCGACAACGTCATTGACTTTTCCATTCGCGACATTTTATATAAAGACTACGGCAAACAGCCAACATTGCAAAGCTTTATCGGAACACTGCTTCCGAATACTATGTACCGTTACACTGACGAATTCAAGCTTTGCTACATTTATCTCCGACTGACAAATACGTCTGACACGTCGGTGCTTTTCATAGGACCGTATCTGTCAGAGTCGCTCTCCTCGCGTCAGCTTCTTGAGCTTGGAGAAAATCTCGGCGTACCACCCAAATCTCAGAGGTATTTCGAAAGATACTATTCAAACATTCCCGTTGTATCCGAGGGTGCAGCCGTTCTGGTAATGCTGGACGCATTCTGCGAGCATATTTGGAAAACTCCCGCCTTCGCGATCTGCAACGTCAACGCCCCCGACGGTGCGGCGGTGATGCCCGTGCGGGATCAATCACCGAGCGATAATTTTGACGACACGCTGTTCAACATCAAGACCATGGAAATGCGTTACAAATTCGAAAATGAGCTGATGCAGGCTGTTGCTCTCGGGCAGATACACAAGGAAAAGCTGATGCTCAATTCGTTTTCGGAGGAAATGTTTGAAAAGCGAGTATCAGACCCCTTGAGAAACGCAAAAAATTATTCCATTATTATGAATACACTGCTGCGCAAGGCGGCTGAGCAAGGCGGAGTGCATCCCGTTCATATTGATAAAATGTCATCCGAATTTGCACGCAGTATAGAGCAGGTCACTTCCCTATCGCAAAATAACGCACTGATGAGAGAAATGTTTCGCTCCTACTGCAAGCTGGTGCGGAAGCACGCCATACGGAATTATTCGCTTGCCGTTCAAAAGACGATACTGCTTATCGACAACGATCTTTCGACCGATCTGTCGCTCAGCACTCTGGCAAAGCAGCAGAATATAAGCCCCGCCTACCTTTCTTCACTATTCAAAAAGGAAACGGGAAAAACGGTGTCCGAATATATCCGCGAAAAGCGTATCCGATATGCGGCAAGCCTGCTGGAAAGCACGCATCTGCAGGTTCAGACGGTGGCATTGCACTGTGGGATAATGGACGTTCAGTATTTTTCCAAGCTGTTCAAAAAGCAAATGAGAAAAACGCCAAAGGAGTACCGCGCGGCGGCTCGCGCACAGCATTGAGAGTCAACTTGATTTTCGCGAGTGCGTGAATCCCAACAATAAAAGCACTTCCGCGTCTGTCGGAGATAAATTTCAACGGCGGCGTGAAAGAAATTTTCAGACTTAAACAAACGGAAGGAGTCAGTTTGCTATGAAAATGTGTTTTCGTTGGTACGGAGAAGGAAACGACAAGATAAGCCTTTCCGATATCAAGCAGATCCCCGGTGTTGACGGCATTGTCTGGGCTCTGCATCACAAAATGCCGGGCGAAATATGGGAAACGGACGAGATAGCCGAGGTCAAGCGTCAGCTGGACGAATACGGCTTCAATATGGATGTGGTGGAATCGGTAAACGTCCACGACGACATAAAGATCGGTCTGCCCACGAGAGATAAATATATTGAAAACTACAAGCAGTGTATCCGAAATCTTTCTAAATTCGGAGTCAAGGTCATCTGCTACAACTTTATGCCCATCTTCGATTGGACGAGAAGCGATCTTTTCCATCCCGTCGGTGACGGCTCGACCGCTCTTTTCTATCAGAAAAATATGATTCAGGATGACTACAACGCTATGGCGAAGTACATTCTGGACTTTACCGAAAAATATAATATGTCCTTCCCCGGCTGGGAGCCTGAGCGTATGGCAAAGCTGGACGAGCTGTTCCGCGCTTACGAGGGCGTTGACCACGAAAAGCTGTGGGAAAATCTCAAGTATTTCCTTGAGGCTATTATGCCCACCTGCCGCGAGTGCGACGTCAAAATGGCTATACACATGGACGATCCGCCATGGGATATATTCGGTCTGCCAAGACTTTTGGTGGACGAGGCAAGCATTGACCGCTTCCTTAAAATGGTGGACGACGAGTATAACTGCCTCACCCTCTGCTCGGGGAGCCTTAACGCTAACCCCGACAATAACGTAGCCGACATAGTGCGTAAGCACTGCGACAGAATAGCCTTTGCCCACATAAGAAACGTAAAGCACTTCGAAAACGGGGATTTTTCCGAGGCAAGCCACCGCGATTGCGACGGAGATACGGGTATTCTGGAAATAATGAAAGCTTATCACGATTGCGGTTACACGGGTTACATTCGCCCCGACCACGGCAGACACCTCTGGAACGAGGGACCGGGTACTGTCCGTCCGGGCTACGGTCTGTACGACCGCGCTCTCGGCATTATGTATATGCTTGGCGTTTGGGACTCGCTTGAAAAATTCGATAAACAGTAAAGGAGAAATCTCATGATGACACTTCCACTTAACGTAGATTACAGCGGAAAGGTAGTCGTTGTCACTGGCGCGGGCGGACTTATCTGCGGCGCTATGGCAAGGGCGTTTGCTCAATCGGGTGCAAAGGTTGCCGCTCTCGACCTCAACGGCGACGCGGTAAAAGCGCTGGCTGACGAGCTGAAAGCCGAAGGATTCGTGTGCGAGGGATACGCCGCAAACGTGCTTGACACCGAGGCGCTGGAAAGCGTACACCAATCGGTACTCAAGGACCTTGGCGCGTGCGATATTCTCGTAAACGGTGCGGGCGGCAATAATCCGCGCGCTACCACCGACAACGAATATCACCACGAGGCAAAGGAAGGCGGCAAATCCTTCTTCGACCTTGACGCTTCGGGCGTAGATTTTGTATTCAAGCTCAATTTTCAAGGCACTCTCCTCCCCACTCAGGTATTCGCAAGGGATATGGTGGGCAAGAAGGGCGGCTGTATCCTCAATATTTCCTCAATGAATGCGTATACCCCGCTTACCAAGATTCCCGCGTACTCCGCGGCAAAGGCAGGTATATCAAACTTCACGCAGTGGCTGGCAACTCACTTTGCGGGAACGGGCATCAGATGCAACGCCATAGCACCCGGATTTCTCGTGTCCGCGCAGAACAGATCCCTTCTGTTTACCGAGGACGGCACACCCACTGCTCGCAGTGCAAAGATACTTAAGGGAACACCTATGGATCGCTTCGTAGATGCTAACGAGCTTATCGGCGCTACGCTCTTCCTCTGCGACGAGCGCTCTGCGTCCGCCATCACGGGCGTGGTTCTCCCCGTTGACTGCGGCTTCGCGGCTTATTCCGGCGTATAAATATATTTTAAGGAGCATAAATCATGGAAAAATTCATTCCCGTAGTAGTGATCAAGGAGCTGGGCGAAACGGATAAGATCCTCACCGCCCTCAAAAATAACGGTATCAACTGTGCAGAAATAACCTTCCGCACCGCTTGTGCCGCAGAGGCTATCGAGTATGCGGTCAAGCATTATCCCGACATGAGTATTGGTGCGGGTACGGTAATAAACGCACAGCAGTGCGAAGCGGCTCTCGCGGCAGGCGCAACCTTTATCGTGTCCCCCGGTCTTTCCGCTGACGTTGCAAAAATATGTAATCAGAGAAATATCCCCTATTATCCCGGCTGCGTTACTCCCACGGAGATAATGGCGGCTCTCGATCTCGGTATCACTACCGTAAAATTCTTCCCCGCAAACGTATACGGCGGACTGAAGGCGCTCAAAGCCCTTTCCGCTCCCTTCCCTCAGGTGAAGTTCATTCCCACGGGCGGAGTTGACAGATCTAACATCGACGAATTTCTCGCTTTTGATAAGATAGCGGCTATCGGCGGTAGCTTTTTCGTAAAGGAATCATTGGATAAGATGGAGGAAAACAAATGAAAAGAGTAGTTACATTCGGCGAGCTGATGCTTCGCCTCGCACCCAACGGATATTACAGATTCTTTCAGAACGACCAGATGCAAGCAACCTTCGGCGGCGGAGAGGCTAACGTAGCCGTTTCCCTTGCAAATTATGGACTGGACAGCGTTTACGTAACCAAACTCCCCAAGCACGCAATCGGTCAGGCGGCTGTCGATTCCCTGCGCTATTTCGGCGTTGACACCTCCAAGGTTGTCCGCGGCGGCGACAGAGTGGGAATATATTTCCTTGAAAAGGGCGCATCACAGCGTGGCTCGGTCTGCATTTACGACCGCGCTCATTCGGCTGTTGCCGAGGCAAAGACTACCGATTTCGATTGGGACAGCATTTTTGAAGGCGCTGATTGGTTCCACTTCACGGGAATCACCCCCGCACTCGGCGGCGAGCTTGTAAATATCTGCCTTGATGCCTGCCGCGCGGCAAAGGCTCGCGGAGTTAAAATCTCCTGCGACCTCAACTATCGCGGTAAGCTTTGGACCAGAGCCGAAGCAAGAGAGGCTATGACTCAGCTTTGCCAGTACGTCGACGTTTGCATATCCAACGAGGAGGACGCAAAGGACGTGTTCGGTATTGAGGCTGAAAACACCGATATCTACGGCGGTAAGCTCAACCACGAGGGATACAAGTCGGTAGCAAAGCAGCTTGCGGACAAATTCGGATTTGAAAAGGTTGCCATCACCCTTCGTTCCTCTATTTCGGCAAGTGACAACGACTGGGCTGGCATGCTTTACGACGGCGAGAATTATTGCTTCTCCAAGTCCTACCACCTCCATATCGTTGACAGAGTAGGCGGCGGCGACAGCTTCGGCGGCGGGCTTATCTATTCCCTGCTCAGCGGCAAGAGCACGCAGGACGCTATCGAATTCGCAGTAGCGGCATCCGCGCTCAAGCACAGTATCGAGGGCGACTACAACCGCGTATCCGTATCCGAGGTCGAAAAGCTTGCGGGCGGCGACGGCTCGGGACGAGTTCAGAGATAATTTCATAGCATTGAGGGCTGACTGACGGTCAGCCCTTAAATTTTCGCCAGACACACAAAAGAACGCGAAATGATTGACTTATTTATAAAAATGTGTTACAATTATCTGTAAAGATTTTGAAAAATAGGGATATTACTAAAAAAGCTATGATTAGAAAAAGAAAATTTGCTTTATCCACAACTCAAATCATTTTATTAAGCTTTCTTGTGACGATACTGCTCGGAAGCGCCCTTTTGGCATTGCCGATAAGCTCCGCGAACGGACAGGCAGTGCCGTATCTTGACGCACTGTTCACCGCAACCACTTCCACCTGCGTGACAGGTCTTGTAACTCTCCCAACGGTTTCCACGTGGAGTGTGTTCGGGCAAGCTGTCATACTGCTTCTGATACAGATCGGCGGTCTTGGTATCGTTACGATCATGTCCGGTCTTATGCTTCTTTTGAACCGAAAAATGGGTATTGGTGACCGATTGCTCATTCAGGACGCATTTAATTTGAATACAATGTCGGGACTCGCCAAATTTGTAAAAAACGTGTTGTTCGGCACGCTGTTCATAGAAGGAATCGGCGCTCTGCTGTATATGCTCGTATTCATCCCCGAATTTGGCGCGCGTGGCATCTGGATATCGGTATTCAACTCGGTGTCTGCCTTTTGTAACGCGGGAATTGATATTATCGCGGAAAACAGCCTGTGCAATTATGCAACCAATCCGCTGATCAATGCCGTCACCTCCGCTCTCATCATCCTTGGAGGACTCGGCTATATCGTATGGTGGGACGTGCTTCGCGTCATCAAAAGCCGTTCGCCGAAGAACAGAAAGATATTCAGGCATCTGACCCTGCACAGCAAGATTGCCATTACCGCCACGCTTGGACTTATCTTGGTTGGCGCGCTTCTCATATTCGTTTTTGAGTATTCAAACCCGCAAACGATCGGAAATATGTCCCTGCTCGATAAAATTCAGGTATCACTGTTTCAGTCGGTCACGACGAGAACCGCAGGCTTTGCCTCCGTTCCCCAGGAAAGCCTGACAAGCGCATCTGCCGCTGTATCCTTGATGCTGATGCTGATCGGCGGCTCACCCGTGGGAACGGCGGGAGGAATGAAAACGGTTACGATTGCCGTTTTGTGCTGCTCGGCTTTCGCAACGATTCGCAACAAAAACAGTGCAACTCTGTTTGGTCGCCGTATATCCGAAGGCTCGGTCAAAAAGGCAGTAGCCGTTGCCGTAACCTTTATCACGATCTGCACCGCCTCCGCCGTCCTCTTGATGGCGACGAGCAACGCACAAGCACTTGATGCGATTTACGAGGTCGTAAGCGCAACCGCAACGGTCGGTCTTTCACGTAATCTGACCGCAAGCCTCGGCACGTTCGGAAAGCTCATAATTATCGTGACAATGTATTTCGGCAGAGTAGGTCCCATATCCTTGGCGGTTGCTCTTGGCAGCAAGAATGAAAGTCAGAACGTCATATCCGAGCCGTCCGAGGAAATCAGTATAGGTTAAAGGAGAAAAAACATGAAAAAGAAAAAAACGTATGCCGTCTTCGGACTTGGCAGATACGGCACAGCCGTTGCAACAGAGCTTGTGAAAAACGGTATGGAGGTCATTGCCGTTGATACAGACGCCAAGATCGTCAACGACGCGGCGGCATATCTACCCGTGTGCAAATGCGCGGACGTGACCGATGCCGAGGTCATTTCGAGGCTCGGAATCGGAAGTATAGATACGGTAATAGTATGTATGGCAAGCAATCTGGAGGCAAGCGTTATGGCGGTAACGCTTTGCAAGGAGGCAGGCGTTACGACCGTTATCGCTAAGTGCGCCAATGAAATGCATCAAAAGATACTGCTCCGAGTCGGTGCGGATCAGGTAGTGTTTCCCGAAAACGAATCGGGAGTCCGTCTTGCCAAAAATTTGCTTAGCTCGGGATTTATCGACATGATCTCCCTATCAAAGGACGTATCCATGGTTGAGATAGACGTCAAAGATGAGTGGTGCGGGAAAAATCTGATCGAGCTGAATCTGCGAAAAAAATACGGCTTCAATATCGTCGCCGTTAAAAAAGGCGGAAACGTCAACGTAAATATAAACCCCGAGCAGATACTTGACGCCGAAACAACGCTGATCGTTATTGCAAACACTGCAAAATTGGGAAAACTAAAATAATACTACGTGCGAAGGGGCTGATGGCAAACATATCCGTGCAAGCATTAGCTCCCGGGAGCTATTATGAAAAAAACAAAAAATTACAAAAAAACACTGGTCGCTTGTTATCTTGGCTTTATCACGCAAGCAATATCTGCAAATTTTGCGCCTCTCTTATTCTTGACGTTCAAGGATACCTACGGGATTTCATTCGAAATGATCGCTCTTATTCCAATGGTATTCTATCTAACACAACTACTCGTGGACTTGGGAGCAACGAAATTTGCCGATGTCATCGGATACCGCACCTGCGTGGTAGCTTCACAGGTAGTATCCGCTGCAGGACTGATACTTATGGCATTCTTGCCGGATATACTGCCGAATCCCTTTGTGGGTATTCTTATCTCTGTCGTGCTTTACGCAATAGGCAGCGGTCTTATTGAGGTTTTGGTAAGTCCTATCGTCGAGGCTTGTCCCTTCGAAAACAAGGCGGGAGTCATGAGCCTCCTCCACTCATTTTACTGCTGGGGTGCCGTTGGCGTGATATTGGGCTCCACCGTCTTTTTCGCAATATTCGGTACATCCTGTTGGAAAATCCTTACTCTGATATGGGCGGTAGTTCCATTGTTGAACACCTTCAATTTTCTTTCTTGCCCGATAGAGCGATTGGTAGATGACGGACAAGGCATGCGTATAGGTCAGCTGTTACGACTTCCCTTGTTTTGGCTTATGATCATGCTTATGATATGCGCAGGCGCATCCGAGGCAACAATGGCTCAATGGGCATCGGCATTTACGGAATCGGCACTCGGAGTTTCTAAAATTATTGGCGATTTGGCAGGTCCTTGTCTGTTTGCCGCTTTCATGGGACTTTCGCGTGTGTTCTATGGAAAGTTCAGCGAAAAGCTGGATTTGACCAAGGTCATGCTTAGCTGCGGCGCGCTGTGCGTGCTATGCTACCTGTTGGCTTCCCTGTCGCCCATCCCGATCATAGGTCTTACCGGTTGCGCTCTTTGCGGATTGTCGGTTGGAATCATGTGGCCCGGAACGATCAGCATTTCCTCGCAAAAATGTCCCAAAGGCGGAACGGCAATGTTTGCTTTTCTTGCGTTGGCGGGAGATTTGGGAGCTACGGTGAGTCCTGCTATGGTCGGAGGGATCGCTGATGCCGTAGGCGGCAATTTGAAAACAGGCTTGCTTTTTGCCACCTTGTTTCCGGCAATTATGATACTCGGACTTGTTCTGCTCGCAAAAAAATTTGGAAAACATATTCATTACTAAATCATTAAAAGAAAACCTGCATGCTGCGTTAGCGTCTCAACGCAGCATGCAGGTTTTTCAACGTAGACTACAAACAAAAATATTGGGATAGGCTCTGCCTATCCCAATATTTTGGGTCGGCGCGACAGGACTCAACCTGCGGCCTGATGGTCCCAAACAAATCTGCACCGATTTTTTACTTGATTTACAAGGCTTTTCGGGGCTTTTTAGTCCAAAAACGATGCTTTCGGATGCTCTTGTAAGCACTGTTTCCACGTAGTCCAACTCTGTAGATGGTCAAAACTGTGGTCAACCACAAACCACCCACAAATCATCGCCGCGGAAACCTATGCCGTCACTCCTGCGAGATATTCTTATTAATGGAAGCATTATACCATAAATCCACGGAAATGTCAAGGATACATATCCGTGGATTTTGTAACGCCGAGCAACTTCTCTCAACACGCAAAAATTGATATGCAGTAGACGAAAGATAACGCCCTTAGCAAATTTGAGAATTTAACAAAACAAAAACAAAATACCAATTTTTCAAAAACACCGTAAAGTTATAATAGATACATCAAAATTAACAAGGAACGGTGTATTTATTATGAAAATTGAAAACCC
>JAFTPD010000010.1 GCA_017463485.1 Clostridia bacterium
GCGACAAATCGGAGTTTGCGTTTTTCGGGCGGCAACTTCGGTTGTCGCTCTTTTTATTTTACCAATGGAGGAATTTCGTTATGACAATTACATTCTGCGGACACGGAGATTATGTGAGAAACGCCGAGGACGAGCAAAAGGTTCTTGAAATACTTGAGCGCGGGTAATATCTAATAAATCACCGACGCGAAAAATTTATATTTTCCTGTTTACTTTTGTAAAAATATGTGATATAATAATCATGCTCAACAAAACTGAATATTTTGGATTAGAGGTATTTTTTCTTAATGGGGATAATATACCCTTTTTCAGCCATAACTATTTTTGGAATTTGGCAAAAGCGCAAGCTCCACTAGATGGTTATGGCTAATACCCTGATCCAATTTAGTTTTGTTGAGCGACAAATCGGAGTTTGCGTTTTTCGGGCGGCAACTTCGGTTGTCGCTCTTTTTATTTTACCAATGGAGGAATTTCGTTATGATAATTTCATTTTGCGGACACGGAGATTATGTGAGAAACGCCGAGGACGAGCAAAAGGTTCTTGAAATACTTGAACGCGGGTAATATCTAATAAATCGCCGACGCGAAAAATTTATATTTTCCTGTTTACATTTCAAAAATTATGTGATATAATTGATATGCTACACAAATTGAATATTTGAAATTACGGTATTTTTCCTTTATAGGGATTACTATACCTTTTTTCTGGTTACAATCATCCTTGAATTTGGCAAAAGCGCAAATTCCACGGGTGATTGTAGGTAATACCTTAATTTCATTCAGTTTGTGTAGCAGCAATCGGAGTTTGCGTTTTTCGGGCGGCAATTTCGGTTGTCGCTCTTTTTATTTTACCAATGGAGGAATTTCGTTATGATAATTATCTGCGGACACGGAGATTACGTGAGAAACGCCGAGGACGAGCAAAAGGTTCTTGAAATACTTGAACGGGGGTAATATCTAATAAATCACCGACACAAAAAATTTTCCCGTTTTCCTGTTTACTTTTGTAAAAATATGTGATATAATGGACATGCTACACAAAACCGAATATTTTTTGGGATAATTATCCTCTGTTTGCAAAGGGGATACAGTATCCTTTTTTAGCTATACTATTACCATTTGAATTTGGTAAAAGCGCAAATTCCAACTGGTGATAGTATGCAGGATTTTATTATCCCATATATCCGGTTTTGTGTAGCAGCAATCGGAGTTTGCGTTTTTCGGGCGGCAACTTCGGTTGTCGCTCTTTTTATTTTACCAATGGAGGAATTTCGTTATGATAATTACATTCTGCGGACACGGAGATTACGTGAGAAACGCCGAGGACGAGCAAAAGGTTCTTGAAATACTTGAGCGCGAGCTTGGGGATAACCAATGCGAATTTTTCCTTGGCGAATACGGAAGCTTTGACAGCTTTGCACACATCTGCGCCAAAAAATTCAAGGCGGCACACCCCAAGGCGTGGCTTGTATTTGTAACACCATACATAGACGAAAAGTACATAAAAACGAAAACCGAATTTGAGAATGACTTTGACAACATCGTATACCCTCCTATCGAAAATGTGCCGAAAAAATTTGCAATTTCACACCGTAACAGGTGGATGGTTGAGAATTCAGACATTGTTATAGCTTGCATCAGCCACGCCTACGGCGGCGCTTACAACTCATATAAGCACGCGATGGCAAGGGGCAAGAAAATATATAATATTTCGGGAAAAGACGTGGAATAAAACGCCCCGCACTCGACTGAAAATCGGGTGCGGGGACTTTTTATTTTTAATTTCTATCAAGAATAGGAGTATATTTCTGTCCTTTGGCAATGCACTTGTAGCCGGGACGGATGATCTTTTTGGCGGTGATGTATTCCTCCATGCGGTGTGCGCACCAGCCTGCGCTGCGCGCCACGGTAAACAGAGGTGTATACATCTCAACCGGGATACCCAGCATACGGTATACGAGTCCCGAATACATATCCACGTTGGCGCAGATCTCTCGGTCAGTTCCCTTGAACGCGCGGAAAAGGCCGGGAGTTATGCGCTCAATGCTTTCAAGCAGCTCGAAATCGTCGCCATAGCCCTTTTCGTATGCCAGCGAGCGAGCCGCGTTCTTGAGCATGACCGCACGGGGGTCGGACACGGTGTAGATCGCGTGTCCCATACCGTAGATAAGTCCGCTTCTGTCGTTTGCCTCGCCCTTGAGTATCTGATACAAGAAGGAGGTCAGTTCGTCCTCGTTCTTGGTATCCTTGACATTACCCTTGATACAATCGAACATCTCCTGCACCTTCAGGTTAGCTCCACCGTGGCGGGGACCCTTCAAGGCGCCAATGCTTGCGCTGATAGCCGAATAAGTATCAGTTCCCGAGCTGGAAAGCACGCGGCTTGCAAAGGTGGAGCAGTTACCGCCACCGTGCTCTGCGTGAAGCACAAGGCACAGATCAAGCAGATGTGCTTCCTCCTCCGTATACGACTTATCCGAGCGCAAAATGCGCAGGAAATTTTCCGCCGTACTCAGAGTATGTCTGGGATTGTGCAGATTGAGCGACTTATTGAAAAATGCATTTCTGTATACCGCATATGACTGCGCCGCGATAACGGGCAGACGTGCCAGCAGCTCTATGGACTGGCGGAGCATATTATCAAGCGACGTGTCGTCGGGGTTATCGTCGTAAGAATACAGCGCCAGCACCGCCGTTTGCAGCTTATTCATGATAGAGCGCGAGGGCGCTTTGAGCAAAATATCCTCGGTAAATCTCGGAGGAAGCTGACGGCAGTCCGCCAGCAGATCGGTAAATCCGTAAAGCTCATCCTCGGTGGGCAAATGACCGAACAGCAAAAGATACGCGCACTCCTCAAAGCCGAATCTGCCGTCCTTGGTAAAGCCGTTAACGATATCGCAGATGTTGTAGCCGCGGTATTCCAGCACACCTTCGGCAGGCGTTTTTTCGCCCTCGTTGATAACGTAACCGTGAGCGTTACCTATGCGCGTTACACCCGCAGTGACGCCCGTGCCGTCCGCCTCACGCAGACCGCGCTTTACTCGATAGCTGACGAATGCCTCCTTTGGAATACTATATGTAGGACGCGCCGCAGAAAGCAGAGATTCAAACTCATGCTCTGCCATCTTTTCGTTTTCAAAAGGCGCGTTTCCGTTTAAATTGTAAGACATTTTCTACCTCCTTACAAGGTTTTTGAAAGTATATTCCCTATTATACCATACAAGTGTAATTTTTGCAAGAGGATTTTGCAATTTTGCAAGAGGTTTTTGAAAATATTTCAATCTTTTTCAAAAATTCGCCAATTCGCGGGATAAAAAGCGAATTTTTTGCATAAATCTTCAACGTGAGTCGCAAAAATGCCGCACTTCCTCTCGTACTTTCCAAAAATATTTTTTATTTTCCAAAAACCTCTTGACAAACCATACTATGCGTGGTATAGTATTACGTGAAGGGAGGTATTGATATGGACATACAAATGAAGCGAGGATTGCTTGAGGTCTGCGTTCTTGCGTCAATCAAGGACGGGGATTCCTACGGTTATCAGATAATCAAGGATATGAAGCCGTACGTGGAAATATCAGAGTCCACTCTCTACCCTATTTTGCGGCGGCTTGAGGCGGCGGAGCTGCTCACCGTGCGCACTGCCGAATATAACGGCAGATTGAGAAAGTATTATCACATTACCCGCGCGGGACTTGCCCGCATTGAGGACTTCAAGGATGAATGGCGCGAGATACTTTCCATATATAAATTTGTGACCAAGGAGGACGGCGACAATGAAAAAATATGAGTTTCTTGCCGAGCTGCAAAGGCGACTTGACGGTCTTTCGGCAGACGACTTAAAGGCATCGCTCGACTATTATGCCGAGCTGATAGACGACAGAATAGACGACGGAATGAACGAGGATGAGGCGGTTGCAAGCGTCGGCACGCCCGCAGATGCGGCGGCGCAGATACTTGAGGAAATGCCCATCTCCAAGCTGGTACGCGCGCGGGCAAAGCCCAAAAAGCAATTGGGAGCATTGGCGATCACGCTGATCATTCTCGGCTCACCGATATGGCTTTCCTTGGCTATCACCGCGTTTGCCGTGGCAATATCCGTAGCGGCTGTCGTATTTTCCGTGTGGGTGTCGCTGTGGAGCGTTTTCGTCGCTCTGGCGGGCAGTGCTGTCGGTTGCATTATCGGCTGTCCGTTTGTGATCATAAACAACGGTGCGGGACTCGGATTGATTGCTATCGGAGTCGGACTCTGCGCGGGCGGGCTTTCGATATTCGCCTTTCACGGCTGCGCCGCCATCACCAAGCTGTTGACATTGGGCATTAAAAAGCTGTTCCTGCGCATCAAGCGCGGACTTGTCGGAAAGGAGACGTTACAATGAAAAAAGGTTTTATAATATCGCTTATCGTCGCCGCTTCCCTGCTTGTTGCGGGAGTTGTCACGGGAATCGTCGGACTGTGCCTTGCAGACTTTAAGCTTGGCTCGTCCATCCAAGAAAAAACCGTTACGCTCACAGACGCTTTTGACAAAATAGTAATAGATGTGGACACGTCGGACGTAAAGATCCTTCCGTCGGATAACGGCAAGTCATGCGTTATGCTCACGGAGTCGGCGAATCCGCGCGCACAGCACACCGTCAGCGTAACAGGCGGCGTTTTGAACATTAAAATGCAAGATACTCGCAGATGGTACGAGCATATAGGAGTAAACATGGGCAAGATGAGCGTTACCGTCTATCTTGCAAAAACCGATTTTCTGTCCATAAACGTCGATACTGACACGGGTGACGTGACCGTCCCCAAAGGATTTGCCTTTGAAAACGCATCCGTCGAGTCGGATACGGGAGATATAGAATGGGCGGCGACTGTCAGCGGCAAGCTGGAGATAGGAACGGATACAGGGGATATCCGCATTTCGGGCATAGCCGGTCAGCGCCTTGAAATTGAAAGCGATACGGGGGCTGTGACAGTTGCAGATGCCTCGACATCAAACGGCATATCCGTCGAAACCGACACGGGTGACGTAAAATTGACCGCCGCAACGACTGCAGGCAGGCTCTCCGTCAAAACGGCAACGGGCAACGTAACCCTCACGGACTGCGATGGCGGTTCGATGCTGATAAAGACAAGCACGGGCGACGTGAGCGGCACACTTCTCTCCCCCAAGGATTTTGACGCTGACAGCGGCACGGGTAAGGTCAAGGTTCCGCAAAGCTCGGGAGATAACAAGTGCGAAATAAGGTCGAGCACAGGAAACATAAATATCAGCATTAAAAAATAAAATTATCAAAGCGGGTAGCTGACCTGTAGAGTAGGAGTTAAGAGTATGAAACTGTTATTCAAGCAAAGATTCTTTTCGTGGTTTGACAGCTACGACATATACGACGAGGCAGGAAATACCGTATACACGGTAAAGGGCGAGCTTGCGTGGGGACATCTTTTGAGAATATACGACGCAAACGGTCGGGAAGTCGGCGCGGTAAAAGAGAAGATTTTTACGTGGTTTCCTAAATTTGAAATGTATCTCGGGGATAATTACGTTGGCAGCATCAATAAGGAATTCTCCTTCTTCAGACCAAAATTCAATATCGACTACAACGGTTGGCTGGTGGACGGCGATTGGTTTGAGTGGGATTATTCCATTGTAAACTCTTACGGTGGCGGAGTAGCAACCGTGTCCAAGCAGCTTTGGAATTGGACGGATACATACGTAATTGATGTATATAATCCAGAGGACGCACTCTGCGCCTTGATGCTGGTGCTCGCTATTGATGCCGAAAAATGCTCACGGGATAATTAAAAGCAACGTTTTTTGATCAAACCTCAAAGCGGTTCGCGTACAGTGAGCCGCTTTTTTGATGGGAATTTTAAAATTTGCAAAAACTTTCGCTTTTGCTCTTGCCACAACGCGAAAAATGTTGTATAATAAGACGATTGAACATTTTGGAGGACAAATATGAAGCTTGGTATAGTCGGACTCCCAAACGTAGGAAAGTCCACACTTTTTAATGCTCTTACAAATGCGGGTGCAGAATCCGCAAACTACCCCTTCTGCACTATTGAGCCAAACGTGGGTATCGTTCCCGTGCCCGACAAACGTCTTGACGCTTTGGCGGAAATGTATAACCCCGAAAAATACACCCCTGCAATTATCGAATTTGTTGACATAGCGGGACTTGTACGCGGCGCATCACAAGGCGAGGGACTTGGAAACAAGTTTCTGTCGCACATCCGTGAGGTTGACGCTATCGTGCACGTAGTCCGTTGCTTTGAGGACTCGAATATCGTCCACGTTGACGGCAACATCAACCCCTTGCGCGACGTTGACACCATCAACATGGAGCTTATCCTCTCTGACATTGAGATACTTGAGCGCCGTCTTGCGTCCAGCCGCAAGATACTCAAGGGTGACAAGAGCGTTGCCGCAGAGATCGAGGTCTTTGAAACAGTCATGAAAGCTCTGGAGGACGGCAAATGCGCGCGCACGGTTGAGCTGACTCAAGACGAGGCGGCTTATCTTGCAGACGTTCCCCTCTTGACCATGAAGCCCGTTATCTACGTTGCAAACGTCAGCGAGGACGAGGTTGCATCCGAGCCCGTTGACAACGTGGGATATATGACTCTCAAGGAGTTCGCGGCGAGCGAAAGCTCACAGATAATCCCCGTTTGCGCACAGATCGAGGCAGAGATCGCTCAGCTTGACGGCGAGGACAAGGCGGCATTCCTCGAGGATATGGGAATCGCCGAAACGGGACTTGACCGACTCATTCAGGCAAGCTACACCCTGCTCGGACTTATCAGCTACCTTACCGCAGGCCCAAAGGAGGTCCGCGCATGGACTATCACCAAGGGCACGAAAGCGCCTCAGGCGGCGGGCAAGATACACAGCGACTTTGAGCGCGGCTTTATCCGCGCGGAGATCATTCGATTTGACGACCTTATGCGTCTTGGCAGTATGACTGCCGCAAAGGATGCGGGACTTGTCCGCAGTGAGGGCAAGGAGTACGTTGTTGAGGACGGCGATATCGTGCTGTTCAGATTCAACGTCTGATAGCGAGGGCGCAAATGAGAATGAGAAAAAAGAAGCACGGCGCGGAGCGGATCGAAGCGTGCGCCGAGCTTTTGATAAAAGAGCCTACCGCTGCGAGTGACCCGCGAAATGCAGGCGTGTACTTTAAGGACGCGCGCCCCGTGCGGCTTGAGATCGGTTGCGGCAAGGGCAATTTTGCCGTCGGAATGGCGGTGGCACACCCCGACGTCAATTTTATCGCAGTTGAGCGTGTTGCCGACGTGTGCTGTCTTGCGCTTGAAAAAGCCATGGCGGCAAAGGAGCAACGTCCGAATGACAACCTTCGTTTCGTCATTGGAAATGCGGAGCATCTCGGCGAGTGGTTCCCTCCCCACAGTATTGAGGGAATATACCTCAATTTCAGCGACCCGTGGCCTAAAAAGGGATACGCCAAGCGGCGGCTGACACACCGAAACTTCCTCAAAGCCTACCGCGAAATGCTTATCGAGGGCGGATATTTGTACCTTAAAACGGACAACGAGGGACTGTTTGATTTCAGCCTTGAGGAGTTTGAGGCGGAGGGACTGACGGTGGAATTCGTCACCCGCGACCTGCACAGCTCCGAGAAAGCCGACGGCAACGTCATGACAGAATACGAAAAGAATTTTTCCTCGCAGGGTATGCCCATATACTCCGCGTGGGTTAGATTTTGAACATAAAATTTAAGGAGCAGGTTCTTCGAGCCTGCTCCTTTTTACAATCAATTTTTCGTCCAAACGCCGGGGGCGTTTTTCAAGGAAAACGCCGCGTTTTGGGAGTCGGTCAAATCACCGACATCCACGTTGCGAATGCCCGAAGCGTCATCAACAGTTACCGTCCAGCCGTCCGGACTTACAAACCAAGCGTCAGCGAGATCAGTACCCGCAAAGGCGCTGGACTCTATTCTTACAACGCTGCTCGGAATGGTCACGTAGCCTATGCACCGACAATTCCAAAACGCTTCGTAGCCAATACTTTTCAACCCTTCGGGAAGCGTTATTTCCATCAAGCGCGTGCAGTCCTTAAAGGCATGGTAATCAATAAATTTCGTAGAGGGACTTATAACGCAGGATGACACTGACACGTCTGTTACCTTAGCAAGGATAAGATTTGGATTGGTGCTGTTACCGAGGTAACAGACACCCTCATGCTGTGTATATTCCAAGGAATAGCAAAACTCGAAAACCTTGTCGCCGAGGTACTGAAGGCTGTTCGGCGCCGTCACGTACACAAGCTTATCGCAATACGCAAATGCCTTATCGTCAATATGCGTAACACTTTCGGGCAGGGTTATTTGTTGCAGGCTTTTGCACAGCAAAAAGGCTTCCTCGCCGATAGTAGTCACGCCGTAATCAATAGCAACGTCCGTCATGTTATAACAGCCGTAAAATGCCCTTGCTCCAATGCTTTTGATGTGCTGAGGGATAGAAATCCCCTCAAGCTCGGAGTCGCCCTTGAACGCTTCGATCGCTATACCCGTCACAGCATGACCCTTGGGTGTCGTTTCGGGGATAACGATATATTTGTCCGTACACGCGCCGCGTCCCGAAACGGAATATGTATTATCTGCGTTAGCGGTGAATTGCAAGCCCTCGGAGGGCGAAGCCTTGCCTGTATTCTCTCCACCGTCACAAGCGGAAAGGCAAAGCAGGGCGGCCAGTATCAAGATCACTGATACAACTACAAAAATTCTATATTTCTTCATTCTCTCCCTCTTGCCCATTCATATTCATAATACATCTCGGTCAGACATTGAACGGCTGAATATCCGTCCAAAAGATCCTCCTGATGTACGCGAGCCGCGAAATTGCCCTCGCTCGCGTCATACAGCAACCAGCCCAAGGTCTCAGAAAATGTCACGTTATCAAGGTGGTTGCAGTAATAAAATGCGTATTCGCCGATTCGCGTAACGTTTTGAGGAATATTTACGGAGGTAAGTGAGAAGCAGTTTACAAATGAATCACTGCCGATTTCAAGCAATCCTTCGGGAAAAGTAATACTTTTCAGATTTTCGCAATTAGAGAAGGCACGAGAGTGTATGAATTTAGTGGTGTAGTTTACCTGACAGGACTCCACGTTTTCGTTCTCCGCCCTCAGCAAAATAAGGTACTTATTCCCCTCGTTGCCGATATAATACGCGCTGCCGTATTTTTCACCCTTCAGCTTATCACAGCCGTTAAAGGTATAGTCGCCAAGCACCTCAAGTCCCTCGGGAATATAAATATTCTGAAGGCTTTCGCAAAATCCGAATGCAACGTCGCCTATCTCCTTTAAGCTGTCGGGCAGATTGATCTTGTCAAGCTGCTTGCAAAAGGCAAACGACTGTTTTCCAATGCTCCGGAGTCCTTGAGTCATCTGTACCCTTTTCAGCTCCAAGCAACCGTAAAATGCGTCGTCGCCGATAGTCCTGATGCTTGACGGAATACCTACAGCCTTAATGTTTGCGTTATGCGCAAACGCGCTATCTCCTATGCCCGTGATAGGCTTGCCCGACGCGGTTTTTTCGGGGATAACTATAATTTCATCCGTACAAGCTCCGATGCCGCTGACATAGTATGTGCCGTCGGGGTTGGCTTCAAATTTCAAGCCTACGGATGGCTTTGACATATCAATCTCTACATTGCCACCCGCACATCCGACCAGTGTCGCAAGTGCCGCGACAGTGAGCAGCAGGATAAGCAGGCAAAATATCTTACATTTTTTCATACGCACCGTATTATTTTATTCTCTTATCAAGTACTTTGGCAGTAACATATTGGTAAGATATCGTGCGGCATCGTCAGCATCTGCCATACTCTCTTTGCTCACATTCTTGATGTCGCCTGTCGCTTGAAAGTCATAGCAAGCCCAGCCGTCGGTGATCACAAATTCGACCGCGGAAAGACTGCTGCAACGGTAAAACGCTTCGCCTCCTATTTCCACCACGCTGCTCGGGATCCTAATGCTTGTAAGCTTTTCACACTCTGCGAATGCCTCCGAATGTATAAATTTCGTCGAGTCGTTTATCTGACAGAAATCAACATCCCGGTTTACTGTCTTCAGCAGAATGAGATACGGATTGTAGGAAGAGCCGATATAATACGCGCCATTATATTTTTCCATTTTCAGGCTGTCGCATCCTGCAAACGCATAGTTTCCAAGCTCCTCCAGCCCATCGGGAATGATTACGCTTTCAAGCCCCCTGCACCTCCAAAATGCCCCTTTGCCTATTTTCTTTACGCTATCGGGCAGCTCCACCTTTTTAATCTTTTCACAGAGCGTAAAGGCTTGCACGCCAATGGTTTGTGTACCGTCCGCAATCTCCACTACCGTCAGCTCATCACAGTTGTGAAACGCTTCATCGCCGATAGCTTTGATGCTTGACGGAATAGCAACCGCCTTGATATTTTTATTCTCGTAAAACGCGCGCTCGCCAATGCCCGTGACAGGCTTGCCCGTCGAGGTCGTCTCGGGAATAACTATAACATCATCCGTACAAGCTCCAATACCGCTAACGTAATACGTGCCGTCGGAGTTGGCTTCAAATTTCAAGCCCTCGGAGGGGGTGGACATATCAATCTTTTCTCCCTCGCAGGAGGACAGACAAAGCAGTGCGGTCAGCGCAAAAAGCACTGCCATCAATACAAGAATTTTAGATGCTTTCATTCTGTTTCTACCTCATTGTCAACAGTTTTTGTCCAGACGTAATTGCTGTACGTGCTTCGCAGATAGGTTGCAGCTACTGCCGAGTCATCAAGTCCCGAAATAGCGGTAGGCGTCGTATTTGCTCCTGCCTCCGCGTATCCCCATCCGTCAAGATCGGTAAAGGTCACGCCGGTCAGTGCGTCACAGCCGTTAAAGGCACGCGCACCGATCTCAAGAACGTCCGATCCAACGGTAACGCGAGCAAGCTCCGCGCAATCGCTGAACGCCTGCGCTCCAATACTCGTTACGCTGTCAGGAATAATGATCTCGGTAAAGCCGCACTCCGAGAATGCCCAGCGTTGGATCTCCTCAAGACCCTCGGGCAGACTGACAGTCGAAAGCGAGGTACAATAATTGAACGCGGAATCTCCGATAACCCGAACGCCGCTTCCGAACGTAACGCTTGACAGTCGGGTACAGTTATCAAATGCAGATTCTCCGATTTCGGTAATACCGTTACCGATAGTCACGCTTCTGAGCTTGGTACAATAAGTAAACACTCCCCTGCCCATTGAAATAACGCTGTCGGGAATGGAAATCTCCGTCAGTGCTCCACACCACTCAAAGGCATTGGACAGGATAATTTTCGTATTTTCATTTATTTCACAGGAATCGACAGAGCTATCCTTGGCTTTAACAAGCACAAGGTAAGGACTCTCCTCGTTGCCAAGGTAATAAGCGTTGTCATATTCGTTTCCTGTAAGACTTTCACAGAGATTGAAAGCACCGTTGCCAATGCTTTGAATACCGCTCGGGATATTTATGCTTTTAAGCATTTTACAGCCCGAAAAAGCATATTCGTCGATCACTGTTACGCTGTCGGGCAGAGTAACGCTCTCAAGAACGTTACAGTCCTGAAATCCGTTTTCAATGATGCGGGTAATCGGCTTTTCGTTATAGGTATCGGGAATAACTATCTTATCCATATACCTCAATTTGCCGCAAGCTACCGCATAAGTGCCGTCGGGCAGAGGATAATATTCGAGTCCGTCGTCAACGACACCAACGGCATAATATCCGGTATCGGTATCGCCTATCCACCAGTTTCCGTTTTCTCCTATGTACGGGGTGTCACCGGGCTCGCCCTGCTCACCCTTGTCACCCTTATCTCCCTTTTCACCGGGCTCGCCCTGCTCTCCCCTTTCACCTTGAGGACCCGGCTCACCTTGCTCGCCTTTGTCGCCTTTGTCGCCCTTATCTCCCTTTTCGCCTTGGAGAGTCGTCGTTTCGTCCTCAATGCCGCCACTGCCTGCGCATGACGCAAATGCGGCTGTCAGCACTGCAAAGCAAAGCAACAATGCGATAATATTCTTCAATTTTTTCATTTTTTGCTCCTTTCGGAAATTCTAAGCTATCGAGATTATCACTCTTTTTCAATAATAGGAATTATCTCGTCAAGAGAATTAAGCTTTAAGGAATACAGCTTTTTCAGCTCGTCCGTATCCTCCATGAGGTCGGGAATAAATATCGCGCGGATATTCGCCGCATGCAAAGCTCGTATGCCGTTATGCGAATCCTCAACGCCGAGGCAATCCTCAGGGGATACACCCAGCCGCTCTGCCGCGAGCAGAAAAATATCGGGGTTGGGTTTGCCGTTTTCGATCATATCTCCGCCGATTATAACGTCGAAATACTCAAAAAGTCCCGACAATTCAAGGTCGCGCTTTGCCATATCCACTACGGTAGACGTAGCCACCGCCATTTTTATTCCGTTTGCTTTAAGATATTCAAGCAGCTTCACAGCGCCCTTGCGTGTAGGAATACCGTTTTCATCAATGATATTATTGATATGCTTATGGGCGCAGGAATGAAATTCCTCCCAATTCACCTCGGGATGAACAGCGGCAAAATACTCTTTTGCCTGTATAACTCCGATACCCGTACAATATACACAGTCTTCTTCAATTCCCTTGATATTCATTTCATTCGCCGCGCGATACCAGCCGCGACGGTGGATTATTTCGGAATCATGAAGCGTTCCGTCCATATCAAAAAGTACAGCTTTAATACTCATTTTCTATCTCCTTTAATCGGGGTTTCTCTCGCCAAGCAGAATATGATACTTCTGATAAAAGCTTTCGAAATATCCGCCGTCAAGGGCTTTTCTTATTTCCATTGTAAGGTTATTATAGAAATAAAGATTATGCGTTACCGCAAGGCGCATACCAAGCGACTCCTTCGCCTTGATAAGATGTCGGATATAGGAGCGGCTGTAGGTCTGACATACGGGACAGTTACAGGTAAGTCCGATCGGGCGCGGATCGCGGGCGTACTTTTCATTGAGAAGGTTCATTTTTCCTTCCCAAGTAAAGAGATTTCCGTGACGCGCATTTCTCGACGGCATTACGCAGTCAAAGAAATCCACTCCCATGTGCACCGCTTCAAGAATATTGCAGGGCGTGCCCACACCCATCAGATAACGGGGCTTGTTTTTGGGCATGTGAGGCTCTACTGCGTCGATTATGCGATACATTTCCTCTGTTTCCTCGCCAACGGCAAGTCCGCCGATAGCGTAGCCCTCGCAATCCATTTCCGCAATCTTATACATGTGCTCGATTCGCAAGTCCTCGTAAGTTCCGCCCTGATTGATACCGAAAAGCATCTGGTGCGGATTTATAGTATCGGGCAAGGAATTGAGTCTTGCCATTTCGTCCTTACAGCGCTTCAGCCAACGAACCGTGCGCTCGGTGGACTGTTTAACGTAATCGTACGGCGCAGGGTTTTCAATACACTCGTCAAACGCCATAGCGATAGTGGACGCAAGGTTTGACTGTATCTGCATGCTCTCCTCGGGTCCCATGAAGATGCGCTTGCCGTCGATATGCGAAGCAAAGCGCACTCCCTCCTCGGTGATCTTGCGAAGCTGGGACAGAGAGAACACCTGAAATCCGCCGCTATCGGTAAGTATCGGCTTTTTCCAATTCATAAACTTATGAAGTCCGCCCATTTCGCGGATCAGTGTGTCGCCCGGGCGCAGATGCAGGTGATAGGTGTTTGAAAGCTCAACCTGACAGTCAATCTCCTCAAGCTCCACCGTAGACACGCCGCCCTTGATAGCCGCGCAAGTACCTACGTTCATAAATACGGGAGTCTGTATGTCACCGTGAACAGTGTGAAGCACACCGCGGCGCGCACGGCCGTCGGTGGCAAGTATTTCAAATAATTCAGCCATGATAAATTCCTTTTCCGTTGATCTTTTTATCAGCACCGCTCGAACTGACGGTCAAGCGTGCGTTTTTTCATTTCCATAGCCACGGGTCTGCCGTGAGGGCATACCGTGATGTCGGGTATCTGCATAAGCTGATCCACAAGATGACCTATCTGCTCGGTGGGATATTCCCTGCCGCCCTTGATAGCCGCCTTGCAGGACGCCTGATACAGCGCCTTTTCAAAAATTATATCTCTGGTGAGTCGTGCGTTGCCAACACCCTCCGAAATATTTTTAACGAAGGCGGCAAACATATCCTGCACAGACCCCGACTCAATGCCCGAGGGAATTCCGCTTACTTCCACCGTGTTTTTCATGCAGGTAAAGGAAAAGCCGATATCCTCAAGCTCACGGGAATATTCTTTGATGAGAGCCACCTCGGCACTCATAAGCACCACCTCGACGGGGATCATCAAAAGCTGAGTATCCACCTGCCCCTTTTTGAGGTTAGCCTTCAGACGCTCGAATATCAGCCTTTCGTGCGCCGCGTGCTTGTCGATAATGAGCATTTTTTCACCCATTTCAACGAGGACGTAGGTATTGAACACCTCGCCCGCCACGCGATATGCGGGAATAACACGCTCGACGACATCCTGCGTTTCTTCTTCAACGGGCGGAAGGTCCTGCGCTCTCTCACCGTAGCCTACGGGCATTTCGGGAGGAGGCGGAGTATGTATGGAGTCCGACACGTGCAATGCTTCGGACGCGGCGGGTGCTTCCGCCTTTTTCGGCTCTGCCGGCTTTTCCTCACGTATACCGAGGTACTGTTTGACATAATCCTCCGCGGTTATGCGTATCTGCGGCGGCTTCTGCTCGCTCGCCTTCGGGATCGTTTCACCGCCCCATGAAAGCTGACGCTTTTTGAGGGATTCTTCTTTTGTATCAATGGGAGCCGTCATTTCGGACACCTTGACCGAGCCTTGACTCATTCCCGTCATTTTCTGCGCCGCCGTGGTGGGAGTAAACGCAGATTCACCTATTTCGGGGCGCGTGGTATTATGCTCCAGCGCTTGCCTTACGGTATAATATATTGCCTCGAACACAGGCTTCTCGTTTGAGAATTTTACCTCTAATTTTGCAGGGTGAACGTTAACGTCCACGCGCTCGGGATTAAGGCTGATTTCAATTACACAGCAAGGATATTTTTCGGGTGGCAGATAGGACACGAATGCCTGCTCTATCGCCGCTTGCGCGGTACGGCTCTTGACGTAACGGTGGTTGATGAAGAAATTCTGGAAGTTTCTATTTGCCTTTACGTTATCCGACCGTCCGATAAATCCGCTGATTCGAATACCCTCGTACTCGCCCTCAACGGGTATGAGGCGCGCGGCAAAATCCTTGCCGAACACCGAATAAATGGTATTTTTAAGATTGCCGTCGCCCGCCGTTTCCAGCTTCATATTGCCGTCCACGATAAGTCTGAACGCGATCTCGGGATGTGACAGCGCAACTCTCTCCACGTTGGCGCTCACCGCCATAGCCTCGGTAGCGTCGCGCTTTAAAAACTTTCGTCTTGCAGGGACTATGGAGAACAGATTTTCCACGATAACGGTAGTACCGTTCTGACATCCGCGCTCGGTAACACCCAGCACGACACCGCCCTCAATGGTAAGCTCCGCGCCCATTTCTGCGTCCGCCTGCTTGGATATGATACGCATATCCGAAACGGAGGATATCGCCGCAAGTGCTTCACCTCGGAAGCCGAGGGTAAGAATACCGTCCAAGTCCTCCGCGCTTCTTATCTTACTCGTCGCGTGTCGGCGGACAGCCATGGGAAGGTCATCAGGGGACATACCGCACCCGTCGTCGCTGACTCGCATGAAGCTCACGCCTCCGTTTTGTATCTCCACGGTGATATGGCGCGCGCCTGCGTCAATAGAATTTTCTATCATTTCCTTAATGGCGGAAGCAGGTCTGTCTACCACCTCGCCCGCAGCGATAAGGTTCGCCACTTCAAAGGATAATACCTGTATTTTTCCCATAATGCCCTCCTTTCAGGACTATTTCAGAAATTTTGCTTTATCTGACTTGCTTTTTCCATTCAAACATAAGGTTCATGCACTCGTAGGGTGACAGAGTGTTAAGGTCGACTGCGCGCAATTCCTCAACCAGACGCGCACCGATACAATCGTCAAGCGACAATGCGTCCATGCCGTCGTTTGCGTTGTCGCGGCGACGCTCACCCGAATCAACAGCGTTCTTGACAGCGCCCGAAGCCGCCTCAACGGATGCAAGCACTTCCCTTGCGCGCTTGATGACCTCATTCGGAATACCCGCCAGCTTTGCTACCTCAATACCGTAGCTGTCGTCGGTTGAGCCGCGAAGTATCTTGCGAAGGAAATTGATATTGTCACCGCGCTTCTTTGCCGCAACGTGGTAGTTGACGATACCGTCAAACTCCTCCTCCATTGTGGTAAGCTCGTGGTAGTGCGTTGCGAAAAGTGTTCTCGCGCCTATCTTTTTGCTGTTCGTGTATTCGATTATCGCGCGGGCGATGCTCATGCCGTCAAAGGTTGACGTGCCGCGTCCTACCTCGTCGTAGATGATAAGACTGCGCCGCGTTGCGTTTCTGAGTATGTACGCCACCTCATTCATTTCAAGCATGAACGTAGACTGTCCGCTGGCAAGATCATCCGACGCACCCACACGGGTAAATACCTTGTCGCATATACCGATATGAGCCTCTGCCGCAGGAACGTAAGAGCCTATCTGCGCAAGAATCGTTATCAGCGCGACCTGTCGCATATATGTGGATTTACCCGCCATATTAGGTCCTGTGATAAGCATAAGGCGGTTGGATTTTGTATCAAGCAGCGCGTCGTTGGGGACAAAATAGCTGTCTTTGACAAATCTCTCCACCACGGGATGTCTGCCGTCCTTGATGGAGATGATATCGTCCTCGGAAATTTCGGGCTTTACGTACTGTCCCTTCGCCGCGACCGACGCAAGGCTCTGGTAGACGTCAAGCTCGGCGAGCAATGCGGAGGCTTTTTTGATCCTCTCGCTATGCTCGGCAACGAATGAGCGCACCTCGCAGAACAGATCGTGCTCGATAGCGCACAGCCTGTCCTTCGCGCCGAGAATGGTTGCCTCCATGTCCTTCAGCTCCTGTGTTATGTAGCGCTCGCAGTTTGAAAGCGTCTGCTTGCGGATATAGCTGTCGGGAACTTGGTTTATAAAGGATTTCGAAACCTCAATATAGTATCCGAAAACCTTGTTGTAGCTTATTTTGAGCGTTTTGATACCCGTGCGCTCCTTCTCCTCTGCGGCAACGCGCTCAACCCAGCCGCGACCGTTATCCATGACGGAGCGGAGATAGTCAACCTCCTCCGAATATCCGTCGCGGATCATTCCGCCCTCGCGAATAGAGAATGGAGGCTCGTCGCATATAGCCTTGTTTATTCTGTCGCAAACGTCCCGCAGCGTATCAAGCTCCCGCCATATTCTGCGAAGCTCCTCGCTCTCACAGTCCTCCATAAGGCTTTTGACCTCAGGCAAAACCGCGGCGGTAGTGGCAACTGCGCGAAGCTCGCGCGCGTTTGCCGTGCCGTAAATTATCTTGGTGATAAGTCTTTCTGTATCAAGGACTTGTGAGAGCAGCTCGGACAGCTCCTCGCGCTTCATAAAGTTCCCCACAAGCTCCTCCACCGCGCACTGACGGCGGATGATGTGCGCCGAATTGACCAGCGGATGCTCAACCCAGCGGCGCAAAAGTCTTGCGCCCGCCGCACTTTCCGTCTTGTCCAGCACCCACAACAGCGAGCCTTTTTTATCCTTGGAGCGCATATTTTCGGTAAGCTCAAGGTTGCGGCGGGAGTTCATATCAATGTCAAGATACTGTCCCTCGCTGTATATTTCAAGCTCGCAAAGGTTAGGCAGATCGTTCTTCTGCATCTCCGAAACGTAGGAAAGCAGAGCGCCCACAGCGCACACAAGAGATCTGTCCTCTGCCGCGCCCTCCTTGACGCTTGCGCCAAACTGCGCGCGAAAACGCTCCGCACAGTAGTCGTAGTCGTAACGGTGGGGCTGATTGTCGTTGAGCATAATACCGCGCGACGTCATGAAATCCGCAACCAACCCAAGCTTTGAGGCAGACACGTTTGAAAGTGCCTCGCGAGGCATATACGTGGACAGCTCGTTGAGCAATCTGTTGTCCATATTGTCTCCGTAGATAAGCGTTGCAACTGCGCGTGCGGTGGACAGGTCGATAAAGCAAAGTCCATAGTCCATACCCGACGAAAATACGGAGCAGATATAGTTATTTCTCTGCTCGGGCAGCATTTCGGAATCAATCAGCGTACCCGGTGTAATGACACGCACGACCTCACGCCGTACAAGTCCTTTTGCCTGCGCAGGGTCCTCCGTCTGCTCGCAGATAGCTACCTTGTATCCCTTTTCAATAAGACGGGCGATATAGGTGTCTGCCGAGTGAAAGGGCACGCCGCACATGGGTGCGCGCTCAGTCTCGCCGCAATCTCTGCCCGTGAGCGTCAATTCCAGCTCGCGGGAGGCAAGGATCGCGTCGTCAAAAAACATCTCGTAGAAATCTCCGAGTCTGTAAAAAAGCAAATAACCGTTATACTGACGCTTTATTTCAAAATATTGCTCCATCATCGGTGTCATTGCCGTATTCTCCTTATCTTAAAAAGTTAGGGGCGCGTTTTAGTGGCAGCCTCCGCCACAGCTGGAGCAGTTGCCGCCACATGAGGTGGGCATCTGTCCCGTGATTGCAAAGGTGATGGTATTGTTGACGGCGTTCATCAGCTCGTTGACCTCCTCCTGTGCCGCGGTAAGCTCCTGACACATGGGGTTCTCGTTAATCTGCTTATACAAAACGTCGATTCTGTCCTGTATCATCTGCACCATTTCGGGGTCAAAGGTTCCGCCTGTGGCTACGTTTTCAAGTGCCTTTTGCTGTACCTCATACTCCGTCATCAGCGTGGACATGTCCGCGTCGTTTTCAAATGCTTCTCTCGCCTTCTGCATACGGACAAGGCGAGGGTCGTCCTTCAGTGCGAGTCCCAGCTTCATTGCAAGCTCAAATACGTTAGGTGTTTTTGCGTTGTCTGCCATTTTATTTTTCTCCAATTCTAAAAATTCGTTATACAATCTCTCCGTACAGGGCAAACGCCTCTGCGAGGGATATTTTTACGTTTACAAATCTGCCCGCGTATTCCGCAGAGGCAGTCCCCTCAACAGGCGGGAAAAAGACTATCTTATTCTTTTCGTCGCGTCCCGACAAAAGTGCGGAATTGCTCTTGCTCTCGCCATCGCAAAGCACCTTGAGGGTTTTGCCGACGGAGTCGAGATTTATATTCTCGGCAATGGGATTTTGCATTGTCAGGAGTCGGTTGAAGCGCTCACCCTTCACCTCGTCGTCAAGCTGTGGCATCTCTGCCGCAGGCGTTCCCTTTCTCGGCGAGTAAATGAAGGAATAGAGCATATCAAACTTGACCGTATCAAGTATAGACAGCGTTCCCTCAAAATCGCTCTCGTCCTCAGTGGGAAAGCCTACGATAATATCGGACGTTATTGCGATATCCGGAATTTTTTCGCGCATATACGCGACTGTATCAAGATATTTTGCCGTGTCGTACCGACGGTTCATATCTGACAGCACCTTGTCGCTTCCCGACTGCAAGGGCAGGTGAAAATGCCTTGCCACGTGCCGTGATACCGCCATTACGTCGATAAGCTTTCGGCTTGCGTCCTTCGGATGGCTGGTCATAAAGCGAAGCCAAAAGTCGCCCTCGATCCCGTCAAGCCGAGCGATAAGATCTGCAAAATCGCACTGCCACTCCGCACCCTTGCCGTAGGAATTTACGTTCTGACCGAGCAGGGTGATGTCCTTATATCCCGCCGCGACAAGCTCGCGCACCTCGCGCACGATATCGTCAGGATGTCGACTGCGCTCGCGTCCGCGGACGTAAGGCACGATACAATACGAACAGAAATTGTTGCATCCGTACATAATAGAAACCCATGCGCGATAAGAGGAAGTGCGATGCACGGGCATTCCCTCCTCCACCGTGGGCGCGTCCCCGGGGTGGAACAGACGCTTATGCTTTTGGATGTAATTCCACAGCATTTGGGGCATGCGGTGGATGGATGACGTGCCAAGCACGAAGCTGACGTAAGGGTAGCTTGCCTTTATCTGCTCGCATCTATGCTCTTGCGTAACCATGCATCCGCAAACACCTATGATCAGCTCGGGATTTTGTTCTCTTATGTGCTTGAACTGACCGATAACGGACAGCGCCTTTTTCTCGGCATGCTCGCGGATGGCGCAGGTGTTTACCATAATGAGATCGGCAGTATCGGGGGCGGAAATTATCTCGTATCCCATAGCCCTCGCCATACCCGCCATCTTTTCACCGTCAGCCTCGTTTTGCTGACAGCCAAACGTCAAAACGTAAGCACGGCGGCGACGTCCGTTTTGCTCGGCAAAATCGTCGTTCCAATCGCACACTCGGCGTATGTATTCCGCCCGCTCTGTTTTACCGCACTCGGAGAGCACGTTCTTTGTATTTTTATCTCTTTGATCCATTTATAAACCCTCATATTTTCAGGCGGTCATTCCGTCGAAATTCAAAAATTCGCACAGTACCGCAGGATAATTTCACATTATATCATTATACCCGATTTTTCGCACTTTGTCAAGTGTTTTTGAGTGGAATACTCTACCTTTCGCCGCCGTATACCAGCTTTGAAAAAAGGCAAGCGGAGAAAACGAACAGGGTCAGCGTATTTCCGACTCGTAACAGCAGATAAACGGATAAAAGCCACATCAAAAGCACAAAGACAAACGACAGAACGCGCACCGCCAGACGCGGCAGATCGCTTTCGGTGAAGGAGGCAAGCAGACAGTAAAGCATACGCCCGCCGTCAAACGTGTCCACGGGAAGCAGGTTGAGCATTGCAAGTCCCAATGAGGAGAAAATGAACAGATATAGCCACTCTCCGCCTACCCTGCCGTAAATCGGGATAAGCACAGCGGCGCTCAGCAGATTGAAAAACGGGCCGCCCGCCGCGAGCAGCCATTCCTCGGAATATGACATTGAGCGCGTCGCACTTATCCGCGCACCGAGAATGTCCAGCCTCATGCCGCCAACGGGGAGCGATAATAATCGCGCCACGAGCAGATGCCCAAGCTCGTGAAGCGCGGCGGCGGCAAGCATAGCGGTAAGCTCGCCTATATCCTCATAACCTAAAACGACGGCGAAAGCATAACATACCGCCATAAGCACCGCGCCAAAGCTGAATGTTAGCCACGCTTTTTTGGTTTCTCTCACGGCACACCTCCCGTATTCAAAAAAGCATATTTTGAGGCAAAAACAGCGCACTCAAAAAATTTACTTTTCCCCTTGACTTTTAGAATAATATATGGTATAATACACGAGTAAATGCGCCGGAATGATGGAATTGGCAGACGTGCTGGACTCAAAATCCAGTGGTAGCGATACCGTGCGGGTTCGACCCCCGCTTCCGGCACCAAAAAGGAAAAGTCGCGTCAGCGGCTTTTCTTTTTTGTATTATTCATTTTTCATTATTCAATATTCATTATTCATTAACTCTCTTGTCGCGACTTTTCCAATGAAGAATGAATAATGAAGTCGCC
>JAFTPD010000019.1 GCA_017463485.1 Clostridia bacterium
ACATACGGTAGATTCAATGATGCTGTAAAGTACATTGACCCCCGTAAGGAATAATAAGGAGGTAGTGTATAATGGCTAAGTTTGAAGGTTATGAAAGACGCGAGGCGAAGATCCTTGCGGCTCTTAAGGAATATGGCATCAACTCCATCGACGAGTGTAAGGATATCTGCGACGCTTACGGCATCGACCCCTACAAGATCGTTGAGGAAACTCAGCCCATCTGCTTCGAGAATGCAAAGTGGGCGTACACCGTAGGCGCGGCAATCGCTATCAAGAAGGGATGCAAGAAGGCATCCGACGCGGCTGCAGCTATCGGTATCGGACTTCAGTCCTTCTGTATCCCCGGCTCCGTTGCTGAGAACCGTAAGGTTGGTCTTGGCCACGGTAACCTCGGCGCAATGCTCCTGTCTGAGGAGACCGAGTGCTTCTGCTTCCTCGCAGGTCACGAGTCCTTCGCAGCAGCAGAAGGTGCTATCAAGATCGCGCTTAACGCAAACAAGGTTCGCGTAAAGCCCCTTCGCGTTATCCTCAACGGTCTTGGTAAGGACGCGGCTTATATCATCTCCCGTATCAACGGATTTACTTACGTTGAGACCGAGTTCGACCCTTATACTGAGGAGGTTAAGGTTCTCTCCGAGAAGCCCTTCTCCAACGGTCCCAGAGCTGACGTTAAGTGCTACGGCTCCGATAGCGTTCCCGAAGGCGTTGCGATCATGCGCCTTGAGAACGTAGGCGTTTCCATCACCGGTAACTCCACCAACCCCACAAGATTCCAGCACCCCGTTGCAGGAACCTATAAGAAGTGGTGCCAGGAGAACGGCGTTAAGTACTTCTCCGTTGCATCCGGCGGCGGTACGGGTAGAACTCTGCATCCCGATAATATGGCTGCAGGTCCCGCTTCCTACGGCATGACCGATACTCTCGGTAGAATGCACGGCGACGCTCAGTTCGCAGGCTCCTCCTCCGTTCCCGCTCACGTAGAGATGATGGGTCTCATCGGCGCAGGTAACAACCCCATGGTTGGTATGACTGTTGCTGTTGCAGTTGCGATTGAGGAAGCAAGCAAATAATTTGCGAGCAAATTATTTGCAATGAATTGCCCGTCGGGCATGAATTGGCTAACGCCATGAATTGCACCTGCGGTGCATGAATTTCCTTCGGCATTGATGTAGCGGGCAATTCAATTCATAGAGGTGGCGGAACGCCGCCGAGAAATCATGACGCAACGCGTCAATTCATGCAATCGAAGATTGCAAATCATCAATAAAAAAATAGACACACCGTTTCGGGTAAAACCGATTTGGTGTGTCTGTTTTGTGTTTATTTACAGCACCTTCTGCAAGAACTGCACAAGTCTTGGGTCTTTGGGATTTGAGAAGAACTCCTCGGGGGGAGCTTCCTCCTTGACAACGCCATCGCACACGAACAGCACTCTGTCCGCGATTTCGCGTGCAAAGCCCATTTCGTGGGTGACGATAACCATTGTCATGCCGTCGTCGGCAAGCTCTTTCATCAGATCAAGCACCTCGCCCACCATTTCGGGGTCGAGGGCGGACGTGGGCTCGTCGAAAAGCATTACTTTGGGATTCATGGCAAGGGCGCGGATGATGGCGATACGCTGCTTTTGTCCGCCCGACAGGGTAGAGGGGTAAACGTCCGCCTTATCTGCAAGCCCGATACGTTCAAGCAGCTCAACGGCTTTTGCTCTCGCCTCCTCCTTTGTCATCAGCTTCAGCTGAACGGGAGCGAGCATAAGGTTTTCGAGCACGGTCAGGTTATTGAAAAGATTAAAATGCTGGAACACCATACCCATGTCCTGACGGGCAAGGTTGATGTCAAGCCTGTTATCCTTTTCGTAATTGCGGATCGCCCGTCGGTCGGGCTTGCCGTTCCTTGTGAGTCCATTGTGGAGGGTCGGATCGACGGGGCTTATCAGCTTGCCGTCCATATATATCTCACCGCGGTCAGGCGTTACCATAAGGTTCATACAGCGAAGCAGGGTACTCTTACCGCTTCCCGAGGGTCCAATTATGACTACGCGCTCGCCGGGACGTATGTGGCAGTTGATGCCGCAGAGGATAGGTTGCTCCTCGAAGGTCTTGTATACGTTTTTAACGTCTATCACTTGCGCGCAGCCTCCTTTCGATAAGCTTGATGATTCCCGTTACCGCCAGCACCAGCACAAGGTAGATGAGCGCCAGCACAATGTATGGAATGATATACTCGTATGTGCTGTTTGCTATATTCTGCAAGGATTTCGTGATGTCCACGACGGTAATGAAGCTGACCACCGAGGTTTCCTTGAGCAGAGCTATAAACTCGTTTCCGAGGGTGGGAACGACGTTCTTTATCGCTTGCGGAAGCACTATTTTGAGCATAGTTTGTCCGTAATTCAGTCCCAGTGCGCGTCCCGCCTCGGTTTGTCCCGCATCAACCGACAGAATACCTCCGCGCATTATCTCGGATACGTAAGCGCCCGAGTTAAGTCCGAAGGCAAGGATAGCCTCGGTGAGGATCGGAATGTGGAGTCCCAAAGCTGGGAATATAACGTAGTGGATGAGCAACAGCTGAACGACCATAGGCGTTCCGCGGAAAACAGCCACGTACACGTCGGTGACAGCCGACAAAAGCTTTGTTATCCAACCGTTTCTGGGGATTATCTTGCAAACCGCTAAGAGGCAACCGATCACAAGGCCGATAAGAAGACCGAAAACGGCTATAAGAGCGGTATTCTGGAGTCCTACAAGTATATTCTTGTAGCCCTCAAGCTCAACAAGCTGTCTGTAAAATATCTGCCAAGCGTTCATTTATTACTTGTTGGTATTAGAGGCGATCATGATAGCGGGCTGCTTATCAAGAATAACAGCGTCGATCTTACCGTTGGAAAGGTCGAGGACAGCGAGAGCACCGGTGTCATAGCCGGAGGTGGTGAGATTAGTAAAGCCGTCGTAGCCGAATTCCTCGTTACCTGCGGAGAACATGTAGCCGGTAGTGCCGTTCTGTGCCCCTACATTGAAGGACTTGCCCTGCTTTTCCAGCGTTGCAACGATATCGTCAGCGCTCTTGCAGTTAGCAAATACCTCGTCGTCCTCGCGGACGATCAGAACCTGAGCGGACTCATAGTATTCGGTGGTGAAGTCAACAGACTTGAGACGCTCCTCGTTGACCGTCATACCAGCCATACCGATATCTGCGTTGCCCTTCTGAACGGACAGGATAACAGCGTCAAAGTTCATGTCGTAGATGTAAAGAGTCTTGCCAAGCTTTTCTGCAAGCAGGGAAGCGATCTTCATATCAATGCCGGAGAGCTTGTTGCCCTCGTAATGCTCGAAGGGAGGGAAGTATGCGTTGGTAGCGACTACGAGGTAGTTATCTCTGTCAGCACCCGTAGGAACGGAGGACACGGTGTTGGTGTAAGTAAAGTCTGCCGTGCCGTCAAAGAAAGAGTTGATGATCTTGTCAAGCTCGCCGTTTGCCTTGAGGTCTGCGAGCAGCTCGTTTGCAGCTTCCTTGAGCTCGGTGTTTTCTTTTGCAACTGCAAAAGCGTACTTTTCTGCGGTAAGCTCATACTCGGTAAATACCTTTACCTTAGCACCCGAGTTGCAGGATGCCATTGTGGATACGGCTGCTATGATCATGATCATAGCAAGTGCCAGGCTGATGATTCTTTTCATGTTTTTTCTCCTTGAATGTATTATTATTTAACAAACATTCACCATTATACAACTATTATTCAGAAAAGTCAAGGGATTTTTCATTTAAATTATCTTGTTTTTGAGTATTGTATGGATCTGCCGAATATAATCATACTCATCAAAACGGTATTGATGAATATCTCTAAAATAAACTGGCGGCGGGGAATCTTTATTCAATTACCACCATCTGGTGACATTCAAATTGCGGAACTGTGGCTGTGAGAATACCGTTGGCTACGGAAAAATCCAGATCTACCCTTTGCGGTGCAAGATAGACTCGGCTTATTTTCCGCTTGCCGACATTTACCTTCAGTTCAGTGTTGTGGATAGGTATGATATCTTCAATAACCTCAACGCCGTTCCCGCGCTTAACGGGGGAGGCGTAGAGCAAATGCGCCATCAATCGATTTTGCTGTTTTTGCTCTGTAAGGGTGAAAACACCTTGGGCAGGCAGGGAAGCGGTAGCGGATTTTCTGTCGCCCAGCAAAAGATCAAGCACGTGGCATACTACTCGCTTGAGGATTATCATTCCGGAGGTTGCATAGTCGTCAAATATTCTCCATGAGATATAAATGCCGTCTTTGCCTCGGGTAATTCCGGGGCTTGTAGCACTCACGTTGCCCGGTGTGTGTCTGTGCGAGCAATACTTAAAAATACTGCGGTTAAAATAGGGGTCTACACGCAGGGCAAGCACCTCGCCGTCCGTCTCAATGGCAAAGCCCTTGGAGTACATGACGTAATCTGCACATTCCATATCCTCAATTTCAAAGCAGGGACGAAGGTAATCGGGATTGTAAGCATTTTGTCCGACGTATTTTGCGCCGAGATCAAATACGAAATTCTTTTTATCGCTGTCAAGACAGGACGTGCCGCTGGCGAGTATCTTACCGCCGCCGTCTACAAATGCCTTTAGCTTATTGTAAAGCTGACCGTCTACGGGAATGTCATCGGGGATTATAATGACCTTATAGCCGCCAAAATCCGCCTCCGAGTCGATGACCTGAAATAGATATCCGCCTTCAAGCAGGATGCGGCTGACACCGCTGTCGCTGGCGTCGTGCCATACCTTATTTTGTATTGACAGCAACGCGATATCAGCGATATTTGCAGCATCCTGAAGCCACGGCTCTTTTTCTTCAAGCTCGGAATACGCCGCACCGATAAGGGTATAGGTGGCGTTATCCATTTTTCCGCGAGGATGAAGCTGGTCGCCGATAGAGCATTTTGCGCCAAAGGCTGCCGAGAGAGCCACCTCGTACCGCAGAGCATTTTTGTGCTTGTAGCCTCCAAACTCACCCCACGCGCCGTGGAATTTTCCCGTCATGCCCAGGTAATCCATTCCCAATGTCTGTGCGTAAGCCGCCGAAAGAGGGAAATGGTCGTAGCCCCAACCGCCGGTAGGTAAGGACTCAAGCTCAAGATGAGAATTCATTCTCGCCAGATCGCGTCTGCCTCGAGTGATATGTCCCGAATTGTGGAATACGGGGAGTCCGGGCTTTACACTGTCAATGCAATCGCGGACGCGGCGGGTGTAATTTGCATATACCTTTTCTGCCTGCCGCGTGACAGCGTATGCGTCCGAGGGGTCGTCACCTGCCGCATATATATCACGCAGACAGCTCTGACAGCAACAGGGGCGAACACCTACTATGTCAAGGAAAATTCCGTCAGCGTCGTAGTTTTCGACTACCTCGCGTATTTGCTCTAAAAGGTAGTCAAGGTAGGGGGTATTGAAGCAAAATGTCTGATGAAATCCGGGGTGAGCAAAATCAGGCGGCTTTATCTGTCCGTTTACGTAATCAAAGCGTAGCCAATCGGGATGGCTCTTCACCATATATGCATCAATTCCTGCGGACAGATAAACGGGTGTCTTAACACCTATTTCGTGTGCCGCCTCTATTTGCGCACCAAGCAGGTCAAAGTCAAGGTGGGGATGCATACAGCCCACCTTTGTAGGGTGATACGACATGCCGTGGTGGCATTTGGCAAATACCGTAATGGAATTGACGTGCCCCTTCTTTATCATTTCCTGAAAATTCTGCTTTGAAAAATCCTTTCCGATCTCCTCTATATGCTCGGAGGTGTGAAAATCAAGATGTACCTGTCTGTAATTCATGATTTTTCCTTTCATACTATTGGTTTTTCTGTGCTTTGATGCTCTGTATCCAAGAGCAAAACTCGCCAAACGACACTACAAGCTTATTATATAGGATAAAGCCGTTTTTTTCAATACATTTTTTGCAATTTAATGTAAAATCCCGAAGTGGTTGACCATCTGCGGTTTTGTCATAGCGGAGGGTAGCCTATATTTTAAAATTCTCTTCTGACAAAGCCTCGAAGGATATTTGTGCTTGAAGTGACAAAATAGTCCTTGACAGACAAGGAATTTTATGATACAATTATCTAAAACCCAAAGGAGGATGCACAATGATATCAATTAACCGACTTGAGCTTGACGTAACCGAGCTTAGCGAGCGCATAGCTCTCAACCGTAACCGTTTGTACGCACCGTACTATCAGATAGATCAAGTGTTCCATGAATTCAATACCGAGTGGCCGGGGGACAAGGAGGGTCGCGCCCTTCTTGCATTTGTTGACCACTATAAAATGACGGGGGATAAAAATCCTTGTATGGAGGCTATGCTCCGCGAGACTCCCAAGCATCTCAACGACAAAGGATATTTCGGTCCGGAGTACACGGGCGAGTACATATTTGAGCAGCAGCTTTCGGGACACTCCTGGATGCTCCGCGGACTTTGCGAGCATTACGAAGCGTTTGGCGACGATTTTTCAATGCAAACGCTCAAAAATATTACCGAAAATCTGTTCCTGCCCACGAAGGGCTATTACGGCACGTACCCCGTCAATCGCGAGCACGTGGATCAGGGCGGAGTAGGCGGAAACAGCACGGGTATAATTGACGGTTGGAAGCTTTCCACCGATATCGGCTGTGCATTTATGAGCGTTGACGGACTTTCCCACGTTTATAAGCTTACCCGCGACGAGCGCGTGCTTGAGCTTCTCGACGAAATGATAGAATTCTACGTTGCCATTGATAAGGTCGCTCTGCGCGTGCAGACTCACTGCACCCTTACCGCCGCTCGCGGTGCTGTAAGACTTTATCGCACTACCGGCAACGAAAAATACCTTGACGGCGCAAAGAAGATCTACGATCTTTACGTCCACGGCGGCGGAATGAGCGCGGTATATCAGAACCTTAACTGGTGGGGACGTCCCGATACGTGGACAGAGCCTTGCGCTATCGTAGACTCCCTTATCCTTGCAGGTGAGCTTTACCGCATCACAGGGGATGAGGAATACCGCACCACGGCGGCTCGCGTATGGCACAACGGATTTGCGTCCGCACAGCGTCCCAACGGCGGCGCAGGACCCGACTGGATAGTCCTGCCCGATATCTGCGACAGCGTTGCCATCAAGTGGGACGAGGCGGCGTTCTGCTGCTCCATGAGATGGGCAGAGGGACTTTGGTATGCCTTTGAAAACAAAGACATTCTGTACGCCGAGCTTGAGCTTGACGAGAACGGCGAGCGAATTGTGCGCCGCGACAGAATGGGCAGATATATGTGCGGCGATATCATTTATTCCGAGCTTGTCGGCGGTGATATCGAGATAAAAGATCCTATTCTTGTGGACGGACGTAAGCTCTCGCCTATCGAAAAGTATTACCGCTTTGACCGAAAGACACTGGATACCTTGAAGCAGAAGGTAATCTTTAACTGAGAGGAAACGGAATATGAAAATAGCGCTTATTGCTCACGATAAGAAAAAGGCAGAAATTATCGAGCTTGCAAAGAAATACAGAGACGTTCTCGCAGAGCATGAGCTTTTTGCTACGGGCACAACGGGAACTATGGTAATGGGGGAGACCAAGCTGGATATCCACCGACTCAAAAGCGGACCGCTTGGCGGCGATCAGCAGATAGGCGCAATGCTTGCAAACGGTGAGCTTGATCTGATAATTTTTCTGCGCGACCCGCTCACGGCACAGCCTCACGAGCCGGACGTATCCGCACTCCTTCGCCTTTGCGACGTACAAAAAATCCCGCTTGCCACCAACGTGTCCAGCGGAACGATAATGCTTGAAGCTCTCAAAAACAAGACCTTTTTCGGGCTGGTGAAATAACAAAGATCTCGGGTCGAAACCGCAAAAAGGGTAGAGAAGTTAAAAATTCTTTGCCCTTAGTATACCAATCACTATAAAAAGGAGACTATCAATGGCAAATTTTTCTACGCAGGGGCAGCTATCACAGCATAGTATTCTTGAACAGAAATACAAAACGTCGAGAATGAATCTGCTGCTTGTGGTTGTTTTCACGGCAATAAATTTGTTGCTGCTCGTAATAAATACAGACTTATACTTTCTGTTTTCCGCGTTTATTCCATACTTTATAGCCAGCTTCGGGATGCTTGTGTGCGGACGCTTCCCTGAGGAGTATTATACGGACGACTTTGGGGGTATGACCTTCCTTGATGATTCCGTATTCGTCGTTCTGCTGGTAATTTCCGTAGTACTCACGCTACTCTACCTTCTGGCATGGCTTATGTCAAGCAAAAACCGTGTGGGCTGGCTCATTTTTGCACTTGTTTTCTTTGGCATTGACACGGTTGGAATGTTGGCTTTGAGCGGCATTACCATAGAGTCGGCTTTTGATATTTTATTCCACGCATGGGTGATATACTATCTTATTCTCGGAATCAGCGCTCACTATAAGCTCAAAAAGCTTCCTCCCGAGGAGAAAGAAGCGGTGGTCGACTGTGAAAATATCCTTCCGCTCGTTGAAGAGGTTGGAGAGGCTAAGCAAAATTCCGAGCCTGCCGTCGCAGAGCCGTCAAATTCTAATGCTATACGAGAAGCGGATAAGGACGTTAAGCACAGAGTTTTGCTTGAAAAACGCACGCTGAATTACGATATTTGCTACAGACGGGTAAAGCACACCAATGAGCTTATTGTAAACGGAAACGTATACGACGAGATCGAGGGTGTATTTGAATACCCGCACACGCTGAAGGCGTGGGTGGACGGTCATTACATTTCGGCGGGCTATACAGGCACGCATAGCTTTATTTCCGTTGACGGAGAAAATGTAGCAAAAAAATTGAGACTTATTTGATCAAAAAGGAAAAGGGGCTGTCGCAAATGCGACAGCCCGTATATTTTATTTCTGGTGCTTTCCGAGCATCAGCTTTTTGTGCTCCTCACGGGCGCTCGTTTTGCCCTCGGGCTGTATCTCGCCCGCCTTGAGCAGAGATATTTTGGTTATCATAGGGCCTACAAGCTCGTAGACAAGCACTGCAAAAAGCGTAATGTTTGCAACGATAAATCCGTCGGCACCAAGCTGCTCCGCCTTTATCGCCATGCCAAGCGCAACGCCCGCCTGCGGAAGCAAGGTAAAGCCGAGGTACTTGACAATGCTCTTGTCGCATCCCACGGCTCTCGAGCTGAGTGACGCGCCGAAATATTTACCCAAGGAGCGTGCGAGGATGTAAATAAGTCCGATACCGACGATAGCTAAGTCTGCAAATACCGAGAGCTGAAGCTCTGCACCGCTCAGCACAAAGAACATGATAAACAGGGGAGCCGTCCAGCGGTCAAGGCGATCCATAAGCTCCTCCGAAAAGTCGCAGGCGTTGCAGAACACCGTTCCAAGTATCATGCACACGAGCAGGGAGGAAAATCCTATATGTACGCCGCCGATCTCGAACTTTACCATTGAAAGCGCGACGGTCACAAGCACAAATGCCACCGACACAGACAGGCGCTTTGAGCGTGAGTGGAAAAATCTCTCCACAAAGGTAAACAGCATGCCCATGATAAATCCGAACGCGAGGGACAGCACAACCTCCAAAAGCGGCTCGACGGCGATAGAGATAACGTCAATGTGATTTGTGTTGATGGCGTTGGCAATTCCAAAGGACACAGCGAACAGCACAAGTCCCACGGCGTCGTCAAGAGCAACTATGGGGAGAAGCAGATTTGTCAGCTTTCCCTTTGCTTTGTACTGTCTGACTACCATCAGCGTTGCCGCAGGAGCGGTGGCTGATGCGATCGCGCCAAGCACGATAGCGGCAGGGAGGGAGAGCTTGTCGGGCATGAGGAAATGCACGCCGATAAGTATTGCGTCCACAAGGACGGTGGTGAATACTGCCTGAACGATACCGATAACGGTTGCTTGCTTACCTATATGCTTAAGATCGGACAAACGGAATTCGTTTCCGATAGAAAAGGCGATAAATCCGAGGGCAACGTCCGAAAACAGCGAGAAGGCTTTGACGTTTTCGTGACTCGTAAATCCGAGTCCGTCGATACCGAGTGCGCCGAGAACGTAAGGACCAACTAAAATTCCCGCAACGAGATACGCGGTGACTGCAGGAAGCTGGAACAGCTTTGCCACGCGGGATAAGAGCAGCCCTGCAAAGAGGGCTATTGATATACTTAAAAGAGCTTGCATAAGAACCTCCGAGGATGTTTAACTACAAGGACAGATTATAGCACTTTCAAAATCAAAAGTCAAGAGAAAATTTGTATAATTATCACAAGTTTTTTGCGGTGCGCTTGGTAGAAAAGACGGAACGGAAGATTTGCTTTGCGGAGTAATGTTTCCCTTGGCAAATAAACAAATAATTCGGTGGGCAGAGCTCCGTATATATCACTATTATTCTTGACAAAATTCGCGCTGGGGAGTATAATTATATTATAGTTAACAATTCGTCCGAAGGGAGGATAGATCAAATGAAATACAACCGAAAAGCGACCGAAATATCCTCCGACGGAGTGCTGGAGATATCGGTGCGCGAGCTGTGTGAGCTTGCCTTCCGAGGCGGGGATATTGACAACAGATACCCCGCACATTCAAGATATCGCGCCTTTGCCGAAGGACAGGCGGCGCACCGTAAGCTGATGGAGTCACGCGGAGCGGGATATCACGCCGAGGTGGAGATGAAAAATATCTGCCGATACGGCGGCGTGACCTTCTCGGTCAGCGGCAGAGCCGACGGCATTTTTGCCGACAGCCTTGGCGGATTTGTGGTCGAGGAGATAAAATCGGTATCTGATATGTCCCGATTTGTAGGCGCGCGCGAGGCAGATATGGCTCAGCTTATCTGCTACGGCTATTTTCTGACCGTTAGTCGCGGCGTCGGTGTCGTTACGCTCCGACTCACCTATGTAGAGCGCTCGGAGGACGGTGAAGAGCTGTATAGCGACACTGTGATGAGTGCCGACGACCTCCAAAATGCATATCTCGGCATACTTGCGCGAGCATTGTTCCGCGCCGAGCAAATAAAATATTCAAATACCGCGCTGCGCGACAAAGCCAAGCACGCGATTTTTCCCTACGGAGCTATCCGAGCGGCGCAGGAGGAAATGATAAAGGAGTGCTGGCAGGATATGCGGGCGGGGCAGATAGTGTTCGCCGGCGCACCAACGGGTATCGGCAAGACCATATCCACCCTCTATCCCGCCGTGCGCGTGTTCGGCGAGGGAAGGGCGGATAAAATATTCTACCTCACCGCAAAATCAAGCACAAGGCGGGAGGCATTTGCCGCCGCCGAGAGATTGAACGAGAGCGGAACGCCGCTTCGCACCTGCGTTATCAGCTCGCGCGAATCATCTTGTATCAACGACGGCGCACGCCTTGCGGGACATAGTATATCACGTTGCTGTAATCCCGTGATGTGTCCCTTTGCAAGGGGATACTACGACCGTGCAGAGGGCATTATCCGCGAGCTGCTGTCAACCAAAAACGTATTCTCGGCAAAGGATATCCGCGATGCGGCGATAAAGGGCAAGGTCTGTCCCTACGAGCTGGCACTCGATTTGTCCGAATACTGCGAGATAGTAATATGCGACTATAACTATGCCTTCTCGCCCTCTGTCTATTTGCGTCGATATTTTGCCGACGGCATACCAAACACCGAGGGGCACAAGTATATTTTCCTTGTGGACGAGGCGCACAATCTCGTTGAC
This sequence comes from Clostridia bacterium, assembly GCA_017463485.1. GTDB lineage: Bacteria > Bacillota > Clostridia > Oscillospirales > CAG-272 > CAMEON01. The sequence continues at coordinate 11,683 of JAFTPD010000019.1, forward strand.
AGAGCGAGAGATATGTATTCGGGCTCACTCAGCCTGTCAGCCGTTTACCGTATGCGCGACGCATTTGCGGATTATGAAACCAGAGCCAAGGAATATATTTTCCCCGACGAGGACGCACCCACGGATGCGCGGCTGAATTCGGGCACGTTCAATTCGATTATCGGTTGCCTTATGGGTATGGCGCGTCACTGCGACGAAAACAAGATGCAGGATGCGGACGGAGTGACTCACGCCTTTTCGCTCATTCGTCAGCTTCCCGTAGAGCTTTGCGCTGCCGCCGAAGCGCTTGGTAAGATATGCGACGGCTGGCTACGCACCGAGGCGGGACACGAGCTGTACGGCGAGGTGGAAAAATTCGCCGCCGACTTGCGTACCTTCCGCATCGCCGGCGACTATTATGACGATAAATTCGTGACCTTTACACAGCTTGACGGGGAGGATATTACAGTAAGATATCAGTGCCTCGATCCGTCGGGAATAATGAAGCCGCTGCTTCACCGCGCACGATCCTGCCTGCTATTTTCGGCGACTCTCACGCCCGCAGACTATTTCGCGGACATTCTCGGCGGCGGGGACGAGGCTGTCAAGGTTTCTTATCCGTCACCGTTTCCGCGCGAAAACCTTTGTCTTGTGGCGGTTGACGGAGTAAGCACGAGATACGAGGACAGAGATAAGTCCTCCCGCGCAATAGTTACCTATATCGCCGCAACCGTGTCGGCGAGGGTAGGAAACTATATCGTGTACTTCCCGTCGTATGGCTATATGGAAAAGGTACATTCGCTCTTTGTAAAGAAATATCCGAATGTCAAAACGGTGCTTCAACGCGCCAATATGACGTACTCCGAGCGGGAGGAATTTATTAATTCCTTCAAGCCCGACAGCAACAAGCTGCAGATAGGCTTTTGCGTGCTCGGCGGCTCCTTCTCCGAGGGTGTTGACCTGCCGGGTAAGGCGCTTATCGGTACTGTTATCGTAGGCGTGGGACTGCCCGGGCTGTCCAGCGAGCGCAATATCATGCGCGAGTATTTCGACTCCACCCGCGAGGGCAGGGGATACGACTACGCCTACACCTATCCGGGTATGAATAACGTCCTTCAAGCTGCGGGCAGAGTTATCCGACGCGACGACGACAGAGGAATTGTCGTGCTTATCGACGACAGATACGCATCCGAGCGTTATTTGCCCCTCTATCCCGAGCATTGGAGAGGTAATATGTACGCCGTGGGAGATCCTGCATCTCTGCGCGAGGTAGCGCTCAGATTTTGGGAGAACGAGGACTAAATTTTGCAAGTTCGAACTCTCGACTTGCATAAATTCATTGATTTTTGCCTCAAAAACCCGAAAAAACGAAAAATAATGAATATTTTTTGCGGAATTTCAAAAATCCTCTTGCTTTTTTTGTAAAAGTGTGGTACAATACACGGCAGTGAACATTTTGTTTTTTGAAAGGAAGCAAACCCAATGCAGTACAGTGTGATGAGCCGAGCCGAGCTGCTCGCCGAAAAAGCGGCAATGGAGGCGGCATACAGTGAATTTAAAAATCGCGGTCTTAAGCTGGATCTTTCCCGTGGAAAGCCCGGCGCAGATCAGCTTGATATAATGACAGGCATGCTCGATTGTCTGAGCAGTACGGAGGATTGCAAGACGGGCGGCGGATTTGATTGCCGCAATTACGGTCTGCTTGACGGTACTCCCGAGGCGAAGAAAATGTTTTCCGAGCTGCTCTCTATACCCGAGAAAAATCTGTTTATCGGCGGAAATTCATCCCTTAACCTTATGTACGACGCGGTGTCCCGTGCAATGCTCTACGGAGTGTGCGGCAGTACCCCGTGGTGCAAGCTTGATAAGGTGAAGTTCATCTGTCCCGTACCCGGCTATGACCGCCATTTCAAGATCTGCGAGTCCCTCGGTATTGAGATGGTGACCGTGGATATGACTCCCGACGGCCCCGATATGGACGCGGTGGAGCGCCTTTGCGCCGCCGACGAGTCGGTAAAGGGAATATGGTGCTGTCCCAAATACTCAAACCCCGACGGATATACCTATTCGGACGAAACGGTGGAAAGACTTGCAAAAATGCCTGCGGCGGCAAAGGATTTCAGAATTTTCTGGGATAATGCCTACGTAGTGCACGACCTCTATACGGACAGAAGCGACAGACTCGCCGATATTTTTGAGGTGTGCAAAAAGTACGGCACAGAGGACAGAGTTTTCTATTTTGCCTCCACCTCAAAGATATCCTTCCCCGGCTCGGGCGTTGCAATTTTTGCTATGTCGGATGCTAATATGAAGCAGGCAATGTCGGTAATCGGCGCGCAGACCATCGGCTTTGATAAGCTCAATCAGATGCGACACGTCAAGTATTTCGGAAGTGCGGAGAATATTCTTCGCCACATGATGGAGCTGGCGGATATTATCCGTCCCAAGTTTGACGCAGTGAAGTCTATCCTTGCCCGTGACGTGGGCGAGCTTGGCTTTGCAAGATGGACCAACCCCAACGGCGGATATTTCATCAGCCTGTTTACCATGGAGGGCACGGCGAAGCGCGCTTACGAGCTTGCAAAGAGCGCGGGTGTGACGCTGACTACTGTCGGCGCAACGTACCCCTACGGAATCGACCCCAACGACAGCAATATCCGTATTGCGCCCACCTATCCCTCGCTTGACGAGCTTGTGGTGGCTATGGAGGGACTTACCGTTTGCCTGCGTCTTGCGGCACTTGAAAAGCTGTTGGCTGATTAAAAAATACAAACTTTCGGGGAGGGCGTCCTTATGTGATACCCTCCCCAAAATACAAGGAAGGGAACGCACTATGCCCAAAAGTAAGCAAAGTGAGAGCAATCCGTTTGCTTTCAGCGACTCGAATAAGCGTTACTATACATACGATTATTGGCTCAAACAGACCTTCGGCGGCAAGTGCGCCAAAATTCCTCTTGACGCGGGCTTTACATGCCCGAATATCGACGGCAGATGCGGAGTGGGCGGATGTATCTATTGCTCGGGGCGGGGAAGCGGGGACTTTGCACAGCTCCCGACCATGCCGCTTGACGAGCAGTACAGGACCACAAAAAGTCGATTGTCGCGCAAGTGGAGCGTGGAGCGGTGCATACCGTATTTTCAAGCGCACAGTAATACCTACGCGCCGCTTGACGTGCTGAAAAGCAGCTTTGAAGCCGCCCTCGGCTTTGAGGGCGTAGTGGGACTTAATATCGCCACGCGGGCGGATTGCCTGCCCGAGGACACGGTGAATTATCTTGCTGAGCTTGCAGAGCGTACAACGCTTACGGTGGAGCTTGGACTCCAAAGCTCAAACGACACAACCGCCGAGCTTATCAACCGAGGACACAGCTTTGCGGATTTTGTGGACGGATATCGTCGCCTTAAGGCGGCAAGCGATAGGATCAACGTTTGTGTTCATATAATTTTCGGACTTCCCGACGAGAGAGAGGAGGATATGCTGCGCACCGTCCGTGACGTTGCAGAGCTGCACCCCGAGCAGGTGAAGATACATCTTTTGCACGTCCTTCGCGGCACAAAAATGGCAGAGATGTACGAGCGCGGAGAGTATACGCCCATGGGGCGAGAGCAGTATATCCACCTTGTCGTCCGCGCCCTCGAGCTGTTGCCGCCCGATACGGTGGTGGCGCGTCTTACGGGTGACGGCATGGCAGACGACCTGCTCAGCCCCGATTGGAGTCGTAAAAAGGTGTCCGTCATCAACGATATCGACAAGCTGATGTACTCGGAGAACACGTGGCAGGGCAGACTTGCCGCCGAGAACTAAAAAATAAAACGTAAAGGAGAATTTCAATGTCTGAATTTTTGGCTTCCATACCACCCATTGCTGTGTGCTTTATTGTTTGCGCCGCAAAGATCATTGAGATAACTATACAATCCCTCAAAACCTGTATGATGGTAAAGGGGCAACGCATGAAGGCGGCGGCACTCGGATTTCTGGAGTGCTCGATATGGGGACTTGTGATCTCCACCATTATCAGCACTCTTGGAGATAATCTGTTCTTGCTGGCGTTTTATTGCATGGGCTACGCGACGGGACTGTTCCTCGGCTCGACGCTTGAGAGCAAGATCGCGCTTGGAACGTCGAATTTACAGCTTATAGCCAACGACGAAAACACGGAATTGATCATTGGTTACCTCAAGGAAAACGGCAGAGGCTATACCGTTTTTGACGGACACGGCTCTACGGATAAGATGAATATGATACTTATCGTTTTGCCGCGCAGGGACGCGACGCGCGTTTTGAAGGAGATCCGCAGAATATGCCATAATAACGTGTTCGTGGTAGCCTCGGAGGTCAGCAAGCACGCAGGCGGCTACGGAATGGTAAAATAAAAAACAAAAGGGTGACCGTCCGCTCTGCATCTTTAGCGGAGAAATAACTAACACCACCAAGGAATTTTCTTTGGTGGTGTTTTTCTATGGGCGATAGCTTGCCAAAGCCTCCCTCCGAGATGCCATCCGCGCGCGGATGCGGGGGACCGCGATAGCGGTGGAAGGAGCCTGCGTGACTTCGGAGTTTTGATAAACTTTATTGTAACGCGCTCTCCCTCAGTCGCCTACGGCGACAGCTCCATCCCGGAGGGAGCCTTATATATACCCGCACGATGCTGATAGTGGGTTCGGGCTTCTGCCCGATTTTGTGCGGTGGACCTCCACGCGCTATGCTTTCCCCGGACGCAAGCGTCGGAAAAATAGAAAATTCGCAATCGAATAACTGTACCTATGCTATCTTTTTTCAACTTCAAGTTAATACAAAGTTTCCTAACAATACCTTTACTGAAACTATTTTTATGCTATAATATAAGCAGAAGCAGACGTCGGCTTACTTTTATCTCAACGGAGGTATGATTATGGAAATGACTATTGGTGCAAATATTAAGCGTTTGCGCACGGCAAAAAACATTACGCAGGAACAGCTTTCGGTGGCTATGAACGTTACCTGTGCGGCGGTTAGCAAGTGGGAAAGGGGAGAAACCTATCCCGACATTACGCTTTTGCAACCTCTCGCTTATTTCTTTGGAGTAACGCTTGACGAGCTTATGGGTTACAATCAAGAAAAGATCCAAGCAGAAATCGACGAAATAATTGCTTTGTATAGAAAGCATTGGAACGATAAAAAAGGTCGTGAAATTATCGTCAAGGCATACCACGATTATCCTAATGACTATTGGATTATGCATTACTATATGTGGAATATTGGCGGTGACTTGGCTGATAACGATCCCGCCGTTTTGATTGAACACAAGGACGAATTTCGTGCCATCTGCGAAAAGATACTCGGCGGCTGCACCGAGGAAAGTCTACGGCTTGGTGCGTGGAATATGCGCGCGAAAATTCTTCATGCGGAAGGCAAAACTGAAGAAGCACTTGAGATTTACAAAATAAAATTCACCGATTGGTTTACCACAAGTGGTCAAAAAATCGAGCAGCTGTTTGCAAAAGACACAAGCGAATATTATTTCCACGTTCAAAAAAATATGTATGAGCTTATCGATTTCGCAGCAGATAAGCTCGGCAGAACCGTGTTTTTCAATCCTTCTCTCTCGATGAAAGAAAAGACAGAGCGTGCACTGAAATGTGGTGCTCTGATGCTAAATGCATTTGAAGAAACCGGAGAAATATTCTTCCTTATGCTTGCGCGTTCTTTCCTTGGAAGAATGGAAAACGACCTTTGCTATCGTGGCGGAACGGATGAACAGGTGATCGCAGTTATGGATAAAGAACTGTATGTGACAAAAAAGACGGAAGATATGAGAACGAAAGACGAAGCATTGAATCGTGCCTTTGACCGTTACGGCGAAACAAAAAGCAGAAATCTTTTCAAATTTAATCTTGATTATCGTGCCAATGCAAAGGGTGGCAGACGTGCCGAGCTTCTCAAAAATCCCGATTACAAAGCGGTTTTAGACAAGTATAAATAATTTTCCTTTTGCCCCGCCTTGCGCGGGGCTTTTCTTTGCTTTCTGCATAGCAAAAAAGCCTTCTCCTGTGGGAGAAGGTGGCAGCCGAAGACTGACGGATGAGGAGTCTTCTTGGTTTGCTTCAAACACCTCATCCACCGCTATCGCGGTCCCCCTTCCCCCGCTGGGGAAGGCTATTCAATTTGCCGCTAATTTTGCAGAGTCTCGGTCACCCTTTTGGTTTTTTATGGCGTGGTAGCGTATTTTTCAAATCCGCTTGAGTATCTTTTTGACCCGTCTGACATTATCCAAAGCGCGTCAACGCCTTCCAGACTCTCGACGAGTGCGAGACCCTTGTCAAACGGCATACAGAACAGGGCAGTGGACAGCGCGTCGCCGTCTGCCGAATTCTTGCAGACAACCGACACCGAAAGATACCCCTCGGCAGGGAGCAGTGTCTGCGGATCGATAATGTGATGATAATTCTTGCCGTCAACCGTGTAATACCGTTGATACGAGCCGCTTGTAACGACGGATTCGCCCGCAAGCTGTAAATACTCGACGTAAGCCTCGTCCGACTCGGTGTTCGGGTTTTCAATGCCAGCCAGCCATTTTTCACCGTTTGGCTTTGTTCCTACCGTGCGCACGTTGCCGCCCACGTTTATAACGTAGCCCGAAATCCCTTTCGCTTCAAGCTCTCGTGCTACCATTTCAACTGCGTACCCCTTGGCAACGGCTCCAACGTCAAGCGTTGTTTTGGGGTCAGAGATCCAGACCGTGGAATTTTCCTCGTCTATCACGAGAGCATCGATGTTGGTATGCTCCGCCGCTTCGGTCAGCATATCCACAGGCGGCAGCTTAGCCTCCAACGGCTCATCCAAGCCCGCCGTGCGATAATCGTGCCAGATAGACAGTACGCTTCCCATTGCGATATTCAGTTTGCCATCCGTCACACGGTACATTTCCTTCGCGTACAAAAGCATTTCTATGATGCGGTTGTCAACCGTTACCACGCGATGAACTCCGTACTTCAACTCGTTTACAGTGCAAAGATTTTCAATTCCCTCAAATCGGTGATAGATGGTAAACAGCCTGTGATATTCGAAAAGAAGGTCAAGTATCTCGCCGCTCGTGCGGTCAAACGTCGCCTTGTCCTTTTCATATCCCGTTATTGTAGTAGCCGTGTCGAAATAATCGAAGGAGTGAGCAACGTATTTGCTTTTTTGCGTATTGCACGACGGAAGGATGAGGGAAGAGCAGAGTATGCAGGTCAGTAAAAGTATTGAGATAAGTTGTCGCTTTTTCATTACTTCTCCATAAGGTCAAAAAGGGAGGAAATCCTCCCTTTTTATATATCGGTTATTTTATCTTGGATGCTGCTTTTACGAATCCGCTGACGTCGATGGTGCATCCCGCTGACTGAAGGTCTGCGTTGCCCTTGGAGTCAGTGCCCATCAGCCCCTCGATTTCATTTGCGGTCTTGCCCACACAAGCAGCGTCAAACGCCGCCGCATGCTCATACCATTCCTTGGCAGAGCCGTAGGTGGGGTTCTTCATGCCGTAATCGTCGCCCTTCTGCTTTTTGGAGAGAAGCGTTTCGGGGGCGTTGAAGGTAGATGCGCCCGCGGTGTCAAAGGTAAAGGTCACCTCTACGCAATCGCTGACAGCCGCAACTACCTTGCCGTCTGCATTTACAGCCGCGGCAAAAACGGTGGTTTCGATCTTGTTCGTTCCGTCCTTGTCCTCATTTGCGTCAGTAGTGGTCTGCGCGGTGGAAACACCCAGCTTCAAGGTATCGTTCTTGGTGGCGTTGGACACGGTTGCGCCTGCAATAGCCTTTTCTATTGCCTTTGCGAATTCTGCAACGTAAATGGTGCAGCCTGCCTTGATAACCTCGTCAGTACCCTTTGCATTGTCTGCAACGAGCGCAGCGACCTCATTCGAGGTCTTGCCCACGATAAGAGTGCAGAAAGCGTCAGCCTGCTCGTACCACTCCTTGGTAGCCGTTCCGCCGTATGCTGGATTTGTCATGCCGTAGTCATTGCCCGACTCGTATTTTGTCTTGAAGGACGTCGTTGCAACTGCCTTACCCTCGGCGGTGTAGCCTACCTTGCTGTCGGCGCAATCAACGAATGCCTTGACTATTTTGCCATCGTCGTCCACCAGAACTGCGGCAACAGTAACGGTTGCCTGTCCCTGACCGTCCTTATCCTCGGTGGCGTCGGTTGCAGATGCCGTGGAATATACGCCAAGTCCCAGCTTGAGCGTCGCCGCCTTCGGCTCACAGCCGACAAGTGCGAAAATGGAGAGCATTATCGCACAAATCATAGTAACAGAAATGATTCTTTTCATTTTTTCTCCTTTGGTTTTGCCTATTTTTCGGTTCATTATAACATACAGTATGCGCGGATGTCAACATAAATAGTCAAAAATCACCGCAGCCGAAAAATTTTATCACTTGGAATTCGCTTTATTAAAAGTGTGCCGCTCATCCCTACGAAAATTCCCGACACCGTACCCGTTACCGTCAAAACGAGCATATAAAATGCAATCTGCGGGGTGTCGAGGAGCAGGATAGCCACAAGTATCTGTCCGAGATTGTGGGCAACGCCGCCCGCAACGCTGACGCCGACAGCTGACAGCTTATCCGTCCTTTTCAATATCGCCATTATCAGAAGGCTGAGAACGGCACCCGCGACGCTGTAAGCAAGCGTCATGGTGTTTCCAAACAGTATGGATGAGAGGATAAGGCGCGTCGCAGACACGAGCGCCGCATATTTTACGTCAATGCAGTATAAAACGTAGATGATTACCACGTTTGGCAGTCCCATCTTGATACCCGGGACTGCGGCGTAGAGCGGGGGAAGTAAAAATTCAACGTAAGACAGTAAAAGTGCCAACGACGCGGCAAGCCCGACAAGCGCGATTTTTTTAGTGTTTGACCGTTTGTTTTTCACGTTGACTCCCCCTTATGCGATTATGTCAGGGGTGCTTTGGCTTTGAGTATGCACCTCGACGACTACCTTGTTCGGCAGACAGATAATGCTTTCTCCGCTGTGTCCGATAGGACGGTGTGAGGAGCATATTCCGTCGGGACAGCTTGCTTCTCTGACGTAAGCCTTGCCGTCCTCAATAACCAAAATATTGTAGCCGTTGCCGTTTTTTATCTCCACGACTCTGTCCTCAGAAAGGGAGTATTCGCCAAAAAGCTTGCCGTCAACGCCCACCGTAACCGTATCTCCCGTTACCCTGAATAAAAATAGCGCAAGTGCCGCTATCAGTACCAAAAGCAGGAGAGCGGATATGAGAATAATATCGTTTTTGACCTTTTTTGTCGCATCCAAGGCGCGAGCCTCGGTGCTTGCTTCCTTGTTCATGCGCATCAGGACAGACTGAAGCCTTCGGGCAGGTCGGGGAAGTGTACCTTTTTAAGACAGCCTGTGGGACAGCCCTCGGTGCATACACCGCAGCCCGTGCATTTGGTGTAATCGATCACAGCACAGTTGTCCTTGACCGCGATTGCCTGCTCGGGGCAGACCTTTTCGCATTTTTTACAGCCGATACAAGCGTTTTTGCACGCCTTGCGTGCGTCTGCCCCCTTGTCCTTACTGCTGCAGTAAACTACGGTTGCTGTCTCCTGCGGAATCATGGAGATTATGTGCTTGGGACATTCCTTGGCGCACATTCCGCAGCCTACGCAACGAGCGGTATCCACTCTCGCGACACCGTTTTCAACCGAAATGGCGTGAGAGATGCAGACCCTTGCACAGTCACCGCACCCAAGACAGCCGTAAGTACAGGATTTCGGTCCACCGTATATCATGGCGCGCGCCTTGCAGGACGCGATTCCGTCATACAGCGATTTGTCAAAGGTCGCATCGCAGACTCCGTTACAATGCACGAATGCGACGACATCATGGGGCTCTTCTACCTCGACACCGAGTATCTCGCTCAGCTCGCGAGCAGTGTCGTCAGCGCCGGGAATACAAAGATTTGGCTTTGCGAGTCCCTTTGCAAGAGCCTCGGCGTAGTCGTTACAGCCCTTATAGCCGCAAGCACCGCAGTTGATACCGGGCAAAGCGGCTCTTATATTTTTTGCTTTTTCGTCCTCCTCGACTCCAAAGAAGCGAATAAACAGAGCAAGCAGTATTCCGAAGAGGAGGCCGACAGCTACGACGACGGCAAACGCCGTCAGAATATCAATTAACATAGGCATAGAGCATCCTCCTTATGCAAAGAGATTGTCCACTATCCCCGCAAGTCCCATAAACGCAAGGGAAATGAAGGACGCGGCGATAAGAGTGATAGCAACTCCGCGGAAGCTGTTTGGTACTTCATCCTCGTTAATTCTGGAGCGCAGACCCGAAAACAGTACCATAGCAAGCAAAAATCCGAGTCCGCACCCAAGCGAGCTGACTAAGGATTCCACAAAGTTGAACTTGTCGGTGATGTTGTTGATAGCAACGCCAAGCACCGCGCAGTTAGTGGTAATAAGAGGTAGGTAGACTCCAAGACCTTGATGCAAAGCGGGTGAGAATTTCTTGAGGATTATTTCAAGCATCTGCACAAGAGATGCTATAATGAGAATGAACACGATAGTTTGCAGATATTCAAGTCCCAACGGCTCAAGCACGAAATACTGAATGGGCCACGTGACAAGAGTGGCAAGGAGCATTACCACTGTTACGGAAACACCCATTCCCGCCGCCTGATCCAGCTTTTTGGAAACTCCGAGGAAGGGGCAGATTCCCAAAAATCTGCTAAGCACGTAGTTGTTGACCAGAACAGAGGACATAAGTATAATGACAAGACCCTTAAATCCGTCCATTTACGCTTCCTCCTTTCCGTCAGCACAGCCTTTAAGCTGACAATGTTCACTGCCGGGGCAGCCTGCGCAGGAGAATTCCTTTTTCTTTGGAGCTTTTCCGAGGGTTATGAAGCTGACAAGTGCGATCATAAGTCCAAAGACTACCATGCCGCCTGGAGCTTTAACAAAGAATTCGATCTTGTATTCCTCAAGGAAGGGAATAGCAATACCCGCAAAGCTTGCCGCACCCAACACCTCGCGCACGGTCGCGATAGCGCACAGCGCAAGTGTGAAGCCGATTCCCATACCAAGACCGTCAAGAGCAGACAGTCCCACAGAGTTTTTGCTTGCAAACATCTCGGCTCTGCCGAGGATTATGCAGTTTACTACTATCAGTGCAAGATAAACGCCCAGCATTTCGTACAGCTCGGGGAGAAACGCCTGAACAAGCATTTGAACGACGGTTACAAATCCCGCGATAATAACTATATAGCAGGGAATACGCACGTTGTCGGGAATGACCTTGCGCAGAAGGGAGATAAGCACGTTTGAGCATATCAGCACCGCAAGGGTAGCAATTCCCATGCCGAATGCGCCGAAAACATTTGTAGTTGTGGCAAGAGTGGGGCAAGTTCCGAGTATCAGCACCAAAACGGGATTTTCTTTGATAATACCGTTTATCATCACTGAAAGACAGTTGTTTTTCTTCATTGATTCTTGCCCTCCTCAAAAATTTTTACCGATTCAAACGCGCGCAAAATCGCTTTTTTATAGCCGTTTGTGGTAAGCGTTGCGCCGCTTATGGCGTCAATATCGTCGTAGTTTTCCTCGGTCTTGCCGTCAAACTGACCGTAGAAGGCTTCGTCCTCACAAGCCGAGCCTATACCTTCCGTTTCATTCTGGTAAACGGTGAGGCAATCTATGATCTTTCCTTGAGCGGTAAGTGAAACGCGGATAACTATATACTCGCCCGAGGCGGGGTGATATTCGTTGCCGCCCGTGATTCCGTAGCCTGCCGCCTTGATCTCGATAATATAATTGCCTGCCTCTGTCAGCTTAGCTGAAATAAGCTGTGACGGCAGTCCCGAGTGCGCCGATAGATCAATCTCGGTGGCAGTTGTGGCGTTTATAGCCGCCATCGCATTCTTGACGGCCTTTGCGTCTTCCTCAGAGCAATCGCTGAGTACTTTTCCGTTGGCATCAACGGCAATAAACTGCTCTCCGATAACGCATACTGCGCCCGACTTGTTGTCAGCGGTATAAATAGCGTCAATGCCTTCAACAACCTCCACGAAGAAATGCTTTGTGAATTTGCCGTCAGCTTCGGGAAGTGCGGCAGAGAGATTGTCCTTTAGTATTTCCTCCTCGTCGCGAAGGTCAACGTCGCCACCGCCGAGAATGACGACGGTATTCATAGCGTCCTTGACAGCCGCGAGATACGCCGCCGTCGTCTTGGTAGCACCTGCTACGGTATCAACGAGGTCAATGCTCGTGATATCCTTTCCCACCACGGCGGATGCAATGCTTTCAGCCGCAACACCTCCAATAGAAGGTGTTTCCGCCGAGGATATTATCTTGCTGCCCGTGACAGTGCCGTCAGCGGAAATTCCGCACATCATTACCATGCCCGAGGCGTAGCCCGTGGTGGTGAGCTTGATCACGTATCCGCCGTTGGATGCGCGGTATACCTCCGAAACGGTTGACGGGAGAGTATACGAGCTTATATCAACAAGCTCGAAATCCCCTCCGTCGGGAAGAACCTCAAGCAGCGCCGCGTTGGCTTTTTTCTGTTCGCTTTCAGCAATAATAGGCGCGGTTACAGCGTTAGCAAGTGCCAACAGTATAGATACTGCCGCGCAGATACAGACCAGAACCAAAACACTTTTTACAGATTTTTTCATGCCTTTGTTCCTCCGAAAATCTTACGTGCAGTCAGCTTGTCAATATAAGGTGTCAGTATGTTCATAAACAGAATAGCGAAGGACACACCCTCGGGGTAAACACCGAAATAGCGGATAAGGAAGGTGATAAGTCCCGCGCCAAGACCGAAAATGATCTTGCCCCACGCGGTGGAGGGGGACGTGACGTAGTCGGTCGCCATAAAGATAGCACCGAGAAGAAGTCCGCCCGACAGAATAAGTCCGAGCGACCGCATAGCGTCAAAGCCTTCCATAAGGAACGAAAGCGCAAAAACGCTTCCCACAAACGCAACGGGAATGTGCCAGGTGATGATGCGTCGTATCAAAAGATACGCAAATCCGATAAGAAGCGCGAGAGCACAGGTCTCACCCAAAGCTCCGCCCGTCGTACCGAAAAACAGATCGCTAAGTGGCACCGATCCGCCATCCGCAAACAAAACGAGTGGAGTTGCGCCCGACGCAGTGTCAACGATAACTGGAGCTGCCGCCGCAGCCATACTGCTAAACGAAATGAGCATAAATACTCTCGCGGTTATGGCTGGATTGACAAGATTGCAGCCGATACCGCCGAACAGACATTTAACTATAATAATTGCAAACGCGCATCCGATCACGCATTGCCATATCGGAATATTTGCGGGGAGGTTGAGCGCCAAAAGCAATCCCGTGACCGCCGCGCTGAGATCTCCCACGGTCTGTTCTTTTTTGGTTATTAAGTTGAAAAGTGCCTCAAACAGCACGCAGGACGCCACGCAAACCGCCACCACGAGCAAGGAGCGCCATCCGAATATAACGACGGCGGCAACGGTGGCGGGGAGCAACGCTATCAGTACATCGCGCATGATAGACGACGTGGATCTCCCACTGTGAATGTGCGGCGACGAGGATAATGCAACAAATTATCCATTCTTAGATGCCTCCTTTACCTTTTCTTCCCTCAATAGCTGCTTTGAGAGGTTGTTGGTTTGAACAAGCGGACGGTTTGCAGGGCAAATAAAGCTACAGCATCCGCACAGCATGCAAGTGTCTACCGACAAACTGCGAAGCGCGTCGATGTCCTTTTTGTTGTAAGCGCGAAGTATCTGCGCGGGCGCAAGTCCGAAGGGACAAGCATTTGTGCAAGCGCCGCAACGGATACACGCAGTAGTCTTTGGAAGCCTTGCCTCCTTCTCCGACAGCGCAATTATCGCATTGGTATTTTTGATTATCGGCATAGCAAGGTCGGGAACTGTAATTCCCATCATAGGACCGCCGTACAAAACCTTTTGCGGCTGGACAGTAAATCCTCCGCAAAGCCGGATAACGTCATTTATGGAAACACCGATAGGCGCGATAACATTTTGCGGAGTCTTTATTGAGCCGCCGTCAACAGTAACGCACTTTTTAACAAGCGGCATACCCGTTTTAAGATAGGAGCCGATAGCCGCGACCGTGGTGCAGTTGCAAACGATACAGCCGACGTCGATAGGCAACTTGCCAGTGGGAATGACCTTTTTGGTGGTGTGATATACAAGTACCTTTTCACCACCCTGAGGATAAAGCTGAGGCAGGATCTTAACCTCCACACCCTCCATTCGCCCTGCCATTTTTTGCATGGAGCGAATAGCGTTCTTTTTGTTGCTCTCAATTCCGATAACGGTGCGCTTGACACCAAAATGCTTTTGCACGGCGCGAATGAAGTATTCCATATCGTCGGCGCGCTCCGTCATAGTATAGGAGTCGCTCGTGATATAAGGCTCGCATTCTGCTCCGTTTATAACAAATTCCTGAATTCTGTCAGGATCAACGCTCCACTTGACGTGTGTCGGAAATCCCGCGCCGCCAAGACCGACAGCACCGCTGTTTCGAATAGCGTCGATCAGCTCCTCGCGGCTGTTTACGTCTGGAGCCTTTACCGATTCGCATACAGCCATCTCGCCGTCCGATTCAATAGTGATTGCGGGAACGGTAACACCCGAGGAGAGTAGAACGTCGGATATTTTCGTAACCTTTCCCGATACGCTCGCGTGAATAGGGGAGGAAACGAATCCGACTCCCTCCGCTATCACCTGACCTATGCAGACAACGTCGCCCACCTTGACCGTGGGCTTGGCGGGAGCGCCTATATGCATTGACGTTGGGATAGTTACCGATTTAATTTCTGTCAAACGTACAGCAAGCTTGTCAGCTGTGTTTTTTCTGTGAGGAACGTGAACTCCGTGCAGGGAAAAAGACATTTGATTTTCTACCTTTCTGCTTGTATTTATACATTTATCTACTTGCTTGTAACACATTTGTATCAGTGTATCAATATATTGTACCATTTAATTGCCCGTTTGTCAATAGAAATGTACATATTGATGGATTTTGGAATAATTTTTATAGTTTTATTGATAAATTATAACAAAATTGCTGTTAATTCGCGCTATTTTGGATAATAGATACGGTCTGGATATGGTATACCTCAGATGATGAATACGACGGTATCTGTACGACGAAAATTGGTATTTGGTAAGGGATAACGAATACGATTCTGGCGGCGAGCTTTGTGAGTATACCCTTTACGAAAACAATGAAAAAGGTCAGGCTATCAAGGTATCGTGGTATTTCGGCAACGGAGAATCGGACGGATTTAAAATTAACGAGTACAACGACCTCGACCAGATCTCCAAGACAAAATGGTATCTTCCGGACGGAGAAGAGGACGGATATGCCACCTATGAATACGACGAGGACGGAAACAAGATAAAGATAATAGGCGTAGACAGCTCCGGTAATAAGTCCATAAGCGAATACAACTCGGGGGGTATGCTCCTGCAACACAAGATAGAATGGGTTGAGGGCAACTTTGAGATAAGCGAATATGACGACAATGAAAACGAGATCCGTCGCACCTTTGTGTGGGCTGACAGTAGTAAAAGTGTAGCAGAATACGAGTATGACGAAGACGGAAATAAAGCTAAGTCGGTCATACGCTACTACGACGAAAACGGCACGCATACCTACACTGACACTGAGCTTTACAATGAAAACGGGTACGTTGCAGTGTACGAGAGTATTGAGCATTTTCCCGATGCAGAGGACGTTATTAACAAGTCTGTCTATGACCTTGACGGAGACGGTCTGATCATCAAGGAAACCTGCTATTACAACGGTGAGCTGGAGGAGATAATAAACTATACCTATAACGAATACGGACAGGAGATATCCTCCGTCGAGGTGAATGCGGACGGAGAGACAGAATACACCACGAAAAGAGAGTATTACGACAACGGCAACATGAAAAGCTATATAATATATTGTGGTGTCAGTGACGTCATGGAGGAAGAAACTTATTACTACGAATCCGGCGGCGTAAAAATTTGGAGGGTATACAACGTCGATGGTGAGTTGTCTTGGGAATACTTCTACGACGAGGACGGCAACACCATCGAGGAGCTCGATTAAGCTTTGCGGCAATGAAAATGTTAAATAAAAAGAGCCTGCGACGCACAATGTACGCGCAGACATGAATTAAAACACCAAAGCGGTGAGCAGAAACGCCCACCGCTTACTTTTATTATATCCCGTAAGTCCCCGTCAGCGGATCCTTGAAAATGCCTATTTGCGGAGTAGCAAAGGTAAATACCGCAAAGAGCAGGGCGATCACACCGAGGACGGCAAAAGCAATTTTCTGAGATCTGCATACCGTCGTTCCGTTGTTAAATTGCCGTGTTTCATAGAGATACGCAACCGCCGCTGAGATAAAGAAAATGGCAATATTTATCCAGTCGGGCGACCTGCCGATAACGCCGTTGTATGTGTAAAAAAGAACGGGAATCAACACAAGGCCGAGCAGTATTCCTTTTAGCTTGACGCACCAAAAATCCTCGCGCTCTTTAAAGAAAAAGCTTTGCACAATAGCGAAAATAAGCATAGGCCAAAATAACAGCTTCATGTGCTCCCAAGTCGATTCGTTCACGCCGGAGAAGGGCGCAACCAATACCGAGCCGCCCGTCCAATCGTACAAAAAGTGCAATACCGTGCCACCGAGTGACGTCACCGCAAAGCCGATAAGCTGCCAGAGGCTAATTGATCGTTTCATAATCTCACCTGCAAAATGTTTTGTACGTTAAGTATATTCAGAAACACGGTGAACTATGCCGAGTAACTGAGCTCAAAAGCCTATTGCAATTTAGAAAAAAATGTAGTATAATGTTTTGTAGGAGAATACTCTTGTGCGGCGGAAAATTGCGCAAACCGCAAGAAATCCTTAACACCGCTTATCGAGTGCGTGATTGATAGTAAAAACCGTCATGCGGCACGGTATAATAATTTGCCGCGCGGACGGCAGAACGGAGGTTAATATGTGTGAGATGTCTAAGATAATTAATTGCCTGAAAGCAAAAGGCAAAAGCTCGAAAGCTGTTGACATGGGCAAGCTGTCGCGGCTTTTTGAGGAGCTGAGGCTGATGGCAAAAGACTTTTTTGATAAATACGGCGTTGACGATATTTATTCCAACAGTAAAATATATGAAATTTTAATAGCAAACCATTTCGGACATTATCTGATTCCGGGACACTCGGGCTCGCGTGATGCAAAGGATGAATACGGTAATGAAATCGAATACAAGCACTACAAGGAATCAAGTAAAAACCACACCTGGACGTTCAACGATTTCACGGATGAAACGATTGAAAAGTTGCGCCGCTGCGAATACGTATACTTTGTTTACGTGGACGACGTTGACTGTCCATTCCCTGGGCAGATAAAATGGGCTTACATAGTAAAAGGCAGGGATATGTCCGAGTATTTGGCTGAGGCCACACAGAAAATACGGAATAAGCGTAAGATGATTAACGTCTCTCCGAGACAGCTTGAATCCATTGGATACAGCAAAACGAGCTATCCCGATTTCGATTTGCGGCAAGGCACCTACGGTGAGGATCTTCAAAATATTATAAAAACGATAAGAAAAATCGAAAAAATTACAGGAGTTAAGGGCTTGCTTACCAGCAATAAGCTGTGGGAGCTGATGGTAGGACTTGAGTTGAATCATACCGTGAACTCGGAGCAGGGCGGACGCGCAGGCGCGCATGATGCTTCGGACGCCGACGGCAATCTCTTTGAGTATAAGGTGTCCAAAACCCACAGCTGGAATTTTCAGGACATTTCGGAAAACGTGTTGAACAAGTACTATGATGACCACCGAATCATTTTGGCGGTGGTGGATAAAACCGCGTTGCGCATCAAGGCGATATACAGCGCATCGCCCGAGAATACCGTGCCGCTTCTGAAAAGAAAGCTGAGAGAAAAAATTGCAAGCTATGAAGCGAGAGGGAAGGAGCTGCGAAGGCTTGAGGTTTCCTTGTCAAAAGGCGATTTGCGCTTGATAGATGCCGAAAGAATTTATTAAAGGGGCTGGCTCATTTAAGCCACCCCCCATCGAAAATGGCGGCAAGGACACCGCCATTTTCGAAAACTTGAACATTTTCGACGTTTTTTGTGTGAATTTTATATTTTTCAAGTGTCAAAACGGCGAATTTCATTCGTCGAGTTCGATTTCACGGGCTGGGTCACGTAAGTGAGCCAGCCCGTGCTGTTATTCATTGATTGCCCAGAACCCTCCGGCTTCAATCCACAAAAGATGCTTGGTAAATATTTCGGTAAGATCGGAATAGCGTGAAGCACAATGCTCAAGCGCACGCGCTTTTATAATATACGAAAGCACGCCGTTATCGTAAAGCTGTGCGGTGGTAGCGCGTCCGTTATTGCTTCTAATTATGTTTTTGGCTATTTCGATTACTGCATCCTCGGAGAAGCTGAGTCCGTGGGAATGGGGAGAGGAATCCTTCTTAAAGAACAAAATGGCATCTCCGTTCATGGATTTTTTGGGGCTGACAATGTTCTTCAGTGTGGATTTGCCCTTGCTTACGTGGGTCAGACCTACGAATTGCAGAGAATTTTTTTCAAGCATGGAGATGAGGCTGTTCCAAATTCTCAAATTGGCATCGTGGAAATAAAGGCAAAGATATTTTCCGTTTTTCAAGCAACGGGAAATTTGCACGAATGCCAAATTCATGTCCTCAAAATAATCCTTCTCGGTTTTTACTCTGTCCTTGGTTCGGATTACTATGATTTCCTTCGAATATTCAATTTCGGTCTTGAGGAAGGGCTTGTATAGCTGCATGTATTCGGAGTAGATAACCTGACCCATGTACGGAGGATCTGTGATAATAAGATCCACCGATTCGTCGGGCAGAGTGTCGGCTCCCACAAACTGCATACCCTCTTTAATAATCAGGTATCCGTTTTCGCGCAGATCAGAAAAGCTTTGTGCCTCAAAGCGATTCTCGGGCAGGGCTTTGTCGGCTGCGACAAGCGCATCCTGTGTCTTGGAGACCGATTTGGCGAATAATTTGAATACGTTTTTTTCGACACAGTCACGGTTAGGAGTCCAAAGCGGCCACTGCGAGCTGCTCTTAGGATCGGTAATTTTGCAAAGATGCATAATTCCCACCAAAGAGTAGATATAGAGCGGATAAAATTCCGTCTCCTTTATTGTCTGTAATATCAAATCAATCGCCTTGATGTTTCGCTTTGTAAAAATATCGTGCAGGGTTTCATTTTCTCTTACCGCTATTCTGGAGTCGGGAATCAAGCCTATATTTTCAAATTCGTCGAAAATGTCGTTATCAAATTTTGAAAATAAAGCAGAGTCTTTTTCATTGACATGCTTGATGTTTTTTTTGCAATAAGAGCATTTCGCAAAAACCGCATCAAGCAGCTTGCTTCCGTCCCGATTGTAGGAAAACATAGATTTATCAATAATGATTTCCATACCGCAGTTAGGACAAACGGTTTTATACAGCTCGGATTGGTATTTGGCAAGCCTTGAAAGCACACCCTTGGATTCGCTAATAAAATCAGAAATGTTGTGCTTATCCAACAGAGTTTT
The DNA here is from genome assembly GCA_017463485.1 of Clostridia bacterium. Lineage (GTDB taxonomy): Bacteria > Bacillota > Clostridia > Oscillospirales > CAG-272 > CAMEON01. Next base: position 31,247 of record JAFTPD010000019.1, read on the forward strand.
CAGCAGAAAAATCGGATAGTCGTTTATTTCTATACCGACGGGACGCCTACGCTTGTTATTCGCAAGCGACTGCATAACGGTGACGCCCGAGCCCATAAACGGGTCGCATATAACATCACCCGTGCAGGATAATTTATCCAGCAAAATATCGCAAATGTTATATGGCTTTTGCGACCAATACAGGTGCGAGTTGTATATGGGGGAGTTGTTGGTGCCTGTCGTTTCGTCAATGGCTCTGATTGCATTCTCAACGGCAGGATCGGCACTTCCTGACACGGATGCCTGAGGATTTCCGACGATTAGAAATTCATATACCTTTTTCGCTTGTGCGTTGCGGTTGTTACAGTGTGCAAAATCAACCGACAGAGCCGAGGTCGCCGATTCTCCGTAGTATTCCTTGAAAAGACTTATCAGCTCGTCGATAGACATTGTATAGCGGTCGCTTTTTTCTACATCCGTATTTATGGGATAAGCGTAGCTGAATACGAGTATCTTTTTATGCTCGGCACAGTATTTGATGAGCTTGCCGAGATCTCTTTTCGCCTTTCCAAATTGACTTAACGGGGATTGAAAACGGTTTTCGCGGTAAAGCCCCGCGCTGACCTTGCCTTTGGAAGAGCTTATGGCGGGATAGTCGTATTTCGTCACCGTCTCCAGCAAATGAAAGTAGCGGGAGTATTGCATGTCCGTATACGGTGGATCGGCATATATTAAATCCGCCGATTGAATAATGTCGGATGCAAGAAGCTCGTCCAGGGTTTGGTTGTAGCAACAGTTGTCAAAAGCGTTGGTTACGAAATCCGACGCGCAGAAATCGTCTGTCTTCTGCAAAAAGCAGTGCAGGATAGATTTTTCGCGGCGCTTGAGTAAAACACTGCTGTTTTTTTCAATGTTAAGCGGCTGCGCCATGTGTCCGTCTTTGGAAAAAACCGCTTCCTTCATGGCATAGTAAAGACAACACATTAAAATGTCATATTCAGGTGTGCCCGCAAAATTTTCTATTGCACATCGAACTGAATCGATTTCCATGCTCTGATATAAACCAAAATAGTTGTTGCTGTAGTATGTTGTGAACAGCGAAAAATCTGAATCATGTACGCGCGATTCATAGCCGTCCTGCGTTACGGTTAAAAAATTCTTGTAAAAGGATACGAGTGAGGAAATATCCTTTGCTTGAATGTAATTCTGCTCTTGCTTATATTCGGGATATGCGGCGCACAGGGCGGACATATTTTTTTTGTAAAGAGCTTCAAAGTTTTCGCGAATATCAGAGAAGGAGAATGTCTTATTATTTTCCAATAACGCCCGAGCCATAGTGTAGCAGTATATTTCCGAATCGTTGCTGAGAATTCGGTAATTGCTTTTCAGACCGTAGCCGACGGCACCTGTGCCGCAAAAGATATCCAAAACCGTTTTGCCGGCAGGCAAGATATCCTCGACAGTCTTTTTTATGAAATCCAATAGACGCTTTTTGCTACCCGGATAGTTCAGTATAGTTAAGGTGTCGTTTCCCATCTACTTTTCCTCTCTCTGCGCTTGTCGCTTTGATTAATTCGCAAAATGATGCTGTTGGCTTTAGGGTATAATTAGATTAATTATACCACAAATATATGTAAATAGCAAGCCGTTTGTGGGATAATTTACAGTTTTTTTGCTTTATTTCCGCAGAGAACACTGTAAAGTGGGGCCTGGGTTACAAGACTTGAACTTGCGGCCTCAACCACCCCAACTGATTGATATATCTTTTTCTAGCCGTTTTTGCTTTTTCTAGCTCTTTCTGCTACGCAAAAACGGCTTTTTCATACTCTCGTGACATCTTGTCTCCGTGTGCTCCGGTTCTGTTTATGGTCAAAGATGTGG
>JAFTPD010000020.1 GCA_017463485.1 Clostridia bacterium
ATCAACACGAAGTGTTGTATATCATCAAGCCGCAGGAAAATACACGCTGACGCGTGATGAGATACAGCCCGAAGGGCTGATGATATACGCCGCACTTTGTGCGTCGATGATATACCAAACCTGCGGCTTGGATAAAAAAATTCCGAAAGCGTACGCTTTCGGAATTTTTTGGAGGCGCCACCCGGATTTGAACCGGGGGATAGAGGTTTTGCAGACCTGTGCCTTACCACTTGGCCATGGCGCCGTATTAATATTAAGTTTATTAAATCAAACACGGGTACGAACCTTTTTACATCCGTGCCCGTGTTCTGTGGAGCGGATTACGGGGTTCGAACCCGCCACCTTCGCCTTGGCAAGGCGACGCTCTACCAAATGAGCTAAATCCGCATTATGGTGCCTCCGGTCGGAATCGAACCAACGACACGGGGATTTTCAGTCCCCTGCTCTACCAACTGAGCTACAGAGGCAAACAGCAAGGTAACTGCTGACCAACTACTACTTGCAGTAGTAATTAAAATGGCGACCCGAAGGGGACTCGAACCCCTGACCTCTAGCGTGACAGGCTAGCGTTCTAACCAACTGAACTACCGGGCCGTATGGTGGGAACAATAGGGCTCGAACCTATGACCCTCTGCTTGTAAGGCAGATGCTCTCCCAACTGAGCTATGCTCCCGTTTTTTTCGCGTTTCTCTCACGCGACTTTGACATTATACCACACCTTGGCGGATTTGTCAATAGGTTTTTGAAAAGTTTTTTCAGTTTTTTTCAAAACCTTTCCGCTCTGCGCTTACAGTCACGCAACGTGTGCTATTATATCACAGCAAAAGGCTTTTGTCAATAGACTTTTTGAAAAAATTTCAAGCTTTTTAACACTATTTTTTGAAAATCGTGTTGCAAAGCTTGCCTTTGTGTGATACAATATTACAAAAGAATTTTTCACACTGGGAGGAGCTTATGTCAAAATTCAATTCCGTACCCATCAGCCCTTATGAATTAAACGAAAGCATTTTCAAGCTTATCGGAAAGGACTGGATGCTTATCACTGCGGGAGACGCTGACGGCGTCAACACCATGACCGCAAGTTGGGGATGTGCGGGCATTCTCTGGAACAAGCCCGTTTGTATATGCTTCATCCGCCCACAGCGTCACACCCTCGGCTTTGTTGAAGCCAACGACCGCCTTTCCCTCACCTTCTTTGACGAGGAGTATCGCGAGGCGCTGACCTATTGCGGTCGCAAGAGCGGACGTGACGTTGACAAATTCAAGGAGTGCGGTCTGACTCCCGTTTTTTCGGAGAACGGTGCGGCTTATATTGAGGAGGCGCGCATGGTGATCCTTTGCCGCAAGCTATACGTCGGCGACCTGAAGGAGGCAGAGTTCCTTGACACCGAAATGCTCAATCACTACAAGGATAAGGACTATCACCGCTTCTTTATCTGCGAGATAGAAAAAATACTCAAAAAAGACTGACACGGAGAAATAAAATGCAGGATACCAATAAAATTTACGACGACGTGCGCGCCGTCTGCCGAGCGGCAAAGAATGCTTGGCGGAGCTATGCGTCCACGTCCACGACAAAAAAGGATCAACTGCTTTGCGATATTGCAAGCGGACTTTCAAAGGACAAAGCCGCCATTTTCGCGGCAAACGCAGCCGATCTTGAAAACGCGCGTGCGGCGGGTATTTCCGCAGGTATGCTCGACAGATTGACCCTTGATGAAAAGCGCCTTTCGGGTATATGCTCTGCCCTTTTTGACGTTGCAAAGCTTCCCGACCCTATCGGCTCGGGCACGCGCACGACTCGCCCCAACGGGCTTCAGATCACCTGCACCCGCGCGCCTATCGGCACTGTTGCCATCATTTACGAGGCTCGTCCCAACGTCACGGTTGACGCGGCGGCACTTTGCCTCAAAACGGGTAACGCGGTTGTACTGCGCGGCGGCAAGGAAGCTATAAACACCAACCGCGCGCTGGTTACAAGCATCAAAAAAGTGTTGAGCGACAACGGATATTCCCCCAACCTTGTCGGACTTATCGAAAGCACCGACAGAGAAAGCTCGGTGGCGCTGATGAATATGCGAGGACTTATCGACGTGCTTATTCCACGCGGCGGAAAGGGACTTATCCGCTCGGTCGTTGAAAATGCGAAAGTCCCCGTCATTGAAACGGGTGCGGGAAACTGCCACCTCTTTGTGGACGCATCCGCCGACCTTGATATGGCTATCTCGGTGGCTGTCAACGCCAAATGCTCCCGCCCCTCGGTATGCAACGCCATTGAAACGTTGCTCGTTCACAGGGACGTGTGCGAAAAGCTGCTCCCTGCCCTCAAAACAGCGACAGTAAAATACGATCTTGAATTCCGCGGCTGTGGGCGCGCGGCAGCGATCCTCGGCTGTGCTTTGGCAGACGAGAGTGACTGGGACACCGAATATAACGACTACATTCTTGCGGTGCGCGTTGTGGACTCGCTTGACGAGGCTATCGACCACATCAACAAATACTCCACGGGACACAGCGAGGCGATAATCACCGAAAACGTGACTAATGCCAACCGCTTCACCTCCGAGATAGACGCGGCGGCTGTATACGTCAATGCGTCCACCCGCTTTACCGACGGCGGCGAGTTTGGATTTGGCGCGGAGATAGGAATCTCCACTCAAAAGCTGCACGCCCGCGGACCTATGGGACTGTACGCTCTGACCACCGACAAGTATATTGTCAGCGGAAACGGGCAGATAAGATAAAATAAAAACCGCTTATGCGCCGGCATAAGCGGTTTTTGTTAGGTATTATCAGTTCTCGCCGTCGATAGCCTTGAGGTCGTCCTCGTCAACTACACAGCTGAACTTCTCGCCGCAAGCGGGGCAACGGAGGTTATCCGTGTCAATGCTCTCGTCGAAGTTTACAACATCGCCGCAAGCGGGGCAAGTGATCTCAAAAAACTCGTCGTCATCATCAAAGTCGTCCAGCTCGCAGTCGAGGTCACAGCAATCACAGTTGCCGTCGCACTCGTCCTCGTCGTCGTAATCGTCGTCATACTCGTCAAGAAGAACCTCCTCAACGTCGCCAAGATCCTCGTCAAGCTCCTCTGCGTACTCGTACAGCTCGTCGATATCAGCCTCGATCTCATCAATGTTCTCTGCCATCTCGCCAACAAGCTCGATAAGAGCGGCAATCAGCTTGCCCTCCTTGGTGTTCTTGTCAAGCTCCAGGCCGTCTGCAAGTCCCTTAAGATATGCTGCTTTTTCAAGAATAGACATAATATTTACTTCCTTTCAGTTATTTTTTAAGGAGAAAGACACCGAAAAATTGTCGCTATCTTCCTCCTTGAAAATTTTTAATAATTATGCACGGGAGAGATACTCGCCTGTGCGGGTGTCGATCTTCAGCTTTTCACCAACGTTGATGAACAGCGGAACCTTGATAACAGCGCCTGTTTCAAGAGTTGCGGGCTTGAGAGTGTTGGTTGCGGTGTTACCTGCAAAGCCGGGCTCTGTATCGGTAACCTCAAGCTCTACGAATGTGGGGGGCTCAACGCCGAGAATTCTTCCCTTGTAAGAGCTGATCTTGCACATCATCTCTTCCTTGACGAACTTGAAGCTGTCGTCAACCTGATCGCGGTTGATGAGAGTCTCCTCCCAGGTCTCGGTGTCCATAAAGTGATACAGGTCACCGTCGTCGTAAGAATACTGCATGTCCTTGCGCTCAATGTAAGCGTTCTCGAACTTGTCCGTGGGGTTGAAAGTTCTTTCAGTTACCGCACCGGTCATAATGTTCTTCATCTTTGTACGGACGAAAGCCGCGCCCTTACCGGGCTTTACGTGCTGAAACTCGATTACCTGATAAACGTCACCGTCCATCTCAAAGGTAAGTCCGTTTCTGAAATCGCCAGCTACTACCATAGATACCTCCAAATGAATGTATTTCGATTTTAAATATGCCGATATCGGCAACAACCTTACAGTTACACTCTATTATACACCAAATACCGCATATTTGCAAGGGGGTTTTGAAATTTTTTTATATTTTTACGCAAATTTATTGTATTTAGGCGTTTTTCATACCGCTTTTGCGTATTTTATTGACAAAAAAGCAGATTTGTGGTATCATTATAGGGATAAAATTTATGTTTTCGGAGTTTACAAATGACGGTTATCAGCGTTACGGAGCTTGCTCTGCGCTTTGGCGTGTCTACGGTCTTTGAGGGCGTTTCCTTTGCCCTTGACGAACACGACAAGCTGGGCGTTATCGGCGTCAACGGCTGTGGAAAGTCCTCCCTTTTCAAGGTTATCGCGGGTGAGGACGGCTATGAGGCGAGCGACGGGAGTGTTTATATATCAAAGGATAAAACTGTGGGCTACCTCTCGCAGGAGGGGGCTTTTGCTGTGTCGGGCGAGGACGGAAGCGAGGACGACTCCGCCCTTGAGCACATGTACCACGCCTTCCCCGAGCTGTTAGCGCTTGAGGCGCGGCTGACAAAGCTTCAAGCCGAGCTTGACCGCGGTGTCGAAGCGGTTGGCGCTGCCGAATACGAAAGGCTTGGTCGGGAGTATTCCCTTCTCAACGAAAAATTCATCCGCGACGGCGGACTTGAATACCGCTCCCGTTGCGCATCCATACTTTTAAAGCTGGGGTTTGACACAGTACTGTCGGACACTCCCGTAAAGCATCTCAGCGGAGGACAGAAAACGCGCCTCGCGCTTGCAATAAAGCTGTCCCGCGAGCCTGACATTCTTATGCTGGACGAGCCGACAAACCACCTTGACATTGAAACGCTGGCGTGGTTGGAAAAATATCTCGCCGACTACAAGGGCTGTGTCATGGTCATCTCCCACGACCGATATTTCCTTGACAGAGTTACAAATAAAACGCTTTGCATCGAAAATAAACACGCAAAGCTGTACGCAGGCTCATATACTCAAAGCATGGAGCAGCGGAAAATTGACCGTGAGATACAGGAAAAGCATTACCGCGATCAGCAAAAGGAGATCGCGCGGCAGGAGGCATATATCGCGCAGCAGCGCGCGCGGAATCGGGAGCGAAATATTATCGCCGCCGAAAGCCGACAGAAGCTACTTGACAAAATGGAGCGCGTGGAGCGTCCCGAAAACGCCCCAAAAGCCATCAAACTGAAATTCACCGCCTCCCGTTCAAGCGGAAACGAGGTGCTATCGTTGCGCTCGGTCAAAATGGGCTTTGGAGATCGTATACTCTTTGACGGCATGAGCTTTCTTGTCAAAAAGAACGACCGCCTTCTCATTCTCGGACCAAACGGCTGCGGAAAATCCACCCTTATCAAGCTACTTATCGGTCAGCTTGAGCCGCTTTCGGGAATTATCGAGGTCGGATACAACGTGCAGATCGGCTACTACGATCAGGAAAATCAGAATCTCGACCCAAACAACACCGTGCTTGACGAGCTGTGGAATGCATATCCTAAGCTTACAATGACGGAAATACGCAACACCCTCGGTCAATTCCGATTTGTTGGAGAGGACGTTTTCAAGCCGGTCAGCGTACTCAGCGGCGGCGAGCGCGCACGACTGACTCTGGCAAAGCTTATCTTGTCGGAGATGAATCTGCTTATCCTCGACGAGCCGACAAACCACCTTGACATCGACTCGCGCGAGGCTCTCGAAGCTGCACTCGAAGGCTTTGACGGCACGGTAATTGCCGTGTCCCACGACAGATATTTTATTGAAAAGCTGGCGTCGCGCATTATTGAAATCCGCCCCGACAAGTCGGGCGACGAGGCCGTTTTTGATTATCAGATAAGCCATATCGGATCGGCGTATACCGAATACACCGACTTTATGGAGCGACGCGAGGCAAGAGTAGCCGCGCCCACGCAAATGGGAATTGGCACAGCTCAAAGAAGCGGCGGCGCATCCAAGGAGGAATACCTGCAAGCCAAAGCTTCCGCCTCCGAGCTTCGCAAAAAGCAAAGGCGGCTGGAGCGCGACCGCGATGAGGTGATCTCCCTTGAAGGCGAGCTGGAAAGGGTTGAAGCCGATATGAACGGTGATGCGGCAACCGACTACAAGCGCCTGTGCGAGCTTGACGCGCGACACAATGAAATTGAGGAAAGACTTCTCGAGCTTTACGGCGAGATAGATGAGCTGGAAGCCGAGCTTGGTTGATTAAATTTTATTTATATATAAGGAGAAAAACTATGTTTGGATTTGGAAAAAAGATCACTCACACCTTTGCGGTAAACGGTATGAGCTGCTCGCATTGCACCGCTCGCGTTGAAAAGGCACTGACGGAGATAAAGGGTGTCAAAAGCGCCAAGGCAGACCTTGAAGCTAAAACGGTAACGGTGACTGCGGCTGACAGCGTAAGCCTGAACGCCCTTAAAGCGGCAGTAAACGCATTGGGATTTGAGGCGTAATCAACGACTATGGACGTTATCAGAACCGAGCGGCTGACTCTGCGCCGCATTATTGACGCAGACTGCGAAAGCATCCGCGAAATATGGCTGGATTTTGGTCGCTCGGAGTGCGCAATGTACGACATCCCGCACGACACGGATGCGGATTCCGTCCGCCGCCGAATCGAGCGCTGGGCAAGCATGAGCGAAAGCATGAAGCATATATTTTTCGCGGTGTGTCTTGGCGACGCGCTTATCGGCTACGTTGCTTTCAATGCAAGAGATGTCGGGTATGAGATCGGCTATTGCTTTCATTCGGCATATCACAAACAAGGCTATGCAAAAGAAAGCGTTTCGGCTCTTATCAAGCATTTCGCGAGGATGGGCGTTACCCGTTTTTCGGCAGGAACAGCTTTGGCTAACACGTCGTCGGTAAATCTTCTCAAATCCTTGGGCTTTAAGCTGACCGATACCGAAAAGGTGTCATTTTACAAGGACACCAATGGACAGGATATCGTGTTCGACGGCGGAGTGTTTGAGTTGAATGTATAATATTTAAAGGCCGTCGAGGACGCCGGTCCCTACAATCTTGATGTTTTTCAATGTGGGATAATCGCAATAGGTATATAAACCTTATGGCGCACCCGCAACGAAATTTTTTCAAAGCTGTAGGGACCGGCGTCCTCGACGGTCCGTTTTTTTGTTACAATCCAAACCGAGACTTTATTAATTCCGCAACAGCGGGCGGCTCAAGATTGGAATTGTCAATTTTCATATAGTTATCAAATGGTATTTCCCCGTCGTAGCTTTCCAGACGGTAATTTTCGTCGGCATCCGTCAACCGCGCATCAGAGGCGGCAATATCCCGCTTCGACGCCTTGTGCTTCAATCTGTTTTCGGTAGAATTACGCTCCAAACGCACGCTTTGCGGTGCTACAAGCTCGACGCAATAAAATTCCGTGCCGTAGGGGGCAAAAATACTTTTGACGTGTTCGACAGAATCCCAATCTTCCTTGCGATCAAACGCCCACATATAAGTAAATATCATACCGTAATTGTCCGACCTTGCAAACTCCTCAAATACCACCTCGCGCAATCTTTGAATCGTTTTACCGTCGTATCTGCCGAATATCTCGATGACCGGCTCTATGGTCATGTGGTTGTGGAACAGCCGCAGGTCTGTTATCTTCATAAGTTCCTGCCCTACCGTCATTTTCCCCACAGCTCCACTGCCTATCAAAAATACAAGCTTCATCTGAATTCACCTCTCTCGGCGTCAATTTGTGTCACTTTGTCTTTTCCACTCCAGCCACTCTCTGTCAAGCACGGTAGAGTGCGGCTCATTCATAATGGTATCACAAGGAAAGCTGCTACACTCACCGCAGAAGTTCAGCTTCTTTTCTTTTACACAATCCCGGGTGAAGCAGTCACCCGCTGTGTGCTCTTCCTCACAGCCGCGGCAACCGCCTTTTATGTAAGTCGGGCAAGCACCGCAGTAAAAGCCGCATCTGCCAAGTAACCTTTCATTCATAGCCTTTCCCCATCACACCCCAAGCGCCTCTGCCATAAACGCGGTGATCCTTTTTCTGTACTCACCGAGCATTATGTTTTCGTTGGTGGTGTCGAATTTATTATTATTCTTATCCGTAAAATAAAGCCCCGTCTTGCGATATACCGATATGGAATCCAGCGGCCAGCCGGGATGCCGCTCATCCGTTGGCTTATCCACCATATAGAACGCACTTGCCTTTGTTGCTTCGCTGTTTTCCATATAGGAATACACCTTGCCGCAGTTATACACCGCGATCCCGTCAAGATAGTACGCAAGCACCCGTCCGCCGAGTGTGGAAATAAGCGAGGAATAATACTCTATCATTCCGTCGTCGTCAAGCCTTTGACCCTTGGGTGCACGGATATTCAGCCCGGGTTGGCGCTCGTCATCAAGCGGAAAAGCGTCAAAATACAGCCCCGAGTCGTTGCATATTACCCTGTCGAAATATTCGCCGTAAAATTTGGCTTTGATAACGGCGTTTTCCTCGGGTGTTCTTCCCGACTCCTCCGGCTCCTTGTCAACACCTATGTCGGCAAGCGAACAAAACTCTATTCCGTATCCCGACATAAGCTCTGCAAATCGCTTGATCTTGGACGGATTTGTAGTTCCTATCAGTACCTTCATACTCACTTTTCTCCCACAAACAGCAAATGATTTGTCATACCAAGCAGTTCCGGCTTTTCGCAGATATAAAAATGATAGCGCAGGTATTGACTGTAATTTTCCTCGTCCATTCCGTTGATGCGCTCCTCCAAAAGCTCGCTGACTCCGTCGGACGCCACCTCGTGCAATATTTTCACCCCACCCGCTGCGAGTATCTCTCTTGCGGCGTCAACCGTGTGAAACACGAATGGGAAATCATCAAGGCGAAAGCTATCCCTATCGTAGTCCCCCGCCGTAAAATAGTCGGGGCGGCAGAAAAGCTCGGTAAGAATTACGAAATCGTTTGATATAAATGCAAAAAATATCTTTCCTCCGTCACGGCAGACACGCTTTGCCTCGCTGATGCATTTGAGCTTGTCAGCATCATTTTTCAAGTGATAAAGCGGTCCGAACAAAAGCACGACATCAAAGGAATTATCGGCGTATCGGGAAAGGTCGAGCGCGTTACCCTGCACAAGCTCTATGCTGTCCTCGGGACGCAGCTTTTTGCGAAAAGCGGCAATATTTGCGTCCGCCAGCTCCAAAGCACAGACATCATATCCTTTACGTGCAAAGTACAAGCTGTACTCCCCCGCGCCCGCGCCGATATCAAGTATCTTATCGCCGTTTTTCAGATATTTTTCAATATATCTGACGGTGGTAAGAAACTCCACCCGCGCCGCTTTGGAACGGTTGAGTCGAGCGTCCTCATTAAACAGCTCGTAGGTCTTACTGACTCTTTCGCTTTCATTTTCAATTTTGCAAATGTCGTTTAGATCCATTGGTTATTCGCTTTCTTTGTTCGTGTCTTTTTTCGCGGAGCGAAGCTCATTTATGGCAATTTTGTAAAGCTCCTCGGCGGCAAGTCGGGTCTTGGCGACCACGTCGCGACCGTCCTTTGGGAAGCAATAATAAAGTATATTTCTATCACCGATACTTATCATATCGCCGATGCTGTACCAATAATAATCCGAGTTCAGGCTATACGACGACAGCGGCTTTTGTCGGTACTCCAAAGCTCCGTCGCAGCCCGTCAGCGTAAATCCCTCGGCGGTGTGGGTAAGTCTGCCCTCTCCTATTTTGTAAAGTCTGTCGGTGTTGACGAGAGCGTAGATATCCACGGGCGCATCAAGGGAATATTCCCCGCGCTCGATCTCGCGACGCACCTCTGCCCTCTCCCACGCATACCAATCGGGAATATGCGGAAATTCGGTTTCTCCCTGTGTCGCACGCATAAAGCCGTACTCGTCAAGCTCGTAAGACTTGCCGCAAGCATTACAGGTCAAGTGTATTCCCTTGCCCTCCGTCTTGCCTTCAACACCGCAAGCGGGACATTTATACAACACGCGGTTGAGGCGGTCTGCGCGGAAGGGCTCGTCTATCTTAATTTTGTTTTCCTGCTGCCAGCGGAAGCCGTCAAAGGAAAATTTCTCGCCGATAATTTCATTTATCCGCTCGGGAGAAAGGTTTTTTGTGTCCTCTGCGGACAAGGTATACTCCACCTTTGCAGACACCTTTACACGGCGTAGCTGCAAGTTATTATAAAGCGGGTCGCGGGCAAACGCGCCGTAGGTAGTAATGACTACGACGGGAACGCCCAGCATTTTTATAAATTTACCGATACTGTCGGGGAGCGTTGTGGCTGTGCCGTCAAAGCTGTAGCCAGCCTCGGGATACATCAGCACCGACGACTTTAGCTCCTTTACGGCATAAGCCATATCCTTGATGAGCGACAGCTCGTTTACGTATTTTTTCGTCGGAATACAGCCGATCTGGCGCATCAGCCAATTCTTGCCCACAAATCCGTCTGTGGTACATACGATATTGTATGGGCGAGGATAGAGAATTTTCGACGCTATTTTCAAGTCGATAAAGCTGGAATGATTCATCAGCACAAGGCAAGGCTCGCGCCGCGAGAGCTTTTCCATTCCAACGCGCTCGACCGAGCAGTGGGTGCTGATAAGGTCGGGCATGGACGCCACGCGCACCAAGGTACGGAAAAGTATATTCGGTTTTTTAGGCTTTCTATGCTTGGGACGCGGAAGCGCCATTACCTCCGCATAGCTTTTTGTGCCGCATTTGATCTTCATAAGCTCCTCCTTGGGTGTCGTTGTCATGGGCTTATCTACATTTTAGCATATTTAATATTTCTTGTCAACAAATGCCCCAAAATTTCGAAAAGCTATTGAAAAATCACCTTTCGTGATGTATAATGTAATCATAAAAAATCAAATTCGGAGGTCGCTCTATGTCACAGGATATTTCAAAAATTGATAAAAATTTAGCCATTACCACGTCGCTTGATCTCCCTGACGTCAAATTTTACGACGCGCGCGAAGAAATTTTTGATATTTACGGTCTTTACAAGCCGCACGAGGGCACGCAGTTTCGCCGCATGCCCATGGACGTGGCAAGCACCGTCAGTGACGGCGTAGCTTTTCTCTCTAAGCAAACCGCAGGCGGCAGACTCCGCTTCTCCACCGACTCGGAGTATGTTGCAATAAAGGCGACTCTCCCCGACGCCAGCCGTATGTCACACATGACGGCGGTAGGCGCATTTGGCTTTGACCTTTATGAGGACTGCCCTCCCGAGCAGGGCAAGACAAGCTATTTCCGCGGCGCGTACATCCCGTGGATCACCGTCAATGAGTTTGAGTCGGTCATTCATTTTGGCAGTCGCAAAAAGAGATATTTCACCCTCAACTTCCCTCTCTACGGCGGCGTCGGCGACCTTTATATCGGTTTGCAAAATGACGCTACCCTTGAGGGCGGAAGAAAATATTCCAACAAGCGTCCCGTCGTTTACTACGGAAGCTCTATCACGCAGGGCGGATGCGCGTCGCGCCCCGGAAACTCTTATCAGGGCTTTGTTTCCCGTACCCTTGACCTTGATTTTATCAATTTTGGATTTTCGGGCAGCGGCAAGGCGGAAGAGCCTATGGTGGACTACCTCTGCTCGCTTGATATGTCGGTATTCGTTGCCGATTACGACCACAACGCGCCAAATGCAGAGTATCTTGCGCCGACAGCGCTGAATATGTATAAAAAGATCCGCGCGGCAAAGCCGGATATGCCTTATATTATGATGTCGCGCCCCGATTTCCACAGAGGAATTGACACGCTTCACTCGCAGGAGAGCATTGACCGCCGTCAAGCTATCATTGATGCTTACAATTACGCGCGCGCGCAGGGCGACGGCAACGTGTATTTCATTGACGGTGAAGGACTTTTCCGCGGCGACTACGAGGGCGACTGCACTGTCGATGGTACTCACCCCAACGATCTCGGATTCTCCCGTATGGCGAAATCCGTCGAGGCAACCCTTCGCAGAGTTATGATGAGAAGCAATATTTTGGAGTGACTTTATGTGGGGTTTCACCCCACACCCCACAAGCCCTTTCCCCCAAGAAAGGGCTTGACCCCAAAGAACTTTCCTGCAAGGGATTTCTTGTTTAGATGGTTACAACAAGAACCATCTCTATAACACCCGTGGGTCTATTCCCACTGCGATATTTAATTGAGAAGTGAAGCTTTCCGCACAGCGGAAAGCCTCCTCAATTATTCATTTTTCACTATTCATTATTCATCATTCATTAAAATTTCAAGCAAAGGAGGATACTATGAAAACGCTGTCCGAGCTGCTTTTGGCTGTTCCGACCGACGAATATGAAATATTATCCTCCGAAGTGAACGCAGAGGAGGTGCGCATCACCTCCATTGCCTTCGACTCGCGAGTCGCGGCGAAGGGTGGAATGTTCTTTTGCCTTGAAGGGGTAAACAGCGACGGGCACAATTTTATTGACATGGCTTACGCCGCAGGCTGTCGTTGCTTTGCCGTTGAGCGGGACATCCCCCTCCCTGCAGATACCGTGGCAGTCAGATTCAAAAGCACTCGCCGCGCGCTGTCAGCCGTGTCTGCCGAATTTTACTCCCATCCCGACAGGGATATGCATATAATCGGCATCACAGGCACGAAGGGCAAGACCACCACCGCGCTACTGATACACAAAATGCTGGACACCTGCGGTATTATCTCGGGTTATATCGGCACCAACGGAGTTTCCTTCTGCGGCAAGCATTTTCAGACTCTCAACACCACGCCCGAGAGCCTTGAGATTTTCAAATATCTCGACTATATGCGAGAGGCGGGCGTGAAGGTCGTAGTGCTGGAAGTATCCTCCCAAGCTCTGTGGACATACCGAGTGAACGACCTGTCCTTTGACACCTGCATATACACAAATCTTTATCCCGACCATATCGGAAAGCACGAGCATCCCAGCTTTGAGCATTACAAGCGCACCAAGCGCTCGCTGTTCAGGGACTATTCTCCCTCCACCGTTATCGTCAACTCGGACGACAGCGCGTGGAAATACATGGTCCGCGGCTGTCGCGCAGACGTTATAACCACTTCGGCTTTTGGAAGCAGTGCTGCGTGGCGCGCCGAGGACGTGCGGGAAATACGCACCCGCGAGCATCTTGGTGTCAGCTTTTACGCCTGCCGCGGAGATAAAAAAACGGCTGTGACGCTTGACCTCCCCGGCAAGATCAACGTTGCAAACGCCCTTTTCGTGCTTGCTGTGTGCAGTGACGTGTTCGGTATTTCCGCCGAGGAGGTAGCACACACCTTTGACGGTATGACTATCGACGGCAGAGCCGAGGTCGTCACATCGCCTTCCCTGCCCGACGTTACCTTCGTTATCGACTACGCCCACAACGGCGCATCTCTTGAAGCGATACTTACCGTTTTGCGCGGATATTCGCCGCGACGTCTTATCTGCCTTTTCGGCTCGGTGGGCGAGCGGACATACCTGCGACGCGGCGAGCTTGCGCGAGCGGCGGCAAAGCACGCAGACCTGTGCATCCTCACCGCCGACAATTCGGGGCGCGAGCCGACCGAAAAAATAATCGCGGAGATTGATGCGGCTTTTCCCGACGGCTATCCTCCACGCATACTTATCCCCGACCGCCGCGATGCCATATACCACGCGGTCAATATCGCGCAGAAGGGCGATATCATACTGCTTGCGGGCAAAGGGCATGAAGACTATCAGCTTATCGGCACGCGGCGAGTTCCGTTCTGCGAGCGCGATATAATAAAATCTGCCGCCGCAGACCTATCGGCTGTCGGCGCACAATTTTCAAAAAACTATTGATTTTATTGCGTTTTTGCTGTATAATATCAGTTAATCCATATACCGAGAGGAAAAAACATGAACAAGGTTACAGTTCCCGTGGGCTACCGTCCCACGCTTGATGCTTACAGCACTCAAAAATCCATTGCATACATAAAGCAGACGTTTCAGGAGGAATTTGCGTCCGCGCTTCATCTCAAGCGCGTGTCAGCTCCCCTTTTCGTTACCGCAGAGTCGGGACTTAACGATAACCTTAGCGGTACCGAGCGTCCCGTCAGCTTTGACGTCCCCGCAATCGGTGAGAGCGCACAGGTGGTACACTCGCTGGCAAAATGGAAGCGTCTTGCGCTTAAAAGATATAATTTCGAGGTTGGAAACGGTCTTTACACGGACATGAATGCCATCCGCCGCGACGAGGAGCTGGACAACCTCCACTCCATTTACGTTGACCAGTGGGACTGGGAAAAGATCATCACCCGTGATGTGCGCACGCTTGACTATCTCAAGCTTATCGTCAACTCTATCGTGTCTGCTATATGCAACACGAACGACCGCCTGCACGTCCGATTCCCTCAGCTTAAAGTAAATCTCTCACGTGAGGTCGCGTTTATCACCACGCAGGAGCTTGAGGATATGTATCCCCAGCTTACCCCCGACGAGCGCGAAAATGCGTTTACACGGGAGCACCACACCGCATTTATTATGCAGATAGGCGGAAAGCTGAAGTCCGGCAAGCCGCACAGCGGACGCGCCCCCGACTACGACGATTGGCAGCTCAACGGCGACCTGTTCTTCTGGAACGAGGTGCTGGGACGCGGAGTTGAGATATCCTCCATGGGTATCCGCGTGGATTCCGAGAGCCTTGACCGCCAGCTCACCCTTGCGGGCTGTGATGACAGACGCGAGCTTCCCTTCCATAAAATGCTGCTTGCAGATGAGCTTCCGCTCACTATCGGCGGCGGTATCGGTCAGTCGCGCCTTTGTATGCTGATGATGGGCTGCGCGCATATCGGCGAGGTCCAGTCGAGCATTTGGGACAGCGAAACCGTGCGCATTTGCAAGAACGCGGGAATTCCGCTATTGTAATAAATATTTACGCCACCCTCAAACCTAGTGAGGGTGGCGCTTTGTTGTAAGATCAAATCTCTGCCTTTTTAATTCTCTTTTTCATTTTGCGCAGGTCGCGGAGCATTTTGAAGGTGTCGCGGATAACGCGAACCTTGGACTCGCGATGGTTGATGACCTTGACGGGAATTTCCTTGATCTTCATTCCCAATTTCACCGCCCACATGATAGCCTCGAAATCAAATGCAAAGCCGTTCACCTCGCAACGCGGGAATATCTTTTTTACCGAATCACCGCTGAACGCTTTACAGCCGCACTGCGAATCTGACAAATTAAATCCGCCCGCAAGACACAGCACCTTTATATATGTTTTGGACGCCAGCTTGCGCACAAAGGTATATCCCTCGTAGCCGTCGTTTGACAGATTGCGCGAGCCGATAACGAGATCTGCGTCGGGATTCTCCACAAATGCGTCATACACGCGCTTGATGACATCCGTACCGTACGCAAGGTCGGCGTCGGTAAACATTACCACGTCACCGTCAGCCGCCAGCATTGCCGTTCTTACGGCACAGCCCTTACCCTTATTATCGGGATAGCCCACCACGCGGACGTTAGGCAATCCGAGCGCCTCGACCGCCTTATCACATCCGTCACGGCTTCCGTCGTTGGAAAAGAGTATCTCATAGTCATCAAACGTCTTTTCCATGTATTCGGACAGCGTTTTTGCGGTATCCGCGATTATGCTGTTTTCGTTATACATAGGTATGCAAAGCGAAATTTTCATATATACCTCCCCGTCGTGGCGTATTCGCCGACGGTTTAAATTTATTTGCGTTTATAGATAAAGAAATCGAAGGACACACGGGTGCGGAGCGTATCGCAAGCCGACAGGCGCGCCTTGCCGTCCGTGCTTGTTCTCCAATAATAAGGTGTCATGGAAAACAGGGATTCGATATCCTCTTTTCCCGTTGCCGTGATCTCAAAGCTTGAATTGCGGCACTCGCACAGCTCAAAATACTCCTCCGTGGGCAAGTCCTTTCGGGTGTCGTTGAGATATGCGTCGTCGTATATCACTTGCTTCATTTCAAGCAGGTGGTCCTTGCCCGCCGCCGCGACTATCAGGACACCGTCACGCTTCAGCACGCGGGCATATTCCTCGGCACAGCAAGGAGCGAAGATATTCACCACGCAATCGGCGCATCCGTCGCGAAGCGGCAGATCAAACACACTTGCAACGCTGAAAAGTGTGGAGCTTTCGGTGGCGTTTCTCGCCACGCGGCTTTGCCTTGCGCCCTTTGCGGCACTATCGGCGGCAAATTTTGAAATATCCGCACCGAACACTAAAAATCCCTGCTCCGCAAGCTTATTTGAGTAATACCCCTCGCCACAGCCCGCGTCGACGAGCAAGCCGCCCGACGGCACAAGCTCCTCTGCTATTTTACAAAGTGCATCTGCGGCGGGAGCGTAATATCCCTTACCGAGAAAGCTTTTTCTCGCGCGCACTGCCTCCTTGGAGTCACCGCCGCCACCGTTTCGTACCAACGAAACGTAGCCGCCCGCGCCTCCGTCAAAGCAATGACCGCTCGTGCAGACGAGGCTTCTCCCATCATCCGACACGCCAAATCCTTCCTTGCAAACGGGGCAGACAAGCATTTTTTCAATTATATCCCGTGAAAGCTCATTTCTAAGGTCAAGCGCCGCCACCGTTACGTCCTCCAAAAAGGGTGTTTTTTACATTATACACTATTCTGCCTGATTTTGCAAGTGTTATGCTTTATTTTGCGCCGTTTGCACCGCGATTATTTGTTTTCCATATAATCCGCGTCAATAGGTCCGTCCGACGGCTCGGTGTCGGAGTAAATATTCAACTCAAACCAGAAGGTAGAGCCCTCGCCCACGCGGCTGTCAACTCCGTAATTCGCGCCGTGCTGCTCAAGCACGTTCTTGACTATGGAAAGTCCGAGTCCCGTACCTACCGTAGCGCGCTTATGCACCTTATCCACCTTGTAATATCTGTCCCAGATTTGCGCTATTTTATCCGCTTCAATTCCCTCTCCGCTGTCGATAACGGATATGCGCACCCGTTTTCCGTCCTCGGATATCTGCTGACGGACGCAGACGTATTTATCCTCGCCCGTGTAGTTGATAGCGTTGTTGATAAGATTATACACCACCTGAAGCAGCATGGTCTTATCCGCAAGCACGCAAACACTTGACGTAAATCTGTATTCGATCTTGTAGCCCTCGTGCTGTGTCAGCTTTTCGTATCTGCCCATTGTAGAGCAGATAAGCTCACTCAAATCTATGACTTGAAGCTGTGGCTTCAGCGTTCCCGCCTGAAGCTTTGACAGATCAAGCATGTCGTTTACAAGCTCGGAGAGCCGACGGGTCTCGTCGATGACGACCTGAATATTTTCGGGAGTATTCTCGCCCGGGATATCACGCATGACCTCACTGTATCCCGTTATCATAGTAAGCGGGGTGCGCAGGTCGTGCGAAATATTGGCGATAAGCTCCTTTTGCAGTCTGTCGTTTTGTGACAGCTCGTCCGCAACGCTCGCAAGCGTATCCGACAGCTCGATAACCTCACGGTAGCCGTGAGAGCCGAAATCTGCGTTATAATTTCCCTTTGCAAGACCCTTTGCCGACTCGTTCATCTGCACTATGGGCTTGGAAATATTCTTTGAAATAATAAACGACAAAACGAGGGAGCAGATAAGAAGTATCACTGCTATCATACCAAACTGTGTTCTCAGCATCTGCACCGTGGTGCTGAGCGGCGCCATTTCGGAGTTGAGCATGATGATATATTCGCCGCCCGCAGAATCGCGGACAAGGCGGACGTACACGGCGTTGATGCTTCGGCTTTCCGTGCCGCCCCAAGAGTGATTTATACCGTCGCTGTCGCCTGTGCCGGAAACGAGCGGGGGCATGCTCTCCTCCTCCGTCACCCCCCCATTTCCCTTATTAAAATCGGGGAGCTGAGGAAATTTTTCTGCCGTATTTTTTTCGGAAACGTACTGCTTTACAAACAAGCCGTCGTTCTCCGCCGCCATTTTATACAGGTGATTGAGATAGCTGCTGGGAATACGGTGGATTATGCAATCCCCCGAAACGTCGGCACTTGCTATCTGCCGCGCGACATCGCCGTCTATCCGAAAGACTCTCGCGCACATCAGATAATCCGTGGAATATCTGTCAACGACAGCACCGAGATCCTCACCGCCGTTCTCAAGAGAGCTGAAGATCGCGCTCTCCGCCCGCTCAAGCTCGTCGTATTTGGTCTGCTCGTAGAACTGTCCGAGCAGTCCTATCTGAAGCACCCACACCACCGCAAGCACTATAACGGTAAAGGCGACGAGGAAACCGAACACCTTCAGTGTCATTCCTATTCCGCCGCCCTTTACACACCGCGGCCCCCGACGCCCCGAGTTATCCTCGGATGAGCGGCGGGGGTTGGATGCGCATTTTGAATTTATTAAACCTACGGTGTCATTACCGTTCTCGCGCAGCTTTGCCATACGCTATGTTAATTCCCTTCAAATCGGTAGCCAACTCCGCGGAGCGTGACTATGTAAGCAGAATACCTGCCAAGGCTCTTGCGAAGCAGCTTTATATGAGTATCCAGAGTTCTTGCGTCGCCGTAAAAATCGTAGCCCCACACCTCGGTGATCAGCTTTTCACGCGAGAGGGCGATATTGCGGTTTGCGAGCATGTAAAAGAACAGATCGTACTCCTTCGGTGACATTTCCACGCGCTCGCCGTCAACGTAGACGATACGCGCCGTGACGTCCGCGCGAAGTCCGCCGCCGTCCAGCTCAACGACCACGTTTGGCTGAGCCGCCTGCGGTGCATTCTGCCTTTTGACGCGCTTCATGACCGCGTCCACGCGGAGCATAAGCTCCTTGGGCGAAAAGGGCTTTACCACGTAGTCGTCAATGCCCAGCTCAAAGCCGTTTATCTTATCGTATTCCTCGCCTCTTGCCGACAGCATGATTATAGGCGTCTGCGTAATCTTTCTTATCTCGCGGCAAGCCGAAAAGCCGTCAAGCTCAGGCATCATTATATCCATTATCACAAGGTCGAATTCCGCCGTTCTGCAAAGATGCACGGCTTCCATTCCGTCCCCTGCCTCGTATACCTCGTGTCCTTCAAACTCCGCGTATTTGCGGATTATCGCGCGAATGCGAACCTCGTCATCCACCACAAGTATGCGATACATATACGTCCTCCCTTCGCGGCAAAATTACGCCGCAGCTTCTAAATATTCGGGAATATATTCTCCAAGAGTTATCTCAACGTCAAACTGCTCATTCGTGCTGCTTCGGTATACGCTTACGGTAACTTTATCGCCCACGCTCATATCCCGCAGAATATCATTGATATCATCAGACGTGGAAACCTCAACTCCGTCAACGGAAATAATAAGATCGCCATAGGCAAGCTCGTCCGTATACTCCGAGGCATAAACGTACGCTCCGACGTATCGCGAGCCGAAATAAACCATTGCCGTCTGAGACGAGGTAACGTCCACCACCGTAAGTCCCGTGGACGCCTTGCCGCGGACGTATCTGTATTCTATAAGCTCGGATATAACGTCGTAAGCCGTGTCAATGGGAATGGCAAAGCCGAGTCCCTCGACCTCCTCGGAGGAGCATTTTGCGTTAACTACTCCGATAAGCTGTCCCGCTCTGTTGAAAAGTCCACCTCCGGAGTTACCCGGATTTATTGGCGCACTTATCTGAAGCAGAGTCATGGGCGTGCCGTCAATAGTAATATTTCGAGCAGTCGCGCTGATAATACCGTCAGTGACCGTTCCGCCGAGCGAGCCGAGAGGATTTCCGATAGCTATAATATCCTCGCCCACCACAAGGTCAAAGCTGCAACCCAGCTCTGCCACTGTAAGGGTCATACCGTCGGGGTCTATCCATATAACGGCAATATCCGTGTCAGCATCGCTTCCCACCAGGTATGCCGCATGCTCGCTTCCGTCCGTCATACGTACGATAATATTATCCGCGCCTTCTATGACGTGATTGTTAGTTACAATATAGCCTTCCTTGGAAATTATAACGCCGCTTCCCGCGCCCGTCATAACGTACTGACCGACCCAGCTTGAATTTGTGACCGTTTCGGTGCGTATCTCCACCACCGAATCCGCCACGTTACTCACCACGGTAGCAACTGTATTTACGTTGCCGTCGGCAGACGTCAGCAAGTTGCCTGCCGCATCCGTTTCCACGTCCGCTCTGCCGTCGCTATTTTTATCGGCACGAAGCGGCTTTGTCTTTATTATCGTGGCCTTGTCGGGAAAATCCACGTCTGTCTGCCACTCCACCGCGGCTTGGGTATCGGTGCTCTGCGTTCCGAGAGCCTCCGCCATATCCGTCTGCGTGCCGTCGGAATTCGAAGCCTCCGTAGTCACACCGTCATCAATGGAAACGCTTTCCCACTCGCTCTCGGCACTTGTTTCGCCGTCATTCTTCTCTCTCTGCCCGATAGTCATAAACGTCACGAGCAGCACAGCCGTGCATATCATCAGCACGGATACCGAAAGCAGTACGGCGGAAAGTGGGGAGAGGGGCGGTCTTTTTTGCCCGTCGGATCCGCTTGGCTGACCTGCGCTTTCAGCAGAATGAAACGTGGTCCATTCCGAGTTCCCCTGCCCATTCATGGAATATCCGTCGCCGTCGGCGGTGTAAACGTTCTCACGCTCACCGCTCGCCTCGGCAGAATTTATGTTGTCAATTATGTCATTTTGCTCATCAAAGCTGTCGTTACGGTTAATATCACTCATAGCGCAACCTCCTTGTGTTTGTCACCATTATAATGTCGCTTTGTGAAGGTTTAATGATGAGTTTACAAATGCTCCTTGAAAATTCTACGCTTTTATTTTCTCTTTTTT
Source organism: Clostridia bacterium (assembly GCA_017463485.1). Taxonomy (GTDB): domain Bacteria; phylum Bacillota; class Clostridia; order Oscillospirales; family CAG-272; genus CAMEON01. The sequence continues at coordinate 20,670 of JAFTPD010000020.1, forward strand.
ATTGCCAGACCGCACCAGTCGTTGTCGGTCAACAGCTCAATAACCTCGTATCCGCAAGCATCAAACGCACGGACTACGTCGTCACAGCGGGAAGCAATAATACCCGAGGCAAGCAAAATTCCGTCGTCCTTCAAGTATTTCTCCACGTCAGGCGTCATACGGATTATGATATCCGCTACGATATTGGCGCACATAACGTCGTATTTGCCGTCGTCAAGGCTGACCTGACGCAAAAGGTCTGATGTGTCGCAGGTGATATTATCCAGCCCGCTGTCCGCGATATTCTCCCTTGCCACGCGCACCGCCATAGGGTCGATATCGTAAGCGCGGCAAAATCTTGCGCCCAGTCGGGACGCGCAGATCGCGAGTATTCCCGTTCCCGTTCCGACATCCACCATAAGATCGCCGACCTTTGCATATTTTTCAAGCAGGCGGATGCACAAACGTGTGGTTTCGTGCGTTCCCGTTCCAAACGCCATACCGGGGTCCATATTTATAACTATCTCACCGTCAGCAGGGATATATTTTTCCCACGCGGGACAGATAACTATGCGCTCACCGCACTTGATAGGCTTATAATACTGCTTCCACGAGTTCGCCCAATCCTCCTCACAAACTCCGTCGCACTCTATCTTGCCGTGCAGTCCGAGGCTGTCAAGGCGGCTACGTATAAACGCAACGTCGTCGGTATAGCTTCTGTCGGAGGGCACGAACACGGACACCGACGCTATTCCCTTGTCGGCGTTGAGTATTTTCTCGTCTATGAGGTCACCGTAGCAGGTATTGAGATTGGTTTCGATATCGCTGTAATCCTCTATCATGAGGTTATTGTTCACCATGCTCATCAGCGCAACGAGATCGTCAAGCTCGGGCGTGGGAACGGTCACCTTTATCTGCGTCCAATCCTTTACCTCGCCGTAATCCTCGCACACGTAATCCTTATCAAAGCTGCTCATATCTGTCTCCATCAATCGTTTTTACCGAAAAGACCCTTGAAGAACTTGGCCTTTTTAGAATAGTTCTTTTCACCGCAGCTTGCGGCAAAATCTCTGATATGTCCCTTTTGCTTATCCGAAAGTCCTCGAGGTATCTCCACGTTGACGGTAAATATCAGGTCACCTCTGCGGTTTTGGGAATTAACGTAAGGAATTCCCTTGCCTCTCAGGGTAAAGCTGCTTCCCGTCTGCGTTTCCTCGGGGATATCGAACTTGACGTTGCCTTCAAGCGTGGGTATCTCTATCTGCGCGCCGAGAATAGCCTCCGCAACCGTTAGCGGTATCTCGCAAGCGATATCGTAGCCGTCACGCACGAATATCTTATGAGGTCTTACGGCTACCTGAATGATAAGGTCGCCAGAAGCGCCGCCGTTCTTGCCCTCATTACCCTGCGAGCGAAGCGCGATGCGCTCGCCGTTGTTGATGCCCGCGGGAATGTTGACCTTGAGGCTCTTTGATTCCTTCTCAAGTCCGTTGCCTCGGCACTTTGAGCAAGGCGTGGGGATATATTTACCCGTTCCGCGGCACTTCTCGCAGGTGGTCTTTGACTGGAAGGACATACCGCCCATGCGCTGAATAACCGTTCTTTGTCCCGTGCCGTGACAGTCGGGACAGGTCTGCGCCTGCGTTCCCTTCTCCGCACCACTTCCGCCGCATACGGAGCATTTGCAAAGACGGGTGTAGGACACGTCCTTCTTACAACCGAAAGCCGCCTCCTCAAAGGTGAGCGTTATGCGGACTCCGATATCGTCGCCGCGACGAGGACCGTTCCTTCTCTGCGCGCTGCCGCCAAATCCGCCACCGAAAATACTGCCGAATATGTCGCCAAGGTCACCGAAATCACCAAAGCCACCCTCAAATCCGCCGTATCCGCCGCCCGCCGCAGGATCAAATGCCGCCGCACCGAAGCGGTCGTACTTGTCCTTTTTCTCAGCGTCGGACAAAATAGCGTAGGCGTCGTTTATCTCCTTGAACTTAGCCTCCGCCTCCTTGTCGTCGGGATGCAGGTCGGGATGGTATTTTTTCGCCATATTTCTATATGCTTTTTTAATTGTGTCGGCGTCGGCGTTTCTGTCAACGCCAAGCACCTCGTACAGATCTCTGTCGGTCATAATTTCCTCCGATATATCAAATAACTGCTTTTGTATTCATTAAAGATCGCTGTCCGGCTCTTCCTCGGGTATCCACGCTTCGCCGAACTGCACCTCGCGGAACAATGCGGCAAGCCCCGTTATCTGCTTGAGCCTGAGTATCTCGTCCTTATCCATGCCGAGGTGGTGGGATATCCACTCGTCCGTTCTGCCAAGCTCGTGAAGCTCTTTGATTATGTTACTCATAAGATCGACGCTATGTGAGCCGCGTGCGCGATTATGTCTTATAGTGCTTGCCATTCTGTGGTCAATAGGCTTATCTATTACCGAAACGGGCAGCATTCCGCCCTCCCGCTCGTATATATCGCGATGCTCCAGCATTACGCGATAACGGTGGAAACCGTCAACTATCACGTATATATCCTTTTGCTTGACGTAATAGCACACCACGGGCATGGTATATCCGTCCTCGCGGATGCTGTCGTAAAGCAGATCCATCTCGGGCGGAGCTACCGCGTTTGGGTTGTACGTATTGGGGACTACCTTTTCTATCGGTACAGCGATAACGCCGTACACGGGACTTTTATAGCTCATTATCATCACCTAAATTACCGTATTTTGATTTCAACGCGGCGATACGGTTCTGTTGCTCGCGCGTCAGACCAAAGCCCATAAAGCGGCAGTTATGGTCGTTTTTAAGTATGCAATAGCACATTCGCTTCCAGCTGGGTATATCTTTCGTGGACTTGACGTCATCCGTATCGTCGGGTATGTCGCCTACAAAGACCACCTTCTTGAGCCTTGACTTGGTATAATTGGAAACTCCGTTGATGCGGATATTATATCCGCGCTCGCCAAGCTCCGCTATCACCTCGTCCGATAGCCCTCCGCCCGTTTTGTGCCAGAAATCTATTGAGGTTTTGAATATCCTCTCGTAATTTTTTCGCAACGTGTCTGGCAATGTGTCCAGCAAAAATCGGGTGTAGGATTCCCACGTATGTCCCTCGGGCAAGGTGAGATTTCGATATCCGAGCGCCTTGGTCTTTCCGTAAATAGCACCAAAATTCGCGCCGTTGACTCTGCCGACCAGCCGCGTCCATATTTCGGGATCGATAACGCGGTACATATTGAGGCTGTCCTTGGCGTAGTCGTTAAAGGGTGACGCCACGCGCATCTGATCTGCTCGGAGTCCCGCCTTGTAATACATATCGTAAAGGCGGTTATAATCGTAATCGAAAACGTAATTGGCGTGCCACACGTCCGACAGCGTCCAATCATACATTGGAGATGCGGTGCAGACGTCCTTATACTGACGGCTTATCCAACAATGTCCGTCATAGTCGTGCCTTTTGTTGAGGAATCCGTTATATCTGTTGAGCGATTCCTCCGCTCTCATGCCAAGCAGACACACCGTCTTTTTGTTTCCGTGTGACAGCTTATACCATCTTCCAAAGCGGCGGGCAAGATCCTCCTGATGCATACGGTAGGTATACGTGCTGATCGGATTATTTTTCAGATTTATGACGTAAGGATGCTCAGGCATTTTTCTGACCCACAGCTCCTCCTTTTTGTCGTCCCACGGATACCAGTACATCTCGTAGCTGCTCAGCGCCGTTCTCGTCGCGGCGGGCAGGCACACCCAATACAGCTCCGCATTTTCTCCTTCAAGGCGCTTGAAGGTACGCTCAATATACTCCGTTGTAACGGTATACTGTGCCTCAAAGTCCTGATGGTAAACTCCGATAGTCTTATGAGGATAGTATTTTTTCTGAAAATCCAAAGTCATTTCAAGCAAAAGTCCGCTATCCTTTCCTCCCGAAAAGGACACGAAAATATTATCGAATTCCTCGAAAATATATTGGAGTCTGCCAAAAAGCGCGCTGTATACGTTTTCCTGTAAATATCTTTTTTTCATCTGTTCCCTTCCGTCACTTTGTGACGAAGGGGAAGCCGCATTTAAGTCATAAATGCGGTTTCCTCCGCCTCACAAAGCCATGTCTTCAAGCTCGTCGGGGGATGCCGCGAAAACGCGGCATCCCCTCGCGTCTCCGCAAGGATTGCGGAGAACGTGTGATTATTACTTGTTGTTATCCTCGTAGCTTGCGTCGTAGTAAGTTCCGTCGCCGCCGTTTGCGTCAGCTCCGCCGTTAAAGCCTGCGTCCTGACCGCCCTGCGCCTGCTGTGCGTACAGCTTTTCGGAAATCTTGTAGAAGGACTTTTCAAGCGCCTCGGAATCAGCCTTGATAGCCTCGGTGTCGCCGCTCTTTACGGTTTCCTTCAGCTTCGCAATTGCTGCCTCAACGTCAGCCTTATCAGCCGCGTCTACCTTGTCGCCAAGCTCGCCGAGAGTCTTCTCGCTCTGGAAAATGAGGGAGTCGGCACGGTTCTTGACCTCAACTGCCTCCTTTGCCTTCTTGTCCTCGTCCGCAAATCTCTCTGCGTCCTTGATAGCCTTATCGATATCCTCCTGACTCATATTGGTGGAGGAGGTGATGGTGATGTGCTGCTCCTTGCCCGTACCCTTGTCGCAAGCGGTAACGTTTACGATACCGTTAGCGTCGATATCAAAGGTAACCTCGATCTGAGGAATTCCGCGGGGAGCGGGGGTGATACCGTCAAGCGAGAAGCGTCCGAGAGTGGTGTTATAAGCCGCCATCTCGCGCTCGCCCTGCAGAACGTGGATCTCAACTGCTGTCTGTCCGTCAGCCGCGGTGGAGAAGATCTGGCTCTTCTTTACGGGGATAGTGGTGTTTCTGTCGATAATGCGGGTAAATACGCCGCCCATGGTTTCGATACCGAGGGACAGAGGAGTAACGTCAAGGAGAAGAAGGTCCTTAACCTCGCCGCCAAGCACGCCGCCCTGAATAGCCGCACCGATAGCTACGCACTCGTCGGGGTTGATGCCCTTGAAGGGCTCTTTGCCCGTAAACTTCTTAACTGCCTCCTGAACTGCGGGAATTCTGGAAGAACCGCCGACGAGAAGCACCTTATCCAGCTTGTCGGGAGAAAGTCCAGCGTCGCGGAGCACCTGCTTGGTGGGACCCATGGTAGCCTCAACAAGGTCTGCGGTGATCTTGTCGAACTCTGCTCTTGTGAGAGTTGCCTCAAAGTGGAGAGGACCGTTTGCGGTAGCAGTGATGAAGGGCAGGTTGATATCCGTCTGTGCCATACCGGACAGCTCGATCTTTGCCTTTTCAGCCGCATCCTTGAGTCTCTGAAGCACCATCTTGTCGTTGCGAAGGTCGATTCCGTTTTCTCTCTGGAACTTGTCAGCCATCCAATTGATAACGCGCTGGTCGAAGTCATCGCCGCCCAGACGGTTGTTACCCGCAGTAGCGAGAACCTCAAATACGCCGTCGGAGATCTCAAGCAGAGATACGTCGAATGTACCGCCGCCAAGGTCGAATACCATGATGCGCTGATTCTCTTCCTTATCCATACCGTAAGCGAGAGCCGCCGCGGTAGGCTCGTTGATGATACGGAGAACCTCAAGTCCCGCGATCTTGCCCGCGTCCTTGGTAGCCTGACGCTGTGCGTCGGTAAAGTATGCGGGAACGGTGATAACAGCCTGCGTTACAGAGCTGCCGAGATATGCCTCTGCGTCAGCCTTCATCTTCTGAAGGATCATAGCGGAGATCTCCTGAGGAGTGTAGTTCTTGCCGTCAATAACGGTCTTGTGTGTAGATCCCATGTGACGCTTGATGGAGCTTACCGTGCGGTCAGGGTTGGTGATAGCCTGACGCTTCGCGATCTGTCCTACCATGCGCTCGCCTGCCTTGGAAAACGCTACTACGGAAGGAGTCGTTCTCGCTCCCTCGGGATTCGGAATAACGATAGGCTCAGAGCCCTCGAATACCGCTACACAAGAGTTTGTCGTACCTAAGTCAATACCAATAATTTTTCCCATAATAATTTCCTCCAAAAATTTATATCGTTATATATTATAACCTTTTAGTATATATTCGGGGCTTTGCCCCGTACCCCACCAAACTTTCTTGAAAGAAAGTTTGGATCAAAGAACTTTGCTGCAAGGGATTTTTTTGTTTAGATTTGTTTCGTATGATTACAACCGAAAGCATCTCTATAACCCCCGTGGGTCCCTTACCCACTTGGATATTCGCCTTCAGATGGAGCTTTTTGCTCGCAAAAAGCAACGACAACTGTCAACTTCCGTATCAGTTCGCGACCTTGACCATCGCGTATCTTATGACCTTATCGCCTTTGATGTAGCCCTTTTGGTACACCTCGACGATTGCGCCCTCATCCAGATTTTCGTCCTCAACATGCATTACCGCGTTGTGGAAATCGGGATTGAAGGTCTTGGTTTCGATCACGCTGACACCCAGCTTTGACAGAGCATCAAGCGCGCTTTTCAGCGTCATTTCAACGCCCTTCACCACCGCGTCGGCACATTCCGTACCGTCGGTGCTTTGCGCCGCGCGTTCAAGGTTATCGACCACCACCAAAAGCTCGGCAACTGTATCCACCACCGCGTCGGCGTAGATGGTTTCCTTCTCCTTTGCGGTGCGACGGCGGAAATTGTCGTATTCCGCAAGCATACGGAGATACTTTTCATTCTCCTCCTTCAACGCGGTCTGGGCTTTTTCAAGCGCCGCCTTGGTGTCGGCAAGCTCCGCCTCCGCCCGTTTGAGCTTCTTTTTATCCGCTCCCTTCAGCTTCTCCGTAGCTTCCTCGACCTCTGGCGCGGCTTCCGCCTCCATATTTTCAACGACGTCATTCTCAACCGTCACGTTTTCATTCTCCGGCATTGTTATCTCCTCCGTTCTTGTGTTTATCCTCTGCCCTGCCGTCCGTCAGCACGTTGCCGTGGAGCATGGTAGAGATGTTATCCGTTATTTCCTCAAGAGTCGCCAGCACCTTGGCGTAGTCCATTCGGGCAGGGCCGAGCAGTCCTATCGCGCCAAGCGTTTTGCCGTCCTTGACAATCGGCTTGTAAACGAGTGCGGAATGCTCCATCACCTTGACACTGCCCTCGCCGCCGATAACCACGTTTATACCGTCGCCCTCGTCGGATGACACCATATCAAGTATGGCTTCCTCGTTTTCAATCGCGCCAAGCAGGCTTTTTATCTTGTCGGGATTGCTGAATTCGGGATATTCGAGCAGTCGGTCAACGCCGCTGACTCGCAGTTCTCCGCCGTCAAGCTCACCCATAACGTCGTATATTATTTTAATGATGGGACTGATAAGGAACGCACGATCTCCCATCTCCTCCTCCAGCTGCATTATTATCGGAAGAGTTATCTCATCCGCCGAAAGACAGCTGAGATGCTCGTTGAGAGTAACGGCAAGCTGATCCGTTACCGCCGAGCTTACGTCCACCTCAAGATGAATATTCTTGGTTTTTACCTGTCCGTTTGACGCGACAAGCACCAAAATGAAGTTGCGTTTATCCATAAACACTGCATCAAAACGCTTGATATTGACGTGCGACATTCTCGGCTTGATGGCGATACCCGTATAGTTGGTAAGGCTGGACGCCACCTTGGATGCGGTGAGCAATATCTGGTCAAGCTCTGCCATTTTGGCTTTGAGCAGGGTATTTATTTCGGATATTTCCTTTGCGGTCATAGCATAATGCTCAACGAGCGAGTCAACGTAAAACCTGTAACCCAGCTCACTTGGCACTCTACCCGCCGAGGTGTGAGGCTGTTCGAGGTAACCCATAGCCTCCAGCTCCGCCATTTCGTTGCGAATGGTAGCAGACGAGCAGGGTATCTGCTTGGTTTCCATCAGATACTTTGAGCCGACAGGCTCTCCGTCTGCAATATGAGCGTCGATTATCGCTTTCAGTATTTGCTTTTTTCTGTCGCTTAATTCACGGTTATTTGCCGTCATAACGCCCTTTTCTCCTTTCGCGTCGCTGTTGTAACGCCGTTTTTAGCACTCATTCGATTCGAGTGCTAACCGACGCTATAAATGTACCACTTTTTCTGCCGTTTGTCAACCCCTTTTTATCATTCTTTTTGTTAATATTTTATGAACGCAAATTTCGCGGTATATTGCTGCGTTTTGGGCTGGTCATAACTTTAAAAATCGAACTCTGCGTTACACAATTTCAACAACGCGCCATCAAGAGGTGTATAGTGGTACGCACTGCTTTTGACTCAAATTCTCATAGCACTTTTCAGCAATTTTGCCACACCGTCAAATTTTAGCAAAGCCGACGCGGCTCTGCTGACCGTTTCGCAAAAAAACAGCAAGACATCCCCCGAAGGAGAGTCTTGCCGTTTTTTCATTTTAATATCCCGAGCCGAACTACGTGCCCCAACACCCGTTACAGCTCTCTGATATTTGCACCTTAATCCCATCATCCCTCGGACACTTCTTCGTCCAAGTAGCCGTACTTGCATATTCCTTCCGCTTCTCCAAGCTTGAAGCAATTACATACAGAGCCGGCGAGCATTACCACAGACATCATAGCAACCAAAACGTACGCAAAAATTTGCGTTACAGCATTTGCCGACAAAACCTTTTGATTGCGCATCATGAATGTGCAAATCCTGGTCTGTCCCATTTTTTGCTCCTGATAAGATTTTTTGATGTTTTGCGACATTTATCGCAACGCTATTATAGCACAAATATCCCATCTTGTCAAGCATAAGTGTCAAAAAATGACGGGATATGTCGAAGGCGGTGTGTCAGCGCGACACACCGCCTTCCGATTTATTCAACTGTGACAATGCTTTTTTATTCTGCCACGTACTGGATGCTCGTTACCGTATCGTTGCGGATGATAAAGGTCAGCTTCATTCCGTTGCCGGCGTAAACCAAGGACGTACCGCTCTCGGACGTGGGCTCGCCCATAGCCTTTATAACCTCAGCCTTTGTAGAGCCTGCCGCAACACCCTCGGGAGTTTTGACCGAGTCGTCGGTTATCTCTATCTTATTTATTACGTTTCCGTCCTTTGCGGGAGTAGTATAGACCTTATATCCCGAGAATACGTATACCTCGTCAACGCCGGGAATACCGCCGCAGGATGCGGACTCGTCCTTCGCTATGGGCGTACCCAACGAATTCACGACAGATGCAGGCGCGCCTATTTTCAGCATTATACCGTCAGCATTGAAGGTGTAAGTCTTTTTGTCCGAATTGCCGCCGTCACAGCCGCAGAAAACGCCAAGCGTTAAAGCCAGTGCCAGTGTCAGCACAAGTATTGATATTATCCTTTTCATTTTTTAGTCCTCCCTTATATTATCCGTGAGCTTTGAATAAAAGCTCTCTACCCTACCGCTCCAGACGGCAGACATATTCGTATCTTCGTGTCTGTCGGGAATACCGTGAGCATCACGCAACGTTTTGCCGAAGTACTCCGTCAGCTTCATAGCACCGTAGACGTTCAGATGCACGCCGCCGTCGTAGGTGTCCTGTGACCAATCGATACCGATATCTTCAACTTCGTCAATGAAATTGTAATATGCGAGTCCGTTTTTGCCGGCGTAATCCACTATCTGCGCGTCCCACTCGTCGTACCACCAATACCGCCACGAATTCGTTGGAGCTTTGATGAGGATAAGCTCAATTCCGTTATCATCACAAAGTTTTTTTATTTTGTCAAGATATGCCATAGACTCCTTAGGCAAGGTGTAGTCGGCGAGCGGACTGCCCTCGATCGCAAGGTCGTCGGGCTCTGCCGCGCGCACGTCCGTCTGTATCAAATATCCGCTATCCGACACCTCGGGACGGTCAAGCATATATTCGAGGTCCTCGCCCGTCAGCTCATCCCACCTGCTGTGAAAGCGCAAAAGCGGAAAAACGTAAGAGAGAAAGCTCTCATCCTCTGTTTTGGATGCAATGATGGCGTCCACCTTTGACTGTGACCACTCCATGCCGTCGATAGTCATGCGGTTGTACGCCTCGCTCTGCGGCTGACCGTATTTGAGTGCCAACACGTTGAACACGACCGCTTTGGGAGTTTCGTAGCGCAAGGCGTCCTCTAACAGATAGTAGGAATGCCAGACGAGCTGCTGTGCCGAGCCGCGGACGTAGGAGGAAATACCGTATTTCTCCCACAAGACGGCGGGAACGAAGGATTCGTACACCTCGCAGTCGCCGATAAACAGCACGTCGTGCGACGTTTCATCTGCCGCAGCGTAATATTCTGCCGTCAAAGCGCCCTCGGGAGATACGCTTACGTATTTCGGAACAAGCAACGCCTGCGCAAAATACAGCGACACTATTAAAACCGCAAGGCAGATCGCGGAGGAAATTATAAGTCTTTTCTTCATAACGTCCCCCTCAGAATTGATTGTAGATAAACTGATTTGAGTCAAAGCCGATTCCATAAGAGCCGAAAATGACTATGACAAATATCAGCGCGGTGCAAGCCACCGCCCACAAGACGGGTTTGCGAGAAAGCTTATCGCAGGCAAGCTCATCGCGCTCACGTCTTGTGACGAAGAATACAACAAGAGTTGCCGCCGCTAAAAATACGTACTGCCACACGCCGACGCCAAGATTTGTGATTATACTGCCATTAAACAAATCCTTCCAAGTGTCAAATCTGTAAAAGATACTGCCGAATGAGGCAAAGGTACGCGGCACGTCGCCGTAGCAATCCAGAATTCGCACCGATCCCATAAGCAAAAACGTTCTCACGGCACAGAAAACGCCGTAAGCTCCCTTTTGCGTATCCAGACTCGGGAATTTTTTGTGAAACTTCGCGTACAGCGGCTCAAGCTCGCGGGACACGAGAATAATAACGCCGTTGATAAGTCCCCAGACGATAAAATTCCACCCCGCGCCGTGCCAGAGTCCCGTTAGATACCACGTTATCAGCGTGGCGAGGTAGACGGGCAAGCGCATGCCTATTCCCTTGCCGAGGCGGGTCCGACACCGCTTAGTCAGCCGTCCCATCGGCTTTGACACCGACATGGGGTAAAACAGATAATCCGTAAACCAACTGCCCATTGTGATATGCCAGCGATTCCAATACTCCTGCGTTGAACGGGAGGAGAACGGGCGCTTGAAATTTTCCTCAAGTCGGATACCGAACAGCCTTGCCACACCCATGGTAATATCTATTCCGCCTGTGAAATCTCCATATATTACAACGGAATACATAATAATAAGGTACAGCGCGTACATACCCGTAAAGCCCTCGCCCGATATAACGGCGCGGACTCCCACGAGTGCCGTGTCGGCTATTGCCACCTTTTTGAAGTATCCCCACAGAATACGGAAGATACCCGCCGTTATATTTTCCCGACGGAGACTGTTACCCTCAAAGAGCTGAGGCGCAAGCTTTGAATGGCGGCTGATAGGTCCTTGAAGAACAAGTGGAAAGAAGGACACGAACAGTGCGTAGCGGAATATATTTTTCTCCGCCTCTGTCTTCCCTCTGTAAACGTCGATAATGTAACCCGTTGCGCGGAAGGTATAAAAGGATATACCCAGCGGCAAAAGCAGATCGGGCACGGGAACGGTCACGCCCCTGCCGAATGCGGACAGCAGACCGTTGACGGCGTTGAGCGTAAAGCCGGTATATTTCATCACGGCAAGTATGCCAAAATTCAGCACCAGCACGGCGACAAGCACAGCGCATCTGCGCCCCTTTTCCTTCGCCTTATAAGCCTTGCGCTCCTCCTTAGACATATCCTCGCGGTGGAGCGAAATATACTCCTCCGCGCGGCTCGCCATCTTGCTGATCGCGCGCGCGGCGATATGCGTGGTTATGACAGTTGCCGCAATAAACGGAAGATACCAGCCGCCGCCCGCCGCGTAAAATATCACGCTCGCGCAAAGCAACACCGTCCACCTTATCCGCTTTGGCAACAGGTAGTATAAGAGCACTGCGGCAAATATAAGCGCCACGAAGCTCCACGTAGTATAGCTCATAGCTTATCAGTCGTCCAGTCGCTCTATAAGCTCCCAGAGAGCCTTTGCGGAGTTAAAGTTTTCGGGCAGTATCTCCTCTGCGGGGATGCGCACGTCAAACCTGTCGTCGATCTCGGTGATGATCGCCACTATGTCAAGGGAGTTGAGAATTCCGTCCTCAACCAGCGTTTCACATTCATTGTAGTCCACATCGTCGTGGAGCTCTTTTAAGATTTCAATAAGCTGTTCCATATAAATCTCCGAATTTATTTTTTGCCGAGCGCCATATCAAGCAGCAGGCGACGATCAATTTTCCCGTTGGGAGTGAGCGGCAAGCGCTCCATCTTGTTTATCTGCGCGGGTATCATATAGGAGGGCAGGCGGCGGGAAAGCTGTGCTTTAAGCTCTTTTTCGTCGCACTCGCCCGAGTAATACATAACTATCCGCTTGTCCTCGCTGTCGTAAACGCAAGCGGCGCGTCCAACGCCGTCAAGCTCCTGCGTTACCGCTTCGATCTCGCCAAGCTCAATGCGGTGTCCCTGATGCTTTATCTGCGTGTCGCGGCGGGATATAAACACCAGCTCCCCGTGCTTGTTATACTTGCCGAGGTCGCCCGTGCGGTAAATGTATTCGGGGTACGCGGTGTTGAGCGGATTGAGAATGAATGCATCCGCCGTCTTTTCGGGATTGTTGTAATATCCCAGAGTAACACACGTGCCGCGCATACATATCTCGCCCGCAACGTCCGCCTCTGTGACGGCGCCGCCGTCGTCGGAAAGCAGAATGATATCGGTATTTCTGAAGGGCACGCCTATCGGGATAGGCTCGTCCTCCTCAAGCTGTCTGTCGGCTTTCCAATATGTAGACATTCCCGTTGCCTCGGTAGGGCCGTAGAGATTGAAAAATCTCGCGTCGGGCAAAGTCTCCCGCCACAGCTCGTACTGTCGGCGTGGGAAAACCTCACTGCCAAAGCAGACGGTGGTAAGATATTTCGGCGGCGTTTTTTCAAGTGCGCCGAGAGAGGATATCATGGTGAGCGCCGATACCACCCAGCACACGGTATTTATCTTATGCTCGTTGAGATATTCGCACAGCTTTACGGGGAACATAAAGTTCACCTTGGGGATAAGATATGTAGTCGCGCCAAACTTTAAGGTGGGCATTATTTCTTTGAGGGGCGCGTCAAAATACAGCGGCGTCTGATTGCCGAACACCGTATTCTCGTCAAATCCTATTGCCTCGCACAGCGACTCGGTATAATCAATGACCGAGCGGTGAGCCGCCACGACGCCCTTGGGGACACCCGTGGAGCCGGAGGTAAACACAACGTAAATGGGGTCGGTATCTATCTGTCGGCGGCGGACAAGCTCAAGCGCCATATCGTCGGCGGAGTCGGTAGGAATGTCGCATATATCGTCCCACAAAATCATCTCGCCGCCAAACACTCCCTGCTCCGCAAGACGCGCCGCAAGCTTCTGATTTTTCTTGTCGTATATGAGAATATCCGACTTCAAGGTGTCGATTATAAGTCCTATTCTATGCTCGGGCATAGCCGAATCTATGACGGCGTAAAAGCAACCCGCGTACACAGCTCCGAAGCAAGCGGTCAGCGTGTTTGGGTGCTTGTCCATGAGCACCGCGACCGGACGCTTGTATATTCCACGTCGCGCAAGGTGCGCGCCCACGCTTTTAGACTTTGCGTAAAGCTGTGAAAATGTAAGGCTATCCTTGCCGTCCGAAAATGCAATTTTGTTCGGATGAGTATCCTTTGTCGCTTCAAGATATTGAAGAATATTCGTAAGCATTCTGATCCCTCTTATCAATAGTATGGTTCAAGGTTGGGAGTGGGGGTTATTATGGCATCAAAGCTCTTTGGGTACGCCGACGTATCGTATGCGTAAAAGCCCTTGCGGACGCGGTTGTAGGCGTTCACCTGCTTGTCCGTCAAGAGACAGCCCGAATGGTTGTAGTCCGCGCGCAGACGGGTAGTGTCAAGGTGATACCACCTCGGCGACTCGGACGTGCCGATATTTACCATACACCAATAGTGTGTGCCGTCGCTCGCTCCCTCGGTGCGCTGTATTTCAAGATAAGGTATGCCCAGCCGCTTCATGAACATAATCGTCGCGGCGTGGTAGTTATAGCAATCGCCCGTGCCCGTGACGAAAAGGCTGTCGTAAGCCGCGCGCACCATATCCGATTTGTCCGAATCCGAAACGTAGCTGATACTGCTCTGCACATACTCGTAAACGGCGCGGCATTTGTCCTCCGCCGTCATGTCCTCTGTGATTATGGTGGCGATCACCGCGTCCAGCTTATCGTACAGCATATTTGCGGTCACCTGCGCGTCGTATATGTGAATGGTGGTCTCGGCATACGAGATATTTCCCTGCCCGTCAGCGGCGGAATAGGTAACGGTGTAGTCACCGGGGGTTGAGGTGTCGACTCGGCTTGAATCCACCTCCACCGTTATCTCGCCCCCGCAATTATCTGTGACCACAAGTCCGAGTCGGTACGCCACAGCCTCGCCGACGTAGGCGGAAAGCTCGGGAACCTCTGCAAAGGTAGGCGCTTCGGTGTCGTAGATGACCGAAAGCAGGGACGTATATGTCTTTGATACGTTGCCGCTTTTGTCCTTGACCTCAAACTGAATATCGTAATCTCCTATCGCGTCAAGCGTTGGCACATCACCGACAAAGTAAGCGGTATATTCATCCGCCTCGTTGATAGCGGCGATAAAGTCCTCCGCCCTTGCTGACTCCGTTCCAACGGCGTAATAAACGTGCTTGGGGGTAACTATGGGAGCGGTTTCGTCCACCACGGTGAGGTGGAGGATATAATCCTTCTCGCCGTCCGTCAGAGAGATCTTGTACTTGCCCGGCTTATTGACACAGTCCTCGTCAAAGCCTGCAACGTATGCAGCGTTGGAGTTACCCGTAAGTATTACAGCGTTGGGAAGCTCCTTCCCCGCCTCAAGAGTATATTCTATTTTTTCTGCGCAGGATACGGTGAAAAAAGCCGCAAGGATACACACTGCGGCGAGAGCTATTCTTATGAGTGCTGCGCATTTGTTTTTCATTTTTGATAACCCCCTTCTCCGTTTTCGCGGTGTGAATGTCCCCTTACGACACTACCTATTTATTATAACAAATATCCCAGTGCAAGTCAAGAGCAAAAGCACGCGGGACAGAATTTTTTTAAACACAAAAAGCACCTTTCGGTGCTTTTTGCCAATTTAATTACTGTGCCTCGGAGTCCGTTGTATCTACTTCATTCTTTGCGCTGTTTTTCGGGAACGGTGAGCAGACGAGAGAATATACAAATGAGAACAGCGCGTGGATTCCGATATACGAAGGATATATTGTAAACGGGAAAAGCTGGGTGTAGATATCAGCCGCCTCCCATGAGTTCCACGCCTCTATTGAATATCCGATCAGCCAATGAACGAAAGGAATGATGGCTACCAAGATAAATCCTACGATAACGTATACAAGCGGTATAGCCATATATTTCTTTTCAACCGTAATAGAGATGTTATCGCTCTCCGTCATAAAGAGGTGGAACTTAAAGCCGCCAAACGACCAAACGTAAAGAAGTATAGACAGTGCGGCGTATGCGGGAATGATCAGAAGGAGAAGGAAAGCCATAATGGAATAGCACAAAAAGATAAACGGCCAAGAAATGAGATATACTATAAACTGAGTCGCATGAAGCACGTCCTTTCCCTCTTTGTTGACCAGGGTGTGCAGGAACTTGACGGGCGACGTGAACACTGCAAAGGCAAAAGCAAGAAATGCAAAGGTTGCGGCTACTGCGAAGCTTGCAAGCACGAATGGGAGCATCAAAATTCCGACGAACACTGCAAGCGCAGGAGGCATAGCCTTGTACTTTTTAAACTTAAACGCTTCTTTCAAAAGCGCGGACAGCTTGTCCAGATAATTGATTTCGAAGAGATTCATGAATATTCCTCCTAAAGTTATTTCCAATCGAATTCGGTCAAATTAGCTCGAAAATTCGTTGTGCTTACAATTATAACCTATTTCAGGTTAAAAGTCAATACCCTGAAACAGATTATTGTAGAATATTTTTATCAAAAAACTTATGAGGAGGAGAAAATGTATACCAGATTGCGTGATCTGCGCGAGGACAAGGATATGAATCAGACGCAAGTGGCGAAAATGCTCGGAATGTCACAAACGGGATATTCCAAGTATGAAACGGGAGAGAACGATATTCCAACGGCAATTCTTATTAAGCTTGCGCGTTTTTACGATACAAGCATAGACTATCTTCTCGGGGAAACCAACGATCCGAAAAGATACAAATGATTATAGGTTATTGCTTGCGTGTTTTGTGTGTTACTTTCTGTCTTAACAGAAAGTAACCAAAGGTTGGGAGGATGAGTCGTTGACCTCAAATTTTCAGCAAGCTCAAATTTGAGGTCTGCCGCCCCAATTCCTCCCTCCCTTTGGAATCCCACCCACCTTGGGGTTTGGTTCGTGGTTAGAGTGCCGTCGTGCAAACGCTCTTACAAATTATGCCGATAGGTCGCAAATTGGAGATTGGACACGCCCGATGTAGCGGTGATTTATTGGGAGAGCAACGCCGAAAGAGATTCGAAATTTTCTCGGAAAATTTAATTTTCAATTTTTAAAAAATCATAAAAACACTTTCTGCGCAAGGCGCACTCTGTGTGACCAAGTTTCCGTCGCTCCGACGGGAACTTGGCGAGATGGGTGTGCAGCAACCTTGGAGCGCAATCACGCCTTGTCCGCAGACTTGCGGCAAGGCGGCGCGTTTAGGACAGAGGGATTATTAAGGGAGAAAACCGTGGGTTTTCTCCCTTAATTGGCGCTCTTTGCGCTACTTTCTGCCGGCACGGGCAGAAAGTAGCATGAAAAATACAATCTTTATGCCACTTTCTGCTTCAACAGAAAGTGGCATAAAGATTGACCTTAGCTTTTTAATTATTCAAGTACCTCGACAAAGGTATCGTAATACTGCTCCTGAAAATGTATGGCATCCTCTATCTGTGCGCGGGTAAAGGTCTGCCCCTCGGGCGCGGCTATGAGCTTATCCTCTACGTCGTTTTTGCGATAAACAATACCTATAATGCGGCAGGTATATTCCTCCACCGCCTCATCAACTCCCAAAAGATACACGTCAAGCTCCTCGCCGTCGCCGCCGAGCACACCCGGAATATACCCGTAATTTACAGGATAAACCAGCTCGTATTTCGCTTTTTTGTGTACGTATCCTACGGGACGGTCTATAACTATCCTCACCGTCTTGCCAAGATAGTCCTTGACCAGCCTTTGCCTTTCCGAATTCGTCATTTAACAAGCTCCCTCTCTATTTCCTCGGCGTATCTTACCGCCTCCATAGCGTCGCGCGCATATCTGTCAGCACCTATCGCGGCGGCATATTCCGCCGTCAGCACTGCTCCGCCGACTATCACCTTGCACCACGGTGCGTGAGTACGGAGCTGCTTTATGGTCTCCTCCATCGCGGGCACTGTCGTGGTCATAAGCGCGCTGAGTCCCACTATGGGCGCGTGACGCTTGACAGTTTCCTCAACTATTGCTTCGGGCGGTGTGTCACGTCCGAGATCAACGACAGAAAAGCCGTAATTTTCAAGAATGAGCTTTACTATATTCTTTCCGATATCGTGGATATCACCCTTAACGGTCGCGAGAATAAACTCGCATCTATCAGCGCCCTTGTCCCCCGACATATTTGACTTTATGACCTCAAACGCCGCTTTCGCCGCCTCCGCGCTCATAAGAAGCTGAGGCAGATACACCGTCTTGTTTTCAAATCCCACACCTACCCTGTCAAGCGCGGGAATTATCTCGTTTTGTACGATATCAAGCGGTGCAACGCTATCAAGCATAGCCGACGTTATCTCTGCCGCCTGCTCTCGAAGTCCCTTGGATATTGCCCGACCAAGCTCTGACGCAAAATCCTCTGCCGTAGGTTTATCCGAGATCGGCACAGGAACTGTATCGGGTGTGTGAATATTGCTTGCAAACTCAATATACTCCGCGCAATTATCGTCAAGCCCCGCGAGTGCGAGATATGCGCGATATGCCTTCATCATCTCCTGCGAATAGGGGTTCATTATCGCTGCGGACATACCCTCTCCAAGCGCCAGCGTGAAAAACGCACCGTTTACCACGTCGCGGGCGGGCAGACCGAAGGACACGTTTGAAACGCCCAGTGACGTATGGCATCCCAGCCGCTCGCGTATCAGCCGTATCGCCTTCAAGGTCTGGGTGGCGGCGTTTTTATCTGCGCTCACCGTCATTGCAAGTGGATCGAAAATAATATCCTTTTTTTCGATGCCGTATTTTTTCGCCTCGGCAAGTATTTTTTCGGCAACAGCCAAGCGCCCCTCGGCACTCGCGGGAATACCGCTCTCGTCAAGAGTGAGCGCGACCACGACCCCGCCGTATTTTTTTGCGAGCGGAAATACCGAGTCCATGCTCTCCTGCTTGCCGTTTACCGAATTTATCATAGCTTTTCCGTTGTATCTGCGGAGAGCCGCCTCCATAGCAGACGCATCCGACGTGTCTATCTGCAAGGGCAACGCGGTTACCGCCTGAAGTGCGCACACCGCCTCGACAAGCATTTTCTTCTCGTCGATCTCGGGCAGTCCAACGTTGACGTCAAGAATATGAACGCCCGCCTCCTCCTCGGCTATTCCCTCTTTGAGGATATAATCCATATCGTGCGCACGCAAGGCTTCCTTGAATTTCTTTTTACCCGTAGGATTTATGCGCTCGCCGATAAGCACGGGAGCATCCGAAAAGGTCACGGCGTGAGTGTAAGACGACACGCAGGTGACGCTTTTGTTTTGTATGCGGGTGGGTTGGATGTTCTTTGTTTTCTCAACCACAGCGGCGATATATTCGGGTGTCGTTCCGCAACAGCCGCCTACCACTCTCACGCCTCGGCGGACAAGCTCGGTCACCTCTTTGGCAAATTCAACGCTGTCAACGTCAAACACGGTCACACCGCTCACCGCTCGCGGCAGTCCCGCGTTGGGCTTGAGTATCACGGGAACGGACGCGCATTTAAGATATTCGTCAACAACGGGCGCGAGTGCCTTTGGACCGAGCGAGCAGTTGACGCCTATTGCGTCAGCGCCCATACCCTCCAGCATTGCCACCATAGCGGCGGGAGTAGCTCCCGTCATCAGCTTTCCGTCCTCACCGTAGGCGTTGGACACGAAAACGGGCAGGTCGCAGTTTTCCTTTGCCGCGAGCAGAGCCGCCTTGCTCTCGTAGCTGTCGTTCATAGTTTCGATAAGCACGAGGTCAGCACCATATCTGACACCCAGACGCACCGTTTTTGCAAAGACGGCGACAGCGTCTTCAAAATCAAGGTCGCCGTAAGGCTTAAGCATCCGCCCCGTAGGACCTATATCCAGTGCTACCCATTTAGGCTGCTCGCCACAGCTCTCCTTGGCGGCGCGTCGAGCGTTTTTTATTGCCGCACAAATTATCGCTTCCAGCTCGTCGTCCGAAAATTTCAAGGAGTTCGCGCCAAAGGTGTTGGTATTTACCACGTTACAGCCCGCATCAAAATAGGCGCGGTGAATGTCCGTGATAACGTCCGCGTGCGACAGATTCCACCGCTCGGGTAATTCTCCCGCTTCAAGTCCGCGCGCCTGCAGCAGCGTTCCCATTCCGCCGTCAAGATAAAGGATATTTTGCTTCAAATACTCTTTAATGTTCATTATTTTCTCCGTAATAAGACTATTTTGCCGATATGCCGATAACGGCTGTCACCGATTTTGTGGGCGACATGAGCAGGCTGTCGTTGAGCGTCAGCCCGATCCTTCGCGGACAGTCCAAAAGCGCGAAAATTTCGCGTTGCGCTTCAAGCGGAAAATCACCGTATCCAGGGCTGAATCGCGGGCGCGTTTTGCGTTCCTTTGCGATCTCTGCGTTAAATGTATCGCACAAGCACTCTATCCGCTCCGCTCCTACCGCTTGCAGTATCAATGCCTTGGCGGGCGACACGGACGAATATCGCGCTACAAGACGGTCAAGCTCAATGCCCACCGTCGCGGCGAATATTACTGCTCTGTCACAGCCGACAAGATTTTTGGCGAGCGATTTTGACGTGACCTTTATGCATCCCATAGCCACCTCGTCCCCGCAAACACTCACGAGGAGCTCGCAGTAGCAGACCTTGAAAGCCGTCCGCCCAGAGGCAAGTAATATACATTCGTCCACAAGTCCGTCAAGCTCCGACGTACACTCCCGCACTCCCGCATAGCGAAGCACCTCTTCCCTGCAAACGGGTGGAGAGTCGTAGAATTTTGTAAAAACAGCAAGCTCCATATCAGCCGAGAATGTCCGAAAGGTTGTCAAGTATCGCCTTTGCGACGTCGGGCTTGTTCATGGAATAAACGTGAACGTGGCTGATGCCGTTAGCAAACAGGTCGATTATCTGGTCGGTGGCGTAGGCAATACCCGCCTGCTTCATAGCCGCGGGGGACGTTCCGAACTTGTCAACAAGCGACTTGAACCGTTGCGGCACAAACGAGCCCGAAAGCTTTACGGCACGCTCGACCTGATTTCCGTTAGTGATAGGCATAATTCCCGGAATTACGGGAACGGTGATGCCGTATTCGCGTATCTTATAGAGGAAATTGTAAAGCAGGTTGTTATCGAAAAACATTTGTGTGGTAAGGAAAGAACAGCCCGCATCCACCTTTTCCTTAAGGTAGAGGATGTCCTCTCTCTGACTTCTGCTTTCGGGATGTATCTCGGGGTAGCACGCGCCACCGATACAAAAATCCGCACCACACTCCGCAAGCTCGCGCACCAGCTCCACAGCGTGCTTGTAGTCCCAAGCACTTCGGTCGGCGTCCTCAAGTCCGCGCGGAATATCGCCACGCAGAGCCATCACGTTCTGTATTCCCGCCGCCTTGATATCCTCAATGCGCGCGCGGACGGTCTCTTTTGTGGAGGACACGCAGGTAAGGTGTGCAAGACTCGGCACGCCATACTGCTCCTTTATGTTTTTAGCAATATCAAGAGTATATTTACTCGTGCCGCCGCCTGCACCGTAGGTCACGCTCATAAAGGATGGGTGCAGCTTTGCTATCTCCTCTGTTGCGTGCTTTACACTGTCGTAATTGCTTTCCGTCTTTGGCGGAAAGACCTCAAAGGACAAGGAAAGCTTGTCCGAGCTCAGCAGTTCCGAAATTTTCATAAATAACCTCCCTATCAGGGTTTTACGGATATATTTTATCACAAAATCAAGCCGTTGTAAAGTGTTAAAAGTAATTTATTTGCGCTTATTCAAAAACCGCCGAGGAGATCCTCGGCGGTTTGCATTATTCAATTTCGGCTGTCGCACTTGCTCGGCGATTTTTGAGCGATTTCTTTATCGCTTCAAATTTTTCAACGAGAAAAATATCCTCGTCGGGGTTTTCCATAAAGGCAAAGTAAGTGACCGCCAGCATAGCGTAGGGGGCGGGACAAAACTCGCCGGGATTTACCTGCGACATCAGCCAAAGTCCAACGTATGACATAAACAGCGTGAGATTCATAAGGCTTCTGTTTTTCACAAATATCACTGTGCGGGACACAAGCTGATAGCCGTAAGCCAGAATTCCAACTATACCAAGGCTTCCTACCACCTGCGGCACCCACATGTGGTACCAGTTCATAGCTCCCTTAACGGGATTGTAAATGTCGGAATTGCCCGTGTATCCCAATCCAACGCCAAATATAGGATTGGAGGCAAAGTCGCCTTTCATTCGCCCGAGAAGCTGAACTCTCGTTTCTCCCGAGCTGATAAATCCGTCGAATATCTGCTTTACGATATCAATTCTCGATACTCCCTCATCAGCAGAAGCCCCTCCGAGCGTTGCAAGCTGTGGCAAAACGTACCACACCGCACCGAAAAATGCGACAAGCGTTCCGAGGAACATTACGCGCCGCACGATTCCGCCCACTCCCTTCTGATAAGCGGCAGAATAGACGATAAGCAAGACTATAAGCTCTACCGTACCCATCAGGAGTCCTGCCCGCGAGCTGGAAAAGACCATTGCCGAATACATAAGCAGAACGGACACAAAATCAACGTATCTCTTGGACGAGTACAAGAGCGGGAACGGCATTGCCATCATAATGAGCGTGGATAAGTTATTGGAGAATTGAGGACGCAAGAACTTTCCTCTGTATAAAAACAGATCCCAGTTCGAAACGTACACCCACAGAATGGAGAATGCGGCGAGCATACCCACAAGATACATAACGCGCGCAATGCTTTGCGGCGTATCCAACTCCGCTTGCGATTTGACCAGCAAATAAAAAACCACCATGCCAATGCCGAGCCCGAGAACGTAGAACATAGACGATCCACCGAAATAATCGGAAGCGGATATACTACCAATTCCGCCCAAGGTCACGGCAACCGTAACCGCACACAGTCCCCAGAAGGACTTACCGATACGAAACGGCTTTCTGTATTTTATAAAATGGAATATCACCGCGAACACCGCAGGAACGGCTACCCAGAGAAAGCTCGGTGATGTAAATTCATCCGCCGAATCGTAGCACGCCGTGGCAAGCACGACTATCATCATGGCGGGCTGCATAGCGTCCGTAAGCCTTGATGACACGACCAGCATCACTGCCGTGATAAGCACGAGTATCTGAATCCCCGTATACATATTCTTGTTGACAAGTACGATACCGCCCGTCTCGCCGCCAAATCCGTCCCAACCGACGAGAATAATGCACACTGCAATAGCAAACAGCACTATGGAATATATATACGAAAACGCTTTTGTTTTTATATACTTATCAAGCATAGATATCTCCTTTGCATGTCATTGCGCATTTGCGCCGACCGAATACTAAGTAATGGAAAGTTGACATAATACCTTGTAATTATACCATGTATATTGTTTCTTGTCAACACCCGAAGTAACGGACGCTGTTTTCCCCTATTTTTTGGCAGAAAAAGCGGCAAAAATGCAGTCCCGACAAGAAATTTGCCGAAAACTATTGCAAAAAAGTCTAAAATGTAGTACAATAGTTGTGTATGCGGATGTGATCGTCCGAAAACACGTTTTTAAAACACGTTTACTTTGCTTTTTTCATTGCTTACATATTCCAAGGACTTCCCTGCCAAGGTCGGCAAAACAGCACCACACGGTGCTGCACTATTACCAGATTTGGAGGAAATACCGTGAACGGCAATTCAACTCAAAATACAAACGGCGCCAAGGCGTCGCAAAAGAAACATTACTTTACATTCGGAAAGCGCAAGATCCTGCTTTTGCTTATCGATATTGCTTGCTTTTTGGCGTCTTATGTCGCCTCGGCTGTTTTTGCAAGCGCATTCGATCAGCATTTTGACGCGACATTCCCCGGTCATCTGCTTGTCGGCGGCATTATTTTAACTTTGATAATGCTCGTGCGCCTTGCCTTGTCCGTCTATCGCACGATATGGCGTTATCCAAACGTCCGCGCTTATCTCGGCGTGGTCGCATCCGACCTTGTGGGCGGCTTGTTCGCGGGCGTTATCATCATGCTTCTCGTGCCGTCAAGCATGCGCGGTTATCTCGGACTTTCCGAAGTAGCTTTCGTCGTCGCAACATTTGATCTGGTGACGCTTACCAGCAGATTCTGCTATCAGCTTCTCCATCTCCACAAGAGCTCCACAAAAAAGCCTTACAACTCAAAGATCCACATGAACAAGATCGGCGTTGCCATTCTCGGTGCGGGGCAAATAGGTATCCGCCTTGCCGAGGAGCTGACGCTCAATCCCCTTTCCCACTACAAGCCAATATGCTTTATTGATAACAATCCCGCAAAGGTTGGCGCGCGTATTCAGGGTCTTGAAGTTTTGGAAGAAAATGAAAACGTTATACGTATTCTAAAAAACATGCCCGTTCAGGAGATATTTATCGCCCTGCCAAACATTTCGTCTAAGCGTGCCGCAGAGCTGTACGAGTTCTTCGGACGGACGGGCTGTAAGATCAAGATGTACGACTATCCTGTAAAGGATATGACGACCGACGAGGAGGAAGAAAACACATCCTCCCGCCGTAAGCTCCGCGAGCTCCATATTGAGGACCTGCTCTTCCGCGATCCCCTCGCCATCAACGACCCCGAGGCAAAAAAATACTACACAGGCAAGACCGTTTTGGTAACGGGTGGCGGCGGATCTATCGGTAGCGAGCTTTGTCGACAGATAGCCAAGTGCAAGCCGCGCCGACTCATCATTCTCGACATATACGAAAACAACGCATACGCCATTCAGCAGGAGCTGATTCGGATATACAAGGACAGACTTGATATCGTAGTAGAAATAGGATCTGTGCGCGACGTAGCACGTCTGGACAGCATATTCCGTAGCACCAAGCCAAACGTAGTATTCCACGCGGCGGCTCACAAGCACGTGCCTTTGATGGAGCATAGCTCTTGCGAGGCGATAAAGAATAACGTAATGGGTACTTACAACGTGGCAAATGCCGCGGAGCTTTACGGAGTTGAGAAATTCATTCTGATCTCCACCGACAAGGCTGTCAACCCCACCAACATCATGGGCGCATCCAAGCGCATGTGCGAAATGATAGTACAGTGCCGCGCAGACAGCAGCACATCCTTTGCGGCAGTCCGATTCGGTAACGTTCTCGGTTCTAACGGCTCGGTAATTCCCCTGTTCCGTGATCAGATCGAAAAGGGCGGACCTATTACAATCACGGATAAAAAGATCATACGTTATTTCATGACCATTCCCGAAGCCAGCCAACTTGTAATGCAGGCGGGCGCTATGGCAAAGAGCGGCGAATTGTTCGTGCTTGACATGGGCAAGCCGATACGTATACTTGACCTTGCCGAAAACATGATAAAGCTGTCGGGACTTGTTCCCTACAAGGATATCGATATCGTGGAAATCGGTCTGCGACCCGGTGAGAAGCTATACGAGGAGCTGCTGATCAAGTCCGAAACTCTGTCGACCACCTCTAACAAGCTTATATTCATTGAAAAAGACGCACCTTTGACACGCGAGCAGGTAGAAGACAAGCTGAAGCTGCTAAACAGCGCAGTGGAAAAATCAAAATGTGATTCCGAGGCATCCTGCATCAAGCGTGCCATGAAAAAGGCAGTGCCCACGTATAACGACCCCGAATTTGTCAATCTTTCCTTTGAGGATTCGGACGAAAAGCGGCAATCCGAGGAGGATGAATCCGCAAAAGAGCCTGCATCAGTCGGCACATCCTGCTGATTCACAGCAAAAAATCTGCGACGGAATATTCCGTCGCAGATTTTTTATTACTGTAAATTATTCTCCGTCAACCTTTTTTTCGCCCTTGGAAATTATATTCCACAGGAACTTCAAAAGATAGATCAGGTACGTTGCAACAACAGCTACCGCGCCAAACACTGCCGCATATTTTACGATACTCGGCACAAGGCTGTCGGGGGTACGTACAACGGTAACAACGGGATCAACAAGTACACATTCTACCTCGACCTCGCCCGTAACGTACTCAAGCTGTTCCTCTACGTAATCGCAAAGGTGGATCTGGAAGCAATCAACCAGCTTGTTTGCGAACTCCTCGTCCTCGGGAACGGAGATAAGTATCTTGACGTATCCCTTATTGAACGCCTCGGTCTCCTTCGTTTCGTCAGCCTTCGGAATGTTGGAGTCAAAATACTCATACGTTGTAGACTCCATGATCGTCAGTATCTGATTTTCTACCTCGGGATCCTTTCTCCATTCAGCGAGAACCTTTTCTACTGCTGTATCAGCAGCCATTTTCTTTTGATCTACAAGGTCCTTTGCCTCCGCCAGCTCGGTCTGCAAGAGCACCTTCTGGGCTTGCGCCTTGGAATAGTATTCGTTGTAATAATCGTTCTTTGCCTTCTCTGCCGCGAGCAGCTTTTCCTCGTATACGGCGATCATCTTCAAGTGGTTCTCGTCGGTAGCAAAGCCCTCGACTGCAGCCTCCTTGTAAAGCTTGAGAACGCTGAATATCGCGTCATACTCGGTTTTAAGGCTGTTGTATTTGCTGTCCACAACCGCGGTATAGTAGCTCGACAGCTCGTAATACTTTTCGCGTCTTGCCTCGCGCGCAGCATCATATTCAGCCAAAGCCTTTACAGCGGCTTCATAATCAGCGGCGTTGCACATATCCTTCGGGGGGAGTCCGTTCTCTTCCAGAAGAAGTGTTTCTGCAAAGCGTCCCGTGCGCAGATTAAACAAGAGTCTGTCGCTGTCGTCAATGGGTGACACGCTGATGCTGAGCTCCGCAACGTATGCAGATTCCATAGCGGCAGTTATTCCGCCAAGAGCGCCTCCGATAATGGCAACAACGATTCCAACTATCAATATTACCTTGAATTTTTTAACGAAAAGCTTAAGAAGATCTCCCAAGTACACGGTTGCTTTGCCGGTGCCCGTCTTATTCTGTTCCATAGTGTATACGTCCTTTCCAACGCCGCGCATGACGTGTCGGCATTTTAAAATTAATTTATATCAGAATTTTCTCCAAACCATTTTATTGACGACGCCGGTGTAGCTCTGAATTATCTTTACCACCTTTGTAGAAACATTTTCCTCAACGTAGGTGGGAACGGGAATTCCGTGGTCTCCGTTCTCCGTCATATCCACTGCTGTTTCAACCGCCTGCAAAAGGCTGTTCTCATCAATACCCGCAAGGATAAAGCAAGCCTTATCAAGCGCTTCGGGGCGCTCGGTAGAGGTGCGGATGCACACTGCGGGGAAAGGATTGCCAACGCTCGTAAAGAATGAGCTTTCCTCGGGAAGCGTGCCGCTGTCCGAAATGACCGCAAACGCGTTCATCTGCAAATTGTTGTAATCGTGGAAGCCGAGGGGCTCGTGACGAATTACACGCCGATCAAGCTCAAAGCCGCTCTTTTCAAGACGGTTGCGGCTTCTGGGGTGACAGGAATAAAGTATCGGCATATCGTACTTTTCAGCTATTCTGTTGATAGCGTTGAAAAGGGACAGGAAGTTCTTTTCCGTGTCGATATTCTCTTCTCTGTGTGCGGAGAGCAGGATATACTTCTTTTTCTCAAGTCCGAGTCGAGAAAGGATATCACTTGCCTTTATCTCGTCAAGATTTTCGTGAAGCACCTCTGCCATAGGTGAGCCGGTCACGTAGGTTCTTTCTTTAGGCATTCCGCACTCGTGCAGATAGCGTCTTGCATGCTCGGAATATGCGAGGTTGACGTCCGAAATGATATCGACTATGCGGCGGTTGGTCTCCTCGGGCAGGCACTCATCCTTGCATCTGTTACCCGCCTCCATGTGGAATATCGGAATGTGGAGTCGCTTTGCCGCGATTGCCGACAGGCAGGAGTTGGTGTCGCCAAGGATAAGAAGCGCGTCCGGCTTTATCTCGTTCATCAGCTTATACGAGCAGTTGATGATATTACCGACAGTAGCGCCAAGGTCGTCGCCTACCGCGTCCATATACACCTCGGGAGCGTCCAGCTTCAGATCCTTAAAGAACACGCCGTTGAGGTTATAGTCGTAGTTCTGACCCGTGTGAGCGAGAACGCAGTCAAAGTATTTACGACATTTGTTTATCACCGCCGCAAGGCGTATGATCTCGGGGCGCGTTCCAACGATAATGAGAAGCTTCAGCTTGCCGTTGTTCTTGAAGCTTACGTCACTGTAATCAAGCTTGATATCCATTATTATGCCCTCTCATTTTCCCTCTTTTGCCAGCTCGTCCTGAATGTACTGAAGCGACGCGATCTTTTCCTTGGTCGCCTCAACGTCAAGCAGAGCCGTGTTGTTGGAGTTGAACTCGGTCAGCGTATTTCTTTCTGCGTCGCCCTGGTTGAAGTACTTGTCGTAGTTCAGTCCGCGCTTGTCGCAGGGCACACGGTAGAAGTCGCCCATGTCGATAGCATTTGCGCACTCCTCGTTGGTAAGCAGAGTTTCATACATCTTCTCACCGTGGCGGATACCGATAACCTTGATGTTATCCTTGTCGCCGCCGAACAGCTCGCAAACTGCCTCAGCCTGAGTCTTGATGGTACAAGCGGGAGCCTTCTGTACCAGAATATCTCCGCTCTCACCGTGCTCAAATGCAAACAGCACAAGGTCAACCGCCTCGTCAAGCGACATGATAAATCTCGTCATTGTGGGATCGGTGATGGTGATGGGATTGCCCGCTCTTATCTGGTCGATCCACAGCGGAATTACCGAGCCGCGGCTACACATTACGTTACCGTATCTGGTGCAGCAGATCTTGGTCTTATCGGGGCTGACCGTTCTGGACTTTGCAACAATGACCTTCTCCATCATTGCCTTACTTGTTCCCATAGCGTTTACGGGGTAAGCAGCCTTATCGGTGGACAGGCAGACGATATTCTTGACACCTGCGTCGATAGCCGCAGTGAGTACGTTCTCCGTGCCAAGCACGTTGGTCTTTACCGCCTCAATGGGGAAAAACTCGCAGGAAGGCACCTGCTTGAGCGCCGCCGCGTGGAATATGTAATCCACTCCGTGCATAGCGTTGCGCACGCTCGCGATATCGCGCACGTCACCGATATAAAACTTGATCTTATCCGCAACCTCGGGCATTCTCGACTGGAACTCGTGACGCATATCGTCCTGTTTTTTCTCGTCGCGGGAGAAAATTCGAATTTCTCCGATATCCGTCTTCAGAAAACGGTTGAGCACTGCGTTTCCGAAGCTTCCCGTTCCGCCGGTGATGAGTAGAGTTTTGTTTTTGAAAAGTGACATTCTATTTCTCCTTCTATCGCTGTAATTCAGTTTTTAAAATCAAATCTCATATCCAAAATTTTTCCACAGGGCTGTGCATATCAACGTCAATCAGCTGACTTTTATCAACAAGCTCGTAGATATGAGCCGCAAAGTTTATATCGTGTATCGATATGCCGATGTTGTATGCCAAAATGCGTTCCCTGTCATTTTCGCGACCCGCACATTTACCGCAAAGCACATCCGATACCTCTGCAAATCTCTTGAACTTGTCAAAATATTTGAAGTGCTTCACGTGTCCAGTGTCATCCGCGAACACCTTGTCAAAAAACAGATCGCAGTTTGTAAAGCCCAGCGTATGGATCGGTACTACCAGCACTCCCTCGTCAAAGTATTCGTCACCGCAAACATCTCCAGCCAGATAAGTAGCGGCAGAAATTACTACATCCGAGCCCTTGACAAGCTCCTCTGTCGTGTCGACATAAGAAAAATGCAGATTTCCGTAATTCTTAAACCTATCGGCAAAATCTATTTCCTGACCCTTGTATTTGAGCAGCTTTACGTTGAATTCCCTATCCTTCATAACAGAGGCAAGGATCATCAATGCAGCTCTTGCGGTGTTTCCGAGTCCCATCATTCCGATAGATGAAAAATTCTTTTTTGCAAGCAGCTTAATGGAATGTGCGGCAACTGCGCCCGTGCGCATTGTGGTTATCCAATTCGCGTCCATCAGTGCCAGAAATTCACCGTTGTCTGCATTGCAAAGCAACAGCTGTGAATCCAGACTTGGCACACGCTCGGGGAATCTCGTTACCAATTTCACTCCCGAATATCGCGGAGTAGTATTGATAATACTCGGCATTACGTTGAAGAAAACGCCGGCAGACGGCTTCATGCTGATCTTTGGCGGAAGAATAGCTCCTTCTTTGGCTGCGATTATTTCCTCCGTCCATTTATAGCACTGCTCGGGTGTAATGTTCAATCCCTTTATTGTTTCAAAATCGATCAGTTTCATGGTTTCATCTCCTTTTTGTTTCCTATCGGTAACATGTTTTTGCAAGCTTCAAGATCCGCTTTAAGCGCGTCTGCGGAAAAGACTTTTGGCGAGGGACTTGACCGACGCCTGCTCAAGTCTGACTATATTAGCCATTACAAAGTAAACAATGACTCCCACGATTACCGCCGTGAACATGTTTACCGCTCCCTCAAGCGGCACGAAATTTGTCACCGCAAGCACGGCAAGCGCCATAAGCGCCGTCGAAATTGCAGATTTTACTAATGTAATTCCCGTGCGGCGGGCATTGATGCCGCCGCATATTTTATTAAGCACGCAGTAATAGACCACTCCGCCTGCGGTATACGAAACTCCCGTCGCCAAAGCAATTCCGTACAGTCCCCACACGCGAGAAAGCAGGTAGGAGCATCCGAGGAATACGGCAAGCAAGGAAAGCGATATCACTATGGAAAGCTTTACTCGCTTCATGGAAAACAGCGCGCGTGACAAAAGTGTATGGACGGCTATTCCCAAAATTCCGATAACCTGAAGAACCATCAGAATTGCCGTGGTTTTAACGTTTTCATCCGTAAACTCGCCGTGACCGAACAAAAGATCGATGATTGGCTCGGACAGCAGGGCAAGTCCCACACTGGCGGGAAGCAGAAAGGTTATAAGCTTGTCTATCGCGCCGCCCAGCGCGTCCCTTATCTCCTGTATCTCTCCCTTGATGTGATGCTCGGACAAAAGCGGGTACAGCACCGTGGCTATGGACGAAACTATAATATTCTCAACGAAAAAGCTGATCTTTCCCGAATGATTGAGCATAGTGATAGCTCCAACCTCCATGCCAGACGCCAACGCCTTGTTAAACAGAGTGGATATCTGCATAAGTCCTACCGCCAATACTGCGGGAATACTCATCACAAGCAGTGACTTGATATCGCTCCAAACGGTGGCTGCCTTGCGCCGCAGTCGAAATCCTTTTTTTAGCACGAAGGGCAACAGCAACAGCGTTTGCAGAAGCGTTCCGATCACCACTCCGACGGGCAAAAGATACGCAAGATCGTATCTCTTACTGATAATGATAGCGAGTATGACCGAAATATCCAGTGTTATTCCCAAAAAAGCCGAAGGAAGAAAGCACTTTACCGTTCCGAGATATGACTGAAAAACGCTCGTGACGGAGCGAAACAGCATAGTCAGACTCAATATCCGCAAAAATACCATGGCTAATGCTCTCTGCTCGCCCTCAAATCCCGGAGCTAACAGGTTTATCACCATTCCGGGGAAAAGCGACAGCACCAGCGAGAAAAGCAGAGCGCCGCTCAAAAGCACCTTCATGACCGAGGTAGTAAATGAATTCAATTCATCACGTGAGCTGTTGAGCTTTCCGATAGCCAACGGAACGAATCCCATCATTGCCGTATGAGCAAACAGATCGAGAAACATATCCGAAATTGAAAGTACGGAAAGATACGCATCAGCAACTATGCTAGCACCGTAGGCATTTGACAGCACTATATCTCTGGCAAATCCAAACAGCTTGGACAGAGTGGATACCACGACAAGGACAAGCATGACGCGGCCATATTTACGTCCGTTAGACGGCAACGATTTCTCCATCCGGTACCCCCAAAGTTTTTTTGTCTTCCAGATAATACATAGCAGTTATAAGCAGATTACCCCAGATAGGCTCGGACAAAAAGCTTATTATCAATATAATGGCAATATATTTATTATCGCTTCGGAATATTTTTACTATTCTACCCATGACGTAGATCAGCATAGGATAGCCAAAGCGCAGAAGTATTTGCGTAAAACAATCGTACGAGCCGATATACGCGCTCTCGTACACCGCGTCATATCCCGTAGAGCCAAGCCCGAGAGGCATATACCACGCATACTTTATCGCATTTATAAGCGGAGTAAATCTCGCACCGAATGCCCTTGAGCCAAACAGCTTATATTGGATCTGATACTGCAGCTCAGGTATGATGACAACCAGCCCCAGCACGCACGCAGTTGCAATAATGGGCAGGTACTTCTTGTGCTTCCTTACCAAGCAGAACAGATTTATCGCCAAAACGACGTAACCTATAGTGGATCGGGTAAATATCACTGCAAGAGTGTATATGCACACTCTTGAGAACAGTCGCTTTCCGTCCTGACGCTGTATCGCTATTTGCAACGCAAGATTGATCAATATCTGGAACGCTCCCGGCTCCCATGCAAAGCCGCTGTTTCGCACCGCCATCCAGGTCCCCTCGAACAAATAGTTGAAGAAGAACAGCGTGCGGTGTGTCCTGCCTCCCTGTACGTAAGTCGGGAAAGAATATATCCATGACGAATTTATATAGTACACGGACATACCCACAAGCGACAGTATTGCGGCTACGAAAACGATTTTTTCAAGGGTATCGTAAAACTGAGTTTTCGAGTGCCGCTTGGCGACCAGATATCCGCACAAAAAATAGCAGGGATACATGAAGTCTACCATACTATACGGCTGACCGCCGAAAACGTTTCTGACGTCGCAAAGCATAGCCAGCACAAAACAGATCATAGCGATCAGTATAGTATTATCCAGCGGGACATCGCCGTTATTTTGCTTTGCAAGCAGCCAGATGCTGATAACTATCAAGGCAAGCGTTACGCCTATCTCGATAACCTGCGGAACGTGAGGCGAAAAGGTTGCCAGAACGAGAAACAGTATCTCGGCCGTGCAAAGAATTTTTTTGCCCTTTGATTCAATCATTTTTTGCCTCCGCCCTTGGAGGAGAAAATCATCTGGGAGTAGCTTTTGCCCTTGGTGGACTTAAATATTTTTCTAAGCCTTCTCGCCAATTTTATTCCTGCAAAATAGTATCGCGGAATGCAGATTATATTGCCGACGATCCGCTCGTACCTCTTATCCTCCAAAACGACGGGAGGATGCACCAGCGGAAACTCCAGCGGCTTGCTTCCCATACCGCAAAAACGGCGCGTCATAACGTTTCTCATAGAGCTGCCGCCATGCGTTGTTTCCGCATCCACGCCAATGTTTTTGATAAGATTAGTTTTCGGCGCGATACCGTACATATTATGGGACATCAGCGTAAAGGTCATCTGGTGATCCCACGATATCTTATAGTTCTTTTGGTCTATTGCAGCTTTTGCGTTATTTATAAAAAAGCATTTCTGCTTTTCAAGGCGGCGATTTTTATAAAAGCCCTTGTAATTCGCGCTTATAAACGGATCGTCAAGTCCCTCAAGGTAACCGTCGTACACCTTGGGGAATTTGTGTCCCCACGACGCCCATCCGCAAGGAAGAGTATGTCTTGTGAAAACGTAGCTGTACGGACTGTCATATTCCTCAAGATAATTCGTGCCGCACACCCAAAGGATATTCGTGTTATCACGGTATTTCAAAAGCATTTCTCTGCAAAAGTAGAAGAAGCTCTCCTCGGGATAGTTGTCATCCTCAAGGAATATTGCATACTCCTCTTTTTCAAGAACTCTTTTAGCACCAAAGCCTATGCGATCAAGGATACCCACATTGGTCTCTGCGTAATCTCTGACGATCTCGCAGTCCCAATTCACGGCGGCTTCAACTGCCGCTCTGCAAGCCTTGACCTTTTCATGCTCCTCCTCGGTACGTCCTCCGTCCGATATGAGGTACAGCTTTTTCGGCTTCACTTTTGCTATTCCGGACAGCACCTTCAAGGTGTTCTCCGTCCGCTTCATAAAAAATAATGTAACAGGAATATCAAACATTTGATTTTACCTCTGATTTATTTATCGCAAATAGTGCGGTATGCTCCCTCGACCGTGTAATGATCTCCAAGATACGCAAACGCATTTTCCTTCATCTGTCCGATATCCGCGCCAAGCGCGTCGCTGACCTTTGCAGAAAACGCCTCCGCGTCGTTGCTCTCGCACCACCAACCGAACTTACCGTCAACTATCACCTTTCCCACATCCGTATTCGGGTCGGTGCAAGCCAGCACGGGAAGTCCCGCCTGCATATAGCTGAGCAAACGGCTAGGGAAATTCGGAATGGTAAATCTGTGGTCGAGGAATATCATACCGACGTCGCACGCGGCGACCATCTTGTCGTAATCCTCCTTGGGCAAACGCTTCATAAGCTTCATATTGCTCGGTTTTGTTTCGTTAAACCAAGCGGCGAGCTTTCCGTATTCCGTACCGTCGCCGACGATAAGGAAATACGCGCCGCTGTTATCCACCTGCTTTTTCAGACATTCAAGAAGGAACGGAATACCCTGCGGACGTCCGAGATTTCCTCCGTACACAAACACCTTTTTATCAAGCGGTATCTCGTATTTTTCACGTATCTCAACTCTTGCCCCGTCGGTTATTCTCATATCCACGACCTCCACCGAGTTGGGACAGATCTCCACCTTTGCAGGATTGACCTCGGGGTTATGCGCAAGCAGGTAATCCACGTTTGCCTGCGACATACATCCGATCCTGTCGGACATGGCGTAAAGCTCCTTTTCCTGCTTGCGAAAATGCTTATAAAGTAGTCCCTTGACGCCGCTCTTTGACATCATGCCGATATCCACAGCGTTCTGCGGAAATATGTCCTTGAGAAGCAAATAGCTTTTAGCGCCGTCCCTCTTTTTGATGTATTTCACCGTCTTTACGTGCGTAACGGGCGGCGTGGGATACATCACAAGATCAAACTTAACGTCCGAATAATACTGCTTGATAGCCTTGATATACAGCTTTGGCAGCATTACGGTAGTCAAGCCCTTTTCGATAATATTCGCCTTTTTATTATTTCCGATCTTGACGCGCAAAACCTTGCATCCCGCCTCCTCAGAAAGCTCCGTTTCCTTGTTCTCCTTACGCTCCAGAGCGCAAACTACAAAGACGTTATGGCCATTTCGCCTAAACTCATGCAAAAGGTCAAGCGAGATGGAATGTTTACTCAAATGAGGAAGTGAGCTTATGGAAACAAATAAAACGTTCATACTGTTCTCCGTTTCGCCGCGAAAGATCGCAGGCTTCAGGCTGAAATTTTTATTTTGAAAATTTGGCTATAAGATCGTGTCTTATAAGGTCCTCGCCATTCGTTCCGATAGCGCGGACTCTTGAATTCGCCTCCGCATGCCGACGCTTCAGCTCCTCCTCGGTATCGGCAACGATACTGAAGAAGGCAACGCGGTCACCACTGCTGTTTATCTGATCGAACTTCGCGCCCGCGCTTTTGAACACCGAGTATTCCGCGATAGTACCGTCCGCGAGCAGCTCTTCAAAGCCCTCGACGTGATCCAGCGTGCCCGCTTTGCAGTAGATAAACTCGTTTATGGTTATATTTTCGGCTTTTTTGATCTCTCCGACGTGCGGCTTTTCTCCCATAGTAAGATCCACCACCGCGCGAACCACGTCAAAGCCGGATATTTTCTTTATCATCAAAAATTTAATACCGCCGCCCGTTCTTGCGCAAAATTCAACGACGTTGATCTTCTTACCGTCGGTGATAAGCTGAATGAGCATTGGATTGTTTTTCAGACCAAACGCATCAGCTATCCTTTGCGCAGTATCTGATATCTGCTCGGCAATTTCTGCCGAAACGTCAGCGGGAATACGGCTTCGATTGATAATAAACTTGCCGTCCTCGCCGATCTTGTATATGTTGGAAAGACACAGCACGTGAGCCTTTCCATCCTCCACGTAAACGTCGACGGTGACCTCCTCACCCTCGGCAAACTCCTCCACGATTGCAGTCCCCGTGCGGCTGATATTCACCGCAACGTCAAACGCCTCGCGAAGCTCGTCGATATTGCTCACCTTGCGCACACCTCTTGAGCTGTACGCATCTACTGGCTTGACGATAATGGGATATTCAAGATGTGCGATCTTTTCCTCGTCCAGCTTGTCCATTATCACGTATTTGGTGGTAGGAACGCCATTCTCCCAAAAGATCTTTTTCATGAAAGACTTTTTGGATACGTTCTCTGCCGTTTCCGCATCAATATACCACGGAAGTCCCAGCTCCTCGGCGATCTTCGCGACCACCTCCAGCACCTGATCTGCACAGACGGTGATAAGAAAATCCACCTTTTCGTCAATAGCGACTCGGCGAACTGCCTCAACGTCGAGCACCGACACGGGATAAAACTTATCCGCGTAAGGTCTTGCGCTCACGTTCTCGTTCATATCCGCGAGAATGGTGGTAACACCGCGACTTTTCAATTCTTTGATCAATGCGATCTGCGGAACGCCGCCGCAAAGCACGAGAGCTTTCATAATAATCTCCTGTTTTACTTCTCCTCCGCGCCGCTGACCTCTGCCGTCTGCTCGGAGGGCTTGTCCTCACCTGCGGGAGCTTCACTGCTTGCCGCGTTCTGAGGGGTTTTTGCATTGATGGCATCATCCTTCGTAAAGGCAATACCGTCCTGCTTGAATACAACGCCCACGGTCTTGAAAAGTATTTTGATATCAAACCACAGGCTGAATTTTTCTACGTACTCCACGTCATACTCCAGCTTTTCGCTCCAAGTAAGGTCGTTTCGTCCGTTCACCTGCGCCCAACCCGTAATACCGGGGCGCATATCGTGGCGCTTATTCTGGCGCTCGTTATACCGCTCTGCCTGATAAGGCAGTGTGGGGCGAGGGCCGACAAAACTCATGGTACCGTTTATAATATTGAAAAGCTGCATAAGCTCGTCAATACTCGTCTTTCTCAAAAATGCGCCTACCTTTGTTATTCTCTTCTTAGGCTCAAGCATATTACCGTTTTCGTCATAGCTGTCCTCGGGAATACGCATAGTGCGGAACTTATAGAGCTTGAACACCTTGCCGCCCTTGCCCATTCTGTCCTGAGTGAATACGGCGGGCCCCTTACTCGTCAATCTGATAACTATCGGAACGACAATAAGTATGGGAATAGCTATAAGCAATATTAACAGTATTATCGACACTGCAATATCAAAAGCGCGTTTGATAAAAAGCTGAAATTTTCTCATGATTTTGTCGGCTCTCTTATGAATTAATTATTTCTTTTTCTTAGGCGGTACGAGTGATTTCTCGCCCGCAACGTACATCTTTAAAAGTCCCAGAAGAATAGTGATGGACGAAAGATATACGATCACAGGGTAAAAGTCCTTGTAAATGAACTTACAAATTTGTGCGGCGGTATCTCCGCCTGCTATCATTGCTACTACGTATCCAAGAACGGACAGCGCACCTGCAAAAAGTGCTACTGCGATTCCGATACCGTATACGTAGGACAGTACCTTTGCGGCTTTTTCTCTGAATTGTTTCATGTTCAGCACCTCCTTACACACCAAAAACGGGAAGCAGGCCGAGAAGCACTATAACTTCAAGCACATACTGTGCCGCAACCCACCACAAGTCGTTTTTGAGAGTCTTTGTGAAATCCGATTTCGCTATTGCCATACCCGCGTACATACCGAGGGCGAAGGGAGGAGTGATTCCACACATTACTCCGCAGATACAAGGCAGCATTGCCGCTACGAGCAGCGGATTTGCTCCTGCTGATGCGAAGATGGAGATGAATACAAATCCGAACATATTGACCATTGCCGATCCGGGAATGACCATAGAGATAAAGCAGCAGATAAGAGGAATGATGAACGCAAGTGCAACAAGTCCGGGATTCCACTGTGCCATAAGACCAGCTACGCTCTCGCCGGCATTCATATAAGTAAACAGCTCACCGATCATGTATCCGAGAATACAAGTCGCGATGGTAGGAACGAGGCTCTTGAGTCCGCTCGCAAAGGTGTTTACTATGGTCTTGGGAGTCATTTCACGTCTGTTCTTTGCAAAGAGAATGGAAATGATTGCGGTCACGCCTGCAACGAAAATGAGAAGCGAGCTTGAGAACTGCTTTGCTCCAGCCGCGCCAAGACGCGATACGATAAAGCCATTGCAAAGTGAATCAAAGAGGAAGGGGGCAAGAATGATAACAGGAAGCAAAAGTCCCGTCCAGCCGTTCTTTACAGACTCCTTAAGGTTCGGAACCTCTGCTTTGTCCATAGCCTTGATCTTATAGACCTTGCAGAATACAAACAGCTGAATGAATCTCGCGAGAATGAACCACACCGACACGCCCCAGCAGGCGATCCAGAAGGAACCCGTGGACATCTCGATGCCCGTGTACGCAACGTATGCGCCGAGTGCCGCAAGAATGTTGGACGAGGGGGGAATCATATTTCCGAGATAGCTGGAAGCACTCTCTACGTTTGCCGCAAGCTCGGGCGGATAACCCGATTTTATCATTGCGGGGATCGTAATAGTACCTGTTGCCATAACGTTAGCAGGTCCGCTTCCCGAAAGCGCGCCCATAAAGGCACTCGCCGTAACGGCTGCGTATCCTGCGCCGCCCGGAACTCGTCCGAGCAAGGAAAGAATGATCATGACGCAGTTGTCAATGATCTTGGTTTTGCTAAGTATCTGTGACATTGCGGAGAACGCCATCATTGAATACAAAAGATTCGTAGACAACGCGCCGTCGATAAACGAAAATACGTTTGACCACGTACCCGTGATAGTCAACAGAACACCAAAGCTGATAAGTATACCCTCATAGATAGGGCGCTTGAATGCCAAAAACCAAAGGAAGATGACAGCAAGCATGACTAATAGGCAGATGCCAAATCCGTGAGCGGTCAGTACCTTGGATACCTCCCCACTCTCTCCTGTTTGCAAGGCGTAAATAAAGCCTTCGCCGATTTTATCCATAATTTCTTCTCCTAAAAATTTATTCGTCCGACTCAAAGAAGTCAAGCGTTATGTGGCTACAAGGAGCCTAGGCATGACGCCTCAGGTAATCGAGGCGATAACCGTTTGAGTAATATATTCCATATCCTTTTCGGAATACTTAGGGGAAATAGGAAGACAGATGAGCTTCTCCGAAAGCTGTTTTTCGGGAAGTCCGTTGAACTCTGAATTCAGAGTCCGCCTCCACATCAGCGGGATAAATATCTTCTTTGAGATGAGATAGTTGCGTATGTCCGCATTCACCAACAAGGGGTAGAACTGCGGGGCGTGCGCGGGTAGCTTATCCATCGCGAGAAGATTATATTTTTTCAGGGATTCGTGCAAAATGATAAAGTTTCTTGTTCTTGCGGCGTCCTCGGATGCGTAGTCAACTGCGGACAGCATACATTCGGTCAATGCCGACATGCAGCAATATTTTTTTGCAAGCTCCTGCTCGTTGGTCTGCATATCCTTATACGCCGAGCTCTCTCCGAGCTCAAGGGATTTCAGAAGTGCCGCCGCGCGCTTATATGAAACGTCGCGCGGGAGTGTTTTCCGATTTTCATCATTTATGGATTGGGAAATAAGATAAGCTCCGTCAGCAACCGCGAAGAATTTTCTACAGGAGTAGATATTGTATACTCCCTCCTCCATTATCGGCTCATCAAAAAATGCCATGGAATTGTCTATTATCCGTTTGCCGCGGTTGAACTGCTTGAGTCCTTCCGAGCATATCCCATGATAATTTATCAGAAACACCGTGTCGTTATCTGTCGCATTAAGGTCTGTCGGCAAAAAATCTGTGCCGATATGGTAATATACACATTCCATCTCCATCTGCTCAGCTATTTTTCCCCAGATCGGAGAAGCATAGTGCGGAATATGGATGCGCTTCGAGCCGATAAGCTCCAGCGCATATCGGAACGCAGAATACTCGCTGTTCAGCGCGACCGTATGCTCATCCTCGGAATAAAGGGAACGCGCGCCGTTTAATTTAAGTGCGGGACATCCGCCGTACTCCTTATCTGCATATTGCGTTACAGTATGTCCGTGACGCACACCGTCGATGGATGAATACTCAAACTCAACCGCCGCAGACGTGCCCGACTTGAAGGTAGGCAGCTCAACCGCTCCGCGCGTGGCAATATCCAGCACTATTCCCGTCATATCCACGCCGTAGACAATTGGGACAAGATGCGTGCCGATATAATCTCCGTATAAGTATGGCGACACTTCACCAAAGTACACCTTGTTGTCGCCGTCTACTATGAATTCGACAGACGACGCGCCTGATCTTATTCCAAGCGCGTCAAATATTTTACCTATTTCCGTTTCAAGCTGCCGCAAAACGGAGAACGGAAGTATTGCGGGTTGAAGGTGCTTATATTCGCAGGGACGGGCGTTGATGAGCGCCACTTCCCTTTTCGTATAGCCTATTATTTTATGCTCGCCGTTTACCGACACACACTCACAGCTATACGTTGTGCCCGAGATATATTCCTCGACTATCGCCTTTCTTTCAAAGGACAGGTCTCTCGCCTCGTTTATAGCCGAAAAGAATTCGCTCTCGCTCTGTATGACCCGTATGCCTCGCGAGCCGGATCGGTCGGAGGGCTTTACAATAAGCGGATATTTCAAATTCTTCAGCACGTCGAAGGATACCGCATCCCCTATCTCTGCAAATCGGGGCTGGTCAATTCCGATCTCGGCAAACAGCCTTCTCGTTTGGAGCTTATTCGTGGCGCGTTTGACAGCCTCGTAGCTATTACCCGCAAGCCCCATGTTATCGGCGACGTACGCCGCCGCAAGCGCGGAAATGTCCGAGCCGATAGAAGCGACAGCCTCCACACCGATCTCACGGCATTTGGCGAGTATCTCCTCTTTATTGTTGGCGCTTATCGGATAAAAGTGATCCGAGCTTTCTCTGCCTATCTCTCCGCCGTCGTTCCAGGAGAACGTATGAGTTTCATATCCCCTTTCACGCGCCTTGAGTATCAGCGGATTTTGCTGTTTGTTTGCGCCTATGATAGCAATCTTTATCGCCATATTATCACATAAAGCAGCTCTTTACGATCTGGATAACGGCTTCCTGCTCCTCCGCCGTCATCTTGATATCACTGGGCAGGCACAAGCCGCGCTCAAAGATATCCGCACCCACGTCGCCGTCAACGGAAACGAATGCATTATCTCGGAATATGGGCTGCATGTGCATAGGCTTCCATATCGGTCTGCCCTCAATATTGTACTCCGCCAGCTTATCAAGGATCTCGGTAGGACAGCTCTTGCCCGCTCCATCGGTGAAAGAAGCCTCCTCCTCGCTTCTGATCTGCTTGCACATAGCGGCCTTGTCAATGATCATACAAGAGAGCCAGTAGTTGGGCTCGCACTCATCAGCATTGTAAGGATTCATGGATACGGGCAGGTCGCAAAACGCCTCCTTGTATCTCATATATATAGCCTTTTTGCGCGCGATATGCTCGTCAAGATATGGCATCTGACCGCGAACAACACCTGCTATTACGTTACTCATGCGGTAATTGTAGCCTATCTCCGCGTGCTGATACCAGGGAGCATTCTCTCGGCTCTGAGTCGACCACTTGCGAACCTTGTCAGCCGCATCCTTGTCGTCGGTCAGCAACATTCCGCCCGACGAGCCTGTAACGATCTTATTGCCGTTAAAAGAGATCGTATTATATTTTCCGAAGCTGCCCGTCTGCTTGCCCTTGTAGGTAGCACCGAAGGATTCAGCCGCGTCCTCAATGATCACAGCACCGTGAGCCTCGCAGACCGCCTGCAGCTCGTCCATCTTAGCAGGCGTTCCGTAAAGGTTGGCAAAGACCACAAGCTTTACATCGGGGTACTGCTCAAACGCCTTTTCAAGTGCCGCGGGATCCATATTCCACGTGTCGTACTCGGTGTCAATGAACACAGGGATACCACCCTCGTACACAACGGGATTCAAGGTTGCCGCAAACGTCATGTCCGAGCAGAACACTCTGTCACCCGGCTTCACTCCCGCAAGCTTTACTGCCATGTGAAGAGCCGCCGTACAGCTTGAAAGAGCCACTGCATACTTACAGCCCACCTTTTCACAGACAAGCCGTTCTATCTCGTTGATATTCTCGCCAAGCGTGCTCATCCAGTTGGAGTCGTACGCCTGTTGAATATATTTCATTTCGTCTCCGTGCATGGTAGGAGTAGATAACCAGATCTTTTCGGCAAAGCGTTCTATTCTAGGCTTGCCGATCCCTTCTGCCGAGCAATCCATAGACTTAGGAAGTCGGTCCGTTTTTATACTCATAATAACACCTTCGCATTTTTAATATTTTTCCAAAAGCAACATGGCGCGTTTTAAAAAGCCAAACATACTGCAAGATACACTCCGCCATATTATTCTGTACTATAATATTGTATCACATTCAAGTCTTTTTGTCAATCATATTTGATATTATTTTGCTTTTTTCGACCCTTTTGGAGCATAAAATATGTGTATTTTATGTAATTTTATAACTTTTTTTGTCATTTTTTCATTTTTGCCCTCTTTTCCACGTGCCGAAAGCGCAAAAAATGGCAGAAAACCACGCGCGAGCGCGGCTTTCTGCCGACTTAATCTTACATCTCGTGTTCTGTTAAAAGCGGCTCAGCACCTGCGAGCATATCTGCTCCATGCCAAGCGAAGTGGGATGTCCGCTTTGCTTGTCGATATGCTCCAGCTCAACCACCTCGACGCCGAAATGCGCCCCCGCCGTCTTTATGCAATCCACCACACACCCGTCTATATCGCAGTTGGCGATAAATATTATTCTCGTGTCGGGCAGGTCGGCTTTAAGCACACTCATAAAATGACAAATGGCTGGCAGGACACAGAAAAGGTCCTCCTCCGCAATATCCGAGAATTTTATCTCTCCCCTCGGCGCGCCGCTCCAGCTATCGTTGGTGCCGCCGAAAACGAATACCGTATCAATGCGATTGTGCTCAAAAAAGCCTTGTTCGCGAAGGCATCTGTACCGATAAATAAAGGAAGACGTATGCGAGCAATCCCCCTCATAGCCCGTATAACAGACAGTTGAGCCCGACCAGCTATTGTTAAGCACAAGCCGCGCCCCTGTAGCTCGAATAAATCGCATCCACCACGTGTCCTCAACCCGCATCTTTGTAACAGGCTGTTCAGGACCCCTGCCATTAGGCGAATAATACGTGCGATATCCCTCGGGAATATAACCCTCATAGGTCGAATAGCTATCGCCCATGATAAGAATATTATTACTCATATCAGCTCCTTGTTGAGTCAACGCTTTGTGGGACAAAATCAGCCCAAGCCACGCATAGCGTGGCTTTTGCTTTTATACAACTTGCAATCGAATGGTTCAAATTACTTTCTTGGCTCCTGCCACAAGCTCGCCCGCCAAGAGCTTATACCCTTCCTGCGTAAGATGGACGCCGTCAGCGGCTATCAGCTCGGGATGCTCATGGGTGGGAGTATACAGATCTATGACCGAAAGCCCATATTTCTCCGCAAGCTCGGTCACGGCGCGATTGCGGACGACTACGCGCGCGTCGCGCTCTGCATTTCTGACGGATGTCGTCAACACCAATACTGTCGGCGTGTCCGCAAATTCATCCAAAAGGAAGCGGAGCACGTTTTCGTAATTTTGCTTGTATTCCGTTTCATCATCAAGATGCCAGCCG
Source organism: Clostridia bacterium (assembly GCA_017463485.1). Classification (GTDB taxonomy): domain Bacteria; phylum Bacillota; class Clostridia; order Oscillospirales; family CAG-272; genus CAMEON01. Next base: position 63,750 of record JAFTPD010000020.1, read on the forward strand.
TGGAGTCCGTTATTCAAAAATATTGCGGCGCGCTCGCCCTGCTGCGCGGCAAAAAGACGGATTGTATCACAAAAATACGGATTGTCAATGCCTTTGGACGTTCCCAAGCCGTCAAAAAGTATAGTGTCCTGTGCAACGCCCGTTGCAACTCTGCGCGCGTTGCAAGAAATGGAATCACCTATATAAAGCACTCGCGGCACGTCTGCTTTGTCCGTCTGCTCCCACCAGACGTTGTCCCATTCGTAAACCTCCAGCGGCACGTCCCGCTTTTCAAATTCGTAAGTGTATTCCATAATCAAGCCCTCTCTTTCTGCGTTTATCATACCACAAAGTCTTACATTTGTCAACCGCAAATAAATTATTAACGCCAAAGCGAAAGGGGCACGCATTGGCGTACCCCTCTGAAAGTCTGCTTTTCTTTATTTACCAATAAACATTTGTGTCCAATAATTGCCCGACGCAACGTATCCCACACCAATCTCGGTAAATGAAGCGTTCAGAATATTGGCGCGGTGTCCCGCCGAATTCATCCACGCATTGACTACCGCCTGCGGAGTGGACTGACCTTTCGCGATATTCTCCCCCGCCGTTCTGTACGTAATTCCAAAGCTTTTCATCATCTGGAAAGGCGAGCCGTAAACGGGACTCGTGTGCGAGAAATATCTGTTGTCCTTCATATCCTGAGATTTGTAGCGTGCAACGCGGCACAGCTCCCAGTTATATGTAAGCTCGCGAAGTCCGTTTTGAGTCCTTATTTCATTTACGAGGCGGATGACCTCTTTCTCGTAGCTCGTGACCGAGGCTGCCGTCGTGGGTATCTTTAATATCTGCCCGGGATATATCAGATCGGGATTTGATATCTGGGGATTAGCGCTTTTCAGCTCGTCCAGCCCCACCTCGTACCTTACGGCGATTTTCCACATGGTGTCGCCCGACACCACGGTATGAGATGTAGCAGCCGATACGTTTACAGAAAACATAACAGCAATCATTGCAACACTCAATAACAATACAAACAGTTTCTTCATCTGCTGCACCTCCATAAAAATTTTTCGAGGCGCGACACTACTGCCCCGCCTCGATTATATTATACCATATTGCACAAAGGATTTCAAATGTAAGTTATGGAAGGAGTCCGATAAGCATGATTAAGCACAAATAAAATTCCACTCTAATACTATATACTCTGCGGTGCTTGTGGTCTTAATCAAAAAAATTTAAGCCATAAAGATTGGATTTTAAAAGTACAAAACATTGACAAATTGATAAAAGAGCGCTTCGTTTATGTGTTCTTCAATTTCAGCAAATGCTTCTCATATTCTATATCATCCAACACCTTATCAAATTTATTCTCATCAACTATACGCAAGAGCTTGTTGCTCTCTTTTACGCAATTAAATACAATCTGGACATCTTGATTTTTATTAATAAGCTTATCAAATATGTTCACATCTATATTCTCTCTCTTTTGAGAATAGAATAATATCTCACTTTGCTCCGGAAAATCAAGATTCAATTTAATTACACCAATTCCAAAGGCGCTATTGAGCAAGGATAACTCGCTCATAAACGCGTCATCATCACTGATCTCTGCCGCAACTAAATATCCTTCATTAGCCCAAGAAGAATTTGAAACCGTCTGAAAATACTTCTCTCTCAAAGAAGAAAGATCCAGAGATTTTTTCATTTCAAACGAAAATATTTTGAAGGATTTTTGACAAAATATATCTAACGTAGATAATGTAAGCGTCTCAAAATCCTCATACGGGAAATATACTCCAATGAGATCAGGGTATGTCCATTTATCCTGATGTATCTTGCCTTTGGAGGATTTTTCGTGATATATTGTTTTTGTCAAGCAGGAAAAATGTCTATTACCGTACAAATATTTTACAAGCACTGGATGGAGATCTCTTTCGTTATACTTTGCCTCCGCTATTGGCTTTTCTTCTGCCGCCTGCATTTCTTTGATATCACGAACAGTATACTCGTCCTTATACTTTTTTAAGCCAAAAAGCGTAGGCTTTTTAGAAACAAAACAAAATATGCTGTCCTCGCGTTTAATATCAACGTATAATTGCGCACCCAAGCTTTCCCACGGAGTTTTTCCTCTAGAGCCTAATTTGGCATCATATCCAAGTTGTTTTCCTTGCTCCCATATTTCTTTATATCCCAACGGCTTTTTTGTTGTCGTCAAAACATCATGTGCATAATCCTTAAAGCTATAAACCTTCATCATATTCTCCTTGCTTTGAGCATTATTTGTCATCTTCATCATCGCTTAAAATTTCAGCCAATTTCTCCGGCTTCATTCTCTTTATTTTTTCTTCTAATTTTCTGTCGTAATTTCTATCATTAGGGTCAAATCCGTTCTTGCATTTCTTTCTGGCGTACTGCTTTGCAAACACGCCATATTCCGCTTTGATCTTTTCCTTGTTGTAGGCCACAAGCGCCGCCTTTCTTGAATTTAATTATATCTTAATTATATCACACATAGTCCGGAGAGTCAAGAAAAATTGTAAATTAAATGGCCATACTTCATTCAGCGAGGCAAAAACGGCAAACATTGCAGTCAGCCGCCTGCGGCGGCTGATGTGAAGCGAGAGTGTGGTTGTATCAAACTCAGCAAGAGAAAAGCAAAAAGCAAGAAACGTGCGTTGCACGTCCCTTGCTTTTTGGCTCCCCCTGTTGGACTTGAACCAACGACACCCTGATTAACAGTCAGGTGCTCTACCGGCTGAGCTAAGGAGGAATATATAAGTTTTGCTTTATTAAAAGCAAACAGCTAATCACGAGGATGTCGGATTAGCTGTTTCTGTGTCCAATGCGAGCTTTGCTCGCTTTGTCAAATGCGAGCTTTGCTCGCTTTTGGGTTGGCATTGAGCTATCTTCCCGGCCCGTCTCCAGGCAAGTATTGTCGCCTCAGCAGAGCTTAACTTCTGTGTTCGGAATGGGAACAGGTGGACCCTCTGCGACAGAAACACCAACTCCCTCGCGTTTCCGCGGGGCAGTAAAGTTTTGACCGTCACGGTCGAAACTTTTTCAATTCAGCTCGATAGAGCTGAATTGTGTCAGCATTGAACTATCTTCCCGGCTCGTCTCCAAGCAAGTATTGTCGCCTCAGCAGAGCTTAACTTCTGTGTTCGGAATGGGAACAGGTGGACCCTCTGCGATAAAAACACTGACTTTCCACTGACGGATCTCTCCGTCTATATAAAACCCTTGGCACTCTCGCGCCTTCGGGTATGGTGCACCTCCGGGGACTCGAACCCCGGACCCACTGATTAAGAGTCAGTTGCTCTACCAGCTGAGCTAGAGGTGCATAACCCCTTGAGGTCTCCGTTTTTGGGTATTGCCAACCTACATAAGAGAAAGAACAGAGTTGAGTGACAAGAAACTCACACAAAACTATGAACTTTTGTGTACCGAATAGGTACTTAGAAGTTCAAGCCCTCGGTCAATTAGTATCGGTCAGCTAAACACATTACTGTGCGTACACCTCCGAC
>JAFTPD010000021.1 GCA_017463485.1 Clostridia bacterium
CCCCGAAGAACAAATTGCGGTTGATATGATGCACGACCTCGTTATCGAGGAGGGCTACGGTAGCCACCGACTTGCCACTTGGTTAAACGATAAAGGTTATAAGACCAAAAACGGCGGGAAATTCACGAGTTCTTATGTTTTAAGAATTCTGAAGAACCCGTTAAACAGAGGAATTATAAGCAAAGGCGGAGTAAGCTCCGATCCGATCCCCGAGCTTCGGCTTGTTTCCGATTATAAACATTTCAAGGTGATGGAAATCTTGGAACAGCGTAACGGAAAGAACGAGGAAAAGAGAACAATTGCCTTAACCAATCGTGGACAAGCATTGTTACCGGGTATCATCTGTTGTGCTCACTGTGGATGTAAGCTTGCGACAAGCAGAGCAAAGAGTGAGTATAAGAGAAAAGACGGGACTGTATATTCCAAGACTAAGGGAAGATACATCTGCTATCACAGAAGCAGAGGACTTAACGATTGCGATGGAATGTCGGTATATGACTCCGATAGAATTGATGCAGCCGTTATGAAAGTAATGGCGCAGATTTTTTCCAGTATTACAGGATGTCCCGAGGAGGAGAAAATTCAAATGGCTCAGAAGAGAATTATATCCGAGTACCATCTTAATAAAAAGCGTCTTGAAGTTGAGATCGAGCAGAACACCAAAAAGCTTGAGACTCTCAGAGGAGAGATCGCAAAGGCGATTACCGGAGATAGCCTCTATTCTCAGGAGGATCTTGCAACAGCCCTGCAGGCAATCAAGGCAAAAATTGAAGATGCTCAAACGGAGCTTGCTCGAATTGAAAAGGAAGCGGTAGAGCGTAAAGCAATGATGGATACGGTTATCCCCGCATATAAGCAATTCAGAAGCTGGTCGGTGGAGTTCTACGAATCTTCTCTTGAAGTGAAAAAGATGATTGCAAGCCAGCTTTTTTCTCGCATCACAGTAAACCGCGATTATGAGTTGACCATTGAATTGAACTTTACCTACCGTCAGTTTTTGGAAGATTGGTTGGCTCAGACACCCGATATCAAAGAGCCCGCCTGAGTGGTGGCGGGCTTCGGGTGAACTTTAGAACGTTCGTTTTAGAATTTATGCGCAATAAAACATACCGATTTAAAGTATTATAGTGCGAATTTTTACAAATGTAGAAAAATCGTCAAAAACCTATTGACAAATTTTTTTCAATGTGCTATAATCATAGCGTTGAAAATCGCAGAGCAGTAATGCGCTGTGGAATATGAATAGTCTCCTGTTACTTGAACTTTTGTACATAGATTGTACGGTCGCTTTTTAGGTGCAAACCGCATTGAATGCGAGAGCACCTGACTGCAATGTTTGCCGTTTCCGCTTGCGGAATGGGTGCTATTGCACCCAAGGAAAACTTGCACAGCTGCTGATGCGTAGCATCAGCAGCTGGGTTGATACAGGGTGTCGTTGGTTCAAGTCCAACAGGGGGAGCCATCCTTGGAGGTCAATTTGACAACTCCAACCGAAAGTCCTTGTTTTACAAGGACTTTTTTGGTTTTTAAGGCAAAATTTTCAGAAAATAATTTTTGACAACTCCTTGCGAACCATCGGGGCTTAAACCCTCGACAATATCGCGCCTGTGATACTTTTCAGTTTCTCTGATGTAATATAAATAGAAGAAGTGGTAAAACCTTTTCGTTTATTATTGAAATACAATTGTTTTTATGTTATAATATCCGCAGGAGGGAGATATATGACAAAAATAGAATATATAGAAGATGCATTGCTGGGCGAAAAGTACAAGCCGGGTCAGTTGTTTAATTTCCGCATAGCTATCCCATGTGTTGATGTGGAGAGCTTCGGTCTTCTTATAGAGCATGATGGGCAAAATGATGCAAACGTTAATTCATTACTTAAGCTTGCAGAGGAGGGAAAAGCGCCGTATTGTGTCAGTATTGGCGTGTCATGTGGTTATTTGACTACGCCCGATGGAAATACTCGAAGCATGCGGATGAATAGCTATGATTTTTTTGACAGAGAATATGGAGATTTTATTGTTTATGAGCTGATTCCGTATGTCATCAATAAATACGGTGTTAAAATTTCCGATTCGCCTGATATGCACTTGATATCGGGTGGTTCTTCGGGCGGAATATCATCGTTCGTTGTTGCGTGGTTTCATTCGGATTATTTTCACCGTGTTTATATGTCCTCTCCATCATTCCTTGCGATGGGGCGAGGAAATGAAATCCCATATCTTATCAGAAAATATGAAACAAAACCGTTTCGTATTTATGAAGAGTGGTCGGAAAATGAGCCGAATGACTATTTCGGTTGGAGCCGAGGTGTAGATGAGGTCTCGAAGGAGTCTCTGGTTTTTGCAAAATATGATTTCAACTATGCGTATTTTTCAGGTGAAGGACATTGTAGCAGATACCATGATGAAAACGAAGCGTATAAACGTAATGAATGGATATGGCACGATTGGCAAACCCGGCCTATAAAAGCCTTGGGCAATTCCGATAGGGTGGACAAGGTAATACCTTTTGGCAGTGTTTGGGAAAAGTGTGGTACTTTTCCGTGTGAATCCGCTTGCGCCGGCCCGCTTGCATTGACAAAAGATTATAAAAACGTAGTTTTATCTAACGATGCGCAAATGTGGTACGCCTCAGGTGAAAATGAAGACATTATTTATTCCTATGTGAATAACGGTCATTATGAGAATCAAAAACGCAATTTGCATACAGTATTACATACCATACCGCGAATTTCCCACAAGGGTATTTTGGATATGGCTGTAGACAGAACGGATCGGTTATATGCGTTGACCGAGATCGGTATACAATGCGTTCGTTCCTTTGGCCTTGTTGACGTTATTTTGGATTTGCCGGACTACTCTGCTCCCGTGAAAATAGCGGTTGATGATGCGTTGTATGTGCAAACTGAAATTGGTATTTATAAAAGAAGGCTTTGCCAAGAGTGCATAACCGACGGGGACGAGAAAAGAAAACAAATCAGTTACTATGATTAAATTATGGGTTGTCATTTTGACCTCTAAACACAAAAAGCAAGAGACGTGCAACGCACGTCTCTTGCTTTTTGCTTTTCTTATAATAATTATTCTTCCGTCTTAACGATAGCGATTCCGAGCTCTGCGAGGGACTTTTCGTCCGTTTCTGCGGGGCATTTGGACATCAGCTCGCTTGCGTTCTGCACCTTCGGGAAGGCGATAACGTCGCGGATATCGGTGAGTCCGAGCGAGAGTGCGACAAGTCGGTCAAGACCGAATGCGAGACCGCCGTGGGGAGGCACGCCGTACTTGAACGCATCCAACAAGAATCCGAACTTGGTGTTTGCATCCTCGGGGGTAAAGCCAAGCACCTCAAACATTTTCGCCTGAATCTCCGCGGAGTGGATACGAATAGAACCGCCGCCAAGCTCCGTACCGTTAAGCACGATATCGTAAGCCTTTGCGCGTACTCTGCCGGGGTCGCTGTCGATATACTGCAGATCCTCGTCCATAGGCATGGTGAAGGGATGATGCTTTGCGTAGAATCTACCGTCCTCCTCGCTGTACTCGAGTAGCGGGAACTCGGTGACCCACAGGAACTTAAACTCCATAGGATCAAGCAGGCCAAGCTTCTCGGCACAGTGGCAACGCAATGCACCCAGCGCGTCGAACACTACGCTGTCCTTGTCGGCAACGATAAGGAGAAGGTCGCCGGGGGCGGCTTCGAGAGCGGTCTTGATGCTCTCGTTTTCGGCATCGGTGAGGAATTTCGCATAAGAGGAGGAGATATCTCCGTTTTCATTCCATTTGAGCCAAGCAAGTCCCTTTGCGCGGTAGGATTTGACGAATTCGCCCAAAGCGTCGATCTCCTTGCGGGTAAAGGACGCGCCGCCCTTTACGTTGATACCGCGAACAGAGCCGCCTGCGGCGATAGCGCCCGCGAACACCTTGAACTCGGTGTTAGTCAAGAGAGAGGACAGATTTTTCAGCTCAAAGCCGAAACGGATGTCGGGCTTGTCCGAGCCGAAGCGATCCATAGCCTCAGCGTAGGGCATACGGATAAAGTCGCCGCCGAGGTCGATGCCGTAGAACTCCTTGAACATATATTTCAGGAAGCCCTCGTGCATACGCATTACGTCGTCCTCGTCAACGAAGGACATTTCGGTATCTATCTGGGTAAATTCGGGCTGACGGTCAGCACGAAGGTCCTCGTCACGGAAGCAACGGGCAATCTGGAAATAGCGGTCGTAGCCCGAAACCATAAGCAGCTGCTTGTAAAGCTGAGGTGACTGGGGCAGCGCGTAGAACTTGCCGTTGTGTACGCGGCTGGGAACGAGATAGTCGCGCGCGCCCTCAGGAGTAGGGGCGATCAGGCAGGGCGTTTCGATATCCACAAAGCCGTTTTCTGCGTAGTAATCTCTTGCCAGCTTTGTGATACGCGAGCGTGCCATAATGTTGCGCTGCATATCGGGACGGCGGAGGTCCAGATAACGGTGACGCAGGCGAAGCTCGGCGTTAACAGGGCTGTTCTCAACGATCTCAAAGGGCGGAGTCTGTGCCGCGGAAAGCACTTTAAGCTCGCTGACGTAGATCTCGATCTCGCCCGTGGGAATGTTGCGGTTCACCGCGCCCTCGCCTCTTGCGCGCACCTCGCCCTTTGCGCAAAGCACGAACTCTGCGCGGACGGAAAATGCCTTTTCAAAGGTTGCGGCATCGGTCTTGTCGTCAAACGCGAGCTGTACGATACCCGAGCGATCGCGCAGGTCGATGAATATAAGTGCGCCAAGGTCACGCTGCTTCTGCGCCCAACCCATAACGCAAACGGTCTTGCCGATATCTGCGGCGGTAAGCTCGCCGCAAAGACAGCTTCTTTTGTCTTGCTTGGTAAGTAATTCAGCCATGATTTCAGCCTCTCTTTTTGATTTATTTCAAAATTCAGTCCTCGCGGACGTTAACGGTATACATTCCTTCGATAGCCTCGTCGCACAAAGCGGCAAAGTCCACTTTTTCTTCCTGTATGAGCACCTTTTTAAGTTCGGGACGTGTGCGGGGATGGCGTGGGGTAAAGACTGTGCAGCAGTCCTCGTAGGGCTCGATGGAGGTGTCGAAGCTGCCTATCTTGCGGGAGATCGTGATTATCTCCTCCTTGTCCATTCCAATGCAGGGACGGAACACGGGGCGGGACGACATGGGATCGGTCACGCCGATAGCCTCCATGGTCTGGGACGCTACCTGCCCGAGGCTCTCGCCCGTTATCAGTGCGCCGCAGTTGTATTTTTCCGCCACGCGATCTGCGATCGACATCATAAATCTGCGAAGCAGTAGGGTGAAATAATCCTCCTCGCAGTTCTTGACCAGCTCCTCCTGAACGCGCGTGAGGGATACGACGTGTACCTTCATCTCGCCACCCGTATAAGCACAAACTATCTTTGCAAGGCGAAGCACCTTGTCGCGAGCCAATTCGCTTGTGTAGGGGAAGGATTCGAAGTGGAGTGCCTCGACGGTAACGCCGCGCTTGGCTATCATGTATCCCGCCACGGGGGAGTCGATTCCGCCCGACAAAAGCAAAAGTCCGCGTCCGTTGCTGCCGACAGGCATACCGCCCGCGCCCTTGAACTGTCCCGCGTGAATATACGCGCCGAATTCGCGTATCTCTACCTTGACTTCGATTTCGGGATTCCGGACGTCAACGCGGATAGGTTGACAGCATCCCAACACCACGCCGCCTATCTCGGTAGCGATCTCCATGGAGTCAAGCGGGAAGGACTTGTCCGACCTTTTTGCGACTACCTTAAAGGTGCGCTTGTCCTTGAGAAACGGGGGGATATATTCACGCACCGTCTCGGCAATGCTGGCCATGTTTTTTTCGCACACCGCCGCGCGGGCGATGGCAACTATTCCAAACACCTTGAGGGCGGACTGAAGCATGCCGTCAATGTCCGGCTCGGGTCGCCCCTCGGTGTATATCGGCTCTATGTATATCGTGCTTTGCGCGCGATAAATTTCAAAGTCGCCGTATTTTCTCGCTTTGATGCGAAGCTGACGGCAGAGCATATCCTCAAAATACTTTTTGTTCGCGCCCTTGAGAACTATCTCGCCGTATTTGCACAGTAAGATCTCTTTCATTCTGCGTCCTCTGCCTCCGCGCCGTCGACGTTCTCATTATCCTCGACGTATTCGCACTCGCCGTCAAGCGAGGGGAGAAGCTCACGCGCCTGCTCCAACGCCGCGACGGGCACGAAAATATCCGTTCCAAACATGGAAAATCCCGTCATGATACGCATAGCGCTTCCGCTTCCGCGCTCCTTCGCGAGGTAGGGGATATTCTCAGCCTCAAGCAGACCGCGGATGATGGCAAGACTGCCCTCGTCGTACACCGTGGTGAGCAGGTCAACGTCGTCGCCAAAGGCTATTTTGTGGTTCTTTTCAAGTCCGAACAATTCGTCCAGCATAATGTACCTCCGTATCCGACCGACACGGAGTCCGTATCAGTCTATGTAGTAATTGGGGAAGAGCGCTTCCCAGACCTTCATGCAGGCGATAGTATCCGCGATAGAGGAGTGGGGGATACCGTCCCAGCTTATTCCGAGGCACGCCATAGCGTCAATGAGGGAGGCGTGGTTGTTGTCGGGATAATGCTCGCTCTGGAATCTTACGAACTCGTTGGCACAGCAGCGCACCTTCTTGTGAAGCGCCTCCTGCTCTGCCTCGGTTTCGTAAATGTATTTGATGTGGCTGTAATCGGTGGAAACGCCAAAGGCGATAATGTTGTCCGCATTCGCGAACAGCTCCTTGATGGTCGGCACAAGCTCGTCCAGCGTGGGGGAGTTTTCCACCATTGCAGGGGTGATGCCGTGTATTTTTTCCGTTTTGGTCCACTTTTTCTTGCGGAGTGGGCGCACGAGCGTATCCATAAGGATGTCGCCGCGACCGTTGGTAATGGAAACGGAAATTATCTCGTCGTGGGTGTAAACGCCCGTCAGCTCAAGGTCAAAGAACAGAACTCGCTCGCGGCTCATGCCTCGCGGCTGGGCGCGGTAAGCGTCACCATCCTCGCGGCGACGGAGCAGGTCGCGCTCAAAGCAGGCGCGGCACATCTTGCGCTTGTAGCGCACGTCCTTACCGCAAACGATACATTTGAGCGGACGGCGGATGGCGGTCTTTTTGTCGTAGAAATAGACGGTAGAGCCGTCCTTTGCGATATTGTACGCAACGGGCTCCTCGACAACGTCGTAGTTCATTTCGTCAAGACGGCGCTTGGTGTAGAAGCCGTAGGACGCCGCGCGGCGCGTGCCCATGCGCTCGATCTCGTTGCCGCTCTCCAGAGTGACGGTCTCGCGGTTTGCCGTGCGCTCGGTGGTGTTGTACCAAAGCTCCGCAGGCGTTTCGGTAACGCGGGAGGAGTCGAAATAGAACATCACGCTTCCGTCCTCCGATAAATCGAAGGCAACGGGCTCGCCCACGGGGGAAAGGTGCAGCTTTGCAAGGATGCTGCGGGTGAGCAGAGCGCGTCTGTCAGCCGCCTCCTTGGTTATTCTCGGTATGATAGCTCCACTGCGGAGCTTCATTGTATTTCCGTCGATATTCTCTACGTCAAGCTGTTCGGTGTTTGCGGGATTTATCGCCATGATGGGTATAGACCTCCGTTGATCGCGCCCCGTAAAGCAAGGACGCTCGTATTTTTATGTTCAAGCGTGCGCACGGCGCACCACTCCATTTTACAATCAACCCTTAGTATAGCACATTTTTCAAAAATAATCAAGAGCAGATGCGAATATTTCTTTAAATATATTCATAAAATTTTTGCCGTGTCCGGGCAAAACGAAAGAGCAGGCTCATGTGAGCCTGCTCCGTGGGTTTGTGGCGGTTATGAGCGCGTCCAAGCGGAGTTGCGATATGTGTTTTTCAAATATGTTGCTGCCGTGGAAGTGTTATCAAGTCTCGAAAGACTCGTGCTACCAGCTTTCCAACCTTTGTGGTTTTCAAAAGTAACGCTTGTCAACTTTGAGCAATCCTTGAACGCATTACTACCAATACTGGTCACGCTACTGGGAATGGTTATGCTATCAAGATTGGAACAATTGGAAAACGCAGAACCACCGATGCGCGTTACGCTGTCGGGAATGGTTATGCTCTCGAGGCCGGAACAACCGTAGAACGCATTTTCACCAATAATTTTCACGCTGTCGGGGATGTTTATGTTCGCAAGACTGGAACAACCGTAGAACGCGCTATAACCAATGCTCGTCACGCTATCGGGAATGGTTATGCTCGTAAGGCTGGAACAACCGGAGAACGCAGAATCACCAATACTTGTTACGCTGTCGGGTATGGTTATGCTCGTAAGGCTGGAACAACCAGCGAACGCAGAATCACCAATACTTGTCACACTGTCGGGTATAGTGATGCTCGTCAAGCCAGAGCAATTGTAGAACGCAAGATTAACAATGCTCGTGCCTCCTGTGATAGTAACGGTTTTTAATGACTTGGGAACGTAGCTATAAAAGTAGTAATCATTCTCGGAACGATCGGATGCTGCAAATATATATCCTAAACGCGCCTTATAAGGTTCATCTTCTGGTACGTTCTTGGCAGTGCCTACGAAAGGTAACGTAATGTTCTCCAAACCAGAGCATCCCTCAAACGCAGAAGCACCAATGTATGTCACGCTATCGGGAATAGTTATGTTCGTAAGACTGGAACAACCGGAGAATGCATAACGGTCGATGCTCGTTATGCTGTTAGGAATAGTTATGCTCGTAAGACTGGAACAACCGGAGAATGCATAACGGTCGATGCTCGTTATGCTGTTAGGAATGGTTACGGTCGCAAGGCTAGAACATCCTTTGAACGTGCTATAACCAATGCTCGTCACGCTGTCGGGGATGTTTATGCTTTCGAGGCTGGAACAACCGTAGAACGCGCTATAACCAATGCTCGTCACGCTATCGGGAATGGTTATGCTCGTAAGGCTGGAACAACCGTAGAACGCGCTATAACCAATGCTCGTCACGCTATCGGGAATGGTTATGCTCGTAAGGCTGGAACAACCGTAGAACGCAGAAACACCAATGCTTTTCACTTCGTCGGGGATGGTTATACTCGATAGATTATAGCAACCCATGAACGCACCATGAGTTATGTGCGCGCCTCCCGTGACAGTCACGGTTTTTAAGGACTTGGGAACGTAGTCATCATTAGAAGAATTCTCAGATGCTCCAAAGATATATCCTAAATGGGTCTTATCAGTTTCATCTTCGGGTACGTTCTTGGCAGTGCCTACGAAAGGTAACGTAATGTTCTCCAAACCAGAGCAGTCCTTGAACGCGCGATAACCAATGCTCGTTACGCTGTCGGGAATAGTTATGCTCGCAAGGCTAGAACAACCGGAGAATGCAGAACCACCAATGCTTGTTACGCTGTCGGGAATAGTTATGCTCGTAAGACTGGAACAACCGGAGAATGCAGAACCACCAATGCTTGTTACGTTGTCGGGAATGGTTATGCTCTCGAGGCTGGAACAACCCTCGAATGCAGAATCATCGATGCTCGTTATACTGTCTGGAATGGTCATGCTCTCGAGGCTGGAACAACCGAAGAACGCATTTTCGCCAATGTTAGTCACGCTGTCAGGAATGGTTACGCTCGTGAGGTTGTAGCAATCTTCGAATGCATAGGGCAAAATCATTACCGTGTCGCTGTTGATAGTGCATGAGTCGATGGTTGTGGAGCTGGCTCTAACGAGAACGCGATATGGATTGCTATCATTTCCAAGGTAATACGCATTATCAAATTCGTTATACTCAAGGCTGGAACAACCCTCGAATGCAGCATAATCGACGCTCGTTACGTTGTCGGAAATAGTTATGCTCGTAATGTGGGAGCAATTGTAGAAGGCGTGATAACCAATTGTGTCTCCCGTAATAATCACGGTTTTTAAGGATTCGGGTACGTATTCAGCTAAGTCCGCTTTATCGGCTTCTTTAGGAGCAAATATATATCCAAAATACCCACTGCTATTTTGAATATTGCTTATTATATCATTGATATCATTGTAATTGCCAATTCTATCCTTGTGAGATCCCACAAAAGGTATTGTAATGCTCTGTAAGTTGGAACAACCTTTGAATGCGCCATAACCAATGCTCGTCACGCTGTCAGGTATGGTCACGCTCGTAAGGTTGGTGCAACCGGAGAGCGCGTAGCTTGGTATCGTAGTAGTACCATCCGGAATCTCTAATTCCGTGACGTTATACATCTCAATATACGTTTTATAATCACCCTCCTTGAGCAAGAAAGAAGGGAAAATCAAGAAATACCAAATGAGGATGAAAATAATCATCGTGCCTATGCAAGATGATAATACAATTATTTTATTCCTGCGTTTGGCACGTTCTGCTGCTAATAATTCTTGTCGACGCCGCTCTTTTGCCAAACGTTCGGCTTCGGCTTGTTCCTCTAATTGTGCAATATTTTGTTGACATTTAATAATCAGTTCGTCTGCATTGCGCCATCCCGGAATAGATTTTAGTAAGCTGATAGCTTCCTGGTTTGAAGCTATAGTGCTGTATGTACCCATTTTGGATTTGGCCGCTGACAAAATATCATCTTTTTTTCGGATTTTAGCTTGCTCGTTGACGTGGTCTATATATTCTTTAAGCGTATTTTTCAGAGATTCATCGCCAAAACGGACAGCTTTTTGATAATTATTACTACGATCAAAGGGAGTCTTGCAATCTTTGAGTAGTTCCGGCTTGGTAATGTTTAGCTCCGCCAACAGCTTGCCAAGGTATGCTTGACCATTTTCAGGGTCCTGGTCGAGTACCTTTTCGCAATAGTCATTTGCGTTTTTCCAATCGCTATCCTCAAGGAACAGAAAAGCTCGCTTTAAGAGTGGCGCCACATTGGAGTCATTACTTGTGACCACGGTCTCCTTACCCGGCTTGGATGTTTTGGGCTCATCTTTCTTGATTACCTTTTTAATACCGCGCACGATATCATGGATAAATCCAATCTTGCCCATATCCTGCGCCTGAAGGTGTGCAAATTCCTCGGGGAGCTCATAAGCATCCATATCACGGTAGCAAGGAATAAGCACTCTAGAGCGGTCTTTTTTGATGATTTTCAAAAATCTTGACCACTCGTTCTTTACCCATACCGCGTTGAAATACTCTGGCTTTGTACCAATGGAAAGCATAACTTTCGCAGAGTTGAGCGCGGCGAATATGATAGGCTCGTATGCAGAGCCCAGCTTGCCCTCAAGAGTAATCGCCGCATAAAACACTTTGAATCCCTCTTGCGTGAGCTGATAATAAATATCATTTGCAATAACGCTATCTTGCGTTCTGTGCCCATCGGCATCAGTCTCCTTGTAGCAGATGAAAACGTCGTAGGTTTCTTCTTTTTGAGCGAGGGCAAGGATTTCCTTTTGAATTCTGTCAATCTCCTTTGCCTGCTTCTCATAAAGCGCACGCTGGTTTATGTCAGCATTTTCAATGGCTGCCTTGTAGTCGTCGTCGGCAATGATAGATTCATAAGAAGCTCTGTGGCAGGTAGGTACCTTCTTAAGGGTAGCGGGGTCGTCTACGTATTCAATGCCGTACTTACAGAGTATAAGTCCCCAATATGCCTCAGACTGAGTGGTATCCGCCTGTAAAATCTTTTCGTATAGCTTTTCTGCTTTGTCAAATTCGCTCTTAATGCGCAAAGTATTTGCACGGTTGAACAGATTTTGCAGATTTTCGTCCGTAGCCTTCGGCACGGTTTGCTTAGTGCCGCAATATTCACATTCTGCGATGCTTGCACCTTCATTTATCTCAAGGTCACCACCGCACATTTTACATTTAAACAATGCCATATCTATATTTCTCTCAATCGAATTTTATTTGAGAAGCTTACACTTCTTATTTCTGTCGCCAATTAAAATCACGACCTCATTTGCAATTTCAGCGACCTTTTCGGTATTATCTGCTTTTACCGCCTCTGAAAGCTCGGCGAATTTCGCGGCAATTTGACTTTCAACAGTGACGAGACCGTCGCCGCTCATAGGATCAGAAAAACGGATTGCTTCAGAAACCTTTCTGCATTCGGCTTTTACAGCTTCGGATTTTGCGCTTGCCATCAATGTATCAGCATCTACGGTCAAGGATTTAATGAAAAAGGTCTGTGTTTTTATCTTCGTATCAACACGCTCGACTTCATTAATGGCGGCAGTTGCTTTCACAACGGAAAGTATATTGGCTGCGAGGATAACAGCGCATGCTATCACACCTACCCAATAAGGCAGAGGTGAAATCAGCATACAAAGACCGCCAATGATAAACGAAACAATAAGCCCGATATAGCTTGTTCTGATCAAAGAAATGTTATAAAATAGTTTCTTGGCGCTATCAGCCTTAAATGCCATATAAGAGCAGATCAACTGACCAATGAACATTACGGTGATGAATATGTAACCGATCCAAAATGAGGCGGTATATTTCTCCTGTCCTGCCCATCCGGCAGATACAAATGCGATTACGTTGAAAAGCGCAAGCAGAACGCCCCAAGCAATTATGTATAAATTAAATCTTTTCTTCATCGTCTTATCCTCCATCAAAGCTTTTCGCCGCATTCAAGACAGAATTTTGCGTCGGGAACTACATCCTTGCCGCATTTCGGGCAAACGGTAACGAACTTATGTCCGCACTCGGGACAGAATTTGCCTTTGGCGACGGTATTTCCACATTCGGGACATACGATCATATCCGCGGGAACGGTAGGAGCAACCTTCTCGCCACATTCAAGACAGAATTTTGCATTCGCGGGCAATGTGGCTCCACATTTTGCGCATTTTGTTTCAGAAGCAGGAGTTTCCGTGGGCATTGCAGGAGCAAATCCCTTGAACATTTCACTCATCTGAGGAGCAACTGCACCGGCAGCCGCCATACCAACGCCAAGACCTATCATATCTCCGGCAACTCCACCGCTGCCGTTGATGGTCATGTTGCCAAGACCTTCTGCGTAAGCCTTTTGAACCTCGGCTTGAAGCACATCTTTTTGATTATATCCCTTCGCGCTCATAATCTCAGCCTCGGCAAATCCCGCCATTTTTGCGGCTTGAGCATCTGCCTGTGCACGGATAAGATCGCGTTCTGCCTCTCGCTTTGCCACCTCGGTTTCGGTAAGCTGGCGCTCCATCTCGATTTTGCGGCGTGCTGCAGTAACCTCTGCCTCGGCATCCGCTTGAGCTGATTTCACAAGAGCCTCCGCCTGTATCATTCTCGTTTGGAAAGAAACAGTATGCAGTTCACTCATTCGTTTGAAGTTGGGATCGTTTTCGGGGAGAGCAATATTGGTAATATAGAATTGAGGAATGGTAAGCCCATATTCTTCAAAACCGCCAATAATGCTCCGACGCATAATCTCGGAGAGAGTTTCAAGGCTCTCGTCGATTTCAAGAATATTGATATTATTGGATCTGATGGCGTTTGATAAATGTGCTTTTACCGCGGTGGAGATCAAAGGTCGGAAAGCATTTTGAATGGATTTGGCAAAACCGCCATCGTTTTCTTCCCACGCTATTCCGTGCATTGTGCCAACAAGCTTTAAAAGCAACTTGCGCGAATCCGAAACGGCAAGATTCATTTCGCCGCATGCTCCGATCTCCAGTGGAATACCGAAATTGGGATCGATAAATCTTACCTTGGAATCCGTACCCCATTTGACTGCCATTTGGACGGCCTTGTTGATAAAATAGACCTCGCAATGGAAGGGTGTCTCTCCATCGGTTGCTTTGTTTATCAGCTTTCCGATCTTGGGGATGTTTTGTGTTTCAAGTGTGTGACGACCGGCGCCCAAAAGGTCAAGTGCCTCTCCATTTAGGAAGAAAATAGCCTCCTGACTCTCGTGAACGATGAGCTGGGTCATAGAATTGAAATCCTCACAAGGATGTTTCCATATGAAAGTGCTATTATCACCTTCATACTTGATAATGTCTGCGATTTTTGCCATATAGTTTTTTCCCTCCAAAAATAAAAAGTGCGCGGCAGAAGCCACGCACAAAAAACGTAGCCCCAAGCCGCGACGCAACAATTCACATAAATCACCCATACAAGTATAGGAAAAAGTATACAAAAAGGGGGCATACATTTTTATCGAACAAAAAATGTATACAGTTTCCCCATCTTGTATGGGATTTAGTATTCAGTTGCGTCGCAAGCTCATTATATCACAATTTTTACCGCTTTGCAATAGTTTTTAAGAAATCCACCTAAAAAACTTTCCCAAATAAATTTTCCAAACCCCTTTCTTTTTTGCTTCAAATGTGATACAATATATAAACGGAGAAAAAATAACCTAAAAAGGAGAATATATATGGAAAATCTGGCGTACTATAACGGAAATATCGGTACGGTTGACGAGCTGATGATACCCTTCAATGACCGCGTGCATTTTTTTGGCGACGGCGTTTACGAGGTGACTTACGCAAAAAACTACAAGCTGTTCGCGCTGGAGGAGCATCTTGACCGCTTCTTCAATAGCGCGGCACTCATTGATATAAAGCTGCCCCACACCAAGGAGGAGATGGCAAAAATACTGCGCGACCTTGTCAAAAAGCTGGACAGTGACGAGCAGTTTGTATACTTTCAGGCAACCCGCGGCACTCAGCCCCGCGGTCACGAGTATCCCGAGGATATGGTGGGAAATTTCTGGGTCATGCTCAAGCCCGGCAAGATAAAGGACGTATATATGGAGGTCAAGGCACAGACCGCCCCCGATACCCGCTTTTATCACTGTAATATCAAGACGCTCAATCTGCTTCCCGCCGTTATGAACGCTCAGGCGGCAAAGCGGAGCGGAATGTACGAAAACATCCTCTACCGCGAGGGCGGCAGAGTGACCGAATGCTCACATTCCAACGTCCACATCATCACCGAGGACGGCACGTTCAAGACCGCGCCCACGGATAACCTTATTCTGCCCGGTATCGCTCGCGCGCATCTTATCAAGGCGTGCCGTGCGCTTGGCTACAAGGTGGACGAAACGCCCTTTACCCTTGACGAAATGATAGCGGCGCGAGAGGTCATTATCTCCTCGTCAAGCGCGCTTGGACTCCGTTGCGTCGAGATCGACGGCAAGCCCGTTGGCGGCAGAGCGACTGAAATGCTGCGCTCGCTTCAGGCGTGGGTAATGGATGAATTTTTAAGAGAAACAAGCATCTGAATTTGAATAAAACTAAAAAACGTAAAAAGAAAGAGAGGAAAAAATTATGCCAGGACCCGGAGGAGGATCAAGAGGAGGAGGATTTGGCGGCGGCTCAAGAGGCGGCGGCTTTGGCGGTGGACCGCGCGGAGGCGGCTTTGGAGGACCGCGAGGACCGCGAGGCCCTCATTTCCACGGACCGCACTATCACGGCGGTTGGTTTTTCGGTCCGAGATGGGGCTATGGATATGGAGGTGGCTGCCTTGGCGGTATGATGTCCATGCTGCTCGCTCCGATATTGATATTAATGATCGTTGCAGTAATGTTTTTCGGCATGTTCAGCTCGGCGTTTTACAGCCTATCCAACGGCGGCAGAGTGCTTTATGACAACAAGGAGTTTCAGGAGTACGCCGACAAGCAGTACGCGGCGGAATTTGCAGATTCCTCGGCATACGAGGACAATCTGCTTATCGTTTTCCTTGCTAATGAGGAGGCTGACGGCTACTACACCATAGCATGGGTAGGTGACAATATCGAGGACGATATAGATTATATGTTCGGCAACGAATACACCGAGTTCGGTCACGCTATGCGCGGCTCTATCAACGAGGAGTATTATGAGTATTCGCTCAGCTCCAACCTTGCAATGGCAGTAGGCACAATGCAGCAAAAGATAACGGCACTGGGGCTGAAGGACAGCTTTATCGACCCGAGTGACCGCAGCAATATGACAAAGTCGCATCTGACCAATCATTCCCGCCTTAACATGAACGAGAAGACCGTCAATTCGGCGCTTGAAAAGTTTACCGAGGCGACGGGAATATCCATAGTTATCGTTGTTGACGACATGGAGGCGGTGTTTGGAAAATCGTTTACAGGCGAGGATATCTTTACGATAATTATTATGGTGGGACTTGTCATTCTTGCCATATATCTTATCGTTAAGGCTGTAAAGAGCCGCAAGAACGGCGGCAACGGCGGTAACGCTAATGCCAACGGAAATACCAACAACGGCAACGGAAACAACGGCTACGATAAGAGCAGGTATAATACCAACGCTCATTGACCGTTGAATCAAATACGCATAAAACATGGGCTGTCGCATTTTGCGGCAGCCCGTATCTTATTTTCAACTTTCAAGCTGTCTGCCGAGGAAGCCAGCGGCGGTCTGGATAAGCTTTGCTTCTACGTCGGCGGCGGGAGCAGAGGTATCTCGCTCGCCGCTTGAGTCCTTGAGGGAAACGGCACAGCCAACGATATCGCCCTCGCTGATAATGGGCATGGCGCAGCTTACATAAAGGGCGGGGGAGTCGCCTGCGTCGGCAGTAAGGGGGAGCTTTTCGTCGCTACCGCTGTGGACGTACAGCGAGCGCGACTCGATTATTTCCTCCAGATTTCGGGAAATGGGCTTGTCGTGGTATTCCTTTTTGGAAATACCCGCGCAGGATATAACGGCATCTCGGTCACAAATGGCAACCGACAGACCGCAGGTTTTGTGGAGCGTGTCGGCGTACTGTCCCGCAAAGGAGGCAAGCTCGCCGATAGGGGAATACTTTTTGAAAATGACCTCGCCCTCACGGTCGGTATAAATTTCCAATGGATCGCCCTCGCGGATTCTCATTGTGCGGCGTATCTCCTTGGGGATAACGACACGTCCGAGGTCGTCGATTCTTCTGACTATTCCTGTTGCTTTCATATATAAATCTCCTTATAACATTTGGCAGGGGACGGCGGATTTCGCAGAAAGCGTCTCTACGTCCCGTTTTGAATTTGAACAATTATTGCGGGCTGTCGTGGGCGCCAGCCCCTACCACACAAAATTTTCAAACCGTGATGTTAGTATCTGCAAAACAAGGGGATTTATACAGCATAGAAAACAAAAATAACCTCGCTTTCTTTTTATTGAAAAGCGAGGTTATCTTTTTTGAAATTCTTCACCGGTAATCAAATAATTGATGGACACATTAAAATAATCCGACATAGCGACCAACAGCGCCAATGACGGCTCTCGCTTTCCGTTTTCATAATAGGAAAGGGCTTCGCGAGATATATTTAAATCCAATCATACAATCACCTCTTGATTTTATTGTAACAAATCGTCACAATCGAGGAGTAACAATTTGTTGCAATCGGCTTCTGCCAAAAAATAAATTTCCTATTTACATATTTCGAAAAATGATGTATAATATTGTTATAGAGATAAATTTTTGCATTTAACGGAGATATTACCGAAATGTATACAACCAATTTTTCAAGGCGGTCGTGGGTTGAGATAAACCTTGACCAGCTACGGCGCAATCTCGCCTTGTACGAGGAAAGGCTGCCCGAGGGCGCGCGCGTGATCGCCGTTGTCAAGGCGGACGCCTACGGTCACGGAGACGCTCGCGTTGCGCTTGAGCTTAACCGCTTGGGCGTGGACCTGTTCGCGGTATCCAATATCGACGAAGCCATTACCTTGCGTGAGGCGGGGACGGAGGGCGAGATACTTATTCTCGGCTACACGCCGCCAGAGCTGTACGGCAAGCTCTTGGAATACGACATCACGCAGACGCTGGTTTCGGAGGAATATGCGGAGTCGCTGCTGTCCCTTTCCTCGGACGTCAAATGTCAGTTCGCCATAGACACGGGCATGAACCGTATCGGTCTGTGTGCCGACGACGCCGAGGCTTGCGCCCGCACGGTGGAAAAATATTACTCGCGTTGCAACCTTAACGGTATTTTTACTCACCTTTCGTGTGCTGACGGCGTGAGCGAGGATGACAGGGAGTACACCGAGGCACAGCTTTACCGCTTCGAGCGGGTAGCCGAGCGGCTGGAGCGGCTTGATCTGCCTTATGTCCACTGCCTCAATTCGGCGGGCGGACTGTATTACGCCGACGAATGTAAGTACGGCGGCTTTGTGCGTCTTGGCATCGTGCTTTACGGACTCAAGCCCGACAGGTCAAGCGAGCTGCCCGAGGGTATACGTCCCATACTGACGTGGAAAACGGTGGTGTCGGTAGTCAAGGATCTCAAAAGCGGCGAGGCTGTCGGCTATGGCAGAGCATTTTACGCTGACAGAGATATGCGGATCGCCACGCTCCCCACGGGATATGCCGACGGATACAGCAGGCGGTTGTCGGAGTCGGGCGCGGTGTATATCCAAGGCAAAAGAGCGCCTATTGTCGGACGGATATGCATGGACCAGATGATGGTGGACGTCAGCGACATTTCCGACGTGCGCGAGGGAGATGAGGTCATTCTTATTGGCGACGAATATACCGCCGACGATATGGCGCGCGATCTTGATACCATCGGTTACGAGGTGGTGTGCGGAATTTCCAAGCGCGTTGCGCGAATATACAAAAAATAAAGTTAAATAGTCGGGGCGTTGGATTTATCTGCGCCCCGTTTTGAAAAACGGTATTTGGAGGAAGGTATGAAAAAGTACGTTCTCGCCCTTGACGAGGGCACGACCAGTGCAAGAGCCATTTTGTTTGACGGAGAGTGCAATATAATTTCTATGGCACAGCACGAGTTCCCGCAGATATATCCACAGCCGGGTTGGGTGGAGCAGGACCCTATGGACATCTACGCCTGCCAATACGCAGCGCTTACCGAATGTATTGCCAAGAGCGGGATCGACCCCGAGGAGATCGCCGCCGCAGGCATTACCAATCAGCGCGAAACGGCGGTGGTGTGGGACAAAATCAGCGGGAAGCCGATCTGCAACGCTATCGTGTGGCAGTGCCGCCGCACGGCGGATATCTGCCGCCGTCTTGAAGCGGAAGGACATTCCGAATACATAAAAAAGACCACAGGCTTGCGCCTCGACCCCTATTTTAGCGGCACCAAGGTCAAATGGATGCTCGACAATGTGGAGGGTGCGCGGGAGCGCGCCGAGCGTGGAGAGCTGATGTTCGGAACGGTGGACACGTGGCTTCTCTGGAAGCTGACGGACGGCAAGGTTTTTGCCACCGACAGAACGAATGCGTCACGCACTATGCTGTATAACATCAACACCGACGAGTGGGACGCGGGCATGCTTGAAATTCTGGGCATTCCGCGCAGTATGCTCCCCGAGATCAAGAGCAGCAGTGAGGTGTACGGATGCTTCGATTGCATGGGCGCGAGCATACCGATCTCGGGTATCGCGGGCGACCAGCAGGCGGCACTTTTCGGGCAGTGCTGCTTTGAGGCAGGAGAGGCGAAAAACACTTACGGCACAGGCTGTTTCTTGCTTGCCAATACAGGAAACAGTCCCGTGTTCAGCGAGGACGGATTGCTTACCACCGTTGCGGCAACGGGTGCTGACGAGCCTATGGAATACGCGCTTGAAGGAAGCGTGTTCGTGGGCGGTGCTGTGATACAGTGGTTGCGAGACGAAATGAAGCTTATATACGACGCACGCGACAGTGAATATTTTGCAAGAAAGGTTTCCGACAGCGGCGGAGTGTATCTCGTTCCTGCCTTTGTGGGACTCGGCGCACCGCATTGGGACATGAACGCGCGCGGAACGGTTGTTGGAATCACCCGCGGAACCAAGCGGGAGCATATCATCCGCGCCGCCCTTGAATCCATAGCGTATCAGACGGAGGACGTGTTGGAGGCAATGAATCGAAGCATCGCCGCGATATCAGAAAGCGGAATAACCCGCCTCAACGTAGACGGAGGCGCGTCGGCAAACGACCTGCTCCTGCAGATGCAAAGCGATCTGTCGGGAATAGAGGTGGCGAGATGTGCAACTACCGAGGCGACTGCGGCGGGGGCGGCGTATCTTGCGGGACTTGCGGTCGGATTTTTCAAGAGCCGTGAGGATATTCGCCGTCGCTTGGGCGAGAGCCGCGTATTTACGCCCGAGATGCGCGAGGAGGAAAGAAGCGCTCACCGTCGCGGATGGCGTCGTGCAGTCAAGGCGTGCAGAGCCTTTTCGGAGGAGGACGAATGATGAACGTTGAAAAAAGAATAATAAAAGTTCCATCCTCGGACGGAATACATACTCTTACGGGCGTTTTGTATCTGCCTGCGGACGAGGTGAAGGGAATATTTCATATAGTTCACGGTATGACGGAGTATATCGGCAGATATGAAAAATTCATGCTGGATTTGGCGGCAGAGGGATACGTGGCGTGCGGCTACGATAACCTCGGTCACGGACAGACCGCGAGGGATGACGGCGAGCTTGGATTTATTGCCGAGCGTCGCGGCTGGGAGCTGCTTGCCCGTGACGTTGCGGTATTCCGCAAAGCCGTATCGGAGGAGATAGGCGAGGAGCATCCGTATATTCTTATGGGGCATAGCATGGGCTCGTTTATCGCACGTCTTGCGGCAGAAAGATTTACGCGCCCCGATCGCCTGATAATTATGGGTACGGGCGGCAAAAATCCGCTCTCCACGCCCGGTATTATGATAATCGACACCGTCAAATTTTTCAAGGGTGGAAAGTATATTTCCAAGTTTGTGGACAACCTCACCTTTGGGGACTATAATAAGAGCTTTGCCGACGACGGTGCGCCAAACCCTTGGCTGACGAGCGACATTGAAATACGAAAAAAGTACGCTGCGGACAAGTATTGCACCTTTAAATTTACCGTCAGCGCTATGGGCGACCTCGTGCGGCTGCTCAAATATACGAACAGCTCCTCGTGGTACAAGGCGCTTGACTGTGACCTGCCCGTCCTGCTTGCGTCGGGTGAGCGCGACCCCGTCGGAAATTTCGGCAAGGGCGTGCGTGAGATACACGATAAGCTGCAGAAAAGCGGACATAATTCCCGCCTTGTTCTGTATTCCGAGGGAAGGCATGAGATACTCAACGATTCCACCTATCCCGAGGTAAAGCGGGATATTCTTGATTTTGTGCGGGAGCCGTGAGGCGGCAAAAGAGCAATTTTGTTATTGACTTTTTGCACCGTAATATGTATAATTAAATTACCATGGGGAGTTTCCCCTAAAAAGCTCATAGGAGGTTTATTCTGTATGAAAAAAACAGTAATCACGCGGTTGAGCACGCTCTTGCTTGCGCTTGTAATGCTTGCAAGCTGCGGACTCGGAATTATATCCGTATCTGCCGCCGAGCAGGAATTCGAAGTGATTCCCGTCAACAACGGCGTTATGGCTCTGACTATGGATACCAACGACTCGATAGGTCAGCGCTTCAAGGTCACGCAGGGCTTTACTGCTATCGCACCTCAGCTTGCCGACTGGAATACCCCCGGTAATGAGACGCTGGTAGTGTCTCTCTATGCGTGGGACAAGACGTATGACAAGACCGTGGCGGGCACGCCTATCGCGACCCAAAAATTTGACGTTGCAAACAATCAGCTCCACTGGCTTGAGCTTAGCGAGGAAGCGCCTGCGGGCGAATATCTGCTGCTTGCAACCGAGCCGACGGCGGAGAATACAAACTTCCGCGGACAGTATCAGGTTGCGTGGTACGGCACCAATTCGGGCGGCGCAAACGTAACCAAGGGCTGCACGTATTTCAAGGGTGTTGAAACGCTCTCCGAAATGAGATTCAACATTCGCTTTACCGCAGAGGTCACCGACCCCTTTGTTAATATTATCTCGTCCGTGGATGTCAGCGCATATCCTCCTGAAACCAATCAGTATCTGTTGCAGGACTATATTCAGCTTGCGCCAATGACTGACGTTATCGGTCAGCGTGTAAAGGTAAATGCTCCCGTGCTCGGATTTGCGCTTGTTACCGCAACCTGGGGCAACCCTGACGTACATATTCAGTTTGAAGCGTATAAGTGGGAGGGAAGCTACGAGGCTACCGTTGCAAAAGAGCCTTTGGCAAAAAGACTTGTTGAGGGCGTAGGCGATGGTGCTACAAATTGGCTCGTTTTTGAAGATGCACTTCCCGCAGGCGAATATTTCTTTGCCGCAAGATCTGTTGAGGGCAAGAACAATGCCTCTGCGCTCTACTATCGCACGTCAAACGAGGGCTCTCTCGGATATATGTACGTTGACGGCGCGGAGATAAGGAACGATCTTTTGATGACCGTGCGCTTTGAGAGCGCGCTTGACGATGGTGCGGCTTATTTCTCGGCTTGTAAGGGATACAGTGCGACCACAAATGGCACGGCTACCGCTCCCGAGCAGTGGGTAACCCCCGAGTACAGCCTTATCAATACTCATAAGGTACAGCCCACCACGTGGGTGTTCACCGACGGTCTTGGACGTGAGTCTGTTCAGTACGGCGACGAGGGTGTGGGCGAATACGATCCCGAAAAGGTCATCGCCATGTTCTATTGGAACTGGCACGGTACCGATATGTTCGGTGCTACCGCGTACAAGTTTACCACCATCCAGTCCGTCATGGACAAATATCCCGAGGCAAAGAACGATCCCAACCATCCGGGCTGGCCTGCTCTCGGACAGAACATGTATTGGAACGAGCCTATCTACGGCTTCTATTCCTCCGAGGACACTTGGGTGCTTCGCCGTCATGCGGAGATGCTTGCAAACGCAAGTGTTGATACCATCTTCTTTGATAACTCCAACACAATAGGCACTATTAGAGATGGCTACACCGTGCTTTACGAGGCGTGGACGGACGCGCAGGAGGAAGGAGTCAACACTCCCAAGATATCCTATCATCTGCCCATGTCCCATTCTATTGCCCAGAAGCTGCGTAGCTTTTATAATGCTGAGCAGCTCGAGACAATCTATATGGATATTTATCAGCGTGGACGCTATCAGAATCTTTGGTTCTGGTTTGACGGCAAGCCTATGGTTATAGGCTATGCAAATCTGTTTGACACCTCCGACGCTCTCATGGCAGAGATGCAGAGCTTCTTTACCTTCCGCGGAGGTGTTACCTCGTATAAGGATATGGAGCTTCGTCCCAATGCCGACGACAGAGTCGAATGCTGGGGGTGGCTTTCCGCGTATCCGCAAACCACGTATCACGCAAGCAGCAGAGATGCAAGAAATGATGTTGTTGAGCAGATGTCCGTAGGTATTGCGCAGAACTGGAACTACAAAACCAACAGCCTTACCGCTATGAACGGTGAGTACGTAATGGGACGCTCCTATACCCACGACTATGAGGACAGATACGACAAGGAGGGAGCTGAAGCTTCCAAATGGGGCTACAACTTCGCAGAGCAGTGGGAATACGCTCTGGAGGTAGACCCGAAGGTAGTATACGTAACCGGCTGGAACGAGTGGACGTTTGCCCGCACGGGAACCACCAACATGGGCGTTGCGAACAATCTGTTCGATACGTTCAGCGACGAGTTCTCCCGTGACATCGAGCCTACCAAGGGCGCGCTTAAGGATTATTACTACTATCAGCTTATCAACTATACCCGTAAATTCAAGGGCGCCGAGTCTATGCCCGTGCCCAGTCATAAGACGACTATTGACCTCTCTGCAGGTCAGGATCAGTGGGCGGCGGTTGAGCCTTACTTTGCAGCTTACATTGGCAACACCGACGACCGTGATTACTACGGCAGATCTTCTCTGACCAAGTATCAGGATTACTCGGGACGCAACGATATTATCGGCGCACAGATCGCACGTGACGACGAGTACGTATACTTCAACGTAGAGTGCGCAGAGGACATTACCTCCTACAAGGATAACCTCTGGATGAACCTCTACATTGATACCGATCAGAAGAATCAGGGTTGGGAGACATTTGAGTACGTAGTAAACAAGACTGCGGCAAGCGCAAAGACCTCCGTGCTTGAAAAGTTCACCGACGGC
>JAFTPD010000011.1 GCA_017463485.1 Clostridia bacterium
AGAAGAACTTGCGGAAAAGATATTTGTAACAAGACAGGCAGTTTCCCGATGGGAAACCGGTGAAACGATACCGAACATAGAAACGCTCAAGCTACTTTCTCAATTGTTTGATGTGTCTATCAACACTCTCCTCGGTTCTCCGAGGGAGCTTATTTGCGAGTGTTGCGGTATGCCGATTGATGACTGCAATCTCAGCCGTGAGAAAGACGGCCTTTTCAATGAGGAATACTGCAAATGGTGCTATGCAGACGGAGAGTACACCCTTGATATCTGGAAGCGATATGCTGAAATCGGTGGGAAAGAAAAACTCGAAGAATTTAAGGCACAGCTGATTCACGAATTCAACACACTTTTGCATATCGAGGGATTACCCAAGGTTGAGAATTTAAACGTGCTGTCAGGTGAATTTATCAATATGGAATACACACTCCCGAACGGAGAAAAGGTGAAATTTCTTGACGATAAGCAAACTTATCTCGGCAGTCAACTCGAAAGCGAATTTGGCGGCAGATGCTTTGGTATAGCAGCAAACATGGACTTCCTTCTGGTGTGTACTTACGAAGAAAATGGCGAGAACCCCGAACTTGTGATATATAAGAAAAGATAACACAGAGGGCTGACCCAAACGGTCAGCCCTCAAAATTTGAGTCGCAGTAAGCAAAAAAAAGGAATTTTCAAAATGATTGAGAAAAAGGCGTGAAAAATCCAATAAAAACTGAAAAAATAAGGCGAACAATGTGGTCAACTGAAAACGGATAATTTTGTGCAAAATATATAGAAAAACAGCCGAAAGCAAGTCAAAATGGCTTGTTTTCGGCTGTTTTTGGTCGAAGTGACAGGACTCGAACCTGCGATCTCATCGTCCCGAACGATGCGCGATACCACCTTCGCTACACCTCGAAATGGTAAAAATATTAGATTTTTTTGTAAGTGGTCAAACATGTGGTCAGACCGAAGATTCAATGATTTTTCGACATTCGGGAGAGCCGAAAAAGTCAGTGTTTTCAAGGGTTTTTGGCTCTTCTCGAAAATTCTACGCCGAGAACGGTGATTGAGTCCCGAAGCAAGCGCTCTACCAAGCTGAGCCACACCCCGTTATCGTGCAACACGACCGTATAATTATAGCACACGTTGCCTCGCTTGTCAAGTCCTTTGCGTAAATCTTTTACAAAAATTCGCGCGTTTCGGCATACGCTCTTGACAGTATGGGCGTATGATGTTATAATAAAAACGTAAGTAGCTTTTCACGGACGCATTTTAATATGAGGATTACTATGAAATTAAAATTTATCGCGCTTCTGACAGCTCTCGTTCTTTTGCTGTCGGCTTGTAACTTAAATATTCCCTCGGGCGACGGCTCGACCTCGGAGAACACCTCTGCGGAATCGACTGTTGTCGATGGGGAAACCGACGCTGGAACGGGGTCCAATGACACCAATACCGACACAGACGTAGGCACCGCCGTTGGCTCCGACACGAGCGACGGTTCACAAACCGACTCGGATGCAGATACCGACGATGATAAAGACACCGAAACCGTTGACTGCGGCACGACATCCGCCGACTCAGATGAGGATACAGACGATTTTACTGCGACGGACACGGATTCCGACGATACTACGTCGGATTGCGAACACGCCGACACTGACAACAACGGGCTTTGCGACCTTTGTCGCATCGACGTTACCGTCACGCTCGATCTTTACGTTATCAACGACCTTCACGGCAAGGTGCTGTCAAGCGGCTCACAGCCGGGTATTGCGGGGCTGACGGCGTATCTCCAAAGCGCTATGTCTGCGGATGATGCGGCTCTGCTGCTCGCCTCGGGTGACATGTGGCAGGGAAGCTCAGAATCCAATCTTACCAAGGGAATGCTTATCAACGATTGGCTGGGGGCGCTTGATTGCGTGTCCATGACTCTCGGCAACCACGAATTCGATTGGGGGACGGAGTATATCGCGAACAACGCCGAGCAGGCGGAGTTTCCGTTTCTCGCCATAAACGTATATGACAGCACCACCAATGCCCGCGTTGAATATTGCGACGCCTCGGTGGTTGTGGAGATCGACGGCTTGCAGATTGGCATTATCGGCGCTATCGGAGATTGCTATTCATCCATTTCTGCCGAATATTCAAGCGGTGTTTATTTCAAAACGGGTAGTGAGCTGACTCAGCTTGTCCGTACCGAATCCGAAAGGCTCCGCGCGTCGGGCGTAGATTACGTGGTTTATTCCATTCACGACGGCTACGGCAGCTCAAGCAGTACGGTAGGCTCGCTGTCGGGCAACCAGCTTCGCTCCTACTACGATATCGCGCTGTCCCGTGACGGTTGCGTGGATATAGTCTTTGAGGCGCACACGCATCAGAATTACGTTATGAAGGACACCTACGGCGTGTACCACGTTCAGGGTGGCGGTGACAATAAGGGTATTTCCCATGCGGAGGTGGACGTCAATATCGCTAACGGAAACAGCAAGGTCAACACGGCAGAGTACGTGCAAAACAGCAAGTATTCCACGCCCGCGACTCACTCGCTTGTCGACACTCTGCTTGAGAAATACGCCGACGTCATCTCCGCGGGTGATGCAGTGCTTGGCAAGAATTCCTCTTATCGCTCCTACGATTATATAAACAATCTTGTCGCCCGTCTTTATTACGAGAAGGGAATGGAGCTGTGGGGGGACGAATATGACATAGTGCTTGGCGGCGGACTTATTGCCGCGCGTAGTCCGTATAGCCTTTCGGCAGGGGACGTGACTTATTCCGACCTTTACTCGCTGATGCCGTTTGACAACGATCTCGTTCTCGGCAAAATCAGCGGCTACTATCTCAAACGCAATTTCTTTGAATCCACCAATTCCAAGTACCACATTTACTACGAGCAGTACGGTGCGGAGGTTTATGCGAATATCGATTCCAACAAGATGTACTACATAATCACCGATACCTATTCCTCGACGTACTACTACAACCACATAACCGAGGTCGCCCGACTTGAAGGCGGCATATATGCCCGCGACCTTTTGGCGGAGTACGTCAAGAACGGCGGACTTGCCTGAAAAAATGTAATAAAACTTACATACTCCCCTTGACAAAGGGGAGTATGTGTGTTAAAATAGAGAAAACGGAGGAATTCCGTTGATGATAGAGGTGCGGTAGTTCATCAGTATCCGCCCCCACAAGTCCGAAACGCACGGATGGGGACGGCGAAAGGGGATACCGCCGAAGAGAACGCTCGGCGGAGCGGTTT
The DNA here is from genome assembly GCA_017463485.1 of Clostridia bacterium. Taxonomy (GTDB): domain Bacteria; phylum Bacillota; class Clostridia; order Oscillospirales; family CAG-272; genus CAMEON01. Next base: position 3,251 of record JAFTPD010000011.1, read on the forward strand.
TCTCTGGTAACTCAAATAAGATTTGTTTTACTGTCGCCATTTTAGGCGGAGGGCTATCGTAAATATTCAAGGGCGGTGGGTATACCCCCCGCGCGTTGCAGTTTACGGTGGCCGAGATTATCGGCTGCTTTTTTATTAAAATATAATTGCTGCTGTGTGCGGCAGAAGGAGAAAAATATGAAAAAGAATACCATTTTTACAGGCGCGGCTACCGCTCTCGTTACTCCTATGACGAAGGACGGAATTGACTACGAAAGCTTTGCCCGCCTTGTGGAATTTCAGATAAACGGCGGTATTGACGCGCTTGTAGTCTGCGGAACTACGGGCGAGGCGTCTACCCTGACCGACGAGGAGCACAGAGAGGCTATCAAATTTGTCGTAAAGCAGACGGCGGGCAGAGTTCCCGTAATCGCGGGCACAGGCTCTAACGACACCGATTATGCGGTTGACCTGACCCGATTCTCCTGCGAGGCGGGCGTTGACGGCGTGCTTGTGGTAACTCCTTACTACAACAAGGCGACACAGAAGGGACTTATCAAAATGTATGAAACCATTGCAGATGCGTCCACGAAGCCCATGATACTCTACAACGTACCCTCCAGAACGGGTGTAAATATTGCCCCTGAGACCTACGCGGCTCTTGCTGACCACGAAAATATCGCGGCGGTCAAGGAAGCAAGCGGTGACTTTTCAAAGCTTGCACAGAGTATGGCACTCGTAGGGGACAAGCTTGACTTTTATTCGGGCAACGACGACCAGATAGTTCCCGTGCTTTCTCTTGGAGGAAAGGGAGTCATCTCGGTGCTGTCCAACATTATGCCGAGAGCTACTCACGATATGTGCGCAAGGTTTTTTGCGGGTGACGTTGCGGGAAGTGCAAAGCTTCAGCTGGAGCTGTTGCCGCTCGTAAATGCGTTGTTCTGCGAGGTAAATCCCATTCCCGCAAAGGCGGCAACGGCTGCCATGGGATACGGCGATAACTACCTGCGCCTGCCGCTGACCCCCATTGAGGAGGCTCACGGTGAGAAGCTTTACGCCCTCATGCGCGAGCAGGGACTTATTTGATAAGAGGTATTGACATGAATGGTAAGACTCGTATAATTCTCAACGGTGCAGGCGGCAGAATGGGCAGAGAGATCATGCGCCTTTTGTCGGACGGCTTCCGTGATTGCACGCTTGTGGCAGTAGTGGATGCCTGCGGACTTGAAGCCGTGCCTTATCCCGCGTTCACCTCCATTTCGGATTGCGACGTGGAGGCGGATTGCATTATCGACTTCTCCCACCACAGCGCGACGGCAGCACTTATGGCTTATGCCGTGAAAAAAGGACTCCCCGCAGTTGTTGCAACCACGGGACAAACGGAGGAAGAGCTTGCGATAATTGCTGATGCATCAAAGAAAATTCCGATATTCCGCGCGGCAAATATGTCGGTGGGAGTGGCGTTACTGATAGAGCTTGCGAAGCAGGCGGCGGCGGCTTTTCCCGAGGCGGATATCGAGATAGTTGAGGCTCACCACAATCAGAAGCTGGACGTTCCCTCGGGAACGGCGCTCGCCATCGCCAACGCGCTTTGCGAGGTGCGCGAGGATGCGGAGCTTGTGGTCGGCAGACATGAAAACGGCAAACGCCGTCCTGAGGAGATCGGCATACATTCGTTGCGCATGGGCAACGTGGTCGGCGTACACGAAATAATGATAAACACAGGCTCGCAGATACTCACCCTCAAGCATGAGGCGGTCAGCCGCTCGCTGTTTGCCGAGGGTGCGCCCGTGGCGGCAGAGTGGCTTGTGGGACAGACGGCAGGACTTTACGGAATGTCGGACATGCTGAAAAAATGAAAATAGCTTTATGTGCGCTAAACGGCTCGTATTCACATACGAATTTAGCGATAAGATGCCTGCGACCTCATCTTGAGGCCGCAGGCTTTGATACAGTCTTGGTCGAAAACAGCCTCAAGGATCGCGACAGCCACGTTTTGCGCCGCCTTTACGAGGAGCGCGCGGATATTTACGCCTTTTCGACTTATATCTGGAACGCGCGGCAGATGCAGGCGCTTGCAAAGCGGCTGAAAATGCTTATGCCGCAAGCAATTACGATATTCGGAGGACCCGAGGTGTCCTTCGAAACCGAAAGATACGACGACTGTGATTTTATGGATTTTATTCTGTCGGGCGAGGGGGAGAGCACGCTTCCCGCGCTTTGCTCGGCGTTGCGGGACAGAGGTGTCGCGAGCGTCAGGGCTGAATACGGCAGAGTGATAGGCGCGGGCGATCTTGGCACGGATAATAGCCATCACGTCATGGGCAACGAGGGAATACTCTATCGCAAGACCGACAAAAACGCTCCGCTGTTTTACTACGAATCCTCGCGCGGCTGTCCGTATTCCTGCGCCTACTGCCTTTCGTCCGCTACGAGCGGAGTCAGAGCCAAGAGCGTGGAGCAAACGCTCTGCGACCTGCGCGCGTTTGAGGAGTTTTCGGGCGAGTGCAAGGTGGTAAAATTCGTTGACAGAACGTTCAATTTTGATATTGCGAGAGCAAATCGGATATGGTCCGCGCTCCTCTCGGATGAGTTTACGCTGACGTATCATTTTGAGATCTGCGTGTCCCTGCTCAATGAAGAGAGCTTTGAGATACTTTCGCGCTTCCCAAAAGGGAAGATACAGCTTGAGGTGGGACTGCAAAGCACAAATCCCGAAACGCTGTCCGCCGTATCACGGCACATATCGGCGGATAAGGTGATAAGTGCCACAAAACGCTTGCGCGATATGGGAAATATCGACGTGTATCTCGACCTTATCGCGGGACTTCCGCACGAGGATATGCAAAGCTTCAAGCGCTCCTTTGATGCGGCGTACTTTGCGCCGACACGTCTGCAGGTGGGATTTTTAAAGCTGCTTCCGGGTACGGTGCTTCGCCGCGACAGTGAAAAATACGGTTACGTTTTCTGCGACGAGCCACCGTATACAGTGCTTCAAAGCAAGTGGATAAGCTATACCGAGCTTGAACAGCTTCACGCCGTCCACGAGGTCATGGAGCGTTACTGTGAGAGCGGAGGCTTTGATGGCACGCTTGATTACGTTATGCCTCGCGTCGGCTCTCCGTTTGACTTCTGGAACGGCTTTTGCTCCTTCCTTGAAACCGCCGCCGACGGCAAAGTCATTCAAAAGATAAGTCAACCTGACGCCTATCGGTATATGAGCGCGTATTTGCAAAGCATTGCCGCAGATAGGGAATTTGACGTTGACCGCGCAAGGGAATACCTGCGCCGAGATTTTGAGTGCCGTGAGCACAAACGCGCCCCCTTTGGAATATGACCTAATAATACTCCTTGATTTCCTTTGAAAGCTTTGCCGCCGAGCGGCAAAGCTTTTCTTCTTCATTATTATCAAGAGGAATTTCAAGTACGCGCCTAACGCCGCCAAGTCCAACGATACACGGCAAACTGAGGCAGATGCCGTCCTGACCGTAAGCTCCTGCAGTGTGGGTACAGACGGTCATAACAGCGTCTCCGTCGGAGAGGATCGCCCTTGCGATATTGCAAACGGCAAGGGCGGTGGCGTAGTCGGAGGTGTGCGGGGTAGCTCGTATTTCTTCAAAAAAGGAGGCTGGCATTGACCTGTCGTAGCCACTGCCGCAAAGCTGAAAATAACGCTCCATAGGCATGCCGCACACAGTGGCACAGCTCCACGCCGCAAGCTCGTCGGGACCCTGCCTACCGATAATAAAAGCGCACACACCGCGCCTTTCAACTCCGAGATGATTGGAGATGAGCAAATTCAATCTTACCGTGTCCGCAAAAGTACCGAGTCCCAGTACCTTGCTCGGAGGATATTCAAAAACGTTAGTCGCAAGATGAGTGAGTATGTCGTCGCGCTCCGCCGCGACAAGCAAAACAGCGTCCGTCGTAACACGCTTGATCTTCTTTATTACGCTCGGAAAATCCGCGCTTTGGGTGATGACGGCAAAGCAGCAATCTCCAAGGTCAGCGTAATCTCCCGCGTAAATATTTACGGGCGGCAGAAAGGGGAAGCCCGCCGTTATTTCGTGGGACAAAGCTTCCGCCGCGTTGCCGCTGTTGCGACTGTTATGGCTGCTACAGCTGTCGTCGATAAGAACCATTTCGCCGAACAGGGCAGAGCCGACAAGCTGACGCGCAACCTCACCGCCAAGCGCACCGCACCCGATTATACCGCATTTTGCCGTGCGTCTGCACGAATTTCCCGACGCTCCGAAAATCTTAGTCATAAAATACCGTCCTTCGCAATTTACAATTATTTTGTTTGAATGCGTTTTTTTTATGCGCAACAAGCAAAAAAATGTAAAAAAATATGAAATGTTGAACAAAAATTAATATTGAGTTCATCAATAAAGGTTATAATGAATTAAAGAATAAAAATTTACTCACAAGGAGGAAAAAAAGATGCTGTTTTTTAAGCCTAAGAAGAAGGAAAACGAGACCTTGAAGATCGTCCTCATCATTGCGGGCTGTGTAACTCTCGCTGCGGCTGTTGCAGTGGTCGTTACCACTCTGCTTCGTAAGCGCGCAAAGAAGAAGGCGTGCCTTTGCGATTGTGACGATATAACTCTTGACGAGCTTTTGGAAGAGGGCGAGGCTATCGACGTTGACGGAGACGGAGTTGCTGATGCAGTTGCTCTTGATACCGACGGCGACGGAGAGGTAGACACCGTAGTTTGCTGATATAGTAAGTATAAAGCCACGCGCTGTGCGCGTGGCTTTGCTTTTACGGGAAAAACATGGAAATTCACACTGCATACAAGTTTTGTATACAAAATGTTATTAATTTCGTGCTATAATGTTAATAAACAAAGAGGATAGGAGGAAAAAGCCGATGGACAAAGAGCCTTTTGACCGTAACAGATCAGAAAGAAAGGGTTATGCGAATATGAAAAAAATTCTTGTTTTATTTACCGCGCTCTGCCTTTTGCTTGCGTCCTCCTGTAATTTTAAGGGTGACATTGACACAACCGCCGCGACTGACACCACGGGAGCCGAAAGCGCAACGTCCGAGGAAACGACTACCGAGTCTGAAACGACTACTACGGAAGAAACAACTATCAAATCCCCAAATACCTCTGTTGAGGAAACCACAACCGAATCCGAAAGTACAACTGCTGAGGAAACAACTACCGAGCTTGAAAGCACAACCGTAGAGGAAACCACGACTGAGCCTGAAACGACTACCACCGAGGACGACGACTGGGATCATTTAAGAAACAGCGAGGTTACAGTAACGTCGGGCGAAAACAGCGTTAATCCGTTGCAATTTTTTTCCGCCACGACTATATGTGAAGGGGATATGATAACGGAAGGCTGCGGCGGCGGTATTTACGGTGCTTTTTCCGATCCCAAATTTAATAAGTCACGTTTTCCCGTTTTGAACCTTGAAGGAGAGATATCTGCTGTTGCTCCCGCCAATACGACCTTGGGTAAAACGATCGAGGTTTATGATATGTCCTATACTCTGCTGGATACGGTAGAGAGCCTTACTGCGCTGTCCGAGCTTGCAGAGGGGGAGTATATTATCGTCTTGCTGGAAACTATAAAAAATATTTCGAGCGAAACGGATTACTCTATATACTATAACGATATTGCATTTAAGCTGATCGTTGCATAACAGCAAAGCCACGCGCACAGCGCGTGGCTTTGCTGTTATTTTTTTCTTTTCCCTTTGAATATCAATGCGGCGACAAGGCCGAAAAACATTGCCGCGGTAATACCGCCCGCCGTGGCGGAAAGTCCGCCCGTCAAAGCACCGAGAAGTCCTTTTTCATCAACGGCTTTCCTCACGCCCTTGGACAATAGATATCCAAAGCCGGAAAGCGGCGTGGTTGCGCCTGCTCCAGCGAACTCCACCAGCGGCTCGTATAAGCCAACAGCGCCAAGTACGACGCCCGCAACCACAAACAGCACAAGTATCCTTGCAGGAGTCAGTGCGGTTTTGTCTATCAATATCTGCGCCACAACGCACAAAGCACCGCCTATTACAAACGCCCACAGATAATCAGTCCATGCACCCATTTTCAGCCTCCTCAATATGCTCCGCGACAACAAGATGCCCAATCCCCGCGATAGGATCGCCCTGCTTTACCGTATCGGGACTCATCAAAGCGCCCGTTCCCATAATAATGACCCTTTTCAGCTCACCCTCGTATATGCGCGGCAGGATGTGCGCGCCGAAAACAGTTGCACTGCAAGCGCAACCCGAGCCGCCGCAGTGAGTGTCCTGCGTGCTTCGGGAGAACATCATCATTCCGCAGTCGCAATAATTTTTGCCAAGAGTATAACCCTCTGATTCCATAAGCTCGGAAAGTATCGCCGCGCCCTCATAGCCAAGGTCGCCCGTGGCGATAAGGTCATAATCCTCGGGGCGCGTGCCGCTCTCCTTGAAGAATCGTAAAAGGGTAGACTCCGCCGCAGGTGCCATAGCCGCGCCCATGTTGTTGGCGTCGGTAATTCCGCGTTCAATAACGATACCGGGCATGCACTCACTAATCCTTGCAAGAGGTGCGCGCCGTTTTGCATATTGCTCCGACGCAAGAATAAATGCCCCCGAACCCGTGACCGTCCACTGTCCTGTGGGCGGACGCTGACCGCCGTACTCAATGGGCGTGCGGAACTGACGCTCTGCGGCGGCGTTGTGTGAGGAGGTCACTGCGGCGGCGGTGTCAAAATATCCCGCGCTGACTATGGCAGAGGCAAGCATGAGCCCCTCTGCGATAGTAGAGCAAGCGCCGTACAGCCCGAAAAAAGGCGTGTCAAAGGAAATCAGACCGTTTGCCGAGCTTACGCACTGATTGAGCAGGTCGCCCGCAAATATCGCGCCCAGCTCGCCGTCCTCCATGTTTGCCTTGGCAAGGGCAGAGGACAGTGCCCGCCTTTGCATCTCACCCTCCGCGCGCTCCCACGTGTCCATTCCAAATCTGTCGTCCTCCGAGTGAAAATCAAATTTCGCCCCCAGTGGGCCGTCGAATTCCTTTTTTCCGACTACCGTTCCCGCCGAGAGAATATATGCGTTGGTTTTTAATATCCCACCGTTCATAAAGTCTTACCTTCCTCATTAATATTGCAAATATTATTTGTGCTTTCCACTTGAAATATACGCAAAAATATGTTATACTGAAAGCAATAATGAAAAGGAGAAAAACAATGAAAAACGGACTTATGATATATTTTGAGGACGAGCAGAGCGTCGTTCCCGTGACCTACAAGCTCAAAATGCTTATGCGCCGCGCAATCGAAGCCACACTTGAGTGTGAAGGCTTTGAAAACGAGTGCGAGGTGTCATTTACCTTCACGGATAACGAAAAAATACACGTCCTCAACCGCGATTACCGCAACGTAGACCGCCCGACGGACGTCTTGTCCTTTCCCATGACCGACTTCGATAACTCCACGGGCGCACCTGTTGCCGACGAGCCTATGCGCAGTCTTGGCGATATCGTTCTTTCCCTTGAAATGGCGCAGGCGCAGGCGGCTGAATACGGCCATAGCTTTGAGAGGGAAGCGGCGTTCCTTTGTGTCCATTCCACGCTCCACCTGCTTGGATACGACCATATGGAGGAGGATGACGAGGCTGAAATGCGAGCTGCACAGCGCGTTGTGATGGAAAAGCTGGGAATTTTCGCGTAAAATTTCAAAAAGCTATTGCAAAAATAGGGAAAATAAGGTATACTATTAGGTGGACATCAAGTCCCATTGTGATGAAAAAATAAATTTGAATATTTTTGGAGGTTAACATGACACAGAACCAGCGTTACGAGTCCGCAAAGGAGCTTTACGCAAAAATCGGCGTAGATACCGAAGCGGCATTGGCAAAACTGCAGGACGTACGCATTTCCATGCACTGCTGGCAGGCAGACGATGTACACGGCTTTGAGGGTACGGGAGAGCTGTCGGGCGGTATTCAGACAACGGGTAACTACCCCGGAATCGCGCGCAACTATGAGGAGGTTTTCGCTGACCTCGACAAGGCGCTGTCCATGATTCCCGGTACTCATAAGATCAACGTTCACGCAAACTACGCTATCGCAGAGGACGGCGAGGTTATCGACAGAGATACTATCGAGCCCCGTCATTTCAAGAAGTGGGTAGAGTTTGCAAAGGCACATAACTGCGGACTTGACTTCAACCCCACCTTTTTCTCTCATCCCAAGGCTTCGGGACTCACGCTCTCTCACCCCGACAAGGAGATCCGCGACTTCTGGGTACGCCACGGTATCGCTTGTATCCGCATTTCGGAGTATTTCGCAAATGAGACCGGCTACCCCTGCGTTATGAATATCTGGACGGGCGACGGAACGAAGGATATCCCCGCAGACCGTATGGGTCCCCGCGCAAGATACGCAGAGTCTATCGACCGCATCCTCGCTTGCGGATATGATAAGAGCAAGGTCTACGTAACCGTTGAATCCAAGGTGTTTGGTATCGGCGTTGAGGCTTATACCGTAGGCTCGGGCGAGTTTTCGCTGGCTTACGCGCTCACCCGTGGCATTACTCCTCTTATGGATAACGGTCACTATCATCCCACCGAAGTGGTTTCGGATAAGATTCCCGCGCTTCTCGTGTTCAGCGACAAGATCGCGCTCCACATCACTCGTCCCATCCGTTGGGACTCCGACCACGTTGTTGCATTTGACGACGAGACCCGCGAGATGATGAAGGAAGTAGTTCGTTGCGACGCTCTTGACAGAGTATTCCTCGCTACCGACTATTTCGACGCATCCATCAACCGCGTAGGCGCGCTTGTTATCGGTATGAGAAACGTTCAGAAGGCAATACTTAACGCGCTTCTTACTCCCAATGCGGCTCTCAAGGAGCTTCAGGACGCAGGTAATTATTCAAAGCTCTTGGCTCTCTCCGAGGAGTACAAGCTGATGCCTCTTGGTGACGTGTGGAACGAGTTCTGCGCGCGCAACGGCGTAAATCCCTGCCATTGCTGGTACGGCGAGATCGAGGAGTACGAGAACACCACCCTCGCGCTTCGTAAATAATTACATAATGTAGAAAAAGCACGCCACGGCGTGCTTTTTCTTTGGTTATTTAAAAGGCGTTGCGCCCGAAAGGGCACAACGCCTTAAATGTTTTATCAAACGTCCACCCAAGGAAGCGTTACTACGCCGTCACCTTCGGTGGTAACCGTGGAATCACCCTCGGTGGTAACCGTAGTATCACCCTCGGTGGTAACCGTAGTATCACCCTCGGTAGTAACCGTGGTGTCACCCTCGGTGGTAACCGTAGTATCAGTCTCGGTAGTAACCGTGGAGTCACCCTCTGTGGTAATCGTAGTGTCACCCTCGGTGGTAACCGTGGTATCACACTCGGTAGTGTCCGCGCTATCCAAAGCGGTCTCAGACTCGCTCGTAGCGGGGGTGGTCACCTCGCCGCTCGCGGCGGTAGTGTCGGTGGTGTCTGCCGTACCCGACAGACCGTCGCACGCTGCCAGCGCGAGCAGGGAAGTGATAAGAATCGCTGTAAATACGATCTTCAACGTATGCATGGATCAGATAAAGATATCTTCGCCCTCGCCGTTAAAACCGCCGTCGGTCAGCGTTGCAGGGCTGGTTGTAATAACGTCGGACTCGTCAAGGAGGACGATTTCAATTTTAGGCTGTTCGTATTTCATTTGTATGTTCCTCCTTATTATTACTGTGCATTGTTGTAAGCTTCTGCGGCCACGCCATAGAGGTACATAGCACGTACAAGCTCACTGGTGTAAGCGGTTTCGCTGTCCCACTTAGCAGAAGCGTAAGAGTTTACGGAGTAGGTAACAGTCTGGTAAGCTTCGCCGTTGTAGTTAAGAACGATAGTGTAACTGTCAGCGAACTTGGTTGCGCTGATAGCGTCGGTGTAAATCACACCGTCTACAATAGTTGCTGCCTCGCCGTTGATGGTAACAGTAACGTCAGCATCAATGGTGTTGGTGAGAGTTACGTAGATCTTGTTAACGTAGTCGAATCTTACGCCAACGGAGCTGAAGGACAGACCGTCAACCTTGGTTGCGTTCTGTTCGGTGGTAAGAACGGTTTCAGGCTTTGTAGTGCCGGTAACATCAACGTTGGTAGTGGGCTCTGTCTGGTTAACGTAGTTTTCAGCCGCATCACCGTAGTTGATCATAGCCTGAACAAGTGCCTTTGCTTCGTCGGAATACTCACCTGCAAGAATCTCCTCTGCGTAAGCCTTGATGCTGTAATCAAGAGTATCAATTACCACGTCGCCCTTGTAAAGGGTAGCGTTAATGGTGTAGCCCATCTGCTGAGGAGCAATTCCGTTGAGCGCAAATACGCCGTCCTCGGAGGTTGCTTCAACGGTCTCACCGTTGAACTCGAATACCATTCTGTAATCGGCAATGTTCTCACCGGTTGCAAGAGTAACCTTGTAGAGCATGGAAAGGTCAGCGCCAAGGTTAACTGCAGCGTTGGTGATCTCAGCAACAGGAGCTTCCTCAACAACGGGGATAAGGGAGAGATTCTGCTTCTGACCGTTCTTGTACCATGCAAAGTAGTTCGAGCCGGTAGTTCCATTCAGCGCAAGATATCTTTCTGCATCGCCGGTGAAGTGAATGTTGTAAGTGCCGTCATCATTGATGTCGACAGTAACCTTGAGTGCATTTTCTTCTGCAACAAGGATACCGGAGTTGCCGCTGGTCCAACCAAGATAATTGTCGCCGTCAACACCTTCTGCATAAATGCAGTACGTGCCGTCGCCATTGTTCACAAGAACGAATACGTAGCTGTCCTCGGGAGTGGTGATGGTAGCGGGAAGCTCGGTAAGACTGGAATCTACTGCCTGATATCGCTTGGTAGAAGCGGTTCCGAGGTCGTTTGTCATATAGAAGTAGTTACCGCTAGAACGGATAGTTGCGATATAGTAGCGACCAGAATAGTCTGGGAGTTTTTCGCCACATCCGGTACAAACGTTGTCAACATAGTTGTGACCTGCAGGAATAACAGTAGTGGAAATTGTTGCACCGCAATCATCACAAGTTACGGTAATAGAACCGTCGGTGGTGCAGCTTGCATCAACCGTGGTTTCGGTGGTGTTTTGGTGACCGGTTGCGGGGATAACCTCAGTGCTGAGGATGCCTTCGCAACTATCACACTTAACTGTAATGCTTCCGTCTTCGGTACAAGTAGCATCAATAGTCGTGGTAGTCGTATTAGCATGGTCACACGTAGATGCTACGGGAGCGGTGGTATATGCGGTGTTGTTAGTAATTGTTTTCTCAACGTAGAACGCGAGGGTCTGGTTTGCAGTGTTACCGGTGGTGTTAGTGTAGCAACGCCAGTCGGGAGTAGTGGTGTAAACACCGAGATAACGGCTTGTACCGGTATGCTTGAGATAACCAGAAGCATTATCAATTGAAAATGTGTTAGCCGTATTCGTGCCTACACGCACACCGTTGTTGCTGCTGGTGCAGTACAGCCAAGTCTCGGTAGTTCCGTTGGGGTAGATGGTAAGTGTGCCACTGTTATTGGAGATATTCCACTTGATCGCATCAGTAACGTCTGACGAGATCTTGTCGTCCGCAACGGTAATAACAGTTGCTGCAGGGGCGTCGCTTGTGCCGTTTCCGCTGGTGAGAGCGTATACAGTACCATTTCCATTGGATGTTGTCATGGTTATAACTACAACATCCGTAGCCTCAATGGCATCGATATTAGTCTTTGCATAAGCAGTTTCGGTGGAACCGTTTGCTGATACATAGCTGTAAACAGCATAGAAGGTAGTGTCTGCTGTAAGCTCAACAGTTTCGCCTGCGTTGTAGAAAGTAGGAGCATCGAAAGACTCGGTAATCTCGGATGATGCCCATCCTACAAAGGTGTATTTCGCGTCGCTGAATTCAACTGCTTCGGGCATGGTAGCCGCAGTAACGTCTGCCTGAGCTTCAGGAGTGGTGCAACCTTCGGGTACACTGAACGTAGCGGTATAGGTAGCCGCAGGAGTTGTCTCAGTCTCTGCAGGAGTTGTTTCGGTTTCTGCGGGAGTGGAAGTAGTGTCGCTTTCGGAAACAGTGTAAGTTACGGTGATGCTTGCAACTCTAACTTGGTTAGAACCGGCAACATCCAATTTAAGCCACTTATACGCAGCTCCGTTGAAGCTAGCAGTGTAATCAGCATAACTTGTAGTAGTTGTAGCGACAGTGGCAATGGGGGATGAAGTCCATGTAGAACCATCGTCAGAACCATAGATATTTACCGTGTCTTTTTTGTTACCAGCGTTCATGCTTAAACCGCTGATAGTCTTAGTGCTATCAGTACATTGCAAAATAGCATATCCGTTGTTCGTACTGCTGCTGTAAATTCTGAGCTGGGTGGTAAAATGACAATCGTATGTAACGATCGTCAAACTATCATCCATCACGTGAGTTTCATTTTCAGCATACTGTGTACCGGCAGTGTAGTTGGAAAAGGTATACGTGACCGTTTCCTCCGCCGCAGCAGCCGTAAAGATAGCCGTGGGAACGAGTGTAGAAATGATCGTTGCTACGACGCACAAAACGGCAAGGAGCTTGCTTGCTTTGATTTTCATGAAAACCTCCAATGAAAAAAATTTTGTTTCAATAATGAAACGCGATGGACCGATAAGGGAGCACCGCGAAGCATCATTGATTTACACCGCCATTATAATATAATAAAAGGTAGGTTGTCAAGTCGAAAAAGTCGTTATTTTGGCGAATTTACAAATTGTTAACTAATGGATTTTTGGGGTTTGGCAATACGCCCAAAAGGGTACAAGCCCGGTGAAATTTGTTGTGAAAAATGCACCTGCTTGTCGCGTGTCATTCTGAGCGTAGTCCCGCCGAGATTCCGCTTGCGCGCCCTCCGCCACGCTACGGTTCGACCGCTAACGCTCGCTCAGCATGACACATTTGGGCTTAGCCCAAATGCGGCGGGACGAAGTCGAACCCGAAGGGCGACGCGCAGCGTCGGAATCTCGCAGGGGGGGATGGTTAAAAATTGAAAATGGAAAATGAAAAATGAATGTGGCTTTTCGCTACGGTGAAAAGCTTCAATTTTTTCGAGTAGGGGAGGGGCTTGCTCCTCCCAAAATATCCGGACAATTACAAAAACATCGAAATCATTTCAAAGTAGGAAAAGATTTTTGAAAATATCGTAAAAATGTCTTGACAAACCCATTTTTTTGTGATATACTAACTCCGTTGCGCATAAGATTATGCCGACACCTCAATAAGAGGGCCATTAGCTCAGTTGGTCAGAGCTACCGGCTCATAACCGGTTGGTCCGGGGTTCAAGTCCCTGATGGCCCACCAAGAAAGTCGTATCGCAGGATGCGACTTTTTTTATTTCAAGTTGCAGACTTGCTATATCATCACTGAAGGCGATGTCATTTTTGCTAAAAATGTATTCGTTTTCATTGACAAACCCTCGAAGTTGTTGTATAATATTTATCAATGAATAAAAATCCTTGGAGGACGTAAAAATGGCAACAAAAATTGATATAATTTCCGGCTTTCTCGGCGCGGGAAAGACCACTCTTATCAAGCGGCTGATCACCGACGTTTATGCGGGTGAGCGCCTTGTGCTTATTGAAAACGAGTTCGGCGAGATAGGTATTGACGGCGGATTTCTTGCCGACGCGGGCATACAAATAAATGAAATGAATTCGGGCTGCATCTGCTGCTCGCTGGTGGGCGATTTTTCTGCCGCACTTAAAAAGGTATTGGACGAATATCGCCCCGACCGCATACTTATCGAGCCGTCGGGTGTGGGTAAGCTTTCCGACGTTATCCGCGCCGTAAAGGGCGCGTCGGGCGACGCTGAGCTGAACGGCTTTACCACCGTGGTCGACGCGGGAAAATGCAAGATGTATATGAAGAATTTCGGTGAGTTTTTCAACGATCAGGTGGAGAATGCAGGCTGTGTTATCCTCAGCCACGCGGACACCGCATCCGAGAAAAAGATCGCCGAGGCGGTAGAGCTTATCAAAGCTCATAACCCCACCGCCGTTATTGTTGCAACGCCCGTGGACAGCCTGACGGGGGACCAGCTCCGCGAGGCTATGGAGCGTCGCGACACTCTTGAAGCCGAGCTTAAAAAGCTGGCTCACGAGCATAAGCATCACCACCATCACGACCACGACGAGGACTGCGATTGCGGTTGTCACGAGCATGAGCATCACCATCATCACGACCACGACGAGGATTGCGATTGCGGCTGTCACGAGCATGAGCATCACCACCATCACGACCACGACGAGGACTGCGATTGCGGCTGTCACGAGCATGAGCATCACCACCATCACGACCACGACGAGGACTGCGATTGCGGCTGTCACGAGCATGGTCACCACCATCATCACCACGCAGACGAGGTATTCACAAGCTGCGGTGCTGAAACGGGCAAGAAATTCAACGCTGACAACCTTAAAGCCGCGCTTGAAGCGCTCTGCGACGAGGGCAGCTATGGCGTTGTTCTGCGCGCGAAGGGAATCGTTGCCTGCGAGTGCGGCCAGTGGTTGCATTTCGACTACGTTCCCGGGGAGGCTGACGTGCGCACGGGTGCTCCCGCAGTTATTGGTCGCGTATGCGTTATCGGCGCGGGACTCAAGGTGGACGCATTGAACGCGCTTCTCGGCGTTGAGCTGAAATAACCCTTTGGCAGGAAAGGAAAAACTATGGCTGATATGATTCCCGTATACCTGTTCACGGGCTTTCTGGAGAGCGGAAAAACTCGGATGATACAGGAGTCCATGGAGAACGAAAAGTTCAACAATGGACAGAAAACCATGATAATTCAGTGTGAGGAAGGGGAGGAGGAGCTTGACCTGTCCGAATTTGCGGGCAAGAATTGCTACTTTGAGCTGATCGACGACGAAGCCGACCTCACAAAGAAAAAGCTTACGGAGCTTGCAAAAAAGCACAAGCTTGACAGAGTTATAATTGAGTACAACGGTATGTGGCAGATAGGCAAGCTGTACGAGAGCCTGCCCTCAAATTGGGCGGTGTTCCAGGAGGTAATGTTTGCCGACGCGAATACCTTCATAAACTACAATAACAATATGCGTAGCCTTATGGTGGACAAGCTCATGGGCTGCGAAATGGTAGTGCTTAACCGCACGCCCGCGAATATTGATAAGCAGGAGATCCACAAGCTTGTACGCGGTATTTCCCGCCGCGCGCAGATTACCTACGACTACCCCGATGGACACGTTGAGTACGACGATATTGAGGATCCGTTGCCCTTTGACATCAACGCCGATATTATCGAGATAAAGGACGAGGATTACGCGCTTTGGTATCGCGACATGGTGGAGGACACCGACAAGTACCACGGCAAAACGGTCACCTTTAAGGGTATCGTTGCAGGGGGCGGCAAGCTTCCCAAAAACGGCGTGGTAGTAGGCAGACACGTTATGACCTGCTGTGCGGACGATATCGCTTATCACGGACTTGTGTGTAATTTCACGCTTCCTACCGATCTTAAAACCCGCGATTGGGTGCAGGTGACTGCCCGCATTTCGGTTGAAAATCACAAGATCTACGGTGACCGCCCGGGTCCCGTGCTTTACGCGCTCTCTTACTCTGCGGCTGCTGCGCCCGAGCAAGAGGTGGCTACCTTCTATTGATGAAAGGAGCATTCATGGATAACGTTTTTTTGAGTAAAGTTTACGAGGATGCGCGTACCGCATTCATAGAGCTTATTGATATGTCGGGGGTGAAGGTCGGCGACGTTGTGGTTATCGGCTGCTCCTCCTCCGAGATCGTCGGTGAGCGGATCGGAAAGGGCTCAAGCCGTGATGCGGCGAAGGCTGTGTGTGACGCCGTTTTGCCAATAGCGGCAGAGCGGGGAATATTTATCGCCGCGCAGTGCTGTGAGCATCTCAACCGAGCGCTTATGGTTGAAAAAGAGTGTGCCGAGCGCTACGGGCTTGAGATTGTCAGCGTGCTTCCTCAGCCAAATGCGGGCGGCTCGTTTGCAACCGAATGCTACGAAAGATTCTCAAGCCCCGTGGCAGTGGAGCAGATATCCGCTCACGCAGGAATGGATATCGGACTTACCCTTATCGGAATGCACCTTCGTCGCGTGGCAGTTCCACTGCGACTGTCGGTGTCCAAAATAGGCGAAGCGACGGTGACCTTTGCCAAGACTCGCCCGAAGTTTATCGGTGGTATCCGTGCCAAATATCCCGACGGGGCGACGGAAACCAACAGATAATTCCATTTTGCCCCTTGGGTGGGGGAGAAAACGCGAAATATACAAGAAATTTTGTAAAATTTTCATAAACTTTGAAAAAACTATTGCAATTTTTATTAAAAAAGTATATTATATATGTATGACTATGCGTACCTGCGCACGCGCGATGCGTAAAAGACAGGAATAACGCCAATCGGAGGAATTTAAAATGCCAATTTTTGAACATGATGACAGCTTTCAGTCCCCAGTAAACATTAAGGTTATCGGTGTAGGCGGCGGCGGAAACAATGCCGTTAACAGAATGATCACGTCCAACATCCGCGGTGTTGAGTTCGTGGCAATTAACACTGACCGTCAGGTGCTTCGCCATTCCAACGCAACAAGCCAGCTCGTAATCGGCGAAAAGCTGACCAGAGGCTTCGGCGCGGGCGCAAACCCCATGATCGGTGCAAGAGCAGCAGAGGAGTCCATTGAGGACATCAAGGCTATGCTCGCAGACGCAAACATGGTATTTATCACCGCGGGTATGGGTGGCGGAACAGGTACGGGCGCAGCTCCCGTAGTTGCTCGTATCGCTCACGATATGGATATCCTTACCGTCGGTATCGTTACCAAGCCCTTCTCCTTTGAGGGTAAGAGACGTATGAATCAGGCAGAAGAGGGAATTGCAGAGCTTGCACAGTACGTTGACTCTCTCGTTGTTATCCCCAACGACAGACTCAAGCAGGTTGCAGATAACCGCATCACTCTCCAGAACGCATTTGAGATCGCTGACGGCGTGCTTAGCCGCGGCACTCAGAGTATTTCCGACCTTATCAACGGCGAGGGCTTCATCAACCTTGACTTTGCTGACGTTAATTCCGTAATGAAGAACGCGGGCTACGCACACATGGGCGTAGGTAGCGCAACGGGTAAGGACAAGGCAGAGATCGCCGCAAGACAGGCAATCTCCAGCCCTCTGCTTGAATCCTCTATCGCAGGAGCAAACGGTATCCTTATCAACATTTGCGTATCTCCCGACGTTGGACTTGAGGACGCTTATATCGCTTCCGAGATGATCACGGGCGAGGCTTCTCCCGACGCAAACGTTTTCTGGGGTGTAACCTTTGATAACGACCTTGAGGACGAGATGAAGATCACCATTATCGCCACCGGTTTTGATAAGAACAACGGCGGTAAGTCCAAGAAGGAGCTTGACGCTGAGGCAGCGGCGGCAGCAGCGGCTGCGGCAGAGGCTGAAGCTCAGAGAGCGGCTGAGGAGGCTCGCCGCGCTGAAATGGAAGCAAAAAAGGCGGCTCGCAATCCTCTTGATGAGGAGCTTGACCAGCTCATGCGTGACTTCCAGTCGGGCAAGGCAAGAAACTGATATACCGCGAGAGGGAATAGTCAATTCTCATAATCGGTTTACAAAAAATTAAATATTTTTTATCAAAAGCGAAAAAAATATTTAAAAAACTATTGACAAAGTAAATAAACTAAGGTATAATTAGTTTAAATGTGCAGGCTAATGCACATAAAAGAATAGGGGTATTACATGTACACAGACAAGACATTGGTCTGCAAGGATTGCGGACGCGAATTCGTATTTTCTGCAAGTGAGCAGGAATTCTACGCCGAGAAGGGCTTCACAAACGAGCCTCAGAGATGCCGTGACTGCCGTATGGCACGCAAGGCAAGCCGCGGACAGGGCGGCGAGCGTCAGATGTTTGACGCAGTTTGCGCAGAGTGCGGCAAGGAGTGCAAGGTTCCCTTCGAGCCTCACAACGACCGTCCCGTATACTGCAGCGAGTGCTTCCAGAACAGATCTAACAACTGATTTGTACGATAAGCAAAACAAATACCGAACACGCGACCGCGTGTTCGGTATTTGTTTTATACAAAAGTAATGCTTTGCGCTTGCGTGAAACGCTACTTTAATTTTTCATCAACTGAATGGACTCATAAGCGGTGGACGTTTTGCCCACCGCTTAAAATACGAGATAACCTACTATTATTCCTCAAGTGCATGCTCGTGTATAGTCAAGGTGGACATCTCAACGGGGAGGAAGAAGCAAAGCCCGTGGGCAGCGGTGCCGACTCCCGCCTTTTCCTTGACTTGCTCCATGATCCTTACAGCAACGTCCTTTTCAACTACGCTGAGAACGATTTCCTTTTCGGTATCAATGGTAATTCCGAGAATGGTCTTTGGCTTGGCAACTGAGCCTCTCGAGTTGATTATGGTAGCTCCCGTCGAGCCGACTGAGCGCGCAATCTCAATCACCTCGGATGCAAAGCCTGCGTTTACGATAATATATAATGCCTTTAATTCTTTCATTGGAAATCCTCCTTTTAAAAAGCCAATCCCTCAACCGGGATACAAAATGCGATTCCGGTATTTGGCTTGTTGAAATTGTAATCGGTGTAAAGGACGTTGATAAGCTCTCGGGCGTTTTCGCTTTTGACGAGGCAGGAGATCAGCACCTTGCTTTGTTCTGCCTCAAATCCAAACGCCGCGGCGATTGCGCTGGGGCTCATGGAGCCGTGTCCATATACCGTTTCTATGCCGCGCGCGCCGTGCTCGCTCAAAAGGGTCAGAAATTTATTCTTCTTTTTCTGCTCGGCAATAATAACGAGGTATTGCAGGGCGGAGGTCTGAGCATCATTCATTTACATACTCCTCACTTTCCTTGGCGTTTTGAGTGTCGGATATTTCGCTTGCTTGAATAACGAAGTCCTTAAGATCGTCAAACGTCTCTTCAGCGGCTTCCTTTTCGGCTTTCTTAAGACGGATATTGTAGATGATACCGAGCGCCTGAATAGCGATCAGGGGCGTTACGGATATGAATGAAATTATTCCGAATCCGTTTGTCAGTATGGACATCTCCCCGCCATTGGCTTCTGCGACAGCCTTTGCGACACTGAGTGTAAGCGGCGTCAGAAACGCGGAGGTAAGAGCGCCGCCCGTAACTCCGCCCGAATCGAAGGCAAGGCCGACAAAAAGCTTTGGAGTGAATATCATCATAATAAGCGATATCGCGTAAAGCGGAACAAGAAAATACAAAATGTTGATCTCGGTCAGAATTTTGAGAATAGATAACAGCGACGCCACTCCGATACCAAGCGCCAAGGTAATACGAATGGTCATTTTCTTGATGTGACCGTTGGTGAGATCTTCTATCTGGACGCCAAGTACGGTTACGGCAGGCTCGGACACTGTTATTGCCGCGCCGAGAACAAAACCGACCGCCAAAAGCAGCCACTTGAACCATTCGGGGCGCGATTCCTCGAAAAAGATCTGACCTATGTACTGACCTATAAATCCGAAGCCAAAATCAATTCCCGACAAGAAAATAAGCAGACCGACGTATACGGGAATAACACCCAGCATCAGCTTTGCAAAGGTTTTCTTGGGGAGCTTGAGCATGAACAGAAGGAAGGGAACAGATATCAGTACAATAGGCAATACCGCCAGAGCAACGTCAAATATATTGCCGAATATAATATCTCCAAGTCCCTTTGTTGTGGACATGTCGTAGGAGTTTTCGGGAGGCAACACTCCGCCGTTTGCCGCTTTTACAATGATGCCGTATACCAGCACCGCAATGATAGGTCCTACGGATGCGATACCGATAATGCCGAGTGAATCGTCGTTGGTTTTGCTCTTGGAGAAGGTCGCGGAAATACCGAGACCGAGCGCCAGAATGAAGGGAACGGAAACATCTCCCGTGGTTGCACCGCTTCCGTCAAAGGCAAGCGCGATAAATTCATTCGGAGCGAAAATCACAAGAATAAATACAAACGCATACAGGATCGCAAAGACCCATTTGATATTGATATTTTTAACGATACGCACGAGCGCTATGGCAACACCTATGCCAATTCCCGTGCCTGTTATCCAAATAAACAGGGTGCTGTTGACAAGCGGCATAATTGAGCTGATCTGCTTTGCGAGAACGGACAGAGCGGGCTCGGCTACCGTGGCTAAAAGTCCGAAAACGAATCCGAAGCAAAGCACGAAGGCGAGGTTGTTATATTTGGCAAACGAGCCGCCCACCATTCGTCCGACGGGCAAAATGCTGGTTTCAAGACCTACCAAAAACATAGCCTGACCAAGCACCACACACGCATATCCCACGATTATTTTCAGATAATCGGAGGGTGAGCTGAGCGGCGCTATGAAAAGGCAAATAATAATGATAACGGCGAGGGGAAGGGAAGAATAAAACGTTTCCTTCACCGTTTGAAGCAATTTGGATCTCATGTATTCCTCTTTCGGTTAAATAAGTATTTTTGAAATACCCATGAAGTCAAAAAGATTTACCGCGGTGATCTTAAGTGAAGCAGGTCGGATCACACAGATCTATTGTACCATATTAAAGCGCCAATGTCAATGTTTATAAACGGCAACGCAAAGATTTTGCGGAAATAAACAAAGAAGAGATAGGAAATTCGATCACACCGCAGCAAAAAGGGAAGGGCTGTCCACAAATGTGACAGCCCCCTCGGAAATGGTGGCAAGAACCCCGCAATTTACCGATTTATCACTCAAGTGGGGGAAAAATTCTAAAAGTTGATTTTAGAAGGTTTGGTGAGAAAAGCGGAGAAGTGGTTTCGGCTGTGTCTCCCTCGTCCGCCTACGGCGGCGTAGGTTGTGGAATGGTTCAAATCCACACCGTAGCAAAACGAAAAACCACCCGATTGGGTGGTTTTTCGTTTTGTGTTGCGGATGTGGAATTTGACAGTATTGTCATTCACTCTCGCTCGGTCATTTCAGCGGATCGCCTCGCGTAGCCATTCCAGCGTGCACTCCACCATATGTGCTCCGATTTCGGGGCTTGCCTCTTTAGCACTTTGAGCAAACCACTCGGTGTTTTTTTCACAGCGGGATAGATCCACGAGATGGGGATAGGTTCCCATAAGCAGAGATGTCTCCCATTTGCCTGCATGATCAAATCCGCCGCATTTCTTCTGCGCTTCGGCACCGATAAGCGGAATTACCTTGACATAGGAGAAGGGATCGTCGTCAGAGCCGAGATCGTCGTAGTAGCTGGCGTAGCTATCGCACCCCCACCAGCCTTTACCCAGCTTTTCCTCCATATACTCCATCGTTACCTTTTTTGCAACCTTATGGCAGGCAATGGTCATAGGCATAAGTCCCGCTCCCTCGGTCTGATGATGGGGAATCAAGTAGATGTTCTTATGTCCCGCATTGATCATGGATTTCAGAACACAGTAGAGATAGGAGGTATAGGCATCCTCATCCACCTGGAAATGTCCGGGTCTGGGACCACAAACCGCATAAGAGGCAACCCCGTACCAGATAGGCGGGCAGATCACGATCTCTTTTTCCTTTTCCAACTCTCGAAGACATCCGGTTACAACCAGTGTATCCGTACCACAGGAGGCGTGACGAGCGTGATATTCCATTGTGCCAATGGGAATGATAAAGGGAACCTTTCTTTCCATGGCATCAAGGATATCGTCGTAGAACATTTCAATCAGCTGCATAAAATCCCTCTTAATCCATCAGAACATGAGTTCGGGACACGTCTCGGGGATCTCGGGGCTGAGGAGAAGGAGTCCGTTTTCCTTGACTACGATTCCTTTTTCCCACCTTACGCCAAAGGTATCGGCGGAGATGTAGGTATCCACCTGGAAACACATATTTTCCTTCAGATGATACTGAGAGGAGGTCTCACACCAAGGTGCTTCAACCTCAATGATGCCGGTGCCGTGGAGCGGTCCGTATACGTAATTCTTCTCGTAGCCGTTGTTTACGTAATATTGATAGAAATTCTTCGCGATATCTGCCGCCCATACTCCTGCCTTGACCTGCTTTTCCGTCCACGCATGTGCCTCGCGACAGAACTGGACGATTTCACGGCGCTTGCCATCCAGCTTGCCAAGGCATATGGGGTATCCGATAGCCGCAGAGTAGCCGTCGATCTTAGCAGACAGATTTAATTGAACGATATCCCCCTTCTGGAATTCGCGATAGCAGGAACGGGAGATAGCATGGCGGGTCGATGCCTCGGAAAATACGTACATTGGCAGTCCCTCATACTCTGCTCCGTGCTCGTATATAGCTCGCTGTGCCACGCCAACCATCTGCAGCTCGGTCATTCCGGGTCGGATTGCCTTGATTACCTCCTCGGTGGCGATATTTGCGATACGGTATCCCTCGCGCAGGCAGTTCAACTCATTTTCCGACTTGACGGATCGCAGCTCTACCATAACCTTGCCGGCGTCTACGATCTCTGCTTCGGGAAAAGCATCACGGATTGCGTTGAATATGGTAACGGAGGTATCGAGATAGGAAGCAACGCCAATGCGGATATGCTTTCCAACAACTCCTATTCCCTTGAATACGTCGTGGAAGGTATCAGGCTTTAACTCAGGATAAGAGGGATCCGCACCCTCACGATATGCCAGCAGAACGAATATCTTGTCAAGCTTGTTACGGTCTGCGCCAAAAATGGCGGATTCGGGGCCCACCATCAAAGCGGCTTCTCCGCCCGCGGAAATTGCCACGCCGGAACGTTCGAACAGCGGCCAGAAGCCGGAGAAGTAACGTGGATTTGCGTAGTCGGCCTCATTGCCGTTAACGATCAGAACATCCAGTTTCTCTCTTCTGAGGATCTCAGCACAACGTTGAACTCTCTCCTTGTACTCGTAATCGGGAATGCAAACTCTTGACATAATTATTTCCTCCTAAAATATAAAAATATAATATTGATTAAAGATGTCGGCTGAAAGCTTAGCCGTTAATTTTTTATTCGCAATAGCCGGGAGTGGTATAGAAAGCTACAGCTCGCGGCTCCGCCCTGCCGTACTGTGCCACAACGGGAACGTTACTTTCCAACATGATGGCATATTGCTCACCCTCAACGGCGGTATGACCACAGAAATCCTGAGCGTTGTTGCTTCGAAGACAGCGCACGCGTTTTGCACTTACCGTCACGGTAAAGCATTCCGGCTCCTTGTCTGTGTAGATCAGTGTGACCGTGACCTCGGCATCGCGGTCACATACGTTTGTGATAATCACGGACTCGTGACCCGGAATAGAGTTAACGCCCTCTGGAGGGAGCTCCGCATCGGGAAAGATCCATACTTTTTTGCCGTACATATTTTTTCCTCCGTTTTCTGAAATTTAGTTAAATGAAATTTTCATTTTTTTATATTTTACCATTGACAAAAGCACATTTCTTGTGTTATTATCATATAAAATGGTAAAATCGTTACTTTCGAGGAGAAAAATCATGCACTCATTTAATCATCTTGATCAAACACGGCACGGCACACCGTCCTTTCCGGCGGAATATTATTATGTGGATAGTTATCATCCCCGCTACAATATGCCTTTTCATTGGCATAACGAATGGGAGATTCTGCATATCTTGACAGGCGAGTTCGCGATCTATCTTGAAGAGGACGAATACTTGGCTCACGAAGGAGATGTTTTTTTGATCCGAGGAGGTATGCTCCATGGTGGAATCCCAAGCGGCTGCACATACGAGTGCTTTGTATTTGATCTGTACGGACTGTTTCGCAGTATGGATATAGTAAAAACGTATCTTCGACCGTTCTACCGTCAGGCAACGATTCCCGTATGCTATTTTCCAAGCGGAGAAAATCCTGCGGTAATGCTGATCACGCAGGAACTGATGTCTGCCTTCCGCTCGCCAAAAGAAAGCTTATCGCCGGAATTGGATACGGTGGGATGTCTGTGCAGACTGTTTTCGCTGATTCTTAGGGAAGGACTATACATGCTTAATTCTACGGTCTCAGATACCGAGATGCACCGTATTGATCAGATCAAATCCGTGCTAGAATACATTGAATCCAATTTTGAAAGTCCGCTCTCTCTTGAAGAACTTTCAGGAGTTATTGGACAGAATCCGAAGTATTTTTGCCGTACGTTCAAACACCTTACGCATCAGTCTCCGATGGATTATGTGAACTTTTACCGTGTTGAGCAGGCGGCATTCCTGCTCAGTACAACTAAACTTTCCATCACCTCGATCGCCATGGAGTGCGGGTTCTGCGAGAGCAGTTATTTTACAAAGGTTTTCAAAAAATACAAGGGGGTCACACCAAAAAAATATCGTGAAGATACCGCTTGATAGGTTGCGTGCGGTGGCTGGATACAATTAATGGTCAAGGATCACAGTGATACTTGCCTTGGGTGCTAAGTCCTCACGGAATCATAACCCTGCGCCCGTGAGGATAACCGCACCACAGTAACCACCCTGATGGGTGGTCTGAGAATATCCTTCGCGTTGGTTGGCGGTTGTGGGATTTGTTTGCCTCCCCAGTCGCATAATAGATTAAGCAGAACGGGAATAGGTAATTAAAATTTTCTCGCCAGTCGCCGTCGCAAGTCGTTTTGTGCGCAAGGCATAGCCTTGCTTCAAAACTCGTGCTTTGGGCGACACCGCTTGAACAAACATCACACCGTGATGTTTGTTCTTCGCTAACCCACGACCTCATCCGTCGGTCGTGTAGGGAAAACTCACTTTCATAACCCAACGCAAAGGACACCGTTTGGTGTCCTTTGCGTTGGGTTATCTTGACAAAATAGATGTCGGTGCGAGTCTTATCAAAAGCGGTGAGCATTTCTGCCCACCGCCATACTGTTTGAAAGTAGCGAAGCGGCAGAACGGGAGTGAATGACAGTCCTGTGGACTGTCAGAGCCGTTCTGTGACCGAGTCGCAACGAGAACTGTGCGTGCTTTTCGCGTCGCAGGTTTTTTAGCTGTTAGCTTTGCTTTTTCTTAATCAAGAACGTGAATACCACCATAGCTGCCATACCTACGAAGGATACGCAACCGATTATAAGACCGATAATGCCGAGTGTCTTGTTTGCGCTGTCCGCTTCGTTCATAGCCGCTTCGATAGCTGCCTTATTGTCGGCGCCTGCCTTTTCCAAAGCCGCGTCTTTTGCTTCAAGCTCACTCTTGACCTTATCAAGCTCACTCTTTACGTTATCCAATTCACCCGAAAGAGCGTCGATAGCCGATTCCAGCGTTGTCTGTGCGCTCGCGATCTTGCTTTCAAGCTCGGTTTTCAAAGCCGTGTCAGCCGAAGCGTAGTTGTCCTTAACCGCTTCGAGCGCGTCGATAGCGTCCTGTAATTCCTTGATCGCCGCATTGACCGCCGCTGTGTCTGCCTTGCTTGCAATCGCCGCGTTAAGCTCTGTTTTTGCATTGTTTACGAGCTGTTCAGCCGCCGAGATTGCTTCGCTCTTTGCCGTTGCAATCGCTTCTTTAACTGCTGTGTCGGTTGCGTATGTACTATCAAGAGCGTCAATAAGGTCTGTAACCTTCTTGATCTCTGCCGCAAGCTCGGTGGGGTCAATCTGCGCTGCGATCTTGGTTTCAAGGTCTGCAACTGCGTTGTTAAGAGCCGTTGTGTAAGCGTCGGTCACATATTTCTTTGCTTGCTCGATTGCCTCCGATACTGCCGTGTCGGTTGCATAGGTGCTGTCAAGAGCGTCAATAAGGTCTGTAACCTTCTTGATCTCTGCCGCAAGCTCGTCGGGGTCAATCTGTGCCGCAATCTTGGTTTCAAGGTCTGCAACCGCGTCTTCGAGGGACGCAATCAATTCATGTTGCGTAGCCCATTTTGCATACAACGTAATATTTTCCGTAAGAGTAATGGTCGGGGTGTTAATTACCTCTCCGTCTGCCGCATAGCTCCAACCGAGGAAACCATAGTCTGTGGGCGGTGTAAGGGTGCATTCGGGGAGTGTGTAATTGCTTGAAGTTAACAAAAGTTCGCTCATTGTACCGTCGCCGCCGTTTGCGTCAAAGCTGACGTTGTACGCATTGATCTCGCTCGGTATTGTGACCTCTTTCAGCTCGCTTGCAAAGTCGGTCCTATTGTCGCCGTTGTACTGCTCGTTGAAGATATACAGCGTATCGCCGTCGTTCATCTTGCTCGGAATATCGAACTCGTCAATCGCAAACTGTCCGCTTGCTTCGGTTACGTTCTTTAATCTGCCGTAATAGGTTACGTTGCCGTTTGAGTCCTTAATCATAGCGGAAATATATTCGTTCTCTCCCGTGGTCGCACCCGAATAGGAAACAAATGTTTTCGTGCTCGTTTTC
>JAFTPD010000012.1 GCA_017463485.1 Clostridia bacterium
CTACACGTCCGTAGTAGTTTCTGTCCATGGTATTGCCGATATAAGCTGCGTAGTAAGGCTCAACTGCCGCCCACTGATCCTGACCTGCAGAGAGGTCAATGGTGGTCTTATGGCTGGGCACGGGCATAGCCTCGGCACCCTTGAATTTACGGCTGTAGTTTACCATCTGATAATAGTAGTAATCCTTCAGCGCGCCCTTGGTAGGCTCAATGTCACGGGAGAACTCGTCGTTGAATATATCAGCGAAGGCGTTTGTAACGCCAACCCAGCTTGACAGACGACCGACGGTCCACTCGTTCCAGCCGGTTACGAATACGACCTTGGGGTCCATTTCAATAGCATATTCCCACTGAGCCGCAAAGTTGTAGCCCCACTTAGAGGTCTCGGAAACTTCGTTCTTCTGACTGTCGTTATATCTGGTAGGATTGTCGATCGTGTATGAGCGTCCCATTGCGTAAGGACCGTTCATTGCGGTAAGCTGGTTGGATTCAAAGTCGTGGTTCTGCGCGATACCTACCGACATCTGCTCAACGATTCCCTTGCGTGCATCTCTTTCAGAAGCATAATAGGTTGCCTGAGGATATTTGGAGAGCCAACCCCAAGAGCCGGCACGTCCTTCGTCAC
Source organism: Clostridia bacterium (assembly GCA_017463485.1). Taxonomy (GTDB): domain Bacteria; phylum Bacillota; class Clostridia; order Oscillospirales; family CAG-272; genus CAMEON01. The sequence continues at coordinate 625 of JAFTPD010000012.1, forward strand.
TTCTGTCCTCCTGATCCTTGTAAGAGGCCACTCCCTTACGGAAATTGAAGAACTGAAGAATTTCCTGATGTATAGGGTCGGTGGAGTCCTCAAACCAATCGGGATTACCGATAAGCAAGGGCTTACCGTCAAACCAGAACCACATATTCTGGTATGCGCCGCGTTTGAACACGTCGAGGTAGATAGACTCGATCTGCTCTGTGCTGTAAATGTCCTCATACGTGTTGCCGTCAGCCTTCCACCACATGGGGAGATACCAGGTAAGCTTCGGCGCGTCAACACCAAGCTCCTGAGCAGCGGTCCACTGCTCGAAAATATTCTGATAGCTGTCAATAAATGTATAAGTAGAGTTGGAGTTATCCGTAAATACAGTGTCTACGCCTGCGTTTGCAAGCAGCTCTGCGTGGCGACGGGCTACCCAAGGATCGTCGATGGAGTAGTAACCGTACAGCGGCTCGTTCCAATAGTAGAGCTTGCTGTCGTCCCAGCCCGAGTGATTGTAATCGTTCTTTGCCTCGGGGTACTTTTCGATATATTGCTGAAGGTTGAATGCCTGCTGTGAGTCGCTGGAGCGAAGCTGCCAGGTCCAGTAGAACATACCAATAACCTTGTCCTCATTCAGCTCGCCAACACCCTCGTCGCCGTACTGCCAGGACTGTCGTCCAAGTCCGTCGGTGAATACCCAAGTGGTGGGCTGAACCTTGTGAGTGTTGATAAGGCTGTCTGCGGGATATTCGTAAGGCTCGGGGAGAGTTACCGTACCGTCGGAAAGGTCCTCAACGCCCTCGCAATCAAGGAAAGCACTATATACAGATGTCAGCTTGTTTTCAAAACGGACGGTGAAATTGAGGTCGTTTCTCAGCTCCGCACCGTTTACGTAGCAATAGCCCTTGGAATGGTTGGTATCTCTGTAGTAAACAGCACAGGTAGCGTTACTGTTTTTGTTGTAGCCGTTCATAGCCGCAAACAGATATTCGCCTGCGGGCAACGGCTCGTCAAAGGTCAGCCAGTTGGCTGCGTTATCGGGGAAGCCTGTAATCTTGTTCTTATAGAGAGGCTCTGCCGCAACGGTATCCTCGTAATTACCCTTCCATGCAAACACTGCCATCTCAACGGAGCAGTTGGCATTTCCCCAGTTGGGCATACCAAAGGCAAATCCCGTGATAGGTGCGCTTACGTTCAATCGCTGACCGATAAGGTCAACGGCGGGACCAAATCTGTAATAGTCAGAGGTGATCGCCTCACCAAGCTCTGAAATCTTTACATCCTGGAAGGTAATAACGGACTTGAAGGGCTCTGCAGGCTCCTCGATAAATCCAACCTGCACGTACATATCGTACATCTGCTCAACGCCGTTGATATAAACACATCCAAGGCCCTTCTTGTTGTTGTTACGGGCAAGGACGGTAAAATAGCCGTAGGTATCCTCGGCAACGCCGTCTCCGTCAAGGTCCCACGCAGAAGGTCCTTGCGCTTCCTTGAACATTATGAGATACTCACCCGCCTCGTACGTCTGACCGAGATCGATCTCAAGGGTTTGGTTATCTAAAATGTTGGATATTCGCTCATCATAAAGCGGAGTGCCTGCAATAGTTGTCTCGTAGTTCTTGTCCCATTTCAAAAGCTGAACCTGCACACTTACACCTGTTCTGTGATAGGTGGCAGTACCTATTTTCAAGCTTTTGAAGGAGCCGTTGATGTAAAGTCTTGACGCCATTGAATCGCCTTCATCATTGAAAGGCTTATCCGTAACGCATACACCACGGTTAGTGACGTATGCCTGAACGTACGTTACGCCCTCGACTGCCGACGCCAGCAGTGCTCCTGTGGACATCATCATGAGCAGTGCAAGGAAAAGCGACGCAAATCTAATAAACAAATTTGCCGTTTTTTTCATGATTTTTCTCCTTCTGGTAATTGTTTGTGGGAAACGGCGTATCCGCTTCCTAATTTAGATTTAGATTTTAACACATTTTTGCTTTTTTGTCAATCGGCAAGCGCACTTTTGACGTTTTTTCTACCTTTTGACGAAACAAGTGCAAAAAAGTCGCGAAATGCACCGTTGCAAACTGCAATTTTTTGATTTGCTTCAAGGATTTTTCTCCATTGGTGATTTTGCCATTATAAATTGGAAAATAACTTTTTGTATTAAGCCGCTTCAAATGCAAAAAACTATGATTTGAGCCGTAGCATCGACAAAACGCATATTTTTAAAAAATTTACGCACTGCCACTTTACAAATCCTACAAAATAAGGTATCATATAGGGAGAACACGTATGAAAAACAACACTCGCTCACGGCGCAGAACCACAAAATACGTATGGGTACTCGTGCTCAGCTTTGCGCTTTTTATATCCGTCGCATGGGTGTCCGTGGACGCTCTGCTACTTGGCGGCTCACGGAAAAATTATGCGATATCCGTCAAGGGACAACGAGATTTCAATGATATTGACACGCTGTCCGTCCCCGATCTGCGCGGCAGGATATACACGGGCGCGGACATGGCAAACGTCGGTGGCACAAAGGATTTTTCAGTCATATCTGTCCGTGAGGAGGAGAACGGCAGTCCGAGAGGCACGATAATCGAACAGACCCCTATGCCGTCTGCCAAGCGAAAGCGCAACGCCGCCAAGCCACTCGTTATCGAGGTGACGGTAAGCTCGGGCGCGCGGGTACTCACACTTCCCGACGTCTATGGAAAAGATGCGCGTGAAGCGAAAATTGAGTTGGAGGACGCGGGATTTTCTGTCACCGTCAAGGAAGAAAAGCACTATCACGCAACGGAAAACGCAGGCAAGGTCACGCACTCCGCTCCGCCGTCGGGTACATCTGTGAAGGCGGGCGAATCGGTGGTACTGTACGTTTGCTCAAAAGACAGTGCCCCATCCGTTAAATGCCCTGATCTTGAAGGCATGTGCCGCCTTGACGCGGTATCAACGCTTCACGCTCACGGCTTGGAAGTGGGAAGGATCGACAAGCCCGAGGGCGGCGGATTATTCTCGGCGAGGGTCACGTCGCAAAGCAGGCTTGCGGGCACTTATCTGCCACGAGGAAGCGCGGTGGATATAGTCCTGACGCAAGACGCACCGCCCGAGCCGCAGCTTGAATTTGAGCAAGAAAATATTAACAATAGATTGTTTTTCAAACAAAAGATTGAAAAAGACAAGGAATTTTGCAAAGAAAGGTCATTCAGATGGCATATTACCAGACAGGACGAATAACAAAATGCGTTGGCGGTCTTTACACCGTCAACCTTGACAGCGAGGATAAAGGTCAGCCACTTTACGGCATCGACGTAGAGTGCCGCGCGCGCGGAAGCTTCCGCCACGAGGGTGTGACTCCCCTTGTTGGCGACAGAGTGACCGTACAGTACGGCTACGGCTCGTTTACTCTCGATGACAGCGGCAAGGCTTTCCCCGTTGCAGGCGGTGCGGATACCGTGATCGACGAAATAGCCGAGAGAAAAAATGCACTCATACGCCCGCCCGTGGCAAATATTGATACCATGCTCGTCTGCATGGCATCAAGCTCACCCGCGCCCGACCTTTATACCGTTGACAAGCTGCTTTGTATTCTTGAATTCAACGGCATAGAACCCGTAATAATCATTGGAAAGGCAGAGCTTGCAGAGGACAAGGCGCGAGAGATAACCGAGATATACAAAAAGGCGGGATACAAAGTATTTTCGCTCAGCTGTGCGGAGGATTTCGGCACGCCGGAGCTTCGCCGCTACATAGACGTGGAGCTTAAAGGACAAATACTTGCGGTAGCGGGCGCGTCGGGCGTGGGAAAATCCACTCTGCTCAACACACTATTCCCCGAGCTGTCCCTTGTGACGGGTGACATCAGCCGCAAGATTTCCCGTGGCAAGAACACCACGCGGCACACACAGCTCTATCCTCTCTCCACGGGCGGATATATTGCGGACACGGCGGGATTTTCGCTTTTGGATTTCGAGCGATTTGATTTTATGGACAAGGACGATCTGCCACACACCATGCGCGAATTCCGTCCGCTTCTAGGTTCTTGCCGTTACACCGACTGCACACACACCAAGGAGGAGGATTGCGCTATCGTTACAGCGCGCCGTCGCGGCGAAATATCTCCTTCGCGCCACCAAAGCTTCGTGGAGCTGTACGGAATATTGAAGGAAAAGCACAAGTGGGACAAAAAGGACTGAAGCTGAAGGAGGATTTGTTATGAAACTGATGATAGCATCGGACATACACGGCGACAAGGATTCCTGCCTTATGATGCAGGCGGCGTTTGAGTCCGAGGGAGCAGGCAAGCTGCTTTTGCTCGGCGACCTTCTCTACCACGGACCGCGAAACGATCTGCCGTCCACTTACGCGCCCAAAGAGGTAATAAAAATACTTTCGGAGATGAAAGAGCATCTGATATGCGTCAGAGGGAACTGCGACACCGAGGTAGACCAGATGGTACTACCCTTCCCTATGCTATCGGACACGGCGTTTTTACACATTGACGGCGTTGATATTTTCGCATCGCACGGGCATAACGCCTCCCCCGACGCGCTTCCTCCCCTTCCGCACGGCTGTGTCTTTGTGTCGGGGCATACGCATATTCCCGTTTGCAAGATACAGGGTGGAACTGTCTGCCTAAACCCGGGCTCTGTATCCCTTCCAAAAGGCGGATCTCCCAAATCTTATATGATTTTTGAAAACCGCACCTTTACCGCTAAGGCCTTTGACGGAACAGTGATTTTTGAGCACGAAATGTGATTTATTCGCTCGCCCAAGCTAACAGTAAAGTGCCGTGCAGAAAATTCTGCACGGCACTTTGGTTAGCCAACGGTTGATTTATTTAATTACAAAAATTTAACCGTTTCGTCAATCGGGAATCTTTGGGTGTGTCTCGGACTTGGCTGACAATCCTCCGTCGGATAGCCGAGCGGCAACAGCATAAACGGCTTTACGTTGTCGGGCAGCTCAAATTCCTTTGCCACCGCGTCGTTGTCAAACGCGCACATCCACACACTTCCAACGCCAAGCGACTGAGCCGCCAGCATCATGTGAGTTGCGACGATAGAGGCATCCATCTCCGCCATGCTGTGCGAAACTATGGGGCGGTTGCAGGCAACGTCGGTGTCCCCACAAACAAGCAGGACAACAGGCGCGTCGTAGCATTTGCAGTGCTTGTGCAGCTTCTCAAGCGCCTTCTCCGATTTAAGCACGAATATCCTTTGCGGCTGTTGGTTTTTTGCGGTAGGTGCAAGTCTGCCCGCCTCCAGAATTTTGAGCATCAGCTCCTCGGGCACTGGCTTATCTGAAAATGAACGCACGGAATATCTGTCCGCACAAAGCTTTAAAAAATCCATAATAATCTCCTCCCCCGCCTCTCGGCGTTAAAGCCTTACGATAATATTTTACCAAATCTCTCGACGACTGTCAAGAGGATGTTTGTTTACTATTTATCTTGACAGTCATCACCTTCTGTGATACAATATTAGCGACTTAAATTTACTGGAGGCTTACGATGAAACGATTCGAAATAATAGCTTGCGACCTTGACGGAACTCTGCTGGACAGCACTTCCGAAATAAGTGATGCAAACCTACGGGCAATCGACGAGCTTGCAAGGATAGGCGTGTATTTCGTTCCTTGCACGGGAAGGACCTTTTCCGAGCTGCCGAGCGCGCTAAAAAACAATACCAGCATACGCTACGTCATTCATTCAGACGGTGCGGTTATCCGAAACATGGCGACCGGAGAACGAACCTTGAACTGTATGTCAGCTAAGACAGCCTCGGAAGTTTTCAAGACCGTGGCGCTGTTTGATACAAACGTTAGTATTCGCGCTGACGGAGAATTTTATTTAAAAACTCGCGATATCACACCCGAAATGACGGAACATTATCATTTTTGGGAGAAGGCTATTGAGGTTATGCAGAATCTCGGCATCAGCCGAGCGGATTTTGATACGTTCAAATACTCGCTTGATGCCATTGAAACAATATCAATATTTTTCCACGACAACGACGAGCTTGAACGCTGTCAAAAACTTTTGGAGGCTATAGACGGCGTATCCACCACCTCAGCATGCGCATATAACGTAGAGGTATACAGCTCCAGCGCGGGAAAAGGAAGCTCACTTTTGCATCTTGCCGATATGCTTGGGATCAATCGCTCATGCACCGCGGCAATGGGCGATTCGTGCAATGACATTTCTATGATAACGGCCGCGGGAACGGGCATGGCTATGGCAAACGCCTGCGACGAGCTGAAGGCAGTTTGCGATGAAATCATTTGCTCAAACGACGAGGATGCGGTAAACTACGTGCTTGCCAAACATTTTAACGAAAGCAGCGTGATCTAAATAAAGAAATAATAACTTAACAAAAAACAGTCCATCAAGGGTTTGATATGAATATAAAACTGTCCGATCATTTTACCTATAAAAAGCTGCTCCGCTTCACCCTGCCGTCTATCGCTATGATGATATTTTCATCAATTTACGGTGTGGTGGACGGCTTTTTCGTGTCCAATTACGTTGGCAAAACGCCCTTCGCGGCGGTGAATTTCATAATGCCCTTCCTTATGATTCTCGGCTGTATCGGATTTATGTTCGGTACGGGCGGAAGCGCGCTGGTGGCAAAGACTATGGGCGAGGGGGACACAAAGCTTGCAAATCGTCAGTTCTCGCTTATCGTATACGCATCTATCGCGACAAGCGTTATCATAGGCGCGCTTGGAGTGATATTTCTCCGTCCCATTGCCGCGGCTATGGGTGCCGAGGGACAGATGCTTGAGGACTGCGTAACCTACGGCAGAATAATCCTTTTTGCACTGCCTGCATACGTGCTTCAAATGGAATTTCAGAGCTTTGTTATTGCCGCAGAGCGTCCAAATCTCGGACTTGCCGTTACGCTCGCGGCGGGATGCACCAATATGGTGCTTGACTTTTTGCTTGTCGGCGTATTCCCGCTCGGTCTTGTCGGCGCGGCGACGGCGACCGCGATAAGCCAAGCAGTCGGTGGCATAATTCCGCTTATATATTTTGCTTGCCCCAACAAGAGCTTACTAAGACTGACGGGCACGCGCTTTTCTGGACGGGTGCTGGTAAAAACCTGCGTCAACGGCTCTTCCGAGCTGATGAGCAATATCGCCATGTCCACCGTCAGCATTCTTTACAACGCAAAGCTGCTCGAATACGAAGGCGAAAACGGCGTTGCGGCGTATGGAGTTCTGATGTACGTCGGCTTTATATTCTTTGCCGCCTTTATCGGATATATAATCGGAACAGCTCCCGTTATCAGCTACAATTACGGTGCGTCCAATCACGAGGAGCTGAAAGGAATTTTCAAGCGCAGTCTTGTTATCGTGGGCATGTTCTCGGTGTCAATGGTGGTGTTTGCCGAGGTGCTGGCGTACCCTTTGTCCATGATATTCGTAGGCTACGACGCAGAGCTATTGGAGCTTAGCTGTCGCGCCTTCGTGATATATTCATTCTCATTTCTGTTCGCGGGATACGCTATATTCGGCTCGGGATTTTTTACGGCTCTCAACGACGGGCTTACCTCCGCCATTATATCCTTCCTTCGAACTCTGGTGTTCCAGATAGCCGCCGTCATCATACTGCCGCTTCTGATGGGTACGGACGGTATATGGCTCTCCCTTGTGGTCGCCGAAATGATGGCTGTTGCCGTGGCGGCGGTATTCGTGTTCGTACACCGCAAAAAATACAAGTATCTTTGATTTCACCGCGGGGCGGGTCGCTTTCGACGCAAGCCCCGCGCTTTTTTGCCCAAAAATATTTTAATTCGCTAAAAAATTCGCCCAAAACCCTTGACAAACGGGGGCGAAAGATATATAATGCTAATATGATAGCTTCAGAGGCGTTGAGCGAAAACCAGTAGCCGCAGGAGTGCGCAAAGAGAACCGTCGGTGGGTGTAAGACGGAGGCGGGAGCGCGGTGAATTCATTTCGTTAGCTATACCCTGAATTGCAGACCTTTTGTCTGTCGGTAGGAGGTATCGGGATCGCCCGTTACAGCGAGAAAAGCATTTTTCGTGCTTCACTAAGGCTCATCAGAGTAAAAAAAGGTGGTACCGCGGGTACTGTTGTAAAACGTACTCCGCCCTTTGCAGACTGTTAGGATTACGGTGGCAGAGGGCTTTTTTCTTTAAAGCACATCACCACGACAAGGAGAAAATAATGAAAAAACTTATGCTTGGCAACGAGGCTGTTGCAAGAGGACTTTACGAGGCGGGCTGCCGCCTTGTATCAGGATATCCCGGCACTCCCTCCACGGAGATCACCGAGGCGGCGGCACTTTATCCCGAAATGTACTGCGAGTGGGCTCCCAATGAAAAGGTAGCTCTGGAATGTGCCTTTGGCGCATCTCTTAAGGGCGCGCGTGCCGCTTGTACCATGAAGCACGTCGGACTTAACGTGGCGGCTGACCCGCTCTATACCCTTTCCTACACGGGTGTCAACGGCGGTCTTGTCGTATGCGTTGCGGACGACCCCGGTATGCACTCCTCGCAGAACGAGCAGGATTCGCGTCACCACGCGATAGCCTCCAAGGTGCCTATGCTTGAGCCTGCCGACTCCGCGGAGAGCCGCGAGTTTACCATGGCGGCGTTTGAGCTTTCGGAAAAATTCGACACCCCCGTCCTGCTTCGCATGTGTACCCGTATATCACACTCGCAGAGCCTTGTCGAGGTTGGCGAGCGCGCCGACGTTCCGCTCAAGGAATACGTTAAAAATCCTCAGAAATACATAATGGCTCCCGCTAACGCTATCCGACGTCATCCCGTGGTAGAGGAGCGTATGGAGGCACTGACAGAGTACGCCGAGGACTGCCCCCTCAACCGCGTGGAGTATGCGGCTGACGGAAACCGTGAGCTTGGAATCATTTGCAGCGGTACTTGCTATCAGTATGTCAAGGAGATATTTGGCGACAACGCAAACGTACTCAAGCTCGGTCTTGTAAATCCTCTGCCTGTAAAGCTCATTATCGACTTTGCGTTCAGCGTCAACAGAGTCGTGGTGATCGAGGAGCTTGATCCCGTTATCGAAAACCATTGCCGCTCTATGGGACTTGACGTTGAAGGCAAGGATAAATTCCCCATTGTGGGCGAGTTTTCGCAGAATCTGATCCGCCGCGTTCTGGGTATGGAAGTACCCGAATCCACAAGTGCGGACGAGCAGATCCCCGTGCGTCCCCCCGTTATGTGCGCGGGATGCCCTCACAGAGGTCTGTTCTACACGTTGGCTAAAAACAAGGTCACCGTTATCGGCGATATCGGCTGCTACACCCTCGGCTCGGCTCAGCCGCTCAATGCGGTGGACTCGGTGCTTTGTATGGGAGCGTCGGTCGCGGGCATTCACGGCTTTAATAAGATAGGCGAAGGACAGAACAAGACGGTTGCCGTTATCGGCGACTCCACCTTCATGCATTCGGGCATGACGGGACTTGTGAACATCTCTTACAACGACTCGAAATCCACCGTCATTATTCTCGACAACTCCATCACGGGTATGACGGGACATCAGCAAAACCCCACCACGGGCTACAATATCCACGGCGATCCCGCCACCAAGGTGGACCTTGAGGCGTTCTGCCGCGCTATCGGTATCAACCGTGTGCGCGTAGTCGATCCTTACGACCTTGACGCTTGCGACAAGGCGATAAAGGAGGAGCTGGCGGCTGACGAGGCGAGCGTTATCATCTCCCGCCGCCCCTGCGTTCTGCTCAAATCCGTAAAGACAAAAGCACCGCTTACGGTGGACACCGACGCTTGCCGCGGATGCAAAAAGTGCATGAAGCTGGGTTGCCCCGCTATCCACATGGAAAACGGCAAGGCTGTCATTGACGCAACTCTTTGCGTAGGCTGCGGCGTCTGTGAGCAGCTCTGCGCATTCGGCGCAATCCGTGAAAACTGACGGCTGACGAAAGGAGAACAGATATGGAAACGAAAAATATTATGATAGTCGGCGTTGGCGGTCAGGGCTCTCTGCTTGCAAGCAAGCTGCTCGGTCATCTTCTGTGCCAGGAGGGCTACGACGTCAAGGTATCCGAGGTACACGGAATGAGTCAGCGCGGAGGAAGCGTTGTGACCTACGTCCGTTACGGGGATAAGGTCTATTCCCCTATTATCGACAAAGGTGAAGCAGATTACATCATCTCCTTTGAAAAGCTGGAGGCGGCACGTTGGGTGTCCTGCCTGAGAGAGGGCGGAAGGATAATCACCAACATCCGCGAAACAGACCCTATGCCCGTTATCACGGGCGCGACCGAATATCCCCACGAGGTGCTTAACTCACTTGAAGGCAAGGGTGTGTCCATAGACCAACTTGATGCTCTCGCGCTTGCCGAAGAGGCAGGCTCGCAGAAGGCAGTAAATATCGTGCTTATGGGCAGACTTTCAAAATATTTCGATATTCCCACCGAAAAATGGACGGCGGCTATCGAGGAATGTGTAAAGCCCAAATTCGTTGAGCTTAACAAAAAGGCTTTTGAGCTTGGACGCAATTCTAAATAATTAAAGGAGATATCACCATGTCAGAGAAGCGTTATTATCAACCCGAAATAGAAACCATGCCCACAGAGCAGATAAAGGCTCTGCAATCCGAAAAGCTCATAAAGCAGGTAAAGCACGTTTACGATAATGTCCCCTACTACCGCGGACTTATGGACAAGAAGGGCGTTAAGCCCGAGGACATCCACGGCATTGAAGATCTTTACAAGCTTCCCTTCCTTACCAAGGACGATCTGCGCGACCAGTACCCAGACGGACTTGTGGCAGTGCCGAAGTCGGAGTGTGTAAGAATTCAGTCTACGTCAGGAACGACGGGCAGACGAGTTGTAGCCTTCTACACACAGAAGGACATTGATTTGTGGGAGGAATGCTGCGCGCGCGCTATCGTTGCGGTGGGCGGCACAAACGAGGACGTTTGTCAGGTTGCTTACGGCTACGGACTTTTCACCGGCGGCCCCGGTCTTAACGGCGGATCGCACAAGGTAGGCTGCCTTACACTTCCCATGTCCTCGGGTAACACCGACCGTCAGATACAGTTTATGACCGACCTCGGCGCTACCATTCTTTGCTGCACCCCCTCTTACGCTGCTTATCTCGGCGAGTCCCTCAAGGAAAAGGGTATTTCTCCCGAGCAGAATACCCTCAAGGCGGGTATTTTCGGAGCTGAGCCGTGGACGGAGGAAATGCGCCGCGATATCGAAAAGCTGCTTGGCATCAAGGCTTATGACATTTACGGTCTGACCGAGATCAGCGGCCCCGGTGTTTCCTTTGAGTGCGAGGAGCAGAACGGTATGCACATCAATGAGGATCACTTCCTCGCAGAAACCATTGACCCCGACACGGGCGAGGTGCTTCCCGAGGGCTCGAAGGGTGAGCTTGTGTTCACCTGCCTTGATAAGGAGGCGTTCCCCCTGCTCCGCTACCGCACGCGCGACATCTGCGTGCTCAAGCGCGACAAATGCTCCTGCGGACGCACCCACGTCAGAATGTGCAAGCCTATGGGACGCAGTGACGATATGCTTATCATCCGCGGTGTCAACGTATTCCCCTCCCAAATCGAAACCGTGCTCCTCAACGAGGGCTACTCCCCCAACTACAAGATCGAGGTCGACAGAGTCAACAATACCGATACGCTGGACGTTTACGTTGAGCTTACCGAGGGTCAGTTCTCGGATACCGTCAAGGCTATCACCTCAGCAGAAAAATCCCTTGCAAATGCCATCAAGACTATGCTGGGAATCAATCCCGCAGTTCACCTCGTGCCTCCCAAGTCTATCGCGCGAAGCGAAGGCAAGGCTGTGCGCGTGACCGATAAGAGAAAGCTCCACGACTAACGCTTATTTGATGAAAGGAACGTAATATTATGGCTATCAGACAAATATCCGTATTTCTCGAAAATCATTCCGGATCTCTCAGTGCAGTTGCAAAGGTGCTCGCCGATGCAGACGCTGATATGCGCGCTATGTCCGTAGCTGACACGCAGGATTTCGGCATCCTCCGTCTTATCGTGCGCGATACCGACGGCGCAGTTGCGGCTCTCAAGGCTAACGGCTATATCACGTCCGTAAATGAAGTTACCGCCGCAGTCATTCCTGACGAGCCTGGCGGACTCTGCCACCTTTTGCAGATCCTCTCCGACGAGAGCGTGAATATCGAATATTCCTACGCATTCCTCACCCCTGAGGACGGCAAGGCTTGCGTAGTTTTCCGCGTTGCTGACAACGGTCACGCCGCAAAGGCGTTCCATAACGCGGGTGTCGGCGTTCTCGACGCTGACGGACTTACTATCCTTGACTGAGGCGATAATTAGTTCTATCAAGGAATTTTGGCGGTTATTACCTTGCCGTTAAAAATAAATTCAAAGGTTGATAAAAAAATTTGCATTGACAATTTGGCAAATTTGGGTTATAATAATATGAATTGCACTGTGCAAAGGGAGGATCTTCCCCTCTTTGCACAGGGGCGATTACCTTCAAGCACACAGTGTGCTGATGTTATTTCCTCCGCAGTTTGCCCTGTCTGAAAGGACTACACCATGGCTATCAATTTCGTTACAAGATTACCTATCCCGAAAGATACGAAGGAAAAATATCCTCTCGGAGCTGAAGTTGCCGCAAAAAAGATTGAGAACGACGAGGCTATCGCCCGTGTGTTCAAGGGAGAATCGGATAAGCTGTTGCTTATTATCGGTCCTTGCTCTGCCGACAGCGAAGAGCCTGTTATGGAATACGTATACAGGCTGAAAAAATTGCAGGATAGGGTTGAGGATAAGCTTATCCTCATTCCCAGAATATATACCAACAAGCCCCGCACCACGGGTGACGGCTACAAGGGTATGCTTCATCAGCCCGATCCTATGCAGAAGCCGGATATGTATAAGGGAATCCTGGCTATCCGTGAGCTTCACAGCCGCGTTATCTGTGAGACGGGACTGCCCACGGCGGATGAAATGCTCTATCCCGCCAACTACCACTACCTCGCCGACCTGCTCTCTTACGTTGCGGTAGGAGCGCGCTCGGTGGAAAACCAGGAGCACAGACTGGTTTCCAGCGGAATCCCCGTTCCCGTAGGAATGAAAAATCCCACGGGCGGTGACCTTTCCATTATGATGAACTCCATTACCGCCGCACAGCACTGCCATACCTTCATTTATCGCGGCTGGGAGGTAAATACTACGGGTAACGAATGCTCGCACGCAATACTGCGCGGATACGTAAACAAGCACGGTCAGAGTCTGCCCAATTACCACTATGAGGATCTTGAGCATCTTTGCCAGCTTTACGCACAGCACAGCGACCTCAAAAACCCCGCCGTCATAGTTGACGCAAACCACGCAAACTCGGGCAAAAAATATGCAGAACAGCCGCGTATCTGCAAGGAAGTCCTGCACTCCTGCCGCCACAATTCTGACATCAAGCGTATAGTAAAGGGCTTTATGATCGAAAGCTATCTTGAGGACGGAAGTCAGAAGATAGGAGAATGCGTGTTCGGTAAGTCTATTACCGACCCCTGTATCGGATGGGAAAAGACAGAGCGTTTGGTGCTTGATATCGCCGATCTGCTCTGATTTCAATAAACTCAATGCGGCAGAGTGCCGCTATCAAACGAAAAGGAGAAAAAAATCATGCGCAAATTTCAAATAGTCACCGACTCCTCCTGCGATCTTCCTAAATTTAAGGTTGAGGAACTGGGACTGAAGGTAGTTCAGCTTGACGTTCTCGTTGAGGGACGCCCCACAAAGGCTGACTGCGACGTTGACCCCAAGGAATTTTACGCAGGTCTTCGCGAGGGACTCGGAGCGTCCACCGCGGCGGCTAATATTGACAAGTTTACACAGGTGTTCGAGGAGATCGTTGCAGAGGGATTGGACGTCCTCTATATCGGATTTTCCTCCGGCCTCAGCGCGACCTATCAGGCAAGCGCGGTTGCGGCTGCTGACGTTATGGCGGCTCATCCCGAGTGTAAGATAGTAACTGTGGATTCACTGTGCGCATCCCTCGGTGAAGGTTTGCTCGTTTATCACGCCGCAATGCAGGCAAAGGACGGCAAGACCATTGAGGAGGTTGCAAAATTCGTTGAGGATAACAAGCTCAATCTCTGCCACTGGTTCACCGTTGACGACCTCCACTTCCTCAAGCGCGGAGGACGAATCAGCGCGGCTACCGCAGTTGTCGGCTCTATGCTCTCAATCAAGCCCATTCTGCACGTTGACGACGAGGGACACCTTGTAAGCGTAAGCAAAACGAGAGGTCGCCGCAAGTCGGTCGAGGAGCTGTTCCACATGATGGAGGAGACCGCGATAAAGCCTGCAGAGCAGGTAGTCTATATCAGCCATGGCGATTGCCTTGAGGATGCGGAATATCTCGCTCAGCTCATACGTGAAAAGTGGGGCAATAAGGAAATACTTATCAACTACGTAGGTCCCGTTATCGGCGCTCACTCCGGTCCCGGAACGCTGGCATTGTTCTTCCTCGGTAAGAAGAGATAATTTAGACTTACTTGAAGATTTGCAACAAGGTTCAGGATTTTTGAAAGGAAGGTACTAACTATGGTAATAAACGGCGAAAAGTTTCTGAAAATGTGCTCGTCAGCCGCAAATGCCTTAGAAAACAACCAAGAGGATATTAATAACCTCAACGTTTTCCCCGTTCCCGACGGCGATACGGGAATCAATATGAGTCTTACAATGAAGCCCGCTCGGGAAATCTCCCCGAAGTCGGATTCGCTGGCGGAGTGCGCATCCGCAGTTGCAAGCGGTGTTTTGCGCGCCGCTCGCGGTAACTCGGGCGCTATTCTCTCCCTCTTTTTCCGCGGAATGTCCAAGGCGTTTGCAGGACACGACACCGCTGACGCGCAGGAGATTGCAGAGGGCTTTAAGAGCGGAACGGCTGAGGCTTATCGCGCAGTATCCAAGCCTACCGAGGGAACTATCCTTACGGTAATGCGCGAAACGGCAGAGTATGCCGAGGCTGAATGGAAAAATTACGTTGGCAAGCCCGCAGAATTCTTTGAGGTTCTTGTAAGCAGTGCCAAGGTCACACTTACAAAGACCCCCGATATGCTGCCCCTTCTGAAGGAGGCAGGAGTCGTGGACGCAGGCGGACAGGGCTTCGTTACCATGCTTGAAGGTATGCTTGCATCTCTTAACGGTCAGGACGTGCAGTCCACCTCCGCAGGCGCACCCGCAAAGACGAAGGCGGCGGCTGATTTCTCCGAGTTTGACGGAGAATCCATCAATTTCGCGTACTGCACCGAGTGTATCGTCGGCAAGAGCGACAAGTTCCGCGGCGAGGGCAAGGCTGATAAGCTTCGCACCACTATTGCGCCTTGGGGCGACAGTATGGTGTTTATCGACGACGAGGAGATAATCAAGCTCCACATCCACACCAACGACCCCGGCAAGGTGCTGTCCACCGCGCTGAAATACGGTGCGCTTGAAACGGTCAAGGTCGAAAACATGAAGATACAGCATTCCAATCTCGCAGACACCTCCGACGAGGGCGAGCCTCGGGTGCGCGTAAACAAGAAGTACGGCTTCGTTGCCGTTTGTCTTGGCGAGGGTATCACGGATACCTTCCGCGAGCTGGGTGTCAACGAGATCGTTTCGGGCGGTCAGACCATGAATCCCTCCACCGAGGATATTCTCAACGCTGTCCGCAAGACCGAGGCGGAGTACGTTTTCGTGCTTCCCAACAACAAGAATATCATTATGGTCGCAAGTCAGGCAGCTGAAATGCTGGAGGGTAGCGGACAAAGCGTAATAGTTCTCCCCACCAAGAGCGTTCCTCAGGGTATGTCGGCTATGCTGAATTTCGATCCCGACGCGACCCCCGAATACAACGAAAAGATCATGAAATCCGCAATCTCCAAGGTGCATACCATTTCCATGACCCGTGCTGTGCGCGAGGTAAAGCTGGGCGGTCACCTTATCCGCAAGGACGAGTTTCTCGGTCTGCTTGAAGGAAAGATCGAAAAGTCGGGCAAGCGCCGCGACGATATTCTGCTTTCCATTCTCGGCAAGTTTAACGACGCGGAATTCGTAACCGTATTCTACGGCGCGGCTGTAAGCGACGCCGACGCAGAAGCGGTATTTGCAAAAATGCAGGCGCTCCTCCCTGCGGCTGAGATGAATCTTATCCCGGGCGGTCAGCCTCTGTACGATTTCGTTATTTCCGTTGAGTAATTTTTTCTCACCCGAGTGCGATATTTGTCCACTCGGGTGAGTTAAGTTATAATTTTAAATTTTTAAGCAGGAAAATTCTTATGGACATCAAAAAAAGCAGGGCAGAAATAGATAAAATGAACCGCGAGCTGGTGTCGCTCTTCTGCCGCAGAATGGATACCGCCGAGAATATCGCAAGATATAAGCTTGAGAACGATATGCCCGTGTTCGACAGGGCGCGCGAGCGGGATATCCTTGCGGATATGACTCAGCTTTCGGACGAAAAATACCGCTATTACACAAAGACCTTCTTTACCGTAATGATGGATCTGAGCAAGGCTTATCAGTCCTCTCTGATAGCACAGAGTCAGAATGACGGAGACGAGGGTATATCAGCGCGCATAGCCGAAGCGGAGAAAAATACTCCTCCCATTTTCCCCGACGGCGGACTTATCGCGTGTCAGGGCGTAGAGGGTGCGTACTCCCAGAAGGCGTGCGACAAGCTGTTCTCACTCCCCAAGATCAAATATTTCGGAAGCTTTGGCGAGGTATTTGCGGCGGTTGAGACGGGCGAATGTGATTTCGGTATCCTTCCAATTGAAAACAGCACCTACGGCACGGTGAACGAGGTCTACGACCTTATGCAGCGATACAATTTCTGTATCGTGCGCAGTCTGAAGCTCAAGATCGAGCATAAGCTGCTTTGCGTCAAGGGAGCAACCCTTGAGGGCATCACCGACGTTTACTCTCACAGTCAGGCGCTCGGTCAGTGCAATCGGTTCTTTGAGGCGCATCCCAACATCCGTCTGCATATCTGCGCGAACACCGCAGTCGCCGCAAAGACGGTGGCAGAGATGAACGACCCTCACGTTGCGGCTATTTCGTCTGCGGATTGTGCGGGACTTTACGGCTTGTCCGTCCTTCCCTGCGAAATTCAGAACACGTCCTATAACTATACAAGATTTATATGCATCTCAAAGGGACTTTCCATCTACCCGGGCGCCAACAAGATAAGCCTTATGCTTACTCTGCGCCACGAGCCCGGCTCGCTTTATACCACGCTGTCGAAGTTCACCGCTCAGGCACTCAATCTCACCAAGCTTGAAAGCCGTCCTATTGAGGGCAGTGATTTTGACGCGCGCTTCTATTTCGACTTTGAAGCCTCCCCCGACGAGAAACGGGTAAAACAGCTCCTTGACGACCTTGAAAGAAACTGTGATTCGCTGACGTTCCTCGGCGGATATACGGAAAAATGTTAACCCACGAAAGGTAATTTCCATGAACAATACTTACACTACCGCAGAGGTGCTCCTCCGCGGAATTCAAAACGGTACATACGACGAGCAGTTCAAAGGGCTCTACGGCGACAGCGAGGCTACGCTCACCTTTCAGAAGGAAAGATACTCAAAGCTCATCAGCACGTTTATTGATCAGTTCGGCGCGTCGCGCGAGTGCGCGCTCTTCTCCGTAGCGGGAAGGAGCGAGCTTTCGGGTAACCACACCGACCACAACCACGGATGCGTTATCGCCGCGTCTATCAGCCTTGATATTATTGCTATCGCCTCCCCCAGAAACGATTCGCAGATCTGTATTCACAGCGAGGGCTTCGGCATGAATCGCGTGGATATTTCCACTTATACTCAGCCTGTCGAAAAGAAATTCGGCACGTCGGCGGCTCTGGTCGCGGGCGTTTGCGTCGGATTTGCGGACAGAGGCTATGCTATCGGTGGCTTCGATGCCTGCACCACCTCCAACGTGCTTAAAGGCTCGGGACTTTCCTCCTCTGCGGCATTTGAGGACATGGTAGGCACTATCCTCTCTCACCTCTACAATGGCGGCGGAGTGGATAACGTAACTATATCAATGATTTCTCAATTTGCGGAGAATAAATTCTTCGGCAAGCCCTGCGGACTTATGGATCAGGTTGCTTGCGCTTACGGCGGTATCGTGGCTATCGACTTTGCCGACCCCACCACCCCCGTTATCGCTCCCCTGCCCTTTGATATGAGCAACGCGGGATACCACCTTTGCATTGTGGACACGGGCGGAAATCACGCCGATCTTACCGACGACTACGCCGCTGTTCCCGCCGAAATGAAGGCAGTTGCAAAGGCTCTTGGCGGCGACGTGTTGAGAAATGTCGGCGAGGACGAGCTGATCGCAGCTCTGCCCACCGTGCGCCGTGAGCTTGGTGACAGAGCGGCTCTCCGCGCGCTCCATTTCTTCGGAGAAAACCGTCGTGTAGCAGACCAGAAGGCGGCTTTGACTGCGGCTATCGAGGCGCAAAAGGCAGGCGACGAGGCGGCACTGAACGCAGCACTTGACGAGTACTTCGGCGGCGTGCTGGCTTCGGGACGCTCCTCCTTCTGCTACCTCCAAAATGTATATACCACAAAGAATATTGCCGAGCAGGGACTCTCGCTCGCGCTCTGCCTTGCCGAAAAGATTCTTAACGGCGAGGGTGCATTCCGCGTTCACGGCGGCGGCTTTGCGGGTACTATTCAGGCATACGTTCCCACGGCTCTCGTTGACAGCTTCAAGGCTACCATGGACGCAGTGTTCGGCGAGGGCGCTTGCGCTGACCTCACCATCCGTCTTGTGGGAGCTTGCAGACTCATCTGACGCTTAAAAAGCAGGCTCGACTGCGACAGAAAGGAGTAAAAATGATTTTGCCAAAAAACTCATCCCGAACACCCGCGCCCAAAAAGCCTGTCAGCCCCGAGGCGCGGCGCAATGCCGTCATTATTCTTGTGCTGACGGCGGCGCTTGCCGTTATTTATTACGGCAGTATGACGTTTAATTTCGGCATCTACGTTATGTGGGCGTATATGATAATATTCGCCGCGCTTCTTATATCCTTTCTGGCGTACAACCGCGGCTTCGTCAACAAAGGCGTCACCGTGGATATGCTCCCGCCCGATTGGAGCGAGGAGAAAAAAGCGGATTTCATCAACAAGACCGCCGAGCGTGAAAAACGCTCCAAATGGATGCTGATACTTATCATTCCATTTGCATTCGTATTCATTTTCGAGGCAATTTACCTCTTTTTGTGGAGCGGCAACCTTGAAAATCTGTTTATTAAAAAGTAAAAATCACCCATACCAAGGATTTAAAAAATGATACCATACCGTATAGGAACGCTGTTTTCCGGCTCAACTGGAAACTGTACCTACATAGAAACGCCCAGGGCGCGAATACTTATCGATGCGGGAAAATGCACTAAAACTCTGCTGTCCTCCCTATCCGAGATAGGAGTCAGCCCCGACAGTATCGACGCTATTTTTATTACCCACGAGCACAACGACCATATAAGCGCCCTGCCCGTGCTGTCCAAAAAATGCCGTATACCCGTTTACATGGTGTACGAATCTGCCCGCAGATACGAGAAAAATCCTCCCCGCGAGCTGTGTGAATGTCTTTGCCTGCAAAGGGATAAGACCTTTTCGGTACAGGTAGGAGATATGACAGTCACGGCATTTCCTACGCCGCACGACAGCCGCGCGTCGGTGGGATACCGCATAACCGTTTCGGAGGCAGGCGGCAGCGGTGAGTCGGTGGCACTCGGAGTTGCTACCGATATCGGATACGTCACTGACGACATCCGCGACGGACTTCGCGGTTGCCGCTCCGTGGTGATTGAATCAAATCACGATATTGATATGCTCCGCGAGGGGCCTTATCCTTACGACTTAAAGCAACGTATCCTTTCCCGTCACGGTCACCTTTCCAACACCGATTGCGCCGATTTTTGCGCGTGGCTGGCTTTGCACGGAACAGTGGATTTCCTGCTCGCTCACCTGAGTGAGCAGAACAATATCCCCGATATTGCATACGACGAAACCTTTGCGGCGTTGTCGGGAGATATATTCAACCTGCGCGTTGCCGCGCCTGACAGCGTCACGCTACTGTGCGAAAACGGCGGCAACGTAATACCGAAAGCACAAAATTCGTTAGTGACGAAAGGATAATTATGATATCCAAAATTCGTTTTATCACCGTCGGCAATCTCAAAGAGCCGTATCTGCGCGACGCCGTGGCGGAATATGCAAAACGGCTTTCCGGCTACTGCAAGGTGGAGGAGATCAATATCAAGGAGTCAAAGCTTCCCGACGATCCCTCGGATACCGAAATAAATTCCGCGCTGAACGCCGAGGCGAAAATGATACTCGACGCACTGCCCTCACGCGCTTACGGAGTGGCACTTTGCGTTGAGGGAAAACAGTTTTCCTCCCCAGAGCTTGCTGCCCTGCTTGACAGTGCCGCAGGTGAATGGGGCGAGATATGCTTCATTATCGGCTCGTCACACGGACTTGCGGAAAATGTCAAATCCGCCTGCAAGCTGAGGCTTTCCTTTTCAAAGCTCACCTTTCCACATCAGCTCATGCGTGTGGTGCTTTATGAGGCGGTCTACCGCTGCGCGACCATAATTAAAGGTACTAAATATCACAAATAATGCGTCTGCCGCGAGAAATACACTCTCGCGGCAGATCTTTTCGAATTTCGGATGTTCTTGTCGAACATTTTCCGCGCTTCGACATAATATGATATTGGAAGGCGTAATCCTTCTCTATTTCATATTTTTCACGGAGGTTCTCTATGAACAACTGTCTTTGCGGAATTTTCGATAACAACAACTGGATCTGGATCCTTCTTATCGTTCTCCTTATCTCCTGCTGCTGCGGCTGCTGAGATCATAGGTAATTAAATCCCCGACGGAGCAAAAGCTCCGTCGGGGATACATATTTTCACTTTCAAAACTGAAGGTCAACGTCAACGGGCATGCAAAGTCTGTCCGACTCAAACGCCGCTTCCATTATCTTCATATCCACCATCATCTGATGATGAGTTACAAGCTGCGGCTCAATTCCGTCTATCGCCTTCACAAAGTTGCGATAGAAATCGTGTACGTCCGACTGCGGACGCTCAAGCTGCTTTTTGGCGATAGTCTTTTCGTCGCGGGGAGCCATGGTCTTGGTAAGACCTGCTGCTGTAACTACGGGAACTGCGTCCTTGTAGTCCCAGTTATGACACCATACCACCTCGCACGGCTCCGTCCATTCGCGGATAATACCCGAACCGTTAGCACCCGTCATATAGAATCGGGGCATGGAAACGAAGTTGGATGTTCCTACCTCAACGCGCGCCACAAGATCATCCTCAAAGAACATATCCAGCGCAAAGCCGTCGTCAACCAGCTCGTTTGTAATGTGATCGCAGTGACACCACACCTTCTTGAGCTTTTTATCGTGGACGATAAGCATTATCTGGTCAATAAGATGGATGCCCCAGTCAAGGATCATTCCGCCGCCCTGCTCGGGACGCTGACGCCAGTCACCGGGAATTCCGCGCGAGCCGTGAATACGGGACTCGACCTTATACACCTGACCAAGATCGCCGCTTCTGTAAAGCTTACGCATAGCAAGATAATCCACGTCCCATCTGCGATTTTGGTGTACCGTGAATATACGGTCGTATTTTACGGCTGCATCTATCATCTCCTGCAAGTCCTCGGAGGACACGGTAACAGGCTTTTCGCATATAACGTGCTTGCCCACCGCCATAGCCGCGATAGCAAGAGATTTGTGAACGTCGTTGGGAGTTGCGATGGTTACAAAATCCACGTCCTTATCCGCAAGCACCTCCTCAAACGAGGAATATGCGTGAATTTCTCTGGACTCGGCAAGCTCGCATCTCTCTGCCTTGATATCGTATACGCCCTTAAGGTTAACAACATCGCTGTTCTTGAGGTAGTTGCCATGCCACGAGCCCATGCCGCCGTAGCCTATTATAACGCCGTTCTTTTTATTCATTATATTATTTTCAGACATATTGGAAACGCCTTTCTGTCAACAAATATTGCTTATGCTTCGCACGGCATACATATCCATGCTACTCATATTATAAAACATTTTATCCCGTTCTGCAAGACATATTTGGCTATTTTTAAGACAAATATTGCTATTTTACATTCTTTCGCGTCGCAAACAGCAAAATTCATTCTGCTTTGAAAATAAATTTTCAAAAGCCCTTGTGCAAACGGCAAAAATATGGTACAATAAGGGTTGAACTGAATTTGTGAGGAATTTTTAAATGTCAAAAAACGAAAGAATGGAACATATACGCAATTTTTCCATAATTGCGCACATAGATCACGGAAAATCCACTCTTGCCGACCGCATACTTGAATTAACGCAAACGGTCTCGGAGCGCGAAATGGAGGCTCAGCTGCTTGACAGTATGGCACTTGAGCGCGAGCGCGGCATCACCATCAAGGCGACGGCTGTAAAGCTGGATTACACTGCCCCCGACGGTGAGAAGTATATCCTCAATCTTATCGACACCCCCGGCCACGTTGACTTCAACTACGAGGTGTCCCGCTCTCTCAACGCCTGCGACGGCGCACTGCTTGTAGTAGACGCGACCCAAGGCATTGAGGCACAGACGCTGGCAAACGCTTATCTTGCAGTGGATGCTGGACTTGAAATAGTCCCCGTTATCAACAAGATCGACCTGCCGAGCGCACAGATAGACCGTTGCCGCGAGGATATCGAGGACGTAGTTGGCATTCCCGCAGAGGGCTGTCCTGCCGTTTCCGCCAAGACGGGACTTAATATTCAGGACGTGCTTGACGCCGTTGTTCGCGACATTCCCGCGCCCACGGGTGACGAGAACGCGCCCCTCAAGGCGCTCATATTCGACTCTTATTACGACAGCTATCTCGGCGTCGTGGTAAATATCCGCG
This sequence comes from Clostridia bacterium, assembly GCA_017463485.1. Classification (GTDB taxonomy): domain Bacteria; phylum Bacillota; class Clostridia; order Oscillospirales; family CAG-272; genus CAMEON01. The sequence continues at coordinate 23,534 of JAFTPD010000012.1, forward strand.
TATTTGACGGCAGCTTGAAATCAGGGGACAAAATAAAGCTGATGAGCACGGGCGCGACCTTTGACGTTGTTGACGTCGGAACTATGACGCCCTTTGGACTCAAAAAGTCAGACTCTCTGTCTGCGGGCGAGGTAGGTTACCTTACCGCCTCCATCAAATCCATCGGCGACACTCGCGTAGGCGATACGGTAACTCTTGCAGATACGCCGACCGCCACTCCCTGCCCCGGCTTCAAGGCGGCTCAGCCTATGGTCTTTGCGGGAATATATCCTGCCGACGGCGCGCGATACGGCGATCTGCGCGACGCGCTGGACAAGCTTCGTCTTAACGACTCCGCGCTTACCTTCGAGCCCGAAACGTCGGTGGCTCTCGGCTTCGGCTTCCGTTGCGGATTTCTCGGACTTCTCCACATGGAGATAATCGAGGAGCGACTCGAGCGCGAATTCAATCTTGACCTTATCACCACCGCGCCCAGCGTTGTGTATGAGATCCAGCGCACCGACGGCACTGTGACCATTGTGGATAACCCCTCAAACTACCCCGCCGCTGACGCGATCAAGGAAGCAAAAGAGCCTATCGTTAAGGCAAGCATTATCACACCCGTGGAATATGTTGGCGGACTTATGGACCTGTGTCAGGACAGGCGAGGCGAATTCATTGATATGAAGTATATCGACCCCACCCGCGCCGAGCTTCACTATCATCTGCCACTCAACGAGATAATTTACGATTTCTTTGACGCGCTCAAGAGCCGATCGCGCGGCTATGCGTCACTCGACTACGAGCTGCTCGGATATCAGGTATCCAAGCTAGTCAAGCTTGATTTTCTGCTCAACGGTGAGCAGGTAGACGCGCTTTCCTTTATCGTGCATGAGGAAAAGGCGTACACCCGCGCGCGCAAAGTAGCTGAAAAGCTGAAGGAAAACATACCGCGTCAGCTCTTTGAAATACCAATTCAGGCGGCGATAGGCTCAAAGATAATCGCTCGCGAAACGGTCAAGGCTATGCGCAAGGACGTGCTTGCAAAATGCTACGGCGGAGATATTACCCGAAAGAAAAAGCTGCTTGAAAAGCAGAAGGAGGGTAAAAAGAAAATGCGCCAGCTCGGCTCGGTGCAGGTATCTCCCGAGGCGTTTATGGCGGTGCTCCGTCTTGATGACAGTAACGACTGATATTCAAAAGCCCAAGGTTGAAATCAACCTTGGGCTTTTGTGTTTTATCTGTTAAGAATAAGCTTTGTAAGCTCAACGGGATCGACTATCTTGCCGTCCTTGTAAACTCTCATGTTACCCGACGCGATCTCGTCGATAAGGATAACCTCGTCGCCGTTGTAGCCGAACTCAAACTTGATATCCCACAGGTCAAGTCCGATAGACTTCAGATCGTCGGCAACGATCTTTGTGATCTTCAAGGTCTGCTCCTTCATGCTTTCGAACATCTCCATGGACATAACGCCAAGCGCCGCAAGTCCCTCTGCGGTAACGAGAGGATCTCCCTTTGCGTCGTTCTTGAAGGTGCACTCAACGTACCCGCCCTCAAGAGGGGTGCCGTCCTCAATGTATTCACCGTATCTGCGGATAAAGCTACCCGTTGCAACGAGGCGACATATAACCTCAAGTCCGTGACCGAACACCTTACCGGGAAGTACCTCCATGGTTGCGTTCTCAACGTCAGCACTGACGTAATGGGTCTTGATGCCCGCCTTTTTGAGCAGCTCAAAATAAAGAATAGACGTTTGGAGATTTGCCTTACCGATTCCCTCGATAGTGAGTCCAACGGTATTTTCGCCCGGATCAAAAACGCCATCCTTGCCCGTGCAGTCGTCCTTGAATTTCAACATTACGTTGCCGTTGTCAAGTGAATAAACGTCCTTTGTTTTGCCCTCGTAGATCTTTTTCATAGCCATCCTCCGCAAAAAATTTCAATGGATTTCCATGCACATATTTTATCACAATTTTACCGCTTTGTACAGAGCTTTTTTGAATTTTTTTCATTTTTGGAGATTTTTTCTTTTTGGCACTTTATTTGGCTTTCAAATGTCGAAAAAGCCGTTATTTTACACAATTTTTTGCACTGTTTTTGTACGCCTCGAATCCCGCCTTTTCCATTGACAAAAGAGTCATACTTTGATATAATTCACTTGTAAAGTAATCGCGCACCGCCTGGGAATAAGGAGGTAAAGAAGTGGAACGGACTATCCTGCACTGTGATATGAATAATTTTTTTGCCTCCGTGGAGTGCCTTAAATTTCCTCACCTGCGGGACGTGCCTATGGCTGTCTGCGGAGACGTGGAGGAACGGCACGGCGTGGTGCTGGCAAAGAACGAAAAGGCAAAGGCGTTTGGCGTTTCCACGGGCGAGACCGTGTGGAATGCAAAGCAAAAGTGCCCCGAGCTTGTCACCGTCCCTCCCCACCACGGCGAGTACGCGGAATTTTCAAAGCGCGCATTTGAAATATACAGCCGATTTACCGACGAGATCGAGCCGTTTGGAATGGACGAATGCTGGCTTGACGTTACGGGAAGCCTGCGGCTTTTCGGCAGTGGCGAGGAGATCGCTGACAAGATACGCGCTATTGTAAAGGAGGAGCTTGGTCTTACCGCCTCGGTAGGCGTATCCTTCAACAAGGTGTTTGCAAAGCTGGGCTCGGATATGAAAAAGCCCGACGCGACAACAATTATCTCCAAGGAAAACTTCAAGGAAAGGGTGTGGGGACTGCCCGCGACCGAAATGCTTGGAGTGGGCAAGGCGACGGCAAAAAAGTTAAACTCCTACGGCATATACACTATCGGTCACATTGCCGCACGGCCTCGCGAATATTTTGAAAATCTGCTGGGCAAGGTGGGGGTTCAGATATGGAGAAGCGCATGCGGGCTCGACGATTCCCCCGTTGTCTATCATACCCCAGACGAGCTTGACAAAAGCTGCGGTCACGGCACGACCACCCGCCACGACCTTACCTCCCCTGAAGAAGTGTGGAAGCTTATCCTTGAGCTGTCACAGCAGATAGGTCACAAGCTGTATAAGCATAACAAAAAGGCAACGGGCGTGTCTATCAGCATACGCGACAATCGGCTTATAACGAAGCAGTGGCAATGCCGACTCAAAACTCCCTCGGCAAGTCCGTCGGTAATAGCGAAGGCGGCGTTTTCCCTCTTTGAAAGAAGCTACCTCTGGGCACACCCTATTCGCTCCGTAACAGTGACCGCCATTGATCTTGTGGACAAGGACACGCCTCAGCAGCTTGAAATGTTCTGCGACGCAGAGTCGGACGCGCGGGCGGAGGCGCTTGACAGGACTATTGAGGAAATACGCTCAAAATACGGCAAAAACAGTATAAAAAACGCCGTTCTTATAGACGGCAGAGGAACAAAGAAAAATGAAAGTAACGATAAGACGCGCTGAATTTGAGGATATCGGCGCTATAAATGACCTGCTTTTTCAGGTAGCACAAATACACGCGGCGGCACGTCCCGATATATTCAAGGGCGGCACTAAAAAGCATACGGACGACGAGTTGAAAGCAATCATCCTTGATGACGAAACCCCGATATACGTTGCACTTGACGGAAATGCGCGCGTTGTGGGATATGCGTTTTGCATATACAAGCGGATAAAGGACTCAAATCTGCTTTGTGACAGCGACACGCTGTATATCGACGACCTGTGCGTGGACGAGTCTGCGCGCGGGCAGCACGTGGGAAAGGCGCTGTACGAGTACGTTACGGCGGTAGCGCGAGACACCGGCTGCTCGCGTGTGACGCTCAACGTGTGGGCATTTAACGAATCCGCCGCAAGGTTTTACGAAAAATGCGGCATGAAGCCGCTCAAAACCGAAATGGAATATATTTTATAACGGCAAAGGAGAAAGCACAAATGGACTACTCGAAGCTTGTCGATCACGACCTACATATTCACACGTATCTGTCGGGATGCTCCGACGACCCCGAGCAAAATCCGCTGAGGATATTGCGCTATGCCGAGGAAAACGGACTGCGCCATATCTGCACCGCCGATCACTATTGGGACGAAACGGTATCCGAGCCGTGGCTTCCCTACATAGACCACGGTAACGAGCGTCAGGCGCGCATCCTTCCCCTGCCCCAGTCCGAAAACGTTACCTTCCATTTCGGCTGTGAGACCGAGCTGTCAAAGGAAATGGTGCTTGGGCTTCACCCCGATAACTATGACAAGTTTGATTTTATCATCATTCCCACCACACATCTGCATTTTATGCCCTTTACGGTTGACCCCAAGGATAATTCCACCGAGCGGCGCGCAGAGCTTTATATCTCCCGGCTTGACGGAGTTCTGGATATGGATCTGCCCTTTCACAAGGTGGGTATCGCTCATCTTGCCTGCAACCTTCTCGCTCCCGGGGTCAACTACCCCGCCGAGGTAGATCACAAGGAGCACTTGCGCGTGCTTGACCTTATCCCCGACGCAGCCTACCGCGAGGTGTATTCAAAAATGGCAAGGCGCGGCGTGGGATTTGAGATAAACTTCCCCTATTTCGGTTACTATGAGAAGGATGAGCTTGAGCGAGTGCTTCGCATCCACCGTATCGCAAAGGATTGCGGATGCAAATTCTACTTTGGAAGCGACGCGCACCACCCCGACAAGCTTGACACCGCAAAGGCTAATTTCACGGCTATCGCCGAGGCGCTTGATCTCTTCGAGGAAAATATGTTCCGCCCGTTTGGCGACAAATAAATTGCAAAAGGAGTACTGTATGAAGCACACAAGCATTTTTGATCACGACCTGCACATCCATTCCTACGTTTCCATGTGTTCGAATGACCCCCAGCAAAACCCTCAACGCATATTGCAATACGCGGAGGAAAACGGGCTTCGAGATATATGCCTTACCGACCATTTCTGGGATCCGGACATTCCCGTCGTTGACAACTTTTTCGTAGCAGGACCTTGGCCCGCCTTTGCCCGCTCCCAGCCCCTTCCCCAGTCGGATAACGTAAAATTCCATTTCGGATGCGAAGCAGATCTTGACCGTAATATGGTTTTAGGCGTAACCCCCGAAAGATACGACGACCTTGACCTCATTATAATAGCAACTACTCACATGCACATGAAATATATGACTATCGGCAAGGAATATTGCTCCGTTGAGGGACGCGCGGAAATGTACGTGAAGCGTCTGGATGCCGTTCTTAATATGGATCTGCCATTCCACAAGGTAAGCATTGCCCATCCCACCTGCTCTCTGATCGCACCCGGAGAGAATTTCCCGAATACCGATTGGCAGGATCACATGCGTGTGCTTGACCTTATCCCCGACGCGACCTACCGCGAGCTGTTTGGGAAAATGGCTCGGCTCGGCGTAGGCTTTGAGCTTAATTTCGAGCCCAACCAATACACTGCAGAGGATCTGCCGAGAATACTTCGCCCGCATCTGATAGCTAAGGAGTGTGGATGCAAATTCTATTTCGGCAGTGACGCGCACCACCCCGCAGGACTTGATACTGCCATGGCTCGCTTCCACCGCATGGCGGAGCTTGTTGGAGTTTGCGAAGAAGAGGACATTTTCCGCCCATTTGATTAAACTCAATCTCTCGGATACAACGCCAGCTTGTCCTCTTCCTTTCGGTAAATACCGAGGAAAATTTCATTTGCATCCTTATATCCTTGTGCTTTGAGCTGCTTTGAGAGCCACTTGGCATCTCTGCCCATACGGGACAGATTCTCGCCCATGACCCGCCCGTCCATGATCACCTCCACGCCGATATGCGTTGCCTTTACGGTGATTTTCAGATCCTCGGGCGTTGCGGGACGGTTTGCCGCCTTTGGCAGCACCGACAGCTTCCCGTTATGCTCAAAAATTGCCGTCTGTATCTCGTCAAGGTCAAAATAACCTTGCTCACGGCACAAAAGCATAAACTCTGAGAGATCCAGCTTGGCTTGCTTTAGGTTTTTGCGGTAGAGCTTGCCGTCGTTCAAGAGGATCGTCGGCGTTCCGTTGATATATTTTCTTGTTCGCGGCAACTTGTGAGCGAGCAGATTGAGCAGTAATGACGCGAGCCCATAGATCACAAGAGCGATCAGTGGCTTATAAGGCGCCTCCAGCTCCGTTGCCAGCTCTGCCGCGATCGAGCCTATGGTGATGCCGCTGATATAATCGAAAAAGTCAAGCTGGGCTACCTGCTTGTGTCCCATTATTTTTGCGATAATAAACAGCGTCGTCACCGATAACAGCGCCGTTAAAATTACTTTGATGATATCCATTTTGTCCCCCTCTGCGAGTTTCTTTTTAGTATGATTAAAAATCCGTCAGGTTATGCGCATATTTCGCCTTATCCTGCAAACACTAATCCTACTATGGCTCGGAGGGGGATATTATGGACTCAATATGGTTGAAAACGGCTGAAAAGCCGCGGTTTGATGCGCTTGACGGAAATAAAAGCGTCGACGTTTTGATTATCGGCGGCGGTATTGCGGGGATTTTGTGCGCCTATAAGCTCAAAGAGGCGGGTGTGGATTGCATGCTGGCGGAGGCAACCGAGATCTGCGGCGGAATTACGAAAAACACTACCGCAAAGATCACTCTCGGTCACGGACTCGTATACGACAAGCTGATCCGCCGTTTCGGAGAGGGCAAGGCGCGTCTTTATCTTGAAGCACAGCTACGCGCCTGCGACGAATACGCCAGTCTTTGCAAAAATATTGACTGCGACTATGAAACGCGGGACAACTATGTCTATTCCCTCCGCGACCGCGCAAAGATTGAAAAAGAGGTTGCCGCATTGAATCGGCTGGGCGTGAAAGCTGAGCTTTCTGACGCCGACGAGCTTCCTATCAACACAGTGGGAGCTGTGCGTGTCAACAATCAAGCGCAGTTTCATCCGTTAAAATTCCTGTACGCTATTGCAAAGGATTTGCCGATCTGCGAGCATACCAAGGTGCTTGAATTTAAGCCAAACAAGGCTATTACCAACCACGGCGAGATCACCTTTAAAAGTCTTATAGTCACAACTCATTTCCCCATATTTAACAAGCACGGATTATATCCATTGAAGCTCTATCAGCACCGCTCTTACGTTCTCGCCCTCAGGGGTGCAGAGGACGTAGGCGGCATGTACGTGGACGAAGCCGACACGGGACTCTCCTTCCGCAGCTTTGGCGACCTTTTGCTCCTCGGCGGAGGCGGACACCGCACGGGAAAGCAGGGCGGCTGCTGGCAGAAGCTCGAAGCCTTCGCCCAAAAGCACTACAAAAGCGCCGAAATCGTCGGAAAATGGGCGACGCAGGATTGCATGACGCTGGACAAAATTCCCTATATCGGGCAGTATTCAAAATCCACGCCCGACGTATACGTGGCAACGGGCTTTAACAAATGGGGCATGACGAGCGCAATGGTCGCGGCGAATATTCTTGGTGACCGCGTGCAAGGGAAAAGAAATCCGTACGCCGCCGTTTTTGATCCCTCGCGCACCGCTTTGCACCCACAGTTGGCTATCAATGCTTTTGATTCTATCGTGGGACTCCTCACGCCCACCGTACCGCGTTGCCCACACCTTGGCTGTGCGCTTCGGTATAACCGCGCCGAGCATAGCTGGGACTGCCCCTGCCACGGCTCTCGCTTTACCGAGAAAGGTCAGCTTATAGACAACCCTGCAACCGACGACAAAAAAATGTGAGCCCATATAACGGGGGGCTGTCGCAAAATGCGACAGCCCCCCGTTATATGCGCCGTCATAGACGGTCTTTTGTCTGCTTACTCAATGTCACTTTCCTCGCGCTTATCCTTGGTAAGTCGCACCGCCTGCGCGAAGAGGATAGAGCCGACGGCGTTGCCGAGAATAATGACGAGTATCATTATCACAACATCAAGCGAAAATTTTCTTGCGGCAAAGCAGTAATATATGTCGGCAATGGAATGTTCAAAGCCCGCAAGGATAAACGCGGGAACGCCGAACAGTATTCCAAGCACCGTGCCGCGGCTTTTGAACAGCTCGACGGCTATATACATAAGTATTCCGCAGAATATTGCCTTGATAAAAAGAACGTAAAACGGCAGTGCAAGCTTCGCCTCTACCACTGGGACAGCCGCGCCGTGGGCAAGTGCGCCCGGCAGAGCCGCACCAACGGTATTGCCAACGATATACAACAGCATTTTCGGCAGGTCGCGGATACCGCTAAGGTAGCCTACCTTACCCGTAAACAGGTTAAGTCCGAAATATACCACGGTTATAAGACCGATACAGAAGAAAAACGCTCCTACGTACTTGTTGTCGCAGTTAAGATACACCGCGCCGCCTATTCCTATGGCGCATCCTGCCAAAATTGCCTTTAAAAATTCACGCACCCATTTCATCTTACAACGTCCCCCTCGGTTATATTATAAAAATTGTCGTAGCATACCCTCTGCGCCGTTACGCGGGCGCGGTCTGCGGTATTGGAGTCGCCATTCAGTCCCTCCGACAGTATTTTGCACAGCTCTCGTCGCAAAGCGCACTGTGCCGCAAGGCTTTTATACGGATCGGTCACTCTTGCGAGCAGTCCGAGATGCGGTAATTTTTCAATAGGAAAAGCACTTGCATACCCGCGCAGGTCGTCGGTTGCGAAAAATCCCTTAAAGCCTGCAGGAATAACACGGTGAATAATATCGGGCGACGACTGACAGATAAGCCGCTTTAACTCCGCCGCCGTACCGTCAACACAAAGCAAAACGTCCGCAAGCCCCACACTGCCGTGCAGATATTCAAGAAGCGCCGACATCTCACCGTCAGCCCTGCCGTCCAGAAGCAAACAAAGCCGCCGCGCGCGCATTTCTTTCACAAAGCAACGAAGCACCTGCGCCGCAAGCATGTCCTTTTGATTTTTGGATATTTCTCCTCCGCCGCGTACAATATTCAACGCCTGCTCCACACCGTAAACCGACGGCTTTACAAACTCAAAATCCCATGGAAGCGTCAAGCTTAAATATCCGCCGCCCGACGCCACAAGCGAGTCGCACCGCTCGCGGGCAAAGCTTTCGATATCCGCGGCGATCTTGATGTGCGACAGCATTTGCGCGTTTTCCGTATCTGCGAGTGAATCCAGCGAGAGCGCCGACAAGATCTTCGCGCCTCCGAAATATCGCTCGCCATCCGAAAGCTCATCAAAGGAATCACGGCGCACAAATATCCGTTTTACGTTCATGCGCTCAATAATTTTCTCGCCGTCCACCCCCAAGCCGTCGCCACAGCACGCCTGCCAGATCGCCATGCAGCTTTTTTCACTGGGCGCGAGGTTGCAGTCAAATATTTTTATCAGCAACTCGCAAACGGCAATATACGCGCAATTTCCCGCAAGCATTGGGGATATTCTGCACAGCTCGGAAAATTTTTCGTAGTCCGACGTACCTTCGCCGCAGACGTACTCCTCCCTCACTCCGCACATTCGCATAAGCGCGGGAATTTCGGGAATAAAGTGAGCGATAAGCTCGTATACGTTTGAAAAATAACGTCGAAGGTTAGATTCGTCACTCACCTCGGCAACAGAAAAGGGCGCGTCCGCAACAGCATGACGCAGCACCCGATAAAGCCCGTCTCCGTATTGCATGGCACACCTCCCAAAAAGCAATTACTATTTCTCTGTTATTACGAGTGTTATTATACCATTCTTTTCGAATTTTGTCAATAGCCGTAACATTTGCGCCCTTGCGGCATATAACTGTAAAAGAGTCCACAAACACAGGAGGCTATTATGGATAACAGCAACTCTCAAGGCATAGGAAAGCTTATATTCCGCGTCAGCACCGCACGCGGCGCGATACCGCTTCAAAACGCGGAGGTGCGCGTAAGCTATCACACCGACGAGGCGGGAGATATGCGCGGTCAGGTGATTGCCGTGATGCTTACGGACAGGGACGGCAAAACGCCGCCACTTGAGCTCCCCGCCCCCGCACGCTCCGCTTCAATGTCGCCGTCAACAAACGGGGTCCTCCCCTTCTCTCTCTACGACGCGGAAATATCCCTTGGCGGCTTTTACCGTCAGGAATACACGCGCATCCCAATATTCGACGGTATCACGTCAATTCAACCCGCAAGCCTTATCCCGCTACCCGAAAACGGGCAGACGGATAACCTTACCCCCGAGGACACAAACTTCACCGAGGGTGAAGCCCCCGACCTTTAATTGAAAGGAGAGCCTTTATGCCACAAGGATTTCCCGAAATTCCCGAAACCATCACAGTACATCTCGGCGCGCCCGACGAGCCCGCGCAGAACGTCACCCTTCCCTTCCTTGACTACGTCATGAACGTGGCGTCAAGCGAGATATACCCCACTTGGCCCGAGGAGGCCATACGCGCCAATATCTACGCGCAAATATCCTTTGCCCTCAATAGAATATACACCCGCTACTACCGCTCGCGAGGATATGATTTCGACATTACCAACTCCACGCAGTTCGACCAGTATTTCGTGAACGGAAGAGATATTTTTGAAAATATACAGACTATCGCATCCGAGCTTTTCAACGACTACATACGCAGACAAGGAAGCGTTGAGCCGTTGTTTGCTCAATACTGCAACGGCACGACTGTTACCTGCGACGGACTTTCGCAATGGGGTAGCGTCCGCCGCGCGGAAATGGGAGATACGCCATACGATATCCTTACCTATTACTACGGCGACGACATTGACATAGTGTTTAACGCGCCCAACGCCACGCCAAATGCAACTCCGCCTCCGACAGCGCCCTTGCGCATAGGCAGCACGGGAGACTACGTCCGCCTGTTGCAGATACAGCTCAACCGAATCTCGGATAACTACCCGAGTATCCCAAAAATATCCTCTCCTGACGGTATTTTTTCCTTTGACACCGAGGCGGCGGTGAGAAGATTTCAAGAGGTATTCAACCTCACTCCCGACGGTGTCGTAGGTCCTGCTACCTGGAACACAGTGCAACGGATATACACCGCCGTCAAGCGGCTGAACAGTCTGAACTCCGAGGGCATTTCCCTATCGGACATCACTCAGCAGTACGAGGGTGCGCTGACCCTTGGCGACACGGGAAATGCGGTATACAATCTGCAATATTTTCTCAGCACCCTTGCCGCTTATTACCCGACTATACCCGCGGTGGCTATTGACGGTGTGTTCGGCGAGAGCACCCGCGACGCCGTAATAAGCGCACAAAAGACCTTTGGACTTACTCCCGACGGTCTTGTGGGCGAGGACACGTGGAACACCATCAGCAACGCATATCAGGGAATCATAAACCAAATATCTCCCCAATTCACCGACGGAAATATTCTGCCCTACCCCGGTGTGCCGCTCCGCGAGGGTGATGAGTCCGAATTTGTGCGGGTGCTTCAGGAATATCTGAATTTTATATCGCAATCAATTCCCGAAATACCTCCCGTCAATCCTACGGGATATTTCGGACCGCAAACGCGCGCCTCGGTAATTGCATTCCAAAACCTTTATGGCATAGCTGCGCCCGTCGCCGGACAGGTGGGAGCTCAGACGTGGAACGAGATCGCCAATCTTTACAGTGACCTTTATATCGGCGGGCGGCTTTCGGACGGTCAGTACCCCGGCGCGCCCGTGGGAGAATAAACCGCCGCAGATAGCGGCTGAACGGAGGAAAAATGCCAAATCAATTTGAAAGAGATGCCATAACCAATCTTCAACGGTATCTGCGACAGCTTTCATATTTCGACCAAGATATTTCACAAGTCCCCATTGACGGGATATTTGAAAGCGTCACGCGGGAGGCTCTGCGCGCATATCAACGCTCGGTTGGACTTCCCGAAACGGGGGTTGCCGACCGAGAAACGTGGGATCGGCTATATCTCGATTACATCAGCAGCCTGAGTGATAATTCGCCTCCCGCACCCGTGTACGTATTTCCGCGTTACCCAAACGGGTACGCCATCAGACGCGGCGACGAGGGATTTCCCGTCTCCGTGGCGCAATTTCTGTTGCGCGAGATGCTGATAATCTACGGCGAGGAGCAGCTCGCCCCCGAGCCCGACGGCAAGTTTGGAGCTGCCACCGAAACGGCGACAAGACGTTTTCAACAGCTTCACGGACTCCCTCCCACGGGGGAAATAGATAAGCTGACGTGGAACAATCTTGCCGCCGCCCACCGTCCGACGGTGGAAAGATTTCCTGTGGAATAACAGATTACGGGAGGTGAAATACCTCCCGTAAATATTAAGTTTCGATTAAACGTATACTATACCAATACTATTTTTACCGCTTTATTTTTCTTTTGCGCGTATTTTGCTGTATACTGACTTCCCTTGGATTTTCCGTCCCATATTATTAGTACAAAGTCAGCCATGTCCACCATTTGCTCGTTTCGTTTTATCGGCGCGGCTCTGCCGTATAGATCATATTGCGGACGAATGACTGTTTTTTCTATTCCGTTATCGTCCGCATAACGCTCCGCTACCGTATCTATCCCCTTTGCTCCACCCGTAATGATCATTTTCACATCAGGAGGAATATACCCGCTTAAATCAAAATTTTCGATGCTCCGCGAGCCTGCTATCAATACTTTCATAATTGTTACCTCTTTTGTATATTATATATTTATATAAGTATACACCTAATCAAGTGAATTGTCAAGAAGGTATATCTTTATTAAAATATATACAAAAAGGGGGAGTGACGGTATGATACGACTCAAGCTTCAGGAATACCTGAACGGAAACAAGATCACAAGATACGAGCTTGCCAAGAGGACGGGCATAAAATTTCAGATAGTGGATAACTATTACAAAAACAAAGTGGTACGCTACGACAGTGACGTGCTTGACAGATTTTGCCGAGCCTTGGACTGCGACATTTCAGATATTATTGAATACAAGGCTTAACAATACTCACACGAGCTATATTTGTAAACGGCAGGATCAAATATGTATAGACGAATTCGCGACTTGCGTGAGGATCGTGATCTGACGCAAAAGGAAATAGCACAAAAGCTCAACTGCTCACAGCAGGTTTACAGCAACTACGAGTTGGGGCAAAGAGATGTCCCCACCGATATTCTGATACGCCTCGCACTTTTTTATAACGTGTCCATCGACTATATTCTCGGAATTAGTGATGAGCCGAAAAGGAACAAATAACCCGTGCTGAATTTCAGCACGGGTTATTTGTTTAACAGTTCTGATTGAATTCCGAAAGCTTAAGTCCCGGGTTTTTATCCAGCGCCCAGGTGATCTCGTAATCGCCTACGAAAATAAGCAGATTTCTTCCCTTTACGTCCTTTACCCAACGGGTGGACTGCATAAGGCGGAGAGAGGACATATATGCGTCGTCCGCGTCCTCGTTATCCACGTAGCGAATATACTGATGCGGCAAGTCCTGCTTATGGTACTTGACGCCGTACTCCGAATCCATTCTGAACTGAAGCACGTCAAACTGAAGAACGCCGACAACGCCGACGACCACTCTTTCCATACCGCTGCCCGGCTCAAAGAATATCTGTATCGCACCCTCCTGCGCTATCTGAGTCATGCCCTTTGCAAACTGCTTGCGCTTCATGGAGTCTATCTGCTCCACCACGGCAAAATGCTCGGGAGCGAATGTGGGAATTCCCGCATACTTTATCTTCTTGCTCTTGGTGCAGACGGTGTCGCCGATTGAAAAGATACCGGGATCGAACACGCCGATAATATCTCCCGCATAGGCGGTGTCGATTATCTCGCGCTCCTGCGCCATCATCTGCTGCGGCTGGGAAAGCTTTATAGCCTTTGCTCCCTGCGTGTGCCAATATTCCTCGCCGCGCTCGAATTTACCCGAGCAGATACGCATAAACGCGATCCTGTCGCGATGCGCTTTATTCATATTCGCTTGAATCTTAAACACAAAGGCGGAGAAATTTTCGTCCTTGGGGTCTACCACCTCGCCCTCGCTCTCATGCGCGAGCGGCTCGGAGGACATTTGCAAAAATCTTTCAAGGAAGGCTTCAACGCCAAAGTTATTCAGCGCCGAACCGAAAAACACGGGGCTGAGCTTACCTGTGCGTACCTTTTCAAGGTCAAAGTCAAAGCACGCGCCGTCAAGCAGGTCTATCTGCTCTACAAGCGCCTCACGGGCGTAAGGTCCGATAAGAGCGTCCATTTGCTCCACGTTATTGATGTCGCACTCCACGCCGCTGACGCGCTTTCGTCCGCTGTGGAACTCGCGGAACGCAAGTATGCTCTTCTTGTCGCGCTCGTAAACGCCCTTGAAATCCACTCCGCAGCCGATAGGCCAGTTGACGGGATACGTACCGATACCGAACTCCTTTTCGAGCTCGTCGATAAGGTCAAAGGGGTCGCGCGCGTCGCGGTCAAGCTTATTGATAAAGGTGAAGATCGGGATATTACGCATGGCGCAGACCTTGAAAAGCTTGCGCGTCTGCGGCTCGATTCCCTTTGCCGCGTCAATTACCATCACCGCGCTGTCTGCCGCCATCAGGGTACGGTAGGTATCCTCCGAGAAATCCTGATGTCCCGGGGTATCAAGGATATTTATGCAGTAGCCCTCGTACTCAAACTGAAGCACGGAGGAGGTAACGGAGATACCTCTCTTTTTTTCTATCTCCATCCAGTCGGAGGTGGCATGGCGGTCGCTGGACTTGCCCTTTACCGCGCCCGCCGACTGTATTGCGCCACCGTAAAGCAAAAACTTTTCGGTAAGCGTGGTCTTACCCGCGTCGGGGTGCGAGATTATGGCAAACGTGCGCCGTCTGTGTATTTCTGACGAGATATCGCTCATATAGTTATAGTTCCTTTCAGATAAGCAAATTTTATTTTAAGATCACGTTGTCCTCTCCGAGCAGTCGCTTAAATTCGCCGATTATAAACGGCGTATTTGCAAGCTTTTCGGAGTAGCGCGAATATTTTTTATCCTCTGCACTGTAAAACAGCACCTCAATCTCCCCGCCTGCGAAAATATCCACAAGATTTTTTGCCTTGAGGAACAGCTCCCCCTTCATATCGGGCAGTCGAAGAAATATTTTTTGTGCCTTCGGCGTAGACTGCGCAGGACTTGGGGGTACGGACGGCATAGCCTCGTATGGGTTATACGTCTTTGTAGGCGCGGTAGGAGCGGGTTGAGACCTCGGTTGAGACTTTGGCATCTCTGCTTGGGGCTTTGGGGGTGACTCGGGCTTTTCGGTAAAGTGCGCGTCGTCCACTAAAAGTCCCATTGATGACACGAGAATTTTCGGCTCCTCGTCCTCGCGAAGTGACAGGTTGCCGTCGATATACACGGCGGAATCGGTCTTGATGATATCCGAGAACTGTCTGAACGCCGTCGGGAAAGCGATACACTCCGCATCCCCCGTGGAATCCTCCACCGTAAAGAACGCCATACGCTCTTCTCGCTTGGTGGTCTTATGGGTAACGGCGGTAATTATTCCCGCTATTCTGACGGGCATTTTGTCCCTTATATCTGCGGGAGCTTCGGACTCGTCGTCCTCCGCGGGGACAAACCTGCATATATCGCTGACATTCAAGGCTTTTACACACTTTTTGTATTCGTCAAGCAGCTGTCCCGAGAAGAACATTCCCGACGAGTCGCGCTCCAGCATCAGCTTTTCGCGCATGGAGAATTCCGGGATATTGGGATACTCAAAGCGCGGCTGTGCCGCAGCCTCGCCGCCCGCCTCCGAGAACATATCGAGCTGTCCCGAAAGGTTGGCGCGCATTTTCTGCGACATTCGCTCCAGCATCAATTCAAAGGCCGCAAGCAGCTGTGAGCGGCGGGTGGGCATTGAATCAAACGCGCCCGATTTTATAAGTCCCTCAAGCTGTTTTTTATTTATATCCACGTGACTCATTCGGTCAAGGAAGCTTTCAAACGACACAAATTCGCCGCCCTTTTCCCTCTCGTCAACGATAGACGAAATAAAGCTCTCGCCCACGTTCTTGAGCGCCAGCAGACCGTAGCGGATAGCGTCCCGTCCGCCCTCGCGGGTGACGCTGAAATTCACGTTACTGTGATTTACGTCGGGGGGCAGAACGAAAATTCCTCTCTTTTCCGCCTCGGTTATATACTCCGCCATTTTTGTGCGGTTTCCAAGCACCGAGGTGAGCAGAGCCGCAAAATATTCCGCGGGATAGTGCGCTTTGAGGTAAGCGGTACGATAGGAGATAACGGCGTAAGCCGCCGCGTGGGATTTATTGAAGGCGTAGTTTGCAAAGCTACTCATATCGTCAAAAAGCTTGACGGCAACAGCCTCGTCTACTCCGCGCTCAAGAGCGCCCTTTATGAAATCCGCTCTTTCCGCTTCCAGCACGTCCGCCTTTTTCTTGGACATGGCGCGGCGCACGATATCCGCGTGACCGTAGGTGTACCCTGCCACGGTGCGGAAGATGCTCATTACCTGCTCCTGATACACCGTAACTCCAAAGGTAGAGCGAAGTATCGGCTCAAGCAGGGGTGTGGGGTATTTTATCCTTGACGGATCGTTTTTGTTTGCTATATATGTGGGAATTGCGTCCATGGGTCCCGGACGGTAGAGCGCTATCGCCGCCTCAATATCGTCCATACATTCGGGGCGCAGTTGGGTGAGCATCTGCTTCATTCCGCCCGATTCAAGCTGGAATACGCCGCCCGTGTTGCCCTTGGATATCAGCTCAAAGGTTTCCGCGTCGTCCATTGGGATATTTTCAATCGAAAAATCGGGGGTGTTCAACCTCACCTGCTTTTGCGCGTCGTCAATTATGGTAAGATAGCGGAGAGCGAGAAAGTCAAATTTCAACAGTCCAAGCTCCGCGACGGTATCCATATCGTACTGCGTGACCACTGTACCGTTGCAAAGTGCAAGAGGCACGTAGTCGGACACGGGATCGTCGGTTATGACAACGCCCGCCGCGTGAATGGACGAATTTCTCGGCATACCTTCAAGCGCCATAGCAGTATCCACAAGCTCTTTTACATTGTCGGAGCTTGAATAAAGCGTTTTAAGGTCGGGGAGCTTGAGTGCGTCGGCAATAGTGATGCCAAGCTCCTGTGGCACGGCTCTTGCCACCGCGTCCACGTCGCCGTAGGACATACCCATAGCTCTGCCCACGTCGCGGATAGCCGCTCTCGCCGCCAGAGTACCGAAGGTTATTATCTGTGACACGCGCTCTCTGCCGTAGCGGCGGGCGATATACTCGATCACCTCGTCGCGTCTGTTGTAGCAGAAATCCACGTCGATATCGGGCATGCTGACTCGCTCGGGATTGAGAAAACGCTCAAAAAGAAGGTCGCCGCGTATAGGATCAACGTCGGTAATTCCAAGGCAGTACGCAACAAGGCTTCCCGCGCCCGAGCCACGCCCGGGCCCTACGGGAATACCGTGAGATTTTGCAAAATTAACGTAATCCCACACGATAAGGAAATAGTCATCATATCCCATGCTTCCGATAACCGAAAGCTCGTAGCGGAGTCTGTCCGCGTATCTTTCCTTGGTGTATTCGCCGTCAAGCGTTATTTTGCCCGACGCTTCGTGTCTGTCAAATCCGTCGCACACCAGCCGCTTGAGATACTCCGCCGCGCCCATTCCGTCGGGACACGGGAATTTGGGCAGGCGCACCTTGTCAAGCTCAAACTCAAGATTGCACCGCTCGGCGATCCTTGCGGTGTTTTCAATAGCACCGTTATAGTGCCCGAAAAGCATCTGCATTTCGGATTCGCTCTTGAAATAAAATTCGTCGCCCTCAAAGCCGAGTCCGCCGCCGTTTGCGTCCTCCTCCAGCGTGCGGTTAGTCTGAATACAGGTCAGCACCCGCTGAATGTGCGAGTCGGAGCGACGGAGATAATGACAGTCGTTGGTGGCAACGAGAGGGAGTCCCGCGCGTTGTGCAAGCCTTGCAAGCGGCATTATTACCTGCTTTTCCTGCTCAAGACCGTGATTTTGTATTTCAATATAAAAATTATCCTTGCCAAATATTTCGGCATATTCAAGGGCAGCCTTCAGCGCCCCATCCTCGTCGCCCGCCAAAAGCAAACGTGGTAGCTCGCCCGCAAGGCATCCCGACAGCGCGATAAGTCCGCCGCTGTATCGACGGAGCAACTCCTTATCCACTCGCGGCTTGGAATAAAAGCCCTCTGTAAACGCCAGAGAATTAAGCGCGATAAGGTTTTTGTAGCCCTCCATATCCTTGCAGAGAAGCACAAGATGATAGTAATTCGAGCCGCCCGCGTCGGACGGGCTTTTTTCAAATCGAGAGCCACGGGCAACGTAGACCTCACAGCCGATAATGGGCTTTATCCCCTCTCGACGGCACGCCTTATAAAATTTCACCGCGCCGTACATAACGCCGTGGTCGGTTATCGCCACTGCGTCCTGCCCAAGCTCACGCGCCCTCTTTGCGATACCGTCAATACGGCACGCACCGTCAAGCAGACTGTATTCGCTGTGCAAATGCAGGTGTACGAAATTTCCCATTTCCGCGCCCTCCTCTCTCGTTAAAATTTAAATTTCTTTCTGCTCCTCACTGCGGAACAAAAGCTTAGCTTTTCCTCTGCGGTCTACAACAAGCACCGCCTGCTCGTCGCCAACGCGGAATATTTCACGCCGCGCCGCGCCAAGTCCCAAAAAGCCTGCGGGGAGCTTGAACTGTTCCCCATCGATACCAACGGTTATTCCGCCGAATCGGGAAAACCCGTAGGTGATATCGCAGACCGTACCGTCCACGTCGATCTTCCAATGCTGTTTTTTCATAGCCTTCCTCGCATCAACAAAGCTCGATCAAGTCCTTGGGGCTGTGTGTCAGGTCAATAATGCTGCCGTCGTCCTGTACCGCTATCATATCCTCAATGCGGCAACCGTATTTGCCCTCGATATAGATGCCCGGCTCAACGGTCACGACGTGACCTCTCTCCAGCTTTTCGCCTGCAGTCGCGGCAAATCTCGGCTCCTCGTGAATGAAAAGTCCGACTCCGTGACCGAGGCTGTGGCCGAAATATCCCTTATAGCCCGCGTTATCGATAATATCACGCGCGACCTTGTCGGCATCCGAGCAGGTCATGCCCTCGTAAAGAGATGCGATAGCCGTTGTCTGTGCTTCAAGAACGGTATTATAAAGGCGCTTCATTTCGTCATCCGCCTTACCAATAACGACTGTGCGCGTCATATCCGAGCAATATCCGTCCATCTTCGCGCCGAAATCCATGGTAAGGAATCCCTTTTCCAGCTTTACGGGGCGCGGAACGCCATGGGGACGAGAGGATGCACTTCCCGACACCGCGATAGTCTCAAACGCCGTTCCCTGCGAACCGTGCACGCGCATAAAGAATTCAAGCTCCAGCGCCACATCAAGCTCGGTGCGGTCGGGATTGATATATCCGAGGATATGCTCAAACGCCGCGTCGGTCAGTGCCTGCGCACGGCATATTTTTGCTATCTCGTCCGCATCCTTAACTCTGCGTGTGTCTGCAAATATCGCAGATGCGCCCGACTTTATCTCAACGCCCACAGCATCGAAAATTTCAGCAACTCTGTCGCGGACCGCGCATGTCAGCTCCCTTTCCTCATAAAGAACGGTCTTGACGCCGTGCTTTTCCAGCAGTCCCGCCGCATAACGCAGCATGGAGGTATCGGGCATAACGACATCAATAAATTCCCCGAGTCCGCTCTCCGCAACTGCCGCCTTCGCCGCCTCGATGTATCTGAAATCGGCAAGGAGATAGCCTTTATCACGGAGGACGAGCACGTAGCCGTCGGTATAGTCGAAGTTTCCAACGTAAAACTGATTTATGGCAGAGGAAACGAGTATCGCCTCCGCGCCTTCCTTATTCATTCTTTCCCAAATTCTCTCGATATGTGTCATAGCTTTATCCTTTCAGGCTCATATAATATTTTTTCATTTCGAGCGCATCCTCCGCCTGCGTGTCGTCCGACTCGCATATAATGCAGGGCGCGAGATCTTCCTTAACTATCGCCTCCATCAGCGGCTCAAATGCAGGGCCGTATTCACCGTCCTCAAATGTCAGATGCTTTTTCTCGCCCATTTCCGTCCACATGATCTTGGAAAAATGGCAGTGCATATCCACGGCGTATTTGTCGCCGAGGGAATTGGCGATCTTATCGAAAATTCTACGATAGCTGTCAGCGTCGGTGAACACTCCGCCGCGCTCGCGGGCGTTGAGATGTCCGAAATCTACCACGGGATAGTAATGAGGGTCTACCTTGCACTGCTCAATAACCTCGTCAAGCGTGCCGAGCTGATTGACCTTGCCCATGGTTTCAATGCCGAGGCGCACAGACGTATCTCCAAGCGCATCAATAACTTTTTCAAGAGTGTCGCAGGACAATTTCATAGCCTCCGCGCGGCTGATCTTGCCCGCGCTTCCGCTATGTATAACTACCGTTTTAGCACCCAGCAGCTCTGCCGCCCACACGCTTTTTTTGATGTAATCAATGCTTTTCAGACGCTTTTCGGGATCAACGCCCGACAGTGATATAAAGTAAGGCGCGTGCAGGGACATCTGTATCCCATGCTCCCTTGCCTTTTCGCCTATTGCGCGAAGGGAGGCTTCGCTTGCTGCGATTCCCTGCCCTGCCTCGTATTCGTATGCGTCAAGACCAAAGGCAGACAGCCATGCGGGCGCATCTGCGGTGGACTTCCCGCCCTCCGCCTTAAAGCGCGCGCCGTTGCCTCCGGGTCCGAATTGTGCAAATGCCATAGTTACCTCCGTATGAATAGGTTTACCAATCTATTCCGTTGCGTTTTTTGAATTTTTTGACCGTCGGTCGCTCGCACAGCCGCTTGAATCTGAAAAATAGCGACGTTTTATCCTTGATAGGCGGCACTATTATAGCGCGGAGTCCGAGCAGATTTCCCGCCAGAGCGTCTGTCAGCAGCTGATCGCCGAGGACGGCGGTGTCAGTCTTGTCGCTTCCCATATCCGTCATAGCGCGCTTCAAATTCTTACCGAGCGGCTTGCCGCTTTTATAGTATGCGGGAAGCTTCAGCTCGCGGTTGAAAAGCTCCACTCGCTCGCGGTCATTGTTTGACATGAGCGTCATACCGATTCCGTGCTCGCGCATAGCCCTCACCCACGCAAAAAGTCGCTCGTCGGGCTCTGCCTGCTCGTAGGGGGCGAGGGTATTGTCAATGTCTATTATCAGCGCGCGCACGCCGATATTTTCAAGAAAATCCGGCGTTATATCGTCATATTTTTCGAACATATAATCCGGCATCAAAATTTTTTTCATATATCACACTTATCCTTAATTTATCCATTACTATATTTTAACACAAAAGCCGCCGCTCTGCAAGTATTTTTACGCATTTTTGCGACTTTTACGGAAAACACGGTTATTTTTTCGCGTGTATGAGCATAATAGTACCGACAAATTAAAAAAAGGAGAACAAAAATGAACGACAACCCCAAGCAAGCCGCTCACGGAAATATTGAGGCAGAGATGGCTGACAAGCTCTACAAAAACCTCAAAATGGGCACGGATTCAATCGTAAGCCTCATGCCAAAGGTGCAGGGCAAGAGCGAAAACATTAAGGCGGACATGACCGTACAGCTTGACGGCTACGAAAAGCTCGCCTCCAAGGCACGCAAGATCCTGCTTGACAACGGCAAAAAGCCCACCGAGGAAAATATGATGACCAAAATGGGCGCAAAGGTGGGTATTATGATGAATACCGCCATGGACGCCACGCCCTCCCATATCGCGCAAATGATGATCGAAGGCTCGACCATGGCTATCACCGATACCCTCAAGCTCAAGCACGAATATGAACGCACCCAGTCCCCACCCTCCACCTGCCTCTCTATCGCCGACGAGCTTGTCCGCTTCGAGCAAGGCAACATTGAGAAAATGAAGAAGTATTTGTAATATACGCGAAGAGTATATGTGGGGTTTCACCCCACGCCCCACAAGCCCTTTCTTTCGAGAAAGGGCTTGACCCCAAAGAACTTTCCAGCAAGGGATTTCTTGTTTAGATTTGTTTAGATGGTTACAGCCAAAACCATCTCTATAATTTGTTCGATATTACGGACAGTCGGGGACGCCTGTCCCTACAAACGATTAAATTTTCTCGTTATTTGAAAACCAGAATGTTTGTTTTTTCTTTTTTGGTATTTGATAACGAAAATATTAAAAAACTGTAGGGACAGGCGTCCCCGACTGTCCGTTTGAATTAAACATGAAGCTTTTCACTCGGCGCAAGTCGAACATCACTCCGTGCAAGCGGATAATTTTCAATTTTCCATTCAAAAAAATCTCGCCGCGTACGCGGCGAGATTTTTTACTTATTCAACTGCTTATCAATAAACACGATATACTGCACAAGCACTCTTACAGCCTCGAAAAATCCGTCGATGGATATCTTTTCGTCTGGCGAATGAACGCCGCCGTGACCTGCGGGCATTTCGGGCTCGTCGCGCTCCTTATCCACAAACGTTCCGATAGCGATAGCGTTTTGGAGCATACTTGCGTAAGTCTTTCCGCCCATACAGAAGGGCTTTGCCTCGGGGCACTCGGATATTTCGCGATAAATGTCGGTAAGTCCTATTGCCATCTCGCTTTTGGGGTCAAGGTAGATAGCCTTCATATCGTCGCCGTCGTAGGCATCAAAGCCATAGGTATCAAGGGTTTTGGAGATATTCTTCTCCACCCACGCGCCGTCGTGGTCCTTGCCGTAGCGCACGTCAAAGGTGAGGTTCAGATGTCCGTCCTTACAAAATGCCATTCCGTTTGCCGCCGTCAGTGCGCCGAAGATGTCGTCACTGAATGCAATTCCCAGCACCTTGCCCGTGGTATCGGAGAGAAGATGATTGACCGTCTTCATAATGCTTCTGTCGCCCTCGGGCAAAGCCTCAAGACCCTCAAGGAAGCCCGACAGCAGATAGGACGCATTTATGGAGGACTCGGGAGTGGATGCGTGAGCCGAAATTCCCTTTGCTGTGACAACAATAACGTCCCCCTCGCGCTCGACGGTAATACGCTCAATTTCGCCGCGCGAGAGCATTTCATTATACAGCGCATCCGAGAAAGCTATCCTTGCAACCGTCTTATCCGTTACCGCGTTGATGCACTCGCCGCCCTTAAATTCCTTTATGGCGGTATATCCTTCGCGGCACTTTGCAAAAATTCGGAATATTCCCTTCTCGCCGATACAGCAAGGGAAGCTTGAGTCGGGAACGAGAGAGAAATCCGGCATTATCTCGCGTTCAAGGAAAGTGGAGATATCCTCCATTCCAACCTCCTCTGCAGAGCCGACGAAGCCCTGAACTACGGAGCCGAGCGGAATATCCATATCTCGCAGTATACGAACTGCCACAAGGGACGCCATAACGCCCGCCTTGTTGTCCTCAACCCCGCGTCCGATAAGGGTATTTTTAATTATAACGGGCTCAAACGGCGTGGTGTATATCCAGCCGTCGCCACCCGGGACTACGTCGGCGTGTCCGAAAACGCCGATCCGCTTATCTCCGCTTCCGTACTCGGAGATAAGGTAGTAGTTATCCTCGTTTCTCGAATTCAGACCGTACTTTTTGTAAAGTCCGTCCACAAAGCACAGCACTTCCTTTGCGGGCAGTCCGAAGGGCGCGTCACCTACGGGGTCGGACACAACGGAGGGGATGCGGCAAAGGTTCATCCAATCAGCAATTACTCCGTCGCGGTTTTCCTCTATCCATTTACACGCAAGTGCGTCGATATTTCGGTTGAGCATAATCAAAAACTCCTTTCAGTTCAAAACAATTCTTCTGTAATAAGCTCATGCACAAGTCCCGGAACGTAGCCATGTGCAAGACACCATTCGATTCCCGCGCGTATACGCTCCTCATAGTCGGGAATGTGGACAAATCCGGGCAGACCCTTATAGAAAAGCTGCTCGTGGATAAGCATATCCACAAAATTTCGGTCAGGGTAATCCTCCGCCCCGCGCTCCAGCTTTTGTATTATTTCATGGCAGGGATGATTGTTAAGCACAACGTCGGTGGCAAACAGTATCATATCCGTTTCGGGATTTTTCCAGAAGCTGCTTTCCTTGACGGTGTCAAACTGTTCGCGCGTTACCGAATAGCAGATAACGTGCTTACCGTCGGGGCGAAGCTCAAAGCATCCGAGCAGCACGCGCACGCCGCAATCGTACAGCGCGCGGATGCCGTCCTTCGTTGCTTCGCAGTAGTGCAAGGTGGTAACGTAGCCGCGATATCCCGCGAAACGCTCTATCTCGTCCATGACCTGCTTACAATCGCGGTACACCTCGTCGTAGGACGAATGCATATACGGATTTGCGGGCGAGTCGGCATGGGCGTGGAAGGACAGCGTCAGCCAATCGCGAATGGACAGCCACTCCTCCTTATACTTATCGGGAAACTGTGAAAGATTAAATCCACCGTTACGCGGCGTGGTGTAGAAAAGATTAAAATGGAATTTCGCGCCGTAGTCCTCGTGCAGACGGCGGTACATAGCAAAATATTCGTTATCGAAAATGCTATCGTACTCATCCGCGTGCTGTGCGATATCCTGAAACGCGAATATATTGTCGTCCACCGAAACGCGGAATATCTTTTTGGGGGTATAAGCCGCGTAGACCTCTACCCTGTCACTCTCGCCGCTTGTATTATCGGTCACCACAAGCTCTACCTTACCTGCCTTTTTACCGAGCGGCACGGTTGCAAAATATGCTCCGTTGCGCTCTATGCATTCTATTCCGTTAACGGTGATATCGTGCTCGGCGGGCGCGTGGATTATACAATCCGCAACAGCCGCGCCGCGGTCTATCACCTCGTCCGTGATGCATATTACAGTGCCGCCCAGCGGCTTTCTGAATTTCAAGCTATCCATAATTACTCCTCCACACGCCAAATTCGTTATGGTATAATTATATCACACGCCCTTGCCTTTTTCAATACTTTTGTGCAAAAAAAGAGCCGCAGAGAGTGTCGTTTTATGCTCTCCGCGGCAATATTTTTATTCTTTAAATTTTGTGCTCCGTGCGCAGAATGACCTCGTCCTGCATGCGCGGCGAAAGTCTTGTGAAATAATCACTGTAACCGCCGATACGCACAACAAGGTCGCGGTACTGCTCTGGCGACCTTCTTGCCGCCTCCAGAACAGACTTATCCGTGACGTTGATCTGCATCTCAAATCCTCCGCGCTCCATGTACGCGCGTACCAGTCCCATCATAACGTCAAGGGAGCTTGAACCGAGCGAGCTTTTAGAAAATTTCATATTTACAGCCACACCGCCTATAAGCTCGTGATGCTCCCACTTCGTTGAGGACAGAATGGATGCCGTCGGGCCTTTCATTTCCCTTCCCTGACAAGGACCTGAGCCGTCGCCCAAGGGGAAATTGGCAACTCTTCCGTCGGGGGTTGCGCCCGTTCTGCTTCCAAACCACTCGTGCATTATCCAGCAGAATACGCTGGGGATAAGCCTTGCCTCGGGGAAATCACCGTTGTATTTTTTACACTCGGCGACGATATGATCCGTCATCATTCCAAAATATGCGTCTATCTCGTCGTTATCGTTGCCGTACTTCGGAAGCGTGTTCAAAAGTCGCAGACGAAGCGACTCGTTGCCCTCAAAGTTGTTGTCAAGTATTACCTTCAGCTCGGGCATAGTCATTTCCTTGGTATCGTACACGATATGCTTTACAGCGTACAGCGAGTCAACGAAATTCGCCATTCCGACAAAGCTGGGCATTACCCAGTTATATCTTGCGCCGCCTCGCTCTATATCAAGTCCGCGAGCAAGACAATCGTTGACAAAGCAAGAAAGAATGGGATTTGCGGAGGTCTTCTCGCGCATACCGCGCATTCTGTTCTGATCTTCAAAATTAGCCTTTATAATTGCGTCAAGGCGGGACAGTATCGCATCAAGATGCGCGTCAAAGCCGTCGTACTCCTGCGTCATTGAGTCAAGCAGAAGCTGTGCCATATTGGTATACGGACTTGCCACCCACACGTTGGACGCCCCCTCGGGGGTTATCTCAACGCAGGTGCTGTGAATGTAAGCGTGCGATTCGCGCTCGGATACGCCGTAGCCGCGAAGTCCCTTTGATATGATATCGTCGTTGAATATTGCGGGATGCGAGCGACCGTGGGAAAGTATCTCGCACGCCTTTTTTAAATATTTCTCGGGGGTTTCGGACGTATAGCAAAGTCCGACCGAGGGATATACCAGACGAATATCGTCAATGACCTGCATACACATTTCGGTGAGATCGTTTGCGACTACGTTACCGTCAGCATCTCTGCCGCCTACCATATAGCCGCTGGAAAGTCCGCTTGGCACGCGCATATTTATTTGTATGCCGAGGCAGTCGAGAATGAGCTGTGCCTCCTCGCGCGTGATCTTGCCTGCGGCGATATCGGCGTCATAGTATTTTGCAAGGTATCTGTCGGGGCGTCCGAGCTGGAACTGCTGATGTCCTTTCAATGGCCAGAGTGTGATACAATGGGTAAGAAAATGCACCGACTGCACCGCCTCGTAAAAGCCCGTGGCGGGATTGGCAGGAACTCTGCGGCACATATCTGCTATGTGCAAAAGCTCGGCCTTGCGTTGAGCGTCCGCTACGCTTGCGGCAAGCTCCTCCGCCGCCTTAGCGTAATTTTCAGAGTGCTTCAGCACGGCGGCAAGGGATACCTTACAAGCGTTGTAAAAATCCTTTTTATCGTCAGAGCATACGGCAAGATATCCGTCGATATCCTCCATTACGCCGCTGATACCTTTGCTGAGCAACAGGTCGTAATCCACAGCCATGTGCGAATCCTGACCTCCGCCCGCGCGTCGCCAGCCCTCGGTGGCTATTGCCTTGTATTTGCTTTCCCATTCCTCTTGCTCGGTCTGCGAAAGTCTGTTTTCCACCCTTCCGACGATAAGCTCGCCCTCGGTAATGCAGGGAGTGAGCGTGCTGAGTGCTTCGTAAAAAGCATTGGCGTATCGCATCAGATCAGCGCCGTAGCTTTGGTCGGTTTCTCCGTATGCCTTAAAAAATCTGTAAAACAATTCGGTCTTGTCGTGACGGCAGGAAAGCGCCGCCTCGCGCAGAGCTTCAATTCTTTGCATATTTCTCGCTCCTTTTTAATATTTATACTTGCATTATATATGATTATGTGATACAATAATAGTATAAATACGTCAAAACCAATGTAAAATAGTTTCAAGAGGTGAAAATGGACATACAATTTCACTGCGACGAGGGTGCAAACTTCCCCCAACGCGAGCAAATGGTGCGGGCGTTTAACTACACCGATTACTCCATTGAGCCGCACAACCACGATTTTTACGAGATGAATATCGTGCTTGGCGGCAAGGGTACTCATCTTATAGAGACAGCCGCATTCCCCGTCAGGCGCGGTGACGTCTTCGTTATCCCGCCCATGACTGTACACGCATACGAGGACACCGAATCTCTTGAGATCTGCCACGTTCTTTTCAAAAAGGAATTTATACGCAAAAACGCCAAGGAGTCATCAGAGGTGCGTGGCTTTGAACAGCTTGTGGAGATAGAGCCTTTTTTGCGAAAAAGTGGCTCGTCGGCAATGTTTTTGCATCTCGACGCATCACAGCTCGCTCGCGTGCAGGAGGACATTCGCGTCATACGCGACGGCGGCGAATTTGACGGCGCGCCCCACTACCCTATGTGCAATCACACTGCGTGGAAAATGCTTTACTATCTCTCCCATCTGCTTTGCAATCAAACCGAGCTGTCGAGGCGCGAGACGGCAAAATACGAGAGCTCTGTACTTGACACGCTTGAGTACATTCACGGACATTTCGGCGAAAAAATAACCGTCGAGCTGCTCGCATCACGGCTTTTTCTCTCCCGCTCCACCTTTTTGCGAAACTTCAGCGCGGTGTGCGGCTGCTCGCCCATACAGTACCTGAACTCGCACAGAATAAAGAAAGCGAAGGAGCTGATAGCTGCGTCGGATATGTCCAAGACCGAGATAGCCCACGCATGCGGCTTTTACGACCTGTCACACATGGAAAAAATGATAAAAAGATCGGAGTAAATTATGAAGATAGGAATTTTTACGGACGCACATTATTCCTCGCGAGAGGTAAGCTGTGGCTGTCGCTACAACAATCTCTCTCTGCGCAAGACCCGAGAGGCTTACGAGTTTTTCACCGTCAAGGGCTGTGATGCCGTCATTTTCCTCGGCGACCTCACGGACACGGAGGAAAGTCACGCAAAGGAGCTTGCAAACCTCCGCGAGATCTGTGCGCTTATTAATTCGTATCCCCTGCCCACCTACTGTCTTATGGGAAACCACGACGCATTCGTTTTTGACAAGGATGAGTTTTACGCTGTCACGGGCTTTCCCGCGCCCGAGCTTGTCCGTGCGGATGGCGCAAATCTGTTGTTCCTTGACGCTTGCTTTTTCACAAACGGCAGGCATTACGCCCCGGGCGACGACGATTGGACGGACACATTTTTGCCAAACGCCTGCGAGCTTGAAAAAAGACTTGCCGAGCTTGACGGGGACACGTACATATTCATACATCAGAATATCGACCCCGCCGTTCATGAAAGCCACCGACTTTCAAATTGGCGCGAGGTTTTTGACATAATAAAAAACAGCGGAAAGGTAAAAGCCGTTTATCAGGGTCATTACCACGGAGGATGCACGTCGGAATACGACGGCATAAAATACGTCACTCTCCCCGCAATGTGTGAACGGGAGCGCGCATATTTCACATTTGAAGTATAAGCTTTTTATGCCCTTGAAAACTTTTCTTGCATTTATGTAAGAAGTGTTGTATAATGATATTGACATAAAATTTTATTCCTTTGGGGGAAAACATGGACAGCTTATCGGGACTTTTGAAAAATTTCTTTACCCATAAAGACTTTTTGCCGCCTGCAAGCGAGATTGCGGGAACTATGTTCACCCCGCTTCATTTTGCGTTTGCGGCAGTTGTTCTGGCACTTATCATATTTTCCGCTATCCGAGCATCTAAATGGAGCGAGGGAAAAATCCGCGTTTGCTTCGGCATCAGCTGGGCGTTTCTCGTTTGCATGGAGGTGACCAAGATACTGTGGGAAACCTTCTCGGGTGCTACCGTTAATTTCGAGTGGGGCGGAATTCTCCCTTTGTACCCATGCAGTATCTTTATGTACGCCATGCCGTTTGCTATATTCGGTAAGGGCAAGCTTCGATATATGGGATGCGGCTACGTCTGCTCGCTCGGGCTGCTGGGTGCTTCCATAAACTTCTTTTACCCCGCCACCGTGCTCGGCAATTACTCCTGCATCTCCTTCGCGGGCTTTCATACCTTCCTCTATCACGGAGTAATGCTCTTTACGGCGCTGACTATGCTGTTATCCGGCTACCATTCCTACAAAAAAGCGGAGTCGTTTACCGATCTGCTGCTCCCCGCCATTCCCGCGCTGGGCGTTTCTGTGCTTGCAAATGCGGTAAATTTCTCCCCCATCGGCTCGGATTACATGTTCTTTAAGCTCAACTCCTTCTTCCTTGCGCCTATCGGTGCAGTTCTCCACGATATTCCCACCGTATTTATAGTTTATACGCTTTATCTTGTCATTCACGCACTCCCCTATCTACCCTTTTACGTTTCCAACAAACGCCGCCGCGAATCGGCGCAAACTACTTGAAAGGTAAAATCGGACATGTCAAAATACGCTAAGATCAAAAAGAGAGTTTACGAGATAATCGGCCCTACGCAAAAGGGCGACACCGTTTCGGGAATATTTGACGTTGCGCTATGCGCTTTGGTCATACTGTCAAGCGTTGCCGTCGTCATTGAGCTTCTGGGCGTTCCGGATGCCGTGCAACGCGGGCTTGAAATATTCGAGCTTGCTACCGTCGGAGTGTTCATCCTTGAATATCTTGTGCGTCTATGGGTGTGCGACCTTGAATATCCCGAATGTAAAAACAAATTCGAGGCGACAAAGGAATTCGTCACGTCCTTTGACTCCCTTATCGACATAATCTCCATAGTTTCCATACTGTTCAATCAGATACCCAAGGAACTTGCGTTCCTGCGACTCGTCAAGCTTGTAAAGCTTGTGCGACTCGTCAAAATGTCGGACTACATCAAGACCTCCGATCGCTACCGCACGAGAATGGACAAGATAAAGCAGCGAGTTCATCAGGTGATAGAAAAGGATGAGGACGGCGACAAGCTCTCCAAGGCATACGACATCACGTCGGTCGTGCTGATACTCCTGTCCGTGTCGTTTATACTTCTTGAAACCTTCCCCATCTCCGTGGCAGTACACAATATGCTTTTCATATTTGAAGTGATAATCGCTTCTCTGTTTGCCGTAGAATACGTTCTGCGCGTGTGGACCGCTCCCTTGGAATACCCCGACATGCGCCCCGACAAGGCGAGAATGAGATATATATTCTCCTTTATGTCGCTTATTGATATACTGTCCATATTCCCCGTGTTTATCGCTAATCTTTCAACCGCGACGGGAATACTTAAAATATTCAAGCTGTGCAAGATATTAAGACTTGTAAAGACCAGCCGATACATCAGCGGAGTTGCCAATTTCGGCAAGGCAATTCAAGCCAAGAAAAAGCAGATAATCCTCTCCGTCGTGTCTATCGTGGTTATGATAATGATATGCTCGGTGCTTATGTACTCCTTTGAAAGTCAGGAGCAGCCCGACGTATTCACCAACGGATTCAGCGGTCTAATTTACTGCGTGCAGGTCATGGTGGAAAGCGACACCGAGCTTGCTCCCGTCACCGCCGCAGGACAGGCACTGTCCACAGTTATGATGCTGCTGGGCGGCTGTATGTTCGGCGTGCCTATCGCTATCGTTGCCACCGGCTTTGAGGACATGATATCCGAGCAGGCGGGCGAGGAGGAGAACCGCGAGGACGCCATCTACGATTTTCTCAAGGAATACGACAGCTTTGACGATGCGGACAAGAAAAAAATATCCGCTTACATATCAGCGGACAGAAATAACGCCGAGGACGGCGAATGATTTGAAAAAAGTGCAGGCACGGAAATTTCCGTGCCTGCTTTTTCACTTTAAACTTAAAGTAAGTATTGATTTTACAGCCAGCCCTGGTCGCCAAGCTCGGGATTGGTGATCTCGATATCGGTATCGGAGATCACGTACTCGGAAACAACAGCGTTTGCGTAATAGGTGTAGGTTACTCCCTTAGAGTTTACGTAAGTGATATACGCTACTACCGCTACGTCCTTCTTGTAGGACTCGTAGCTGAGGCTGTAGGAGTGCTGCAGGAATGCGCTTGTGGAAGCACCTGCAACTACCTTGTTAGCGCCGCTGATGGAAGCAACTACGCCACCCTCAACTGCACTGCCGTATTCGTCAAAGGTCTTATCAACGCCAATGAAATATCCGTATTCTACCACCGTGTTGCGAGAATTATGAACAGGAGTCACCGTAACGGTGAGCTTACCGTCTACTCTGTCGATAGCAGTATATACGCCCACGGGAGTAGAGCCGTCAGCCTTATATACGGCTGTGATAGTATCACTTGAGCTGCGAGGATAGAACTTAAACGTAGAGCCATTGGAAAGGAGATTTCCGTGCTGATCTACCCAGCCCCAGAAGGGTGTTCCGTTAGCATCTGTTTCTGCTGCCTCTACCACTACGTGGTTGCCGTCCAGAGCTTTATCTGCACCGTTGACCTTGATGGTCTCTGCATAGGCATGCTTGGTGTAATATACGTATACGTTGTTCTCAAAGGATACAAGCTCAAACTCGCCGGTAAATCCGCGGTGACCGTTTGCATCGGCATACTTGTTGGCATTAGCATCAAACTCTGCCTTGGACTCTGCATCAAGTGCTTCATAGGACAATGCGCCAATGTATATCTCTTCCTTGTTGATACCATTATAGTAAACGTAAGTATACTCGGTGTTTGCAACCTTGACCTTTGCACAGAGGGTGTTACATTTGAGGGGAGCCGTGCCGTATCCGGTACATGCTGCGCCCTTGACACCGTTGATAACGTTTACAACGCCTTCAGCCGCGTGAGTTGCACCAAGCGCGGTAAGTCTGCCGTTTGTGCCGGTGGGAGTTACTTCCCAGTAAAGCTCACCGCTCAGTTCCAGCTCTGCAGGAATTTCAAAGGTGTGCCACTGCATATTCTTGCCCGTAAACTGCACGGTATACAGTGCAGTGCCTGAAACGGTGGTCGCATAGTTTGTATTCCAAGCGTAGATCTTAAGAACACCGTCGCCCGTTCCTATTCCGTCACCGTCCGCATCATCAGGAGCGGAGAGCTTAACGGAAAGCTCGGTCATGTGCTGACCGTCGTCAACGGTGAATATTTGACCGAAGGGGGTCGTGCCGAAAGGAACGGCGGTATTGCCTACCTCAGTACCCTCGTAAAGCTTTTCAGAATCGGTAACGATATAGCTGTACTTGAAGCGTGCACCGGGAGCTACGTCACCGGAGGTGTAGAAATCAAGAATGTCGCCGCTGAACTCGCTGTAGATCACGTCGTTACCAACCGTAACGCCCGTATCATCTGCGTCGTGAACGTTATCCGTCCATGCGAAGTTAACGGTGTAGTCAGTACCGGTGATGCCGAGATCGGATTTTGCGATCTTGATAGTCATAAACTTACCGTCAACAACGTACTCAACGTCCGCAACCTTAGTAGAAGCGTAGCCCGTACCCGTGAACTTTTCAAGCACGGAGGTCTTTGCGCTTGCCGCGGTCTTGTTTACAACGTAATCAAAGGTCTCCCAGCCCTGATTGGACTGATCAACATCAATATAGAGGTTCATCCACAGCTTATCGGTGTAAGGAGTGATATTTTCGTTACACTCTACGTTGAAGTAGAGGTAATTTTCGTCGCGGGATACCTGCGCACCGATAATATCGTTACGTCCCGAAAAATCGGTATAATAATTTTCAGTTGCGCGTCCGTACTCGCTACGGTCCATGGTGTTACCGATATAAGCGGCGAAGTAAGGCTCAACGCTTGCCCACTGGCTTTCAAGATCCTTGTTCAGATCAATGGTCTTTTCTCCGTTGGGTCTGGGCATGGGAGTTGCGCCCTGGAACTGACGGGAGAAGTTTACAAGCTGATAATAATAGTAATCCTTCAAAGCGCCCTTCGTAGGCTCAATGTCACGGGAGTACTCGTCGTTGAACTGGTCGGCGAAGTTAACGCCTTCAATCATGAACACGTCGCCGGGAACTACCGTCCACTCGTTCCAGCCCGTAACGTATACTACCTTGGGATCAACATCAAGAGCATACGCATACTGCTCACCGATATTGTAACCCCACTTGGTATGCTCGGACGAATCACCCGTGAAGGTGGTTGTAGTGTTGGTAATTCTACCGGGATTTGTGCTGGAATAAGAACGGCCGGTAACGTAATAACCGTTCATCGCGGTCATTGATTTTGCATTATAGTCATAGTTCTGCGCAACGCTGACTGTCATCTGCTCGACGATACCTGCAGCTGCATCTGCTGTGGTCTTTGAGAAGGTAGGCTGAGGGTATACAGCCGCCCAGCCCCAATAGCCTACTCTGTCAGCGGGATCGGAAACATCCACACCGCGCCAGTTATAATCATAAGAGCTTACGCCCGCGCGGAAAGTAAAGAAGCTCTTTATCTCATTCTGGAGCATATCAGACGTATTAAGCTCACGCTGATATGCAACCACCATAGGCTTACCGTCAAACCAGAACCAAAGATTCTGATACTTTCCTCTTTGGAAAACGTCCATGTAGAAATATTCAAGCTGCTCGGTAGTCCACAAGTCGAAGGATGGGTTGCCGCCCTCTTGAGTATACATGGGGAAATAGAAGGAGATCTTAGGAGCGTTTACACCGCTTTCCTGTGCCTTCGTCCAGTTCTGGAACAGAAGATCGTAGCCGTCCTCCCATGCGGTAACGGTATTGGAGTTATCCGTAAATACTACGTCAACGCCTGCATTTGCAAGCAGCTCGGCGTGGCGGCGAAGCACCCACTCGTCGTCCGTGGAATAATGACCGTAAAGCGGCTCGTTCCAAGCGTAACTGGTGCCGGAATTTGCCGACCAAGGAGCTGTTCCGGTCGCTTCAAGAACAGCCTCTCTTCCGGACAGATTCTTCGCTTCGGGATATTTTTCGATAAATTCCTGAATGTTAAGAACCTTGGTAGCTCTAGCCTTGTTGTGAGCAAGGTGCCAGTTCCAATAGAACATTGCAAGAGTCTTGTCGCTGTTAACGGCGTTTACGCTATTACCGGTCACAGTATCAATATCGCCGTACTGAACGGACTCACGTCCCAGACCATCGGTAAATACCCACGTGTCGGGCTGTACCTTGTGCGTATTGATAAGGCTGTCAGCGGGCAGCTCCCACTGCTCGGGAACAGTAACCGTACCACTGGAGGTATCGTCATAGCCCGTGCAGTCCGCAAAGGGAGTCGAGGGTGCAGAGCCTGTGAAATACACCTGCATGCACAGGTCGTTTCTCATCTCCGCGCCGTCAATATAGGAATATCCCTTGGATACACTGTTATCGGTCACATAGTAGATAGCAGTAGGCTGTTCGGGGCTGAGACTTTCCGCAGCAAAGAAATATTCGCCTGCCGCCATAGAGGACGTAAAGAACAGTGCGCACTGCTGATGGTCGCTCAGATTGCTGAATGTCTTGGTTGCAAAAGGAGTGGATGCAATGGTAGCATCATAAGTTCCCTGCCAAGTATATGCCGAAACACGGACACTGGAGATGCCACCCCAGTTGGGGAACGCCATCTTGATACCCATAATGGGAGCGGTTACCTTTATGCGCTGACCTACCACGTCGTTGGTAGGCGCAAGACGGTAAAAATACTGGGCTATATCGGTTTCAGCCTCTTGAGGCACGCGATAGATGTTAGTCGCCGTAGGATGACC
Source organism: Clostridia bacterium (assembly GCA_017463485.1). Classification (GTDB taxonomy): domain Bacteria; phylum Bacillota; class Clostridia; order Oscillospirales; family CAG-272; genus CAMEON01. Next base: position 58,302 of record JAFTPD010000012.1, read on the forward strand.
GGAAAGCGCGCTGAAATTGGTTGAGGGAGACTGAGTGAATCCAAATCCAATACGCATCTCACCGGTAGCCGCGCCGTCGCTGGTCACAAGTGTTCCCTGTCTGTATACACAGCCGGAGGAAATGGAATTGGTAGTCAGATTACCGAACCACGCTATGCATCCGTTGGCAGCGGTTGTGGAAACGCCCTTAACTACCACGAGATACTCGCCCGCAGCCGCAGTGGAAGCAAGAGTCTGCTGATGCCAGCTGTTGTCCTTAACAGTTATCTCAGCCTGGTGTACGGGAGTACCCGCCACAGTCTTGGCATAGTTGAAGTCCCAAGCGTAAAGCGCAACGTTAGCCTTTGCGCTCGTCGCGCCATAGCTTGCCAGCATCACGGTATAGTATGAGAATGCGGAGTTAACCTTAATTCTCATGGCAAGGCTGTCAATGCCGTCCGCTTTGATACGCTGGTCGCCGTTCGTTCCCGTAACATACGAAACGTTGACCTTCACCTCGGTTGCCGCGGATACGGACACAAGTCCGACACCCATAGCTGCCAGCATTGACATCACAAGCAAAACCGCAAGAGCTTTGATCGTGAAACTTTTGAAAGCTTTCATGTGTTTCTCCTTTGAAATTTTGATTGGTATAAAAATACATATTATATGATACCACAATTTCATCACCGTGTCAAGCGTTCTTTTTGTCAATTTGCCACATTAAATTTTAAAGTTATTGTGAACGCTTTCAATAACACAAATTCCCATTCATAGCCGCAAAAAATGCGTAAACAATATTAGCAGAGAAAGCCGACGGGAAATTCCCCGACGCCGACTCGATAATATAGATTTTAAGTTAATTTAACGTGGACGGTAAACGCAAAAAAGCGGGCGGCGTCCGGAACAGGAGTCACTATTATGGCAAGCAATAAAGCACTTGTACCCGAGGCAAAGAAGGCTCTCGAGCAGTTCAAGATGGAAGCGGCTAACGAAGTCGGCGTTACCCTCAACCAGGGTTATAACGGCGACCTTACCTCCCGTCAGGCGGGCTCTATCGGCGGTCAGATGGTCAAGAAGATGATCCAGAGCTACGAGTCCAACATGGCAGGTACTCAGAATCAGAACAAGTAAGAGCTACCGTTAGCTTGTAGCGCGGGGGAGTTCTCCTTCGTGCGATCCGAGGCATATATCCCGCGCAAGTGGGATATATGCCTCGGAGGTTTTCTCCGATATTATATGTCGTTGGCGGCGAGCACGGCATATCCTGATAATAAGCACCCACACGGCGGCGGAAATATTTTTCTTTTTTTGTTTTCCCGTGTTTAAGACCCCGCCGTCGACGGCAAGAATAGCTATACAGCAATCACCCAAGCGGAGGAAAATATATGTCAACCCAATACAACCAAAGCCAATCACCGACGTCCGTCCGTCGGGACTCCTCGGCAATTCGTCGCGGAGATATATTTTACGCAGATCTCAGCCCCGTCGTAGGCTCGGAGCAGGGCGGACTGCGCCCCGTGCTTATCGTGCAGAACGACGTCGGCAACCGACACAGTCCCACCGTTATCGCCGCTGCCATCACCTCGCGTATGGGCAAGGCAAAGCTCCCTACCCACATTGATATTTACGCCGACAAGGTAGGACTTGCAAAGGATTCGGTCATACTGCTTGAACAGATACGCACGCTCGACAAGCGCAGGCTGCGCGAAAAAATGGGACACCTTGACGACGAGGTCATGGATAAGGTAAACAACGCCATTGCCGTCAGCTTCGGACTGCACGAGGGCAACCGTCAGCCTGCGGCAGACACCGCAGGTGAGGAACGCGAGCCGCACCGCGCACAAACGGGTAAGGAGCGCGTAGTCACACCTATCTCCCACCCTGCCGCCGTGGCGAATACATCACAAAATGACGGTCAGCCTCCCAATACCGTAACGTAAAGCACGCCGCTCCGCCCGAACACGGCGGGGCTGTGTTTTATCAATAAATTTTACGGATTTTTACAGTTTACCTATTGATTTTTAACGGGATATGTGGTAAAATATAGCGTAAAAATTAAATCGGCGGCGAATATTGCCGCCCGAAAGGATGTAAATATGGCTCTTGTAAACACAAAAGAGATGTTCAAGAAGGCATACGAAGGCGGCTACGCTATCGGTGCATTCAACATCAACAACATGGAAATTATTCAGGCGATCACCGAGGCGGCGGCTGAGGAAAAGTCCCCCGTTATCCTTCAGGTATCTGCAGGCGCACGCAAGTACGCAAAGCACGAGTACCTTATGGGACTTGCTAAGGCGGCTATTGCCGACAGCGGTATCGACCTTGCTCTCCACCTCGACCACGGCGCAGATTTCGAGATCTGCAAGGCGTGCATCGACGGTGGCTTCTCATCCGTTATGATCGACGGCTCTCACTACTCCTTTGAGGAGAATATCGAGGTTACCAAGAAGGTAGTTGACTACGCTCACGAGCGCGGTGTTACCGTTGAGGGTGAGCTTGGCAGACTTGCAGGCGTTGAGGACGACGTTAAGGTTTCTGCCGAGGATTCCTCCTACACCCGTCCCGAGGAGGTTGAGGAGTTCGTTTCCAAGACCGGTGTTGACTCCCTCGCTATTGCTATCGGTACCTCCCACGGCGCATATAAGTTCACGCCCGAGCAGTGCACGAGAAACGAAAAGGGTATCCTCGTTCCTCCCCCTCTCCGCTTTGATATTCTCGAGGAGATCATGGAAAAGATCCCCGGATTCCCGATAGTTCTGCACGGCGCATCCTCCGTATCTCAGGAGCACGTCAAGGAGATCAACGCTCTCGGCGGTCAGCTTCCCGACGCGGTAGGTATCCCCGAGGAGCAGCTCCGCAAGGCTGCTACCCTTGCAGTTTGTAAGATCAATATCGACTCCGATATCCGCCTCGCTATGACCGCAGGCATCCGTCGTGTGTTCAGTGCAAAGCCCTCCGCATTCGACCCCAGAGAGTATCTCACCGTGGCTCGCGCAGAGGTCAAGGAAATGGTCAAGCACAAGATCGCAAACGTTCTCGGCTCGTCCGGAACGCTTTGATCGAATGAAGTATTCGGAAAATTACACTACGAGGTGGCACGACACGGATTCGTGCCACTTCCTTCGTCCCACGGCAATTTTGACATATATGCAAGAGACAGCCAACCACCAGTGCCGTGATTATAACATGGACCTCAACGAGCTGTATAGGAACGAAGGGCTCGGATTTTTGCTCAGCAGAATACAGCTGACCGTTCACAAGCCGATTTTTGCATACGAGGACATCACGGTAAATACATGGTGCACCGAATCCAAAAGCTACGCCTTCATGCGCTATTTTGAAATACTGCGCGGCGGCGATAAGGTTGCCGAGGCTATGTCCACGTGGGCACTGTTCGACGCAAATGCGAAAACTCTTGTCAGAGGAAGCGATTTCAAGCGCGATTTTCCTTACGACGAGGCTCCCGATGCATCCCGCTTCCCACCGAGAGTACGCATACCTTCAAGCGTTGTGTTGGACGTTGTAGGTGAGCGAAAAATAACATACAGCGATATTGATTTCAATCTCCACATGAACAACACGAAATACCCCGATATGATATGCGACTATCTGCCCGACATGACGGGCAAGTGGGTAAAGGAAATATCTGTTTCCTACCTCAAGGAGGCGGCGTTTGGCGACTCGCTCACCGTTTTCCGACACCCCGCCGAGCTGTCCGAGGGAGATGAGGGAGAGGCTTATCTCGTCCGCACCCTGCGCTCTGACGGAGAGACTAACATCGACGCATATATTCGCTTGTCGGGAAAGGAATAAAGGAGATTGCTATGAAAATAACCACCGTACTTTTTGACCTTGACGGAACTCTGCTTCCAATGGATATGGACGTATTTATCAAGACGTATTTTGGCGAGCTTGCAAAGTATCTCGCGCCCCGTGGCTACGAGCCGCAACGGCTTATTGCGACCGTGTGGAGCGGCACTAAAAGCATGCTCCTTAACGACGGCACATGCACAAACGAGCAGAGATTCTGGGACAGCTTTGCCGCAGAATTCGGCGAGGACTCCAGATGCGAGGCGGAAAATCTCGAGAAATTTTACAAAAACGAATTTAATCTCGTTAAAGACATTTGCGGATACAACGCGGGCGCGGCTGAAACGGTAAAGCTTGCAAAGTCACTGGGACTTGACGTAGTGCTTGCCACCAGCCCCATCTTCCCCGCCGTCGCGACAAACGCGCGTGTGCGCTGGACGGGACTTGAGCCGTCCGATTTTTCCTACATATCCACCTACGAGAACAGCCATTACTGTAAGCCAAATCCCAAATATTACACCGAGCTGCTTGACAAGCTGGGACTCGTCCCCGAAGAGTGCATCATGGTCGGCAACGATACCTCCGACGATATGCCCGCCGCGGCTCTTGGAATGAAGCTGTTCTTCCTTACCGATACCCTTATCAACAAAGGAAATATTGACCTCTCCCCCTACCCCCACGGCTCGTTTGGCGAGCTTCAGAAATTTATCAGGGAAAGTGTGTAAAAAAACAAAGAACGCCGTGCGCTTTCGCACGGCGTGTTTTGTATTCAATTCTCGTAAATGTATCTCTCGCCCGGGCGGAAAATGTGGAAGCACAGCTCCTTATTCGTCGCATCCACAGCGTCAACAAAGGATGCGTTTGAAATTCCGTTGACTGCGTAGAGGTCGATATGCATAGGAATCAGCAGCTTTGCGCCAACGTGTGTGCAAAGCTCAGTTGCCTCGTATGCATCCATATTTCCGATAATATCCTTGATATATCTCTTATAATAGGAACGTCCGTTGACAGGCAGGCACATGATATCCACCTTCCCAAGGTACTCCTCAAGTCCGTCGTAGATACAGCAATCGCCCGCATGATATACAGTAGTATCACCGAGAGTCACCTTGTATCCGAGCGCGTCGTATCTTCCCTCGCTATCAGTGACGAGATCCTCGTGAGCCGAGGGCAAAGGGAGTGCGGAAAATCCTTCGCACAGCTCAACCTTCTTCCCTGCAAGCGCAGGGATGATATCCTTTTTATTGACACCGTATCCTGCAACGGTATCAACGATAGGCGCGGGAACGATATACTTTGCTTTCTTGTTTACTTTGGACATAGCGCCGAGAGTTTCGGGATCGGCGTGGTCGTAGTGACTGTGAGAGCAGAAAACGTAGTCCACGAAATCCAGCTCCTCGCCAGTGATAGGCGTGTCGTAAACTCTCTCCCACTTGACAAGCTCACTGCAGCAGTTCTTGTCAACGTAGTCCGAAAGATATGCGTCAAACAAGAGATATTTGCCCTCTGCTTTCAGCAGAATACTTTCCTGTCCCAAGTAAAATATGCCGATCTGACCGGGCAGAAGCTGTGTATTCAAAATCTTATTCTTCAACATAATTTCTCCTCCAAAAAATTTTGCTCGTGCGGCAGAAAATTATCCCCGCCTATTGACAATTATATCACGGCGTGATATAATTGTCAATAGATGAAGGAAATTATTTTAAAAAGGAGGCGTTGCCGTGAAAAATTTCATAGATCAGCGAAACATGAAGCGGTCTAACGCCGCCGAGGTCTTCAATCTCATCCGCGAAAACGGAAAAATGACGCGCCGCGAGATCGCCGACACCATGGACATCAGCTGGGGAGCGGTATCTACTATCGTCGCTCGGCTTATCGAGGAAGAATATCTCGTGGAGGTCAAGGACAGCTCTGCCACCTCGGCAAAGGGACGAATTCCCTTCTGCCTTGAAGTAAACGGAGAGGAGCATTTTGCCGTCGGAATTGACGTCAACCGCTCGGGATTTTCGGCTGTGCTTGTCAACCTTAAAAATCACGTTCTCGGGAAGTGGACAGCGGAAGCGGATTTCTCCAGCCGCGAATCGCTTACATGCGGAGTTACCGACTTTATTTCGGGCGTGCTTGAGCATACGGAGGGACACCGCGTGCGCTGTATCGGGGTTGCTATGCAAGGCGTTGTAGACTCCGAAAAAGGAATTTCCTATTCTCTTCCCGGCTGCAAGGACTGGGAGTCTGTAAACCTTGCCGAGCTGATTCGCGACAAATTCGGGATTCCCGTATATATTGAGCACGACCCCAACTGTATTCTTTACGCATCCTTAACCGATTTCTCGGAGGATACGCTGCTTTTGAGAATAGATAAGGGAATTGGTATGGCGGCAACTCTCGGAGGTCGTATACTTGCAAAATCCGGCATACTTGAGGTAGGTCACACCTGCGTGGTTCGCGACGGCAGACCTTGTATGTGCGGACGGCACGGTTGCCTTGAGCAATACGCATCCATGCGCGGTATTGCAAAGGCGTCGGGAATGGAATTTTCACGTCTTGCCGAAGCCGCGCGCAACGGAGATGCGAAGGCGTCGGAATATTTTAACGAAGCGGCAAAATATCTTGCGTACGTCATCTCAAACGTGTCCCACTTACTGTGTGCGTATAACGTTTTGCTGTGCGGAGATATGTGCGGCTACCGCGACTTGTTTGCAGACAAGCTGACCTGTATCCTTGCGAATAGCGCACCCAACGTAAAGGTTTCCTATACCGACGTTGAAAATGCACCTCTCGGTGCGGTGCTTATAGCTATCGACCGCTCGCTTGAGCAGATAGACATTTAACACGCGACCAATTCAAGGCTTGCCTTGTTTTGCATAAATTTAAAATTTTTATATTCGGCTGTGCCGAAAGAAAGGAAAGGTATAGACATGAGAGCAGTACAAATCAAAAAGCCGGGCGAAATAGCCCTCATTGACGCCCCCATCCCTCAGCCCCCCGCAGGATGGGCGCGAATCAAGGTTTCTGCGGCGGCAGTGTGCGCCACTGACCTTGAGGTCATTGACGGCAGAATTCCCGCAAATTACCCCCTCATCCCCGGTCACGAGTGGAGCGGTGTTGTTGAGAGCGTCGGAAGTCCCGAGGACTCCGCGTGGGTTGGCAAGGCAGTTATCGGAAGCAACGACGTGGTTTGCCTCCATTGCGACGCTTGCAGAAGCGGAAATTGGAGATATTGCAAGGATTTTGAGGAGATCGGATTCAGACGTAACGGCGCGTACGCCGAGTACGTTATCGTTCCCGTATACGGTCTTTGCGAAAAGCCCGCGCACGTTCCCTTTGAGGTTGCGGCACTCTGCGAGCCTCTCGGCGTAGCTCTCGGCACGCTTGAAAAGGCAAATGCAAAGTTTGGCGACACTCTCGTTATTATCGGCGCAGGCTCTATCGGTCTTTGCATGCTGGTTGCGGCAAAGGCTATGGGTATGAGAAAGATCGTTGTTGTAGCTAACTCCGAGCGCAGACTCAAGGTTGCAAAGGACATGGGCGCGTATGCGACCATTGCTACCTCCAAGCAGGACATTTTTGAGGAGCTGAAAAGAATTCATCCCGAGGGAACTGACGTTGTAATTGAAGCAACGGGAATTGAGTCCTGCATCCAGACCTCGCTTAAGATCACCCGCAAGGGCGGCACTATCGCGCTTGCAGGCTACGGCAGAGGCAAGGAAATGACCATTCGTATCGACGACATCCACGTTAACAACCTTCGTGTTGTGGGCGCGGGCAACAACTGGAATCAGCACAAGAAGGCGATTTCCCTTATCGCCGACGGCGTTATTGATCTCGCTCCCATGGTGTCCGAGATCATGCCTCTTGAGGACTTTGACAAGGCTATCGACATGGCGAGAAACCGCCCCGAGGGCTTTGTAAAGGCTATCTTCAAGTTTGACTGATATGACGGAAAATATTTTAGGCATTGATCTGGGTACGTCGTCCGTCAAGCTGATATTCGGAAAGAATGGCGCGAATATAAAAGCGCGCGAGGGCTATTCCGAAATAAGCGTTGACGGCTGGTGGGACGCTATCTGTCGCGCGGCAAGAACTATGGATCTCTCCGAGATTCGCGCGATAGGTCTTTCCTCTCAGGTGGGAACTTATATAATCGACGACGGCGCGGTGATAGGCTGGAACACAGGAGTTGGCAAGGAGGAGCTGGATGCTATCCTCTCGGACATACCGAGAGAGGTGTTTATCAAGGAAATCTCTATGCCTCATCCCTCCATAATCTCCTATCCCCTGCCGCGACTGAAATATATTCTTTCCCACTATGACGGCGTAAGAAAGATATGTATGCCAAAGGATCTTATATGCGAGCGGCTTACGGGCAGCTACGTAAGCGACAAGTTTTCGTGGCGCGGTCTTGCAAATCTTGACACCTGCACGTATTCCGAATATCTGCTTGACTATATCGGCGCTTCGGATATTTTGCTCCCCGAGCTTCGCGAGCCTACCGCGCTTGCGGGATTTGTAACGGGCGAAGCGGCGGCACAGACGGGTATCCGCGAGGGTACGCCCGTGTACGTCGGCTGCAACGACTTTTTCTCGGGCACTGTCGGAATGGGCATGTACGAGGTCGGCGATATGTTCGACATCACGGGGACGAGCGAGCATCTCGGAATAGTTGAAGCTGAGATATCCGACGTTGACGACGGACTTGTTACGGGAAAATATTTCTTTGGCAACGCGCACTACGGTGTTACCGCTTCAAGCGGAAAATCGCTTGATTTCGGCGGCAAGCTTTATCCGCTCTGCGACATTGACGCAGACGCAGCTCTTGCCAATAATCCCCCCGTATTTCTCCCCTACCTTTGCGGCGAGCGAGCGCCTATATGGGACGCGGATGCGCGCGGCGTGTTCTTCGGCATCAACGCCGACACCACACCGCACGACATGGCTTACGCTGTAATGGAGGGAGTGGCGTTCAGCATATACCACATTTACGAGTGTATGGGCAAGCCCCCCGCCCGTGTCATCACGGTCGCAGGCGGAGCGGCAAAGGACAGAACACTCAATCTTATGAAGGCTTCGCTGTTTGGAGTACCCGTCCGCACCTGCGCGGAGAGCGACACCTCCGCTCTCGGCGCACAGATCACTGCCGCAGTGGGATTCGGATTTTATCCGTCCATTGAAAAGGCGATACGCGGAATATGCAAGTATTCCGCCGAGATACAGCCGAACGCGGCACTTGGCGAAACCCTCAAACGGCGGTATGAGATATACAAAAATCTCTACCCCACCCTCAAGGACTCATTTAAATCATTAAAATAAATCAAAGGAGAAAAATACTATGAGTTGTGTTATTTTCGGAGCAGGCAAAATTGCTCGCGGCTTTATCGGCCATCTTTTGTTCATCAGCGGAATCCCCTGCACCTACGTTGAAAAGTTTGACGGTCTTACCGACCTCATCAACGAGCGCGGAAGCTATTTCGTAAATATTCTCGGCAATCCCGACGACTCCTGCCGCGTTACGGGTGCTAAGGCTCTCAAGTTCTCTCAGGAGGACGAGGTAGCGGCAGCCATCGCCGAGGCTGATGCAGTATTCACCGCTGTCGGTGGCAAGAATCTGCTGGAGATCGCTCCCCTTATCGCCAAGGGTATCAAGGCGAAGGCTAAGGTCGGCGGCAAGCTCAACGTAGTTACCTGCGAGAACTGGAAGCTGCCCGCAAACATTCTCCGCGACGCTATCATTCCCACTCTCGACGAATCCGAGCTTGCTTACTTCAACGAAAACGTAGGTATCACCGAGGCTGTTATCATGCGCTCCGCTATCGAGGCAGGTGCGGATCAGCTCCGCGAAGACCCGCTGGTAGTTAACGTACAGAACTTCTGGGAGCTTCCCGTTGACGCATCCAGACTCAAGGGCAATCTTCCCGAGATCAAGGGACTGAAGCTCGTTGAATCCTTCACCGGCTTCCTTGAAAGAAAGTTCTACACCTATAACGCCGCAAACGGAACGACCTCCTTCGTCGGCGCGCTTCTCGGCTACGAAAAGATAGCCGACGCGGCTCACGACGAGCGCATCATTGAGATTCTTGAGGGCGTTTATTCCGAGACCGCTCAGGCACTTTCCAAGAAGCACAACTTCCCGCTGGACGAGCAGATGGCGTTCACTCGCACCTCCAAGGCAAAGCTTCAGGACTACACTATCGTTGACTTTATCGAGAGAAACGCTCGCGACCCGATCCGCAAGCTGGGTCCCGACGACCGTCTTGTAGGCTCTGCACGCCTGGTGCTTGAATACGGCATTATGCCTCACAACCTCTGCATTGCTATCGCGGCGGCTATCCACTACTACAACGAGACCGACGAGTTTGCAATCAAGCTCAAGGAGATCAGAGAAACACAGGGTATTGACGCAGTTATCCGCGACGTGTGCAAGGTAGATCCCAACGGCACTCTCGGTCTGCTTATCAAGGAAAAAATTGAGCTTATCAAGGAAAGAGGTTGGCTGAAATGAGCAATAAAATAGCAATGATCGGCGCGGGCAAGACCGGCCGTGGATTTATCGGCAGACTGCTTGCCGAGGACAACAAGGAAATTCTTTTTGTGGACAAAAACGCCGCTCTCGTTGACGCACTCAACGCCGCAGGCTCCTTTAAGGTCAGCTTTTTCGGCGGTGTGCGCGAGCCTATGACCGTTTCAAATTATAAGGCGGTAACTTGGGAAAACGCAGATCTCTCGGATATTACTATCATTATGGTATCCGTCGGCGGAATGAACTTAAAGGACGTTGGAGCAGAGCTTAAAAAGCTTATTAACGACGGCAAAATGCGCCACATTATCGTTGGCGAGAACGCATCTCACCCTGCAAAAACTCTTGCAGAGGCTATCGGACTTGACAACATCACCGTCAGCGAGTCTACCGTATTCTGCACCACCATTGAGGACGGCGACATTGATATCGCGTCCGAAAACTACCCTTACCTGCAGTGCGACGCAAAGCCCCTCGGCGATTTTGAGCTGAACATCAAGACCGTTCGCCCCATTATGGGATTTGAGAACTTCCTGACCCGTAAGCTCTACACATACAACGCCGCAAGCTGTGTTATCGCATATCTCGGCTACGCAAAGGGATACTCCGACTACGGCGAGGCTGCAAACGACCCCGAGATACTTGAGCTGCTTGACCGCAACTACGCCGCTACCAACCGCGTGCTTTGCAAGGTATACGGCTACACCGAGGAGGATCAGCGCGAGTTCGCCGCTCTTTCCAAGCAGAAGTTCTGCGACAGAACCATCAAGGACACCGTTGCAAGAAACGCGCGCGAGCCTCAGAGAAAGCTGGCGTTTGCCGAGCGCATTATGGGCCCGCTCTGCCTGCTCGACGAGCACGGTGGGGACACCTCCGTTCTATTGCTGACTGCGGCTGCAGCTCTGCTTTACAGCCACGAATCCGACAAGGCTTGGCAGGAGCTTCGCGACAATAACACTACCGAGGAGCTTATGGAAAAGATCTGCGGTATCAAGGCAGATTCTGCTCTTGGACGTGCAATTCTCGAGAAGTGCGAGTTCGTAAAAAATTACATGGAAAGCGGCAAGGGTACGCTCGCTTAAACAAAATTACATATTCAAGGTGTTAGCGTGAAAGTTTAGAGAGCTGAAACTCAATGTTGCCGTTTCACGCCCAAATTCGACCTAAATATGGACGAGGTCCATATTGTCGCAAACGACACGGTCGAATTTCAAACGATATTTGTGCCGCCGCAAAGCGGCGAAATGGAGATTATTATGAAAAGAAATATTCAGCTTCTTAACGGCTGGTGGGATTACCGCATAGGCGACGGAGAATTTACCAAAAAGCGCATCCCCTATTCGGACTTTGCTACCGGCTTTGCAGAGTGCAAGCTCAATTTCGACAAAGCCGCAAACACCGCAGGAAAGCGTGCTTTCCTTGTATTTGACGGCATCACCTACGCCGCAGACGTTACCTTCAACGGTAAGGCTCTCGGCACTATGCTCCCTTACAGCGAATACAGATACGAGATAACCGACCTTATCAGTGAACGCGACAACCTCCTTGATGTTATCGTGCGCGATACCGAGGTGGTGTTCGGCCCTGCCGAGGGTTGGGAAAATTACAGCGGTATCACCCGCGACGTGTATATCGAATACACCGAGGCGGATATTCTTGACACCGTTTTCTGGCACGCGGAACTGTCGGACGACTTGAAAGCGGCTGACTGCACGCTTGAGATAAAGACGGACGGTACGGCAAGGAAGTATGCTGTCGAGGTAACGCTTGCCGAGTCTACGGGCAGAGTGGCATTTGCAGATACCCTCCCCCTCCCTGCGGACGGATGCGTTAAATTCCCCTGCGAATACCCCTCTCTCTGGTCGCCCGACACGCCCACGCTTTACTCTCTTTCCGTCACGCTCGTAGCGGATGGCAAGGCTTGTGACACCTACGCTACCCGCGTTGGATTTAAAAAGCTGGTTGCGGGCAAAAAGAGATTCTACCTCAACGGCGAGCCCTTCTTCTTTATCGGCGTTTGTCGTCACGATATATTTGGCGACCAAGGTCACGTTATGACCGAGGAGCAGATGTATATGGATATGAAGATGATAAAGGACACAGGCGCAAACTACGTCCGACTCGTTCATTATCCTCATCACAAAAAAATACTTGAGATCGCCGACGAGCTTGGACTTTTCGTGTCCGAGGAGCCAGGACTCTGGTTCAACGACGTAAAGAACGAGGAGATATTCAACTCCAGCCTTGAGGTTCTGCGCCGTGTGGTAGTTCGCGACAGAAATCACGTAAGCGTTGCCTTCTGGCTCAGCTTCAACGAGTGCATTTTCACCCCCGAATATCTTACCGCGGCGGCAAAGGTATGCCGCGAGAACGACCCCTACCGCATGGTATCGGGTGCAAACTGCATGGACGAAAAGATGACCAAGGAGCATTTTGCCGCTTGCAATCTTGATTTTTACTCCATGCATCCCTACACGTGGGACACCTACCGCTTCGTTCAGCTTGCACAGTACCTTGACGACAAGCCGCTGTTCTTCACGGAGTGGGGAGGATACCACGTTTACGACAACGTGAATTACCTCAAGTCCTCCATTGACCGTATAGCAGAGCTGTGGCACAACCCCGACAACGGTCCCGTGCTTGCAGGCGCGGCTATCTGGTGCTGGGCGGGTGTTTACGAGTTCAACCGCGCCGCTCCCGCGTGCTATCACGGTGTGCTTTGCGAGGGACTTGTGGACAACTACCGCCGTCCCAATCTAGGCCTTGCGGTATTTACAAAATATTTCAAGAAGATCAAAACCCCCAAGGCTATCAACAAATATCTCCACAAGTCGGAGTTTGAGGCAGACGGCAATTACGCGCCCATAAGCCTTGACGGTATCGCCAACACCGAGGCCCAATCTGCGGCTTGGAATGAAATGATGGCGGAGTCTGCAAAGCCGATCCCCCGCTTCTACTACGACGCACGCAAGCTGCGAGTCATGAGAAACGGTCCGACGCTGCCCGAAAAGGTCATGTCCCTCGGTGCGCTTCCCGTGGATCTGTTGCAAAAGCCTATTGTTATCAATGCAAACACTCCGTTTGAGCTGAACGTCGGCAGAGCTGTTGACGGTCTGTGCTTTATCGGCAACGTAAGTATGCCCTGCGGCTTCCCTATCGGCGGAAAATTCGGCGAGCTTGCCGCAACGCTGACGCTCTCCTACGCTGACGGCTCGCAGGTAAACATCCCTCTGCGTAACGGTCAGGAGATTACCACCGCCGCAGGCTGGTACGGGCCTTCCCGTATCAATCCCGTGGCTTCAGGCGCTCCCCGCGCACTGAAGATCATCAACGATATGGACAGAGAGCATTACGTCGCTAACCTCTTCCGCGTGGACGCAAACAGCAACGTCCCCCTCGACAAAATCACCGTATCCACCGCCGCAGACACCTATCAGCTCCTGCTTTACGGAGTTACGGTTAAGGAGAAATAATAAGTATATGTGGGGCTTCACCCCACACCCCACCAAACTTTCCCCAAAAGAAAGTTTGTATCGAGGAACTTTACTGCGTTTATTTTTGCTTAGATTTGTTTGGATGGTTACAGCAAGAGCCATCTCTATAACCCCCCGTGGGTCCCTTACCCACTGCGATATTTATTAAAAAATGGAGGCTTTTCGCTCTGCGAAAAGCCTCCTTAATTATTCACTATTTATCATTCATCATTCATTATTCATCAAAAACGGGATGACTCATTTCGAGTCATCCCGTTTTTTCACTTCTTTTCCTCGTGGCAGCCCATACCGCACGCGCCGCAATTTCCGCCACACGAGCAAGAGCTCTTGCCACTTTTCTTTTTTCTGACTTCGTTTACGATAACCGCAATAAAGATAACCGCGATAACCGTCGCTATGATAATTGTGGGCATCATAAACCTCCTTTTCGCCGTCGGTTATTTAACCGTCAGCTTATTCTGACTGTATTTGTTGGGACGGAACAGCATAAATCCTGTAAACAGAATGATCACAGCCGCCACTACCGTTCCGATAATGTTTCCGCCCGCGGGAGTAAACCACAGACCGATCTGGTAGGTACACAGGGACGCCGCATAAGCCAGCACGCACATATACGCAATAGATGCAACCGACCACTTCCAGTTGTTCATCTCTCTCTTGATAGCACCCATAGCCGCAAAGCAAGGAGCGCAGAGCAGATTGAATATCATAAACGAGAAGCCCGCAAGCGCACTGCCGCCAAAGAATTCCTGAGCAATAACCGCATACATAGCCGCATCGCCTTCCATAGCCAGATCAGCACTCGCCATAGAGGACAGCGTACCAAACGTACCTACGACCTCTTCCTTTGCAACGAGTCCAAGCACGGTAGCAACAGCCGCCTGCCAGTTACCAAAGCCGAGAGGAGCAAAGATCCACGCAATAGCGTTACCGATAACCTCAAGAACGGAAGCACCGCCTCTTGCCTCGCTGATATAGTGGAAGCCACCCTCAAAGGAAAGGCTGTTGAGCGTCCAGATAATTACGCTTGCCGCAAAGATAACGGTTCCCGCACGCTTAATGAAGGACCAGCCTCTCTCCCACGTAGCGCGAAGAATATTTCCTACAACGGGTGCGTGATATGCGGGAAGCTCCATAACGAAGGGCGCGGGATCACCCGCAAAGGGCTTGGTCTTTTTCAGGATGATACCCGAAATGATAACTGCCGCAACGCCAATAAAGTAAGCGGAAACAGCAACCCAAGCGCCGCCTGCCCATGAATCGGCAAAGAGCGCGCCCGCGATCATACCAACGATAGGCATTTTCGCACCGCAGGGGATAAAGCCCGTGGTCATGATGGTCATTTTTCTGTCTCTATCCTGCTCGATAGTACGGGAAGCCATGATTCCGGGCACGCCGCAACCTGTGGCTACCAGCATGGGAATAAAGGATTTACCCGAAAGACCGAACTTGCGGAAAATTCTGTCCATAATGAACGCAACGCGCGCCATATATCCGCAATCCTCAAGAATGGAGAGGAGCAAGAACAGAATGAGCATCTGCGGAACAAATCCAAGCACCGCTCCGACACCGCCTACTACACCGTCAGCCACAAGACTTACCAGCCACTCTGCACAGCCGATAGATTCAAGTCCCGACGCAACGGCAGGGATTATCCACTCGCCAAACAGGGTGTCGTTCATAAATCCTACGGTGAAATCACCGATAGAACCGATAGAAATGAAGTACACAAGCCACATTACCGCAGCAAAGATGGGAAGAGCCAAAAATCTGTTTGTAAGCACGCGGTCGATCTTATCCGATACCGTAAGCTTGCCTGCGTTCTTCTTTTTGTGACAGCTTTTCATAAGCTGTCCGATATATATGTATCGCTCGTTTGTGATAATGGATTCTGCGTCGTCGTCAAGCTCTGCCTCTGCCGCCGCGATATCCTTTTCAATGTGAGCCAGCACATCCTCGGAAAGCTGAAGCTGCTCCAGCACCTTGTCGTCGCGCTCAAAGATCTTGATAGCATACCATCTCTGCTTTTCCTCGGGCAGGCCGTGTACTGCCGCCTCCTCAATATGTGCGATAGCATGCTCAACGCTACCCGAGAAGGTGTGCATGGGAACAGGAGTCCCCTTCTTTGCCGCTTCAATGGCAGCCTCTGCCGCCTCCTGTATTCCGTCACCCTTCAGCGCGGAGATATCGACCACGTTACAGCCAAGGCCGCGAGACAGCTCAGCAATATTGATGCTGTCGCCGTTCTTTTTCACCACGTCCATCATATTCACCGCTACTACAACGGGAATACCAAGCTCGATAAGCTGTGTGGTAAGATAAAGGTTTCTTTCAAGGTTGGTTCCGTCAACTATATTGAGGATAGCGTCGGGACGTTCGCCGATAAGGTAATTTCTCGCAACTACCTCCTCCAGCGTATAGGGGGAAAGCGAATAGATTCCGGGCAGGTCGGTAATGATAACGTCGTCATGACGCTTCAGCTTGCCCTCCTTCTTTTCAACAGTAACGCCGGGCCAGTTTCCAACGTACTGGTTTGAACCCGTCAGCGCGTTAAAAAGCGTCGTTTTACCGCAGTTGGGGTTACCTGCAAGGGCTATTTTGATACCCATGATAGTTTTTCTCCTATTCTCTCTGATTTGATTTGGTTTTTAACAGTTAGCGAAGGCTAACCAAACTGCAAAATGCAAAGGGGCTATATCCCCTTTTGAGTATTACTCGACCTCTACCATTTCGGCATCAGCCCGACGAAGCGACAGCTCGTAGCCGCGCACCGTGATCTCTACAGGGTCACCCAGCGGTGCAACCTTGCGGACGTAGATCTCAACTCCCTTTGTGATCCCCATATCCATGATCCTGCGCTTTACAGCACCCTCTCCATGGAGCTTGACGACCTTAACCGTAGCGCCAACCTTCACATTCTTGAGTGTGTTCATACCGACTCCTCCTTTACTGTTGAATAGTTATATAATTTATTATCCTACCATTATCTTTTGCGCCATCTCGCGGCTGATAGCGATACGCGCTTCCTTTACGCTGACGATAATATTTCCACCTATGCTGTTTATTATCTTAACGGTCGAGCCAACTACAAAGCCTAAATTTTCAAGATGCTTTTTTACCTCGGGGCTTCCGCCGACTCTGCGTATAATATTTTCCTCGCCTATCTCTGCAAGTATCAACGGCATCATATCACAGTCCTCCTTTAGGCATCCTTCAAAGTGGAGTTAGCACGAACTAACTCCTTGGCTCGAAATTTGGTTAGCCTCAGCTAACCGCATTACATTATATTACAGCTTTTCGAGTTTGTCAAGAGGTTTTTTGAAATTTTTTTAAGTTTTTTTCAATAATTTTCTTTTTTCGACACAACGAGCTGCGATTATGGCTATTTCATTTGGATTTTTTTGAAAAGCCCTTTACTTTTTTTGCAGATTGTGGTAAACTTATAGCGTATAAGTTATTATCGAAAGAAAGGAAATTACAAAATGGCACAGGTACTCAGAAGCGAAGTTGACAAGAATTACACCTGGGATTTCTCCGACATTTATCCCTCCGACGAGGCGTGGGAAAAGGTATATGCCGAAACCGATGCGGCGATTCCCTCGCTTGCATCTATCCAAGGCACTCTCGGCAATTCTCCCGAGAGCATGAAGGCAGGTCTTGACACCTTCTACGGCATTATGGAAAAGGCAAACCGTCTTTTCATTTACTCCAACCTCCGTCTGAACATTGACAACGGAGATCCCGTATATCAGGCAATGAACGGCAGAGCCATGACTCTGTACGTAAAGCTTTCCACCGTGGGCGCATTCGTTACTCCCGAAATTCTGGCTATCCCGCCCGAAACTCTCAAGGACTTTATCCAGTCCCCCACCCTCGCATCCTACCGTCATATCCTTGAGGACACCGAGCGCGAGCGTGCGCACATTCTCGACGGCAAGTCAGAGCAGATGCTGGCTATGCTCTCGGATGCAGCAGGCACTGCTCAGCAGTCCTTCACTATGCTTGAAAGCGTAGACATGACCTTCCCCACCATCAAGGATGAGAACGGGGACGAGGTAACTCTCACTCACGGAAACTTCGGCGTTTACCGCGAGAGCAACGATCAGAGAGTCCGCAAGGATTCCTTTGAGCTGTATTTCGGCGAGTTCAACAAGTACATCAACACCCTTGCCGCTATGTATACGGGAAGCGTCAAGATGGACAATTTCTATACCCGTGTGCGCGGATATTCCTCCACCTGCGAGCGCGCACTGTCGGGCAACAACGTACCCGTTTCGGTTTACGACAGCCTTGTCAGCGCTATCCACGACGCACTCCCCACCATGCGCCGCTATCTTGATTTGCGCCGCCGCGTGCTTGGTCTTGACGAGCTGAATATGTACGACCTCTACTGCCCCATGGTAAAGAGCGTGGATATGTCCGTCACCTATGAAGAAGCGCAGGAGCTTGTAAAGAAGGCTACCGCACCTCTTGGAGAGGGCTACCAAAAACTGCTTGACCGCGCGTTCTCGGAGCATTGGATCGACGTTTACGAGAACAAGGGCAAGACCACGGGCGCATACTCCTGCGGAGTACACGGCGTGCATCCTTACGTTCTGCTCAACTACACCAACACCCTTGACGACGCATACACGCTCGCTCACGAGCTTGGACACGCTATGCACTCCTACTTCTCCTCCGAGAAGCAGGATTTTGCAAACCACCATTACAGCATTATGGTAGCCGAGGTTGCTTCCACCGTCAATGAGGTACTGCTCACCCGCTATCTTTTGTCCGTTGAAACCGACAAGGACAAGCGCGCGTACATTCTCAATCACTTCCTTGAGGGCTTCCGCACCACCGTATTCCGCCAGACTCTGTTTGCAGAGTTTGAGCGCAAGGCTCACGACCTTGACATGAGCGGCACTCCCCTTACTGCCGAGTCCCTCAACGCAGTATATCGCGAGCTGAACGAGCTGTACTACAACGGCGCGACGGTCAATCCCTTGCAGGCTATCGAATGGGCGCGTATTCCTCACTTCTACAACTCCTTCTACGTATATCAGTACGCAACAGGCTTCTGCTCCGCGGTGTCTATTGCGAAGCGTATCCTTGAGGAGAACGGCGCTGAGGATTACCTCAACTTCCTTTCCACCGGCGGCTCGGATTATCCGCTGGAGGAGCTGAAGATCACGGGCGTGGATCTCACAAAGCCCGACACCGTAGCCTCTGCCATGGCAGAATTCGACAACGCTCTTACTCAGCTTGAGGAATTGCTTAAGTAATTGAACAACAAAACGGCGCTGACCGCGAAATGCGGTCAGCGCCAATATTTTTTTGAAATTATTTTACGTAGAAAATAACGGTAGAGCCGTCCGTGATGACCTCGTCGGTCAGCTTTTCAAAGGAATTGTTGATTCCCTTGTTCTTGTAGCAAGCGGAAAGATATGCGGGGCTTTCGATAACGATATCTCCGATCTTTGTGACCGTCTTGTCCTTAGATGCCTCAAATGCTATACCCTCCTCAACGGTACAGAACCAATCGAGAATATCGTATGCCGTGGGATCATTTCCCTCGTATTTAACGACGCCCTCGTACTTTGCCTTGCCCGATACGTTGTCGTCCTCATAGATCTCAACGTTTACGGTAATAGTTTTTACCGCCTCAGTGGTGGTTTCATCTCCGCCGCCGTTGTTGCACGCAACGAACGCGCCGCACATAAGGCAGATCGCGAGAACTATGCCTACAAGTCTGAAAATTTTCATCATTAAAACCTCCGATCACTTTTGTTGATAAGTAAATTATACTACTATAACCTTTTTTTGTCAAGGGCTTTGTGAAAATTTATGCACTTTGCGACTTATTTTTTCTGTTTTTTGTTCTAAATGCAAAAAACGACGTTGAGTTGTATCAAAAACACCGCGACGTACCACACTGCAACGATAAACGATACCAATGCGAGCACCCCGTCCTCGCGCCAAAGAAACAGCCCGCAAAGTATAGCGAGAACACACGCCGCCGCCATAAGTAACAGCGAAAAAACAAGCGCACGCGCACCAAAAAGCAATGGATACCACATCAGTGCCGCCGTCAGCGACAAAACGAGATATATCCCCGCTCGATAACGGACACAGCTCCTTGCCGCACCGCCGATGCCGCCCGACAATATACAGCCAAGCACGGCTCCTATGAGAAATTTTACCGCCAACCACAAGACAGACGACAGCCACAGGGGCGGCAGGTTGCAAACGGCTGACATCATTTGCCAGACATAATACGGACTTGCTGAAAATAGCCGTACCGCCACAGCAAACAGAGCGCATGCGCCGCCGCCTACGATCGCGGCACCAAGGTCGTATCTGAATCTATTACGGAACATCCCCATAACAGCCTCCCTAAGTAAAAATAAGCCCGTCGGTACTGCCGTCGGGCTTATTGAAATATATGAGTCGCCACGCGCACTTATTCCTGCACGTCATCTCCGTCGTTGCTCCAAACGTGATCCTCGTCAGCCACATATATCCGACAAGGAAAATTACGTTCTGCCGTTATCATTCCGCCTGTGACGTGTCGAGTGCAGGGTGACATCGGCATATTGTCGGGGGTAAAATACCCTTCTGTAATTCTGCCGTCGCGCACATCCTCGGCGCACACGCTTTTGGGAATAAGTCCCGAATCCTTGCAGTAGCTGATCTTTATAACATCATCAGCGAGATCAAAGTTATTATCTTCTTGCCCGTCGGCGTAAGACTTGTGACAAACCGACATCACCTCGTCCCATATACGCACGCAAGGGTTGCCTTTGACAGCATCAAGCGGAGATGGATAATCATATCCCATCCACACGGCGGCAAGCAGGCGTGGCGTATATCCGACGAACCATCTGTCACAGTTATTCTGCGTCGTTCCCGTCTTGCCCGCGGTAGCGACCCCCATTTGCTTGCAAAGAGCAATATCCTTTGCCGTTCCATCAGACGTCACGCCGCGCAGCATCTCCGTCATAATGCAAGCATTCTCCTCGCTTATCACCGTATTTCTCGCTTGCCCGTTTTCAAGCAGCACACGTCCCTCGCTGTCTGTCACCTTATAATAAGACACGGGCTCGCGGTACACGCCGTCGTAAAAAATCGTATATCCTCCAAGCAATTCCCGCATACTGATACCGTGCGATGCCTGCCCGAGCGCCAAAGCGGAAAGCGTCATATCCTCCTTATCGGACAGGCTATTTATATGCAATTTGCTTTTCAGAAAGTCAAGCGACTGCTCCCTTCCGACCTGCTCCAATACACGCACGGACACGGTATTGACCGAATCGACAACGGCGTCCCTGACCGTTGTATAGCCTCGCCAAACTCCGTCCGCATTTCTGGGCCACGGCAGATATTTACCGCTGTTACTCACGGAAAATTTCACTGGAACGTCGTCAAAAACGGTTGCCCAGTTGACTTTTTTCATTTCCAACGCGGGAGCGTACACGGACAGCGGCTTTATAGCAGAGCCGGGCGGCCTTTTGGTATCGGTGGCATAATTTTGCACGCGATTTCCCGTTTTTTCGCCCACTGCGCCGACAACGCCGAGAATGTCGCCAGTTTGTCTGTCCACCACCATCATTGCAGACTGCGGCGCGGGCAGACTTCCGTTTGACGGAAAATTAGTGGTGTTTTCGTAATATTTTTCAAGCTCAGTCTGTATATCAATATTCATGGCGGTGTAAATTTTGAGTCCGCCGTTATAGACCTCCGTCGCCGCTTGCGCGCGAGTGTACCCCAACCGCTCGCACATATCGCTGATGACGTCCTCCGCCACCATATCGGCGTACCACGAGCTTATTCGACCCTCGCCGACATTCCCATCTTCTCGTCCGCGCAAGGCTATATCCTCTGTCAGTGCCGAGGTGTATTCCTCCTCCCCTATATACCCCTGCGCGTGCATTTCAGACAGAATGACGTGCGCTCTGACGGTATTATTTTCAAGGTGTATCAAGGGATCGTAGACGGACGGATTGTTGGTTATTGCGGCGATGCTTGCGCACTGTGCAAGCGTCAGCTCGGACACCTCCCGACCAAAATACAGCTCCGCCGCCGCGCCCACGCCGCGGCACCCCTCGGCAAGATTTATCACGTTAAGATACGCCTCAAGTATCTGCTCCTTGTGCGCACATCTTTCAAGGTCAAGGGCGGCGAACATTTCGGTAAACTTGCGTTCAAGCGTATATTCGTCCCGTCCCGTAAGGTTTTTCACAAGCTGCTGGGTTATGGTTGACGCGCCGAAGGAGCGACGGCTTCCCCTCATATAGCTTGCCGCCGCCTTTGCGCTCCGCAAAATATCCACGCCGTTGTGGTCAAAAAATCGCTTGTCCTCTATGGCGACAAATGCGTTTATAAGATTGCGTGGGCACTCATCGATAGGCACGTACTTATATTTGATGCTTCCGTAAAGTCCGTCGCCTATCTCAACCTCCTTGCCATCCGCCGTTGCGTACAGCTTGGACGCGCCCGCACCGCCCGCCGTCATATCTAGCATGGAAACGTCGATCTTTGAATCGCTGTAAGCGTTAAGATATGCCCCCGCCGCTATAACGCCGCACGCCGCGATCAGCAAAACGACTGTTGCCATTATTATAAAAAAGTTAAGTATTTTGCGGCGCGTTTTCCGTTTTTCCTTCATTTTTAACACCTCGCTTGCAAGCATACTGCTTTTATTATATCAAACGCCGCACACTTTAAACCTGATTTTTAGCTTGATAATCAATGCAAAAAAGGCAATTTTTTTATTTCGCGCATAAATATGTGCCAAACGGAAAAGATAATATAAATCCACGTTTGACAGTGAGGTGTAGTATGAAAAAATCAGTTCAGAATGCATGTTTTTTGTTGATAGGAATCGCCATCATAACGGGTGTATGCGCCGTCTGCGCCGTTTGTATAGTAAGTGACAGGGTGGATGAGAACGCCACCTCGGATTTTCACAGCATGGGCTTTCTGCGCCACCGAATAAGTCAGCTTGAAGATGAGCTTGAAAATATCAAAAATGAAACCGACGGCGATATCGACTGTATATGCACGGCGGAGGTCACTACTCTCCCCGAAGAAACTCAGCCGTGCGTCACCGACGCTGTTTCCGCCGACACTGCGCATGAATCGGAGTCAGAATCGGAGCCCGAATTTGAATCCACCGCCGACACCGCGACGGCTTACTCTTACCGAGTGGCTGAATACGACGGTAAGATAGCCGTTTTTGTTCTCGGAAACGGTAAAGTACAGCCCGTCCGTGTGCTGAATATATCCGTCGCCACCCTCACCACCGCCGACCAAGCCGCCCTCCGCGACGGAATCTACGCCGAAAATTACGATCGGCTTTGTGAGATAATTGATAGATATGAGTGAATGGGCGCAGCTATCAACTTTCAACCAAAAAAATCTCGCCGAGCAATTTCTTGCTCGGCGAGATTTTTTATTACCTGCCAATAATGCCACGGCGCTTCAGCACGAAGTACACCAAAGCACCCACTATTCCAAGCAGTACAACGAGAACGATAATTATAATGATAACTCCAAGCACGCCTGCGTCGTGGTCTGCGCCCTTAACGCAGATATCCTTGATACCAAAGCACGCATTCTCTGCCTCGGGAGTGTTAGCCGTAATGCTTATAACAAGCGTGTCCTCTCCCTTCAGCTTACTGCCAAGCTCGGATATATCGAAGCTTACGTTCTGCCATACGCTTCCGCTGATTCCGCTCGCCGTTGCCTCGTAAAGGATAGCTCCGTCCGAATCAGCCACAGCACCCTTGGAGGGACGAAGTATACGAAGCGTTACGGCACTGCTCTTTGCTGCGCTTGCGGAGCTTCCCGCATACAGAGGAATTATGATCTCCTCCGCGCCCTTGACGGCACTTCCGCTGACGGTTGCATATATTCCCTCGCTGTCGGTAATTCTGTCCGCATCCAGCGACATATTCAGATAAGACGTTCCGTATCCCTCGGAATAAACGAATTCGGTGTATTTTACACCCGCAGTAGACTCAAATCCGTGCATAACTCCGTTAAAGCTGTAAAGCACGGGAACGTCCTTGGTACTGCCGTCGTTCTTTGCCGTGCCGCTCAATAGCTTCACGGGATGCGCCTTGTCACCGAGGTTGCTTGCAAGACTGGTAAAGGGCAAGCCGATAGCCGCGGTAGCCACGGAGGTCGCCACGTCTGCCTTATCGGTATCCACAGTCTTGAATACCTCGTACAGCTTTTTGCGTTCTGTCAAAGCATCCGAACCATAGTAAACTATTCCCGAATTATCCTCGGCGGTATCGTAATGAGCGCTATACATCATAGCCTCCACCATACCCATTTCAAGCGCGCGGTAATATGCATAAACGTAGGATGCCGCCTGATTTTCCTCCGAATCTCCCGAGATTTCAAAGCTATGAATCATAACTCCGCGCAGATCGGTTTCGTTGAATTTGTATTTTTTAACGTCAAGCAGGTCGGCAACGCGCGACAGAGTATCAGGGGTAATGCTCTGAGGTGCAGTATTCTCCTCCCACACCACCGAGCCCTCGGTATACATACCGCAGGCAATATGCCAGTCGTAATCACCGCGTGCCTTTGCTTCGTTTGCAAACGCCGAGAGAAAGCTCTCGCCGTTCCATGCGGTCTCGGTGTTCTTGTTGCGCCAATTATCGTCAATGGAAACGTATGCGTGACCGTCCGAATTATACGTAGCAAGCGCAGTATCGGCAAGGCGCACCAGCTTTTCGTATGTAGAGATAAACGCGGTCATGGTAAGTCCGCCACAGCTTGCATATCGTTTGGAATTATTGACATTTTTGCCTATTATGAACTTATCGCAAAGACCGTTATCCTCTTCTGCCTTATCCGAATATCTGAGCGCGAGGAAATCAAAAGCACCCTCCATTCTGCGGGCAACGCTCGCAGACTCCATGTTCACAAGGTAGCCCCTTGCTTCAGTAGCGTCGGAAAAAGCAAGCCCCGACACGGTATTTGCAAGCTCACCGTCAACGTTTTTCAATACGAATTCAAGGTAGACGTTCACTCCGTTGTTCGTAAATGTCTTTACAAGTCCGTCAATACGCGCAAGCTCACTGCCGCGCATATAGTACGTAACTCCGTCGTAAACGTAGGACACGGCATCACTTTCCCATGCGGATAGGAGCAGATTCTCCAGCCGCACCTCGACCAGTGCGTGCGATACGCCAAGCTCCAATGCACCCGACGCACTATCGGTTGCAAGTCCCTTGACGGATACCTCGGGGACTTTTGCCGTCTCCTCCTTGTCCGACGAGCTGAAATTTATAGCCGCCAAGGGAGTAAGCACCGAATATTTTCCTTCGTCCTTGTTATAGTAAGCTACTGCAAAGGAGGAATATCTTCTCGTGCGCACGCCGTCGTAAAGCGGTATCTCAAAATCTACCTTTGCCTTTGCCTTGATCTCCGACACGGGTTCAAGCTCGGCGGTGTCGCTTGCGACGTCCATGTCCGACGTATATTCAAGCAGACACAGCTTTTCTCCCGACGATATTGACGACAGGGCGTTTTCGGTGAGCTGTGCCTTGATGCTTATCTTGTCAGCACCGTCACCCGTCAGCCGAACCTCCGTTATTTTATTTTCGGTTATGGGCTCACTTTGAGCACACGCCGCGAGGCAGGAAAGCAGCATCAGCGCCGCCAAGCACGCCGCGCATATCCGCATGCCGCCCGATCTTTTCTGGAGCAAAAGCTTTTTCATTTCTTTATTCCTTTCGCAATTATTTTGCGCAAAACACTATATACAGTTAGTATAACACATATTTTTCCCTTTTGCAAGGGAAATGGAAAAATAATGTCGTATTTTCCCGCCTTTGAGCCTCATATTTGCTTCATTTTTCACATATTATGTACAGATGGAAGGGGTGGTGGAGCATGAGATCCGACGTCAAAGCAAAAATATTGCCGCTTGTTATCGTGCTGGCTGTATGCATAACCGTAACCTCGGGGTGCGTCCCAACAGCCGAACAGAGTTATCTTGCCTTCCGAGGCGGCGATATTTCGGTACGGGTCAAGGGTACGCTCGAGCTTGCGCGCGAGGACGGCTACACTCCGCAGGGTGCAAATCCAGGTGTGGGGTCGGACGGCAGAGCTATGGAATTCGAAGCGAAGCTGAGCGTCATACATACAGACGGCGGTAAGATATCGACGGTTGAATTCATTTCCCCCGTCTCGCTCAACGGATTTGAAGTGCGTTACAGCGAAAGTGGAGTGAATTTTACATTAAACGGTGAAAAAGATGTATCAAGTGGGGATCTATCCCTAAAAATGCCCAACGTTTGCGATGCCTTTTTCAACGGCGACGTTATCACGTCGGTAATACCCAGAGAAGACGGCTCGATCGAAATATATGTGTCCGAGGGTGACAGCCCGCCGATATCCATATACGTTTTCAAAAAAGGCGAACCGATACCCTCTCGCATACAGACTACCAACGAAAATTTCAAATTGGATCTTTGGAGTATATTGCCGACGGAATCAGAATAGCCGTCTTTCGCCAATTTTCAATTTAAAAAATCCGCGTCTACAGGCGCGGATTTTTTATTATTGCTTATAAGTCATTTCACCGTAGGTGGGAAGCGGCCAGCAATCGGACGCCACCATGGTTTCCATTTCGTCCACAGCCGCGCGAAGCGCATTCATAGCGGGAATGACCTTATCACGGAACAGCGCCGCCGATTTCTGCGCGTTACCCGCCGCAGTAGCCTCGGCATCTGCCGCGCGAAGCGCCGCGACACCGTTATACGCCTTGGAATTCAGCTTGGACAGCTTGGAGATGATATCGCGCTCCATAGACGCACATTCAACAGTACCCAAAACGTCCATCTTGCCCTTTGCCGCACGGGCAAGAAGGTCAATATACGCCTCGACTCCGGGGATTATCTGGCGGCTTGCCATAACTATCATTGTCTGTGCTTCGATATTGAGCACCTTGGCGTAATTTTCGTAAAGTATCTCCCGACGGGACTTCAGCTCTACCTCGCTCAGCACCCCGTGACGCTCAAACAGCTCGACGCTCTTTTTGTCCGTCAGGCAAGCGCAAGCGTCAACCGTGGTTTTAAGGTTGCTAAGTCCGCGCTTTTTCGCTTCCTTCGTCCATTCGTCGGCATATCCGTTGCCGTCGAATATGATACGCTTATGCGCCGTCAGCGTTTCCTTGATTATCTCTGCCACAGCCGCGCCGAAATCCTCTGCCGCCTCAAGCCTGTCCGCCATATCGCGGAACACCTCCGCCACTGCGGTATTGAGCACGATATTTGGCATGGCGATATTCTGCGCCGCACCGAGAGAACGGAACTCAAACTTATTACCCGTAAACGCAAACGGAGAGGTACGGTTTCTGTCGGTGGTATCCTTACGGAAAACGGGAACGGTGGGAATACCCAGATTCATGTGGGACGCGCCCGCCTTATGGTATACCGTTCCGTCAATTATCGAATTAACGATAGCCTCCAGCTCCTCGCCGATAAACATGGAGATAATAGCAGGAGGTGCTTCGTTTGAGCCGAGTCTGTGGTCGTTTCCTGCCGACGCAACGGACAGGCGGAGAAGATCCTGATACTCATCCACCGCGCGCACGACAGCCGCGAGAATAAGCAAAAACTGCGCGTTTTCCTCGGGCGTCTTGCCGGGATCGAGCAGATTTTTGCCCTTATCCGTGGACAGCGACCAGTTGTTGTGCTTACCCGAGCCGTTCATACCCGCATACGGCTTTTCCGCGAGCAGACATTCCATGCCGTGACGGCGAGCGATTATCTTCATGTATTCCATGATGATAAGATTCTGGTCTACCGCCATATTGGTAGTCACGTACAGCGGAGCAAGCTCGTGCTGTGAGGGGGCAGCCTCGTTATGCTTGGTTTTTGCGTTGATACCCAGCTTCCACAGCTCCATATCCAGCTCTGCCATGAACGCCGCAACCTTTGGCTTGAGAGGGCCGAAATAATGGTCATCCATCTCCTGACCCTTGGGTGCTGGCGCGCCGAACAGCGTTCTGCCGCAATAAACAAGGTCTTTACGCTTATCAAAATACTCTTTGTTTATAAGAAAATATTCCTGCTCTGCGCCGACGGTGGTGATAACGCGCTTTGTAGTTGTATCACCGAAAAGTCGGATGATGCGGAGCGCCTGCTCGCTGATAGCGTGCATGGAACGAAGCAGCGGAGTTTTAGTATCCAGCGCCTCGCCCGTATAAGAGCAGAATGCAGTGGGAATAAACAGCGTGCCGTCCTTAACAAAGGCGTAGGACGCGGGATCCCATGCGGTATATCCTCTCGCCTCAAAGGTCGCGCGAAGTCCGCCCGACGGGAAGGAGGAAGCGTCCGACTCGCCGCGGATAAGCTCCTTGCCGTTGAACTCCATTACCACCTTGTCACCCGGGACGGGAGCAATAAATGCGTCGTGCTTTTCGGCGGTAACGCCCGTCAGCGGCTGAAACCAATGGGTAAAGTGTGTTGCGCCCTTTTCTATCGCCCAATCCTTCATGGCGTTTGCAACAACGTCGGCAATGGCAGGGTCTATCGCCTTACCCGTGGCGATAGTCTTGGTCAGCGACTTATATACTTCTCTCGGAAGCCGCTGTCGCATGACCTCGTCGTTGAACACCATGCTGCCGAACAGCATGGGAACGTTTTTATTCATAGACACGTTCTGCACGCCGCCAACGGATGAATTCTGATCGGTATTTACTGTTGTGTAGGTCGTTGCGATCATAGCGGTTTTCCTTTCTCTCTTTATTAAAACTGATAAGGGCAAAGACACCAAGCAAATCGTCGCTCACGGCTCTGCCCTTATGGCACTTATTATAAAACATTTTTCTCTCTTTGTCAAGGGGTTTTTGCTCATTTAATGTCATATTTTGCCATGGGAAAACAGCATAACGCCGTTTCGTATCTCAAGTGTTCCGAAATCCCCATCAAGCAAGCTCCCGGGGTTGAAAACCTCAAGCATTTTCTCACCCGAATTCCCGTCGATGCGGAAATACTCGCGCGTGTGTGTATGACCGAAGACAAGCGCATCTGCATCCGCTTCACGCGCGGCGTATATTGCGGCTGTCAGCGAATATTTGACTCCCCTTGTGTGTCCGTGCATCATCAATATCCGTTTCCCGTCAAGATTTATCACGCGCTCGTCGGGGACTTCCTCCTCAAACCCCGATGGGTATGTCAGCCGCCTCAATCCGTCCCAGTTGCCGCCCACGGCGAAAACGTTGATATTTTCCGCAAGATAGGACAAGGAGCGCAGTCCGTCACCGCAGAACAGCAGTGCATCAGGGCGGCGCACCTGTCTTTTCAGCACCTCGTCAAGCGCCGTCGTTCTGTTATGAATATCCGAAATTATCAAATAGCTTGAGCTTGACACGACCACACCCTCCGATTCTGCCGTTGTAATTAATATACCACATTTTACGTTTTCTGTCAACAGAAAACGCTCATTCACAAAACGTGCGCGGGCGGAATACTATGTAACGAAGGAAAATACTCACACAGGGAGGATCGACACACATGGAGCTTGACAGAACACAGCTACAGCGGCTTTTGGCACTTGACGACGAGAAATTCAAGAAGGTACTGCTTGGCATTGCGCGTGAATACGGGATCGACACGTCGGCTATCAACGTAGGCAAGGAGGATATCGCACGCCTTCGGCTTATCCTTTCCACCGCAAGCGAAAATGACATTCAGAATCTCATAAACGGCTTCAAAAACGGAGGTGGCAGGGCATGACGGAGGACCTCTCCTCCCTTTTGGGAAAGCTGATAGAGGAAGCGGAGGGAGAAAATTCAGCCCCCGCAAATAATTCAGTCCCCGCAGATAATTCAGTCCCAGCGTCGACGGTGGACGGCGGCGGACTTTTCGGCTCGCTTTTGTCAAATCCCGAAATACTTTCCAAGCTACCCACCATAATGAATGCAGCAAGCGGATTTTTGGGCGGCGGCAAGGGCGGGGGGCGCCATAGCGGTCACCACACCGCCCTTCTCTGCGCCCTAAAGCCGTATCTTAACAGTGATCGACAGCGGGCGGCGGAATATATGATCAATTTTCTGCGGATAGAGGAAGCCTTTCGATCAATTCCCCAAGCCCCCGCCACAGGCAAGAAGGAGACCGAAAATGTACAGCAAAGCATTGAGCAATAAGGACATGTGGCGACGAGCCGCTCCGCCCGACGCCAAAAGCATCGAGCGCGACGGTGTGCGCTTGCCCGCCAACTACAAGGGCACTGCGTTCAACTCAGACGGCACGTATTCAAGGACGTACACGGCAAGGGCAAAGGACACCGACGTCTCAACTGTCGAGACCGTCGAGCAAGCCGAGCCGAGCCACGAGGAGGTCGCCCAAGAAGTCCAGCCGACAAATCCACCTCCAACTGACGAAGGTCAGGCAGACGAAAAAAAGTCGGACGAAAGCAAGCCCGCCGGACTTTCCGACCTTTTGCGCAGTCTTGGCGGTGGAATGGCAAATGCCAAAAGCTTTCCGTTTGGACACGGTATCGGCTTCGAGGAATTGCTGCTTTTAGGACTCATACTCTTTATCTCCGACGACGGCAACAGCTCGGGCTGCAGTAAGGAGGAGCAGGATTTGACCCGACTTTTGCTCGCCGCGCTTTTATTCTGCGGCTGACAAAAATTTTTCGCCTTTCTCTTGACAGTCAGAGTCACTTGTGCTATACTTACCCTTGTTAAAAATCTTGGAGGCAAGTATGACACCTGTAGAAATTATTGCCCACTCTCTGAGCGTGGTCGCCGTTATCTTAACTCTCATATCTTACCAGCTCCGCACGCAAAAGCAAATAATCCTTGTGCTGACGCTGGCAACGTCGCTGTTTATCGTACATTATTTCCTTATGGGCGCTTATCCCGGAGCGATACTCAATATCGTTTGCATAATACGAAATATCATTTATTATTTCAAAAAGACGGTTAAACCCTTGGCACACAAGGCGATACCCTACGTTCTCGCGGTGATAATCGCAGGACTCGGCGCACTGTCGTGGACGGGACCCGAAACGCTGCTCGTCCTTTTCGGACTTGCGATAAACACGGTGTTTATGTCCATTGACAATCCTCAGCTTCTCCGCAAGAGTCTGCTGCTCACCTGCACAATGATACTTATTTATAACGCGACTGTCCCTTCGTGGGGAGGAATGGTCAACGAAAGCATTGCGATCACCTCGGCGATAATCGGACTTATACGATACAGAAAGAAACGTGAAGCATAATAGCAAGAGCCACCTGCAATTTTAGCAGGTGGCTCTTGCTATTATATCCTTTTCATAAGCTTAGGTAAAAGCTGCGACAGCGGAAGAATAAGCAATCCCGCCACCGCGTTACCCACGCAGTGAACGATATCGAAGGGCAAGCCGGCTACTATCCAAGCGACCGTCTGCTCAAAATCAAATCCGAGCATAAGCGCCTGTGCGGGAGCGTAGAGCGTGCCGTACAGAAGTCCGTGAAGCGCGCACACCGTGGGATAGACCACGGCGGCAACCTTGGGGGAAATATTTTTCGGGATAAGCATAGTCATACCCCACAGCACCGTCCATATATACAGATACGGCACCCACCAGAGATTAAATCCCGCGATCACTCCGTTGAGCATAACGTAAAGATAAATGGGTATAAGTCCCTTCGCTCTGAAAACGATAGCGCACAGCATTGTAAACATTCCGAGCAGGTGAATATTTGGCAAAAACTCCATTATCAGCTTTGAGCAGAGCATAAGTGCGGCAATCATGGCAAAAACGCACATTTCCAATATGCGTCGCGCCCAACGGTGGGCGCGGCCTCTTGCGCTCTCGTTCATATCATCCCTTTGTGTAGACAAGCTCGTACTGCTCCACGCCGTCAATGGGTGCTTCGTTAGCTCCGACCATCATATAGTCGCCGTTTTTATAAAAGCCCCAGTATGCCTTCTCGGTGTTCCAATCCAGCTTCATGCCGTTGACGGTATCAAAGAAGGATGCGTCGTTGATAAGTCCCAGCTCAAACAGCGCCTCTCCAAGGTTATCCTTGTCGGTGTTGACAGTCAGGGTGATCTGATGATCCTCCGTTTTTACAATTACTTTTATTTGATTTTTGCCCTCGCCAAGCTGAGTATCCTTTGTATAGGTCGCACTGTTCCAATGGCTGTCAGCAGCAAAGGTCTCCGCCTCGGTGGTTTGCTCGGCAGTGGTTTGAGCGGTGGTTTCGGTGGTTCCAGCCGTAGTGCTGCTTTCGGTATCCGCGGCAGTGGTAGTAGTTGCCTCGGTGGTACTGTCACCCGAGCCGAGGTTGCACGCTGACATGCTGACGCAAAGAACAAGCGCCAGAAGCAGTGTGAGAAGTGTTGTGATTCTTTTCATTTGTTGTTTCCTTTCGTGTTTTATCACAAAAAGGATAAAATAAAAGCGCCCCCTCGGGGCGCGCAAAGGCAGAGGATACCCTGCCCGTATCCTCTCTCATCCGCGTCTTCCCCATTTTGCCCGGGAAACCTTTATCGGCACAGAACGATAAGCATTCCGACTTGTGAAATAAATTTCAGATACGGTAATGGCTGTTGCTGCAGATTCTCACTGCGATTTCCTTATCCCCGAGCGTCAGCGTCAAGCCCTGCGCCCGACTCCCCGACTGCCTGCGCGACGGGGCGGACTGTGTTATTCTTTTGTGTAACGACATTATAACACAACAAATCTCAAATTGCAATATCTTTTTGCTGTTTTTATTGACAATTTTATCTTTTTGTGATAAACTGTTTTCTTGTAGGAAACAGGGACAATGCCAACCAAGGAGCGTATATGAGCTATCTTCAAAACCTTCATCAGCACACCACCTATTGTGACGGACGCGACACGCCCGAGGATGTGGTCCTCGCCGCCATTGAGCGCGGCTTTGATTCTATTGGAATATCCTCGCACTCATATATGTACTACTCTGCTTACGGCAAAATGACGCCCGAAAACAATGAGGGGTGCAAGCGGGAGGTACGACGTCTGCAAGCCAAATACGCAGACAAAATAGACCTGTTCTGCGGATTTGAATTCGATATGTTTTCTATCGTGGATATGGCGGGCTACGATTATATGATAGGCTCTGTCCATTATCTTGACATAAACGGAGAGAAGGTCGGCTTTGACCGCTCGGCAGAGGAGGTCAGAGCAGTTATCGACACCTATTTCGGCGGTAATGGCATGGCTTATGCCAGGGCTTACTACAAGACCCTTGCTCACCTCCCCGAATACGGAAGCTTTGATATTATCGGACATTTCGACCTTATTACAAAGCACAGCGAAACACATAATTTCTTTGACACGTCAGCCCCAGAATACAGACGCGCCGCTGTTGAAGCGGCAGAAGCACTGTCGGGCAAAATACCCTATTTTGAGATTAATACGGGTGCTATTGCACGCGGCTACCGTACAACACCCTACCCCGATCCGTACATAACAAAGGAAATGAAGCGGCTCGACTTTGGAGCGATAATCTCGTCCGACTGCCACGACGTCCGATACCTTGACACAGGCTACGATATGGCAAAGCAGCTTTTGCGCGACGCGGGCTTTGACTGCCACTACGTGCTCACTAAAAACGGCTTTATCCCCATTGAACTTTGATTGGAGATCTATATGAATTTTCTTTCTTATTTTATGCTTGCCTTTTCTATCCTTGCCGCAATAGATATGATAATCGGCAACCGATTCGGGCTCGGCAAGGAATTCGAGCGCGGATTTATGTTCTTCGGAACAATGGCGCTTACTATGATCGGTATGATAATACTCGCGCCGTGGATCGCCGAGCTTCTCTCCCCCACATTCGATTGGGTATACAACACCCTGCACATTGATCCGTCAATTATCCCCGCATCTCTTTTTGCAAACGATATGGGCGGTGCGCCTCTAGCGGCGAGCATTGCCAGAGACGATAAAATAGGCATGTTCAACGCACTGGTCGTATCCTCTATGATGGGCTGCACCATATCCTTCACCGTTCCGTTTGCGCTGGGCGCGGTAAAAAAGGAAAATCACCGCAATGTGTTGCTGGGACTTCTTTGCGGAATTGCCACAATTCCCGTCGGTTGCTTTGTGGGCGGACTCGTGGCGCACGTGCCCTTCATTCCCCTTATTATCGACCTGCTCCCGCTTATCATCTTTTCTGCGTTGATCACCGTAGGACTTTTGAAGTTTCCCAACGTGTGCATCAAAATTTTCGGGATCCTCGGCACCGGAATAAAAATACTTATAACTTTCGGTCTTGTTCTTGGAATTATCCGATTCTTAACGGGATACGAAATAATAAAGGGAGTGGATACGCTGGAGAACGGGGCGAAGGTATGCCTTAACGCCGCCGTATTTATGACGGGGACATTTCCATTTATCTTCATTCTTTCCAAGCTGCTCAATAAGCCCATGTCAAAAATCGGCGCGAAATTAGGAATTGACGCACTTTCCTCGCTTTCTCTTGTTTCTACCCTGGCAACTAACGCCACCACGTTTGCCAATATGGATCAAATGAACGGTCGCGGCATGGTGCTTAATTCTGCCTTTGCGGTATCTGGAGCGTTTGTTTTCGCGGCGCATCTTGCATTTACTATGGCGTTTCCCGGCGGCAGTGCGTACATACCTCCCATGATAATCGGCAAGCTAGTTGCGGGCGTTTTGTCAGTGATCCTCGGCATTTTCATCAGCAAGCGCAGCATGAAGGAAGAAAAAGTTTGCGCCGACACGAACATTGACGTCAAAAACCCTTGACAAACGCGCACGGGTGTGATATAATTTGAAAAGTAAGTAATTTATTTCTTAAAAGGAGATACTGATATGAAGAGAATCAAGACTATCGAAACACGCGACCTCGCTAAGAGCGTTAACAACGGCGGTTGCGGCGAGTGCCAGACCTCCTGCCAGTCTGCTTGCAAGACCTCCTGCGGTGTTGCAAATCAGCAGTGCGAAAAGGCTGAAAAGAAGCACTGATGCCCTCCCGTCACGGCACTCGCCGTGGATAGCGGGAGATACAGAGCCGTGCGTTCCGCTTATGTTGCGGCGGCGGCTCTGTTTTTTTGTGAATAACAACTATATTTTTACATATTGCCCGTGAGGCATAGATCGGAGTTTTATGATACATCAGTATAAATTGGGTGACTATAATATCGTGCTGGACGTTTTTTCGGGCTCGGTGCATTGTGTTGACGAGGTGGCTTACGACATGATCGCCATGTTCGAGTCGCACAGCCGCGATGAAATAATTGCCGAAATGCTCAAAAAATACGGTCACCTTGAGGACGTCAACAAAAGCGAGCTTTGCGAGTGCTATGAGGATATCTGCGCTCTGCGCGACAGCGGCAAGCTGTTCGTGAAGGACACCTATGCCGACAAGGCTTTTGACTTCAAAAACCGCTCCACCGAGGTAAAGGCACTCTGCCTGCACGTTGCGCACACCTGCAACCTCAACTGCGAATATTGCTTTGCCGCTCAAGGAAAATATCACGGCGAGCGTGCGGTAATGTCATTTGAGGTGGGCAAGCGCGCCATTGATTTCCTTGTTGAAAATTCGGGAAAGCGCAAAAATCTTGAGCTTGACTTTTTCGGCGGCGAGCCGCTGATGAATTGGGACGTATGTAAGCAAATAGTCGAGTATGCCCGCTCCATTGAGAAGCAGTACAATAAAAATTTCCGCTTTACCCTGACTACAAACGGTCTGCTTCTTGACGACGAGGTGATCGACTTTGCCAACCGTGAGATGCACAACGTAGTCCTCAGTCTGGACGGACGCCGCGAGGTACACGACAGACTCCGCCGTACAGTCAACGGCAAGGGCAGCTACGACACTATCGTTCCAAAGTTCCAGCATTTTATTGAGAAGCGCATGAGCCCCGACAACGATGGCTTCCGTGGCTATTATATGCGCGGCACGTTCACGCACAACAACACCGACTTTACAAACGACATCCTCCAAATGCTTGATCTCGGCTTTACCGAGCTTTCAATGGAGCCTGTGGTCTGCTCGCCCGACGACCCTTACGCGCTGACCGACGCCGATCTGCCCGTACTCTACGAGCAGTACGAAAAGCTCGCGTTTGAAATGATAAAGCATCGCCGCGAGGGACGCCCCTTTACCTTCTACCACTATATGATCGACCTGACGGGCGGTCCTTGCATCTACAAGCGCATCTCGGGCTGCGGCTCGGGAACGGAATACATGGCTGTGACCCCTTGGGGCGACCTCTATCCCTGCCACCAGTTCGTGGGCGACGACAAGTACAAGCTGGGTGACATCTGGAACGGCGTCAGCAACACAGAGTTGCGTGACGAATTCAAGCTGTGCAACGCCTACGCGCGTCCCGACTGCAAGGATTGCTGGGCAAAGCTTTATTGTAGCGGTGGCTGTGCGGCAAACGCATACCACGCGACGGGCTCTATTACGGGAATCTACGGCTACGGCTGTGAGCTGTTTAAAAAGCGCATGGAGTGCGCTATAATGGTTAAAATAGCAGAGTCGGAAATGGGCGTGTCCACCGATACGTCAATACCGGGCGAGTCAGCTTGCGCCGGCTGCGACTCTGACTGCAAATAAAATGCGTAAGAAAGGAATCGGTACGTTATGAGCTTTTCTGATAAGACTATAAGAACGCTTGAATTTGATAAGATCTGCGCCCTGCTCGCCGAATGTGCCGAGACCGAGGGTGCTGTCGAAATGGCGCACACCCTTACCCCCTCCGACGACACCTATACCGTCCTTCGCCGTCAGCGCAGGACCACGGACGCACAGCGCCTTGCAAACGTCAAGGGTGCGCCCTCGTTTGGAAGGATCAAAGACGTCAGCGAAGCCTGCGAGCGCGCCGAAAAGGGCGCGGCGCTCTCTCCGCGAGACCTGCTTGAAATTGCTAAAATACTTAAAAGCGCGCGTATTCTCTCCGACTACCACACGGGAAATCACCCGTTTGACACGTCGCTGGACGAGATATTCGAGCGGCTTATTCCCAACCGCACGGTAGAGGATAAAATATTCCGCGCGATACTCTCGGAGGATATGATCGCGGACGAGGCATCCCCCGCCCTCGCTGACATTCGCCGAAAGATACGCAACGAAAACGCAAAAATAAAAGAAACCCTCCAGAAGATGATAACGGGCAACGCGAAATACCTTCAGGAGAATATAGTCACTATGCGCGGCGGCAGATACGTTATCCCCGTCAAGGCAGAGTGCAAAAACGAGGTAAAGGGACTGGTTCACGACACCTCCTCCAAGGGCTCTACCATATTTATCGAGCCTATGGCGGTGGTGGAATCCAACAACGAGATACGTCTGCTTCAGACCCGCGAGGAGCATGAAATAGAGCGTATCCTCGCCGAGCTTTCGGCGGCGGTCGCGGACATTGCGGACGGCGTTCTGCTCAACGTAAAGAACATCAACGAGCTGGCGTTTATATTCGCCTGCGCCGAGCTGTCCAACCGAATGAAGGGCATCTCCCCCACCATTTCGGGCGACAGGCAGGTGCGTCTTATCGGCGCGCGCCATCCGCTCATTGACAAAAACAAGGTCGTCCCCATTGACGTGGTGCTCGGCGGCGAGTACGACTCACTCATTATCACGGGTCCTAATACCGGCGGTAAGACGGTTTCGCTTAAAACCGTGGGACTTTTCGCACTTATGACTCAGGCGGGACTTCATATTCCCGCAGAGCCGAATTCGACTATCTGTATTTACGACAACATTCTTGTTGACCTCGGCGACGAGCAAAGCATTGAGCAATCGCTCTCTACCTTCTCCTCCCACATGGTCAATATCGTTTCCATAGTCAAGCGCGTCGGCGAGCGGTCACTGGTGCTGTTTGACGAGCTTGGCGGCGGCACAGACCCCGTTGAGGGCGCGGCGCTTGCTATCGCGGTTATCGAAGCCGTAAGAGCGGCGGGGGCGGCGTGTATCGCCACCACTCACTACGCCGAGCTGAAGGCTTACGCTCTTGAAACTGACGGCGTTTGCAACGCAAGCTGCGAGTTTGACGTGGCAACCTTAAAGCCCACCTACCGACTCATAATCGGCTCACCCGGCAAGTCCAACGCCTTTGCCATTTCGGAAAAGCTGGGACTGCCCGAGTCCATCATCAAGCGCGCCGAAATGCTTGTCAGCACTGAAAACAAGAGCTTTGAAAACGTGATCGAGCAGCTTGAAGCCACCCGACTCTCGCTTGACCGAGAGCGCGAGGAGGCAGAGCGCTTGCGTGTTGAATACGAGGCATTCAAGACAAAATCCGAGCGTGAGCTGCGCCAAAAGCTTGAAAGCGCCGAGCGCGAGGCTGAAAAGCTACGCGCAAAAGCGGCAGGCATGGTGGCAAGCGCCAAGGCATCCTGCGACTTTATCTACGAGCAGATGGAAAAAATGAAGCGCGCCAAGGATTCCGCACGCGAGGCGGAGGAGCTGGAGGCGGCACGCCGCGCCGTCCGCGAGCATCTGCGAAGCCATGGCGACGCATTTGATCCCATTGACACACGCGCGCCCGAGGACGAGGGCGAATACGTCCTTCCCCGTCCTCTGAAAAAGGGCGACAAGGTGCGTATCGTTACTATCGGCAAGGAGGGCTACCT
This sequence comes from Clostridia bacterium, assembly GCA_017463485.1. Lineage (GTDB taxonomy): Bacteria > Bacillota > Clostridia > Oscillospirales > CAG-272 > CAMEON01. Next base: position 96,675 of record JAFTPD010000012.1, read on the forward strand.
CACAGAAGATCCAAACAGCCGAGGAATGGTCAACGTGCAGGCGGGTATTCTCAAAACCAAGGCTAAGGTCAGTGACCTGCGTCTTATCCTGGAGGAAGCCACCGTCACGGAAGCAAAAAGCGGCAAGAAAACGCCCGCGTCGTCTTACAGCGTTCAGCGTTCCAACAGCTTCAAGACCGAGATCGATCTGCGCGGCATGATAGGCGACGAGGCGTGGTTCGCAGTGGACAAATACCTTGACGACGCGCTGATGTATAACGTGCAGACGGTGCATCTTATCCACGGCAAGGGCACGGGCGCATTACGCAACGCGCTATGGAAATATCTGCGCACCGACTCCCGAATCGCCTCCTTCCGCCTCGGCAAATACGGCGAGGGCGACGGCGGGGTTACAGTGGTAGAGTTGAAATAACATTTCGGGCTATCTTAACCAGATAGCCCTTTCCACTCAAAAATGTTATTAACAATCTGTAAATTAAAGCTTTTACGCAGGGTGAAAGCGTTGACTTTTACCCTGCGTAAAAGTCTATAATGCAAGTCCAACGTATATTTCAAAAGGAGGACACCAATGAAAAACAAGCTCTTTACCGCTCTCACCGTTCTTTTCGCGCTCAGTCTTGCGGCGTGTAACGTAAGCGACGGCGGCGACACCACCACGGACACCACGGCGCCCACTGACGTCAGCACGGTTGAAAGCACCGTGCAGACAGAAACGCAATCTGAAACGGAAGTTGAAACGACAACGGAAACCGCAGCCGCGACGGAAACCGAAACCACGGCGGAAACCGAAACCGTCATCGAAACGGAAGAAGCTACGACCGTACATACTCATCTCTACGGCGAGTGGGCAGTGATGACAAAACCAACCTGCACCAATTACGGCAAGCTGGCACGCGAGTGCGAGTGCGGTGACAAAAAGGTAGATCTCCTCGACGAGCTTGGTCACACCGAGGTCCTTTTAGAAGCAGTTGCTCCCTCCTGTACCGAAACGGGGCTTACCGAGGGCAAGCGCTGCTCTACCTGCAAAAAAACGCTGGTCAAGCAGACTGTCCTCCCCGTCCTGCACGATTATGTTGACAACGCTTGCTCAAAATGCGGCGAGCCGACACCGAGCGAGGGACTAAAATATACTTATAACTCCAATACAGACTCCTACACGGTTACAAATATCGGAACGTGTACGGACGACCATATAGTCATTTCCGGAAGCTACAATGGAAAGCCCGTGACCGGTATTGACGAATTTGCCTTTTGGAATGAGGAATTTACGAGTGTTACCATAGGAAACGGCATAAAAATTATTGGCGAAGGCGCTTTCGAGTCTTGCATCAATGTTACCGACGTCACGATCTCGCAAACTGTTCAGCATATTGGTGAATATCCGTTTTCCTCCTGCGAGAATTTGGAAAGTGTTTCGGTATCCCACGCAAACGATTATTATTACAGTGATGACAACTGCATAGTAGAGCTGCAAACGAGCAAGCTCATTCTCGGCAACAAAAACGGCATTATCCCCGAAGGCGTAAAAGTAATCGGTGAGCAAGCCTTTTTCGGCTGCACGGGACTTAAGAGCCTGACAATACCCGACCATGTAACCAAAATTCCCGCGGCTGCATTTATAGGATGCTCCGGAATTGAAAGCCTGAGCGTTTCCCCGGATAATCCGTATTATTACAGCTCCGGCAACTGTATAATAGAAAAAAATACAAATGTCCTCATTCGCGGATGCCAGAACAGTATAATTCCCTACGGTGTAACCGCCATCGGTCCTCGGGCGTTTTCCGATTGCATCGGTCTTACAGAAATCACTATTCCAAACAGCGTGACCAGTATTGGTGATCGCGCATTTAGCTTCTGTTCGCTTAAAAGCATAACGATCCCCGAAAGTATTCTGCAAATAGGTGAGTATGCATTTGATTTATGCCGCATGACGAGTGTAACGTTTGAACACCCAACCACATGGACGGTGACAGGCTTTGATGAAAACTGTGACGAGATAAACGGCGTTACCGTTCCAAGCCTTAACGACCCGGAACAAGCGGCAAAATATTTGCAGGATGTATATTTTGCATGCAAATGGACCCATATTTGGACTGTCGGCTGACCGTCTGTAAAATTGTAAGCAGCAGGCTCGTTTGAGCCTGCTGCTTTTACAATATCACAAAGTGATTTTTTCTGTTCTCAATTATCCCTTCGCGCCTAAGCTTTCCTATCTCCACCGACAGACCGCTTCTGTCTACCTCAAGATAATCCGCCAGCTCCTGACGGTCAAAGGGAATGTCAAATTCCCGCGCCCCCGCGCTTTTGGATTGCATATTCAAGTATGACAACAGCTTCTCCCTTGTGGTACGCTTTGACGTTATCTCTATTCGCTGATGAAACATTATGGTCTTGGACGCAAGGTCCTTCATTAAATTATAAATAAGCTGCTGATGAAATCCGCAATTATTTGAGCAGGTGTGCAGTATATGACTGCTGTCAATGAGCATGACCTCGCTCGGCTCGTCGGCTATCACCGTCACGGGGAGCGAATCCACCTCCGCGCAGGCAAACGCCTCCGCAAAGACCTCCCCTGCCCTGATAACGCTCAAAATATTGCGGTTGCCGTAATAATCCACCTGAATTATCTGCACCGAGCCGGACAGCAGTATTCCGATATATTTTGCCCGCGCACCCTCCGCAAATACGGTATATTTTTTATCAAAGGACACCACACGCCCGCCAAGGCAGGTAAGCATTCGGACAAGACTTTCGTCATCAATTTTATCAAACAACGGGCATTTTTTTAAAATTTCCAGATATTTTTTCAAATTTTTTCTCCTTTTGTTGAAAATTCAACATATTTTACGCTTTGATTATACTATAATAAGGTCAGAAAATCAAGAGAAAATTGAAAAAAGTTGTGTGTTTGTGCGCATAATATTTTTACTGCAAAATACGGAGGTAGGATTTATGAAAATAGCATTTTTTGACGCCAAGCCCTACGACAAGCCGTCATTTGATAAAAGCGGCGCGGAGCTTGGAGTGGAATACAAGTATTTTGAAACCAAGCTTAACGAGGACACGGTGGAGCTTGCAAGTGGCTTTGACGGCGTATGCGTGTTCGTCAACGACACCGTAAATGCCCGCGTTGTCGACCGACTGCACGAAATGGGTATCGGTATCGTCGCGCTTCGCTGTGCGGGATTTAACAATGTGGACATGGCGCACGCCTACGGCAAGGTACACGTTCTCCGCGTGCCCGCTTACTCCCCTTACGCCGTAGCCGAGCACACCATGGCCTTGCTCCTCACCTCTATCCGACGCATCCACAAGGCATATATCCGCACGAGAGATTTCAATTTCAGCCTTGCGGGAATGACGGGATTTGACCTGCACTCAAAAACCGTAGGAGTTATCGGAACGGGACGTATCGGTCGCGTATTTATTGATATCTGCCGAGGCTTTGGCATGAAGGTTCTTGCATACGACAAGTACCCCGCCGAGGGACTTGACAACGGCGACACGGTAAAGTACACCTCCCTCGACCGGCTGTTCGAGCAAAGTGACATTATTTCATTGCACTGCCCGTTGACCGAGGACACCTACCATATCATTGACGAAAAGTCGCTTGCAAAATGTAAGCGCGGCGTGGTAATTCTCAACACCTCGCGCGGCGCTCTGGTAGACGCGGAGGCGTTGCTGGAGGGAATCAAATCCCGAAAGGTCGGCGCGGCGTGCCTTGACGTATACGAGGAGGAGGCGGACTTCTTTTTCCAGGACTTCTCGGGGCACATTCTGGAGGACGACGTACTGGCGCGGCTTATCTCCATGCCCAACGTCATAGTCACCTCCCATCAGGCTTTTCTTACTGAGGAGGCGCTGACCAACATTGCCGAAACTACCACAAACAATATCGTGGAATTTACAAGATCCGGCAAATGTCCAAACGAGCTTTGCTACCGCGGCGGCTCGGCTGAGGATTGCAAAAGCGGAAAATGCTTTTAAAAGGAGTAAATTATGATCAGAAGAATAATTAAGATAGACGAAGAAAAATGTAACGGCTGCGGCGCTTGCGCCGCGGCGTGCCACGAGGGCGCGATACAAATGATCGAGGGCAAGGCAAGGCTGACGCGCGAGGATTACTGCGACGGACTGGGCGATTGCCTTCCCGCCTGCCCCACGGGCGCTATTACCTTTGAGGAGCGCGAAGCTCCCGCCTACGACGAGGAGGCTGTAAAGCAAGCGAAGGCGGCAGCGCCCAAATCTCCCCTCCCCTGCGGATGCCCCGGCACGAATTCCAAGGTCATTCGCCGCGATGCGGCGGCGTGCACTCCGAAAGCGTCGGCAGTCACAAGTCAGCTTGCTCAATGGCCTTGTCAGATAAAGCTTGTTCCCGTAAACGCCCCATACTTCGACGGTGCGAATCTGCTTATCGCGGCTGACTGCACGGCGTATGCATACGGCAACTTCCACGAGGAATTCATCCGAAATCACATCACTCTTATCGGCTGCCCAAAGCTTGACGAGGGCGAGTGGGCAGACAAGCTGACGCGCATTATTTCCACCAACAACATAAAGAGCGTTAAGGTAGTACGTATGGAAGTTCCCTGCTGTGGCGGTATCGAGAACGCCGTCAAGCGCGCACTGATGGCAAGCGGAAAATTTATTCCTTGGCAGGTCGTCACTATTTCAACCGACGGAAAAATTTTGGATTGATCCCAAAAATATATTGAAAAAACTTCAATTTTATGATAAAATATAATCATAACGAATATGTAAGCGAGGTAAAAGCTATGCACGTTACAAACGACATCAAATATATCGGCGTAAACGACCGTCGCGTGGACCTGTTCGAGGGTCAGTACGTAGTTCCCAACGGAATGTCCTACAATTCCTACGCCATTATGGACGATAAGATCGCCATTATGGATACCGTGGACGTCAACTTCACCCACGAGTGGCTTGACAATATTCAGAACACTCTCGGTAACCGCACCCCAGACTATCTTATAATTCAGCACATGGAGCCCGACCATTCGGCAAATATCGTAAACTTTATGAAGGCTTACCCCGACACGAAGATCGTTTCGTCCGCAAAGGCTTTTGCCATGATGAAAAACTTTTTCGGAACGGATTTCGCGGATAACCGCATAGTCGTTGCCGAGGGCGACACCCTGCCGCTCGGACGTCACACGCTCACCTTCGTGACAGCACCCATGGTGCATTGGCCCGAGGTTATCGTCACCTACGACAGCGCGGACAAGGTGCTGTTCTCGGCTGACGGATTCGGAAAATTCGGCGCACTTGACGCTGACGAGCCTTGGGCAGACGAGGCGCGCAGATACTATATCGGTATCGTTGGAAAGTACGGCGCGCAGGTACAAAGCCTGCTGGGGAAAGCGGCGGGACTTGATATTGAAAAGATCTGCCCTCTCCACGGTCCCGTGCTTGACTCTAATCTCGGCTACTATCTCGACCTTTACAACACATGGTCAAGCTATCAGCCCGAGGAGGACGGTATTGTAGTCGCTTATACCTCGGTCTACGGCAACACCAAAAAGGCAGTTTTGAAGCTTGTTGAGCGCCTGAAAAAGAACGGTTGCCCCCGCGTAGCCGTCTATGACCTCGCGCGCTGTGATATGGCGGCGGCTGTGGCTGATGCATTCAGATACAGCAAGCTCGTACTTGCCACCACAACCTATAATGCAGACATTTTCCCCTTCATGCGTGAGTTTATCGACCACCTAACCGAGCGCAATTACAGCAACCGCACAGTGGCTCTTATCGAAAACGGAAGCTGGGCGCCCATGGCGGCAAAGGTCATGCGCGGCATGCTGGAGAAGTCCAAGAATCTCACCTTCGCGGAGAACACCGTCAAGATTCTGTCCGCGCTGAACGACGAAAGCTCCAAGCAGCTTGACGATCTTGCTGACGAGCTGTGCCGCGAGTATCTTGCACAGCAGGATTCCACAGCAAACAAAAACGACCTCACCGCTCTCTTTAATATCGGCTACGGACTTTACGTTGTAACCTCAAACGACGGCAAAAAGGATAACGGGCTTATCGTAAACACCGTCACGCAGGTAACTAACACTCCGAACAGAATTGCCGTCACTATCAACAAGGCGAACTACTCCCATCACGTTATTAAGCAGACGGGAGTCATGAACATCAACTGCCTCACCACCGAAGCACCCTTCAAGGTATTTGAAACCTTTGGCTTCCAGAGCGGACGCAACGTGGACAAGTTTGCCGATTGCCAGCCCCTGCGCTCGGACAACGGACTTGTTTTCCTGCCCCGATATATCAACTCCTTCATGTCCCTCAAGGTTGAGCAGTATATCGACCTTGACACCCACGGAATGTTTATCTGCTCGGTCACCGAGGCAAGAGTCCTCTCCGACCGCGAGACCATGACATACAGCTACTACCATGAAAATGTAAAGCCGAAGCCCGCGGTTGCAGGCAAGAAGGGCTACGTCTGCAAAATATGCGGCTACGTTTACGAGGGCGAGGAGCTGCCCGACGATTTTATCTGCCCGCTTTGCAAGCACGGCGCGGCGGACTTTGAAGAAATAAAATAATTAAAATACAAGGAGAATTGCCATGATGAACGCAAAAGTACACGAGCTGCTCAATCAGCAGATCAACAAAGAATTTTACTCCGCATACCTTTATCTCGATTTTTCAAATTATTTTAAGGCGCAGGGGCTTGACGGCTTTGCAAACTGGTATATGATTCAGGCACAGGAGGAGAGAGACCACGCTATGCTGTTCTACACCTATCTGCAAAACGAGGATATGCCCGTAACTCTTGAAGCAATAGCGAAGCCCGACAAGGTTTTTGCAAGCCACATGGACGTACTGAAGGCGGGGCTTGAGCATGAGCAGTACGTCACCTCCCTCATCAACGACATCTACGGCGCGGCTTACGACGTAAGAGATTTCCGCACCATGCAGTTCCTTGACTGGTTTGTAAAGGAGCAGGGTGAGGAGGAAACCAACGCCAAGGATATGATAACCAAAATGGAGCTGTTCGGCTCTGACCCCAAGAGCCTTTACATGCTCAATCAGGAGCTTGCGGCAAGAGTTTACACCGCTCCCTCACTTGTACTGTAATTACTTAAAATTTACCAAAAGGAGAATTTGAATCATGAAAAAATACGTTTGTGACGTTTGCGGATGGGAATATGACGAGGCTGTGGGTGATCCCGATAACGGTATTGCACCCGGCACCAAGTTTGAGGACCTTCCCGACGATTTCGAGTGCCCCCTCTGCGGAGTTGGAAAAGACAGCTTCAGCGAGGCGGAGTGAATAAGGCAACGGGCTGACTCATAACGAGTCAGCCCGTTTGAAATGAATAATGAATGATGCATAATGAATAGTTGAGGAGGCTTTCCGCTTTGCGGAAAGCTAAAATTCAAGTTAAGCAACACAACAGCCCCGCGAGCGGATTCGTAACCGCCGCCCTCGCCTACGGCGAGCGCAACGAATCGCCTTCGTCAGATATAATATTTTGTGGTTCCTTGGCGATTCTGCCAGCGCTCTCACCGCCCAAGTTAAGCAACACAACAGCCCCGCATCAGCGGGGCTGTTGTGTTGGCCTACCCGAGCGGATTCGAACCGCTGACCTTCAGAGTCGGAGTCTGACGCGCTATCCAGCTGTGCCACGGGTAGAAATATTAAATTTAACGCGCAAAGCGCATATCACTCGACGGCAGTCGAATATCACCGCAAGACAATATCACTCGCCGTCAGGCAAATATAACTCAAAAGAAACCTCCCCATCCGCAAGGGGGCAAATGGGGAGGTAATATGTGTTAGATCACTACCGTCCTTATGACAGTCGCACGACGACTGCGGTCAGGGGGTGCGATTATCTACATATATTTTAATTAGTGCTTCTTGGAAAGAGCAACGCCTGCAGCGATAGCAGCAAGAACGATTGCAGCAGCACCTGCGCCGATTACAGATCCGCATCCGCCCTCTGCAGCTGCAGTAGTGTCAGCAGCGGTGGTATCAGCAGCGGTGGTGGTCTCATCAGCGGGCTCGGTGGTCTCATCAGCGGGCTCGGTGGTGGTCTCATCAACGGGCTCGGTGGTCTCATCAACAGGCTCGGTGGTGGTCTCGTCAGCGGGCTCGGTGGTCTCATCAACGGGCTCGGTGGTGGTCTCATCAGCGGGCTCGGTGGTGGTCTCGTCAGCGGGCTCGGTGGTGGTCTCGTCAGCGGGCTCGGTGGTCTCATCAGCGGGCTCGGTGGTGGTCTCGTCGCCGGACCCAACCTCAGCGTTCTCTACGCCGGTGCAGTTGAGGTAACGGTCGGGAGCCCATTCAAGAGTGGGGTACAGACCGGAATCCTGAGGAGCCCAGTTGCACGCGTCGCTCTTGGTGGTACCAGCCATCCAATTGCGGGAAACAGTACCGTCTACGTTCTGGTGGTCAAGGTAGCAGAGAAGAATACCAAGCTTGAAATCATTGTTTGCATCGAAGGGAGCTATGTAGCCTTCAGCAGTCTTCAGCTCCAGATCCTGATACATCTGCTCCCAGCTGATAGCGAACTCTGCACACCAACCGCCCTCGTAAGCGTCTGCAACGCCCTTTACGCCGTCGCCGCTAGCCTCGGAAAGAACAGCGTCACCGTTAGGTCCGCAGTTCTGACGAGCGAACACCAGAGCATCGCCTTCGTTGTGGCAAGCAAAGGAGTAGAAAACAGAGTTCTGGAAATCGTCATAGCCGGTGTTGTAGGAGTCTTCCATGAAGCCGTTGAAGTCAATAGCGATCTGGAAAGAGTCTGCATTACCGTAATATCCTACGGTAGTCGTATCATTTGTGGACTTTACCCAGTTGCTGTCTGCGATAAAGAATGCAACGTAGAGCCAATCGGAATCAGCTACGAAATATGTATTGAGTGCGAAGCTGGACTCTGCATGTAAATCAGCACCGGACCATGCATACATATTCTCAACGCCGATACGGGTGGGAACATATCCCTCGTCAGCCCACTCGGAAATATCACCGTCAAGGGTGATCTTATCAGCGGCATCTGCGTCCCACTCAATAGCAACGGTACCGTTGTCGCCAACAAGCTCAACAGCGTTTGCCATAAGTGCGCTCAGAGAAAGGATCATAGCAACGCTCATGATTACAGCAATAAGCTTTTTCATTTGTGTTTCCTCCAAAAAATAATTTTTGTTCTTATGTTGTGCTACGCCCCCTTGAGCATAGCTTACAAGACCATTATATACGATAACCGTTAATAGTTCAATACAAATTTGTTAACAATTTGAGTCCAATTCCCCGAAAATTGTAAAACATTCATAAAATATGATAATAAATCTCGTTTTGTTGCCGCGTTTTATGTACCCTTTATATAACGCTTCAGTATTTTGGTCACCTTCCCTGCCGCCATTTCAAGAAATTGAGGATAATCCATAGCCGAATTTTCGTCCCCGCCGTCTGATATTGCGCGAAGGATACAGAAGGGTGTGCCGTTGACGTAGCAAGTTTGCGCGATAGCGCCCCCCTCCATTTCACATGCTATGCACTTGGAGTCGGGAAGGTCAAAAAGTCGGTGGATCTCCGCCTTTCTGTCGCTGTCGTCAAGGAACACGTCGCCCGTCGCGATAATTCCGCGCACACTCTGCGTTCCTGTTTCGTCAATGCATCTTTCTATATCCGACAACACCTTTTTATCCGCCTCGAAGTAAACCTTATTTATTCCCGACACAAGACCCGCGGGGTCGCCGAGCGGTGTCGTATCCATATCGTGCTGTACTGCGTACTCCGAAAGCGCGATATCGCCGATGGTCAGCTTATCAGTCATTGTGCCGCCAACGCCGCTGTTTATAATCACGTCGGGCGCGTATTTCATTATCATAGTCTGGGCGCAGATAGCGGCAAACACCTTGCCGATACCGCACTTTGCGACCACAAGGCGACGTCCGTAAAGTTGACCGCTGACAAAGGTTATGCCGCTGTGTATTTCGGTGCTTTTATTCTCCATCTCCGCCCACAGCGCTTCTACCTCTATCTGCATAGCGCCGATAATTCCGATAACTCCCTTATTCTGCATATTTAAAATCCGTCCTTCCGTTTTTGTCAAGCACATCAAGATATTTTTGAGCTTCCACAGCCGCCGCCGAAACGTCGAGATTCTTGTAGTTCCCGCACTCGATACGGCTCGCTCCGAACATTTCGCCCGTGTGGTTAATGATTCTTTGGAGCACGTCGCGAACAACAGTCAGCACCGCGTCGGGCTCTGCGTTGCGGACGAGCAGGTAGAATCCCGTCTGACATCCCATAGGCCCAAAATATATGATATCCGATCCGAGCGCCGAGCTTCGGACGTAGGTGGCAAACAGATGCTCGAAGGAATGCATTGTCAGATTGTCCATATAGTCGCCCGCGTTAGGCGTGCGGGTGCGCATATCAAAGGTGGTAACGTCGCCGTCCACGCGGGATATGTATATTCCGGGGGTGAGCAGATCGTGGTTTACCTCAAAGCTTTTTATTCGCTGAACTTTTTTCTCGCCGTTCATATTTACTACCCTTCCAAAATTAATTTTTTGCGTCATTCCATGCGGTAGCCAACGCCGCGCACGGTATAAAATATTCTTGTCCCCAAAGGCTTTTCAATCTTCTCACGCAGATGACAGACATGCACCTCGACCGTGTTTGTCCCCTCTGCGGCATCTATCAGTCGGGCAAGCTCGCCGCGCTCAACCACACAGCCTCGGCTGTCGTAAAGGCGCTTGAAAATACTCCACTCGCGTGGACTCAGCTTAATTTTCTCACTGCCGACGGCAACACAAAGCGGCTCGTCGGACAAGACAACGTCAGCAGGATATGCCCTGGCGCGAGGGTAAACATCCTCGCCCCACGCAGGCAAGACACCCATTCTTATCCGCTCGTAGCGCTCAAGCAACAGTCTGTCAAGCATCCCAAGCTCACGCATAAGCTCTGCGGCACACAAAAGCAGCTCGTCGGTCAGAAAGGGGCGGTGCAATATTGCCGCATATTCGCCGTTCCGTTTTGCTTCGTCTGCATTGTGCCGCGTCCAGCCGATCAGAACGCAATCATCAGCGACCTCTGATGAAAGGCTTGGGTAGTCATCCATATCCACGAGCAGCAGCGACGGCGCTTCTCCGCCACCAACGTACTCCGAAAGCTGTACTCCAAGGCGTTCAAATTCAAGGACGAGCATGCGCAACAGCCGAGCGTCCTTGCACGCTACGCTTACGGTTTTATTTTCATCCGCTCTCATTTTCTCGTCCTTTCTAAACATATTGTTGTATTTTAAATTTATTGTTTATATTCTCGTTTTGAAAGCTCTCCGATAATGTCTATTATGTCATTGACATTTTCAGCTTTCATGATGCTCGCGCGAGCCGCCGCCGCGCCTTCAATACCCTTGCAGTACCACGCAAGATGCTTTTTTGCTTCGGCAACGCCTACGCGCTCTCCCTTCTCGCCTATCATTTCCTCGATCTGTCCAAGGGCGACAGCAAATCGTTGCTCAACGGTAGGAGGGGTATATTCCCTGCCCTCGCGGGCGGCAAGTATTTCGGAAAATATCCACGGGTTGCCTACAGCTCCGCGAGCCACCATAACGCCGTCACAACCGGTTTCGGCGATCATCCTCGCCGCGTCCGCCGCGCTGAATATGTCACCGTTGCCGAACACGGGTATGCTCACCGCCGCCTTTACGTCGGCTATCACCGACCAATCGGCACTCGGCTCGTACATTTGCTCCCGCGTGCGGGCGTGAACACATATCATCGCCGCTCCCGCGTCCTCAAGGGCGCGAGCCATCTCGACAGCGTTGATGCTGTCCTTATCCCAGCCCGCGCGGATCTTGACGGTAACGGGGATTTTGGTAGCCGCGGTCATAGCGCGGACGATATCCGCCGCAAGCGGAATGTTTTTCATCAAGGCACTTCCCTCTCCGTTTGAAACTATCTTGCGGACGGGGCAGCCCATATTAACGTCGATAACGGCGGGAGGCACCTCGGACACACAGCCGTTGTAGTCGTTGGCTTCAAGCATTCTCGCCGCTTCCGCCATAAATTCGGGCTCACTGCCGAAAAGCTGTACCGCCATCGGCTGCTCGTCCCGCTTGACCGACGCAAGTCCGCCCGTGACCGAGCGCTCGTTTTTACGACGGCTTTTCTGCTCGTAGCACATAGCCTTTGCCGACACCATCTCGCTGACCGAAAAGTCCGCGCCGCACTCACGGCATACCCGCCGAAACGCGCGGTCGCTGACGCCCGCCAAGGGCGCGAGCGCGAGGGCATGAGGCAGCTCTACGCTTCCTATCTTAATTTTACTCAATTTTGACCTCTTTTGACGCGCACGACACCCGCCGTGTCGCTTTTTTCTCTTTGCTTTATCATAACATAAAAGTCGAATAATTACAAGAGGATTGCGAGAATTTTTGAAAAACACGCACAAACGCAGGTCGCACCGCGACCTGCGTTTTACATCTTTGGTTTAATCAAGAACTACGGATTTCTTCTTTCCCTTTTTGTTGGTGGGAAATTCTCTGATCCGCAAAATGTAATCGAGATTTATTGCTTCAAGCATCCCCTTGTTTTCAATGAGAAGCGCACTTCCGCCGACCTCCTTGACTACGCCTTGAAGTTGGTTGGAATTGAAGGTATAAATAATACATTCCTTATCAATAAATTTCTTTGCAAGCTCAAGCATTTTGCCGTTATCCTCCAATCTGCGTTTTTGAGTTATTTGTCGTGCCGTGACGGTATCGTTCTCCCGCTGTACATATAATATAATGAACAGCATGACGATTATGGGAATATACGCCGTAAAATTAAAGTAATCCAATTCGCTCCTCCGTATTTCGGCTTATTCACGGTAAATTTCTTTGGTGGGAGAAAAAATCATTCCCACTCGCTCCTAACTTTCTTAACCTAAACAATTTAGTTTAGATAATTTAGCTAAGATTATTTTAGTTATTCGTATTATCCATAACCTATTGGCTATCAGATTTTTTGTTGCCATAATGTTGCCACGAATTTACATAAGTATAACGATTTATGTAGTGGCAATTTCCGTTTGAACAACAGTATCAATCTTGGTGACGATAGGGGTATAGAGATCAACTTCGGTTGCTGGTGTTTCAAGGGAAACGACCAATGAATACCTAATCTTACTATTGTATTTTCCAAGATGCGGGCGTTCTCTCCACCACCCTATAACTGGATAAACAGCTATATATTTAGCATTGCATAATTCTACGGCAGAAGAATCTATAAAATCTGAATGTATAGATCCAACATCTCGGTTGTCTGTTCCTAAATACCACCTTTCACTTCCGCTTGAACCGTCTCCAGCATCCTTTCTATCGTCTCCGCGCATTTTTACATTTACGCGCTTTTTAAAATCCTCAACTTCTTCATCATTGTTGATAAGATCGAATCTCAAATTACAAGAAGGATATCTGTATCTATCTTTCCATCCAATTTCACCCGGACCAGGCTCAATAAAATACGAAAGAGTAATACGCAAGCGGACCTTTGTATCTCCAAGAGCTTGTAACACTTCTGTGGGCCAAGGAAATTCGTGCAAATCCATTTCCTTCATCTTGTATGAACTTCCGTCTTTTTTGAACGGTTGAAGCTCTCCCTCAACAATCATATTGACAGAGTTATCTTTACACCACATAGCTTTTTCCAACGAAGGAATGCCATATCCACAAGATCTTAGTAAATTTTTTCTTCCAGTTGATTTTTTATCATCTGTATTAAAACGCGATTGCATCCTATCGGTCCAATCCGCAGAATGAATCAACAATGCTCGTACTGTTTCCGGCCACATATTAGGATATTCTTTAAATAATTGCGCTGCCATCCACGATGCTTCTGCTGTAGCAGGGCTTGTACCAGAAGTTAGAGTAAATAAACGCTTTCTAATATCATGACTTGTTGTTAGCAAGGACAAATCAGGACAATCGGTATAATCGCTTCCGTTTGTAGCTACATTTCCAGCATTCAATAAAATTTCAGGCTTCACTGGCCATTTTCTGTCCCACATAACCGATGTAGAGCTAAAAGGGGATAAATCTTTTGTATCGGCAACGGAAGAAAATCCGGTAAAAGTGGCATCCTGAATTTCTATATTATCGTTGTAACCACCAACTGTAATAGCATTCCAGGCTTGTCCGGGGCTTTCTACACTGTGAAGTGTATTTGCAGTTGGGAACCCAGTTGATTGCAATTCCGAAAGCGAAACATTTCCCGCACTTACAAAGAACAATCTTTTTTGTCCGACCTCTTCATCACCAGAGGTGATAGAATCAACTGCCGCAGACCAAGAAGTAGGGCTACCGTCGTTTGTGTTGTACTCTTCTGATGTTACCGCCATACAAATTGATCGTTCAGCTCTTGGATTCTCAATTTCAGCCAACGATATAGCTTGCTTTGTTATTGCCCCATACAGTTGAGGAAGATTGTAGCCACTATCAGGCAATATTTTTACCGATTCTAATTTGTGAGAAACTTCGATCTTTTGTGTACTCAAAAGATCATCTACAAGATTGCGATACAAAGCAATTCCTGCCATTTGAGTGCCGTGCCCACGCAAATCGGATGTAGTCCAAGAGGCATCTACAGCCTGAATATATCGTGCATTCGTATGAGGAACAATTAGAGGGTGCTCGTTACATACACCTGTATCCAAGACACAAACAGTTGAATTTGAATCACTCAAAATGGTTCTGTCAAGTAAATCCTGACACCATTCCTGTTGTTCACTTGTAGTTAAATCGTCAAAAAAAGTGGCTAATTCCGGAGCTCGCCTTATTTCTGCGATATAGGCACAAGCTGAGATGAGATTTTTCAATTGAGTTTTATTAGCTCGAACAAGAACTACTATGCGTTCAGGAAATGTAATACTCTCTTCTTTTAGTTCAATCTCAAACGCAGAACATTGTTCTGCCAAGCTTGCGTGCACTGTTTCTCTGGGCGTTTTTGAATCATATCTCAACCATATTTCACACCACACCGGCGTATCTTCTGTTGGCATGTGCTCGCGATTTCCCACCCAAAACGATTCCAAAACAGCCAATTTGACATCTTCAATGCCACTTATCAAATCATTGTTTTTTAATTTATCGCCAGAAGTGCTGGACTCTGCGTATGCCTGTATTTTTTTAAGGAAAATGTTTTCTTTTCCATTTGGCACATAGATGGTTGCTTTTATTACATCATCTTCAGATTTTACATTTAGCAATCTTATGCCACTCGATAGATTTTCAAGACTTTTAGTGGCTAAATCAAAATTTTGAGCACCAGAAAACTCAAGATACATACCATCCTTGTAGTGGATTGCAGCGACCTGCTCTTGAGTTAAAGAAGTTTCATTTTTTGATTCTCGCTGACATTCTTGTATCTTTCGACTAATAAAATCTGCGTGTTGTAAAGGATTATCTCTTTGAGGAAATCTTTTTGTAAAAGGATTGCTTTTAGAGACGTAATCCAAAGCTTCTTTCGTATCAGTTAAAAAAATCAGTCTCTTATTATCAGGCAATTTTTACGCCTCCTTCTTTGAGTAAGCGCTAACTCGTTCATTAATCAAACTGATTAATCCATCTTCAGTTATTTTGCAATTGCCCAAAATGGCTTTTTTGATTGCATCTTCACAAACTCGTATTATTTCTGCCTGACTCAAAGATGTAGCTTTGGATATGAGCGTATCCGTCACAACAAAGTTTTTGTCGAAAGGAAGAATTTGCTTTTCAAACAGTATACGTATTTCTCGTTTTGTAGGAATCTCGTAATGAAGAACATCATCAAATCTTCTAAACAAAGCTTGATCCAATAATTTCTGATTATTGGTTGCCGCAATAATAATACTGTCCGATGAATCCTGCTCAATAAATTGTAAAAATGAATTAAGTATTCTTCGCGCTTCTCCAACCTCGTTATCTAAATTTCGATCTGCTCCAATAGCATCAAACTCATCAAAGAAATACACGCCGGTAGACAAATTGATTGAATCAAAAACTTGCCTTAATTTTGCGCTTGTTTCTCCCATGAATTTGGTTACCACCTTATCCATTTGCACGGTATAAAGGGGCAAGCCTAATTCAGATGCAATGACAGAAGCAGTAAAAGTCTTTCCAGTTCCCGGATTACCTTCGATCAATATTTTTCGTCTATTTGATAGCCCATATTTTTGAAGCTTATTCTTGTTTCGATATTCACTCAAAATTCGTTGGATTCGTTCTAATGTATCCTCTGAAACGACAAGATCGGATAGTTTATCAGCGGGCATACTAATAGACAGCATTGGATTTTGAATATTAGGGCGCAAAATAGCAACTTTTGAAGTTGACTTTTCTGCTAAAACTTTCAGTTCACGAGCCAATCCTTCGTGATTATGTCTTGCTTCGTATGCAGCAATTTGGAGAACGACGGTTTTAAATTTTTCGTCATCGTGATCTAAATGCGCTTTTATTAAATTTTTGATATGTTCAGCTGTTGCCATATGATCACCTCCCAATGGTATAACTATACATAATAAATTATATCATAAAAAATCCGAAATGTAAATGTCTAATTCTAATAAATTTTAAAATATTTCTAAAATCCAAGAATAATACGCTACTATATAGCCGAATCGAATTGACAAATTGCAAAAAATATGATACAATAGTAACGCCTAACAAAACTAAATATTCAATTTCGCGGTATTTTCTCTCTATGGGATAACTATACCCTTTTTTAGCCATAATCATTTTATGGAATTTGGTAAAAGCGCAAGCTCCACTAAATGATTATGGTGAGATATACCTTGATTTGTTTAGTTTTGTTAGGCGACAATTGGAGTTGGCGTTTTTCGGAGCGCTAACTACGGTTGGCGCTCTTTTTTAATTCTTAACATTGGAGGCTATCAAATGAAAAAACTGCTTTATTGTATTTGTGTGGTATTATTATGCGTATCATTGTTTACTGCTTGTAATGATGGAAACGATCCCCCTGCGAACAATCCCGACAGTGGTATTGTAAATAATGACACGTCGAACTCTGAAAACAGCAATAATACCAACAGCGAAACGGAAGCTTGTCAGCATATCTATGGAGATTGGAAAACAATCACAGAAGCGGATTGTTTGAATGGTGGTGAAAAAATCCGTGTATGTACGAAATGCTCTGTTGCGGAAACGGAAGAAATCAATGCATTAGGACACACAACGGGCAGTTCCACTTGTAACCGCTGTGGAAAATACACGGGTACTTGGACGAAAGAAGAAGTGCAAAAGATTGTGCAAGTTCACGATGTATATGTAGCGGAGATTAATTCGGCTGATGGAGTAGATATGAGAATCTCGTGGACAAATACATCAGACAAAACCATTAAATATATTCATTTCTATGTTGAGCCATATAATTCCGTAGGCGATAAGATGTATTGCGATATTCGTGACCACAGCAGATTTGATGCATATGTCACCGGTCCGTGTGAGCCTGGATATAAAGGTTATTATAATGTAGGAGAAACATATTACGGAGATAAATGGGAAACTTGTTGGTATAACAGCTCAATAAAAACAATCAAACTCACTGGTATAAAAATCATTTATATGGATGGCAGTGTGGTTGATTTAGATAATTCAGCTGCACAAATGGCATTCGCGCCTTACAATGTAGATCAAACTGTGGCTTCTATTGGATATGAAACAGATGTTGAATATTATTCCGACGAAGCTGCACATTGTTTCTATTTCTCGTTGAAAAACGCTGACAATTTATCAGTAAAAGCGGATGTTAATGTTGATATACATGCCGTAAACACTTTAGGCGAAGAAGTATATTCTAACACGTTGAGTTTCAAGACCGAAGATTTCTTCCAACATAGTTTTTATGGTGATAAGACATGGATTGCAAGCTGTTATATTTATGACTGGGAGCTCCTTGAAACAAATGAGGATTCAGGATATTGGTATTATCGAATTTATTCTGACGATGGCTCGATAGATTTTGAGGAAAAATCAGTTTATACATATAATCTACCTTTGATAGATTGGGCATTGTACTCAACTTTACAAACCCACGGCTATTATTTCTATTTCTCAAATGATACTTGGATTACATTGGAAGATACATATTTGGGTAAAACCATTGTTATCGACTCAATAAATTATGAATTTTCCGACACTTATGAGCAAGGCGAAGTTAATTTGTCAGTTACCTTAACAGGCAAAAATATAGGTGCTTGTGAAAACGGTTTTTACATCAGCGGTTATTTTGTAATACCTGACACCGATACAAAAGAATTTTTCGGAGGACGAACTTCGGCTACACAAGATGGAGAAAGATTCGAAATTACTCTAACAAGCAACTACATTCCGGGAGGAGATTATGTTATGGAGTTTTCCAACCGGTTGATAGATACAAATGGTTTAGTTTATAACCTAACAGAGGATTTGAATAGTTACTCGGTCTCTGCGTATGAGCATTCCGCCACTTCTATCTCAATTCCCGAAACATTTAATGGAAAGAATGTTACAAGTATCGTCGCACCCGGTTTCTATAATCATAAAACCTTAACATCGATTCATCTTCCCAAAACGATTAAGGATATAGGTTATGGTATTTTCGAAGGATGCGATTCCTTGAAAACAATTTCCGTGGATAGCAATAATCCCAACTGCTATAGTGATGGGAATTGTATAATTGGCAGAAACTCAAAAACAGTTTATGCTGGATGTAATAACAGTACAATTCCTAATGATGCTGTTGAAATCGGTGACTGGGCATTCTGTGGAAACACTATTATGGAAAGTATAACAATACCCGACTCAATTGAACGCATAGGTGTTGGCGCATTTTGGGGATGTGCGGCATTAAAGAGTATCACAATAAAAAGCGCTAACGTTGTGATTGATGAGGATGCTTTTGATCAATGTACATCACTTACAGAGCTTGATTTGACAGGCGTGAAGAGATTGGAATATTCTGCTTTTTGGGGATGTGAGAATCTTTCGAAAGTGTATTTGGATTCAACACTTGAATATATTGGCACTTATGTTTTTGATTCTTGTTATGAAAATATTACAGTATATTATGATGGAACAAAGAGCCAATGGAATTCGGTAAACAAGGAAGAGGATTGGTACGGCACGAATTCGACAGTTACAGTTAAATGTAGTGATGGTGATATATATTTGGATAAAATTATTTTAGAATGACTTTTTTAGCCACCGAGAGCATTTTATTGTCCTCGGTGGCTGTTTGTTACATTCCAACCAATGTTGATAGTAGTACTTCCTCCGCCGATGCTCTGATATTATTCATCATCTGCACCCATTTCAGTTGGTCTTTCGCCTTCAAATCCTCGTTCACACGCTCTCGCTCTGCGGTTTGCGTGATAATCAAATCAAGCATTTCCTTGGCTTGACGGTCAATGTCTGCAAGATAAGCATTCAATCTTCCCTCGGTCAGCAGGGCGGTGTACGTTCCTCGTCTGTATTTTTTGAGATAGTCAAGGTGTACCAGCCCGTATTTGCCAATGGGTTGTTCGTTGCTTTCAGGGAGAGCGAGGTTTGGTATAAGGTGTCCGTTTTCTTCGCGGAAGGTTCCGCCGTTCTGTTCGTAAAGTGATTGTTTCATTTTCATTCTTCCTTTCATAAATAAAATTATCTGTCGCTGCGCTCGTCGCGGCTTTTTCTCGGTATGCCGATCTCGTCAAATCCTCTTGACGTCAGCTTATAGTTTCGCTCGATATACTCTCGCCTTGCCTTGTGTTCCGCCTCAACCTGCTCCGCCATTACGCCTGAGCGTTCAAGCAGCTTTTTCATATCCGTCCTCGTTCTACGCAACGGCTTTAACTCAGCGGAGATAGCGTAAATTTGTTGCTTTACGCTATCGATTTTCTCGTGATCGGTTTCACGACGGATACTGTTGTATAGCTCCTTACGCTTGCGTTCAAGAGTGACGATTTTCGTTTCGGTGCGTTCAAGAAACTCATCAACATCCTCTTTTGTGCCGAGCTTCTCTCGCCCCATAATAATGGCTTGGCGGGAATACATTTCAAGCTTTCGTGTGGTTTCTCGCATTTCGGGGGTAACCGGATAATATTTAGGACTTGGCGTATCATAGGCGACCAAATCGGGACCGCCTATAAGGTAGATAAACTCTACTAATAGAGCCAACAACGGCGGCAACTGTTTTACAGCTTGCTCCCGACGATATTCAGCAGGTGTTTTCTTATAATATCCGTTGCGGTTTTGCCGCATATGATAATACGCACCATACGATGACCTTTGTGTGAATGAGAATTGTGAGTGATTTTCGTCAAGTCGTTCTTGGATATAATCAAGCGTGTATTCATCACCCAACTGATAAATTCGTGTTGCCTTGGTATCGTTGATTCGCTTTATCGTGGGGTATTTCCTGCCTTCGTTGCGATAGAATTGATACCCTTGGTCGTATAAGTGTTGCTCAAAATCAGACCACCCGACAGAGAGGTCAAGCGCCTTTTCAATGGCTTCACGCATTAAACTGTACTTGGTTGCCTGCCCATTCTTCTCGGCAAAATAGATGTTCCTCGGTGTCTTGCCCTTGGGATTTTTAATCACCGATTTTTCAAACTGCCTGCATAGAATGTCCGAGCGATAACGCATATCCCAATACAATTTGTAACCGCTGTCGAGCTTCTTTCCGTCGATATGGGAAATCGGATTTATTATAAAATGATTGTGCAGATGACCGCAATTCAGATGAGTGGCAACCATTACTTGATGCCGATCCCACGCCGTTTGTGCAAGGAACACGCCGATTTTATGGCACTCTTCGGGCGTTATCTCACCGGGGCGAAAGCTCTGATAAGCGTGAAACGCTACGATAGAACCACGGTTGCCGAAGTGATTTTGCACCGTTTGCATAGCTTCAAGAGGGGTATCGCCCCAAAAATCACAGTTTACGGCAGTAGTAAGATACACGGTTTCTTTCCCCGTAAGCATCGTTTTCTCTCCGTTTTCGGCATAGTGAATCACATCTCTCAGCGAGCTATATTCGGTCTTTTCGGGATTGTTTGCATAGTCAAGCACACGGCGCAGACTATCGTAAACAGGCCATATTTTAGTCGTTGCCATACGCACCTCCATAGAAATCCATCACGAATTTTTTGAAATCTGTAATACAATTTATCACCTCATCGGAGCAATCATATAGCTGCGGGGTGTCTGCATAGAACTCGATTTTCTCTGAGATAAGCTGCATTTCTTCAAGGATTTTGTAGAACTCTTCGGGCGGTACGGCACGCACTTTTGCGCCCATAATCAACTGCCTTGCCATCTCCGACATAGACAGCTTACACGCCTTGGCAAGTCCTTCTATCTTCTTTTTCTCCTGTGCCGTCAGACGAATTTGAAGCGGTGTCTCCCGCTTTCGCTGCGGCTTTTTTACGTGTTGTTTTATCGTTCTTTGATTATAACTCAATATGTTCCTCCTTGGTATTTAACGTTATTTCGAAGGGGTTATAGGGGTGTCCCCAATCGAAAAAGCTCTGCTTTTTCGCAGGGAATGTCTGCCGTGGCAGTACGCCGTGGCAGTACATTTCCTATGCTCGCTATACTCTGCGACAGCATTATCCCGTCGCCCGTATAGATTTAACTTTCTGCCTTGCTCATTCCGTAAAGCGTTATGTTGATTTGGTCGATAACCTCTAACAAGTCGGGATCGAAGCTCCCGCCCGCCTCAATTCTTTGAAGCTCGGAAAGTACATTTTTCAATTCCGTATAAAGTGCTTTGTAAACTCTCGGATTGCCTTGTACGACGATTTCTCGGTTCATACATTTTTGATAGCAGTATTCTTGCTTCGTCATTCCCGACAAGGCGACGATTTTGTTTAGGGTAACACTTTCTTCGGGGGATACTCTGAATCCTACGGTAATGCTTCTGAAGCGTTTGTGTTTGTCTAAATTTTTTGCCGACATTTTTAATCTCCTGCCTTTCTGAATTGATTTAATTTGTCCGCCATATCGTGTTGGGTTGACGGGAACAGATGAGCATAATTGTACGTGATGTTAATGCTCTCGTGTCCTACTCGGTCTGCGATTGCCACAGCCGAATATCCCATTTCTATCAAAAGTGAAATATGGCTGTGCCGCAGGTCGTGAATACGAATGCGTTTCACTCCCGCCTCATCGGCACCTCTCGTCATTTCTCTGTGAAGATAATTTTTTGAGATTGGAAAGAGCCTTTCGTGTTTGCCAACGCCGTAAAGCTGCTTAACATACTCTTGGATTTCTTCTGTGAGAAAATCGGGCATTTTAATTACTCGGTTGCTCTTGGGTGTTTTCGGCTCGGTAATCACATCCCGCTTATCCATTCGCTGATAGGATTTTGAAATGGAAACAGTTCCTTTTTCAAAATCGAAATCCGCAAGTGTAAGAGCCAACAACTCGCCTTCTCGGATTCCACACCAATAGAGCATTTCAAAAGCGTAAAATGATATGGGCTTGTCCATCACGGCGAAGGAAAATTTTTGATATTCCTCCTGTGTCCAAAACAACATTTCTCGATTGCGTGGCTTTCCCATATTGCCAACCTTGGCAGCAGGATTTTCCTTTAAGCTATAAAAGCGTACTGCGTGATTGAATATGGCACTTAATTGGTTGTGCAAGGTTTTGAGATATACGGGAGAATACGGCTTTCCGCTTTTCGTTGTTTCCTTAATCATTTCATTTTGCCAAGCTATAATATCTTTCGGTTGTATCTCGCAAATTTTACGTTTTGCGAAATACGGCAGGATCTTCGTGCGGATGATATGGTCTTTCGTGTGCCAAGTGTTTTCCTTTATGCGATTTTTCATATCGGCAATATAAATATCCACGAAGCTCCCGAAGGTCATATCCAAATCCGCCGTAACTTTGTTAAGTTGTTCTCGCTCCCAAGCAAGTGCGTCCCGCTTGGTAGCAAATCCTCGTTTTTGCGTTTGCTTCTTCTCGCCCATCCAATCGGTGTAGCGATAGACTGCCCGCCAAGTGTTTGTTTTTGTTTCTTTGTAAACAGCCATTAGTTCACCTCCTTTTCTTTTGCCGCACCGTAGCAGGTCTTTTCCAAGAAATATTGCTTGTTTACTCTACCTGCAATCGTGATGAAGC
>JAFTPD010000013.1 GCA_017463485.1 Clostridia bacterium
CCTACCTGCCGCTTCGCAGACAGCTTGATTATTATACCACATTGCCCTTCCCTTGTCAAGCACTTTTTTGAAAAATCCTTCACATTTTTTGCACAACTTTTTATCTCCTCTTTCGTCATTTGTGACAATTTTTGGGGAAATGATTCGTGCAATACACACAGAGGGTTAGCTGCTCGACTTTTTGGCGCGGGGAGTCCTCTTTGTCTTCTTTTCAGACGCTGCGGCAAGCTCGCGTATGCGCGCATTTTCTTCCTCCTGACGCTTTGCCTGCGCCAATGCAAGCAAGGATCTTTTTGCTTCCAAAAGCTTTATTGCCTTTTTCTGTTCTGCTTCATCCTCGCAACGCAAAAAGGATTCGAAAGCGTCGGGGTATGCAAATCGCTTTTCTCCAACCGCGGGATCTTCAAAAGCCACGGTTATTTTTCCGCCTTCGTTTGCCACAACAACGCCTTTTCCAAATCTCACGTGATATACTTTCATTTTGTCCCTCCCGACGCTTGGTTATATTTACCCAAGCATAATAATATTTTATCACAAAATTCCATTTTTTTCAAAGGTTGTTTTCAACAAAAATGCAGAAATATATTAAGTATTTTTGCGCACAAGCCGCAATTTTTCGCGTTTATAATATAATGGAAGAAAAGCAGGAGTGCCGAAGCACTCCTGCCACATTTTCTTTATGCTTGAAATCAAACCGTAGGGATTCGTATTTCGACCTCGTGTCCCAGCTCTGCACTCTTTGCGATACCGTCGAGAATCGCCTGATTGTATACGATCTGCGATGACGGAACGGGAGCCGTACCGTTGTTCTTGATCGCATCAAGGAAGCTGCGGATCTTTTTGTCAAAGAGAGAAACGCCGTCCGCCTTTGCAAGCGGAACTTCGGTTTCCATATTGATTCCGCCTATAGTCTTATATATTTTCATAGGCCCGCCGACCGAGCCGTTCCAGCACTCGGTGGAAGGAATACGCAAGCCGCCCTTCGTACCGAGGATGACGGTATCACCGGGGGTGTCGATATTCATTGCCCACGCGATACGGAAATCAAGAATAATGCCTCCCTCAAGACGAATAAACGCTGCGGCGAAATCGTCAACTCCAAACAGGTCCGCGTACTCGGGATGGTTGGGATAGGTGTTGGGATCTTTACCAAAGAAATTGCTCTTATATCCCGTTACAGTGAGAGGCTTCGGGTAGCCGATAGCGTTCAGCACCATATCGAGAGAGTAGCATCCGATATCGGCAAGCGCGCCGAGTCCTGCGGTCTTATCTTCAATAAAGGTAGTGCCGAAGGGAGTGGGGATACCTCTGCGACGTCCGCCACCCGTCTGGATATAATATATTTTACCAAGCTCGCCCGAGTCAACTATCTTCTTGATCATCTGCATATTGGCATCAAGTCGAGGCTGGAAGCCAATGGAGAGGATCTTTCCGCTCTCCTTCTCCGCCTTCATTACCTCAATAGCCTCGTCAAGAGTTACGGTAAATGGCTTTTCCAGCATTACGTGAACGCCCTTTTTCAACGCATAAATAGTAGGAAGCGCGTGCTGACGGTTGTAGGTACAGATGGAAACCGCATCAAGAGCGAGGCTCTCGTCGTCAAGCATTTCCTTATGAGAGGCGTAGTCGGTTTTTGCTCCATCAATTTCAAACTTCTCCATAAAGGCTTGCGCTTTACCCGGGATAAGATCACATCCTGCGACGATCTCAACGTCGGGCATGCGCTTGTAGGATCTGATGTGAGATTCTGCGATCCAGCCGCATCCGATAATACCGATACGAAGCTTTTTCGCGGCATCTATCACCTTTTCCTCCTTGACCTCATAGTCAAGACCTGCATCCATTTTTTCCTGTGCCATGTTCGTTCTCCTCTTTAATTACTCGGATCAATGTCCGATAGATTTAAGATATTCGCGGCTCTTTGCGGCGCATTCGAGAGCTGTAAGTCCCATCGAAGGTCTGTCCTGCTCGACCACAAGCCAAACAGCGTCTGAATCCTCTGCCGCCTTTACAATAGCGGGCATATTCTGGCATCCGTAGCCTACCGGGCGGAATTCAAAGGGAACGGCAGTTTCCTTCTTTTCGCTCTCGATTCCGATAAGCTCGTACATATTTTCGTTTTTCTGACCCACAAAATCCTTCAGATGCACAACGGGCGCTCTGCCGCTGTATTTTCTGACGTAAGACGCAGGCTCCTCGCCGCCGACGTTCACCCAGCAGGTATCCAGCTCCGTTTGAAGCAGCTCTGCGGGAACGGTATCATAAAGCACCTCGAGCGCGTACTTGCCGTCGATCTTTTCAAACTCGAAATCGTGATTGTGGTACAGCAGTACCATTCCAAGCTCCCGCGCCACCGCGCCGATAAGCTTTGCGTTTTGGATAACCTCACCGAATTTTTCCGATCCAGGTCTGTCCTCGGGGATGAGGTAAGGAATCGCTACATATTTGCAGCCTATCTTAGCGTAAGCCGACAAAACTCCGCGGGGATCCTTCAATATATCGCGGTAAGGAACGTGGGCGGAAATGGGAGTCAGTCCCGTCTCCTCGCACATTTTCTTTACCTCTGCCGCGCTGTGTCCGAAAAGTCCTGCGAACTCAACGCCCTCGTATCCCATTGCCTTTACCTTGGCGAGAGTACCCGCAAAATCAGCAGCCATATCATCTCTGACGGTATAAAGCTGCAATGCAACCGACAATGCCATAATAAAAGTTCTCCTTTCGGATTTTTAAAAGTTTGCTTCGGGCAATCCGCCCTTACAGCTTAATTATAAAGCAAGCCTTTCGTTTTTGCAAGACAAAAATGGGCAAAAACAAGACAAATATTGCTCTTTTTCGTTTTAAAAATCCGTTCGTGCAGAAAAGCCCCCGCCAAACGGCAGAATATGCCGCTTGGTGGGAGCCCGACCGCCAATCGCGTGTCCGCCGTCGCGCAACGAGCGACTTTATGCGGAGCTTATCTCATGAAGCGTCCTCTGGTGATACTGTCCGCGGGAGTGGTTCCCTCGGTAGTATCCGTCACGGAGCTGTCCGTGCCGTTAGTGTTCGATTCAAAAGGTGCAGTTGTGGTTTCGGTGGTGTTCGGTGCGGTGGTCGTGTTCGTCGTGGTGGTTACGACGGTAGTATCCGGCGCAGTAGTTACCGCGCCCGCCGTAGTTCCCGTTTCCTGTCCGTTCTTTTTCGTACACGATACAGCGCACAGCAACAATGCCGACATAGCCGCAGCACCAATAATAAGTCTTATGCTTCTATCGGTTCTCTTCATTCGTATGACCATACCTTTCGTGATTTGCGCCTACCCGCCGCATACCGTGATATGGTGTGCCTCGGGCTATCGGCAATCTTTTTTACCTTTATACAGTGCCTCGGCAAAACGATCCGCGTCGGCACTGAGAGCCGACGCATTGACGCTTTAGACGCCGTGGCTTTCGACTCTGCTTTTATTATGAGCTGTTCGCGACGCTGTAAACGTGGTAATTTTTGATTAATTTTTCAAAATATTCTGCCGTGGAGAATACGCGCCGTGCATTTTCAACAAGATTTTTTCAACCTTAAAAAACCACTTGAAAAGAGGCGAAATTTGTGGTATAATTGTTCCATTCCAAGAGATTAAGGAGATTTTCCATGAGCGGTTTTTTTGGCGTTGCCTCCAAAGAGGATTGCGTATTCGACCTTTTTTACGGAACTGACTATCACTCACATCTCGGAACTCGCCGCGCAGGTCTTGCGGTCTACGACGCCCAGGACGGCTTTTCAAAGGCTATTCACAACATTGAAAACGCGCCCTTCCGCACCAAATTCACGTCCGAATTCAGCGCGCTCAAGGGCAATATCGGAATCGGCTGTATCTCGGATTTTCAGGCGCAGCCTATTCTCGTGCGCTCACATCACGGTACGTTTGCAATCACTACCGTCGGCAAGATAAACAACGCCGAGGAGCTGGTGGACGGCATTATTCGCGACAAGGCACATTTTTTTGAAATGCAGAACGGCGAAATAAACCCCACCGAGCTTGTCGCCGCGCTTATAAATCAAAAGGAAAATTTCATTGACGGCATACGCTACGCGCAGGAGGTTATCGACGGTTCGCTGACTATGCTCGTGCTGACTCCCAAGGGAATTTACGCCGCCCGCGACAAGCTGGGCAGAACGCCCGTGCAGATAGGCGAAAAATCAGACGGCTATTGCATCAGCTTTGAAAGCTTTGCCTACCTCAATCTCGGATACAAGGACTGCAAGGAGCTGGGACCCGGAGAGGTCGTTGTCGTGACGGCAGACGGAGTAAAAACGCTTGTCGATCCCGGCAAGAAAATGAAGATGTGTACCTTCCTCTGGATATACTACGGCTACCCTTCGTCAAGCTACGAGGGGCACAGCGTTGAGCAGGCTCGCTACAACTGCGGCAGACTGCTCGCTATGCGTGACAACGCAAAGCCGGATATCGTTGCGGGTATTCCCGATTCGGGTGTCGCTCACGCCATAGGATACGCTAATCAATCGGGATTCCCCTACGCGCGTCCCTTTGTAAAGTACACCCCCACCTGGCCGCGCTCGTTTATGCCGCCCACGCAGTCAAAGCGTGATCTTATCGCCAAAATGAAGCTGATTCCCATTCACGATCTTATCGACGGAAAGCGGCTGTTGCTTATCGACGACTCTATCGTGCGCGGCACTCAGCTCCGCGAAACCACCGAATTTTTGTACGAAAGCGGCGCTGACGAGGTACATATCCGCATAGGCTGTCCTCCCTTGATGTATAGCTGTAAATATCTCGGATTCTCCCGCTCCACCGCTAAAATGGAGCTTATCACTCACCGCGTCATTATGCGCCTTGAGGGCAGAGAGCCCGACGACGAGCTGATAGAGCAGTACCTCGACCCCGATAGCGAAAAATACGCCCGTATGGTGGAGGAGATCCGCCGTGAGCTCCACTTCACTTCACTCCGCTATCACCGCCTCGACGATATGCTGAAGGCTACCGGCGTCGACCCCGATTGCCTCTGTACCTATTGCTGGAACGGCAAGGAGTAAGAAGATTATATGCGGGGTTTCACCCCACACCCCACAAACTTTCCCCAAAAGAAAGTTTGATCAAAGAACTTTACCGCAAATATTTTTTGTTTAGATTTGTTCAGATGGTTACAACCGTAAACATTTCGATAACCCCCGTGGGTCCCTTACCCACTTGGTTATTTAATTAAAAAATGAAGCTTTTCGCCTTGGCGAAAAGCCTCCTCAATTATTCATTATTCATTATTCATTATTCATCAAAAAGCTACCTGCCGAAGCAGGTAGCTTTTTTCGTCTATTCAATGTCCTCCACTACAACCTCGGGGCGATCGAGAAGGATTCCCGGACGCTCAACATACTTTTTGAGTATTTTGAACGCCGCTGCGTAATGGAAGCCGTCACAAATTCGCTCGTCGGTTACTACCTTGATGTCGATTTTGCGATAGGTATCACCCACGCCGCCTCGGCTGACGTGCGCGTCCATTTCTTTTTTGCCGTAAGAAATAAACAGCGGCAAATTTCCGAAATTATATATGTGATGGTATATCGGTTTGATTCCGAGCGAGCCCATGCTGGTAATTATCATACCGCCGTGGAAGGGGCTGACCTCAACCAGCGCCTTCGGCAGCTTGCCGTGGTAGTCCAGCCAGTTGAGCAGTCGCACCGTACCGCGAAGTATCGGGCGAGGCAGATTTGCCAAGGTATTCGCCGTCTTATCAAAGTCGCTGTCAAGGTCTGCGTTTTTCTTGTTCTCCTCGACCACGGCGTTGAATTTATCGTACACGTCGTAAACGGTATCGTCGGGCGCGAAATGCACCTTTATGCAGGTGTCGGGGGAATCCGCCGTCATTGCTTTTTTGATGGTCATGACTACCGTAATGTCGTTTCGTGCGTAAATGCGCTGTCCGTTGACGAATCTGTTAAGCGCAGGGCGCTGGGAAACAGTGCGGATATATGCCGCAAGAATTACGTGCAGGATGCTGAAATTGACACGTCCGGACGCCACCATCTGCCGACAGAAATTCTCGGTTTCGGTAATATCAAACTCATCTGCGAACTGATTGAGTGCGTCGTTGCGGTCGGGCATTATGAACGGCATAAACTTATTCATGGCATGAAGCGTGCGTATGTATCTGCCGTCAGGTCTGTCCTTGAATCTCTTTTTTCTCTTTGCGGGGAGTGGCGTGCGGGGAGTGTTTGGATTTTCCGCAGAAATGTTATATTCAATTCCGATATTTTGTGTTAACGTCGTCATAGTCGCTCCTCGTATGTTTCGTTAAGAATATTATACATTATATCTTATCGAAAATCAAGGGCTTTATTAATAAAGTTTACATTTGTTAATATTGCGGCGCAAAATTTTCATCCCCTCTTGATATTCACGCAAAACTGTGCTATAATTTTCGTAACGAATGATAGTTGAGGTTTTTTATGAAGCACGTAGACATATATACCGACGGCGCTTGCCGCGGAAATCCCGGCGTTGGAGGATACGGCGCTATTCTCGTATACAACGGCCATGAAAAGGAGCTTTCGGGCGGTGAGCGCGAAACCACCAACAATCGCATGGAATTGACAGCGGTTATCGTCGCGCTTTCCGCGCTAAAAGAGCCTTGCGACGTCACCCTTACCTCCGATTCAAAATACGTTACCGACGGTATTACCAAGGGCTGGGCGGCATCCTGGAAAAGCAAGGGATGGAAAAAAGCCGACAAGTCCCCTGCCCTCAACCCCGACCTTTGGGACGAGCTTTTGCGCCTCGTGGACTTCCATAACGTCACCTTCGTCTGGGTGCGCGGACACGCGGGTCACCCATATAACGAGCGCTGTGATGCCCTCGCAACAGCCTTTGCGGACAGTTTGAAATAAATGAAGCTTTATTCATTTTTTATGAATCACAAATGATGCGCCGAGCAATTTCTTGCTCGGCGCATCATTTATCCTTTTAGCCTCTCCAATCGAAAGCCAATTCCGGCTCATCAAAGGGCGCTTTGAAATATTTGTCGCAAAGCGGCTCGCCCCACTTGACGTGGCGGATGACGTTTACAAGCATAGTCACGTCCTCCACCGTCTGGGCATGCCCACCGCTTCGGTAATACCACAAAAGATTTTCTTCCTTACCAAGGAATTTATAGACCTCCCCGGCGCCCATGGTAGTCTGCCACGAGCCGACGGGATTTGCCATAATATCACTCGCCGCCTCGGACACGAAAAGCACTCTCGGCGCGACCATAGCCTTCAGGTAATGCGAATCAAAGGGCAGTTCGTCCTCTCTGCCTATATACTCTCTCATACCTTCACCAAGCCATGTGGGAAAATGATAAAAAATATTTGACAGCGGCTCGCTTTTCGCCTCGGTAACTCCGTCCTCGCATACAGCCTTGATATTAAGTCTGTAACAGCTACAGCCACCCGCACAGGTGGCGTTGGGATTGACTACCGTTGCGCGCTTATCAAGCGCACCCGCGAGGATAGCCACCTTACCTCCGCGCGAATGACCCGTAAAGGCGATACAGCTCATGTCCGCAAAGCCAAGCTGCTCAAGAGCATCAACGCATCTCGAATATCCCCATGCCCACGCGGATATCGCGCCGAACGGCACGTCGGGGTATACCTCTGCCAGAGGCCCGCGACGAATGCCGGAGTCAAAATCATCCGCAATCTCGCGAAGCATCTCCCGCTCCTCTGAGCCGCTGACCGCATTCCCTTCGTTGTAATGAGCTACGTCGGGAAAAAGCTCGGTGCGATTGAACAGCGCAAGGTTTATTTCGTTATTAAGAAAAGCGTCAAGATATTCCTTATCAAAGGCGTATTGGAAGCACAGATCTCCCGTAACGACGGTGGGCAGAGGTCTGTCTGTTGCCGCCTTGAACACCGTCATAGTAAAGCTGACAGTCTTTTTCAGTGTGCCCGCCGTTATTTTATATACATTCGGTCTGCGTACTCCCGCAACGTACAGCGGTTCTACCTCAAACATTGTCGGCTCAGGCACTACCGCGCCGTACTGAAGCTCAACCGCGCTCTTGAATATCTCTTCTCTGCGGCGCTCCCAATCTG
Source organism: Clostridia bacterium (assembly GCA_017463485.1). Lineage (GTDB taxonomy): Bacteria > Bacillota > Clostridia > Oscillospirales > CAG-272 > CAMEON01. The sequence continues at coordinate 8,065 of JAFTPD010000013.1, forward strand.
CGGCGTCCTTAACTCGTCCACCGTCGTCAAATTCAAACGGGTCGGGCAGCTTTCCTTTGAGGTTATACTCTGTTATCTGTATTTTCTTAAACACTTATTTTTCCTCCGCGTACAGTGATTTCAAGCAGAATTCGTCTACATCAACAAGACCGAGGGTGGTCATTTTCAGCGACGGAATTACCGCAAGGCTGACAAACGCCATATTCATAAACGGCTCTACCGTCCTCGGTGCGCCGAGAGCGTAAACGGCCTGTCTCACCTCTGCGTTCTGTTTTGCGATCTCCTCGCCCGACAGCTCTGTCATAAGTCCGCCGACGGGTAGCGGCATTTCGGAAATTATTTTTCCGTCCGCAACCACTACGTTTCCGCCGTTGCGGCAGATATGATTTGCCGCTGTTGCCATGTCCTCGTCGTTCGTACCTATGACAATGAGATTGTGCGAGTCGTGGGATACAGACGACGCAATAGCTCCGCGCCGAAGCCCAATTCCGTGGATAAATCCGACGCCCTTGTGGCCTGTGCCGTTGTGTCGTTCGATAACGGCAAGCTTGATGATACCCCGCTCAACGTCAACGCCGTTGCTTTTGCTCCAATCAATATCGCATATCAGCTCACGGGTTATAAGCTGGCCGTGTACCACGTCGATAACGCGACACACACTTCCTTTTTCTTCAATGTGAAAATCTGCCGCCGTGAGCTTTTTGACGTTAAAGGAGTTATACACCCGCTCCATCAAAGCAGCATCCACGGTAGGGGCTTTAATATCGGCGACCCTGCCGTTATCCACCACCTTGACGCCTGCCGAATATACGTCGCGCACAGCTACGGTGTCAAGGTCGTCAAGCACCAAAATGTCGGCTCTGTATGCGGGTGCTATCGCACCGACGTAGTCAAGTCCAAAGCACTGCGCCGCCTGAACCGTCGCCATCTGTATGGCGGTAACGGCAGATTTGCCCGCCCGTGCCGCCAAGCGGATAATATTATCAATATGTCCCTCAGCGGCGATATCTGCAGGGTGTCTGTCATCAGTCACAAGCAAGCAACGGTGGCTGTATTTTTCATCAAAAAGCGGTAGCAGAGCTTCAAGATTTCTTGCCGCCGTGCCTTGGCGTATCATTATCCATTGACCCTTTCTCAGCTTTTCTAACGCCTCGTCAAGAGTGGAGCATTCGTGGTCGCTCTTTATACCTGCGGACACGTATCTGTCAAGGTCGTGTCCCGACAAAAACGGAGCGTGACCGTCAACACCCTTGCCATGGGCGCGTGCGTCTGCGATTTTTTGAGCGACGTCACTGTCCCCCATAAGCACGCCGGGGTAATTCATCATCTCCGCAAGACCTACCACGCGATCCTCGGCGTACAAGGGCTCAAGGTCAGCGGCGGTAAGCACTACGCCCGACTCGTCAAAAGGAGTTGCGGGAACGCAGGACGGCAGAGTAAAATACACGTTCATAGGCAAGCCGCGACTTGCTTCCAGCATATATTTTATGCCGTCAACGCCGCAGACGTTGGCTATTTCGTGCGGGTCGGCGACAATGGAGGTTGTGCCGCAGGGCAAGCACATTTTCGCAAGCTCGACGGGGGTGAGCATAGTGCTTTCAATATGTATGTGACCGTCGATAAATCCGGGACAGAGATACTTTCCGCTGACATCCTCGACGGTGTCGGCATCAGTATTGGCGTAATCTCCAACGCCAATGATCTTGCCGTCCTCAAAAAGCACGTCAGAGCGTTCAAGCTCGCCCGTAAATACGTTTACAACAGTTCCGTTTTTCAAAAGTGTTGTCATTTTTACACCTCCAAAACAAATCGAGGGGATGTCCGCTTCGCGGAGTGAAATACGCCTGCGGCGTGTGAAGTTGCTTCGCAGTGAAATTCGGCTTGCGCCGAGTGAAATGTTAAGTGCAAAAAAATTTGCACTTAACATTATCGTTGCTTTTCGCCAAGGCGAAAAGCTTCATTTCTCAATTTAATAACCGAGTGGGTAAGGGACCCACGGGGGTTATAGAGATGTTCACGGTTGTCACCATTGTAAACAAATCTAAATAAGAGATTTTTGCAGTAAAATTCTTTGATCCAAACTTTCTTTTGGGGAAAGTTTGGTGGGGCACGGGGTGAAACCCCACATATAAATTAGATCGGGGTATGGGGCAGAGCCCCAATATACTGCTATCCCTCAAACTGACTCTTATACAGCTTGGAGTAAAAGCCGCCGTGGGCGAGCAGCTCGTCGTGAGTTCCCTGCTCCTCGATACGGCCGTTATTCATAACGAGAATAACGTCAGCTTCGCGGATAGTTGAGAGTCTGTGGGCGACTATAAAGGAGGTCCTACCCTTCATCAGCGCCGCAAAGGCGTTTTGAATTTTAAGCTCGGTACGGGTGTCGATAGAGGACGTAGCCTCGTCGAGTATAAGCATTGGAGGCAAAGCGAGGAACACTCGCGCTATGCACAAAAGCTGTTTTTGACCCTGCGACAGCGAGCCGCCGCCCTCACCGAGGACGGTATCGTAGCCGTTTGGCAGACGACGAATAAAGCCATCAGCGTGCGCCGCCTTTGCCGCGGCGATTATCTCCTCGTCAGTAGCATCCTCGCGTCCCATGGCGATATTTTCGCGCACGGTCGCGTTTTTCAGCCAAGTATCCTGGAGCACCATTCCGTAGCTTGAGCGGAGAGAATGTCGGGTGATATCCTTCACATTGTGTCCGCTGACCTCAATGCTTCCGCCGTCAACGTCGTAAAAGCGCATGAGCAGATTGATAACCGTGGTCTTTCCGCAGCCCGTAGGCCCTACGATAGCCACACGCTGACCCTCGCAAAGCTCAAGATTGAGATCCTTTATCAGCTCGCGGTCGGGAGTATAGGAAAATTCAACGTCGCGAAGAACTACCTTTCCGTCCACGTCTCCGTGCGAAAGCACCGCCGCGTCGGGAGCGTCGGGGGTCTCGGCGGGAGCGTCCATCAGCTCAAACAGCCTTGCCGCGCATGCCAGAGCGTTTTGCAGCTCGGCTATAACACCCGAAATTTCATTAAACGGCTTGGTGTACTGGTTTGCATACGTCAAAAACGTGGTAAGCTGTCCCACGGTAAGCGACACGCCGCCCGTTGCCACGCTCATCAAAGCGCCTATCAGAGCAACGCCCGCGTATACGAGGTTGTTTACGAATCTGGTCGACGGATTAGTCAAGGACGAGAAGAACGTAGCACGGCGGGAGCAGTCCCCCAGCCGTCCGTTTATCTCGTCAAACTCGGCAAGGCACTCGTCCTCGCGAGAGAACGCCGCCACTACCTTGTGGTTGCCTATCATCTCGTCAATATACGCCGCCTGCTCTGCGCGTGTTTCGGACTGCTTTTGGGACAGAGCGAAGGTGCGCTTTGCAATAAAGGACGCAACGAACAGCGACAGAGGCGTTATCACTACGACCCACAGTGCCAAGGGCGCGTTTATTTTTATCATAAAGACAAGCGTTCCGAGAATAGTGGATATTCCCATAAAGAACTGAGAAAAGCCCATGAGCAGTCCGTCGGTAAACTGATCCACGTCGGACACGACGCGGTTGACCGTATCTCCAACGGGGTGTCTGTCAAGATAGGACAGCGGCAGTCTTTGAATATGCTCAAATGCGTCACGGCGGAGTCTGCGTGCAATACCGAAGGTGATTCGGTTGTTGCAGACGTTCATCAGCCATTGTGCAAACGTGGTGACTATAACGATAACCACCGCGCGGACGAGCATGGGGCGCAGAGCGTCAAAATCCACCCTTCCCGCCTCGATGATGATATCCATCGCTTTGCCTAACATTACGGGGAAATACAAGGAGCGCGTTACCGCTACGAGCGCGAGATTGAGTGAGAGCAATACAAGCCACTTGTAGTGCTTCAGATATTTCAGCACCTTAAAAAGCGTTGCAAGCGTGGATGCGGATTTTTTAGTCTTGGGAGTGTTACTCACAGCTCATCACCCCCTTTGAATTGCGACCGGTGTATCTCGCGGTATACGTCGCAGGTCTTGAGCAGATCCTCGTGCTTGCCGATACCGCATATTCTGCCGTCGTCCAACACCACTATCTTGTCGGCGTGGCGCACGGATGCCGTGCGTTGGGTTATGATAAACACGGTGGGCTCGTGATCTAAACGCTTGATAGCGCCACGCAGAGCCGCGTCGGTAACGTAATCAAGCGCCGAGGAGCTGTCGTCCAGAATAAGCAGCTCGGGGCGTCTTACAAGTGCGCGGGCGATAGTAAGTCTTTGCTTCTGACCGCCCGAAAAATTACGTCCACCCTCCTCGACTACGGCATCAAGCCCGCCATCCTTTGAGCGAACGAAATCCTCCGCCTGTGCATCACGCAAAGCCGCCCAAAGCTGATCGTCGGTAGCGTTTTCGTTGCCCCACAAGAGATTTGAGCGAATAGTTCCGCGGAAAAGCACCGCCTTTTGCGGAACAGTTCCTATTCTTTCGCGCAGGTCGGCAGGCTCGTAGGAATTGACGTCTTTGCCAAACACGCGCACACTGCCCTCGCTCGCCTCATAAAATCTCGGAATAAGATTTACAAGCGAGGTCTTGCCCGAGCCTGTTCCTCCGATAATGCCCACGGTCTCGCCGCGCTCTACCGTAAGGTTGATATCCGACAGCGCCGCCTCGCCGCCCTCGGCGTAGGTCATCGACACGCCCTCAAAGCTGACGGCACAGCCGTCGTCGGGAGCTTCGTCAGTGGCAATATCCATGCCCACGGGAGTATCAAGCACAGCGCCCACGCGGTTTCCGCAAGCCACTGCCTTGGTGACGAGGAAAATGGTGTCCGCCAGCTTTACAAGCTCTACAAGAATCTGCGTCATATAGTTCACCAGTGCCACGAGCGCACCGCGTGACAGCGCACCGCCGTCAACGCGGATTGCGCCGATCCAGATAAGCGCTATGGTCGCAAGATTGAGCAAAAGATAGGTCAGCGGATTCATCAATGCGGACAAGCGTCCCGCCGTATTCTGAAGCAGACTGTGCTCGCGGCTTATTTTTCTGAAGCCGTCGATCTCGTCATCCTCCTTGCAAAAGGCGCGGACGACGCGGACTCCGTGCAGATTTTCCCGCGTAGCCGACGTTACGCCGTCAAGCTTTGCCTGCACCTTTTTGTAAAGCGGAATGCCGCCGAGGATTATTCCGAAAACGACTATCGCAAGCACGGGTACGGTAACGGCAAAGATCCACGCCGCCGACGGATCGATAACAAATGCAAGTATGACCGCGCCAAAAACGATTATAGGCGAGCGCAAAAACAGTCGCAGAGTCATATTTACTCCGCTTTGAAGCTGATTTACGTCGCTTGTCAAGCGCGTTATCATTGTGGACACACCTACCTTGTCCGTCTGCGCGTAGCTGAATCCCTGCAAATGCGCAAACAGGTCGCGGCGAAGCCGTGCCGCACTTCCCGTAGCCGCGCGCGCCGCAAAATACTGAGCGCAAAGAGCGCAGGCAAGTCCTACTATCGCCAAGGCGCACAAAACAAGGGTGAGCCTTATGATAAGCGGCTTGTCCCCTCCGCCGATTCCGTCGTCAATGATGCTCGCCACAACGAGCGGGACGAGCAGATCAAAGCAGGCTTCAAGCAGCTTGAAAAGAGGAGCAAGCACGCTCTCCCTCGGGTATTCCTTTAAAAATCTGAAAAATACCTTCATTCTATTTCCTTACAAATTTTCGTATTTTTACCACATGGTTACAACGCCGCAGGCATTGGATCTGCCTGCGGCGCTCGTGTGTTAATCAAAATATCCGCGTCTGTAAAGCAGCTCTGCGATAAGCACAGCCCCGCCTGCCGCGCCGCGAAGGGTGTTGTGAGAAAGTCCCACGAATTTGTAGTCAAAGCAGCTACCCGCTACGTCCTCGCGCAGACGTCCTACCGTTACGCCCATGCCGCCGTAAATGTCACGGTCAAGAGCCGCCTGAGGACGGTTATCCTCCTCAAAGTAGGTAACGAACTGTGCGGGAGCGTGAGGAAGCTCAAGCTCCTGAGGCTGACCGCGGAAATTCTTCCACGCATCAAGTATCTCTTCCTTGGTAGGCTTGTTTTCAAACTTTACGAACACAGCCGCAGTATGGCCGTCGGTAACGGGCACACGGATGCACTGGGTGGTGATCAGAGGCGCTGCCGCCGGAGCGATCTTACCGTCCTCGACCTTACCCCAAACGCGCAGAGGCTCCTGCTCCGATTTTTCTTCCTCGCCGCCGATATATGGAATTACGTTGTCGATCATCTCGGGCCACTCGTTAAATGTCTTTCCTGCGCCCGAAATTGCCTGATAAGTGGTAGCAACGATAAGGGTAGGCTTGAACTTGAGCAGCGGAGTAAGCGCGGGAACGTAGGACTGAATGGAGCAGTTGGGCTTTACGGCAATAAATCCGCGCTTTGTACCGAGGCGCGCTCTCTGTGCCGCTATAACCTCAAGATGCTCGGGGTTGATCTCCGGAATTACCATGGGAACGTCCTCCGTCCAGCGGTGCGCGCTGTTGTTGGACACAACAGGGATCTCGGCGCGTGCGTACTTTTCCTCCAGCGCCTTTATCTCGTCCTTTTTCATATTGACAGCGCAGAAAACGAAGGAGCAGAGCTTGCCCATCTCCTCAATATTTTCCGCGTCAAGAACTATCATCTTTTTGTACTTTTCGGGCATGGGGGTCTTCATCTTCCAACGACCTCCCACAGCCTCCTCGTAGGTCTGTCCCGCAGAGCGAGCAGATGCCGCAAGAGCGGTTACCTCAAAATAAGGGTGATCTTCAAGCAAGGTCAGAAAACGCTGACCTACCATACCCGTAGCGCCTACGACGCCGACATTCATCTTTTTCATATATGTTCTCCTTTTTATCAAATCAAAGTATTACCTTTAAATTTTATCACACTTTTCCCTAAATTGCAAGAGCTATTTGAATTTTTCAGAGCGAATACTCTCGTCATGCCAAGAAATTTTTTGTATAATACTTACAATAATCATAATATTCTTGACAATCGCCCCACTTTGTGATATATTTATTATACTACAAAAAGTGAGGTTTCGTACCATGACAGATAAAAATATTCGCCCGTTGTTTATAGTTTTTGAGGGACTTGACGGCTCGGGCAAGACCACTCAGCTCCACCGACTTGCAAATAAGCTGACGGAGGTGGGACACAAGGTGTATATTACCGCAGAGCCTACCGATTTTCCGTCGGGTAAGCTGCTCCGCTCCGCGCTTCGCGGCGATTTCCCCTCCACTCCCGCACAGCTTGCGGCGCTGTTTCTTAACGACAGAATAGTCCACAACACCGACGCGGACGGTATCGGAAAATATCTGTCAGAGGGCTACACCGTGCTTTGCGACAGATATTACTACTCATCCATGGCATATCAGGGTGCTGACACCGATTTTGATTGGGTAGCCGACATCAACCTCAACTGCCCCGAGATCCGCCGCCCGGACGGCTGTATCCTTTTTGATATTTCCGCCGAGGTCTGCATGCAGAGGATCGACAGCCGCAACGGACAAAAGGAGATATACGAAACGGTGGCAAAGCAGACCGTACTGCGCGAAAAATTCGCGCGCATCAAGGGCTATATCGCAAAAAACAGCGGTGAGCCTATGATAACAGTAAACGCCGACGGCACTCTCGACGAGGTTGCCGAGCGCGTGTGGGATGCATACCTTGCAATCGCCGAGAACGCTGACTAAATTTTATCGACACGCTTTCACAGCACTATACAAAAAACGACCGTCACTCTGTCGCAAAGGCACGGAGCGTCGGTTTTTTTGATTGTAAAAAAGCATTGATGTCGAAGGATTTTTCTTGACTCAAAGGAATAAATTTGCTATAATCCGAATACACAATCAAACTTTAAAAGTCAAGGAGATCGGAAAATGAAAAAAAGTATTTTTATTCGTATGCTTTGCATAGCTATCGCCGTCACCGCCCTGTGTCTTTCCGCCTGCGCAAACGGCGGCTCGGATACCCAGTCCACAGACACGTCCTCCGCAGAGGAGGAAAGCACGCTTGAAGCGCTCGGCGGTGAAACTACGGAAACAGGCTCGCTGAACGTGGGCGGCTACGACAGCCCGTTTCCCACGGTGACAGCTGCCGTCACCACCAAAGCCCCCGATAGCATCACCGACGTCGAAAGCACAAGCTACTCAAAGGGACTTGCCTACATAAGCCTCGGCAACGGCACCTGCACCGTTTCGGGTATCGGAAGCTGCACGGACACCTGCGTGGTAATACCACGAGTCAATCCCAACGGAGAGATCGTCGTTTCCATAAGCGACAAAGCGTTTTTCGGCTCGTCCGTCATTTCCGCCGTTTTTCTGCCGTCAAGCATTGCAAGCATTGGCAATATGGCGTTTGCCGCCTGCCCTTCTCTTGCCTATTTTTCGGTGGATGCGGGCAATCTCGCCTACCGTGACGTCGCTGGCGTGCTTTACACTGCCGACGGTACGACTATAATTTCCTACCCCGCCGCCAAAAGCTCGGCTTCCGTGACTATTCCTGCAAGCGTGCGCAATATCGCGGATATGGCGTTTTACGGCTGCACCAAATTGCAGACGGTAGCTTACGCGGGCACGCTTGCCCAGTGGCAGCAGATATCTGTAGGCTCGGGCAATAATAGCTTGATAGGGTTGAATATTCAGTACCAATCGTCGGGAAAATAATATTGAATGATTAAACGGGCGGCTCGTGCGAGCCGCCCGTCCTTTTTATTTGTCAATTTTCCTTTGCGCTGATGACGCACACGGAGTCCGCGCCGACGGTTATTTTCCGCGTGCCGTCTGTGTCCGCAGACGTCATATCACCCGACGAGATAAGGAGCTTTGCTCCCTTGGGGCATTCCACCGTCACTTCTCGCTCGCCGCGATTTGCTACCACGGTAATGCACTCCCCTCCTCCGCTTCGGGTATACACGATATGCTTATCCGATCTGTCTGTCACCTTGAAATCTCCGCCGTGAAGCGCGGGAGAGGTACGCATATCACCCAAGGCGCGATAAAAGCCGAGCAGCTCCTCGCGCACGGGCGCGTCCATATCCGACCACGGGAAAGGCATACGGCAGAAGGGATCTCGGTAGCCCTCCAGACCCACCTCATCGCCGTAGAACACGGACGGTATACCAAACACCGTATATTGCAGAGTTGCTGCCATTTTGAGCAGCTTTACGGCGGCTTTGCGTTTCTCCTCGGACAGCTTTGCCGTGGCAAGCTCGTCATTTGTTCTGTCAAAATCGCTGTCGTCGCTTCCCAGCACCGTCAGTATTCGCTCGGTGTCGTGCGTACCCAGCAGATTCATAAGCGAATCGCACACGAAGCGCGGATAAGAACCGTACAGCTCGGTGAGCGTGTTATACAGCAGGTCCGCGTCGCCGTATTTGACGAAGGACAAAATTCCCGACCTTACGGGATAATTCATTACGCTGTCAAGCTGGCGTCCGCCAAAATACCTGCGGCGGTGGCTGTAAGCTATTTTCGTAGCCGCGTTCTCCCAGACCTCTCCGATAATCACGGCGTCACTGTTTTCCGCCTTTACAGCCGCACGGAATTCATCAAGAAACTCGTCCGACAGCTCGTCCGCAACGTCAAGTCGCCAGCCGCCGATACCCGCGCGGACGTATCTTGCGCCCACGCCGTCCTTATCGGTAAAGAAGCGTCTGCACGCCTCGTTTGTGTGATTGAGCTTGGGAAGCACGCCTATGCCCCACCAAGCCTCGTACTGCTCGGGGTCGCGCTCAAAATTCTTAAAGCAGAACCAATCGTGATAGGGCGAGTCTGCCGACTGATACGCACCCAAATTCGGATACTTACCCTTGCGGTTGAAATACAGGCTGTCGTCACCCGTATGATTGAAAACGCCGTCAAGGATAACGCGCATGCCGTATTTTTTCGCTTCGCTCAAAAGGTGCATAAACGCCGCCTCGCCGCCGAACATTTCGTCAACGGTCAGGTAGTCACCAGTGTCGTATTTGTGATTGGAATACGCCTTGAAAATGGGGCTGAGATATATGACGGTCACACCGAGAGAATTGAGGTAATCCAGCTTTTCGGCAACGCCCCACAGATTTCCGCCAAAGAACATATTGTTTTCAAGCGATGCGCCGGGGTACTCCGCATACTGCGGAATTCCATTGTCCCAATCGGGGTTGATGACGACGTCCTGCCGACTGCCAACCTCACCCTCGCCGCGGTAAAATCTGTCTACGAAAACGTGGTACATAACTCCGCCGCCAAAGTCTGCGGGGGTCTTATAGTCCTTTTCGTAGACCGTAAGATAAAACTTCTCCCCCTCGCGGTCAAGCAGCTCGAAATCCACGTTGTTTATACTGCTCGTGATATAGGTTTTCCCTTCTGTGAGAACGAGTATCTCGTAAAAGAAAAGCCCCGTACCCAAAGCGTCCGTATCAATGACGTACTCGAAAAAGTCCAGCTCCCCCGCACATCCCGCACGGCAAAGCTCGGTGTCTCGGCACTCTCCCCCATCGGGAGCTATTCGCATTACCACCGCTTTTACGGCGACGTGGCGCGCGATACCTACCGTTACCTTTATCTGCTCGCCGCAGGCAAACGCGCCCAGATGGGTAGCGTCAGTGCCGCCGCTTTCTTTTTTTAAGGTGATCGTGCATCCGCCGTCGGCAGAGCTTCCCGTCACTGCGTCGGGGTGATATTTTTTATACATAGAGTTAATGTTTTGCATTGTTCTCTCTTCCTGCCAAATAGTGCAAAGCAGGATGCAGACGCCGATGCCCGCATCCCGCGAAAAATTTATTTTATAGGCTTGATATTCCAGAATCTCTCCGCGTATTCGCGAATGGATCGGTCAGCCGCAAAGTGTCCCGAAGCCGCGGTGTTAAGCAGGGACATTCTCGACCAGTCTGAACGGTTACGGTAAGCCTCGACCGCCTTCTCGTGAGTAAGTCGGTAAGACTCGAAATCCGCAAGGCACATATAGGGATCTGCCACGCCGTGACCGTTAAGCAGGTAGGACGCGATATCCGCAAAGGATTCGCCTCCAAAGCCTGCCGACAGAGCAGTGATTATTCTGCGCAGGCGGTCGTTGTTTGCGTAGTAGTCCGCAGAACGGTAGCCGCGCAGCCAAAGCTCGTCGACCTCAGCGCTGGTAAGTCCGAAGATGAACATATTATCCTCGCCGACTGCCTCCAGCATTTCAACGTTAGCGCCGTCAAGAGTGCCAAGAGTCAGCGCACCGTTCATCATCAGCTTCATGCATCCCGTTCCGCTTGCTTCCTTGCCCGCGAGGGAGATCTGCTCACTGATATCCGCAGAAGGAACGAGTGCCTCTGCCGTGCTTACGTCGTAGTTTTCAAGGAATACGACGCTCAGCTTTTCCTTGATACGGGGATGACGGTCGATCTCGCGGCTAAGCATGCAAAGAAGCTGAATGATACGCTTTGCCATGTGGTAGCCGGGCGCCGCCTTCGCGCCGAAGATAAAGGTCTGCGGCTGGATATCAAGGTCTGCGTTGTCGCGCAGATCAAGGTAAAGTCCGATAATATTGAGTGCGTTGAGCAGCTGACGCTTATACTCGTGCAATCTCTTTATCTGAACGTCGTAAAGCGAGTGAGGATCAATGATCTGTCCCGACTTGCGCGCCAGATGATTTGCAAAGGATATCTTGTTTTCATGCTTGATAGCGCGTACTCTTTCAACTACCGTCTTGTCATCCGCAAACTTTGCAAACTCAGCAAGCTCGACGGGGTTTTTGCGATAGCCCGTGCCGATACACTCGTCAAGCAGTGAGGTCAGTCCCGGGTTGGAGTAGCACAGCCAGCGACGGTGTGCGATACCGTTGGTAACGTTATCAAATCTGTCGGGGTACATGCGGTAGAAGTCCTTGAAAACGCTGTCCTTAAGGATCTGCGAGTGCAGTGCTGATACACCGTTTACGCTATGGCTTCCCACAACTGCGAGGTTAGCCATACGCACCTGACCGTATCCCACAATGCTCATCTTGGATATTCTCTGCCAATTGCCGGGGAACGCATCCCAAGCCTCGCGGCAGAATCTTTCGTTGATCTCTTTTACAATGGTATAAATTCTGGGCAACTTCAAGCGGAACAGATCCTCGCTCCAGCTCTCCAGCGCCTCGGGAAGCACGGTGTGATTGGTGTACGAGCAGATACGGCAGACCATGCTCCAAGCGGTGTCCCAAGGATAGAAATAGTCGTCCACAAGTATTCTCATAAGCTCGGGGATACAGAGAGTGGGGTGCGTGTCGTTGAGGTGGATAGCTACCTTATCCGCAAGGTTATCCAGCGTTCCGTATACCGCCATGTGGTCGCGGATGATACTCTGCACCGACGCGGACACAAGGAAATACTGCTGGGTAAGTCTGAGCAGCTTACCCTCGGTATGGTTATCGGAGGGATAAAGCACCTTGGAGATGGTCTCGGCGTTGGTGCTTTCCTCAAGAGCTCTTGCATACTGTCCCTGGGTGAAAAGTCCCATATTGAAGTTTTGGATATCTCTTGCTCGCCACAGACGGAGCTGGCTTACAGCCTCCGAATCAGCGCCCGATATCATCATATCGTAAGGAACTGCCTCGATAGTTTCGGCATCCTCGTAGATGATCTCAAGGTGACCGTCCTTCCACTGCTCTCTGACACGTCCGCCAAAATGAACCTTGAAGGTTCTGTCCGTTCTCGGAACCAGCCAGACCTCGCCGCCGGGCAGCCACACATCGGGCAGCTCTACCTGAATACCGTCTACTATCATCTGCTTGAAAAGACCGTACTCGTAGCAGATGGAAAATCCCGTAGCGGGATAGTCAAGGGAGGACAGTGAGTCCATAAAGCACGCCGCAAGACGTCCGAGACCGCCGTTTCCGAGTCCTGCGTCGGGCTCGCACTCATACAGATCGCCAAGCTCAAAGCCGAGAGCGCTGAGCGCTTCGGTATAAGTCTTATCAAGTCCGAGATTGCAAAGATTGGTTTTGAGTGAACGTCCGAGCAGAAACTCCATGCACATATAGTACACGCGCTTACCACCCGCGCGGTTCACCTTCTTTTTATATTCGCCGCGCTTCTCCGTGAGAATATCGCGCACGGTCATAGCCGCAGCCTTATACATCTGATCGCGGGACGCCTCTGCCGAGGTGCATCCGAAATATCGCGCCAGCTTCAGCTCGATATTTTCCTTTACCTGAACAGACGTAAGATTATTTTTTGCCATAAGTCTACCTCTTTCGCTCCACAGTGGGGTTATGTTAATATTTCAAAGCTTGCCGCCGCAAGAGTACTGTCTGCGACGACTATTATTTTATATTATAACATACCCTGACGCAAAATTCCACTGTTTTCGCAATATTTTTTAATTCAATTTCATACTTTTTTTGAAAAATAATCCATTTTATCCGCCGTCGGAGGATTTTTTGCATATTGCGACGGTGTTTATCATATTTTATAACAGACAAAATTCCGCATTACATATTGAAAAGGAGAACCTTATGTTTATTTATTCTTTGCGCGCCAGCACTCTCAAATTTTTTGGAATAGTATGCGTAGCTCTTGCGGCGCTGATAACGCTTATCGCTTTCGTACCCGCCTATGCGTCGGGCGACAGCTCACCCTCCGGCGGTGTCGGTACGCAGGCGCAAACTCCCGTTGTAGGGGAGAATTCCGTTACTTACAATTATGATAAAGTTAAATCCGCCGACACCGCAGCGCAGTTTCTCGCTCAGTTCGGCTGGTCGGTTGACGCAGGCTCCGCCGAGTGTCGCGAGGTGACTATCCCCGCAGAATTTGACAAGGTTTTTGCAGGCTATAACGAGCTTCAGAAATCTCAAGGCCTTGATCTCTCAAAATACAAGAAAAAGGAGCTTACCCGCTATACATTCACCGTCACCAACTACCCAAAGGTCAGCGGCACGGATTATTCGGGTACCGTCTACGCTAACGTCCTCGTCTACCGTAACCGCGTCGTCGCCGGCGATATCTGCTCCGCCGACGTCAACGGCTTTATACACGGTTTTGAAAAATAATTGCAGTGTACCGATTAACTATATGGGGCTCTGCCCCACGCCCCGATCTAATTGTATATGGGGTTTCACCCCACACCCCACAAACTTTTTTGAAAGAAAGTTTGATCAAAGAACTTTGCTGACAAATTTTCTTGTTTAGATTTGTTAAGATGGTTACAGCCAAAGCCATCTATATAACCCTCGTGGGTCCCTCACCCACTGCGATATTTATTCACGCGCCGAAGGCGCATATCACTGCGAAGCAATATCACTCACCGCAAGGCGAATATCACTTGCACACGCGAAGCGTGGTGCGACTTCCAACTTTCATATTAAACCGAGCCGGGCATTTTCTTGCTCGGCTCGCATGCTTGCCCCCCTTCAATTCCGCAAAAATGTTATAACACCATTTTCAAAGCCGTATTGACATTCAAGAATGAAAATGGTATAATATTCTACAACAAAAATACATATTTTCCCTTACAAAGGAGCTTGCTATGGACAACCTTATAAACAATACCTCCTGCGAGGTACAGATAATCACTCCAAACGACGGTTATCATTATTTTTTCGGCTACTACGATATGCGAGCCACCGTCGGCGACTCCCGCCGCCATCTTTGCCACCGCGTGCCATTCATGGACAGGCTTCCCGTGGCGGAGGATGTCTGTGAGATCGGCTATGTAGAGGACGGTCAGTTCTTCAAGATTGGCGAGACCACCGCTTGGAATTTCCAGCAGGGTGCTATGCTTCAATTCCACCCATTCCTCCCCGACACCGTTATCTACAACGTGTACGAGGACGGCAAATTTATGACGCTGACTCACAACTTTGCAACGGGCGAAAAGAAATATGCCGACCGTGCTACCGCCTGCATTTCCCCTGACGGCAAATGGGGACTTGGCGTAAACTTCGGACGCATCTACGACTTCCGCCCCGGCTACGGCTATGCAGGCTGGAAGGACGAATTCGCAAACGATAACGCTCCTCACGACGACGGTGTTTTCCTTGTGGATATGGAAAGCGGCACGTCAAAGCAGATCCTCTTTTACGATACACTCGCGCCTATCGCAGGCTTTAACGAAAACGACAAGGTGCTTGTAAATCATATCACGTTTAACACCACCTCCGATCTTTTCGTTATGCTGTTCCGCAATTTTGCAAACGGCGACGGCGCGTGGAGCACGTCGCTCGTGGTATGCGACCTTGAGGGCAACGCCCGCACCGTCCTTCCCAACACCTACGTTTCACATTATTGCTTTGCAGACAGCTTCCATCTCGTCGCACATTGTACCGTCGGCGGTGTGACCTCCATGTTCAATATCGACCTGCGCGACGGCTCGGCGGAAAATTATTATATGCCCTATTTCGACCTGCCCGGCAACCCCGACATTCACTGCAACGTGTTGCCCGACGATCATTACATTATCGGCGACGGCTACCCCAAGAACAGATACCGCTATCTTATGGCATATAACGTAAAAACGGGCGCGGAAAAGGAATTGCTGCGCGCTAAGACCGACGTTCCGATCACCAACGACATTCGCTGTGATCTTCACGCGAGATACGTTTTCGATAACAAATACATCAGCTTTGACACCACCCATAACGGAAGACGCGAGATCGCTCTCATTTCCGCAGAGATTTTGAATTTCTAACGTCAAAGGAGTCAACATGAACAAGCATTTTATCACTCACCGTGACTACAAGACCGTGCGCTTCCCCACCCCTTGGGGCGACCATGGCTACGCCTTTGGAAAGTACAACTGCAAGGAGCTGAGCCTCGAACCGTTTGACGGTCTGCTTACCTTAAAAAAAGATTTTAAGGCACGAAAAAATCTCAAAAAGGCAACCGTCCGCGCAACCGCTATCGGCGTTTACGACCTTTTCGTAAACGGAGAGCGCGTTTTTGCCGAAATCACCGACGGCAAAAAAATATATGACGAATACAAGCCCGGCTGGACCGATCCGCGCAGTCGTGCCTTTGCCGACGAATACGACATTACTGCGCTTGTGGGTGAGGACAACCTCTTTGTTGCCGAGGTGTCTTCCGGCTGGTGCTGTGGTAGAATATCTTATGGATTTTACGATTATCCTCCCTGTGCCTTTTCTGCCGAAATAATCCTTACATACGAGGACGGCGAGGAGCGCATAATAACGGGCGAGGATTGGCAGGCGGCTATCTGCGGCCCTGTGCTTCGTGCCGACCTCTGGGACGGCGAATATTACGACGCCCGTATTCCCCACGCATCTAAAAATCCAAATGCGCACGAGTGGATAAGCGCTTCTATTTACGACGGCTTTTCGGGACAGGTTGTTGACCGCATAGGCCCTCCCATCCGCACGAATGAGTCGCTGTCAAGAAAGCCTTTAACTGCAAGGGTAATTGATGGCACGGTGGACAACGGCACCGACTACGGCAAGGTAAACGTCATTCGCCCCGCCGATGGCGAGGGTTGTGACGCGCAGACTCTTGCGGCAGGTCAGTCGGTTATTTTTGACATGGGACAGAATATGGTCGGACGTCCCGCAATAAAGCTTCGTGCGGCGCGTGGCACTCGCATCCACGTTTGCGTGGCTGAAATGCTCAACGACAACGGCAAGGCGTCGGCAGGCAACGACGGCGCAGAGGGCAGCCTTTACATGGGCAACTACCGCTCGGCGCTTGCGAGAATAGTATATATCACAAGCGGCGATGGCGACGAGGTATACTTCCCCACCCACGCATTTTACGGCTTCAGATATCTTGAGATCGAAACCGACGGTGACGTGGAGATACTGTCCGTCTGCGGCGAGGTCATTGGCTCACAGCTTGATTGGGTAGGCAATTTCGTCTGCGACCACGCTGATATAAATCAGCTTTACTCCAACGTGCTTTGGGGTATGCGCGGAAACTATTTTTCCGCCCCCACCGACTGCCCTCAGCGCGACGAGCGCTTTGGTTGGACGGGTGACACTCAGGTATTTATCGGCGCAGCTTCCTACCTTGCAAATGTGCGCGAATTTATGCGCAAGTGGCTGGGCGATATGCGCGACACGCAGATAGACAACGACGGCGCTTACTGCGACGTTGCTCCCCGAATGTTTGCAAAGCCTGTCAACAGCGGCAACTCCGCTTGGGCGGACGCTGGACTTATCGTGCCTTACAGAATGTGGGTCATGTATAAGGACAAGAGCCTTATCGAGGAGCATTTTGAGTCCATGGAGCTTTACATGGATTACATTGAGCGCAATTTCGGCATCAAGGGTGCAAAAGCGTGCTACGGTGACTGGCTGGCATACGATTACACTGATAATCGCTACGTAGCGACCGCTTATTACGTCAACGACCTGCGGCTTATGGAAAAGTTCTGCCGTATTCTCGGCAAGTCCGAGCGCGCAGAATATTACCGCAACCGCACAGGCGAGGCGCTCGCATATTTCAGAGATACCTATTTCAAGGACGGCATGCCCATATACGACACGCAGGCGGCCTACCTTATGGCTATCGACTTTGACCTGCTTGAGCCCGACGAGATTCCTGCCGCGGCAAAGCGACTCGAAGAAAAAATAATAGAAAACGGCTATCGTCTTTCTACCGGCTTCCTTGGAACTGCGATACTCTGCCGCGTGCTTTCCCGCGTAGGACTTACCGACCTTTGCTACGACCTGCTTTTGCAGACCGAAAACCCCTCTTGGCTGTACTCCGTCAAGCAGGGCGCAACGACTATATGGGAGCGCTGGAATTCCTACACTATTGCGGACGGCTTTGGAGAGGTGACGATGAACTCTTTCAACCACTACGCTTACGGCGCGGTGGCAGAGTGGTTCTATTCGGGCATGTGCGGAATCCTGCCTGACGAAAACAACCCTGCATTTTCACGCTTTATTATCGCACCCTGCCCCGATATGCGCACAGCGGACAAGCTGGTATGCGGACAGAAGAACATTAATTCCGCCGCCGCAGAATACAAATGCGACTACGGAACGATAAAGAGCGGCTGGTCGCGAAAGGACGGCAAAACGACGTATACCGTCACCGTTCCAGAAGGTACGGTAGCCGAGGCTCGCTTTATCTGCAAGAGTGACCGCCTCACTCTCAACGGCAAGGTCGTTACCTCCGCCGAGCTTTGCGCACACCGCGACGGCGACAGACTTTGCTTTGACATATCCTCCGGCGACTACACGGTAGAGATCACAGACTAATCCACACCTGCGTCGCAGGGAGCATCAAGGAGAAAATATATGAGCATAATACATTCCTTTGACGAGGACCGCCACGGCGTGGCGGATCCTTGCGACGTACTACCCAAAAGCCGGCAAAAGCTTGATGTTTGCATTATAAATTTCTCATACAAGATCATGGATGCGCTTTCCGAGGACGGGTTGCTCGTCCCCATAGACGACGTACCTGCCATAAAAAGCGTGGCTCATCTTTATCCCGTATATCTTTACAAGGGTAGCTCCGTCGGTGTGGTACAGACCACCGTGGGTGCGCCCATAACGGCGGGACTTATAGAGGAGATATCCTACATATATTCCTGCCGCAAATTCGTTCTGTTCGGCTCCTGCGGAGGACTTGACAAAAGCATTCCGCCAAACAAGCTTATTGTTCCCTCTCACGCATACCGCGACGAAGGAATGAGCTACCATTACGCCCCCGCCGCCGATTATATCGAAATCAAAAACTGTGATCGGGTGGCGGATATTCTGGGAGAGCTGGGGATAGACTACGTAGTCGGAAGATCTTGGACAACTGACGCCTTTTACCGCGAAACGCGCCGCAATATGGAGCGCAGACGAGCAGAGGGCTGTATCGCCGTTGAAATGGAGCTCAGTGCATGTCAGGCAGTGGCAGATTTCAGAGGCTGTGAGCTTTACGCCTTTCTATACAGAGCAGACAACCTTGATTCTGAAACGTGGGATAAGGGTATCCTATCACTTATCTCTCTTGACGAGCGTCTGGCGCATTTTTTCATCGCGCTGAAGATCGCGGAAAATGTAATCTGAACCGACAAAAAATAATTGCCGCACCGGCGGCAAGGAGAGCAATATGAAAAAACTGTTTTTTCGCGCGGGCGTGATACTCTGCCTCGCCACCCTTTGCATTTCCCTTTTCGGCTGCAACAAAAGCGAGCCAACAGTGGACATGAGCCGTGTGGCTGCGGCAAACAACACCGAGGCGGTACTTGCGTCCTTTGATAACTACTACGTTCAATGGAGTGCAAAGCGGTACGGTATGCCCGAAAAGGTGCTTATCTCTGACGACTATATTTACTGCGACGACGGAGTAACGCCCGAGCTGTACGCGGGTGATCGAACCTATGAAAAAACCGACGACACCTACGTCGCCACGGTACGATTCCCCGAGGAGGTAGAGGCTTACGTATCCGACAAATACTTCAAGGCTCCCGTTATCGACAGCGGTGCGGCGGACGAGGAGGTCCTATCCGTTACGCAGGACGACTACCTTTTGAACGTCACTACAAAGCTTTCCACCGACCGCTCCAAGGAGATCGCAGAGTCCTTTGACACAAAGAAAGCCTATTCTTACCTCAAAGCCGTGTACGTTATCAACCGCGACACGCTGACCGTGACCGACCTCACCTATTACTGTGTGCGTAGCGACGGCGGAGAAGCTCTGCTGGCAAACGCCCGTATCGCTTATGACGCCAAGGGCATCTGGGACGCGGAAAACATGTACGCTCACGCCACCGACACCTCTTACGAGATGCGCACTGTCACCATAGTACTCGACCCCGACACAAAAAATGAGCGGACAGTAGGCTGCGTCGCGCGGCGCGGAGATCCCATCGCTCTGCGGCTCGGAGATAATTACAAGGCGGTATATTCCAACCGCGAATGTACCATTCCCTACCGAAGCGACGGAACTTACTCCGACAACGAAACGCTGTATTGCCGAGCCGTTGACGGTAGCTCTGCTGAGGTAAAGCTTTCCGACGTTATAGCAGCAAGCAGTACGAAGTCGATCCTTGAGGTATTTGAAAATTATTCTGTTCAAAAAACGGTAGGCGGCAAGCTCGTCGATGCCTTGCTGATAACCAAGGATTATATGTATGCTACCGACGGCACTACCCCCGAGATCTATCTTTCAAGCGGACGCACATACGAAAAGGACGGTGACCGATACGTTGCGACAGTACGCGAGACAGCAGACGTGGAGGCTACCGTTGCGGACAAGTTTATGTCCCCTCTCGTTGCCGAGGGCATGGCAGATGACACCGTGCTTGAAATTGACGAGAACAACTATTATTTCTATATCACCGTCCGCCCGTCAGCTCAGCGCACGGCAGATATTCTGTCGCTGTACGACGCGGAGGGACAGTATCAATACACAAAGGCTGAATATACAGTCAACAAAGCCACGCTCACCCTTGTCACTGCCAGATATTTTGGAGTGAGCGAAAACGGCAGAGAAGCAGAGCTTTACCGTGTGTCCGCGACCTATAATACCGAGGACTTGACCGAGGCGGTGGAAATGTACGAGTACGTTACCGACTCTTCGCACGATATGCGCACCGTCACCGTAATACTTGATCCAAATACGAATGACGAGCGCACAGTTTCGGCTACTGCGCGGCAGGGAGATCCTATCGCGCTGCGCTTAGGCAACGGCTACAAGGTCCTCTATACCGACCGAGAATGCACCGAGGTCTACAAGAGCGACGGTACATACGTTGCCGACGAAATGTTGTATTGCCCGAAGGCTACGGAGTGATATAATCAAAGAACAGGCTTTTCGCACGTGTGCGAAAAGCCTGTTCTGGTTTTTAATTTGCTTTACCTTCCATAAAGTACGCCGCTTCCATATCCGCTACGCTCAGCGCGTATGCGAGGGGAAACATTTCAAGCGCTTTTCCAACCGTACCAGGATCCTCCGTTCCCGAAAAGCCCATGTGATAGCGAATGGCAAACGCCTCATCGCGGGTAAGCTTCATATATCCCGACAGAATATACACCGATTTCTCGCCGTGTCCGTAGGGCAGACTGTCCTCAATGGTGTAGTAAGGAACGCTCTCCCACCTTCCCTCCGCATTCTTTACGTTGCGATAGGAGGTCTTATAGAAATTTATCTTGCACAGATCGTGCATCAGGGCGGCGATAGCCACGCTCTCCTCGGGATAGCTGATGCCGTACATATCCTTCACTCTCGGACGCGCGAGAATATCGCAAAGGCAGTCGTACACGTTAAGGCTGTGCTGAAGCAGTCCGCCTTCAAAGTTTCCGTGGTATCTCGTGGACGCGGGGGCGGTGAAAAAGTCACAGCTATCGGACGTCAAAAACGCCAGCAGCTTATCCGCGCCCTCTCTTTTGATCTTACTCGTATATATGTCGATAAATCTCTGTCGGTTTACCTCAAGCATTGCGATAGGGTCGTTGTTTATCATATCAAAGCTCCTTTATTTCTTTACTGCTTTTTGTCCGCATCAGCCGTTTATAGAAGAACACAAGCAGGCACAGATGTGCGGCTGCCGTCAGCGCCCACGTGATAGGATAGCTTATGTAAAGCGCCTGAATGTTTTGCGGGAACAAGGGACACACGGTATATATCCACAATATACGCAAAGCGCACGAGCCGATCAGTGCCACTATCATGGGAGGAATCGCCCGCCCCATTCCGCGTACCACACCACAGAGCGTATCCATTATTCCACACAGCACGTAGAAGGTGGCTATTATATTTGTGCGGTTCATTCCCGCCGCGATAACGTCGGGCTTCCCCGGCTCGTATATGCCGATAAGCTGTTCGCCGAAAATGAGCAGAACGGGAGTCATCACTACTGCCACGCAAGCGACAAGAGCAACGGCAAGAATGGTTATTTTCTTTATCCGTTCATATTTTCCCGCGCCTGCATTCTGCCCTGTGAAGTTTATCGCAGCCTGTGAAACTGCGTTCATGGAGGTATACATAAAGCCCTCAATATTTCCCGCCGCGGCGTTACCCGCCATTACCACCGTGCCGTAGCCGTTGACGGTGGATTGAATAAGCACATTGGAAAGTGAGAACAGCGTTCCCTGTATGCCTGCAGGAAGTCCTATGGTAACGATCTTAGCAAGAATTTTTCCCGTGGGCTTTATTCCCGTAATACGGCATATACTCTTGCCGCTGAAAAAATGAATTATCACCAGCACAGCCGAAATATACTGCGACACAGCCGTAGCAATGCCTACACCCATAGCACCGAGGTGGAAGTAGACCGTCATAACGTAGTTAAGAAGCACGTTGGCAACACCCGCTATGGAAAGGAATATCAGCGGTCGCTTGGTATCTCCCGACGCGCGTAATATCGCCGCCATGTAGTTATATACAAGGCAGGCAGGGATACCCACGAAATACGCCTTCATGTAAGGCACAGCTTCCTGCAAAACATCGCTCGGTGTTTCCATAAGCAAAAGCAACGGTTTTGACAGCACAAATCCAAACACGCCCACTGCAACTCCCGCAAGCAGGGAGGAAGCAAATGCGGTGTTGATTATTTTATTCAGGTCGTCCTGTCGCTTTGCGCCTATCGCCTGCGATGCGGTTACTCCCGCGCCTACGGACAGTCCCATAAAGGCGTTTATGATAAGCTGTATCAACGAGCCACAGCATCCGACGCCCGCGAGTGCGGCACTTCCTGCGTACCGTCCCACCATAACGAGATCGGTCGCGTTGAACAACAGCTGTAAGATTCCCGTCAAAATAATAGGTATGGTGAACTTTATCATTTTGCCGAGCAGCGGGCCCTCGGTCATATCCACCGCGAGGCGCGTCGTTTTCGCCTGTGTGTTCATTTTTCGCCCCCCTGTAGACTCGGAATCGTTTTTATGCAAAGCATACAGTCTTATTATACAACTTTTAAAATTATTGTCAAGCGCGGTGGGCAAAAAATATCTGAAATCTATTGACAAATTTTCCAAGTGGGAGTATAATATTCGCATAAGTTGGAAAAAATATGTTTCCGCTTGATTTGAAGAGTAAAAGCACGAGCGTCAAGTGCCGATGGGACGGGGAGTTGCCGGTCGGACGAAAGTGAGATTTCGCTGCGGTTCGCGCTTTGCATCCCGCTTCATACGGCAAAAAGAGAATTTACCGCGCATAATATTTATGCGCTCCTCCCTTTCCTGCCTTATGAGCAGGCAAAGAGGAGGTTTTTTTATGCAAAAAAAGCAAAAAAATGCGCTGTTTGGAAGTCTGTACGGCCTTGTTTTGTCGGCAAATCTTGCCGCTCTGAGTATAGTGCTCGGTAAGTATCTTGCAATAAATATCGACCAGTATATCCGAATCAGCTTTGAAAATCTACCCATAATCGTGGGAGGATTTTTCTTCGGGCCCGTTGTGGGCGCGGTTATCGGTGCTGTGGCTGACCTTATCGGATGCGTGATGGTGGGCTATGCCATCAATCCCATAATCACCTGCGGCGCGGCTGTTATAGGTGCTGTTGCGGGAGTAGTCGGGTGGCTTATTTTCAGAAATCAAAGCACTCGCACACGGCGCACGGTGGCGGCATTTGTCGCGACGGCGGCGGCTCACGTGCTGGGCTCAATGATAATTAAAAGTATTGGTATGTATGTATATTACGGACATGCCCTTGAGGTTCTGTGGGTGCGTATTCCTCTTTATATCTGTATTGCCGCCGCGGAGGGCGCACTTATGGCAGTGCTTGCAAACAGCCGCGTATTCACTCGTGAGCGGGACAAGATAATTCCCCAGAGGAGGAGTAATAAAAATGATGACGTACAGTGAGGCGCTGGAATATATACATTCGGTAACGTGGCTTGGCAGTCGCCCGGGACTTGACCGCACGCGCGAGCTTATGCGGAGGCTTGGCAACCCGCAAAACGAGCTGAAATTCATTCATATCGCGGGAACTAACGGCAAGGGCTCTACCTCTGCCATGCTCGCCGAAATACTGAAATGCGCGGGCTACAAGGTCGGTCTTTACACATCCCCCTTCATCCTCCGCTTCAACGAGCGCATGAGAATAGACGGCGAGGACATTCCCGACGACGAGCTTGCCGAGATAACCGAATACGTCCGCCCCTTTGCCAACTCCATGGAAGATACGCCCACAGAGTTTGAGCTTATAACTGCTATTGCTTTCGTTTATTTTGCAAGACACAAGTGCGATTACGTCGTGCTTGAGGTGGGCATGGGCGGCGCGCTTGACTCTACGAATATCATTGATACAGCTGTACTTTCTATCATAACGGGAATTGCCATGGATCACACGGCGTTCCTTGGCGACACCCTTGAAAAGATCGCCGCACAGAAGGCGGGGATTATCAAGCGAGGCACTCCCGTTCTCCTCGGCACTCAGCACGGTGATTTCGATGCGGGCTTTGACGGCGGTATCGGCAAGGAGGGTGCTGAAAGCATCCGCCGCGTCATATCGTCGGAGGCAAAGCGTCAGGACGCGCCATTTTATGGCGTTAACCTTGGACGCACCGATATCATCCGACAGGACCTCGACGGCTGTGACTTGTCCTTCGACGGCAAGAAATATCATCTCTCCCTGCTCGGCTCGTATCAGCCGTACAATGCGTTTACCGCTTTAGCCGCTTGCGATATTCTGCGCGAGACGGGCTTGAATATTCCCTACTCCGCCGAGGTCGCGGGACTTGAGCGCGTGATCTGGCGAGGACGGTTTGAAATACTCTCACGACAGCCGCTTATCATCTCCGATGGCGGACACAATCCCGAGGGAATTGACGCGGCGGTGCGCAGTATCAAGAACTGCTTTGGGGACAAAAAGGTCAATATCGTCAGCGGAGTTATGGCTGACAAGGACTACGGCTACATGATAAGCAGTATGGCAAGAGTAGCGCACTCTGCGTTTACCGTCCGCCCAGACAATCCGCGCGCTCTGGATGCCGACAGATACGCCGAGGAATTCAAGGCTCACGGCGTCCCCGCAAAGGCATATCCCTCGCTTTATGCGGCACTTGAGGCGGCAACGCAAAACGGACTGCCGACCGTTTGCCTCGGCTCGCTGTATATGTACGGTCAGGTAGTTGAGGCTGTGCGCGCGCTCAGCGGCAAATGAATTGATAAAAATTTCGGATTGCTGTTGACAAAAATGGCAGAATGTAGTACAATAATTATGTATGGTTATAAATATATATAATTTCGGCGCACGAGCGTCGGAGTCACATAAGGAGGTCGGCTTTTTGAAAAGCATGACGGCTTTCGGCAGAGCTACTGCCGTGGCGGAGGGCTTGGAGATCACCGTTGAGCTTCGTTCCGTCAACAACAGATACGCAGATATCAATATCCGCACGCCCAAGATATTCTCTGCCCTTGAGGAAAAGATCAAGGCGGCAATACTTACGGGCGGCGTTTCGAGAGGAAAGATAGACCTCTCCCTCTCCTACTCCAAGGAAAAAACAGAGGACGCAACCACCCTTTACGAGGCTGACGTAGAGTGTGCGAGAAGCTACGTCGAAGCGGCAAGGCTGCTGTCCAAATCTCTTGGTGTCAAAAACGATCTTACCGCATCCGCTCTTATGAAAATGCCGGGAGTTATGCTCACGGTCGCGGCGGACGCTTCCCTTTCCGAGGCGGAGGAGGACACCAAGTGGGCGACTATTTCTCCCGTGATAAACGAAGCGGTAGCACAGTTTGTAGAAGCGCGTCAGCGCGAGGGCGACAGAATTGCCGAGGACATTCGCGCAAAGCTTGACGGTATCCGCGAAATGGCGGCATCTATTGCCGAGCATTCCGAGGAAAATATCACGTCGTACCGTCAGAAATTTGAAGAAAGACTCAAGACTGCGCTTGCCGACAACAGAATAACGCTTGATGAATCCCGAATACTCACCGAATGTGCGATATACGCCGACAAGGCGGCTATCGACGAGGAGCTGGTACGCCTGTCCTCCCACTTTGTCGCATTCGAGGAGCTGTTGGCTGACAGTCAGCCCGTGGGACGCCGCATTGATTTCTTGCTTCAGGAGATCAACCGCGAGATAAACACTATCGGCTCAAAATGCGTGGACGCAGAGATTGCTCACACCGTGGTAAACGTCAAGAGCGAGCTTGAAAAGATCCGCGAGCAGATACAGAACATTGAATGATCCAAAGCATTGAAAGCGAGGACTGAAACATGAAATTTATAAACATAGGATACGGCAATATGGTCGCCGTTGACCGCATAGTCACGCTGGTCAGCCCCGACTCTGCCCCCATCAAGCGACTTATTCAGGACGCAAAGGACGACGCTCGCGTTATCGACGTGACCTGCGGCAGAAAGACGCGCGCGGTTATCATTACCGACTCCGAGCACGTTATCCTCTCCGCGCTCCAGACAGAAACCATCGCAAACCGTCTTGACACCGAGGATGCGGGACTTGACGACGGCGACGAGGACGATTCCGCAGAAAACTGATACAATACCACATCAAACGAGGAGATAATTATGATTTACCCTACCATCAGCGATCTTACCAAAAACGGAGATTTTAACCGCTACGAAATAGCTCTCGCGACTGCAAAATGCGCACGCATGATCACCAGCGAGTACGTTGAGCAGAGAGAGGAAGCAGAGCGCTCCATGACGGGCAACAAGGAAACTGACAAGCCCCTGCACGCTCTTATTGACCGCGAGGTCATTGACGAAAAGGCTGTAAAGCTGGCTATCGGCAGAATTCACAACGGCGAGTACACTATCGTTCACAAGGAGCCCGTAGAGGAGGAAGAGCCCGTAGAGGTTGAGCCTATCGACCGCGAGGCGGAGCTTGCCCGCATTGCCGAAACTCTGCGCGGTGAGGACGACGAGGACGAGGATTGATCCATCACTATAATACCATCAAAAGGAACGGTCTATCATGACAAATTCGGAATTTTTCAAAGGCAGATACGCGCGCGTGTATATCCTTGACAATCCGTACGTCATAGACCGTTCCTTTGACTATTTTATCCCTCACTCCATGGAGGAGCAGATAGGTCACGCCCTGCGTCGCGGCAGCTTCGTTACCGTTCCCTTCGGGCGCGGCAACCGTAAGCAGATCGCACTTGTAACGGGCATAATTGATGCCGACGCACTGCCTGCGGGTATGGATGCGGACAAGGTAAAGCCTATCGACGGCGTATGCTCCGACCGCTCGGCGGAGGAGCTGATACTGTCCGAGGAGCAGCTCGCGCTTTGTCTGTTTTTAAAGGAGCAAACGCTTTGCACCATAGGAGAGGCGGTACGCACCGTCGTTCCGTCGTCCGCCTTGTCACGGCTTGTGGAATATTACAAGGCTATCCCCGCAGAAAAGCCGGGCGAGCTTTCACATTCCGATCTTTTGGTATACGAGTACATTTTATCGCGCGGCGAGGTATCCGAGCCTTCTCTAAAAAACAGATTTGGCAGAGCGGCCGACGCCGCAGTAGACAGGCTGATACAAAAAAAGCTCCTGACAAAGGAGCTGAATTTGCAAAAAGCCGCCTCCACGCCCACGAAGGACTATTACTCTCTGGCGATCTCTGCAGAGAACGCGGAGCTTATTGTCGCGCGGGACAAGTCCGCGCCCATCAAGCTTACGTCCGCACTTCAAACGGCGGCTCTGTCTATTATTATCCGCGAAGGCGAGCTTGATGCAGAGGCTGTATCATCTCTCTGCGGAGCTACCAAGACACAGTTAAAAGCATTGGTGGCAAAGGGAATTTTGAAAGTCACCCAACAAGTTGCGTGGCGTGACCCCTATTCCTTTACTGACGAAATTCCAACACGTGCACCCATTCTGCTCAGCGACGAGCAAGCGGAGGCCTATACTCAACTTTCGGCGCTCGCGGACAGCGGACAGCCTGCCGCTGCTCTGCTTCACGGCGTCACGGGAAGCGGAAAAACCTGCGTTATTTTGTCCGTCATTGACAAGATGCTGGACTTGGGCAAGGGCGCGATAGTTCTTTTGCCCGAAATATCGCTCACTCCGCAGATGGCGTCACAATTTTTACAAAGATACGGCGCAAAGGTGGCTGTGCTTCACTCCGCTCTTTCATCAGGCGAGCGACACGACGCATATATGAAAATACGCGCGGGACTTGCCACGGTAGTGGTCGGAACGCGCTCTGCTGTATTCGCGCCCGTCCAAAATCTTGGACTTATAGTTATTGACGAGGAGCAGGAGCACACCTACAAGTCGGACATGAACCCCAAGTATCACGCCCGCGACATCGCGCGCTTCCGTTGCGCGCACGGCTCTGCTCTCCTGCTTTTGTCCTCCGCGACTCCCTCGCTTGAAAGCTATCACAAGGCGGTGGAGGGCAAATATCACTTGATAAAGCTGAAAAATCGCTACGGCAACGCCACACTTCCGCGCGTGGAGATAAAGGACATGCGCGACACGGGAGTCGGCGCAGTCGCCCCACTCAGCGATTCACTCATGCAACAGCTTACAGAAAATTTTGAAAGTAAAAATCAATCCGTGCTGTTTCTTAACCGACGCGGTTACAGCACCCAGCTGGTTTGCCGAAGCTGTGGCGCCGCCGTCACCTGCACTAATTGCTCGGTGGCTATGAACTATCACACCCGACGCGGGACGTACTCGTCGGGAGATATGGTATGCCACTGGTGCGGAAGCCGTCGCAAATATCCCGATGTCTGCCCGACCTGCTCCTCCCCGCATCTTGTGCGAATGGGCTACGGCACGCAACGGATAGAAGAGGAGCTTTCCACGCTGCTCCCCTCTGCAAAAATTCTTCGCATGGACGCTGACACTACCTCATCAAAATTCTCTTATGACGAGATGCTGGGGTCTTTCCGCGCTCACCGCGCCGACGTTCTGCTCGGCACGCAGATGGTGACAAAGGGTCACGATTTCCCCGACGTTACTCTCGTTGGTGTGCTGATGGCGGATATGTCACTGTATCTGGATGACTACCGCGCCGCCGAGCGCACGTTCTCTATGCTGACTCAGGTTATCGGACGTGCAGGACGCGCCGACAAGGAGGGACTTGCTCTTATTCAGACCATGAATCCCGACTCCGACGTGATAAAGCTCGCCTGCCGTCAGGACTACGAGCTGTTCTACGAGCGCGAGATAAAGCTCCGCCGTCTGCTCGTTTTCCCTCCGTTCTGCGATATCGTTCTGCTCACTCTATCCTCGCCCGACGAAAAGGAGCTGTCTCTCGCCTCCGTGCGCCTCTCACAGGAGCTTGTCGCCATGTCGGAAAAGGAATTTAGTGACGTTCCCCTCGTCAGCTTCGGACCTTTTGAAGCGCCCGTATACCGAGTGGAAAACTGCTACCGCATGCGTATGGTGGTCAAATGCCGACTCAACAAACGCAGCCGCGCGCTCTTCTCCGAGCTGCTCATGCGCTTCGCTCCCTCCCAAAAGGGTATCGCCAAGCCCATCCTCAGCATAGATTTCAACCCAAGCAGCTTGTGAGTGATATTGTAATATGGGGCTCCGCCCCAAACCCCGCAAGCCCGATTATATATGGGGCTCCGCCCCAAACCCCGCAAAACTTTCTTGAAAGAAAGTTTTGATCAAAGAACTTCAATGCAAGAGTTTCTTGTTCAGATTTGTTTAGATGGTTATAGCCAATAACATTTCTATAATTTTTGCGGCGTTTCGGGCGAACACAGTTCGCCCCTACGTGATGAATGAGATGCTTTCGGTTGTTTTCAGACAAAGATTTTTATACCGTAGGGGCGACCTGCGGTCGCCCGTTTCAATGAAATGAAGCTTTTCGCAAAGCGAAAAGTCTCATCAATTATTCATTATCACGGACAGTCGGGGACGCCTGTCCCTACAATTTTGAAAAGATTTTCGTTATTGGATAACAGAAAGGTAATATATACCTTTTGGCGTTGAAAACAACGAAAAATTCTAATCGTTTGTAGGGACAGGCGTCCCCGACTGTCCGTTATACGTTGGAAATCAAAATTTTTTCGGTGGCGGGAGGAGCCTATTTGCATGCAAATGCGCCCTCCTCTACCGCGAGATAATTAAAATGGCGCTTTTCGCAAAGCGAAAAGCATCCTTAATTTTCAATTTTCAATTTTCAATTTATTTGCACACGCGAAGCGTGGTGCGACTCTCAACTCTCAACTACAAAAACTCTCCCGCGACTTCCGTCACGGGAGCGTTTTTTGTTTATACTGCTTCGCTTTCCGAAGCGTCTTCTGCAACTGCGTCAGACACGACCTCTGCCTCTGCGGGCGCGGGGGCGTTCTGAGTTTTCTCAACGGTAACGTTCTTATAGCAGCTCATACCCGTACCTGCGGGAATCAGCTTACCGATAATAACGTTCTCCTTGAGTCCGAGCAGGTTGTCAACCTTACCGCGGATAGCCGCCTCGGTAAGCACTTTGGTGGTTTCCTGGAAGGATGCCGCAGACAGGAAGGATTCCGTCTGCAGAGATGCCTTGGTAATACCGAGAAGCACAGGAGTTGCCTCTGCCTCGTGCAGTCTTTCCCCGCCCGCTTCTATGCGTGCGCGGATCTTATTGTTAGCGTCCTCAAGCTCTACCATATCTACAACAGAGCCTGCAAGCAGATCGGTATCTCCGCCGTCCTCTACCTTCATTCTTCTAGTCATCTGACGTGCAATGATCTCGATATGCTTATCGTTTACGTTAACCGACTGAGAACGGTATACCTTCTGAATTTCCTTGATGATATACTCGTAAACAGCGTCAAGTCCCTGTATACGCATGATATCCATGGGCGCCTTGCTACCCTCGGTGAGAGCCTGACCTACCTTGACCTGCTGGCCGTCGGTGATCGCCAGACGCATACCGTAAGGAATGTTATACTTAGCAAGCTCTACGTTCATAGCGTCGTGAACGGTTACGTCGTTCATGCCGGGAACGTCGGGATTGCTCTGAATATACGCAGTTCCCTCGTACTCGGACATAACAGCCGCCTTCTTAGGAGCGCGTGCCTCAAACAGCTCTTCAACTCTGGGAAGACCCTGAGTAATATCCGAACCTGCAACACCACCGGAGTGGAAGGTTCTCATGGTAAGCTGAGTACCTGGCTCACCGATAGACTGAGCCGCGATAATACCTACAGCCTCACCAACGCTTACAAGCTTACCGGATGCAAGGTCTGCACCGTAGCAATGAGCGCAGATACCGTGTCTTGCGTGACACTGGATAGCCGTACGGATATAAACCTGAGTGATACCTGCCTTGACGATAGCATTTGCCATCTCGTCGCTGATCATAGTGTCATCAGGAACGATAACCTCGCCTGTTGTGGGATCTACTACGTCGCCAATGGTAAATCTGCCGACGATTCTATCCTGCAGAGGCTCAAGAACGTTCTTATCCTTTTCGTCAATAACGTCGTTGACCCATGCACCCTTTGTGGTATCGCACTTGATCTCGCGGATGATGACCTCCTGAGAAACGTCAACAAGACGTCTGGTAAGGTATCCGGAGTCTGCGGTACGAAGTGCGGTATCCGACAGCGACTTACGGGAGGAACGAGCACCCATAAAGTACTCGGTGATATTAAGACCCTCGCGGAAGTTGGACTTGATAGGAAGCTCCATGGTCTTACCGTTGGTAGCAAACATAAGTCCGCGCATACCTGCGAGCTGACGCATCTGTGTCATAGATCCACGCGCACCGGAGTCCGCCATGATCTTGATCGGGTTGAAGTTGCTGAACGAGCCGTTCAGAGCGCCGGTTACGTTGTCGGTGGTTTCGTTCCAGATCTTGATTACAGCCTGATAACGCTCCTCCTCGGACAATTCACCGCGCATAAAGTGACGGGTGATAACGTCAACCTTCTTCTGTGCGTCCTCAAGGTATCCCTTCTTCTCGGTAGGAATAGTCATATCGTAAACCGAGATAGAGAAGGATGCGCGAGTGGAATACTTGTATCCCATCGCCTTGATATCGTCAAGCATATTTGCACAAACGGCAGTGCCGTGTGCCTTGATGCAGCGGTCAATGATCTGACCGAGCTGCTTCTTCTTTACTACGAACTCAACCTCAAGTACGAAGTCGTTTTCGGGCTTTGTGCGGTCAACGAAGCCGAGATCCTGAGGCAGGGGCTGGTTGAAGATAAGGCGTCCGAGAGTGGTAGTGATAACACTGCTTCTCTCCACCTTCTTAACCTCTCCGCTCTCCTCGTCCACAACGTCAAAGGTGCGGTTGACTCTTACCTTGATCTTTGCGTGCAGACCGAGCTGACCGTTGGCATACGCCATCATAGCCTCGTCGAAGTCGCGGAATGCGCGTCCCTCACCGGGCTCGCCGTCCTTTTCCATAGTCAGGTAATAAGATCCGAGGATCATATCCTGAGTAGGAATGGTAACAGCCTTACCGTCCACAGGCTTGAGCAGGTTGTTTGCGGAAAGCATGAGGAATCTTGCCTCTGCCTGCGCCTCTGCGGAAAGCGGAACGTGTACGGGCATCTGGTCGCCGTCGAAGTCGGCATTGAACGCAGTACATACCAGCGGGTGCAGCTTTATTGCTCTACCCTCTACCAGCACAGGCTCGAATGCCTGAATGGACAGACGGTGAAGCGTAGGCGCACGGTTCAGAAGCACGGGATGCTCCTTGATTACGTTCTCAAGTGCGTCCCAAACCTCGGGATAAACTCTTTCGATCTTCTTCTGTGCGTCCTTTACGTTGGTCGCCTTGCCTATCTCAACAAGACGCTTTACAACGAAGGGCTTGAACAGCTCCAGCGCCATCTCCTTAGGCAGACCGCACTGATAGATTTTGAGAGAAGGACCTACTACGATAACGGAACGTCCCGAGTAGTCTACACGCTTACCCAAGAGGTTCTGACGGAAGCGTCCCTGCTTACCTCTGAGCATTTCGGACAGAGATTTGAGAGGACGGTTGGAAGGACCGGTTACCGGCTTTCCGCGTCTGCCGTTATCGATAAGGGCGTCAACAGCCTCCTGAAGCATACGCTTCTCGTTACGGATAACGATATCGGGCGTATGGATCTCCATAAGCTTGTTAAGACGGTTGTTTCTGCTGATGACTCTGCGGTAAAGCTCGTTGAGGTCGGAGGACGCGAAACGTCCGCCGTCAAGCTGTACCATGGGTCGGATATCGGGGGGCAATACGGGAATGGCATCAAGGATCATCCACTCCAGCTTGTTGCCGGAGGTACGGAATGCCTCTACTACCTCAAGACGCTTGATAAGGCGCGTCTTCTTCTGTCCCGTTGCCGTTGTCAGCTCGCTCTTGAGCTGCTCGGAAAGCTCGTTGATATCGATTTTTGCGAGAAGCTCCTTAATAGCCTCGGCACCCATTCCTACACGGAACTCGTTGCCGTACATCTCGCGGTATTCCATATACTGCTTTTCGGTGAGCACCATTCCCGAAGTCAGAGGCGTTGTGCCGGGGTCTACTACTACGTTCTCCGCAAAGTAGAGCACCTGCTCAAGCTGCTTGGGGGAAATGTCAAGCACCAGTGCCATTCTCGAGGGAATAGCCTTAAAATACCAGATGTGCGATACGGGACTTGCAAGCTCGATATGTCCCATGCGCTCACGGCGCACCTTTTTGGTGGTTACGTCAACGCCGCACTTCTCGCACTTGATGATCTCCTTGCTGTGGGAATTCTTATACTTTCCGCACATACAAGCGCCGTCCTTTGTCGGGCCAAAGATACGCTCGCAGAAAAGTCCGCCGATCTCAGCCTTCAGTGTACGGTAGTTTATGGTTTCTGGCTTTGTCACCTCGCCGTAGGACCACTCTCTAATCATTTCCGGAGATGCCAAACCGATTTTTATGGATGAAAATTCACTACGCTCCACAGTTGTTCTCCTAATCTGTTTTCATAAATTCGCACTCTCCGCGCGCGTGTCGCGCGGAGGGATGCGTGTGGTGAGAATTATTCTTCGTCGTAATCCGCGCCGATGTTCTCGTCGTCGGAGAAAATGTCGTCGATCGCTTCGTCAAGCGCGTCACCGTTCTCGTCCTGCATCATAAATGCATCAGCGAACTCGTCCGTCTCAACGCTCTGTCCTACTGCGCTGTCGATATCGTCATCGTCATACGCGGTAGCCTTGAAGTCGGGAGTCTTGCGGCGGTAGACCTGAGGCTCGTCTTCGTTGCAAAGCGTAGACAGCTCAATCTCCTTGCCGTTCTGGTCAAGCACGCGAATATCAAGTGCCAGAGCCTGAAGCTCCTTAACCAGCACCTTGAAGGACTCGGGAACACCCGGAGTGGGAATGTTCTGGCCCTTGATGATAGCCTCGTAAGCCTTGCGGCGGCCTGTGATATCGTCCGACTTGACTGTCAGGATCTCCTGCAGAGTATATGCTGCGCCGTAAGCCTCCAGCGCCCATACCTCCATTTCTCCGAAGCGCTGTCCACCGAACTGCGCCTTACCGCCGAGAGGCTGCTGGGTTACCAGCGAGTAAGGACCGTTGGAGCGCGCGTGGATCTTATCATCTACCAGATGGTGAAGCTTGAGGTAGTACATGATACCTACGGTTACGGGGTTATCGAAGGGCTCGCCCGTGCGTCCGTCGTAAAGCACCGTCTTACCGTCAAACAAGCGGAGCTTATCCGCTACGCGGAGAGATTCGATATACTCGGGGTTAGCTCTCTCGTCGGGAGTGAGCAGGCGATAATCCTTCTCGCCGTCCTCGTTTACGATCTCCTCAAACAGCTCCTTACCCTCGGGATTCTCGCCCGCAAACAGGTTACGGCTGTATCCTGCCATACGCAGGCACTCGCTGATATCCTTTTCGTTTGCGCCATCGAATACGGGGGTCATGATCTTCCAGCCAAGGCGTCTGGATGCAATACCGAGATGCACCTCAAGCACCTGACCGATATTCATTCGGGAAGGAACGCCCAGAGGGTTAAGCACGATATCCAGAGGAGTACCGTCGGGCAGGAAGGGCATATCCTCGGGAGGAAGAATACGTGAAACGACACCCTTATTACCGTGACGTCCCGCCATCTTATCTCCGACGGATATCTTTCTCTTCTGTGCGATATAAACCTTAACTACCTTATTAACGCCTGCGGGAAGCTCGTCGCCCGTTTCGCGGGAGAATACGCGGACGTCAACAACGACACCCGTCTCGCCGTGAGGCAGACGCAGAGAAGTATCACGAACCTCTCTTGCCTTCTCGCCGAAAATAGCGCGGAGCAGTCTTTCCTCGGCAGTAAGCTCGGTCTCTCCCTTGGGAGTGATCTTACCTACGAGAATGTCACCCGAGCGCACCTCGGTACCCTTCTTAACGATACCGTCTGCGTTAAGGTCCTTCAGAACGTCCTCACCTACGTTGGGGATCTCTCTTGTAATCTCCTCCGGGCCGAGCTTGGTATCTCTTGCCTCGTGAGAATATTCCTCAATATGCAAAGACGTGTAAACGTCTTCTCTTACAAGTCTTTCGTTGAGAAGCACCGCGTCCTCGTAGTTATAACCCTCCCAGGTCATAAATCCGATAAGAGCGTTCTTACCAAGCGAAATTTCTCCGCGGGAGGTTGCAGGACCGTCGGCGATAACCTGACCTGCCGCCACCTTTTGTCCCTTGCGAACTATGGGGCGCTGGTTGAAGCAAGTGCCCTGGTTGGTACGCTTGAACTTGCGGAGCGTATAAACGTCCTTCGCGCCGTCCTCCTGCGCGATAACGATCTTGTCAGCCTCAACGCGTTCAACGTAGCCTGCGTTGTTTGCAACGACTACGACGCCCGAGTCAACGGCTGCCTTGTATTCCATACCCGTTCCGACGATAGGACTGTCGGTAACCATAAGCGGAACTGCCTGCTTCTGCATGTTCGCACCCATGAGCGCACGGGAGTTATCGTCGTTCTCAAGGAAGGGGATCATAGCGGTAGCAACCGAAACTACCATCTTAGGAGATACGTCCATGAAGTCGATCTTGGACGCGTCGATAGATGCGATCTCGGTTCTCTCACGCGCAGTTACCTTGCTGTTGATGAAGTGTCCTTCCTCATCCAGCGGCTCGTTACCCTGAGCAACGATATATTTATCCTCGACGTCGGCGGTCATATAGACAACCTCGTCGGTGACTATTCCCTTTTCCTTATCAACGCGGCGGTAGGGCGCTTCGATAAATCCGTAGTCGCTGATACGCGCGTAGGTGGTAAGGTAGGAGATAAGACCGATATTAGGACCTTCGGGCGTTTCGATAGGACACATTCTACCATAGTGGGTATAGTGTACGTCACGGACGTCGAAGGATGCGCGGTCACGGGAAAGACCGCCGGGACCGAGTGCTGAAAGTCTTCTCTTATGAGTCAGCTCTGCCAGAGGGTTGTTCTGGTCCATGAACTGAGAAAGCTGAGAAGAACCGAAGAACTCGCGGATAACGGTTGCAACGGGACGGATATTAATAAGTGCCTGAGGAGTCAGCTTGTCGTTATCCTGCGTTGTCATACGCTCCTTGATGATCTTTTCCATACGGACAAAGCCGATACGCATCTGGTTCTGGAGCTGCTCGCCGACAGAGCGGATACGGCGGTTACCAAGGTGGTCGATATCGTCCACACGGCCCACGTCGTGAGCAAGACCCAGCATATAGTTGATGGATGCAAAAATATCGTCTTTAGTGATGTGCTTGGGGCAAAGCTCAGCCATACGAGCCTTGACCATAGCCTTGAGGGTATCAACGTCGCCCTCTGCAGCCTCTGCGATCTCAAGCAGCACGGGAACCTTTACTCTTTCCTTAACGCCGCAGTCGGCAAGGTCGTAGCCGAGGATGTATTCGGGCTCAAGTGTGTTGTTGGACAGCACCTTTACTACCGTCTTGCCGTCCTCCATCATGAGGTCGACGGTGTTTACACCCGCTCTTTCCACTGCAAGTGCCATGTCGTAGGTAAGATAAGTGCCTGCCTCGTAAAGCACCTCACCCGTCAGGGGGGAGATAACGTCAGCGGCAAGAGTCTTATCTGCGATTCGGCTGTGGATAGCAAGCTTCTTATCGAACTTATAGCGTCCTACGGGCGCTATGTCGTAACGCTTTGCATCAAAGAAATAGTTGTTGAGCAACAACTCTGCGGATTCAACCAGAGGAGGCTCACCGGGACGGAGCTTCTTGTAGATCTCCTTGAGTGCTTCAACGTGCGCAGAGGTATGATTTGCAAGAGCCAGAGCCTCGCACTCATCCTTTTCAAAGGTGATCTTGAGTCTGTCGTCCTCGCCAAGCACCGCGTAAACGTCCTCGCGGCTCTCAAGTCCGAGCGCGCGGATGAACATGGTAACGGGTACCTTGCGGTTTTTGTCGATACGGACGTACATAACGCCGTTGATGTCGGTTTCGTATTCAAGCCATGCGCCGCGGTAAGGAATTACAGTTGCGGCGTAGGTGCGCTTACCTGTCTTGTCGATCTCGGAAGCGTAGTACATACCGGGGGAACGGATAAGCTGGGAAACGATTACACGCTCTGCTCCGTTGATAACGAAGGTTCCCGTTTCGGTCATCAGGGGGAATTCGCCCATGAATACGTCGGTTTCCTTAACTTCGCCCGTCTGCTTGTTGGTCAGACGCACGTTTACCTTCAGGGGAGCTGCGTAGTTTACATCTCTTTCCTTACACTCCTCGACGGGATACTTCGGCTTCGAATCCAGCGAATAGGACACGAACTCGATAAGCAGATTTCCCGAGAAGTCTGTAATGGGAGAAACCTCGTGCAAAACCTCGGTAAGCCCTTCCTCCAAAAACCACTTATAGGATTTTGTCTGGATCTCGACCAGATTGGGAAGCTCAAGGTTAAAGCGAGTGCGCGAAAACGATTTTCTCGTATTTTCGCCAAGACGTTGATCCTTAAGATTGATCATTAAATAACCACTCCTATCAATTATTTTGAACGCTTGGGGCGCTTGTGGATAAGACTCCGACTCTTTCCGTCCTCGCTCGCCCGACACGAATCTCGGACAGCTAAGCCCCCGACCCCCGCTTCAAACGGGTGGCTACCTCATCAGCTCAACGCTGAAGGACGCTTCAAACGCCTCGGTAGCAGCCAAACGCCGCCGCCTTCCCTTCTTGCCTCGGCAAAAAGCACAAAACGCGAAAAAATCTTTCGTCAAATTATACAAGTACGAACCGCTTTTTGACAGTAAAGGGTACACCAAAGGAAAAAATGCCCATACTGCAAGCGATTATAATTCAGCTTACTATTTTATCACATAAAACAAGCCTTGTCAAGTGTTTTTCTGCATTATTTTTTAAATTTTTTTACCTTTGTTACTTTTCATCAAAAATTCCACCCGCAAAGCCGCCTCAAAGGGCGCTTTTTCTCAAAGTCAACCGCCCGAAACGGCATTTTTGGCGCTTTTTTAGTATTAAAAGGCAAAAAGCCGCGTGACTGTGTCGAAATTTTTGTGATAAATTTTTTAAAAAAATTGAAATTTGCTCTTGCAATTTGAAAAAATTTGTGTTATGATATAGGGGTATATGTGAGCCTGACCGCATACCCTCTCATATGAGGTTTGGTTTGAGCATAGAATCATTATTCTAACAGGAGGTTGAATTCAATGCCGAATATTAAGTCTGCAAAGAAGCGTGTTAAGGTCATTCGCACCAAGACTCTGCAAAACAAGATGTTCCGCTCGCAGCTCAAGACTGACATCAAGAAGTATCAGGCTGCTCTCGCTGCAGGCGATACCGCTGCTGCTCAGGAGCTCTACCGTGTTGCTGTAAAGAAGATCGATATGGCTGCTTCCAAGGGCATCATTCATAAGAACTGCGCAGCTCACAAGAAGAGCGAGTTTACAAAGGCGCTCAACGCACTGAACGCCTAAGATTCATAAAGTACGTCGCCGCACACAGCCTGACAGCCTGCGGCAACGCCAAAAAAACAGGGCACGGCTCTCACCCCGTGGCCTGTTTTTTATTCGATTTTCTCCCTCCCCTTTACATTTCAACCAAAATGTGCTACAATATAGACACAAAATATATTTCGAGGAAGGTAGCTTATGAAAGTTGCAATAATTCAGCCTTATTATTCTTTTGACGAAAAGGACACCGCCCGTTGCTATGACGAGATGGTCGCCCTTATTGACAAGTGCGACGACAGCCTTGACCTTATCGTGCTGCCCGAATACAGCGACGTCCCCGCGGATCAGTCGTCAAAAGCGAACTATCACGCCATGGTTGCAAAATACAACGACGACATCATGCAAAAGGCGAAAGACACCGCCCGCAGATGCAACGCTATCGTTTGCGTCAACGCGGCAGAACGAACAGCGAGCGGCATACGCAACACCACCCACGTGCTTGACAGGCAGGGAAATTGCGTGGGCAAATATTTCAAGGCTCACCCCGCGCCCAGCGAAGTCAAAACGGAGGCGCAGGGCGGCAACGAGCTTGACGTCAGCTACAGCTACGATTTTGCCGAGCCTTACGTCGTCGAGCTTGAAGGTATCCGCTTCGGCTTTATGACCTGCTACGATTTCTATTTCTATGAGAATTTTGCCACCCTCGCGCGCAAGGACGTGGATATTATTATCGGTTGCTCTCACCAGCGCACCGACACTCACGAGGCGCTTTCTATCATCAACCGCTTCCTTTGCTACAACACAAACGCATACCTTGTGCGCTCTGCCGTTTCTCTCGGCGAGGGCTCCAAAATATGCGGCTGCAGCTGCATTATCGCACCCGACGGAACGGTTATTGAGGATATGAAGAGCCGTATCGGAATTGCTGTTGCCGACATTGATCCGCACGCAAAATACTACAAGGCGGCAGGCTTTAAGGGCGCGCTCAAATCCCACTATCAGTATATTGAGGAGGGTCGCCGCCCTTGGCTTTACCGAAACGGCGGTGCGTCGGTTGTTAAATTTGAGGACGTTATGCCCTACCCCCGCATCTGCGCTCACCGTGGATTTAACACTGTCGCTCCCGAGAACACATTGCCTGCGTTTGGTGCGGCGGTGGCACTCGGAGCTGAGGAGATCGAATTTGATCTGTGGTCTACCAAGGACGGCGTTATCGTGTCCTGCCACGACGACACGCTGGACCGCGTCAGCGACGGCACGGGCAAGATCTGCGACCGTACATACGAGGAGCTGCTCGCGCTTGATTTCGGAGCTAAGCACGGCGACAAGTTCAAGGGACTCAAAATCTGCACTTTTGAGGAGATCCTTCAAAAGTTCGCAGGCAGAGTTATTATGAACATTCACGTCAAAATCTGGGACTATGACGTAGACCCCATGTTCGAGCAGATCGTGGGACTTATCCGCAAGTACGACTGTGAAAAGCACGTGTACTTTATGACGTCAAACGACAAGCGCGTCGAGGAACTTCGCGAATTTGCTCCCGACATGAAGGTCTGCCTCGGTTGGGACGGCAACAAAGATCCCATGTCCATGGTCGACCGCGCAATAGCGTTGGGAGCGTACAAGATCCAGCTCTTCAAACCATACTTCACACAGGAAACGGTAGACACCGCACACGCAAACGGAATACTCTGCAACGTCTTCTGGTCAGACGACCCCGACGAAGCCCGAGCCTTCCACAAAATGGGTATCGACACCATCCTTACAAACGATTACCTCACTATTGCAAATGCATTGAAGTGAGGGCTTTATATGGGGCTCTGCCCCAAGCCCCGCAAACTTTCTTGAAAGAAAGTTTGATCAAAGAACTTTCCTGCAATTTGTTTTTGTTTAGATTTGTTTGGATGGTTACAGCCAAAAACATTTCTATAATTTTTGCGGCGTTTCGGGCGAACACAGTTCGCCCCTATGTGGTAAATAAGATGATTTCGGTTGTTTTCAAGCAAAAATCTTTATACCGTAGGGCGGCCTGCGGTCGCCCGTTCCAATGAAATGACGCTTTTCGCCTTGGCGAAAAGCGTCATCAATTTTCCATTTTAAACTTTCAATTTTCAATTAAAAAAGTCGCTGCAGAATTTCTCTGCGGCGACTTTTTTATCAGTAGTTCTCTTTTCTTACCTCAAAGTAGCTCTGGGGATGAGCACATACGGGGCAAACGAGAGGTGCTTTCTTACCCATAACGAGATGTCCGCAGTTGCGGCACTCCCACATGGTCATCTCTGCCTTTTCAAATACTGCCTTCATCTCTACGTTATTCAGCAGCTTGCGGTAACGCTCCTCGTGGGTTTTCTCAATAGCCGCCACCATACGGAATTTGATAGCAAGAGCGGTAAAGCCCTCCTCCT
Organism: Clostridia bacterium; assembly: GCA_017463485.1. Taxonomy (GTDB): domain Bacteria; phylum Bacillota; class Clostridia; order Oscillospirales; family CAG-272; genus CAMEON01. The sequence goes on from JAFTPD010000013.1 coordinate 49,092, forward strand.
CCGCTTCCTTTGCGAATCTGTCGTACATATCTGTCCACTCGTAGTGCTCGCCCTCGGCTGCAGACAAAAGATTTGCCGCCGTGTCACCAAGTGCGCCCAGCTCCTTGAACCACATTTTTGCGTGCTCCTTTTCGTTGTTGGCGGTAGCCTCGAAAATAGCCGCGATCTGCTCGTAGCCTTCCTTTTTAGCTACGGATGCGAAGTAGGTGTACTTGTTTCTTGCTTCGCTCTCTCCCGAAAAGGCGGTTCTGAGATTTTGCTCTGTTTTTGTTCCCTTAAGTTCTGGCATGGTTGTTTTCCTTTCTTATATAAATTTAATTTTTGTCCGAAATATGCGCCTTGATGCGTTCAAACGTTTCGTCACTGATAACGTGCTCTACCTTGCAGGCGTCACTGTCGGCAACGGACGCGCTGACCCCAATGCTCTCAAAAAAGAGGGAGAGGATTCGGTGTCGCTCATAGACCTTGGTGGCGCGCTCCCGCCCCTCGTCGGTAAGCTCAATGTAGCCGTTTTCGTCCACTGTCACCATTCCGTCGGCTTTCAGCACACCAAGAGCGCGGCTGATGCTGGGCTTGGAATAGCCCGTGTGATGCACCACGTCAATGGAGCGCACCTGCCCGAGCTTGCCCTGCAGAACGAGGATACTTTCAAGATACATCTCTCCCGATTCCTGAATATTGCTTTTGCTCACAGCTGTCGCTCCTTTCGTGTTTTTTGAATCTTACTACATATAATATACCACACAATCCCCGCCAAATCAAGTGTTTTTTGAAAATTTTATCCCTTGGGAGTCGCGCCGCGCTTCGCGTGTGTGAAAATTGAGAATTGAAAATGGAAAATTGATGAAGCTTTTCACCTTGGCGAAAAGCTTCATTTCTCAATTAAATATCGCAACTCACCTCATCCACCATTTTCAGGGGCGAATGGTGGATGAGGTGCTTTTTTGATATCAAAAAAATTAATATACAAACGGCAGGACATCATTTGCTTGCAAATGATGTCCTGCCGCCGACGAAAAAATTATGATTTTCTCGTGCGAACAGTCGGGGACGTCTGTCCCTACAATTTTGAAAAATTTTTCGTTATTGTATAACAGAAAGGTAATATATACCTTTTGGCGTTGAAAACAACGAAAAATTCTAAAATGGTAGGGGACGGCGGCTTTCGCAGAAAGCGGCTCGACTGTCCCGCAATATTGAATAAATTATAGAAGCATCTTTGGCTATCACCATCCAAACAAATTTAAGCAAAAACAAATTGCAGGAAAGTTCTTTGGACCAAACCTTTCTTTTGGGGAAAGGTTTGTGGGGCGTGGGGTGAAACCCCACATATAATTAAGTCGGGGTGTGGGGCAAAGCCCCGCATATACAAAAAGGCAGAGATTTTCTCTGCCTTTTTGTATTACTTCATATTCTTATACTTTTCGTAGTCGCGGGCGGCGGATTCTCCCGCCTCCTTGAACATTTCCTTTGCGTTTTCGGGGAATGTGCGCGTCAGGGAGGAATATCTCACCTCGCCCATGAGGAAATCCTCAAAATTCAAGGTAGGCTCGCCCGAATCCAACGTGAGCGGCTGTTCCTTCGACGGATCGAAGCGGTACAGCTTCCAATATCCTGCGTCTACCGCGCGCTTCATCTCCATCTGCGCGTTTCCGAGACCGCCGCGTATTCCGTGCGCGGAGCAAGGAGTGTATGCGATAATTACAGCAGGGCCGTCAAACGCCTCCGCCTCCTTTATCGCCTTGACCGTCTGGTTATAGTCCGCGCCCATCGCAACCTGCGCGACGTACACATTTCCATAAGTCATAAGTATCGCGCCGAGATCCTTCTTGGGACTCTTTTTGCCCGACGCGCAGAACTGCGCAACAGCGCCCAAGGGAGTCGCCTTTGATGACTGACCGCCTGTGTTGGAGTACACCTCAGTGTCAACAATAAACACCTTTACGGGCTCGCCCTGTGCAAGCACGTGGTCAAGTCCGCCAAAGCCAATGTCGTATGCCCAGCCGTCGCCGCCAAACATCCAAAAGCTCTTTTTGGAGAGCTGATCCCGGTGCACAATGATATCCCGCTTGACACCGTCAGCCGCGCCGTCGAGAGTACAAGCTTCAAGAGCCGACACAAGCGCTTCACCTGCCTTACGCGAACCGTCTATACTGTCAAACTCGTTTATCCAACCGTCCAGCGCGGACACAAGCTCGGTGTTACCGTCAACCATGTCACGCAATCTCTTTGCGCGGATGAGCTGTGCTTGCCTTTGCATCTTGACGGACAGGCACATACCCAGAGAGAATTCCGCGTTGTTTTCAAACAGCGAGTTTGACCACGCGGGGCCGTGTCCCTTTTTGTTGGTGGTATATGGAATACCCGGCATGGGAGATCCCCACGCCTGCGAGCAACCCGTAGCGTTTGCCCAGTAAACTCTGTCACCGACAAGCTGGGTGAGCAGCTTTGCGTAAGGCGTTTCGCCACATCCCGCGCAAGCCGCAGAGAACTCAAGCAACGGTTGCTTGAACTGACTTCCCTTTACGGTGTAGATGTCGAAAATGTCACTCTTTTCGCTGACGGCAAGTCCGTATTTCCAAGCCTCCGACGTGTCATCTGCCTCTTCAACGCTCACCATGCGAATCGCCTTATCCTTTGCGGGACAGCAGTTTACGCAAGAGGAGCAGCCAGTGCAGTCGTCACGGCTTATCTGCAAGGTATAATTCAGCCGAAGTTCCTTGACGCCCTTGGCGGGGACAAGCTGCATATCGGCAGGCGCACCCGCGCTTTCAGTCTCATCCAAAAGGTACGGACGAATTACTGCGTGGGGGCAGACGTAGGAGCAACGGTTACATTGCAGGCAGGCTTCGGGATTCCAAACGGGAACCTTGGTTGCAATAGCGCGCTTTTCGTAGGCGGTAAGACCCATTTCGATAGCGCCATCCTCATATCCCTTGAATGCGGAAACGGGCAGGTCGTCGCCCTTTTGAGCATTGATAGGCTCAAGAATATTCTTTACAACGTCGGGGCGGTTGTCCTCGGCGTTATCATTTTCATCTGCGGCATCAGCCCAAGCGAACGGTATCTCGACCTTTACAAGTCCCGAGCCGCCGCGCTCTATTGCGGCGATATTGCTGTTTACAACATCCTCTCCCTTGGCGAAGTACATCTTGCGCACGCCCGCCTTCATATATTTCATCGCTTCGTCTATGGGAAGCAGTCCCGACAGGTGGAAGAAGGCAGATTGAAGCACCATATTGGTGTGATTGCCAAGTCCGCACTCTGCGGCTATTTTTGCCGCATCGATTACGTAGAAGCTTGCGTGTTTAGCTGCCAAATCGCGCTTGACGGAGGCGGGCAGCTTTGCTTCAAGCTCCTCGGCGCTCCACGGGCAGGCAAGCAGGAACGTGCCGCCCTCCTTAAGCTCGGATATCATATCGTAGTGATATACGTAGGTAGGATTATGACACGCGACGAAATCCGCGTGCTTGACGAAATGGCTGGAGCGAATGGGATGATCTGAAAAGCGCAGGTGCGATTTGGTAACTCCGTAAGACTTTTTCGCGTCGTACTCAAAATACGCCTGACCGTATTTATCGGTGTGCTGGCTGACTATCTCGACGGTGGATTTGTTGGCGCCTACCGTACCGTCAGAGCCGAGTCCCCAGAACTTGCAGTTTATCTGCTCGTACTTTTCGTCGTCGGGATATACGCGCTCGGTCAGCTTTAAAGAATGGTGAGTAACGTCGTCCTCAATACCGATAGTAAATCCGTTCTTTGGGCTATCAGACGCAAGATTATCGAACACGGCGATTATCTGTGCGGGGTCGGTGTCCTTGGAGGACAGACCGTATCTGCCGCCGATAACCAGCGGCGCGTTACCGCTCTGCGCGTCGTCGTAGAATGCAGTGCGCACGTCCTGATACAGTGGCTCACCCGCCGCGCCCATCTCCTTGCAACGGTCAAGCACCGCTATGCGCTTGACGGATGGGGGGATAGCCTTGCGAAAATGCTCAAACGAGAAGGGGCGGAACAGGTGTACCTGCAAAAATCCTACGCGGCGTCCCTTTGCGTTGAGGTAGTCCACCGTTTCTTTTACCGTTCCGCTGACAGAGCCCATAGCGATAATAACATCCTCTGCGTCCTTGTCGCCGTAGTAGTTAAAGAGGTGGTATTCCCTGCCGCATATCTCGCTAAGCTTGCCGAGATATTTTTCAACGATATCGGGCAGGCTGTCGTAGTAAGCGTTTGAAGCCTCGCGTACTTGGAAGTATATATCCGGATTCTGAACGGTGGAGCGCAGAAGCGGATGCTCGGGATTGAGCGCGTGGGCGCGGAAGGCTTCCAGCGCGTCGTAATTTACCAGCGGCGCGAGCGACTCGTATGGCATAAGCTCCACTTTGGAAATTTCGTGAGAGGTGCGGAAGCCGTCAAAGAAATGCAGGAACGGCACGCGGCTCTCAATAGCGGCAAGGTGCGCCGCCGCGGAAATATCCATTATTTCCTGAACGCTTGCCGTGGACAGCATAGCAAATCCCGTCTGACGGCAGTTCATAACGTCCGAATGATCTCCGAAGATGGAGAAGGCGTGAGTTCCCACGGTACGCGACGCAACGTGAAGCACGCCCGGGTGGAGCTGTCCCGAAATGCGGTGCATTACGGGGATCATCAGCATAAGTCCCTGCGAGGAGGTAAAGGAGGTGGCAAGCGCACCCGATTCGAGCGCACCGTGCACAGCCGCCGCCGCACCCGCCTCCGATTGCATCTCCACAAGAGTCACGGGCTGACCGAAAAGATTCTTCTTTCCCTTCGCGCTCCACGCATCCGTCTTGCCCGCCATGGGCGAGGACGGAGTGATGGGATATATCGCCGCGACCTCGGTAAATGCGTAGGCTATATGCGCCGCCGCCTCGTTACCGTCCATGGTGACGGTCTCACGCTGTTGTTTTTTGATGTTTTCGTTCATCATTTTCTCCTTGAAAATATCAATTAAGTCCGTACTTTTCTGCCGCCGCCTCGCGCATCTTATACTTGAGTATCTTGCCTGCGGCGTTCATGGGGAAGGAATTTACAAATTCAATATATCTCGGCACCTTGTGTCTTGCCATGTGTGCGGCAACGTATGCCTTCATTTCCTCGACAGATGATTCCTCGCCCTCCTTGAGTATAATGCAAGCCATTATCTCCTCGCCGTACTGCTTATCGGGAACGCCGATAACCTGCACGTCGCGGATCTTGGGATTGGTATAAAGGAATTCCTCTATCTCCTTGGGGTAGATGTTCTCGCCGCCTCGGATTATCATATCCTTCAGTCTGCCCGTGATACGGTAAGTGCCGTTAGGCTCGCGGCAGGCGATATCTCCCGTGTGAAGCCAACCGTCAGCGTCAATAGTGGAGGCGGTTGCCTCGGGCATCTTGTAATATCCCTTCATGATGTTATAGCCGCGGGCAACGAACTCGCCGTTTACTCCGTCGGGACAGTCAAGTCCCGTTTCGGGGTCGACTATCTTGCACTCGACGTGCGGGAACGCGCGTCCTACGGTTTCGCATCTTTCGTCCAGCGGCTCGTCTACCTCGCCCATGGTGCATCCAGGGGAAGCTTCCGTCTGTCCGTAAACGCTGACGATTCCCGTCATGTGCATCTCGTCGGGCTGTGCGGCGCGCTTCATCAGGTCTGCGGGGCAGTTTGCGCCCGCCATGATTCCCGTTCTCATATAAGAGAAATCCGTCTTTCTGTAATCCTCGTGGTTAAACATAGCGATAAACATTGTAGGCACACCGTTAAAGGAGGTGATATGCTCTCTGTCAATGCAAGCCAGCGCGGATTTGGGGGAGAAGTAAGGAATCGGGTACAGCGTTCCTCCGTGCGTCATGGTCGCGGTCATGGACAGCACCATGCCGAAGCAGTGGAACATAGGAACTTGTATCATAACTCTGTCGGCGGTGGACAGATCCATTCTGTCGCCGATACATTTACCGTTGTTTACTACGTTATAGTGGGTGAGCATTACGCCCTTGGGGAAGCCTGTCGTACCCGAGGTATACTGCATATTGCAAACGTCCTGCGGGGAGACCTTTGCCGCCATTCTGCGAATCTCCTCAAGAGGCACGCGGTCATATCTTGCCATAGCCTCGTCCCACGTCTGGCATCCCTTCTGACGGAATCCGACGGTAATGACGTTGCGCAAGAAAGGCAAACGCTTTGCGTGAAGCGGCTCGCCCGCGCGGTGATTTTCAAGCTCGGGACAAAGCTCGGCAATTATTTCCTTATAGTTGGAGTCGCGATAGCCCTCCTCCATAACCAGCGTGTGGGTATCCGACTGACGGAGCAGATACTCCGCCTCGTGTACCTTGTATGCAGTGTTCACGGTCACAAGCACAGCGCCGATTTTGACGGTCGCCCAGAACGTAATATACCATTGCGGCAGATTTGTCGACCAAATGGCAACGTGGCTTCCCGCCTTGACGCCCATATCCACAAGCGCGCGGGCAAAGGTATCCACGTCGTCACGGAATTCCTCATAGGTGCGGGTATAGTCAAGCGTCGTGTACTTGAAGGCATACTGGTCGGGGAATTCCTCCACCTGCTTATCCAGCACCTCCGAGAAGGTCATGTCGATAAGCGAGTCCTTCTGCCACACGAATTTTCCCGTGTGCGTTTTGTTTTCATACAGCTTCTTGCGCTTTTTACGGACACCGCTCTCGTACTTTTGCATATAGCTTGTAAAGTGCAGGAAAATGATGTCCATATCCGCAAGCTCGCTAAGCCACGTGGGGTCCCATTCAAGCGAGATAAATCCCTCGTAGTTGATGGAGCGGAGCGCCTTCATCATGTCGTCAAGAGGGAGTGAGCCCTCGCCGATAAGACGATATTCCACCTTGTCCCCTACCACCTCTGAATCCTTGAGGTGAATATGGCGAATGTACGCGCCGAGATTTTGCAGAGAGGTCTGTGCGCTCTCGCCCGCCGTGCGGTAGGTGTGGTGCATATCCCACAGCGCGCCGATATTGTCGTCGGCGTAGGTATCAAGCACGCCCTTGAGTCTGCCCGTATCCGCATACGCATCAACGGTTTCGATTATAAGCGTCACGTCAGAGCCTACGGCGACGGGACGCAGGGCGTCAAGATACTTGCAAACGGTAGCGTCAACCTCTGACGCGTCCTTATCCTTCGCACCCGTGGTGTGGATGCGCACAAAGGGAATGTGCAGAGCCGCCGCGGTGCGGATGCATTCGGTGATCTCGCCCACACCCGCGTCAAAGCTATCGCCGTCGGCAATATTCGCCGCGGTGTCAACGCAGGGCACGCACAGTCCCCTATCCATCAGATTGCGATAGGTTGCGCGTATCATGGTGGCGTCAAAAACGTCGTTCTTTCCCGTGAATGCGGGGTGATGTATATCGTGAATTTCTATACCGTTAAAGCCAAGCTCCTCCGCCTTGTCGCAAAACTGCGCCCATGTGCAGGAATCCCAGCCCTTAGTGGAAAATGACAGCTTCATTTTGATTACCTCGCTTTATCAAACCTTTTCTTCGTAGGCTATCTTGTTGATAGCGTTGACGTAAGCGCGAATGGATGCGCCGATTATATCGGTGGAGATACCTGTGCCCGAATACAGCTTTCCGCCCGCACGAAGTCGCACCAGAGCGCTTCCCATAGCCTCCTTGCCCTCGGTAACGGACTGGATCTGGAAATCGTCCAGCTCATATCTCGTGCCGACAACGGCATCAACCGCAAGGAATGCCGCGTCAATAGGACCAAAGCCCGCGCACACCTCGCTGATCATCTCGCCGTCCTTCTCTACCTGAATATTAGCGGTGGAAGAGATGTGGCTGCCACTGTTTATAACGTAGCTTACAAGTCTGTACGTAGGAGGCACCTGCAGAGCAACCGACGCGATAATAGCATCCAGCTCTCTTGCGTCAACCGTCTTTTGACGGGCAACGGTGCAGAAGGACTCGTATACCTTGGACACGTCCTCGTCGGACAGGTCGTAGCCCAGCTTCTTTATCGCCTTTGCGACGGTGGCAATATCGTCGTTTTTATCCAATACAAAGCTTTCGGTGGAGTCTGCGTCCTCGGTCTGAACAGCTACGCCTGCGATTTTTTCCACAAGTCCGAGCTGACGGAGCGAGCGCTGAAGCTCGGTGGTCTTGATTCCACACGAAAAGCCGCAATCGTCGCCCTTTATTCTCATTATCTGTGCCATTTCGGACAGAGCAGGCGCGCTGTCACCGCCACCGACGGACACGCAAACGCCGCACACAGTCTCGTTCTTGACAGCCGCTACGGCGCACGCCGCGCCTACGGAGAGTGCATTGGAGCATTGTACGCTTACGGCAATTCCCTTTTCCGAAATAACGGGAGCCGCCGCCATAACGTCAGCAATAAAATTCGCCATCTCATCAGGCAGGAAAATTCCCGCGCTGTCGCACAGAGTTACCTCTGTCGCGCCGTTATCAACCGCCGTTTTTATCGCTTCGGCGAGAATGGGCATATCGCTTCTGGTCGCGTCAACAGCCGCGAAGTTTACTCGCTCACATTTTGCTCTTGCCACGCCTACAAGCTCCGAAATCATTTCCATTACCTTGGGCGCTTTTCTATGACAAATATATTCCATCTGCACCGCAGATGTGGGAACGGCAACAAGCAGCTCCGGCTTCTTTGCAACGGATACAGCGTTCCATGCAAGCTCAACAGACTCAGCCGTAAATCCTACGGGCATGGAAAGCACGCTGTTCTTTACCACTGCCGCCATGGTGCGGACGATCATGGTATCAGCCGTCACATTTGCTATGGGGGACAGACAAATTCTGTCAACGTGCAATTTATCCAGCACCTTTGCGATCTCTACCCTTTCCTTAAAGGTGTAGACACTCTCTCCTCCCTTGAAGCTATCTCGCAGAGTCACGTCGGTAAAAACTACTTTTTTCATTTTTTTGCCCTTCTTTCTGAAAATTTCCACGGAGGCATAATAAAAGCCGCCTCCATGACTTAATGCCATGGGGACGGCTGAAATACATTTCAGTCGCGGTACCACCCCGCTTGCCGCCAAGATACAGGCGACCTCTCATACGGTTCACTTTCAAACCGCCGCGCTTTAACGGGCGCTCCCGTGACTCTTTACTATTGTTTCAAAAGTCCTGCTCCGGAATGAGACAGCAACTTCGTCCCTACGCATTGGCTCGCACCCACCGCCAACTCTCTGTGTGCTGTAACGAAGTCCTTAATTCCATCAACGCATTTTGCTTTTATACTAAATATTATAATCACTCGCCGCCAATTTGTCAATATGGTATTTTTAATGTTTTTACACTTTGCCAAGGCATCAAACGTTGGGCATATTAAACAATCTTTTGAAATTTTCGGAGAATACAAGCTCAAATTCCGCGTCGGACAGGGGTAATTTTTCCACCTTTTCGACCTCAACCGAGGGATTCCATATTGGAAAATCCGTGCCGAACATAAATTTATTCACTCCAAACCGCTCGATAAGCCGCATGGCGTTGTCGTAGGACAGTATTCCCAGCGAGCTTGACGTGTCAAACCACAGATTTGGGGATGGCGGCAGTGTGTCAAGCGCCTCCTCCCACCGCTGATATCCGCCGAAATGCGCGGCTATGACGGTAAGATCGGGAACGGCGCGCATAAGCTGTGCCAGACGGCAGGGACGGGAGTATTCATATCTCTCGTCGCCCATGTGAATAAGCAGAGGAAGTCCTCTTTTGGCGATAGCGCGGTACATGGGAATGAGCCGCTCCTCGTCCATATTGAAGCGTTGAAAATCGGGGTGCAGCTTGACTCCGCGAAGTCCCATTTCAATTCCGCGGTCAAGCTCCTCCTCGTAATTTTCAAAATCGGGATGAAGTGCCATCAGCGCAGTAAATTCGGGATGTGCCGCCGCGACTGAGGCAATAAAATCGTTGATATGCTCTACCTGCGACACCACGGTGGCAGTCGAGCAGACGAGATAATGGCAAGCGCCGATCTCATTACCCGCCGAAATAAGATTGTCAACGGACGCGGGGCTATACCAATCCAGCCCGTAAAACGCGCCTATGTTTTCGGACACCTTTTCGGCAATTTTGTCGGGAAATATGTGAGTATGTGCATCAATTATTTTTCTTTTGGGTTTCATTTTTAGATTCAGCTTTCAAAAACAGTTTTGGATTTTTTTCTTCATAAACGCCACGGTCTCAGCGTCCGCAAAGGACGACTCTGCCGTGTCGCAAAGTATTTTTTTCACCTCTTGCGCGGTCAGCGAAAACTGCGATATAACGCAGTCCCACTCCCGTCTTATCGAGGTGCGGGAAACGGCTGTGTTATCGGTGTTGATACTGATTCGGACACCCGCCGCCATCAGCTCTCGCAGAGGATACTGCGAAAGGTTTTCAAACATATTGGTATTAAGATTACTCGTGGGACAAAGCTCGAGGAGAATTTCTCTCTCGACCAAGGACTTGACTACCGCCCCGTCCTCAAGGCTTCGCACGCCGTGACCGATACGCCGCGCGCCCATCTCAAGAGCGGTACGCACGCAATCAGCACCCGACGCCTCTCCTGCGTGGAGAGTAAAGGGCAGGCATAGCTGACGGGCGAGGGCAAATTCTTCCTCAAATCTCGCGTTTTCAAACAGTGCCTCAGCACCCGCCAAGTCTGCGGCGCACACGCCGCATCCGAGATACTTGGCAGCGAGGCGGATACTTTCAAGATTTTCCGCCTTGTTGTCACCCATTCGCATACAGCACAGAATAAGGCTTGCGCGAAGCGGCGAGCGGCTGTTGCCGTCTATTGCGGCACGCACCACCTGCTCTTGCGTGAGTCCTCGGCGCGTATGAAGCTGGGGCGCAAAGCGTATCTCCGCATACATTACACCCTCGTCGAGCAATCTGTCCTCCAGCGACTGCACCGCGTATGCGATAGCCTCCTCGGTTTGCAGCAGGGACAGAGGAAAATCGAATTTTTCAAGGTATTCGTTAAGGTCGCGACAGCCCTCCGACACCGACAACATTCTGTCAAGCTCGTCGCCGTCGGGAACGTCTATCCCCTGCATCTTTCCAAGTCGGCGCACGCAGTCCGCCGACAGCGAGCCGTCAAGATGAAGGTGAAGGTCGATAAGGCAATCCGCCTCGCGCGGAAATTCCTTGAGTATCATTTCGGAGCTCATCTCTCTCCTCCTTATTTATTTAAATTGCGCGTTGTAAAGAGATGCGTAAAATCCGCCTTTATCAAGCAGCTCGTTATGCGTTCCCTGCTCCTCAATGCATCCGTCGCGTACCACAAGTATCCTGTCTGCGTTCTGGATGGTGGAAAGTCTGTGGGCGATAACGATACACGTTCTGCCCTCCATAAGCGCATACAGCGCGTCCTGAATCAGCTTTTCGGTACGTGAATCCACGTTTGACGTTGCCTCGTCAAGTATCAGAACGGGTGCGCGGGAAAGCATAGCTCGGGCTATGGTGATAAGCTGCTTTTGTCCCTTGGATATGTTAACGCCGTCATCCGACAAAACGGTATTATATCCCTCGGGAAGAGTCATTATAAAGTCGTGAATACGCGCCGCCTTCGCCGCGCGGATAACGTCTTCTTTCGTCGCACCGTCGGTACCGTAGGTGATATTATCAAACACCGTTCCGCAGAACAGCCAGGTGTCCTGAAGCACCATAGTATACGCGGAGCGCAGGCTGTCGCGGGTAAGGCTGGACAGCTCCTTGCCGTCAAACATTATCTTGCCGCTGTCATGATCGTAAAAACGCATAAGGAGATTTATGACCGTGGTCTTTCCGCTTCCCGTAGGTCCTACAATAGCAATGGTTTTACCCCGCTCGGCGTGAATATTTACGCCGTGAAGTATCTCCTTTGTCTCGGTGTAGCCGAAGCGCACGTCCTCCATTTTGATATCTCCCTCGGCATCCGAGAGGACGACAGCATCCCCCCTATCCGCAGGCTCGGTAGGCTCGTCGAGCAGAGCAAACACGCGCTCTGCGGCAGAGGTAGCCGACTGTATTTCGCTTAAAATATTTGCAAACTCGTTGATAGGGCCGAAGAATTTGCGTGAATACTGCACGAATGCCGACACCATTCCAAGGTCGATAACGAGTATGAGCGGGAGATTCGGATCGGTTATGCTGAACAGATAGAACAGTCCGCCCAGTGCCGTTATCAGCGTCAGTGACAGATTGTTTATGAATATCATAGTAGGTCCGATAACGGAGCCGTGGTAGTCTGCGCGATAATATGCGTCGCAAGCATCCTCGTTGTGTCCGTCAAAGCGATCCACTATGATGTTTTCAATGCTGTACGCCTTGATAGTACGCTGTCCCGACAGCATCTCCTCCGCATAGCCGTTAAGCTCGCCCAGCTTCTTTGATCGCTTGCGGAACATGGGACGCACCTTTTGCGTTCTGTACTTTGCAAACACAAGCGATATCGGCACGGTTACCGCAAAAACAAGGGACAAGATCGGAGATATTGACAGCATCATTGCCAGCGATCCGACCACCGTAATAACACTCGTGGCGATCTGAAGCAGATCGTTTGAAAGAGACGCGTTTACGGTATCAATGTCGTAGGAGATGTGGCTGATGATGTCGCCCGTCTGGTGGCTGTCAAAATAGCTTACGGGGAGATTCGTCAAATGGTCGAACACCTGTCGGCGCATTCTTGCGCCTATCCGCTGACTTATCCTTACCATGATAAAGGACAAAAGATAGGTAAACGCCGCCGACACAACGTATATTACTACAAGCAGAGTGCAGTAGTATCCGACAGTTTCAAAATCCACACTGCCGCGTCCCGGCTCAATGGCGTTTATCACCAGTCCAGAATAGTAAGGCGCGACAAGCGCGATAAGGTTTGCAACCAGCATAACGGCAAAGGCTGTAAGCATAAGCCATTTATGCTCGAAAATATATCCGCACACGCGCCACAGCACGCGGCGTCGGGAGGTCTTTTTCTCGGCGGGAGAAGTATTCTCCGCCATATTCTTACGTTTAGTCAAGAATAGCACCTCCCATCTGCGACTCGGATATCTCGCGGTACACGTCACAGCTCTCAAGCAGCTCCTCGTGAGTTCCGCTGCCGATTATCTTACCGCCGTCAAGCACCAGAATAAGGTCTGCATACTGCACCGAGCTTATACGCTGTGCAACGACGATAGAGGTTATGGGAGTTCCGCCCTCGCCCGAAAGCTCACGCAGCCGAGCGCGAAGCGCGGCGTCGGTGCGATAGTCCAGCGCGGAGGATGCGTCGTCAAGAATGAGTATCTCGGGGCGTCCCGCAACGGCGCGGGCAATAAGCAATCTCTGCTTTTGTCCGCCGCTGAGGTTAGTACCCTTTGCGGTGATCTTATGGTCGTAGCCGTCTGCAAGCGCGCCTATAAAATCAGCCGCCTGCGCTATCTCTGCGGCGCGGACTATCTCCTCGTGGGACAGCCCTCTGCCAAAGTCGATATTCTCTTCAATAGTTCCCGCATACAGAAAGTCGTTCTGCATAGCGATTCCCACGCGACGGCGAAGCTGACGCGGAGGTATCTCTCGGATGTCCCTACCGTCAAGCAATATTCTGCCGCAATTTGTCGGAAGCTCGTAAAAGCGCATGAGCAAGGACAAAACCGTAGTCTTTCCGCTACCCGTGGCTCCGATAATTCCGAGCGTGCCGCCCCGTCGAAGTGAAAAGCTTACGTCCGACAGATTCAGCGCGCCTCCCTTGTCCCCGAAATAGGAGAAGTCCACACCGTCAAACGTGAGATAGTCGCCGTCACCGCTCGTGATGTCGGACGGCTGATCCTCTACCTGTGCAGGCTGAGCATTTGCCGCATCGATAACCTCGCAAATTCTGTTCATAGACGCACTTCCCTTGGTGCACATCATAAATATGCGCGTGACGAACAGCATGGCGTTTGAAATAAGTGTAAAATATTGAATGAACGCAATTATCTTACCCGGTGCGCACTCGCCACCGTCAACGCGCAAAGCGCCAACGAAAAGCACGGCAACAAGTCCGAGATTAAGGAAAATGTTCATCAGGGGATTTGAAATTGACATGGTAAGAGAAGCCCGTGTTTCCGCGCCCACCAGCTTGTCCACGGATGCGGCATACCGCTTCCGCTCGTAATACTTTCTCGACAGAGCCTTGATAACACGGATGCCCTGAACGTCCTCTCGGACGATACGCACCATCTCGTCACCCGCCCTCTGCGAGCTGCGGTACAGCTTCACGCCGCGCTTGGAAACGATATAAACGGTAAGCGATATAAAAGGCAGTACCGCAAGCATTACAAGCGCAAGAGTTGCGTCAAGTGACAGGGTAATGGCAATTCCGCCGATAAGCAGAATGGGCGCGCGCACTCCGAGGCGCTGTATCATTCCGATAACGTGATGCACGTTGTAGGTATCGGAGGTAAGTCGGGATTCAAGGCTGGGAACGGTAAATTCGTCCACCTGATTGCAGGACAGCCGCATTGTGCTGTCAAACAGATCGTGGCGGATATTACGCGCCGCGTCCTTTGCCACACCCGACGCCATTCGGTTGGCGATAATATTCAATATCAGTGCCGACACGGTGCACACAAGCATCATACAGCTCCAAAATATTATGCCGCGGATGCCTGCCTTCGTGTCTCCTGCCGCCGCCGCGGCGGGAACTGCCTCGTCCAGAATAATGCTCAAAATATAAGGGAGTGCCAGCTCGACAAGCGTTCCCATGATCTTGATAACAAGACCTACCGACATCCGTTTTCCAAACGGACGCAGATATCCGAACAAACGCTTCAAAGCCATCACTCCCTTAAACTAAATGTGGTATCAGCGGCGCAATTTTTCTGCCGCCGACATGTTGAAGATTTTTTGATTTTTCTCAAGAAGAAATAACAATAGAAGTCCTATCACCCACGCGGAAATTATCTCGCCTATTCCCACGGTAAGCACCAAAAGCCAATATCCCATATCGGTAACTCCGTATGCATACATCAGCACGAGCGGAACTATCGCTGTGTTTGAAAGCACGGTGGGAAACGGAACCAGCACCTTTAACAGCACAGACGTTTTTCGTCTGCCACTCTCCCTCGCCCGCCTTGCCAAAGCTCCCAGCAAAAGCGCGCCTAATGCGCCGAGCAGAGTCGCAAGCGAGCCGAAAACTATATCCCACGGCACAGCATTCGTCAGGGCGTTGGCAATACTACAGCCTATCCACAGACCGACGGCACTCCACGGAACGAACACAGGAAGCACGCAAAGAGCCTCGGATATGCGCACCTGTATTGCGCCGCTCGATAGCCCAAACAATCCGGACAGTAGGGTCAGCGACACGTACAGCGCCGCCGTTATCGCTCCGACGCAAATGTTTACGAGTCTTTGACGCCGCTTCGCGGCCTTCGTGGGTAAAAGGGACGTTTTTGAGTCTTTCATGATCTTTTTGCGGAAAATTTTCCGCGCCTCCTTAGTTTTGTTTTAGGTGAGGATGGTTACGAACTCACCGTATAAATAATTTGAGTACGGAGCGCGGGGTAACTGCACTCAGCGCTCCGTACCTCTATTATTTTTGTCTTATGTGAGAGGGCAAGGATATCATTCCCTCCTGCATTCCGTCAAGTCGGGACAAAAGCTTTCCTGCGCCAAGCACCGCGCTCTCAACAGGCTTTTTCGCCATATAAGTGGGAATTCCCGTGACTCGCTCGATCAGTGCGCTGAGTCCGTGCAGCTTACTGCCTCCGCCCGTCATGACCATGCCGTTAAGGAGAATGTCACCAACAAGCTCGGGCGGCGTGCGCTCAATGACCGAGCAGATAGAGTCGAGTATCGCCGTCATAGGCTCGTAAAGGGCGCTTATCATCTCCTTGGAGCTGAGTGTTGCCTCCTTGGGTGTTCCGTCGATAAGTGAACGACCGCACACCCGCATATAAAGCGGCTTGTCATGCTCGTACACCTCGCCTATGCTGATCTTTATATCCTCTGCGGTCCTATCACCGATAAGAATATTGTATTCCTGTCTGACATGACGCATTATCGCCTCGTCGAATTTATCTCCGCCGATCTTAATAGAGTCCGAAACAACGACTCCGCCCATGGACATGACCGCGATATCACTGACACCGCCTCCGATATTGACTACCATACTGCCCACGGGAGAGGAAATATCCATTCCCGCACCAAGCGCCGCGGCTCTCGGCTCTTCAATAAGATAAGTACGTCTTGCCCCCGCCTCGCGAGAAGCCTCCATCACCGCGCGTATCTGTACGTCGGATATTCCCGTGGGAACACATATCACTACCCTCGGTCTTATCCACGTCTTACCGCAAGCACGGCGAATAAAATATTTAAGCATTTCAAGGGTGACCTCGTACTGGTCGATATCCCCGTCCTTCATAGGTCTTACCGCTTCGATATGCTCGGGAGTTCTGCCCAGCATATCCATAGCCTCACGTCCAACCTTTATCACTCGGTCTGTGGACGTATCGATAGCTACAACGGACGGCTCTTTTAGCACTATCCCTCTGCCCTGTGCGAAAACAAGGACGGACGCCGTGCCGAAATCTATGGCTATATCTCTCTGAAATCGCTCAAGCACGACTCCACCTCCTTTTTTCGCGCTTTTTCTGTACCCTTTAGTATAACATATTTTCAATGGCTTTGTCAACGGCTGACAGCGTCATTTTTCAAAATTATCACATTTTAACTTATGCCGTCACCGCTACCGTCGCACATATCACGCGAGTCGCGCCTGCGCTGTAAAGCAACGCCGCGCAAACACCGAGAGTTGCACCCGTTGTCAGAAGGTCGTCTGTGATTACTACCGTTTTACCCGAGCATAAGAGCTCCGCGCCGTCACAAAGCAAAAATATATCCCGAGCGTTTTGCCGTCTTCTTGCCGTGTCCAGCTTTTTCTGCGCGGGAGCGAATATTCCGCGTCGGCTGATGAGCCGACAAAATTCATATCCCGTAGCGCACGAAAGTCCTTTTGCAAGTCTTTCGGCTTGGTTGACTCCCGTTTTGCACACGGTACGGTGCTGTCGCGGAACGTAAGTGACCAGGATATCCTGACTCGGCGGCAGCTTTTCCACCTTCTCAATTCCAAGTGCCAGCCTGCCCGCCAAAAAATTCACAACGCGCCTGCCGCTTTTGCGTTTAAGGTGGTAGATTATCTTTTCGGGCGCGGAATTCCGTGACGGGCGATATTTGACAAGCGTCACCATATCAAAGCAACCACCAACTCCGAGTAGCGGAGGCACGCCGCCCTTACCAAGCCCAGAAAGATAGGTTATTCTCTCGCGGCTTTTCCATTTAGCGGCGCACTCGGGGCAGAACACCGCTCCGCGCTCTGCCTCTCCGACGTCAAGCACCTCCCTGCACCCTACGCAAACAGGAGGAAAGAAAAACGCTCTCAGCCTTTCGCCATTGTATTTAAAAAAGTTATTCATACGAAAGTCTTTCTGCAAGTCCCGTATAGCGCATAGACTGCCGTTTGTTGTCCACCATACGCCGCAAAATATCCTCCTTGCCGACAAGTATCACCATAGTCTCCGCTCGCGTTATCGCCGTGTAGAGCAGATTTCGGCAAAGCAGCATTGGTGGGGCGGAATACAGCGGAATTATAACGTAGGGATACTCACTGCCCTGACTTTTATGCACCGTTATCGCCCACGCATGCTCAAGCTCGTCAAGCATTGTGGTATCGTACAGTGCCACTCTGTCGTCAAAGCGGATGCGTATCTCGTCCTCGGCGGTATCAATGCTCTCAATAACACCAATGTCGCCGTTGAAAACACCCGAGCCGTACTCGCCGTCGTATCCGTCCTGCTCCCACTCGACGTCGTAATTGTTTTTGGTCTGCATAACTCTGTCGCCCTCGCGGTAGACGGTGTCGCGGAAAACTATTTCCCGCTTGCCCTTCGCGCGCGGATTGAGCGAGCCTTGAAGCAGGCGGTTGAGGTTGTCCGTTCCGCCCTCCCCCTTTCGCGACGGAGTGATTATTTGTATGCCGTTTTCGGTAGCTTTTCCGTAAGCGCGCGGCAGTCTTTCACTGTAAAGCTGCATGACGGTCGCGGCGGTCTGCGCGTCTGTTTCCCTTGGCAGGAAAAAGAAATCGCTGTCCTTGACCGTCAGAGTCGGGTATCTTCCCTCGTTGACGGCGTGAGCATTCGTAACTATCAGCGACTGCTGTGATTGACGGAATATCTCATCCAGCCGCACGGTAGCGAATCGCCCGCTGTCGATAATGTCGTTAAGCACCCGTCCTGCACCCACACTGGGGAGCTGGTCCGAGTCGCCGATAAGTATTACCCTCGCTCCCGGCTTTATCGCCCGAAGCAGAGCGCACATAAGGGAGTTGTCTATCATCGAAGCCTCGTCGGCAATTATCACGTCCTCATCAAGCAGATCCTGCTCGTTTCGGCGGAAGCGTCCGACCTCCTCGCCCTCGCCAAACTCCATTTCAAGAAGTCGGTGAATGGTTTTTGCCTCGTGAGTCGTAGACTCGGACAGCCGCTTTGCCGCGCGCCCCGTGGGAGCGCACAGCGCCACCCTCATATCCATACTCGAAAAAATATCAAGCAGCGCCTTGACGACGGTGGTCTTTCCTGTACCCGGACCGCCCGTAAGTATCATAACGCCGTTTTCAAGAGCATCAAATATAGCCTTTCTCTGCCGCGCGGCGTACTGCACTCTGTTGCGCTTTTCCTCACGCGCGATAAATGCGTTTACGTCGTCAATATTTATTGCGGCACAAAGCTTTTCAAGCAGTATCAGCTTGTCCGCGATATACTGCTCTTGTCTGTCGGAGCGACGGTCGTACACCATCTCGCCCCGCAGTCTTGCGCCGTCGGAGTCTATAAGTATCTGAAGCGCCTCGGCTACCCTATCAGCGGACACCGAAAGCAATCTCGCCGCGCCCTCAATTAGCTTTGCACGCGGTAGGCAAACGTGCCCGTTGGAAGCAGCGTTTGAGGAGAGCATATACAAAATTCCGCTCATCAATCGCTCCACACCATCAATCTCCGCGCCCATGGACATAGCAAATCTATCGGCACGTTCAAAGCCGACTCCCTCAATTTCATCACAAAGGCGGTAGGGATTTTTGCGGGCAACGTCTACTGCCGCACCGCCCCATTTTTTATATATCTTAACCGTGGTCGCCGCGCCAAAATATTCCCTGAAAAACATCATTGCCGAGCGCATACCCGACTTTGCCTTGTAGTCCTCGGATATGCTCATTGCCGATTTTCGGGATATTCCCTGCACGTGCGCCAGCCATTCGGGGTGATTTTCGATAACGTCAAGCGAATCCTCGCCGAACTCCTCCACTATTCTCTGTGCGATACGCGGACCTATGCCCTTTATGGTGCGTGAGGAAAGATACCGCAAAATAGACGCGGTATCGGTGGGCATTTCCTTTTCAAATCTTTCCGCCTTGAATTGCCGCCCGTATTTCGGTGTATGCATCCACGCGCCCCAAAGTACAAGGCTGTCGCCCACGCCAACGTAAGGGAGAATTCCTACGGCGGTCTGCATCTCACTCTCACCGTCAACGTCGATATCGCAAACGGTATATCCGTTTTCTTCGTTACGGTAGATTATGCGCTCCACAACGCCCGACAGCCGTTCCATGCCGTCGTTTTCAACTGCCGCGCCGTTTTCCGCGTATTCCATTTTTCTCCCTCCTTTTTCATTTATTCGACCTCTCGGTCAAGATTTACCACAAAGCAATCCGCGTTGTACTGACGAAGCAGAGCTTCAAGCTCGGGGCGCAGCACCTCGCCGTAGCCCATAGCACCCTGCATAAGCTGTGAGGATATCAGTACCACAAGCCCCTCGCCGTGGCGTCGACTGCTTCGGGAGTCGGCGATCTTGAGTATCACGTCCAGACGGTCCACCTGCTCCTCGTCGTAAATGCGCACAGCAACGTCAAGGTAGTCTGACGGAAACAGCGCTTCGACTATCATGCGCAGTATTCCGTAAAAGCCGATCACTGCAAACGCCGCCAAAAATATTTCAAAGATAACTCTGCCGTCTGTCATCACAACACCTCCAAATGAGCAAACTCCCCGTGGGCAACAGCCGCCGTGGCATTCAGCCCTAATGACAGCGTATGTGCAACACGGGGGTGTTGTGATATTTAATTTATATGATTTGGTTTTTATGCAAGCAGATAGTAGCTCTGCTGCGCCGCAGAAAATTCGTAAGACAAGGCGCAAGGGTGCGAAGGAGGCGACGGTGTAGTTCCCTACTCCAAGCCAACTGAGTCACCCGGCAACGCAGAATTACGGATTTTATGCAAGCAGCTCTGCTTTGAGTATGGGTGCGAGATCTCTATTCTCCCAAGGAGCATTAACATCTTCTCTGCCCATGTGACCGTAAGCCGCTACGTTGCAGTAGATAGGACGGCAAAGACCGAATCTGTCAATTATAGCCGCAGGGCGAAGGTCAACGTGGCGAAGCACCGCATCCGCGATCTTCTCCTCATCCACAACTGCCGTTCCGTAGGTGTCTATCATTACAGACACAGGCCTTGCAACTCCGATAGCATAAGCCAGCTCGACCTCACAACGGCTTGCAAGTCCTGCCGCCACGATATTCTTTGCGATATATCTTGCGGCATAGGTTGCGGATCGGTCTACCTTAGTCGGGTCCTTGCCCGAGAATGCGCCGCCGCCGTGACGTGCATATCCACCATACGTATCAACGATTATCTTACGTCCCGTAAGTCCCGTATCTCCCGCAGGGCCGCCGATAACGAAGCGTCCCGTGGGGTTGACGTATATCTTGGTGTTCTCGTCGAGCAGCTCGGCGGGAATAGTCTTATTAATTACCTCGTTTATCATATCGCGACGAATGGTGTCAGTATCAACGTCCTCGCTGTGCTGGGTAGAAACTACTACCGCATCAACTCTCACGGGCTTGTTGTCGTGATACTCTACCGTGACCTGAGTCTTTCCGTCGGGACGGAGATATGTAAAGAGCCCGCTCTTGCGCACCTCGGTAAGTCTTTTTGCAAGTGCGTGAGAAAGAGAAATTGGCAGGGGCATAAGCTCAGGCGTTTCGTCGCACGCATAACCGAACATGATTCCCTGGTCGCCCGCGCCGATATCGTACTTGTCCTGCATCTCGCCCTTCTTTGCTTCAAGCGCCTTATCAACGCCCATAGCGATATCGGGAGACTGCTCGTGAATAGACGAAATGAACGCACAGCTATCGCAGTCAAAGCCGTACTTTGCGCGATCATAGCCGATCTCGCGGACGGTTTCGCGCGCTACCTTCTGATAATCAACGTGTGCCGTGGTAGTTATCTCACCCATTACGGCGATAAGTCCCGTGGTAACAAAGGTTTCGCAAGCTACGCGAGCCGCGGGGTCCTGACTCAGTATTTCGTCAAGGATAGCGTCAGATATTTTGTCCGAAATTTTATCGGGATGTCCTTCGGTTACAGATTCGGACGTAAAAAGCATCTTTTTCATTTTAATCTCCATTCCGCCGCCCTGCGGCGGCACAAATATCGTTTGAATTCGACCGTATCGTTTGCGACAAATATGGACCTCGTCCATATTTAGGTCGAATTGGGGCGTGAAACAGCAACATTGGGTTTCAGCTCTCTAATCTTTCACGCTATCCCCTTTTGTTTTATTTAAAAAGTCCTGCTATGGCGGCAATTCCGCCGTAGGAGATGAGCGTCATAATAACACCCGCGATAGCAACACCGACAAGTGCAGAGAAAAACGCCTTCCAAAATTTCATATCGATAGCAGCGGCAACGAGAGAGCCTGTCCACGCGCCCGTTGCGGGAAGCGGAATTGCTACAAACAGAGCCACGCCCCAGAATGCGTATTTTTCAATCTTTCCGCGGTTTTTCTCAACCTTACCAAGCAACCAATTTGCAAGCTTGTTGAAAAATTTTACCTTGGAGTTCGCCAAAAACTTTATGAATTTGTTGATGAACAGCAAAATAAACGGAACGGGAACCATATTGCCCAAAACACTGATGAGGAAGGTCTGCCACCACGGTAAACCCATAGCCCATCCCATAGGAACTGCGCCGCGAAGCTCTATTATCGGTATCATGGAGCAGAAAAATACACACCATTCTCTGCCTACGGTTTCAAGAAAAAATTCCTGTATTGCTTCGGTCATAGCGTTTTTTGTCCTTTCTTTTTGACGGTATTATTCGATTATTTCAGCGACTTTGGCTTTCCTCGCAGCAGAGGCGAAATCCTTTTGTACACAAGGAAGGTTATGATAACGCTGATAAGTCCCTTTGCCGCTGTGAACGGCACGTTGAACATCAGAAGCGCCTCGGGCAACGAATCCACAGCGGGATTTATCGCGCTGTACGCCCCTATTATCGCTTCAAGCGGCATAAAATTAGTGTAAAACGGGTATGTAATGAACAGATTCACGGGAAAGCTCGCCGCCGCCATGGCAAGCATGCCAACGAGTGAGCCGATAAGCGCGCCCTTTTTGTTTTTAACGTAACGGTAAATTATCCCCGCAGGCAGAACAAATGCCGCTCCGAGAATAAAGTTTGCAAGCTCCCCTACCCCTGACGTTGTAGTCACGGGCAGATGCAGCAGATTTTTAAGCAGCTGTGTCAGCACGCCTGCAATCGGTCCAAGCGAAAAGGACGCGATAAGCGCGGGCAGGTCAGACACGTCGCACTTAATGAACGCGGGCATAAACGGCACGGAAAATTCTATATACATCAGCACCGTTGAAAGTGCCGACAAGAGTCCCACCGTCGCCATATACCTTATATTTATTTTTTTGCGGGGAGATACTCCTCCGCCGTTGTTTTCTATGTTTATTGACATTTGCTTTTCCTTTCCGAGTGTAGCGGAAAAGAATAAAAAAAGTCCTCTCTTGACTTTCGAGAGGGACACCGTCCTTTTGGCAAGGCTTGCACGGAGCCTCTCTTATTTGCGTGGAGTGCCGCAATGCGGCCTTTTTTTATCTTTTCTCATCCGGACTCAGCACCTCTCGGCGCAATACCGTCGGCGCAGGACTCTCACCTGCTCGGCGCGCCGAAGCTCGGCGCGTTTGTGGGCTGTACCACCGGTATGGAATCTCACCAATCCTCAAAGATATTTGCGCAAAAATGCGCGTTTTTTCTTAAAAAATTAATTTCATTATAACGCCCGAAATCCAACCCGATAAAAGCGGATTTACCGCGAGTATCGGGTTGGATCTCTTTAAAGTCTATAAGACTTCGGCATTAAAGACTAAAGCTGTATCAGCTTAAATTAGTCAAGGATCTCAGCTACGACGCCGGAACCAACGGTTCTACCACCCTCACGGATAGCGAAACGGAGTCCCTGCTCGCAAGCTACGGGAGTGATAAGCTCAACGGTCATATCAACGTTATCACCGGGGCGGCACATCTCTACGCCGTCGGGAAGGTTGATAACACCGGTAACGTCGGTAGTTCTGAAGAAGAACTGAGGACGGTAGCCTGCAAAGAAGGGCTTAGAACGGCCGCCTTCCTTCTCGGTAAGAACGTAAACCTGTCCCTTGAACTTTGCATGGGGGTGTACGGAGCCGGGCTTTGCAAGAACCTGTCCACGACGGATGCCGTCCTTAGCAACACCACGGAGGAGTGCACCAATGTTGTCACCAGCCTCTGCCTGGGGCAGGAGCTTGTGGAACATCTCTACACCGGTAACGGTGGTAGTAGCCTTCTCGTCGGTAAGACCAACGATCTCTACTACGTCGTTAACCTTAAGAGTACCTCTCTCTACACGACCGGTAGCAACAGTACCACGACCGGAGATGGAGAATACGTCCTCTACAGGCATAAGGAAGTCCTTATCAGCCTGACGGTCAGGAGTAGGAATGTACTCGTCAACAGCTGCCATCAGCTCGAGGATGCAAGCATACTCAGGAGCGGAAGTGTCAGTGTTGGTGGACTCGAGAGCGTCACGAGCAGAACCGCGGATGATCGGAATGTCATCGCCGGGGAACTGGTAGGAAGAAAGAAGCTCACGAACTTCCATCTCTACGAGGTCGAGCAGCTCGTCGTCGTCAACGAGGTCTCTCTTGTTAAGGAATACAACGATTGCGGGAACGCCTACCTGACGAGCAAGAAGAACGTGCTCGCGGGTCTGCTGAAGAGGTCCGTCGGTACCTGCAACTACGAGGATAGCGCCGTCCATCTGAGCAGCACCGGTGATCATGTTCTTAACGTAGTCAGCGTGGCC
>JAFTPD010000014.1 GCA_017463485.1 Clostridia bacterium
CGTCTTGCAGCCATTGGATACTCCAATGCGGAAATTGCCGCAAAAACCAATATGTCGCTTTCCGGTGTCAATCAGGCAATCAAGCTTATCAAGCAAAAAAGCAACCTTGACGATAGAAAAGAATTTGCCGCGATACTCTGATAAAACAACAAGAGCCTCTGATTTTGGAGGCTCTGTTTGAGGAAACCATCTGCTCGTGCTCCGAGATCTGCAATATGACAATCTGCAATAGCGTATTGCCGAGGCAAGAGAGGCGAATCACGAGGGACGCGGCATTGGACTCAGCTCCGTCAGCAATATCGTAAAACGCTATGGCAGAAGCCTCAACATCTCCCGGCAAGACGGAATATTCAAGGACGAAATGCTGACAAACACACAAATGAAACCCTCTATATAAGAATAGCGGCAAGGAATCAATTTGACTCCTTGCTTTTTCTATCGCAAATCGATTTTACCAATTGTAATGCAGTTGATTTTGTGATATAACCAAAATATATTGTATTTTGAGGTCATACACATGAGTACAGTTGTATTTACAGGTTATCGTCTTCAAAAGATGCCTTTTCCAGAAGAAGAGAAAAACGAATTATACATACGATTTATAGAACAAGAGTTGAAGGTCATCCATCGTCTTGTCGAACTTGGTTATACCGACTTCATTTCGGGTGTAGCACAGGGCGTTGATACATGGGCAGCAGAGGATGTGCTTTCGCCAAAAAAGAAAAATAAATTTATTACTTTGGAGTGCGCCATCCCGTGTCCTCAACAAGACAACCAATGGTCTGCAGACGATCAGAGAAGAAGAAAAAGAATTCTCAGTCACGCCACATCTGCAATACTTGAAGTCACAGTCGGCTTTGGTGTAGTTGTAACTCATTTCATTCCTCCTTAAAATAAAAAAAGCGAGTGTGATTCAAAAATTTTCACACTCGCATTTAGACATATTAAATTAACAAATATTTTTTTGAAGAAAACGAAAAAAGGGCAGAATTTGAGATGAATTTCTCTCAAAATCTGCCCTAAAAAATGGTGTGCAGTGGTTCGAATCCCTAACAACCTGCGAAATTGCCCCTTGGCATCTATTTATTTCACCCTGTTTTTTGGCGTAAAAAAACCCAGAAACCCTTGTGGGCTCTGGGTTTCTCCGACCTGCATCTATTAAGGTCAGAAAAGGTGGCTGGGGCACAGGGATTCGAACCCCGGAAGTGACGGAGTCAGAGTCCGTTGCCTTACCGCTTGGCGATGCCCCAATATTCAACGCTATGCATTATAGCATATTGTTTTCCGTTTGTCAAGCCTTTTAATCGAAAAAAATGCAAAAAAATCTAATTTTTTTCAGCGCGCGCTCCGTAATCCGCACAAAAAATTTCGCTTTCCTCTCGCATTTTGACATTTTTCACGCGCGGGACGTGCTATAATTTTTCAAAACTCAGGAATTACTCAAAAAAAACGGAGGTAACAGATGACACACAAAGCGGATCTCGTCTGCGATACGGCAGGAGAGCAGATGCTTGTCAGGGTGCGCGGCGAAATAGACCACCACACCGCCGCAGACATCCGCAACGGCATTGACGGCGCGCTGTTCGAAAAACGCCCGCGCCGCTTGATAATGGACATGTCTGCCGTGACCTTTATGGACAGCTCGGGGCTGGGACTTATCATGGGAAGGCTGTCGGTCATACGCCAGCTCGGCGGCGAGCTTGTGGTTCAAGACCCGTCGGAGGCGATCAGTCGGATTATCACGCTCGCCGGTATGGAACGGGCAATCGACATACGATACACCGATGGCGAGCGCAGGACACAGCAAAAAACGGCGGCGCGGCGGCGCAGAAAAGCTTCGCGCACGGAAGGGAAGGTGGCAAAATGAGTCCCAGAGCAAAAGGAATTTTCGGCGGCGAGGTGCTCAATCGCATACAGATAAAGCTCCCTGCGATATCCGTAAACGAGGGAATGGCGAGGTCGGCGGTGGCGTCATTTGTGTCCCAGCTCGACCCCGACGTGGGCGAGCTTGCCGACATCAAATGTGCAGTGTCGGAGGCTGTCACCAACTGTATCGTACACGGCTACCGCGCGTCCACGGGCTTGATATACATAACCGTCACGCTGCTCGAAGGTCGGGCGGTGAAGATTGAGATCCGCGACCGCGGTTGCGGTATCCCCGACGTCCGCGCGGCGCGACAGCCGCTCTTTACGACCGACGCCGATGGTGAGCGGAGCGGCATGGGCTTTACCGTTATGGAGAGCTTTACCGACGGGGTGCGGGTGCGCTCCAAGGTGGGCGTTGGCACTACCGTTGTGCTACTGAAGCGGCTTGCCACACGTGCGCCGCTGTGAGATTATCCATACATATCAACGCAAAAGCGTTGAGGATATAATTGCGGAGGTCGGTGTATGGCGGAGTGCTTGAATTGCGAAACAGAGGACGAAAAAATCGAGGAGAGGTTTTCTCACAACATTGAGCTTGTAGTAGCGGCGCAGGGCGGCGACGACGCGGCGATGGAGCGTCTTGTGATAGAAAACACGGGACTTGTACGCAGTATTGCTCTTAAATTCCGCGACAGAGGAACGGAGTTTGAGGACCTTATGCAGATAGGCATGATAGGTATGGTAAAGGCGATACGTAGCTTTGACGTGTCCCGCGGAACGGCGTTTTCAACCTATGCCGTACCGCTTATTATAGGCGAGATAAGACGGCATCTGCGCGACGACGGACTGATAAGGGTCGGGCGAGCCTACCGCAAAACGGGCGTTATGCTCATGCGGGAGCGTGCGCGTATTGCCGCGGAGGAGGGCAGGGAAGCGGGTATCGGCGAGCTCGCCGAGAATTGCGGAATATCCCGCGAGGAAGCGGCGGTCGCGTTGGATTCAATGACGCCGATATCCTCGCTTTCCGATAATGCCTACGGTGAGGATTCGCCTGAGCTTGGCGCTATAATTCCCGACACGTCGGACGCAGAGGAAATGGCGCGACGGATAGACCGTATTGCCCTGTCGCAGATAATAGCCACTCTGCCGCCCGTGTGGAAAAAGATAGTCCTGCTGCGCTATTATCGCAATATGACGCAACAGCAGGTGGCGAGCGAGCTTGGGCTCACGCAGGTGAAAATATCCCGCGAGGAGAAGAAAATAATGGCGTTTATGCGCACACAGCTCGGAGGATAGTGTCCGCTACGCGGAGTGAAATCCGCCTGCGGCGGGTGAAATTCGTCCTTCGGACGAGTGAAATGTGCCGTGCGGAAAATTCCGCACGGCACGTTATTGTTGCTTTTCGCTAAGGCGAAAAGCTTTATTTATCAATTAAATAACCGAGTGGGCAAGGGACCCACGGAGGCTATAGAGATGATTTTGGCTGTCACCATCTAAACAAATCTAAATAAAAAATTATTTACAGTAAAGTTCTTTGATCCAAACTTTCTTTCAAGAAAGTTTGGTGGGGTGCAGGGGCAAGCCCCGTATACAATAAATCACTTCGCCTGTTTTTCGAGTTGAGCGAGCTGTTCGGTGAGGAAGTCGATATTTTCGACTGCCTGCGCGATCTTTGCGGCGGTATCGGTGTCGGGGGTATCGCTTTTCAGCTTTTTATAGGTAAGCTTACCGAGGCGGGCGTACTCCTCATCTCTTTTTGCCTTAACGGAGGCGATCTTGATCTTCAGCGCGGCGATATCGGTAAGCTTTTCCGCCTCCTTTGCCGCCTTATCTATAATCTTTTTTGCTCCGCCAAGCAATGCGTCGGCGGCGTCCTTTCCGTTGATATTTACGTTGCTCATAAGTTCATCCTCCTTGAATTTTGATGCTTTATAAGACGATTATAACCTCCGCGCGGACAGTTTGTCAAGAGATTTTGAAAAAAATCTGCCCCTTGCAAGAATATTTACAAATAAAACATTGAATTTTTCAAAAAGGTCGGTTATACTGTTTTTATCAAGAAAAAACGGAGGAATTATCATGTACAATGCAGCTATGCTCATGGCAGAGGCTTCGGGCGATGCGCTCAGCTCCTTTTTGCCCATAGTAATGCTCGTGCTTGTGCTGGTCGTAATGTATTTCGTTATGATCCGCCCTCAGAAAAAGCAGGAGAAGGAAACCAACGAAATGCGCAACAACCTTGAGGTTGGCGACGAGATCACGACAATCGGCGGAATTATCGGTAAAGTGGTCAGCATCAAGGAGGAAACTCTGGTGCTTGAGACCAGCCACGACCGCACCCACATTCGCATCCTTAAATCCGCGGTAAGTCGCGTTGACGTTAAGGCTGAGGACGCACAGGACTGATTTGCAAAATATAAATGCCCGCGACAGCGTCGCGGGCATTTATATTTTTTATTCAACGATAAGTATCACGGGATCGAACACGCCCGCCGCGAGGGACAGAGTGTACTTGTTGCTGTCGCCGTCACGCGAGAACTTGACGTCCGCATACGTGCCGTCGGGGCAGAGTCGCTTGATGCCGTTTACGTCGCGGTTGACGCACAGCGGTATCTCGTCCAGCACGTCAAGACTCATGTCAAGCAGAGCGCAAAGCAGTCGTCCGTCAGGCATTTTTGCCGCCTTGAAAAGTACCTCTGCGTCGTCGGGATAGTAAGCGGGCAGACAGCCGAGATCGGTGAGAATATGGGCGAGCTGGCGCTTTCTCGCCTCGCAAAGGAATCCAAACGCATCAACGATATTGTAGTTGAATTTGGTGTCGCCCGAGAATACGACGGCGCATCCGCCGAGGGAGTTTTTGTATGAGGTAACACCGGGGAAAAGCATTTCGCGCTCAACGCCGTCCTTCAGAAAATATACCTCGGAGCAGACCTTTACATCCTCGGAGAGCGGAACCAGCTCGCGCGCGCCGTACATTGCCTTGCTGATGCTTCCGTCGGGGAATTGCTCGCCGCTCGTATTTTTAGAGCCCGGCTCGCGTACTTTTACGTCAACACCGATATATTCGCCGAGTCCGCGCTTGATAAACCGTTCTGCCGCCACAGCGTCCAGCACTACGTTTCCTGCAAGGAATCCCTTTAATTCCTCGGTGGTGAACGCGAGGTCGCGCATGCTGTCAAAGAAGCACGCGCCCTCTCCGTCAACAGAGAAGTGGAGGGGAAGTCCCAGCCTGTCGAGAACGTTACCGCACCAGCCGTTTGCCACGGCAGGGTTCATATCTCCCTTTGCGACAACGGGAATGGAGTGAGCGGGAACGGGAATTTTACAGCCCTGCCATACAAGGTCGTCGGTAATAGAGGAAAGCTCGTTATAAAAGCCGTTGTATTTTGCAAGCTTCTTGCGGTATTCCTTGCCGCTGTTCGGCTCGTGGTCAAAAAGCCTTGTTATCCAATGCTTTGCGCCCTTTGCACCCTCAAGAATACTGAAGGTGAAATGAGAGTGGAGCTTTGCGGCGGGGGTGGAATATCTGTTCTGCGGGCAGGTGTCTGTTTCTGCCAGAATCACGTTGGGCTTTCCTCCGAGCGCCGCCTTTTGAGTCGCCGCGTGATGCATGATGTTTACGAAATCACGAGGATCCTTTGCGCAGTAATTTGCGTTGTTGACTCGCAGAGTTATAGGGTTGCCCTCGCCCGCCATAATGGAGGCGATTTCAAACGCGCCCTCTGCGCTGTCGCCGCAAAGGCAGAATGAGCCGGGAATCGCGGGGTTGACCGAATCAATGCCCGCGCGGATCTCCTTTGCGCATCCGACAAGGGAATCTATCTGCGTTTGAATGAAAGCTTCGCGATATTTCTTTTTGAGCTCCGTACCATGCATTTCCTCGCCCCAGAAAGCGGAATGAAGCTCGCGATCGGTAAGGCTTGCACCCGCCAGACGGTTGAACCTTGCCATGTGGAGAGGGCAAACGCAACCCAGCTCGGAGCGCGCCATGAGTCTGAAATCGTCGTCCAGCATGATGTGGTCGGGATTTGCAGACGCGATAGTCGCGGCGGATCTTTTGATATATTCTCTGAAATTCTCGTCGTAGGGGCAGCATACCTCCACGGGCTTGCCCGTGGTAAGTCCCACGTATTTTTGGAAGGCTGAGGGCTGATTGAGTTTCCAGCCGTGACCTATGGACGCTTGAATAAGCACGCCGGAGGGAACGCCTGCCGCGTCCAGCTTTTCCTTGAATTTTTTATACGATTCCGTCAGAAGTGCCGCCTTGTCAATGGCGGGCACGCCCTCGGGAGTGAGTGTCATTTTGAATAGGGGCATGGTGGCAACGCCGCTCTTTACCTGCTCGACGATATCTGCGCATATTTCGTCGATATGATTTTCGCTGAGCAGCATTATTGAGTAGTTAAGCATATTACGACCGTCCTTTCGGTTTATTCTAACAGCAGTATAGCATTTTTGCAATGTTTTGTAAAGTGGATTCGGACTTTTTAGGAAAATTTTGCGAATATTCGGGAAAATTTTGCGAATACGCGAATATAATTAACCGAATAAGTTTTTTGGAGGAAGATATGCACGAACAGAATAAACACCGCACAAGAAGAGAGAACGACCCTTTTTCGGGCGGCACACGTGGTTTATCCGAGGAGGAGGGCGTATTTAAAATAGCATTTTTTGCAGGACTTTTCGCGCTTCCCGTATCGCTCGGCATAGGGCTTGCACTGTTGCTTGCGCTGTCCTTTGCGGCGTATTCAAATCCCGATCCCGATAAGCTGATAGCTCCCCTCGGAATAACCGCGCTGATACTCACCTCGGTGCTCTGCGGATTTGTGTCCGCGCGAAGGGGAGGGAGAGCGGCGGTGCTGTGCGGACTTATGGGCGGCGGACTTTTTGCGTTGGCGCTCTTTGCAATATCGCTGTGCTTTGGCGACGAAACAACAGCGGCGCTTACCCTCGGCGCAACGGGTGTAGTGGATCTTTTGCTTCACGCGGGAGTGATAGTGCTTGCACTGATAGGCGCGACGCTCAGCAACGCACTGAAAAATGCCAAAGAGTCAAAGCCGAAGCATAGGTACAGAGCAGGGTAAGAATTGGAAATCGCACCACGCTTGGCGTGTGCCAAAATGGAGTGGGGAACGGGGCTGGCTCATTTAAGCCAGCCCCTCGAAAATGGCGGCAAGGAACCCGCCATTTTCGGAAACTCGAACGTTTTTGGCGCTTTTTGGAGAAAAATTTATACTTTTTAGCGCCAAAATGACGAATTTCATTCGTCAAGTTCGATTTCGTGGGCTGGATCACGTTAGTGAGCCAGCCCGGTTTTTGCTTGAAAATCTTGTGTTCAAAAAAAGTTTTTACTTTATATATATACAAAGTGAAAAATATGTGTTATAATGTAGAAAGAGAAATATGCTTTGTTGAGGGAAATATGGTTTACTGCGATCTTCATACACATACACGCTTCTCATTTGACGGTGCGGATCATTCTACTCCCGACGCTCTTTGCCGCCGTGCTTTGGAGGTTGGGCTTACCGACCTTGCTATCACCGACCACTGCGACGTAAACGGCGAGGTGGAGGGACTTTATGACATATACGACGCCGACGCGGCGTACACAGCCGTGATGGAGGCAAAGGAAAAATATCGCGGCAGGCTCAATCTTTTGTACGGTATTGAGCTTGGCAACGCGCACCAATATCCCGACTATGCCCGCGCCGCCCTTGCTCGTCACCCCTACGAGTTTGTTATCGGATCGCTCCACAATTTGCGTGACGTGCCCGATTTCTACTACATAAACTTTGAAAAAATGCGAGAGCCTCTTGTCCACAGTCTGTTCTCCCGCGCACTCGACGAAACTATGGAAATGTGCGCCTTTGACGTGGACGGCAGGTCGCCGTTTACCGCCGTGGGACATATTACGTATATGCACAGATACGTTGCGGTGGGAAAGCGGACGATGGATTTCAAGCGGCACTACGACAAGCTTGCCGCGCTCTATGAGCTTATCATCAAACGTGATATTGCGCTTGAGCTTAACGTTTCCACCCTTGCAAAGGGTCTTGGAATCACCATGCCGACGCTGGAGCTGTTGAAGCTGTACCGCGACTGCGGCGGACGGCTTGTAACTACGGGCTCGGACGCTCACTGCCCCGAGGATATCGGACGGGCGATACGAAAGGGACACGCCCTCCTGCTCGCGGCGGGCTTTGACGAGGTGCTGACCGTGCGCGATGGCGAGAGGGTACTCCAAAAAATAAACTGACGTAAAGGAGCTTTGTAAAATATGAAGCTTGAAAATTTCAGCCTTATATATCCCGACGGCGAAAGCAAGAATCGCCACACGTCGGGCAGTGCGCTCCCCGACGTGGATATGTATACCCTGCAGGAGCTCGGCTTCCTCGAAATGTTTGAATTGAAAAGCCGCGAGGTGAGTGAATTTTTCACCACCTGTCCCGCTGTTATCGCGTACCGCAACGCGACCTTTACGGATATGCTGAACAATCCGTCGCTCGCGGATACCTTGAACCGACTCGTTCCCATACTGAATGACATTACCGAGCTTCGCAGACTTGAGGGTGAGAGCGGCGAGGACACCTCGGCTTATCTGTCCAGCCTGACGGAGATAGAGCTGTATATTTCCTCCGTCGATACCTTGCACAAGGGGCTTTCGGAGGTTGCGGACAATCTGCACGGCACGGCGTTTCTCCGCCTTGCGGACTACGTGCGCGAGCTTGCCGAATCGGATTATTACCGGGAGCTTAACGAAAAGCTTGCCGAGCTTACTCAGAGAGTAAGAGAGATAAAGAGCGTTACCGTTGGTGTCAATCTGGACGCACAGCTTCGCCCGTCGGATGCGGGAGTGCTGTCGGTAAACGCACAGCCCTTCAAATCGGGCGAGGTGCTGGATAAAATACTGCGCCTTAATTTCAAGGACGACGAATATACTTGTATTGCAAGCCTGGTTCCGTTTGGCAAAAAGCATTCGGACAATCAAAAAACCGCGCTTTCACTTGCATTCAATTCGGCTATCAACGACGTGTACCGCTCTTCCTTGCGGTCATGGAAAAAGATAATACAAACGTACGTTCTGGAGAACACCGACTTTTTGCTGGAGCTTATGCCCGAGATAGAATTTTTGACTCGCGGAACACAGCTGCAGAGGGAGCTTATGCGGCGCGGCTGTAAGCTGTCAGCTCCTACCGTTCTGCCCGCAGAGCAAAAGGCGTTTGTGGCACGGGGTCTTTACAATCCCGCCGTGGCGCTCAAGCTGCCCGAGGGAGAGGAGATAGTGTCTAACGATATTGCCTTCGACGAGAGCGCGGATAACGCTATGATATACGTGCTGACGGGCCCCAACCGAGGAGGAAAATCGGTCATAACCTGCGCTATCGGTATCGCTCAGGTAATGTTCCAGCTTGGAATGTTTTTGCCTGCGACACACATCGAGCTGTCGGTGGCTGACGGGATATATACCCATTTCCCGACGGGTGCTGACGATACTATCGACAAGGGACGTCTGGGCGAGGAATGTGCGCGACTCGGAGATATTTTTGACGCAGTTACGCCGCAGAGCCTTGTTTTGCTGGACGAATCGCTGTCGTCTACGGGCTCGTTTGAGGCTTCCTATATTGCCGCCGAGGTGCTGGCGGGCTTTGCCCGCGTGGGATGTCGTTGCCTGTTCGCGACCCACTTGCACGAGCTTGCGGCACAGATAGACGATATCAATGCACGAGCCGCCGAGAGCGGAGGCGCGAGAATTGATACTCTGGTCGCGGGAATAGAGGGCGAGGGCAAGCGTTCCTTTATCATCACTCGCGCCAAGCCCGACGGAAGATCCTACGCCCGCGATATCGCGGAAAAATACGGACTTACCTACGAGTCCATCATTCAGAAGATCACTCAATCCAAATAAGTCAAGGAGGACGGTTAAATGGATCAGTTTTTGAAGACTATTGAGGACAACGCCACGCTGACGGAAAAAGAGCTGGCGGTCATGTTCAACAAGGAGGTTGGCGACATTCGCGCCATGATAAAGAAGTACGAGGAGGAC
Source organism: Clostridia bacterium (assembly GCA_017463485.1). Lineage (GTDB taxonomy): Bacteria > Bacillota > Clostridia > Oscillospirales > CAG-272 > CAMEON01. The sequence goes on from JAFTPD010000014.1 coordinate 9,911, forward strand.
GGCGTTATCCTCGGATACAAGACTATTATTGACTGGGATAAGACCGACCGTGAGTACGTTTCGGCTATGATCGAGGTAAAGATCACTCCTCAGCGTGACCGCGGCTTTGACCGTATCGCGGAGAAGATATACAACTATCCCGAGGTACAGAGCCTGTATCTTATGTCGTCGGGCGGCTTTGACCTTTGTGTGCTTATTGAGGGACGCACCATGAAGGAGGTCGCGTACTTCGTTGCGCAAAAGCTTGCTCCCATTGAGGACGTGGTTTCTACCGCAACTCACTTCGTTCTCCGCAAGTATAAGGACAAGGGTATCATCTACGGCGCGGAGGAGCCGGACGAAAGGGGATATTTCATCTGATGTCATCTATTGATTACGAGCGCATACTGCCGCGCAAGATAGTGGATATGCCTGCGTCGGGTATTCGAAAATTTTTCGATATCCTTGACTCCATGCAGGACGTCGTTGCGCTTACGGTAGGTCAGCCCGACTTTGCCACTCCGTGGCATATTCGCGAGGCGGGTATTGAAAGTCTGGAAAAGGGAAAGACCTACTATACGTCAAACGCAGGAACTCCCGAATTGCGCCGCGAGATATGCAATTATTTGAAACGTCGGTTCGATCTTGAATACGACCCGATACACGAAACGGTAGTCACCGTCGGCGGCAGTGAGGCTATCGACATAGCCGTGCGCGCCGTGGTAGAGCCGGGGGATGAGGTCATTATCCCCACACCCTGCTTCGTCTGCTACGAGCCTATCGTGCGGATGGCGGGCGGTACTCCGGTTATTATCGAAACCAAAAACGAGGATAAGTTCAAGCTTACCCCCGAGGCGCTTGCAAGAGCTATCACGCCTAAGACCAAGATGCTGGTGCTTCCTTACCCCAACAATCCTACGGGCGCTATCATGACCGCCGAGGAGCTGGAGGGCATCGCGCAGGTGCTTCGAGATACGAATATCGTAGTTCTGTCCGACGAGATATACGCCGAGCTGACTTACGGCAGAAAGCATACGTCTATTGCGTCCATCCCGGGAATGCATGAGCGTACCATTCTCGTCAGCGGATTTTCAAAGGCATACGCCATGACGGGCTGGCGACTAGGCTATCTGTGCGCCCCCGCACCCTTGGCGGTGCAGATGCTCAAGATCCATCAGTACGCTATAATGTGCGCACCCACCACAGCCCAGCTTGCGGCTATCGAGGCGCTCAAAAACGGCGACGAGGACGTGCGCATGATGACGGAGGAATACAACCGCCGCCGCAGATTTATACATCAGGGACTCAGGGATATCGGAATTGAAGCCTTCGAGCCGGAGGGTGCGTTCTATATCTATCCCGAGATAGGCAAGTTTGGTCTTTCGTCCGAGGAGTTTTGCGAGCGATTGCTCTACGAGCATAATTGCGCTATCGTTCCGGGTGTCGCATTCGGAGATAGCGGCGAGGGCTTTGCACGAATCTCGTATGCGTATTCCATAAAGCACATTACCGAGGCTCTTGAACGCATGGATGCGTTTGTCAAAAAACTCAAGTAAGTTAAAAAATCTCACAATATAAATTCTAAAATGGAGGATGTCATGAAAAGATTTTTTAAAGTAACTCCCGCACTGCTCCTGATAGCGGCGATGCTTTTGTCAATGCTTGCGGTATTCCCCGTAGCGGCGGCTACCACCAATGGTACGGGCTACGACTCCGCTGATGACGTTGTTTACAAAACGTACAGCGGCTATATCGCAAACTGGGGCGCCCGCGAAGAGGATTGTGTATTCCTTTCCTCAAAAGCGCAGAGCTTCTACACGGGTAACTACACCTTTGACGTTATGTCGCAGAAGGCAGGCGGCACAACGCAGGCAAATGCACCTTCAAGTGCGCTGTATTCCGAGCTTAATAGCTTTATGAGCTCCAAGCACACACACAACACCAGTTACTCCGAAACAAAGGACCTTTACAAGTATACTGACTGCACCTTTAGCAACACAAGCACCATTTCCAGCTTCTACTCGGGTACGTCTATAAGCGGCACTTGGGACGGCGGCTCTACTTGGAATCGCGAGCATACATGGCCCAACAGCAAGGGACTTGGCGGAAGCGACGAGAACGATATTATGATGCTCCGTCCTACCTCCACCTCTGAAAACAGCTCTCGCGGCAACACCGCTTACGGAGAATCCTCCTCCTACTATAACCCCAATAAGGAAAGTAACGGCGCTCACGACCTTCGCGGCGACGTGGCTCGTATCATGCTCTACACCTACGTCCGTTGGGGCAACACCAACCGCATGTGGGGAACAAATGGCGTTATGGAGAGCATGGACGTTATGCTTAAGTGGATGGCGGCAGACCCCGTTGACACCTGGGAAATGGGACGCAACGACGCAGTTCAGTCCATTACAGGCACGAGAAACGTGTTCGTTGACTATCCCGAGTACGCTTGGTTGCTGTTCGGCAAGAGCGTTCCTACCGATATGGTAACTCCTTCGGGACTTGCAAGTGGCGGTAATATCGAAGCAGGCACGGGCGGTTCGGATATTGTAACTCCCGATCCTACTCCTTCCGTAACCGTAACTGTTGTTGAAAATCCCGAGGTTGGCGTGGCATATAAGCTGATGACCGATCACGAAACGGTAGGCAAGAAGCTTTATCTCACGGGCGCAGTAGCAAACAAGGATTACTATTTTGCCTCCACCGAGGACGCAAGCTCCGCCGTTGACGTTTATCTTGAAGCGGCAGACAGTGGATATAAGGTGTACTTTACACTTAACGGCACAAAGACCTATATCACCGTAACGCAGAACAATACATATTACAACGCAGGCTTTGTTACCTCTGCAAGCGACGCGGCGGTATTTACCTGGAATACCACGTATAATACGCTCACCACTACCGTTTCCGACGGTACGGAGTGCTATCTTGGAATGTACGACACTTACGAAACCTTCAGCGCATCCAAGATCTCTTATGCAAGCAGTGACGGATCGTTTACAAGCGCCCTTGTAACCGTGGAGGTCTCAGCAGAAACTCAGCCGACGGTTACCGAGCCCACAGAGTCCGAAACGACCACCAAGCCCGTAGATCCCACGCTCCCCGACGCAAGTTTTAATAAGCTGTATACCTTTGCGGATTACACCGCAGGCGCGCAGTACGGTGACGAAACTCATAAGCTTGACGATTATCTTACCGTGACCACTCACAACGGCGGAGCTTGGTTTACTACACAGCTCAGACTGTACCAGAGTGATGATAACGACGGTTGGGCGATTCTGACTCTTGCAGACGGCAACGTATTTGGAAGCCTTACGTTTAACGCAGGCCATAAGGCGGCTCACCTTATGGTTTACGGCTCAAATGACGGCAATGAATGGACGCTCATTGAGGACGTAGCTACAACCACCGCCTACAAGGACTACACCGTAGACACTGCGGGCTACCCTATGATTAAGCTGGACGCAGAGAGCAACCAGGTAAGAATTGCAAGCATCAACGCAACCATATATTGCGACGAGGAGGATCTCCCCGTCGAAACCGAGACTCAGCCTACCGTGACCGAGCCCACGACCACTAAACCCGTCGAGTCGGAAACCGAGCCTACTACCACAAAGCCTGTGATCCCCGACGTTGACCCCGACGGCACGGTTACGGCTACGCTGACGTTTGACAGCACTGCTAACCGCACGTCTTTTGACGAAAATCAGCAGGTATGGGAGGGCAGCGGTATTACTCTTACGAATGATAAGACAAGTACCTCTACCGCTATTGCCGACTACTCCAATCCCTTGCGTATGTATAAGAACTCCGACGTTACGGTCACCGCTGGCGGCAACAAGATAACCAAGATCGTTTTCACCGCAGCTGGTGAAGCTAAGTATAAGACGGCTATCGGAGAGTCGCTTACCGCCGCAGGCTACAACGTTACCGTTGACGGCAACGACTATATCATCACCCCCAATTCCGAGACCGTAGCGTTTACCTTGACGGCGCAAGGAAGACTTGCAAGCATCACCGTAACCTATGCTTGGGAAAACGTTGGTGGTGAGGATAGCGATACCGAGCCTGACGTATCCGAGACCGAGCCCGCTGTATCTGACACAGAGCCCGTTGATCCCGAAACTACCGAGCCTGCAACCTCTGATACAGAGCCCGAAACGACAGAGCCCACCACCGACCCCGAAACCACCGAGCCGACCTGCTCTCACGAAGCAGGAAAGTGGGAGGTTATCGTCGAGCCCACCGAGGAATACGAGGGACTCCGCGAGTTCAACTGCCCCGATTGCGGACACTACGACAGCGAAACACTGCCCATAGTTGAGGCAGGTCAGACGACCGACGGAGAGGAAAATACCACCGAGCCCGAGATTGAGAGCCATATCGATACGATACTGACTCAGCCCGACACTACCGAGCCGAGCAGCGAGGGTGCAACTACCACCGAGGGCGGAGTATCCGTACCGAGCGGATGCACGTCCACCGTGTCTTACGGACTCCTTGCAGTTCTTGGACTTGCAGTTATCCCCATGCTTGCAAAGAGCAAGAAAAAGGAATAAAACCAACGGGGGCTGTCGCATTTGCGACAGCCCCCAAAACGGAAGGAAGATATGACAACTTTACTATTCGTGCGGCACGGCGAGAGCGAGGCAAACCGCGAAAAATTTTTTGCGGGACAAGCGGACGTGGCTCTCCTGCCCGAGGGAGAGGAGCAGGCGGCGATGACCGCGCGGTATATTGCAGAAAACCATCAAGTCAGTCGAGTTTATGCAAGCGATCTTTGCCGCGCCAAGAGGACGGGCGAGATCATCGCCGAGGCGTCGGGCGCAGAGCTTTTGATTTGCCCCGAACTTCGTGAGATATATGCCGGCGAATGGCAGGGCAAAAAATTTGATATACTTGAGGAAGAATACAGGGACGGCTATGCACGATGGAGGCAGGATATAGGTAACTGCATCTGCGACGGAGGGGAGAGCGTATGCGCTCTTGCCGAGCGAGTGTTTGCCGTTTGTGTTGAGATCGCTGAAAAAAACGACGGTAAAACCGTGGTCATAGCTACTCACGCCACGCCTATCCGAGCGTTTTTGTGCCTTGGAAAGGGAAAACGCATGGACGACATGAAAAATATTCCGTGGGTATCAAACGCCTCGGTGACGAAAGCCGTATATGATAACGGAAAATGGATCATTGAAGGTGTTGGTGAGGACGCGCATCTTTCTCGCTTGCGTACGGTTCTCCCGACAAATGTATGATAAAAAATGCTGTCGAATTAGGGAACGCTCCTAATTCGACAGCATTTTTTTAGTTCATTATATTTCCCATATCCTCAAAATTGCGGTAGACTATCTCGCGCAGCTCGGGGTGCGCCGAAAGATCGGCGTCCTTGTGCAAAATATCCTTTGCCGCCGCGAAGGCGGATTCCATAAGCGAGCTGTCCTGCCAGCCTTCCGCCATTTTCAGGTCGAAGCCGCCGCTCTGACGGATGCCTCCCGCGCCCGACGACGCAGGAGCGAGGAAGTCGCCTGGACCTCGGAGTGCGAGGTCCTGCTCGGCGATCTTATAGCCGTCATAGGTGTTTTTCATAGCGTCAAGCCGCGCGTAGGCAGTGGATTTTTTTGCCGACGGGGGAAGCGCGCTTACAAGCACGCAGTACGATTTCCTATGTCCTCTGCCTACTCGTCCGCGAAGCTGATGCAGCTGGGAAAGTCCGAATCTTTCCGCGTTCTCTACTATCATAAGACAAGCGTTTGGCACGTTGACACCTACCTCGATCACGGTGGTGGATACGAGGACTTGTATCTTTCCGTCAATAAAGTCGCGCATTACCGCGTCCTTCTCCGAATTTTTCATTTTCCCGTGAACGAAGGCAACACGATAACCGTCCAGCCGTTCCGAAAGCTCACCCGCAAACTGTACTGCGGCGCGCATTTCAGGAATGGATTTTTTCTCCTCGTCGCGCACTACCGAATCGTAAAAATCGAAGTTTGCCGTCATGGGGATAAGACCTTGAGCCATATCCTCCTCGCGCTCAAGCTCAAGCTGAGTTTTTTCCTCAACCGCGGGGCAGACTACGTACACCTGACCGCCCGCGTCCACGTTTTTGCGGATAAAGGCTTCAAGGCGGGGGCGATAGCTCTCGTCCACCACGAAGGTGTCAACGCGCTGACGGCCGGGGGGCATTTCGTCAATCCGCGAGATGTCGAGGTCGCCGTAAAGCACGAGTGCGAGAGAGCGGGGAATGGGCGTTGCACTCATGACAAGCAAATGTGAGTCGTGGTTCTTTTCGGACAGCTTTGCGCGTTGATTTACTCCGAAGCGGTGCTGTTCGTCGGTTATGATAAGTCCCGGCGCGGCAAATCCTACACCCTCGGACAGCAGTGCTTGCGTTCCCACCACGAAGTCAAGACGCTTGCTCGGATCGGACGACAAAAGTGCTTCGTATATCTTGCGTTTTTGAGCGGCAGGAGTTGCACCCGTGAGCAGTGCGCCGCGTATTCCGAGCGCTTCAAACATAGGTATTAGGTCGGCGGCGTGCTGATTTGCAAGTATTCCCGTCGGTGCCATGAGAGCTGCCTGACGTCCCGCACGCACAGCTACGAATATCGCGGCGGCGGCGCACACGGTCTTTCCGCAACCTACGTCGCCCACAAGAATTCTGTTCATGGATGTAGAACGTGCCATATCCGAGCGTATCTCGCGGATAGCTCGTTCCTGCGCGCCCGTTAAGTGATAGGGGAGCAGGGAATAGAATTTTTGCATTTCGCTGTCACTGATGCGACATACGGGAGCGCCCTCGTGACGGACAGTGCGACCGACAGTGCCAAGTCCAAGCGCGAAGCGGAAGAACTCGTCAAATGCGAGTCGACGCTTGGCGCGTCCCAATGCCTCAAAGCTTTCGGGACGGTGGATCTGTGTCAGCGCGTAGGAAAGAGAGCACAGTCTGTTTTGCGAGCGCACGTCCTCGGGCAGATGATCGGGGATGCTGTTTACCGCACCGTCAAGCACCTGCGCGATATGCGAGGTTATCATTTTGTTGGAAACTCCTGCCGTCAGCGGATAGACGGGGCAGAGCGGAGGGAGCGGCACGCTTTCGGTGTATGCCTCGTATTCGGGGGATGACATAAAGTAGCGGTTGCCCTTTTTCTCCACCTTTCCGTAAAAACGGAAGGTCGAGCCGATATGGAAGGTGGAGCTGAGGTATTCTTGATTGAAATAGGTTATTTCACAGCTTCCGCTGTCGTCAAAGGCTCGGAATTTGAGTAGCGTCATTCGCCGTCCGCGTCCCCTTATAAGGCTTTTTTTACACTCGGTGGATACGGTAAGGATAATGGAGGAATTCATGCCCTCCGCCGTATCCGACAGCAGGCGCACGTCCCCTCTGTTCTCGTAAGCGCGAGGAAAGTGCATCACAAGATCGTATACGGTGTGTATACCCATACGCGCATAGCTTTGAGCGCGTGTATTGCCCACGCCCGAGAGCGCGGTGATGGGGCTTTGGCTGATGTTTTTCATAGCTGTCGGACTCCTTTCCGTCCGCCTTGACAAAAGCGCGGACAAGGTGTATAATATTTGTGATGTTCTCTGCCGAGTGGGCAGATAGAAAGGTAAATTTTTATGAAAATACTTGCCATAGGAGATGTGGTTGGCAGAATTGCCGTGGAGCATCTTTCCAAAAAGCTTTACGGAGTAAGGGCGCAGCTTGGTGCTGACTTTGTTATCGCCAACGGCGAAAACGCCAGTGAGATACACGGCGTGTCGGCATCTGACGCAGAGGGAATATTAGCGGCGGGGGTTGATTTTATTACCCTTGGCAATCATGCCTTCCGCTGTCGGGATATCGGCGCGTTTCTTGACGGCTCACCCGACAGAATAATTCGCCCCGCAAACTATCCCGCAGAGTGTCCCGGTGTTGGTTATTCCATTGTCCGAGCGTGCGGGGTACGTATGCTCATCATCAATATTATGGGTACGGTTTTCCTTGATGCGCTTGACAACCCATTTTCCACCGCCGACAGAATACTTGAAAGAGAGGCGGGAAGCTACGATATTTCGGTCATGGATATACACGCCGAGGCTACGTCCGAAAAATACGCTCTTGCACGGTATTTTGACGGACGGATAAACATCATTTTCGGCACGCACACTCACGTTCAAACCGCCGACGAGCAGATATTGCCGCGCGGTACGGCGTACATTACCGATATCGGTATGACCGGTTCGTGCGGAGGAATTCTCGGTACTGATTCGGAGGCTGTGATATACAAGATGCGTACTCACATGCCTGCAAGATTCAAGGTCGCCGAGGGCGAGGTCAGGGCAAGTGCCGTGCTTTTCGAGCTTGAGGATAACGCGCCCTATCGCGCAATATCCGTTAAACGAATAAGGTTCTGATTTTTAAATACGGGAGGAAAAAAGTTCCTCCCGTATTTATTTGTATTAGTTCATAGCCAGAAGCTTACGAAACGCATCTATGTAAGAGGATGCGATCTCCGCGCTCTCTGCCTCTGCGAATATGCGGAGCAGGGGCTCTGTGCCCGAGAAGCGGCAGATAACGAAGGAATTGTCCTCAAAGTATACCTTGCAGCCGTCGTCATATCCGACGCGGGCAATCTTCTTTCCGAATTCAGGCAGAGCCTTGTCGGTGAAGATGACCTTGTTTGCAAGCTCCTTTTGCTCTGCGGTGAAGCTGATGTTATCCTCAACAAGCACAAATTTTCCGTACTTTGCTTCAAGCTCGGCAAGTATCTCGGAGGGGGATTTTTCAACCACAGAGATCATTTCGACGAACAGGGAAGCGGCGTAAACCGAGTCCTTGCCGTGAATGTGACCGCGCACGGTAAGACCGCCGGAGGATTCTCCGCCCAGCACCGCGTCAACCTCGTCTATCATAGAGGAGATGTACTTGAATCCGACGGGAACCTCGTAGCATTTTTCGCCGAAGTCAGCAGCCATCACGTCCAGCATGTGAGTGGTCGCCAGGTTGCGTACCACAGGGCCGCTCCAGCCCTTTATTTCATGGAGATACCAGTACAGCATAACGAGGATCTCGTTTGCGCTGATGTAGCGTCCGTTTCTGTCGATAATACCGAGTCTGTCGCCGTCACCGTCAAACGCAATACCCAGCTCGTACTTGCCGTTTTGCACCTTGGTGGCAAGCTCTCCGAGTCCTGCAACGGTGGGTGCGGGGAGATTTCCGCCGAAATGAGCGTCACGGGTATTGTGGATCATATCCACGGTGCAGCGGGCGGTGCAGAGAATTACCATCAGAGGATAAGTTCCCGAGCCGTACATGGGGTCGAACAGCACTCTCGCACCGTGTTCACGCATGGCGGGAATGTTCATAACGGAGAGAATGTCGTCTATAAATCCGTTAAAGGGATTTTTGCGATAGGTAACGCTGCCTGCCTCGACCGCAGCATCAAAGGGAGTGGACTCAATATCCTCTTCCTTCAAGGTCGCGATAAGCTCTTCAAGGCGTGCTGTAGTTTCGATAGGCGCGTCGCGTCCCTCCTCAACGATCAGCTTGACGCCGTTGTAGGAGGCGGGGTTGTGGCTCGCGGTTATCTCAATGCCGTAATAAAGCTCCTGTCGGAGGACGGTATGCATAATGAGCGGCGTGGGGGCAGAGCGTCCCAAAAACCAGACGTCGATACCGTCTGCCACAAGCACCTCGGCGATCCATTTTGCCGCGTTTTCAGACAAAAAGCGGTGGTCGTAGCCGATAATAATGGGCTTGTCGGTTTTTCCTTCCTCTTTGGCAAGCAGACAGATTCCCTTTGCCACAAGGCGGATATTGCTTTCAATAAAGTCGCGGCCGATAATGGCTCTCCAGCCGCCTGTTCCGAATTTGATGTTATGCATTTTGTTCCTCCGTGCCGCCCTCGGCGGCGTTACAGTTTAAAGTGGTAAGTGGGTGTTATCAGTCGATGAGACTCTTTACAAAGTCGCACATCTCGTCGTAGTGAGCCTCCATCTCGCAAAGCAGCTTGATCTGCGCGCGGGTACGCACGATATTGTGCTCGGGGTAGAGGATCTTGAAATATTTGTCGCCGTCAAGGTAGTCGGTGAGGAAGCGGATGACAAGCTCGCAGGTCATTACCTTTGCGCCGAGAGGGAGCAGAAGGATCTCCTCGCGAGTGAGGTTTTCCTTGGTTTTTTCAACGAATCCGCGGGTAAACTGCTCAAACAGCTCCATGGAGAAGCCTATGCGGGATATGTCGGGCTCATCCTCTGCCGCAGTGCAAGCACCGTAGCGTACCGCATCTCCGAAGTCGTACAGAGCCGAGCCGGGCATAACGGTATCAAGGTCGATAACGCAGAGCGCGTGACCGCTTGCATTGTCGATAAGCACGTTGTTGAGCTTGGTGTCGTTGTGAGTCACGCGGACGGGGAGCTCGCCCGATTCCATCTTTTCAACGATAGCGCTGCACATATCCTTGTGGGAGTTTACAAAGTCTATCTCGACCTGCGCCGACTCGACTCTGCCAGCCGCGTCTGCGGCAACAGAAGCGAGGAAGGTGTCAAAGCGCTTTGCGGTATTGTGGAAATTAGGAATAGTTTCAACCAGCTTTTCGGCAGGGAAATCTGCGAGGTCACGCTGGAATTCACCAAATCCAACGCCTGCCTCGTAGAAATGCTTCGGGTCCTCGATCTTGTCGTAAGCGGTGCAATCTCCAACGAAAAGGTAGGAGCGCCAAGCACCGCCCTCGGCGTCGGTGTAAAGATAAGTGCCGTTTTTAGCCTTTACAAATCGAAGCACGCGGCGCTCGGGGTCTTCTCCGCGAGCCTTGATAGCCGCCGCGATATGCTCGGTTACAAGGCTGACGTTATTCATAAGTCCCGCAGGATCCTTGAAAGCGAAGGTGTTTATTTTCTGAAGTATATATGCGGTGGTTTTGCTTCCGCACTCGTATTCGATACGGTAGGTCGTATTTATATTTCCCGCCTTCAACTCGGTGTAGCCGACAAGCTCGCCCTCGTAGGTAAAATTAGAGGCAATATTCTTTATAGTAGTCAACGTATCCATTAAATTTCTCCTTTAAAGACATATTTACTATATTGTACCTTGTTTTTCCCATTTTGTCAAGGCATTTGAAATAAAAATCCCGACCTTCAACAGAGAAAGTCGGGATTGTAGATCAAGCCTTCTTTTTCTTGAAATTGAACGGCAGGCAGATGGCAATTCCGAAAACCATAAGTCCGAGCCAGACAAGAATAAGTCCGTTCCAACCGATAACAGACACCGCGTTTCCAAAAATCGCGGAGGATGCCGCCGCTGCCATATAGCTTGCAAAGTCAATGAAGCCGGTGGCGGAGGATACCATACCCGTATCCTTAAGGCTGGGACAGTAAACGCTCCAGAGGATGGATGCGGAGGCGTTGGATGCCATAATTGCCACAACAATGACAACAACGTTGAGCAAGGGCAGCTTTACGAAATAAAGCAGAGCAAAGCCGAGTGCTGCAATTATAAAGAACACGAAGCAGGAGAATACCGATCTACGTCCCATTTTTTCGTATGCAAATACCGATATGAATGCCGTGAATGAAATAATGAACGTAGCAACGGTGAATATAATGGCCGACGTTTCGGAGGTGTATCCGAGATACTGCACAAGATAGGTGGGGAGCCAGAATACGACCGTGGTGCGTATGACACCGGTGATTATTGCTATAAGAGTAAATCTGATGATATCGTGCTGTATAAGCGATTTTATTCCATCTCCCGTCTGCTCATGTACAACTCGTTTCTGGGGCACTATGACGCCGCGCTTTTCAAACACTGTAAAGCAAACGAAGGTCACTATTCCCATAAATGCAAGCAGTGCGGAGCTGACGGTGAAGGTCATCTGCCATGTCAGCACTGCAGCGAGCATACCTGCAGCGGGCGAGCCGAAGAAGGACGAAAAATTATATCCCAGTGAGCAGCGTGCAACGTAAAGTTCATCAACGTTTTCAGCCACCACCTTGGTCATAGGACCGTATATCATTGAAAGGAAGAAGCCGGTAGCCGCGTAAGCTATGTACATAGCCATAGGGGACTCCTCGACCAGGGCAAAGACAAGATTCGAAATGCCGGCAAGGACAAGACCTATGCTCATCATGTATTTTGCGCTTATTTTATCTCCGATAGCTCCGTTGATGAGCTGTCCTACCGCATAGGTGATAAAATAGATAGAGGAGAGCGTTCCCATCTGCGCCTCGTTCAATATACCGTCGGCAAGGATCTGAGGTGTTACTGCACCGAGAATGTTACGCGCAACGTATACGGCAAGATAAGATACCGCACACATAATGCCTATGCACAAGGCGACCTTTACTTTTTGATTTTTCGTGGAAGAACTCATTACGGCTACACTCCAATGAAATAAGTTTTTATGGTTTGTACTAATTAAGACCATCATTGTAGCACAGAAAATCCGATTTGTCAATAATAATTTGCCAATTTTTATTGATTTTTTCAGATAAATATGATACAATGTCAAAGTAAGAAAAAACGTAAGGAATTGAAATATGAATTTTGAAAAAATACCTGCAATAATAACCATAAAAACCGAAAGACGCGGCGTTCGCGCGTCGGTTTTTGACGGACTCTTGACGTCGCTGCTGGGCGAGGACGAGCCCGAGGAGGGCGAGCTTTCTCCCGAGGCGGAGCTGATGATGGGTATCACAGCAGCGTACGACGCAAAGGGAGGATATTTTGTCAAAGGGGAGGACACCCAAAGCACCGAAAGCTTTGAGATAATCAGTGAAGGATACGTTATCGACGACGGAGATTCCTACATCATCTGCTACGAGGAAAGTCAGCTCACAGGACTTGAGGGCTCGCTGTCCTCTATTACCTTCCGTCACAGCGACAAAAATCTTGTGAACATGACACGAAGCGGAGCGGTAAGCACCGCTATGACCTTCCGCCCTCACCACAGAACGATAAGCTCGTATCAGACTCCGTTTATGCCGTTTGAGGTGGGAATACATTGTCTGACAGTGGATAACAGATTGCCCGAGGAGGGCGTGCTGGTGCTGGATTATATCGTCGAGATACGCGGCGGCGAGGCAGAGCGGTGCTTCATGGAGCTTTCCGTCAAGCGCAGAGAACAGTAGCTTTTTGGTTGAATGGATATATACGCCGCGAGGGTTTTGCTCCGCAATTTGTGCGGATTTGTTAAAGTGGAATAATTTTTGGTAAAAGTATTGACAAGCGCAAAAAAATAGGTTATAATATATGCTGTCGCGTTTTGTGCCGACATTGGGCAACTGCCTCGGAGGTAAGATATGAATCTTGATTTGCGCCCCATGTTGCGTGGGGAAACTCAGCGGATAGAGCTTGATATCCTACTTGAGCCCGAAGCTCCCGCAGGGGTTGAATTTGAGGGACAGGCTCGCCTGCTCGGCGTTATTACAAGCAATAATGTCAACGGCGGAGCGGTCAACGAGTGCGGATACATGGATCTGTCTGCACAGGCACAGGTCAGCTACCGCGGAGAATGTGCGCGCTGCCTTGAATCGGTCAGAGGCGTTTTCACCCTGCCGTTTGAGCGCGTTGTCGTTACCGAGGGTACTCTTTCCCGCGAGGAAGAGGAGGATAACGTCGACGAATACGTTGTCATCAAAAACGGAATTCTTGACGGCGAGGAGCTGTCGGAGCTGGTAAGGGAAGCGATACTGCTTTCGTTCCCCATGCGTCTGCTTTGCGACGAGGGGTGCGAGGGACTCTGTCCCACCTGCGGAAAGCCGAAGCGCGAGGGCGCGTGCGGTTGCAGTACCAAAACGGTAGATCCGAGATGGGCGGCGTTGGCTTCCATTAAGTTTGATGAAAACGGAAATATGATAGCTCCCGAGAAAAAGGAAAAGTAATGAATGATACCCGAAGGGGTTCAGATAGATTGGCTCGTCCAATAAAAACGGAGCGAGAGCAATACGCTCGGCTTCAATAAGGAGGTGTCGGTATGGCAGTACCAAAGAGAAAAGTATCCAAGGCTCGCAGAGATTCCAGAAGATCTAATAACTCTAAGCTGACCGCTGTAGGATTGGTAAAGTGCTCCAATCCCGCTTGTAACGAGATGCTTCGTCCGAAGCACGTATGCAAGGTTTGCGGCTACTACGAGGGTAAGAAGATCCTCGACGTAAAGTCTGAGAAGTAATTTTAATAAAAGAATTATGCCTGGTTTCATTACAGGCGATGACTCGGATGCAAAGCCTGAAATGGGCAAAAAAATTCCGCGCACAGAATGTTTGGTATCAAACGTTTGCTGTGGCGGAATTTTTTTAGTTGAGAGTCGCACTACGCTTTGCGTGCAAAGAAATTGAAAATTGAAAATCGCACCACGCTTCGCGTGTGCACGTAGCTTTTCGCCAAGGCGAAAAGCTTCATTTCATTGAAACGGGCGACCGCAGGTCGCCCTACGGTATAAAAATCTTTGCCTGAAAACAACCGAAAGCATCTTATTTGCCACGTAGGGGCGAACTGTGTTCGCCCGAAACGCCGCAAACATTATAGAAGTGTTTTCGGTCGTAACCATCCAAACAAATGTAAACGAAAATAATTTTTATGCAAGTTCTTTGAGGTCAAGCCCTTTCTCGAAAGAAAGGGCTTGTGGGGCGTGGGGGGAAACCCCACATATAATTAAGTCGGGGTGTGGGGCAAAGCCCCGCATACTTACCCCTCCTTTGCCGCGGTGAAGAGCATAGCAACGGCGGGGGCGAGGAGCATACCGATAATGCCGAAGAGCTTAAAGCCGACGTAGACGGCGGCGAGGGATGCGAAGGGGTGGAGTCCGAGGCTCGCGCCAACGATCTTTGGCTCTGCAATCTGGCGGATAATAAGGCTTATGCCGAAAATGATGAGCAGACCTGCGCCGAGTCGCGCGTCGCCACTGATAAACGACACCGCCGCCCAAGGGACAAGCACAGTTCCCGCGCCAAGGACGGGGAGAAAGTCAACGATAGCCACAAGCCAAGCGAGCAGAAAGGCGTATTCCACGCCGATAACGGAAAATCCGATAAACATTTCGGCAAAGGTCAACAGCATCAGAAAGAGATATGCGCGTGCGTATCGCTTGGCGGCGTAGGATATCCGTCCGCCCAGCCGCGCAAGCCGTGAGCCCCACTCCGACTCTACGCCGCCGAAAAGACGGATCAGCCATTGCCAGACCGAGCGTCGGCTGACGCTGAAATAGTAAGACGACATCAGCAAAACTGTAAGAAACAGAAATATCGACGGCAACGCTCGTGCCACGTTCATGGCGATAGTGGGAATACGCTCTGCCATAGTTCCAACCGCACTCATAACTGCATCCTCAAGGGCGGAGTCGAGCTTGCTCCAAAAATCGTAAAGAGCGGGAGAATTTTTGATGTCGTCGGGGAGCGGAAGATATTTCGTGATGTTCCCAAGCGCGTCGCCAAGCGTAAAAAACATGTCGCCCACTGGGGAATTTCCTGCGTTTATCCCCGACAGAAGCACCGTCAGCTCCTCCCATGCGCGGATAATTCCCAGAACTGCCGCCGATACTATTGCCGCGACGGCGGCTACTATCAAAACCGCCGCCCACAGCTTTTGCGGTATTTTGGTCTTTTGGTACAGCTTCAGCGATAGCGGACGGGTGGCAAGGGATATCAGCCACGCAAACACAAAAGGGGAGAGAATTCCCCATATCTGCCCGCCAAACATAATGATGACGGCGGCTACTGCCACGGCAGACAGTATCAATACTGCCGTTTTTGTAAGATCCGCACCCTTCGTTTGCATTATCCGACCTCCGCACGAAAAATTAAACCCTTATGAATATTATGTAACCTATATTATAAAATATTTCCGACGGGCGAATTTTTCCTTGACAAAGACGCAGAGTTCTGTTAAAATATTTACTGTATATCGACGGGCAACGCCCGATTAAGGAAAGGATAAAAAATGGGAAACAGAAAGTACAGCAATAAGGGAGTAAACTCCGCACGCAATGCTGCACCGCAGAAAAAGGACAACAGTACGCTGATAGCAACGCTTATCGGCGCGGGACTTGTGCTTATTATCATAGTATCGCTGCTCGTAGCTCTCGGAGTGAGCAACAAGGGCAAGGATGGCAATACCACTACGACGACAGAAGCCACAACCACTACCGCTGAGGTAGAAACCGTGGTAGATATGGACGCTATCGAGGACGAGATCAACTCGGAGAGCGTTTCTTCATTCGTCGAGACCGACAAGACCTCCGAATACGTAAAGATAACCTTTAAGGATTATGGCGACGTTGTCATTCGCCTGCGCGCAGACGCCGCACCCATCACGGTCGCAAATTTCCAGAAGCTCGTGGGACAGAAGTTCTATGACGGACTTATTATGCACCGTATTATTGAGGACTTTATGATACAGGGCGGCGACGCAACGCTCTCGGGCGGTCAGGACGTTGAAAGCATCAAGGGAGAGTTCTATAACAACGGTGTGATAAACAATATCAGCCACGTTCCCGGCGTTATCTCCATGGCGCGCACGCCCGCAAATGACAGTGCAAGCTCGCAGTTCTTTATCGTCAGCGGACCTAATGCTCTGCATCTTGACGGCGATTACGCGGCGTTTGGATACGTGGTCGCGGGACTTGACGTAATTACCGATATTCACGTGGTGGACACGGATGCGAATAATAAGCCCCTTGAGGATGTTGTGATCGAAAAGATCTGTTTTGTGAATAAGAAATAAAATGACAAGTGATGCGCCGTGCGGAAGTTCAGCACGGCGCATCATTTTAATGAATGATGAATGATGAATAATTGATGAGGCTTTTCGCCTTGCGAAAAGCTTCATTTTTCAAGTAAATAACACAGAGGGTAAGGGACCCACGGGGGAAGCCGCTTCGCGGAGTGATATTTGCTCCCGCCGACACCGAAGGTGTCATCCTGAGCGGAGCGAAGCGTAGTCGAACCGAAGCGAAGCGGAGGCGCAAAGCGGGATCTCGGCGGGAAGCAAGTGATATTCGCCTTGCGGCGAGTGATATTGCTTCGCAGTGATATGCACCTGCGGCGCGTTAATAAATAATGTAGTGGGCAAGGGACCCACGGGGGTTATAGAGATGGCTCTTGTTGTCATCATACTAAGCAAAGCTACACAAAAATAATTTTTATGCAAGTTCTTTGATCAAACTTTCTTTTGGGGAAAGTTTGCAGGGTTCGGGACGGAGTCCCGATTTATTATTTTCCTTGCTTCTCTCTCTTTTTGCGCTCCTTAAGCTCTGCTTTGGAGGGGCGGTCGGAGGCGGGGAGGTCGGGGATACCTGCGCTTGTGATATGGAAGTCGGCGTAACCCGCGTTATAACCGAGGGTAGACGCGACGAGGGCGGGAATGATAATAAGGAAGTACACCCACCAGCGGTTGTTCAGCGACTCTCCGCCGATCTTAACGTAAGAGAGCAGACCTTGATACATAGCCTGAATAAGTATAGCGATAGCGCGCAATACAGTAGCGCCCGCTTTGCCGAGAAACGCCTCAATAGCAACGGCGACGGCGAGAATTATGTTGATGGAGTTAGCGGCAAGGGAGATGAAAAGTCCGCGCAAGGGCGAAGCCTTTATCTCTCCACTGCGCACGCCCGCTCTGTCGCTGTAACCCACCTTCCACGCCACGCCGTAGATAAGAACGAGGTAAAACGCTATGGCGGCAAGACTGCAAAGCAGCAGCATGATGCTGTTTTTCATGGATACCGCGGCGACCGCGAGTGAAAATCCGAACACCGCCGTTGCAAACTGGTCAAGAAACATCTTGACGAAATCGTATGAATATCTCGAGAAAAATTTTTTCAAAACAGCTCTCCTCTCTGTATGTAGGGAAAGTAATTCCAAAGTTGCTATCCATATTATAACGGATTTTGCGTCAAATTTCAAGACGCGGCGACAATGTTTACATTTTATCCATTAAAAAAACGTGAAAAAACGCTATAATATAGGTAAAGATGCGCGAAGGGAGGTTATATGTATGCGCCGCGAGATAGACGTAAACGAGTTTTCGTCGGTAGTCCGCGAATTTGCAAGCTATAAGTCAGCCATTCAGGGCTGTTCGTCAAAGACGGTGGAGGAGTATCTCATGGATCTCCGTACCTTTTTCAGATATCTGCTTGCAGTAGGGGACAGCGACGTGTTGAATGACCCCGAAAAATTTGCAAATCAAGACGTGTCCGCCATAGGAGTGGACGAGCTTCGCGCCGTCAGCACCGAGCAGGTGTACGATTTCCTTTTGTACGTGGATGCAAAGCGGGATAATATGTCCGCCGCCAAGGCAAGAAAGCTGTCGGCAATAAAGGCGCTGTATAAGTTTTTAGTCAATAAGCGAGGACTGCTCGCGGATAATCCCGTCGCCAATATCGAGTCACCCAAAAAGAAAAAATCTCTACCCAAATATTTGACCCTTGAGGAGTCGCTGTTGCTCCTGCAAACCGTCAACGAGGACGTTGATTCTCCGTCGCGAGAGCGAGATTACGCAATAATTACGCTGTTTCTCAACTGCGGAATACGACTCAGCGAGCTTGCGGGCATCAGCCTGCCCGACCTTGACCGACAGCTCCGCTCCATGCGAATAACGGGAAAGGGAAATAAGGAGCGTATCGTGTATCTTAACGACGCCTGCCGCATGGCTCTTGCGGCGCATCTGGAGATACGACTTAGCGAAAAGTATGCAAAGGTCAACGACAAGGCGCTGTTTTTGAGCAGCAGATACTCCCGCATCAACGTGAAAACGGTACAGGCTATGGTGTATAAATACCTTGAACGCGCAGGGCTGGGATCAAAGAAATTTTCGGTACATAAGCTCCGACATACCGCCGCGACTCTTATGTATCAGTCGGGAGAGGTGGATATCCGCGTGCTGAAGGATATTCTCGGTCATGAGCAGCTCAACACCACGCAAATATATACCCATATTAGTGATAAAAATATGGAAGATGCAATGAAAAATAACCCCCTCGCAGGGCTTGCGGCAACTCCCGCAACTAAATTCAAGCCCAAGGATAACGGGGAAGACGAATAAAAGCAACGGGCGGCTCGTGCGAGCCGCCTATTTTTGGGGAAAATTTTCCATTATTCATACGCAGTTCATAAATATATGATATCATGAAATTGCAAAACACCGCAGATCTACACGTCGGCGGTAAAAAAGCAATCGGAAAAGGAGGAAAAATAATGTTTAAAAACGTTCGCATATCCACAACAAACACATCATTTATACCTCCGCTTCTCTTTATTCGGATAGGCGCGTGACAAATCACGCGCGGTATAAATTTGCTCGCAGACATATAGGCAGAATGCCGATATGTCCCTTTGTTGTCCGAAAAGCAAGGAGAAGTATATGATTGCAAAGAACAAAAAACTAAAATTTTTGACATTCGTCTTATCAACAATTCTGATTTTCAGCTTTGTCGGTGCAAACTCCTTTGTGCTTGCAGAGCCGACTGCCGAGGCTTACGAAACCGACATAGCAACCGAAGTCGAGGAAATCGAAGAATCCGAGCCGTTGGAAATCACGGATTCTGTAGATTCCACCGAGATATCGGGAATGGGAACGGCAGGAATTACGTCCACCACGTCAACGTCGACAACAACAACGACCACGACGTCATACGAAGCATACGCGCAGTACGAGTTTCCCGATGGAATATATGCGTTGCAATCCGCCTTGAACAGCCAACGCTGGATGGATATACAGCATAACTCCACTACACCCGGAGCGCATGTGCACCAATATGCGTTTTCCGGTTCCCCCTCAGATATCAGTAACCAATACGGCTTGTTCCATATCACACGGGTAGGCACTACCGACAGATATATTATACGACTAAAGTACGCCCCAACTCTTACGTTTACATATAGCTCGGACGGATATGTGGTAACCAAATCCATCCCCGCTAATGATGAAGAAGTAGATATAAACGATACGTTTCAATTTATAAGACGGGACAACGGATTCAGAATAAAGAAATATAACTCCGACAAATATATCGCCGTTAATCGAACTACCGCATCAGGCTCTGCGGGCGCACCCGAATCCCATCTCATAGCCTGCGAATCAAGCGATTTCGCCGCCGGCGATGCGGGAACGTGGCTGTTGGAGGGCTATGATACTCCGATACCCGAGGGAGTATATTGCTTCAAAAATACGTGGAACAGCATGTGGATGGACACGCAGGAAGGCAAGTCCAACCTCGGTTATCACATACAGCAGACCGATTATTCCTCCGTTCCCACGGAAGACTTTACACGGAGAGCGCTGTTTAAGGTATCACACGTGTCAGGCACCAACCGCAGCATAATCCGCTCTATGATCAATAACAGTCTTTCGTTTGAAATATCCGAGGGCGAAATACTTACCAAAGAGATTCCAAACGTGGATGCAAATGTAGCAAGTGCCGACACCTACCGAATAAGATATTATCAAAACGCATTTATAATACAGTCGTGCGATAGCACCGATCTTGTTGCAGCCGATTACTTGGATGATTCCGGAGCGGGAAGCCTGTCCGGCTCATATCTTATCGGTTCGTATAAGCCAATCTTCATAGGTCCGGGAACTACATGGCTGCCTTACCGATATACAGGAGAAACAAAGCAGGGCTGCGTTATCACATATCCATCGTCATGGAAAAGCGAAGGATTTGTAGTGAATACCAGCGGTAGTATATCCCTCAAAACATGGTCGACAGTAATAAACGCCAACAGACCTAATTTGGAGATAACTGTGGAATACGGAGATTTGGTCACGTATGCCCATATTTCTAACACACACACAATGACTTTAGTGGCAAACAATCCCGGGCGGTTGCGTATCGAAACGCAAATTCTTGTAGGCGGAAGCACCGATAATGTGTCATACGGCGGCTACGCCCGATTCTACATAGTGCCCGAGGAAGGAACGTATTATATACAGAACGTCGGCTCGGGAAGGTACGTTGACGTGGAGGGGCCGTCACTAAACGACGGCGCGGCGATACACGAATGGGACTTCCGTACAAATCCACAGGAAAAGTGGATAGTGGAGCACGTAGCGAATTCCGACGGATATATCCGCTTGAAATCCGTATACAGCAACAAATATATCGGCATCGACCCCAACGCTCTGTCGTACGTCAAGCAATACGCCGTGCAAAATAACTATACCCTTTGGAGAATTGAAAGAACCTCATCCGGAAATCTTACCTTCCAATGCAAGGTATATCAAGGCACGGACGCTGTAATGACCGTTCCATCTGCCTCCACCTCAAACGGTACGAACCTTATAATGGCTGCGTATACTGATAATACAACTTATAGGGATGAGTGGGTAGCATATAAATGTAACTACGTCTACTACGTTAATCACTATTACGACCAAGGATATGAAATAAGATTTAACAGCACAGGAGAAGATATTTCCGAATATCAAGACATATGTTCACAGATTTTGCTCGAGTTATTTGGAATAAATAGTTCTTACACAGTTTCTACTTACTGCTCTTGCGCTGATACCTGTACTGGCACACCCACAACTCTTTTAGATACGACTACTGCGTGTACACATTCGAATACCGATCATAAGACTCGTTCAAACATTAAAAACGATATTGTGTCATTGTACAATGCTGGTAATGATACAACCGCCAAAATTGCATGGACAGGACACGTTCTTGAGTCGCGCTCTTCATGTTCGTATTCGTCACAGCATGTTATTATAATGACAATTGGTATGGTAACCGATAAATCTAATAATAATGAAACTCCGGATGTCATAAGGTATCAGCGTATTTATACTCTTTTGCATGAAACATCTCATCAGCTCGGTGCTCCTGATCATTACTGTTACGACGAAAGCAGTTCTAATTGTAACAACCCTACTAACGATTGCTGGAGATGTGATAATGGCTTGCCTTCGAAACCTGTTTGTATAATGACAAGCAGAACTTATGATATTGAATCAAGGTTGTTGGCTGGGAATGCAGATACATTGTATTGCGATCAATGTAAAAGCTCTACTCATTCCAAAGGTATTCTTACACACTTAGAAAACCATCACAAATAATTCTATAGGAGATGAACGATAATGAAAAAAATGCTGATATCTATCATGCTGCTCGTAGTCATATTTTTAGTTGGATGTCAGAGTGTCGTGGATCAAAATGATATACCGACACAAGGCGATTCTGATACAGAAAATAATCAAAGTGATGTGAAAACCGATCCCAATGAACAGACAACAACCGACTCCAATGAAGGGACAACAACCGATCCCGATTCAAACGATAAAACGGCTATCGAGGAACCTCTGCCAATGCAATCGATAGAAATACAAGGTCTTGAAAAATTAAACGAAATGAGGGGGATGCTGTCGTGCGATGACGAAATACGATTGGCGCAATACGTTCAAAGTGTTTCTGATTGTGGAGTACAGAGCAAGGACGATCTCTTCGCTTTTGTAAAAATAATTGATTCCATGCCGCAAATTCCCATTTTGGATGGCAATATTACTTGGATATGCTTTTCGCATAGCATTTCAGAAGATACCGGAAAAGTAACGAACGTCGTGTACGTAACGACGGAAGCGGCGAATGGTGAATGGACTCGTGTAGAATATGTTCTTTCAGTTACCGATGTTTCCCAAAAAATTTCAGATGAAAAAGTATCGATAGGCGAAGGTTTTATTTTGAATTCTCCCGTAAAAAACTCGGATGGAAATTTGACACTTCACGTTGAAACCCGAAACCCGCACCCGTCTGGCAAAGGCACTATGGTACAATGGATTGGTGATGTTGACGGAATATATACAAGGATATACTATTTCACAAATACTCCAGGAGATGTTGACGCAGGAACCCTATTTAACGACATACAAATATCTAAAACCTCAAAATAAGCACGCGCTATTTGGTTGCTTTGTATACTGCAATCAGGGCGAGGTTTATTGCGATGTTAAATTGTATGAATTCGACAGCGTGCCAACAGATGAGTGGCTGTTGCAAATTGGGATTCAGAAATACGTTGAAAGCTCACACGTAGTCAAGTAACAAACAACAGTGTGATTTTTGGCAACGTATATGCAAAAAGCCGATATGTCCCTTTGTTGTATAAAAA
>JAFTPD010000015.1 GCA_017463485.1 Clostridia bacterium
GATATGTCCCTTTGTTGTATAAAAAATCGAAACACGCATTTTGCTTGGGGACACGAACACCTACGCCTACGAGGGCGGCTACGCCCGATTCTACATAGTGCCCGAGGAAGGAACGTATTATATACAGAACGTCGGCTCGGGCAATAACAGCTTGATAGGGTTGAATATTCAATATCAATCGTCGGGAAAATAATATTAATAATTAAGTGGGCGGCTCATTCGAGCCGCCCGTTGTCTTTTTAATAAGTTATCTCAAGAAAATAGGATTCGTCCATGCGTAGTTGCCGTTCTCGTCGATAACGGTCATGCGGACGTAGGCGTAAGGGCCTACCCACCAATGGAGGCTGAATTCTGCGCGGGTGATAAGTTCGTTCTCGCCGCGCATGATGCGGGTGGGCTGCGCGTCGGATTGCAGACGGATCGCCGCGACGGGGGAGCATTCGATAACAGCCTTGCCGTCCTCAACGTAGAAATCGTAGATCTCGGGGCCACAGGAGGAGTAGAACTCGCCCTTTGTCAGCGCTTCGAGAATGGAGTTTACGTTGTTTTCGGAGTTTACCATTACCCAGCTTCCGCAGGTGCTTCCGGGGGAGTGGCTGTCGTCCGTCGCAACGCCCCAGATGATCTTGCCCTGACCGAGAAGCTCATCCCAGTAGGATGCGTCGCGGTCCATGTGATTGCCGCGCGCGCTTCCCGTGTTGTATATCTCCATAGCGATATTGCCGGTGTGCATGTCAAAATATTTTGCCGACGTGCCGCTCCATTCGGGGTGGCAGAGGATAGTCACGTTCTTGTTTTCGTGCATGCGGTCAAGAATGGGCTGGTAGTCCTCGGGAGTGTCAAGCATAACGGGGGTGCAGAAATAGTCCTGCTCCATGCCGTTTCCGTCCTCCTTGGTAGGGCCAAGACAAACGGTGTGATAGCAACGGATGCCGTGATCGCAGTGCAGGTCGTTGTCTATCTCCACGCCGGGGATGAGAGTGAGTCCCAGCTCGGGCGCAAAATTTTTGAGATTGTATACGCGGTGGTCGGTGATAGCCATGAAATCATAGCCGTTGTCCTTGTATATCTGCATAGCCTCGGCAGGCTCGCGCTGTCCGTCGGAGCGGGTAGTGTGGCAGTGGAGCGCGCCCTTGAGCATCTTGCGTTTGGTTTCGAAAGCTTGCTGTCTTTTAAGCATGGTAACCTCCAAAAAAGTGTTGATAATTTGACTATATTATAGCACAAGGGGCGTCAAAGTCAAGTGGATTTGAAAAAGTTTTTGGCTTTTGCGGGCGTTTTTTTGATGTCGAAAAAAGAAAAAATAAATAATTGAAAAAGGTGTTGACAAAACGGAAAAGATGCTGTATAATATACGGGTAAGCCTTGAGAAACGGCGGGCTTACACCGTTAAATACGGAGAAGTACTCAAGAGGCCGAAGAGGCGCCCCTGCTAAGGGTGTAGGTCGGATTTAACCGGCGCGAGAGTTCAAATCTCTCCTTCTCCGCCAAAACAAAAAGCACACCAGCAGGTGTGCTTTTTGTTTTGGCTACGAAATCGAGCTTTGCTCGCGCCGCCGGTAAAACAGTGCGAGCCGCATACTCCTCGTAGTTCTCGCGTACCGCCTGCACGTCCCATTCCGAATCGGGAGAGCTTGTCCGACGCTTCTGCTTGTCGGTGGCGGTATTCTCGCCTATTTCATTTTCCCCGGCTTCCAGGATTTTAGTGTCTAAATCAGAGAAGGTATTGCCGACTGTTTTCCCGGCAGTTCTTAATTTGTCGGCATTGTAAATCTTGCTTCGGCTGACTTCTCCTGCAGCTTCTGTCCTTCTTCCGTCTCGTAGAAGAACTCGTCCACTGTCATTCCCTTCTCGCTGAGAAACTTCTCTACCGTTTCCCATGCTTTGTCCAGACTCAGGCTTTTGTCCTCCAATATCTCCGTCACCGACTGATACTTCATTGTTAACAATCTCCTTTACGAATATAGTGATAAAATTTGCTTTTTGTCAGTTTATATTTTTCGTTTGATATTTTTCGCGTTTGCTTAAGAGATTTAAAGTCAACAGGCTCAATAGTTTTTCTGCCGTTCAATTTACTCTATGGAACCTGATTTAGGTTCGACAAATGCATAGTTTGGAAAAGCTTTTTTGGTTGCTTTTAGTTTTCGCTGTTCAAATTTAAAAGTTTCGATTGAAATTCTTTCGCTTTCTTTCGGTACTCCTCGTCCGTTTCCATCTTTTGATAATGATTCCTCATTGCCTCTTGCAGTATGCGCTTCTGCTCGTCCTTGGATATCGGTTTCTGCTTCTGATTGTTGTCTTGCATTGTTAACACCTCCGCCTTCGTTTGTCCTCTGGTTAAGTCGGATTGAACAGTTTTGTTGTTAAAGGTTAAAGATATTGCCTTGAATTTAATTATACTCTTGCTCTGTGCTGTTGTCAAGGGGTGTCTTGCTTTGAATTGTCACGCTTTTGCCCTCAACCTCCATGCCATTCGCATCCGCCCGACTCTGTTTATTAACGGAGGGCTCGGCGACTGCTTTGCTTCAAAAGTTTCAGCTTACACACGCCTTTCGACTTGATGGAAAACGGCAACTTTAAAAAAGCGAAGGACAAAGAATTTTTACGTTCTTTGTCCTTCGCTTTTATCGCTTGGATACGCTTGTGCGATTACTCGGCAACTCTCAAGGTGATCTCCTTGAAATTCTTGCCGTCGCCGCTGACGTACAGCGCGAATTCGCCCGCGTCAACGCAATACTCGCAATCTCTGTTGTAATATCCGAGCTTTTCTGTATCCACCGTAAAGGTTACCGTGCGGCTCTCGCCTGCGGGAACGGATACCTTCTTGTAGTCGATAAGCGTTCTGATGGGAGTAAGTATCTTACAGATCTTATCTCTGAAATAAAGCTGTACCGTTTCCTCACCGTCAACCGCGCTGTCGTTCTTGAGCTCCACGCTCAGCTCGGCCTTCTCGCCGCGTGCGAGAACGGTCTTGTCAAGCGACAGGTCGCCGTAAACGAAATTGCTGTACGACAGACCAAATCCAAACGGATAGGGACTTCCCTTGGGTACGTCGATATATTTCTGACCGAAATGCCAGTAGTCGTACTGGTTGTAGTAGCAGGGCAGTGCCGCCGACGAATACGGGAAGGAGATAGGCAGCTTGCCGCTGAAATTCTCTTTACCCTTAATAAGGTTAGCCACTGCAAGTCCGCCCATATCGCCGCTGTTGAAGCCTTCGACGATAGCGTCTGCGTACTTTTCAACCTCGTTAAGCTCCAGCGGCTTGCCGTTGACAAGCACGACGATGACCGTCTTGCCAAGCTCCTTTACGCGCTTTACAAGCTCGTTCTGGCGACCACTCAGCACAAGGTTTGCGCGGTCCTTGGTCTCTCCGTTCTGATCAAGGATATCACCGATTACGATAATAGAAGCATCCGCGTCAGCCGCAACGGCAAGCGCTTCGTTCATCCATGCATCGCTCGTCTGCGCGTCCTCCGCGCCTACTACCGAGCAGCCCTTGGCGTATACGATCTCGCTGTCCGCATAAGCTGCCTGTATTCCTTTCAATACCGTGTAGGTACATTCCTTGCCGGTCTCCTCGGGCTTCGGGTTGGGATGAGAGAAGTACGTCCAGTCGCCGTACTGTGCGCGGACGTCGGTTGCATTCGGGCCGAGCACGGCGATCTTTTTCGCGCCCGCAAGCGGCAGTGCACCGTTGTTCTTGAGCAGCACCGTACTCTTGACAGCCACGTCGTAGTTGAACGCCTGATGCGCGTCGCAACCGATAATATCGCGGGAGAGGGGAGTCTTCTTCTCACCGTCGAGCAAGCCCAGGCGATCCTTGACAGCAAGGATTCGTCTTACGGCATTGTCAATAACGTCAATGGAAATGCGACCTTCCTTTGCGGCATTTACAAGAGCGGCGTAGAACTCGTTACTGTTCATGCTCATGTCGTTGCCCGCAACAACGCCCGCGACGCAAGCGTCGTCCATGCTCTCAAAGAGCTTCTGTCCTTGAACGGTGGAGCGGAAGTTTTCCCAGTCGGTGACAACAAATCCGTCAAAGCCGTATTCGTCCTTCAGAATTTCCGTCAGATAACGGTGGCTGACAGTCAGCGATTCACCGTCGATGGAGCCGTAAGCCGTCATGAACGTCATACATCCTGCGTCCACAGCCGCCTTGAAGGGACGGAGGAATATCTCACGAGCCTTGCGCTCGGTGATTTCGGTATCGTAGGAATCACGACCACCCGTAGCCTCGCCGTATCCGAGGTAGTGCTTAGCGCAAGCCGCTACGTTGCCGTTTTTCTGATAGCCGCGGATTATAGCCGCGCCCAAACGGGAGATAAGCTCTGCGTCCTCGCCGAAGGTTTCGGCGATTCTGCCCCAACGCAGATCGCGACCGATACAAAGCACGGGAGAAAATACCCAGTTGAGTCCGTCAGCGGCAACCTCGTCGGCGGTAACCTCGCCCACCTTTTCGACCATGTCGTCGTCCCATGAGCAAGCCATAGCAAGCTGTGAGGGGAAAACGGTTGCGGGTTTAAGCAGCGCGTGTCCGTGGATCGCGTCAATACCGAAAATGGGCGGAACCTTCAATTCGGTCTGCGCGGCGCTCTCCAAAAACGAGCCGGTTTCGTGACCGAGAACGTGCAGATACGAGCCGAGCTTACCCTCTGACTTGAATTTTTCAAAAATGTCTGAGGGATTGGCATTCGCGGAAAGCTGCAGCATCTGCGCTACCTTGTCCTCCAGCGACATTTTGGACAGTATTGCCTCTACTCTCTCTTTGTTGTAAGCTTGAGATTGCATTTTATTTCCTCCGTTATGTAAAATAGCGATTGTTCACTTTGATAATATGATACCATATAAGGGAGAAAATGTCAAGCGGTAAAAAGAAAAAGACCGCACGAAAGAATAAAACCCTTCGCGCGACCCTTTGGATCGTGATCATTCCGCCTCTTTGGGTAGCATTACCTCCAGCATCATTTTCGCTCCCAGCCGAAACGCATACGCGAATATCTCGCGCTCGTTTATGTCCGTCAGCTCGGCAAAGCAATCGTCGAATTTTTCAAATATCTCCTTTTGCTCGTCCGTGAGCGTTTTGTGTAGATTGTCGTGGTGCCTTGCAATATACTCCATCAGTTGCCTTGCTGTCGGTGTTGACTCCCGACAGTCGGTGTTGGGGCAGACGTTGCCGTACCACAGCTCTTCAAGCGTGCTTTTCATAGGCGCACCTCCGCAAAGGCGAATAATGACAAGTGTTTTTTCATTTTGCTTCCTCCGAAAAATAAAAAGTGCGGCTACCGAAGCAACCGCACAAAAAACGCAAACTCCGATAGTCGCCAAACCAACTGAGGTAGCAAGAACCGTATGCCCTCTTATCTTATCCCCAGTAGGAATTTGCATTTTTAACAAATTCATTATAGGTATAAAATAAGAAGGTATAGCTATCCCACAGGTATAAAAATAGCTCTTGCTACAAAATGTTCAGTTGGTTTGGCATAATCATTATAGCACGTTTTTTGAGAAAAATCAATACAAACCGCAAAAAAATTTAAAATGGATCAAATGGGCTCTTGTCAAAATAAAATTTTTTTATTGTATGGGACGTCGAGCCGCTTTCTGCGAAAGCCGCCTGTCCCTACAATTTTGAAAAGATTTTCGTTATTGAATAACAGAAAGGTAATATAAACCTTTTGGCGTTGAAAACAACGAAAAATTCTAATCGTTTGTAGGGGATGGCGCCCACGACATCCCGTAATATCGCAAAAATCATTAATAATCTGAAATACGAATAAATGCATTTTACATCATGGAAAAACACCTCATCCGTCACGGCTTCTCCGTGCCACCTTCTCCCACTGGAGAAGGCTTGGGGATAATTCAATGCGCAGCGTTTACAGAAATCCCCCGCATATATATGCTCTTGGAAAAAATAACCTTGTGGCAATCATTACATTAAGCCTTCTCCAGTGGGAGAAGGTGGATTTTGCGAAGCAAAAGACGGATGAGGTGTTTTTAATATCAAAAATATAAATACACAAGCGGCGGGCGGTATTCCCTCCCAAAATTCTCCCTTGCCAAGGGTGGGAATATGTGTTATAATTTAGTCAGGAGCTCCACGCGCGTGGAGAAGGAGGTAGAAATGTTTCACATTCTTGTAGTTGACGACGACAAAAACATACGAATGTTTTTCGGCGCGGTGCTGACCGAGGCAGGGTATACCGTCACGGAGGCATGCAACGGCGAGGAAGCATTGGAAATAATGGAAAGAGAACACGTTGACCTTGTGGTGCTGGACGTAATGATGCCCAAAATGGATGGGTACGAATTCACCCGCACGCTGAGGGAGGCAAACAATAATCTGCCCATACTCATGGTGTCCGCAAAGCAGCTTCCCGTTGACAAGCACAAGGGCTTTGCCGCAGGCACTGACGATTATATAACCAAGCCTATCGACGACGAGGAGATGCTCTTTCGCATCAAGGCGCTTTTGCGCCGCGCAAAAATCAATGACGAGCATAAAATAGTTGTCGGCGACGTGGTTTTGGATTACGATTCGCTCACCGTGACTCGCGGTGACGAGGTGCAGGAGCTTCCGCAAAAGGAGTTTTTACTGCTCTATAAGCTGCTCTCTTACCCGGGTAAGATATTCACCCGTATTCAGCTCATGGACGAAATCTGGGGAGCTGACAGCAGCACGGGCTGGGAAACGGTCACGGTACATATCGGACGATTGCGCAAGCGCTTTGAGGGATATACCGAATTCGAGATAGAATCGGTACGCGGACTTGGATACAAGGCGGTGAAAAAGGTATGAAAAAGATCAAATTCAATGCGGGAGTGTTCAAATTCAATCCCACCGCCTTCAAGCTCAATGAAAAAAACCGCCGTCGCTCGCTGATGCTGTTGTTCCTTCTGGCTCTTTTTTTGGTCTTGCTTGTCGCCATAGGACTTACGGCGGCAGTCATATCCGTCTTGGCTTACTTTGAAGTGTTTTCCTCCGAGAGCGGCGAGATAAGCGTGGGACACGTTATACTTTATATGTCGCTGTCCACGCTGCTGATGGGATATATACTGATATTCGTTGTGGGCAGAATTATTGCCAAGCAAGCCAATAACGTAATAAATCAGCTTGGGCGGCTGGCGTCGGGGGACTATAAGGCGAGGCTTGAGTTCGGCAGTCCGCTTAACAGCTATTCCGCATTTCAGGATATTTCGGCAAGCTTCGCACAGATGGCGGAGGAGCTAGAAAATACCGAAATGCTCCGCTCGGATTTCGTAAATAACTTTTCCCACGAGTTCAAGACGCCTATTGTGTCTATCGCGGGCTTTGCCAAGCTGCTAAAGCGCGGCAATCTTACCGAGGAGCAACGCCTCAGTTACCTCAATGCCATCGAGGAGGAATCCATTCGACTGTCGGACATGGCGACAAACGTGCTGAACATGACAAAGGTTGAAAATCAGACAATTCTGACCGACGTGACCTCCTTCAATCTTTCCGAGCATATACGCTCTGCCGTCCTTTTGCTGGAAGCAAAGTGGACGAAAAAGGACATAGAGCTTGACCTCGATTTTGACGAATACACGGTTGAGGCAAACGACGAGCTGTTAAAGCAGGTGTGGATAAATCTTATTGATAACGCAATAAAATTCGCCCCGAGCGGCGGCAAGGTCTCCGTGAATATTCAAAGGTCGGACGCGCTTTTGCGCGTGTCTGTCAGCAATACGGGCAGTGAAATACCGCCCGAGAAGATAGACAAGGTGTTCAATAAATTTTACAAGGGCGAAGAATCCCGCTCGACAGAGGGCAACGGTATCGGGCTCGCTGTTGTCAAGCGTATAGTAGAGCTGCACGACGGTGAGGTGTCGGTGACAAGCGAGGGAGGAGTGACCTCATTCTACGTAAATATTCCGCAAAAGAGATAAAGACGGCAAAAATGAGAATAAATTTTGCGGCGCTATTGACAAAGCTTCCAAAAGAGTGTATAATAGCAGTTAACATATTTTAACTTAAGGAGGGTTGGTCTTGATACATATTAGTGTTAGTGACGCGAAAATGAAAATCCTGCGAATACTCTGCCTGTGCCTTGCGCTTGCTACCGTGCTGGGTTGCTTCGTAGCCTGCGACAACGGAGGCTCGGACGAAACTCAAAGCGCCGGCGGCTCTACTGCGACAAGCACCGAGGAAACTACCGAGGCGGAAACGCTGGATGATGCCACTGCTACCTACAATTCTATCTCCAACGAGGATGTGAATTGGGGCGGTGGAGATTTCACTATACTTTGCAGTAAGTACAACGGCGACAACCTGCAAGAGCTTATCAGCTACGGTCAGAGCGGCGACGTTCTCCCCAACGCGGTATTTGAAAGAAACACAAGGTTTGAGGATAAATGCAACCTGAAGCTGTCCTACGTTGAAGCCAAGGATAAGGACGACGCTTATACCAAGGCACAGAAGGAGGTTCAGGGAAACACCGGCGATCTTCATTATTTCACAATAGACCACGCGACCACCGCATCCCTTGCGGTAGAAGGAAATCTTTATAATTTCCTTGATATGGATATTGATCTTGAAAAGGACTGGTGGGACCAGGGTACGTATTCCTTCAACATGGAGGGTCACGTATTCTTTATGAACGGATCGTGGAATTTCTCTGACGACCGTTTGACTTGGTGTATGCTGTTCAACAAGAAATCCTACGAGCTTCAGCAGTACGAGGATCCGTACCAGATGGTGCTTGACGGTAAGTGGACGCTTGCAAAGTTCAACGAGCTCATTCAGGGCTTCTCCTTTGACAGCAACGGTGACGGTAACTACGACGATCAGGATATCTACGGCTTCGTTGCAACGCCCCATTACAGTAATGCATTGTTCTTCGGTGCAGGACTCAGATATGTAAACATGAACAAGGACGATTATCCTACGCTCGCACTGTCTGAGGACTCGGGAATGATGGACAGAGCTGCTGCATTGGTGGACGACGTTATTACGCTGTATACCGCAAACAACGCAACCTACCGTCCTGCCGACTTCCAGACCGCGTATGCTATGTTTAAAAACAATCAGGCACTGTTCTACGGTGAGTGCGTGTCTTACGTTATCAACCTGAACAAGGAATATGAGGGAAGCTTTGGCGTTCTGCCCGTGCCGAAATACGGTGATGATCAGACGGAGTATTATACCTTCACTCAGTCCTTCTCGTCGACTTTGGCGGTTCCTACAACGATAAGAAAGTCCGAGATGATAGGCGATATCACACAGGTGTTCTCCATTCTGTCGCATCAGCTCGTTTTCCCTGCGTTCTATGACGTAGTTCTTACCTCCAAGAGCGTTAAGGACCCTCAGTCCGTAGAAATGCTCAACATTATTTTCCAAAACCGCGTTTACGATCTTTCCACCTATTTTGAAAAGCTGGAGCTTGCGGGAATGTTTGAGAGATCCGCAGAGAGCGGAACCAACAACTTCAGCCGCGACCACAAGTCCGTTGCCCGTTCCTTTAATAAGAACGTAAAGGCTCTGTTTAAAAATCTGGGTTGATCACTGTAATAGATCTTTGAATTTTATATTGGCACACCGCAAAGGAGAGCTTTCTTGGCGGTGTGCCTATGAATTATAATAAAGCAGAGTCGTGCTGGTCTGGAAATCCGATTGACAAAATCTGACGAATGGTATATAATATCATTACTATATCACTACTATCGAGGAGGACAACGAATATGCATGTTAAAATGAAGAAAAATGTGTGCACAAGACTGATATGTCTTTGCCTCACTCTGTCCGTTTTCGCGGGATGCCTTGCAGCTTGCAACGGGAACAATGCAGATGTTGAAAGTACAACTGCCGAATCTACATCTCAGAACCCCGACATCGTCTCCGACACGCTGGATGAAGCCGAGGCTGCACTTAACGCGATATCCTCCGACGACGTGGACTGGGGAGGGAAGGAACTTACCTTTTTGTACTCGGTCTATAATACCGATAATCCCACCGAGCTTATTAGTGAGGAAAAAACGGGTGATGTGCTTCCCGATGCGGTTTGTGAGAGAAATGTAAAGTTTGAGGACAGATGTAATCTTACCCTTTCGTTTTCTCCGACAGACAGCGAGGATGATGCTTTTGCCAAGGCGCAAAGGGAGGTGCAGGGAAGTGTCGGAGACGCTCAGTACTTCACGTTAGACCATAAAACCACGGCGGCTCTTGCTGTTGAGGGGTATCTTTACAATTTTCTTGATCTTAATATCGATCTTGAAAAGGACTGGTGGGACGAGGGTACGTATTCCTTTAACATGGAGGATCACGTATTCTTTATGAACGGATCGTGGAACTATTCCGACGACCGCTTGACTTGGTGTATGCTGTTTAATAAGTCGGCATATGCACTTCAGGCATATCAAGGCGAGGACGCGGATCTTTATCAGCTTGTCCTTGACGGTAAGTGGACAGTTGATAAATTCAACAACCTCATTCAGAATTTCTCGTCTAATAACGGCGATGGGCGGTGGGATGAGGAAGATTCCTACGGCTTTGTGGCAACGCCTCATTACAGTAATGCCTTTTTCTTCGGCGCGGACTTGAGATATGTCAATATGCACGAGGACGGTTATCCTACCCTTGCCCTGTCGGACGATAGCGGAATGATGGAAAGAGCAGCCGAAATGGTGGAAAAGGTGGTGTCAATATACACCGCAAATCACGCTACCTATCGCGCGGCAGAGTTCCAAGTAAGCTATGAGATGTTTAAAGCTAATCAAGCGTTGTTCTATGGAGAGATCGTGTCATTCGTTATTAACTGTAACAAGGCGTATGAGGGACAGTTTGGAGTGCTTCCCGTCCCGAAGTACGACGAAGCGCAGGAGAAATATTGTACCTACGTCACGCCCTTCGCCTGTACGCTTTCCTTGCCTGTCAACGTGCAAGGAACGGATAAACTGGGGGATATAACGCAGACGTATGCGATTTTGTCCGATCAGCTTGTCTTTCCCGTGTTTTACGAGGTCGTTCTTACCACTAAATCGGTAAAGGATGAGCAGTCGGTAAAGATGTTGGATCTTATTCTTGGAAATCGCGTGTACGACATATCAAATTACTTTGAAAATCTTGGCATGGCGGGGCTTTTCGAGCGGTCTGCTGAAAACGGAAACAATAATTTTTCTCGCGACTATGCATCCGTGAAGAGAGGTTTTTCAAAGCAGGTCAGGAAGCTATTTGACAAGCTTGACTGATGCAAAAGCATTGAAATTAATACGGGGACACCGCAAAGATGTTGCGGCGTGCCTTGCAAATTTAATATTTGAGGAAAGGAGAATATATGGAAACGGTAAAACAGTTTTTTGTTGATAACGTGCCGCAGTTTGAGTATCTTTTGCGGATAATCCTCGCCGCGTTCTGCGGAGCATTCGTAGGATTTGAGCGCGCAAGACGTCAAAAGGAAGCGGGACTTCGCACGCACGTCATAGTTGCACTTGCATCAGCTCTGGCGGGAATCGTGTCCAAGTATGCGTATATGGATGTGATCGCTATGGGCATGAACGCCGAGGCGTCGAGAATCGCATCAAACGTGCTGACGGGTATCGGTTTTCTTGGCGCAGGTATAATTTTCGTCAAGGGCGGCTCGGTAAAGGGACTTACCACAGCTGCGGGTGTATGGGCAACCTCAATAGTCGGTCTGGCTATCGGATCGGGAATGTATATCGTGGGTGTGGGCTCCACCTTGCTGCTCATTACCTTGCAGATAGTTCTGCATAAATACGTTCCCGGAGATATGGTAATGCTCGGCCGTGTTATAGTGTCGGTCAAGAACGACCGCATGGACAGAGTTGATATCATCAAGGAAAAGCTGACGGAGCTGAAGATCGTTATCACCAAGATCGACCTTGTTCGAAACGGCGACAACGTAATGGTGAATATGCAGGTGCGTATTCCGAATGACGATGCAGCCGACGAGCTGTTCGGACTTGCAACACAGTATCCCGAGGTTTCGTCCATAAGTACGTAATAGGATGGAGGCTGAATGAGCGGATTCAGCCTCCCGAAAAGGTGAAGTGTTCGTCGTAAGACGAGCTTTTTTATTTGCTTTTCTGCTTGACAAAAGGGAAAAGATGTGTTATATTATTTATGTCAATAACCCAGTTAGAAACCCGAAAGGTAAGGGCGATACTATGAATGATAGATTGCAGCAATATATAGCCAACGGTTGGGATAAGACCGTCAGAACAATAACTCGGGAGGAGGCGGAGGCGTCGCGCGACGGCAAGCTGTATCTGCCGTATCCGTACACCGTGCCTTGCGAGGAAAATATGTTCCAAAGTATGTTTTACTGGGACACGTATTTTGCCTGCCGCGGATTGCACCTGTCGGGCAGAAGTGAGCTGGTGGCGAACAATCTGCGCAATTTCATATACATGATAGACACCTACGGATTTATCCCCAACGGAAGCCTCAAGGTGTTCCTCAACCGTTCACAGCCGCCGTTTTTCGGTATGATGCTGAAGGATTATTACGACGCAACGGGAGATAACGAGCTGTTCTCCGACGGCTTGCGCGCGCTCCGAGCAGAGCTTGAATTCTGGTATACCCGCCGCCGCTCGGCAAACGGGCTCAACCACTATTCCTGCGACGCTGACGAAAAAACCTATATCGGCGGTGTCAGTATGTACGAGGAGCGCACCGGCGTGAAGCGCGAGGGAGATAGGGAATATCTCGGTAAAAACGTGTTTGCAGAGGCGGAGTCAGGCTGGGATTTCTGCGGTCGCTTCGGCGGCAGATGCTACGAGTAT
Organism: Clostridia bacterium; assembly: GCA_017463485.1. GTDB lineage: Bacteria > Bacillota > Clostridia > Oscillospirales > CAG-272 > CAMEON01. The sequence goes on from JAFTPD010000015.1 coordinate 12,766, forward strand.
AACGCCGTTGACCTCAACTCGCTGCTCTATTTTGATGAGATGCTGTTGGCTGAACACCTTGACGGTGAGGAGGCAAAAATATACGCCGATCGCGCCGCTGCGAGAAAGCAAAAAATGATAGCTCTTATGCGCGGCGAGGACGGAATATTCTACGATTATTGCTATACAACGGGCAAGCGCGGCGGGGTAAAATCCTGCGCGTCCTTCTATCCGTTGTTCGTGGGACTTACCGACCGTGACGAGGGCGTTGATGCACTGCTCGAAGCCTTGGAGCTGGATTACGGGCTCCAGGCGGCAGAGCCGACGGACGGAAACTATCAGTGGGGCGAGAGCAACGGCTGGGCGTGCCTGCAGCTTGTTGCCTGCGAGGCGCTGGTCTCTTGCGGACGCACAAGCGACGCGCGCCGCGTGGCCCAAAAGTACGTTGCGCTCGTTGAAAAATGCTTTGATGCGACAGGACATTTGTGGGAAAAGTACAACGTGCGCGACGGTAGCTCCAACGCCGTCGGTGAATACGGTACGCCAACAATGATCGGTTGGTCAGCAGGAGTGTATTTGTCACTTAATGCGAAGCTTTAAGTGACAAATAATTGAAAATTGAAAATGGGAAATTGAAAATTAGGGGAACGGGAATGGAAAACATAATTGTGGAGAAATCTTTCGCGTTTGCCGTAAGGATCGTTAATCTTAATAAGTATTTGAATGAAACAAAAAAAGAATTTGTGTTGTCGAAGCAGCTTTTGAGAAGCGGAACAAGTACGGTGCAAACGTCGCCGAGGCAGAGCAAGCTCAAAGCACAGCAGATTTTATTTCTAAAATGAGTATTGCTTTGAAAGAAGTTTCGGAAACAAAATATTGGATAAAACTTTTGGCTGCTACCGATTATCTGAACGATTCGGAGAGCATATCTATTCTAAACGACTGTATAGAACTCGAAAAAATTCTTGTAAGTATCATAAAATCTTCAAAATAATTTTCAATTTTCAATTTTACATTTTCAATTAATTAAATGCGCGGGCATGTGCGGACCCAATTCCGCCATACCCGCTTCGCGGGTATGGCGGAATTGGCAGACGCGCAAGATTTAGGATCTTGTGTTAATTCGTGCAGGTTCGACCCCTGTTACCCGCACCAAATACAAACAGACCGAGCCGAGGCTCGGTCTGTTTGTATTTAATGGTAGTTTTCTGTGGTCGAACCTCGCAACCGCGGAGCTTTTGCTCCGCGGGATGCAAGTTTGCGCTTGGATATTTTGAAGTCAAGCAAACCGTCGGCTCAAACGGAGGTTCAGACCCCTGTTACCCGCGATGCCTGCGAATATAAAGCTCACGATTTATTTCCGAAAAGGCGCTCAAAAGCCTCTTGCTTTTTATAATCCTCTTCCGATATCACGCCTTCTTCGCGAAGCCGCTCGGCTTCAGCATACTTGGAATTTTTATCTGAAACCTTGTCAGCTTGTTCGCAAGTAGCCTTATCCTCGTAGGATGAGGTATTATATTCGATTTTTGCCGCAATATCTATAAGCTCACCGAATCCGTATATCATCACAAATGATATCCATGCGAGAACAGTGCCCAGCACAATAATTACAATTCCTGTAATTATTCCGGTACTGCCCCCAAACATACAAACGACACCTGCGACTACAGCAACCAAAACTTCCAAAACGGCGATAACCGCAGCCAATGATTTGATTGTTTTTCCAATTTTGCCATACATAATTATGACCTCCTTAATAAAATAAAAAGTGCGGCTACCGAAGCAACCGCACAAAAACGCAAACTCCGATAGTCGCCAAACTAACTTTACGTGAAAAAGAGTGTAACACACTTTCATTTGTCGTAAGAGGAATTTGCATTTTATCAAATTCATCGACAAATGAAAGCATACCCGAAAAAGAGTATACCTATCCCTAAAAATAAAGATAGTACACCCATTTTTCACGTTATTAAGTTAGTTTGGCACATACATTGTATCACGGAATGTGGTGTTTGTCAAGCGTGGAGTGATATTTTTTTCATTTGTTTCGTTTCAGTTTAGATTTCTTTTGTATAATTTTGTCGTAAAAAATCATAGGCGTTATAAAGATATCATTTTTAGGAGGCAGGGGACGTCGTTCCTTTTGCCCGAAAGGTGGAGACTATGAATACACATACTATCGACGGCAAATGCTACGCGCGGATGCTGCTTGGCGGCGCGGCGCGGCTTGCCGAGAGGCGTGACGAGCTGAACGCGCTCAACGTTTTCCCCGTAGCAGACGGTGACACGGGAACTAATATGCTCAAAACCGTTGAGGGCGGACTTGCCCGCGTGAGCGGTGAGAGATCGGACGTCGGTGCGGCGTCGGGCGACTTTTCCAAGGGAATTTTACTGTCGGCGCGCGGAAATTCGGGCGTTATCCTGTCCCAGATATTTGCGGGCATCAACGAAGGACTCTCAGGGCTTGAGAGCGTTACCGCATCCCAGCTTGCCGAGGCGTACAAGCACGGCATTGCGCGCTCCTACGCGGCGGTACAAAATCCCACCGAGGGAACGATACTTACCGTTTTCCGCGAAAGCGCGGAATATGCGGCTTCGCACATTGATGCCGACTCGTCAGTCGAGGACTTTTACCGTTTGCACATCGAGGAGGCAAAGCGCTCACTTGCGGCGACGCCCAAGCTACTGCCTGTTCTTGCGGAGGCGGGTGTTGTGGACTCGGGTGCGGCGGGCTACCTTTGCATAGCGGAGGGCATGTACGAGGCGCTTGGCGGTGCGGAAATATCCTTTACACTGACGGCAGAAAACGAAAAGAGCGACGTTGACATTGACAAATTCACCCGCGACAGCGTGCTTGAATTCGGCTACTGCACCGAGTTTTTGCTTCGTCTGACTACGGCGAAGGTTGACCCCGACAATTTTGATATTTCCCGCGTGCTGTCAGTGCTTGACGAGCTTGCGGGCGAGAGCGTTGTGGCGTACAAGCAGGGCGATATCGTCAAGGTTCACGTCCACACCTTCATCCCCGGAGCGATTCTTGCGCGGATGCAGGAGTTTGGCGAATTTTTGACCGTAAAGGTGGAGAATATGTCGCTCGGTCACTCCGAGGAAAAGCCGACGGAGAAAACAAAAAAAGTCAAGAGCGACAAGCATTATGCGGTTGTTTGCGTTGCGAGCGGCGACGGTATGACGGCGCTGTTTGAGGATATGGGTGCGGATATCATCATCTCGGGCGGACAGACATCAAATCCGTCCATTGAGGAGTTCGTGTGCGCGTTTGACGAGTGCGGCGCGGAGAATATTATCGTCCTTCCGAACAATAAAAATATTATACTTGCTGCAAAGCAGGCGGCAGAGCTTTACGAGGGTGCGAGGGTGCATGTCATTCCCAGCAAGAGCATCATGCAGGGCTACGGCGCGCTGTCCGTCATCACCCCGGGCATCAAGGATATGGACGCGCTTGTGGCAAGTGCTACCCGTGCTGCGGCCGACACCGTTGACGGCGAGATCACGCAGGCAGTGCGCGACGCAGTCATTGACGGAGTGCGGGTGAAGATTGGCGACTACATGGCTATCAGCGGCGGTGAGATCGCGGCGGTAGCGGACAATCCCGAGGACGCGGTGCTTGCAATGCTTGAAAAAACGGACACTGATCTTTGCGAGATAATCACTCTTATCGTGGGCAAGAGCGTGTCGGATGAGAGAAGGGCAGAGCTTACCGAAAGGATCTCGGAGCTTTATGAGGACTGCGAGGTGGTGGTACACCTTGGCGGTCAGGACGTGTACGATTACTACGTTGCAGTAGAGTAAGGGGGAGCTATGATTAGGATAGTTATTGATACAAAAGGCGGTGACAAGGGTGCGGCGACCATGGTAAGGGGCGCGGCTCTGGCGCTTGCAAAGTTTGACGAGCTTGCGGTCGCTCTTGTCGGCGACGGCGAATATATTGCATCAGAGTGCAAGGCTCTGAATATGCCTGCGGATCGCGTGGAGATCATCGACGCGCCGCTTGAGATCACCAACTTTGATAACGCCGCTGACGCACTGTATAACAAGACCGAATCATCCATGCTCAAGGGACTTCGCACTCTGGGCGAGCGCGACGACCTTTTCGGAATTATTTCGTCGGGAAATACGGGGATTCTGCTCACGGGAGCTATGAGATATCTGTCGGGCAAGGAACGAGTTCGTCCCGCAATGGCGGCGGTGCTTCCCTCGCAGAGCGGCGGATTTACCTGCCTTGTTGACACGGGCGCGACTATCGACTGCACGCCGCAGATGCTCCATCATTTTGCCCGTCTCGGCGCGGGATTTATGCGCGATACTTATGGAATTGAAAACCCCAAGATCGGACTGCTGTCAAACGGCGCAGAGCCTACCAAGGGCAACAAGCTGGTAAAGGAAACGCATCCAATTCTGGCGGCCGACGAGTCCTTGAATTTCGTGGGAAATATTGAGGGCAACAACGCCCTGTCGGGCGAGTGCGACGTGCTTGTGTGTGACGGCTTTGCGGGTAATCAGGTGCTTAAGGTTACCGAGGGTACGGCGACGAGAATAATTACCGACGTTATGAAATATGCTTATCGCAAGAACAGCGACGAAATAAAGGCTCTCGGTGCGCATCTGATGAGCATTTACGATATCGGCTCGCTGGGTGGCGGATTTATTCTCGGCGTTACCAAGCCAGTCATCAAAGCTCGCGGTAACGCGGGCGAGAGCGCGGTCGTGAATACCGCCGAAATGCTGCTTAATATGGCTCACAGCAGAGCGGTGTTTGACGCCGCAAGAAATAAGGTTTAAAGGAGAGGGAATATGTCAAAGATCAAAATCATGTGTACCTCTACGGGATGTATTGAATATGCGCCCGAGCGGTACAGAAATCTCGGAATTGAAATCATCCGCATCCACGTTTTCTTCGAGGGTAAGGAGTACAAGGAGGGACTTGACCTTGATCCGGTTGAGTTTTACAACAGACTTGAGACCATTGAAGACCCCAAGAAAAATCTGCCATATACGGCTATGCCCGACACCGAGGATATCCAAGCCGCTTTCGAAGGCGCGATAGCCGACGGATATGACGAGGCTATGGTGTTCGCTATTTCGTCGGGTTGCGGCGGAACGTACAACAAGATCAGCCTTATCGCAAAGGATTACGAGGACAGACTGAAGATACACGTTATCGACACCAAAATCACCTGCTTTGGCGAGGGCTTCCTTGCCATCAAGGCGGCAGAATTTGCACAGAAGGGAATGTCAAGTGAGGACATTCTCAAGGAGATCGGATGGATGATGCGCCGTCAGGTATTTATGGGCGTTGACGGAAAGCTGGATTATCTCATTTACAACGGCAGACTCAAGGGTGGCAAGGCGTTTATGGGTCAGATGCTTAATATCTGCCCCGTAGTACACTTTTCAAAGGACGGCGAGATAGTTGCGCTTGAAAGCGTGCGCACGCCGAAAAAGGCACTCGCCCGCACCTGCGAGATACTTCGCGACATAATCGGCGACAGAGATCCCAAGGACTATCTGCTCTGGCACATTTACACGGGACCCTCCCTTATTGAAACGCTGAAGCAGATAGAGGGCAAATTCGGAATACAGACCAATCACGAGGCAGTAATTATGTCCCCCGTGAGCGGTGCGCATAACGGCCCTTGGCTTGCGGGCTACGGACTTGCGTTCCTTCGCCGCGAGGACGAGGATGTGGAGGCTTGACATGGTTGAGATAAGAGAGGTAAAAACCTCCCGCGACATCAAGGAATTTATCGAGCTTCCCATTCGGATGTATAAAAAATGCCCCTATTTCGTGCCGCCGCTTTACGGTGACGAGAAAAAGCTGATAAGCACTGGCGGAAACCGTGACATTTCGGAGTCGGTGTTCTACCTCGCGCTTCGCGACGGCAAGGTCGTAGGCAGAATACAGGGCATCATACAAAAGCAGTACAACGAAAGTCACGGCGTCACTCAGGCGAGATTTACCCGTTTTGATAGCATTGACGACGTAAAGGTTGCTGACGCGCTCTTCTCTGCGGTAGAAAAGTGGGGGGCTGCGCGCGGAATGACGGAGGTCTGCGGACCTCTCGGTTACAACGACCTTGACCGCGAGGGTATGCTTATCGAGGGCTTTGAGGAAGATTCCACCTTCGAGGAGCAGTATAACTTTGAGTATTACGGCAGGCTTTTGGAGTCGGTCGGATACGTAAAGGACGTGGATTGGGTAGAGTACGAGCTTAAAATGCCCGAGCGCCGCAACGAGATGCTCTCGCGCGTTGCCAAGCGCACGCTTGAGATGAATAAGCTGCACGTGGCGGACACCAAAAGCATATCCAAGCGCGCGTACATAGCAAAATATCGTGACGGATTTTTCGATTGCCTTGACGAGTGCTACCGCCATCTGTACGGCACTGTAAAAATATCCCGCGCGGCGCAGGACGAGCTTATTTCCCAGTTCATGATGATAGTAAATAAGGAATACCTCGTGTTCATCTGCGACGAGAATGACCGAGTTGTGGCGTTCGGACTTTGCTTCCCCGGTATCGGAAACGCGGTCAAAAAGAGCGGCGGACGACTCACTCTGCCCACTCTTATCAAGCTGCTTCGGACGGTTGCAAATCCCGACACCATTGACCTCGGACTCGTGGCAGTGCGTCCCGAATATCAGAATTCGGGTGTGAATGCGGTTATCGTCAACGGACTTCTCGACATTCTTGCCGAGGGCAAGGTCAAGAGATGTGAGACCAACCTCAATCTTGAAACCAATACCGCAGTGCAGGCGCAGTGGAAGCATTTTTCCGCCCGTCAGCACAAGCGCAGAAGATCGTACATAAAGAAAATTGGAGGTTAATATGTTAGAAAAATTAAAACAACTGCTTGCAAAGGTATTGCCCGACGTGGATATGGCTACTGTCACCGAATCGACGAAGCTGGTCGACGACCTCGGCTTTGATTCTCTCGCCATGATGATGCTGTCAATGGAGATTGAGGACGCATACGGATTCAGATTTACCGAGTTCGTCCGCTTCGAAACCGTAGGGGACGTCTGCGGCTATCTTGAAAGCAGAATTTAAAGATCGTTGTATACGGGGCATAACTCCAAGCCTGCAAGTCGTTTATTGTGAGAAAGGGCGCTGCCTGCAACGGCTTTTGGCTTTGATTTCAATTAAAAATTTCAATTTAAAAGACCACTCGGACGAGTGGTCTTTTATTTTTATCAGAAATTCAGTATTTCTTCTCTCGTAGGGCAGGATGAAGCCGCACCCTTGCGAGTTACCGAAATGCCTGCCGCGCGGTTGGCGAAATCCAACGCATTTGCGACCTTTTCGGACGTTACCTCGCCGTCAAGCTGCTCTGCGATAGCCACCGCAAGCGCGCCGTTGAAGGTGTCGCCCGCGCCAACGGTATCAATGGCTTTTACCTTGTGGGAGGGAACTACGATCTCCTCCTTGCCGTCGGTCCAATAAGCACCGCGCGAGCCGAGGGTAATGACGACGTTCTTAATTCCCTTGCCCAGCAAAAGATTTGCTATCTCGCGCACGTCCTCAATGCTGTCCGGCTCTTTGCCGCCCGCATAGAACGCCGCCTCGGTTTCGTTTGGAGTAAACCAATCAATTCCGCACAGCATTTCGTCGGACAGAGGTGCTGCGGGCGCGGGGTTGAGGATAAACGGCTTGCCGTATTTTTTAGCCAAGCGCTTTGCCGTCGCTACGGTGTCAAGGCTTACTTCAAGCTGTGTAAGTACGGCAGAAGCAGATGCAAATTCGTCCTCTGCCGCCAAAAGATCTGCTTCGGAGAGGGCGGTGTTTGCGCCGGGGATAACGACAATTCTGTTTTGAGCACTGCCTTCCTCAATCTCAATAATTGCGCAACCCGTCGTGTCGGTATCCGAAACTACAACGCACTTTTTATTCATTCCTTCGCCGTCGATGTGGTCGATAAGCACCTTTCCGAAGGCGTCGTTTCCTATTCTCGATATGAAAATCATTTCACAATCCGCGCCCTTTGCCGCGCGGTGTGCGGCGGTCGCCTGATTGAGTCCCTTGCCACCGGGGCCTATCATCATAGCCGTACCCATTACGGTTTCGCCATAGAGGGGCAGACGCTCTGCGCGTCCCGTAATATCCGTGTTACTGCTTCCGACAACAATTATTTTTTTTGACATGATTAAACCTCACCTTATAATTTTTAATTTGTTAGCCAATCTCACAAGAAGTGGGACGACAATAAACTGTATTACTATTCCGGGGGCGGCGTGAATGAGTGCGCCGCCGAGGAACAGTGACCACGAAAATTCGCTTCCGGCAAGCCTGTATAAAAGGATGGATGCAAGTCCCCATACTGCCCGTCCGACAACCATTGCGGAAAAGAGGGACAGATATAGAAACGGCAATTTTTTGGGAAGCGCGCGATACATAGCACCCGACACTGCGCCGTAAACGCACAGCTCTATCGCCATGGCGACGGCAGTGGGGAAAAGAGCGGGCATTCCGAACATTACGGAACGCAACAGCGGTGCGGCAAGTCCTACTGCCGCGCCGTAAGGAGCGCCGCATATAAATCCGCACAAAAATATCGGAATGTGCATGGGGAGCAACATGTTTCCTATGGTCTTGATCTGCCCCGTCAGGAACGGGAATATCAGCGCGAGAGCCAAAAACAGCCCCGAAAGTACGGTTTTATAAAGGAGGACGTCGGATCTTGCTTTTTGATTCATACACAGCCTCCTTGTAAGTCATTTTGCAATTCGTCTTGCCTCTCCGCGAATAGGTTTATTTGCCTTTGCCGCGCTTATGACAGCGTTTACGTTGTCTGCGTCCTCGGTGGTGAATATAAAATGCCGCGAGGTCACGTTTGCACGGCGTAGGTCATCCTCCTTGTCCGTCATAGATACGGGCAGACTGTTGAGGATAATATTTCGGTGCTTCCACTCACGCAAAACGGGGAAGCACACGCCCCGTCTGTCCTGCATCACGGCGCCACCCTTGCCGCAGATATTGCAGGCGCTCGCGCCGTACAGCTCGCGAATGGCACATTTTTCAAGCGTCATAAGGGTTATTCGCCCGTAAACAATTCCGGTTACGTTGCCTTCGATATCCCGCATTTTGGGAAGCGACAGCTCGGGGGAGAGGATAAATTCGTCTATTCCGAGCGCTTCAAGCTCACGCGCGGTGCAGCTGTTCGTGACGTTAAGGCGGTAATCTCCGCAAATCGTTAGGACCTCGACACCTGCCGACTCGCTTGCCTCGCGCACAAGCGGAATATGCCCAATATTTCCTATCATCACGCGGCTGATTCCGTGGCACATGGCGGCGGTCAGCATGTCGTGCGCCTCGCCTCTCTCACGGTCAAAAATAACGGGTGGGAGAATAACTCCCAGCTTGTCGGCGGGAATTTTTACGTTATTTTTACGCGCAAACCACACGTCAAGCGGAAGGTATATAACCGAAAAATATTCAACCGCGCTGTCGGTTACTGCTTCGGGATTTAAAAATCTTGCGGTCACGTCGCGGCGGCGGACACCCTTTGTGGGGAGGGGCTTTGATTGCGCGACGCCATTTTTGCAACGTGCCTGTACCTCACTCAAAATATATTCGCCGCGGGCACAGTCAAGGGCTGAAAGTGCTTCTCGTCGCAAGGAATTTATGCTTGACAGGGGCATGATAAGACCCTCGTCAAAGTCCATGGTAATATTGCCCGGAGTGTACGCCGTGCCGCCCGTTTTGGACAGGTTTTTGCGCACGTCATCCTGCGAGAGGGGGCGCGTCTGCGCGATCTCGGGCAGTTGTCCCTCAACGGTGGCACTCACCGTAGCGTCACCCTGCCTGAATACGGATGCGCTGACGGAAAGGGCGGCGGGGGAGTCCGCTTTTATTTTTATTTGCATATCGACGGGCAAAAATCCTTGCTTGGGTAAAGCACGCCGAGCGAGCTGAGCGGTCTTTCCTTTGTCCTCGTCGGAGCGAATGCCCATCATAGCCGAGCTTATCTTACCCGTAAAATATCCGTCCGTAAATCCGCCTCGGCTGAATGCGTCCGAAAGCTCGCGCATCTCGTCTTGAGTAGCGCGTCTGCCTTCGTCCAGTAAGCTTCGCCATATAGACGTGACAGTGCGGACGTAATCCGCACTTTTCATTCTTCCCTCGATTTTGAGCGAAGCCACGCCGCTGTCAATAAGCTCGGGAACGTGAGCGGCGAGGGACAAGTCCTTGAGCGAGAGGGGATAGCCGTTTGCTCCCCTTCGAGTGCAATAGGGCAGACGGCAGGGTTGGGCACATTCGCCGCGATTGCCGCTTCGTCCTCCTACTATTGAGGAGAAAAGGCACTGTCCCGAATGGCTGACGCAGAGCGCACCGTGAACGAATGCTTCAACCTCAAGCCCGCTGCTTTGAACGGCGTGCTCAAGGTCGGAAAGAGTAGCCTCGCGGGCTATGACAAAGCGTGTAAATCCTTTATCACGCAACACTTTTCCTATGTCCGCACAATGCCCGCTCATCTGCGTGCTTGCGTGCAGAGGCATATTCGGCAGTGCTCGGTGTATCTCTGCCGCCGCGCCGAGATCGGCAACGATAAAGGCGTCAACGCCTGCCTTCGCCGCTTCCTCTGCGGTGGAGAGCAATCCGCTCATTTCACGGTCAAAAATCGCGGTGTTGAGTGTCAGATACACCCGAGTGCCGCCGTCGTGAGCCAACGCAACTGCATCTGTGAGCGAGTCTGCGGTGAAATTCTCTGCGTTTATTCGCGCGTTGAACGCAGAAGCGCCCAGATACACCGCGTCAGCGCCTGCCGCCACGGCTGATCTGAGCACCTCAAATGAGCCGACGGGGCAAAGAAGCTCGGGTACGGTCTTTTTTCTCGGATTATCAGAAATCATTGAAGGAAAGCAGGTCGAACATAGAGCCTACGCGACTGCGGGAGGTGGCTGGATCCTCCTCCTCGGGCGCGGGAGCAACGACTTTATTTGTCGCGTCCTCTGCGATCTCCGCAAAAAGCTGAGTGGGGGAGGGAACGTTCTCGGCGACCGCTTCCTGCGCGGGCGCACCCGAGATAAGGGAGCGAAGCACCTCGTTCTCCTTTTTAAGCTCCTCCAGCTTATTTGTAAGGTCTGCGGTCTGCGCCTTGAAGGATTCAAGCACTGCGCCGTATTTTTCGCATCTCTCGGCAAGCTCCTCGTTCTCGTCGGTCATTGCCAGCTTGTCAGCGCAGAATTCGAGCGCGCAAAGCAGTGCAGCCTCGTGCTTGGAGCAAAGGCGGCTTTTGAGGTTTATTTCGCGCATTTTGCGGTCAAGGATTCCAACCAGACGCTCAACGTAAGCGGGATCTGCGTCGGTAACTACTCCTATCTGAATATCCGCGATCATCAGGGAATACTTTTGTTTCATATCCAAACCTCCTTGAGTTTGTAAATAAGATTTTGAGTCAATTTTAAAAAACACTTGCAATTACGGCAAATAAATAGTATAATAAAGGAAATAGGGTAGATATTTGCCTATACGTATATTATTATAATATAAAATTTCGAAATTGAAAAGGGTTTTTGCGTAAATTTTCGCAAGAAAGTGTAAATTTTATGGGATTATTTAAAAATTGCAAGAGGATAGTGGTAAAGGTCGGCTCGTCTACGCTGACCCATGGTTCGGGAGCATTGAACCTCCGTCGGATAGAAACGCTTGTACGCGTGTTGTCTGATCTTAAGAATTCGGGCAAGGAGGTAGTGCTTGTGTCCTCGGGTGCGGTATCTGCGGGCGTTGCCAAGGCGGGAATACGCCGCTCTCCCGATAATATCGGACAAAAGCAGGCACTCGCTGCTATCGGACAAAGCGAGCTGATGAAGATATACGACAGATTTTTCTCGGATTTCGGACATACCGTGTCGCAGATACTTCTTACTCGTGACGTGCTGGACAATCCTCACCGCCGCTCTCTTGCGGAAAGTACGTTTGAAAATCTGCTCGACATGGGTTGCGTTCCGATAGTTAACGAAAATGACCCCGTTTCTACCGACGAGCTTACCAAATTCGGCGGAAACGATATTCTCTCCGCGTACGTTGCAGAGGTTTGTCACGCGGATATACTTATAAATCTTTCGGACGTTGACGGGCTTTACGATAAAGATCCCCGAAGCAATCCCGACGCCGTGCTTGTCAGCCGCGTTGAGGCTATAACCGACGAGATGATAAACGCCGCAGGCGGCGCGGGTACGGAGCGCGGCACGGGAGGTATGACCGCAAAGCTGAAGGCGGCTAAAATATCGACCGACGCAGGTGTGCCTATGTTCATAATGAACGGCGAAAACCCCGAGATACTTTACCGCCTGCTTGACGGCGGGGTGATAGGAACATATTTTCCCGTAAAGAAAAACTGATTTTTTGAATACAGCAGGAAAGGAGCGCGGACACCGTGAAGCTTCACCCCTATATATGTATCAGCTACGTAAATCTTGATATAGTTTCGGCGGAAGATCTTCGCTACCGTCTTGAAAGAAACGGCTTTTCGTGTCGGATGGCGGACGAGTTTTTGCCTATGGCGGAGCGCACCCAGACCGTCAGATATGCGGATATGCTTATCGCTGTCACGTCCTCGGCGGCGGCACTCGGAACGTCCGTTGCGTCCGACTTGCGACAGGCGAAGGCGGAGGAGAAGGATATTTTGGTGATAAGCCTTGAGCCCGCAGAGCTGGATGCCCGCTTCTGTACCCTGACGGACACGGGAATTGAGGCTATCTCGTATCCCGTCGGAGAATTTCCCGACAAACGCTCGGTGGCTCTGTTTATCCACCGCGCCTTCGTCCGACATATCTGCCGTCATTACGCTTGCTTCTCGCCCGGAAAATGTGAGGACAGCGATGAGGGGCGCGTTATCTGCGACGCAGTGCTGGCGCACAAGGGCGAGGGAAAAAGTCAATATCGCTTGGGACTTGCCTATACCGAGGGTGTTACCGTTCCCGCTATGGAGGCGGAGGCGGCAGGCTGGATAAACCGCGCCGCCGCGCAGAACGTCCCTGACGCTCTTATCCGCATGGGACAGCTTCGACTTGACGGAAAGGGAATCGAGCGAGATAATCACGAGGCATACAGACTCTTTACCGCCGCCGCAAAGGAGGGCGACTCCCGCGGCGCGTATTACATGGGAATATGCTGTCTTAACGGCTTTGGAATCATGCGCGATTCCGAAATGGCTGTAAGATATTTTTATACGTCGGCAATGAAGGGCTATGCCCCTGCGGCATATCAGCTTGCTCTGCTTTACCGCGACGGAGTTGGCATAGCGTCCAGCTTCAAGCGCGCGCTTTGGTGGCTTTGGAAGGCGGCGTCGCCCGAGGGGGACGCTCCTGTACCCGGACGCCACGGCTACCGCAGAGAGGCGCGCTATAAGTGCGTTTCCATGCGACACATGCGACAGAATAAAATGGGCAGACTGCTCTTCGGTGAGGAATATTCACTTCATTCTCTGCACCGCGAGAACAGTATGCGCGACGCTATGATACTCAAGGAGAGCTTTAGTGCGTCAAAATATAAGAAAATTGCCAAAGAGGAATGTCTGGTGGCAAACGCTACGGCATCTAATGCATCCCGTGACCCCGCCCGCTTTAACAAGGGGCGCGGATACAGCGAGTTGGCTTGGGACAGCTCTATGGCGGCGTACGAGCTTGGACGTCTGCTTGAAAGCGGAAGCGCGTCCGACGGTATTCTGCCCGATTCACGAGCCGCACTCTATTGGTACAGAGCGGCAGTGCGGAGAAATCACAGCGATGCTTACGTATACCTTGCGTCCTGCTACAAGCGCGGATTTGGTGTTTTGCGTGACGTTGAGGTGGCTTATCACCTGTATATGAAGGCGGCTGTTGACGGAAACGAACGCGCGCAGTACAATCTGGCAGTGGCATACGAGCGCGGAGAGGGTGTTGAGCGCAATCCGGGCGAGGCTGTACGTTGGTATGAGCCCGCCGCCAATGCAGGCTATGCTCCTGCGCAGAACAATCTGGGCGGCTGCTATGAAAATGCTTTTGGCGTGGAGCAGAATATTCTGCTCGCGGTGGATTGGTATTCCCGCGCGTCCGATCAGGGTCAGCCCGACGCTACCTGCCGACTTGGACTTTGCTACGAGATGGGTCGCGGAGTAGTCAAGGACGAGGAGCGGGCGGTACGCCTTTACCGCGAGGCGGCAAGAGCGCGACATCCCTTTGCGGAGTACCGACTTGGAGTATGTTACGACAGAGGAATAGGACTTCATCAGCATTTTGCCCGCGCCGCTGAATATTATGAAATGGCGGCGGAGTCGGGGCTTGCGGCGGCGCAGTATGCGTTGGCTCTTTGCTACCGCAGTGGAAGAGGTATATTCCGCGACGACAGCCGTAGCTTCGAGCTGTTCAGACGCGCGGCGGACGGCGGATGCTTGCAGGCGGCTTACGAAACGGGTTGCTCCTATCTTGAGGGACGCACCACGGTGGCAAACCCCGAGCGCGCGATAGAGTACCTTACCCGCGCGATAAGGATGTACGACGTGATGAGCGAAAATTCTGCGGTGTTCCGTGAGGATTGTATTCCTCCTGCCGAGGCTATGACTATTACCGAGGCTACGGGAGAGGCGTTGTATACTCTCGCGTATTGCAAGCTGTACGGTGTGTCTGCGTCCGACGGCGCACTGTCGGAAAACGCGCGGCGCGACGAAGCGCTCCGTCTTTGCTGCCGTGCGGCAGAGCTTGGCTCGTCAAGAGCGCTTGCTATGCTCGGCGATTTCGCAAATTTCGGAATAATGGGAGAGCAAAACCGCGTTGAAGCGAGAAAATATTATGAGCAGGCAGTGGCCCTGCGTAACGACTACGCTATGTTCCGTCTTGGACTTTACGATTTCGAAGACGGACGGACAAGTAGTGACGAAAAAGAAAAGCACGATAAGCTTTGCAGTGCGTGGAGCAATTTTTCAGCGGCTTCGGGCAGCGGAAATCCCGACGCGCTGATATATCTCGCCGCTCTGGCAATGGCGGGCGAGGGAACGTCTAAAAATCCGTATCGCGCAGTATCTTTGCTTGAACGTGCGGTGGATAGCGGAGCTTCTCCCATCGCGCTTCTGATGCTTGGAGATGCATATCTTTACGGTAACGGTGTCAAGATAAACGAAGCGGCGGCGCTGAATTTCTATTCCCGCGCGGCATCTGTCAAGAGCCGTGCGCTGTGGACGGATAAATACGCGCTTCGGGACGTTGCAAGGGAGCTTTCAAGCATTGATCTGCGTGCCCGCGCCGAGGCTCTTTACAGACTTTCGGTTTTCCATGCGGTGCGTGAGAACGATATAGTCCCCGAGGAGGACGGCGATATCAAGGCAAAGAGAAAAATACTTAAAGCCAAGCTGACATCAACCGAGGAGAGAAAAAATCCCGAATCGCTCAAGTATCTCGGCGCGGCTATTCTTGCGGGACATAAAAAAGCACTTGAGGATACGGCAAGAATGTTTGCTCATAATACTCAAGCTCCTACCTACTACAAATCCCTTTGGTTGGCACCCGACGGAAGCGGAGTTCGGCTGAAGCCTACCGTCGTATACAATGAGGAATACACGCCGTCCTTCCTTAAAGGCGATGTTACGGAAAAAATGCGCGCAGACGCGCTGAATTACCTCGGAGACTGCTATTTTTACGGCAAACAGGTGGACAAGGACGCGTCCGTGGCGGTCAAATTCTACCGTATGGCAGCGGATATGGGACAAACGTGGGCACAATACAGCCTCGGCTGGTGTTTGCTCAATGCCTGCGGCACGGAGAAAAATCTCCGCGAGGCGGTGAGCTGCTTTGAGAGGTCTGCAAAGACGCACGCTGAGTCGGCGTTCTGCCTTGGACGTTGCTATGAGGAGGGACTTGGAATGAGTGATCCCGACGTGCGCGAAGCACTTAAATTCTATCGCCGCGCGGCAAAGCTGGGAAGCAGATCCGCGCCCGCCAAAATCAAGGCTATGGAAAAACGGCTTCGCGAAATGGCGGCAGCCGTTACGGGTGAATAATATTCCTCTTATCAATGTGTTTGTGTCGCCGCTGAGCGGCAGAATGGAGTTTTTATGAAAATAACCGTTATCGGTTGCGGCAGATGGGGCTCGCTTATTACGTGGTATCTTTCGGCTGTCAAGGGACATGAGCTGACGCTCTACGGCAGGGAAAGCTCGTCTAATATGCAAAGATTCATAGCCGAGCGAAGAAACGATCTGCTTACCTTGCCCGACAGTGTAAAATTGTCTACGTCAATAGATTGCTGTGCGGATGCCGACGTTATGATCATATCCGTAAACTCGCAGGGGCTTCGCGCCTTGATGGAGCAGCTTTCCTGCCTCAAGTTGCGTGATAAAACGGTCGTGCTTTGCATGAAGGGCCTTGAAATAGGAACGGGAAAGCGACTCAGCGAGGTGGCGAGGGAATACCTTGACGACAGCGTGAATATCGCCGTCTGGGTGGGCCCCGGTCACGTTCAGGAGTTCTATGCGGGCGTGCCGAACTGTATGGTGATCGATAGCAATTCGGATGACGCAAAGCAAATGCTGGTGCGTGAATTTTCAAGCGAGCTTATACGGTTTTATTTCGGTAATGACCTTCTCGGCAGCGAGATAGGCGCGGCGTCAAAGAACGTTATCGGTATCGCCGCGGGAATGCTTGACGGCAAAGGACTGTCCACTCTCAAGGGCGCGCTCATGTCACGAGGCACACGCGAGATAGCACGTCTTATCGCCGCTATGGGCGGAAACGAGCTGTCGGCTTACGGACTTTGCCATCTCGGAGATTATGAGGCTACCGTTTTTTCAAAATACAGCCACAACCGCGCGTTTGGCGAGGCGTTCGTAAGGGGCGAGAGCTTTGATGGCTTGGCGGAGGGATACTATACCGTCAAGGCTATACTTGAATACGAGGAGCGTTACGGAATAGAGCTGCCGATCTGCCGTGCTGTTTACAATATCCTGTACGAGGGTGCGGACGAGGGCGAGGAGCTAAAGCAGCTTTTCCATCGCGCCTTAAAGCCCGAATTCTGATCGCCGAAAGGAGAGAGAAGTGAAAAAACTTGCTCCGTATGAAAAAGGGTTGAATGATTTTATTTGCCGCGATTATCTTGCGAAGGAAAACGCAAGACTTGCGTGCAACCCTCATCTCCATCAGCATATTGAATTAGTGTTTCTGACTCGCGGCAGTACTGTCTGCCACGTGGATACCGAAACTTATACGCTCCATGAAGGAGATTTTCTGATAGTTTTCCCGAATCAGATACATTCCTTTGTGTCGTCGGGACCCGAAAACTATCTTCTGCTTATCGTCAATCCCGACCTGACGCCTGAGCTCGAGCAGCAGTTCGGACAGTTCTTGCCGAAGAATCCCGTGCTTCGCGGAGTAGACAGGGATGAGCGGCTGGTGTTGCTGATGCGAAACCTCGCGCTCTTTGACACCCGCAAGCAAAATGCTCGGACTGCCGAAGCAGAGGGCGATGTCAGAGAGTGGAAGCGGTTTCAGGACATAGCCAGAAAGGGAGCTTTGCTCGCCTTTTTCGGCGAGGTGTTTTCGCGGCTTGAATGGAGGGACGTAAGCTCGGCAAATTCGGATAACCGCGCGCTCCGTATGATCGTCAAATATTGCACCAAAAACTTTCATAAGGAAATGTCACTTGCTTCTCTTGAGGAGGAGCTGCATTTGAGCCGATATTATATCTCCCACATTTTTTCATCTCGTATCGGCGTGCGATTTAACGACTATATCAATTCCCTGAGAATAGCGGAGGCGTGCAAATATCTGCGGATGTCGGATCTGAGTATTACCGAAATTTCCGACCTTGTGGGCTTTCGCACGCCGCGAACCTTCAACCGCGCGTTCAACAAGCAGATGAATACGTCACCTAAAAATTACAGGGATGGCTCTGCGGCGGCGGGAATGTCGGCGTCTATCCCCATGTGATAAAAATATTTTCTGAAAAAACAAAAAAGTTATTGATTTTTTAAGGCGAATATGGTAATATATACCCAAGCGGCAAAGCTTGCCGATAAAATTAAAAACGAATGATTGCTAAGGAGAAGGATCATGAGATTACACGAAAAGTTTGACGCGGTCAAGTGTAAGAATATTGACCCCCGCACAAGACGTTATCTTGCTCCCAAGAGAGTAGTATATACCGAGGGTAACGTAGTTAATCCGAATGCGCTTTTGCTGGACAGAACCAACCAGATAACGCAGGTGTTCGGAGAGAACTGCCAGCTTATCAACGAGCCCGGTCAGCCTAACGCTAAGGTCGTGGTTGACTTTGGAATTGAAATGGCGGGAAGTGTTCGCCTTATGGTTTGGGGCGCAAACGGTCCCGACGGACGCGCAAACGTAAGAGTTCGATTCGGTGAGAGCGTAATGGAGTCGCTGACGCCTCTGAAGGTCAAGAATACGACAAACGACCACGCTATCCGTGATTCGGTATACAGCATTGGACTGCTTTCGCAGACCGAGACCAACGAGTCCGGCTTCCGCTTCGCATGCATAGAGCTGCTTGACGAAAAGGCAAACGTTACTTTCAAGGCTATTCAGGGCGTTATACAGTATCGCGATCTGGACTACATTGGCAGTTTTGAGTGTAACGACGAGCGCCTGAATACGATTTGGAACACCGCAGCATATACCGCGCATATCTGTATGCAGGAGTATCTGTGGGACGGCATCAAGCGCGACCGCTTCGTATGGATGGGTGATTTCCACACCGAGGTGCAGACTATTGCGGCTGTATTCGGCGACGTGGACGTAGTTCCCAACTCTCTTGATATCGTGCGTGATGAAACTCCGCCTACAAAGTGGATGAACAATATAGGTTCTTACTCCATCTGGTGGATGCTCAATCACCTTGATTGGTATAGAGCAAACGGCAACCTTGAGTATCTCAAGGAGCAACAGCAGTATATGAAAGAACTGCTCACCTTCCTCATGACCACCATTGACGAAAACGGTTGCGAGAAAATGGAAGGCAGACGCTTCCTTGACTGGGCGAACGACGCAGATCCTATCGCAGTACACGCAGGTCTTCAGGCAATGTATAAGCTGGCGTTTGACGCAGGTCAGGTGCTGTTCCGCATCTTCGGTGACGAGGAATTTGTTGAGAAGTGCAAGGAGGCATCCGCACTTGTCAGCCGCCATATTCCCGATTGCAACGGCTCCAAGCAGGCGGGCGCGCTTATGGCGATCTCCGGACTTATGGATCCCAAGGAGGTCAACGAGAAGATTATTGCTCCCGGCGGAGCGCACGGCTACTCAACCTTCTTCGGTTACTATATTATGTACGCAAAGTGGCTTGCAGGCGACCATGCAGGCGCATTGCGTGACCTGAAGGAATACTGGGGCGCTATGCTTGACGTTGGCGCGACCACCTTCTGGGAGGACTTCAGACTTGAGTGGATGGAGAACGCGGGCAGAATTGACGAAATCGTTCCCGAAGGTAAGGTAGATATCCACGGTGATTACGGCGCATATTGCTACAAGAATTTCCGTCATTCGCTGTGCCACGGTTGGGCATCCGGTCCTTGTCCTTACCTCACGAACTTCGTTCTGGGTGTCCGTTACATAACCCCCGGCAAGTACGAGGTAAAGCCCGACCTTGCTGACCTTGAATGGGCAAAGGGAACATATCCCACGCCCTACGGCGTCATCAGCGTGTCTGTTACCAAGAATGCAGACGGCAGCCTGAATACCGTTGTCGACGCTCCCGAGGGAGTAGAAATTATCAGATAAGATAATATAAGCAACCCCGCGCACCGATTTTTCGGCGCGCGGGGTTTTGTGATGTTCTCGACCGAAGTAATATAGTCAGTGTTTTTATGTTACTTCTGTATCGACAGAAGTAACCAAGATCGACTTAAGAGAGGAAACCCACGGTTTCCTCTCTTAAGAATCTCACCATCCTAAACGCGCCGCCTTGCCGCAAGTATGCGGTCAAGGCGTGATCGCGCGCCAAGGTTGCAGTACGCCCGTAGCGCCAAGTTCCCGTCGGAGCGACGGGAACTTGGGCGGTAAGAGTACGCCTTGGGCGGGTGGTTGTTTTGAAACCGTAGGAGATTTAAAAATTAAAAGTAACGAGAAAGATTTCAAATCTCTTTGGGCGTTGTTCCCCCAATAAACTACCGCTACATCAAGCGTGTCTGATCTCCAATCTGCGACCTTTCGGTATAATTTGTAAGAGCGTTTTCAAGATGGCTCTCCGCATAACAACCAAGCCCCAAGGTGGGTGGGTTTCCAAAGGAGGGAGGGATTGAGGCGGCAGACCTCAAATTTGAGCGTGCTGAAAATTTGAGGTCAACGACTCATCCTCCCACACTTTGGTCACAGAATATCGTGTGTTTTTGGCGTTACGCCAAAACGCTGAATCTCATTCAGCGAACACGATTTCGGGAACTGCCTCGCGCGGCGAGCAGTTCGGATCTTCTGCGCTACTTTCTTTTGACACAGAAAGTAGCATAAATATCCTACTTGAAAAATAATTTGTCAAATTCGATACTTCTATTGACAACAAATTTTATCAAGGTTATAATAAACCAAACACAAAAAATTTGAGAACATAAGGCGAGCGGGCACTCGCAACACCGTGACTGGAAAAACACAACCAAGAAAGGGAAAAGTTATGAAAAACAGAACGGAGCTTATGGAGATCAAAGCCTTCCCCGGGGAGCTAAAGGGAAGGACAATGCTGTACGATTCCACCTTCGGACAGCGAGTACACGTAAATTTTAAGGTACACGCGGCAGGCTTTGTGCTTTCCGCATACGGAAGGAAAGACAATGCCATTACGTTCTCTGTTTACAGATGGACAGAGAATTATGAAAAAACGGTACAAAATGCACCGCTCGCAACACGTCGGTTTGAAGGCGTGGAGGACGACGCGTGCTGCTACTTGTATTTTGATACGCCGCTTGATGCAGGCGAGTATCTTTTCTCTATCGACAAGGTAGAGGGATACGTCGGAATATATAAGGACGGCGGAAGCTGGGGCGGAGGCGGCAACGACAGCTCAAAGGGCTATTATTACGAAGGCGGCGTACCTCGTCCGTATGACACAAGCCTCTGCTTTTTGACAGAAGCCAAGCCTGACGAGCCGTTTTCACCTTGCCTTGAATATCAGGACACAACCGACGGTACTCATACACCGCCTGCTAAGACAGAGCTGCCCACCGATAGCCTCGTCTATACTCACGAGGTCATGCCCGACACGTGGGTGTTCGTTGACGGACTCGGCAGAAAGTCGCTGACAAATAAGGACGTTGGAGATGTCAAGCCCGACAAGGAGATAGGAATGTTCTTCTGGGATTGGCACGACGTTGACGGCTGGGGCTATCGCTCACCAAAGCTGGATTCCGACGAGCCTATCAATATCCAGAAGGCTATGGATAAGCACCCCGAGGCAAAGAACGACTATAATCACCCCGTGTGGGGAAATACCGAAAACGCGCATCAAAAATACTTCTGGAACGAGCCCGTTTACGGTCATTATATGACTGGCGACAGATGGGTGCTTCGCCGTCAGGCAGAACTGCTTGCAAACGCGGGAGTTGATTTTGTCATGACTGATAACACCAATGGCGACCAAGTCTGGCAGAGCGGCTATCGCGCCATGATGGACGAGTGGCATAAGGCTACCGAGAGTGGAGTTAAAGCACCCAAGGTGTCATTTTTCTTGCCCTTTACAGAGCGGTGGGGAGGCAAGACCAATTTCCAGCTCAGCTATCTGTATAACGATATTTACCGCAAGAACAAGTGGCAGGATATGTGGTACTACCTTGACGGCAAGCCTATGGTGCTGGCGCGCGGAGAGGAAACGCTGTGTGACGACAATTTCGGCAAGGAGCTCAAGAGCTTCTTTACCTTCCGTAAGGGCGTCGGACAGTATATAAACGTAGGCGAGCTTGGCGAGTGGGGCTGGCTGTCCATGTATCCGCAGACCTTGTATTACAAGACCGAGGAGGACCGTGCCCGCGGCAACGTCGAGCAGACAACCGTCGGAATCGCGGTCAATTACGACTATACCTTCGACGTTCAGGAGGGACTCAGCTCCATGAACGGTGAGCATATCGTAGGTCGCTCATTCTCTCCCGACTACAAGGATAGATTTGAAAAGGACGGCAGGGAGGCGACCAAGTGGGGATATAACTTCTCCGCGCAATTTGACTACGCTCTCACCGCCGATCCGAGAGTGATATTTGTTACGGGCTGGAACGAGTGGCACGTTATCCACCACCCCAAGTGGAGATATACCGAAAATGCCTTCGCCGATCAGTTTGACGACGAGTACTCCCGCGATATCGAGCCCTCCAGAGGCGAGCTTCGCGACTATTATTACTACCTGCTCGTCAACTACGTCCGCAAATTCAAGGGCGCGCGTCCCATACCTACGCCAAGCGGTAAGAAGTCTATCGACCTGAGCGGTGGCGCAAAGCAGTGGGAAGACGTTAAGCCTTACTACGCCGCGTATATCGGAAACACGGGCGCTCGCGACTGTCGCGGCTGGGGCTCGGCGTATTTCAAGGACGAGTCGGGCAGAAACGATATTATCGGAGCGCAGGTCGCTCGTGACGACGAATATCTCTGCTTCCGCGTTGAATGTAACGACAGTATCACGCCTTGCAAGGACGACAGATGGATGAATCTGTATATCGACACCGACGGCGAATATAACGGCTGGGAGAGCTTCAATTACGTTGTAAAGCCTGATGCGGACGGCAAGCTCGCGTTGAACAGATTTACCGGCAACGGCTACGGTTTCGAAGCGATCTCGGATGTTGAATACGCACTTGATGGAAAGTATCTTACCGTAAAAATTCCCAAGACTGCGCTCGGTATCGATGGAGATAATTTCACCGTCAACTTTGCTTGGACGGATAACGTACACGATAAGGACGACAGCACAAAATTCAGTGGCGATATTCTTGAATTTTACACCACGGGTGACGTTGCCCCTGGCGGAAGATTTAAGTATAGCTATATTTGTGAGTGAATGAAGTTATGATTTTGCTTCGCAAAAATTATGATGCTCCTGCGTCGCAGTTATGAGGCAGCAGCCCGTTTCGTCTTGGACGAAACGGGCTGCTGCCGTTATGAGCTTATTTGAAGTTTTTGAAAGACAGGGGTTTAAAGTTTTTGAAAGATAGGGGAGGTGCAGGAGGGGAAAGAAAACTTTTTCCAAAAAGTTTTCTTTCCCCTCCTGCATTATATTATCAACTATTAATACATGCCGCCCATGCCGCCGCCCATACCTGCAGCAGCCGCGTCAGCCTTAGGCTCGGGCTTATCTGCAACCACGGACTCGGTGGTGAGGATAACGGATGCGATAGAAGCCGCATTTTGAAGTGCAGAGCGGGTAACCTTGGTAGGATCAACGATACCTGCGCTCATCATGTCAACGTAGACCTCGTTGTAAGCGTCAAAGCCATAGCCGATCTTGCCCGAGGACATGATCTTATCAACTACAACGCCGCCGTCAAAGCCCGCGTTAGCCGCGATCTGACGAACAGGCTCTTCAAGAGCCTTGAGGACGATCTTAACGCCCGTCTTTTCGTCGCCGTCAACGGTTTCGAGTACCTTTGCAACGTCTGCGATAACGTTGAGGTAAGCGGTTCCGCCGCCTGCGACGATACCCTCCTCAACAGCCGCGCGGGTTGCGTTGAGAGCATCCTCAATACGCAGCTTCTTTTCCTTCATTTCAGCCTCGGTAGCCGCACCGACCTTGATAACCGCAACACCGCCTGCAAGCTTTGCAAGACGCTCCTGAAGCTTCTCGCGGTCGAAGTCGGAGGTGGTGGTTTCAATAGCGTTGCGGATCTGTGCTACGCGAGCAGCGATCTCGGACTTGTCACCTGCGCCGCCAACGATAATGGTGTTTTCCTTGGTGACCTTGATCTGGCGAGCCTGACCGAGCTGAGATACGTCAGCGTCCTTAAGCTCAAGACCAAGCTCGGAGGAGATTACCTCTCCGCCCGTGAGGATAGCGATATCGCGGAGCATTTCCTTGCGTCTGTCGCCAAAGCCGGGAGCCTTTACCGCAATGCAGGTAAACGTGCCGCGCAGCTTGTTGAGTACGAGAGTGGTGAGAGCTTCGCCTTCAACGTCCTCTGCGATAATCAGCAGCTTTTTGCCGCTCTGAACCAGCTGCTCAAGCAGGGGCAGAATCTCCTGAATATTGGATATCTTCTTGTCGGTGATAAGAACGAGCGCGTCGTCGATAACGGATTCCATCTTATCGGTGTCGGTAACCATGTAGGGGGAGAGGTAGCCGCGATCGAACTGCATACCCTCAACCACCTCGGAGTAGGTCTCTGCGGACTTGGACTCCTCAACGGTGATAACGCCGTCAGCGGTGACCTTTTCCATAGCGTCAGCGATAAGCTGACCGATAACCTCGTCACCTGCGGAGATAGTTCCGACTCTTGTGATGTCCTCTTTGCCGTTTACCTTCTTGGAGCTTGCGATAAGGGAAGCAACAGCCGCATCAACAGCCTTCTTCATACCCTTGCGAAGTACCATGGGGTTAGCGCCTGCTGTCACGTTCTTCATGCCCTCGCGGATGAACGCCTGAGCGAGAAGGGTAGCGGTGGTAGTACCATCACCCGCCGCGTCATTTGTCTTGGTGGCAACCTCTTTTACAAGAGATGCGCCCATGTTTTCAGCCTCGTCCTCAAGCTCGATCTCCTTAGCGATGGTAACGCCGTCGTTGGTGATGAGGGGAGAGCCGTATTTTTTGTCAAGCACTACGTTGCGACCCTTGGGACCCATAGTGATCTTAACTGTGTCAGCCAGCTTGTCAACGCCGCGCACGAGGGCGTTTCTTGCTTCAATGCCGTAAAGAATTTCCTTTGCCATGATAAATTACCTCCAAAATATATCGAATTATTCTACGATAGCGAGAATGTCGTCCTCGGAAAGAATGGTGTACTCAACGCCGTCAAGCTTGACTACGTTGCCTGCGTACTTGCTTGCGATAACGCGATCGCCAACCTTAACGGTCATAGCGGCAAGTGCGCCGTTGTCGGTAAGCTTACCGGGACCGATCGCAACGACCTCGGCTACCTGGGGCTTCTCCTGAGCGGATGCGGTGAGGATAATACCCGTCTTGGTTTTTTCCTCAGCTTCTTCAAATCTGATAACAACTCTGTTGGATAAAGGATTGAGCTTCATAAAATTTCCTCCTGTTTTTATTCGGTGCGCAAAAGCGCAAAATTGACTTTTTTCAATGAAGACATTTACGTGAAATTAGCACTCTAAGCCTTCAAGTGCTAAACACTGTTCATATTTTACACCAAGTACGAAAAAAATCAAGAGCTTTTTCCAATTATTCACATAATATTAACAAATAAAATATTCGTTTACGGGACAAAGCGTTTTTTTGTCAAAAAATGCGTCGGTATTTTTAAAAATTACCTTTGGAATTCTTTGTGGCGTCGGTAAATAATATAATTGTAATGTAGAAAAAATTTGAGAGGCGAGTTATGGATATTCTTGTATCAGCCGTGCCGTTTTTGCTGTTTGGGGCGGGAAGCTTTTATCTTGTAAAATTGAGATTTTTTTATTTTCTGCATCCCGTAAAGACCTTCCGCGCGCTGTTTGAGCGGCGAGAGGGCTCGGGAGTATCGCCGCTGTCCGCCTTGTCAATGGCATTGGCGGGGACTCTCGGGGTGGGAAATATCGTTGGCGTGGCGTCGGCTATCTGCCTTGGTGGCGCGGGTGCGGTGTTTTGGATGATACTCTCCGCCCTGCTTGCCATGGTGCTGAAATACGCCGAGATCGTGCTGGCAGTCGTGCACAGACGCTTTGACGGGGACGGAAAGCCCTTTGGCGGTGCGCCCTATTACATCAGGCGTGCATTTGAAGGATTACGTCTTTTAAAGGTGGGCAGGTTGACGGCAGGTGCGTTTGCCGCACTCTGCATATTCAACGCCATAGTTATGGGTAACGCCTTACAGATAAATACCGTGGCGGGTGCGTTTGAGGGCGCTTTTGGAATATCGCCGCTTGCGGTGGGAATAGTGATCGCCGTATTTTGCGGCGTTGCGGTAGTTGGCGGTGTGGAAAGAATAGCGAGGATAACGGGAAAGCTTGTGCCGCTGATGAGTCTGCTCTTTATTGGTATGTGCGTCGCGGTGATCGCTCTGCGGTGGGATATGATCCCCCGCGCCGTGTCGGACATATTTTACGAAGCCTTTGACGTGCGGAGCGCGGCGGGCGGGATCGTCGGATTTATAATTTCGGGTGGCGTGCGTTACGGCACTATGCGCGGACTTATCTCCAATGAGGCGGGGTGCGGAACGGCGACCATGGCGCACGCCACGGCGGATGCCGTATCTCCCGCGTCGCAGGGTGTTCTCGGGCTTGTCGAGGTGTTCGTGGATACGGTGCTGATGTGTACCCTGACGGCACTCGTTATTCTTGTCGGCGTTGAAGATATCGGCGCTTTCGGGGACGGATATATATTGCTGGTGCAAACGGCATTTGAGTCGGTGCTGGGCGCTTGGGCGGGGAATACTCTGGCGATAGCCGTACTGCTGTTTGGAGTTGCCACGGTGCTGTGTCAATCGCATTACGGCAGGACCTGCCTTGATTATTTTACAAGCTCGTCGGGAGCAAGATTCGTATATTACACCGTTTTCTGCGTGGTAACGGTGGTAGGCTCGGTGGTGTCACCGTCGGCAATGTTTGAGCTTGCCGACGTGGGGCTTGCGCTGATGACTTTTATAAATATTACCGCACTTTTGCTGATGAGCCGCGAGGTTAAAGAGGAAACACAGGCGTTTTTGGGGAATAATAAGATAAAGTCCCGTTTGTCATAGTATGCGTGAAGCGCATATTATGTACCGAGCGGAATCGAAGGGAGGAAAACGTATGTCCGACGGATATGAGATCAAATATTTTGCCGCGTCCAATTCAAGAAGCGGCTTTGTGAATTATTTCCCGCAATGCTTTGGCGAGGATAGGGGAGTGCGCCGCCTGTACGTTATAAAGGGCGGCTCGGGCACGGGAAAAAGCTATTTTATGCGCCGCGCGGCAAGGTGTGCCGAGGCGGCAGGGCTTTTCGTTGAATATTATTACTGCTCGTCAGATCCCGCGTCGCTTGACGGTGTGAGGATAACGCTTCAGAATGGAGATCGCGTTGGCATTATCGACGGCACGCCGCCCCATCCGTGGGAGCCGAAGCTGCCCGGCGTGGTGGAGGAGATAATCAATCTCGGCGCGTTCTGGGACAGCCGCGCCCTCGCGGCAAGTGGCGAGGAGATACGCAGACTCCAAGGCATCAAGGCGGCGGAGTACAAGGCGGCGTATGCTTACCTTTCGGCGGCAGGGCAGGTCTGCGACGTTATCGAAGATTGTGTACGGGACGTCGTTTATTTTTCCAAAATGCGGGCGGTGGCTCAAAAGACGGTGAAGTGTATTCCCGAGGGGGATCGCTTTGATGCCGAGCCTGCACTCATATCCTCTGTCGGCGGAAGGGGGGAGGTTAAATTCAACACATACACGCAACTCGCGGAGAAAGTATATACTGTCGAGGATTTTTACGGTGTCGGACACCTGATGCTCCGCGAAATATTCGAGGCTTCAAGCGCGAGGACGTGCGAGGTCAAGGTGTCGTATGACCCGCTGTGTCCGCACAGAATAGACGGGCTTTTCTACCCGAATGCGAGCGTTGCGTTTGTTGTGGGGGAGGGCGACGGCGGGGAATATTGCCACTCCTTGGGCGTGCGCAGATTTGCGAGCGGTGACGCTTTGAAGGAAAGGCGTTCCGCGCTCCGCCGTGCCGTCGGATTGCGGGATAGCCTCGTAGCGGGAGCGGTGGAACGCTTCGCAGGTGCGTCGAGAGCGCATTTTGATATAGAAAAAATCTATTCGTCTGCTATGGATTTTGATGCAAAAAGCAAATTTGAAGAAGAGTTCTGCCGAAAGATTTTAGACTTTAATTGAAAGTAACCCGGGCTGTCTCACTAACGTGATCCAGCCCACGAAATCGAACTTGACGAATGAAATTCGTCATTTTGGCGCTAAAAAAGTATAAAATTTTCTCCGAAAAAGCGCCAAAAACGTTCGAGTTTCCGAAAATGATGGGTTCCTTGCCATCATTTTCGAGGGGCTGTCGCAAATGCGACAGCCCCATTTGAATTAAAAGGGCAGTCGAGGACGTCGATCCCTACAAACGATTAAAATTTTTGGCTGTTTTCAACACAAAAAGGTTTATTTTCTTTTTGCGATATTGATAACGAGTAAAATTTTAAAACCGTAGGGACAGGCGTCCTCGACTGTCCTAATATTGAGCAAATTATAGAGCTGGCTTGCGGGGCTTGGGGCGAAGCCCCACATATAATCCATTATTCCTCAATAATCCCCTTAGATCTGAGAACCTCGACGAAGCCCTCGACGTCGCGGCGGGCGGCGTCGGCGTCAATGTCATATTTTTGAGTCATAGCGGCGACCATAGCATCCACGTCGGTAGGCTCTGCGAGCAGATCCCAGAGGAAGCGAGCCGTACCGTTGAGTCGGATCATGCTGTTGAAGGATTGTGTAAGCTCACCTGTTGCGACGACGTAATTAAGGTCGCCCACGTTTTTAACAACGAAACCGTTTTTGATCTTCATTTTTAAAGCCTTTCATTTATTGGGGGAGATATTTCCGTCGGACATTGCCGCGCGTGCTACACGAGCCGCGTCCTCGGATATGTTACATTCGAGCTCCCAGACGGGAACATGTCGGATCATGCGGTCAAGCAGATCAAGAGTAGTCAGTGCCATTAGCGGATCTTTAGGGATAATTATCTGATGCATTATCCGCTCCGCCGCCTCATTTACGTCTATACGGCGTATGGTGTTTTCGGGGCTGCGCTTGATAAAGCAAACGGCGGTGAGGGGCGCGTGAGTGTTGGTCTGCAGATTTTCCTTGCCGCACCACGGAGTTCCGAACGCGTGCCACTGACCGTCCATAAAGCGGACGATAGGCTTGTCACCGTTAATGACGAATATTTCTTCGCCGAAAGCGCGTCGCCACTGGATAATGTGTGTGCTTTTGCCTGTTCCGCTGGGTGCGGAAAATGCGTAAGCGTGCTTGCCGTCGGATATTACCGCCGCATGGAGCAAAAGCGCGTTGTAGGCGGGGAGCTTACGGCAGATAGCGCGGTAGATGCAGATGCTCTCGACGTACCCGTCGGAGAATTCCTGTCCGTGTACCTTTTCTGCCGCCCTCGCCTCGGCTTCAAGCTCCGCGTCGGATGTTGACACCGAAAAATCTACGTTGCCGTCAAAATCCGAAATAACGTATTCGCGGCAAAGCTTTTCGGTAAAATCGTGTCTGTACGACACGGCAATATTAAGCTCTGCCAGCCTGATTACCATTGACCTCATGTTTGTTTTTTCCGATCTTTTTAAATATCAAGTACTATTTCGGACATGTTGAGCGAGCCCGTAAGCTGTCCGTTTCCGCCCTGTCCGTGAGTGTTGGTTCCCTGTACGAATATAGATCCGTCGGACGTAAGATACGCGGTAAAGGCATAGCCTGCCGCAACGTTGACAACTTTATCGATAAGCGTACTCTTGACGAGCGTTCCGCCCGTGGCAGATGCACCGAGAGCCGCGCCCGTATTGTTGCCGTAGACGTAAACGTCACCGTTGTCCTTGAGAACTACCATATTGTCGTAGTAAATGTCCGCGTCTACAACGCCGCTGTCCGCCACCTTGTAAAGGGTGGGGTTGTTGCCGTTTCCCGAGCTCCAGCCGCTGAACGTCCGCCAGCCTGCGTAGTATAGTGCGCCGTCCTCCGTTATGACTAATATCTGATGCTCGCCAGCGTCAACGAATTTGACACCGCCCAGCATCAAGTAGGGAGTCGTAATGTCGGTCGTGTCGGTCTGATTTATTTTATACCAACGGTTGTCGCCAAGACCGTACATGTCGCCCGACGTGGTGACGTAAACGGTCGTGCGGCGGGATGCGTTTGCAAATTTAACTCCGGTCGCAATCTTTTGAAAGGTCGACACCGAGGTGTCTACGTTATCAGCACCAAGCTGTCCGTAGTTGTTGTTGCCGATACCGTAGAGATTGCCTTGATCGTCTACCACCAGCATGTGGTCAAATCCCATGCTAACGTCGGAGATAGCTCCGTTGAAGGATACAAGTCCAAGCTCGTATGAATCATTGGTGCCGTTACGTCCGAGCTGTCCCGAGCCGTTGCACCCGACGGTGTAAAGCTTACCGTCGTTAGTAAGAATAGCAGTCGCCCAGTTGGTCGAGCCCTGCTCGAAGTTTGCACTGTCCGTAGTGGATACCTTCTTGACATTTCCCATGATGAACTGCGGGGTGGGTACCGACTCTACCGACGCACCCGCGCCCAGCACTCCGTGGGTGTTATCGCCCCAACCGTAAAGATCTCCGTCGGGGGAGAGATAAAACATATAAGACGCGCCCGCCACAAACGTTCCGTCCGCTACGGATACGCTATTGCTGGTAGTTCTTTTAGCGTTGATAGTGAGAGTTCCTGACATGGTAGCCGTAAAGCTGAATTGACTTTCAGTAAAGGCAAGCGTCGAGTCGTCACGAAAGGTCACGGTAGCCCCCGTATATTCGTATCCGTTTTTAGCCGTGATGACCACGTTGTACGATTTCGACGTGCCAGTGAAGGTGAAGGAGTCGCCGTTGCTTACATCCGAGCCGTTTATTTTGACGGACAAGCGGGTGGGGTTGAGGGTTACTGCTACGCTCTTTCCTGTGATAGCCTCAAGCTGCGCGTCGGAAAGGCCAAAGAAGCTCTTGAGTTCGTTGATAGCGGCGGCATTACGTCCCCTCAGCTCTCCTCTCATTTCGGTAACCTCTGTCTGAAGCTCGCCGACCGATCTGGCCTCGTTGCCCCAACGCTCAACGATATAGGGCATAAGGACGAGTCGCTCTGCGTACAGCTCGTCGAGAAGAGCAAGATTGTTTTCCTCGGTTAGCAGCTGAGTTGCCGCAGTGTGGAAATCGGTGATGAATTTATTCTTGAAGCTCTCGTTTTTGATAAGGTGATATACTATCGTGGAGCATACCGAGCCGAGATTTATGGATTTGCTAAATCCTGTGCTGTTATCTGTCATAAGACAGAAGTCAAGGTCGAGCAGGGTAAAGTGCCATTTTGTGTCCGTTCCCGACGGATCGGCGGCATTTCTGTTGCGCCAGATCTTTATATTGTTGTCGGGCCAGTCGGGAGCATCAAAGAATATGCGCGAGATATACATTCCTATAAGGGAATCTATATCAAGCTGTGAGCAAACGTATTCGTAGTTTGCGGAATCGGTCATATCGTTTGTACGTATGAACTTGTAGAGCTCGTTGAAGTGCGTAGCGTCTGCCTCAAGTCCTGAGGACAGAATGTACGGTGCTTGAATGTTATTGCCGTTATATACCTTTTCGTAATAGTCGTTTTCAAGAATGGATACGTTGTCCTTGTCAACTCCGTAATGGCTTTCAACGTACTCACCGCTGTAACGCTCGCGGGCGTTGTAAACACCCCAGAATTCACCGTTGACGAACAGGAACACCGGCTCGTATTCCATATAATCCACGTTGAGCTGAGCGGATGCCAGCTGTGCGAAGGCGTCTCGGAACATGGCACCGCCAGAGTCGTTGCCCGCGTTTCGGAGGAGCAGACGCGAGAAGCTGGTGATAGCCTGACCGTTGACGTCCGTAGAGCGTCCGTCAAACAGGTCGTAGTCAAGATCGGAGCGCAGGCCGCCCTCAAGATTGTTCGCGCCCTTCCAATACAAGCGCATGGATTTCATTCCCCAGCCCGACGAGCCGTGACCGCTGATGGCAGCCTCTACGTTGGAGTAGCCAACGCGCACGCCGTTCTCGTCAAAGACCTCCATGGTAGCAAGTCCGCGGGGGCGAGGTGATAGCAATCCGTCTTCCGTAGTGGTATAGAAGCCGTTTGTGCCCACGAATTCGTCTACGGGTATGGACATTGACATTACAGTAACGTCAAGGTCTGCAAGCTCGGGAAGCACGAAATAGGTGGCTGTGTATACGGGTGTAGAATCGGTGCCGTTGGTGGCGTATGCCTTTATTACCTTGCCTGCCATCATAGTATCTACGGTGGGAGTTGCGGCAGTACCCTTGGACTCTATAAATGCGGGAATGGTCTTGCCGCGCGTCCAATCGGTCTCAGAGCCGTTGCGCACGTTGAGCGGTTGGGTGTATTTCACTCTCGACGTGCCGGCGGAGGGATCCTCTCCGTTCATGGTGTAATAGATCGTGTAGCCCTCGGGAGCGGTGAGCGTGACCTTGATGTTGTTTGTATAAATACCCGCGGGCATGGAGAACGTGACTTCTGTAAGCCTTGACGTTACGCGCGCGTTTTCAGCAATTCCCTGCGAGCATTTGGGCGCGTTGTTTACAAGCTCGGTTGAGGACAGCTCCGCAAGATTTATCTTGTGGAAGCCGCTGTATTCCTCAAGTGCGGTGCGCACCGCAACTTTGTTCTTGGACATATTGTCAACGGCGTATATCGAGCTGTGATATTCACCGTCGGGAATGGTTATGATAGCGGATATGGATTTCGCATGCGTCAGCACGTCGGTGGTCTTGGGAAGCACCAGCCCGACGGGGGCAAGCATAAGTCTGTATTCGTTGTTGTCGATAGAATAATTCCATTCTGCGTCGTAGCTGTTGACGCTGAGGATCGCAAAGCTGTTATCATATTGCTTTGCCGCTTCTCCGCGGACAAGATAGTATCCTCCGGGGGCTATTTCGGCATCCTTGGGGAAGGGGAACTGCGCGAAGGGATCGCCGCCGCTGCTCTTACAGTACAGCGACAGACCGAAGAGGGAAACCGTTTTGTCGGTGGAGTTGTAAAGCTCGACGAAGCTGTGCTCCGCTGCCGCGTCGCTCTTGCCGCCGTTGCCGTAAACGCGTGAGATAAATACGCCCTTGTAGTCGGCGACGTTAACGGTGGGGTATTCCAAAACCTCATCCTGCTTGGTGGTTACTTCCTCGGTGGTGTCCTCGGAGTTGCCATTGTTCGTGGTGCTTTCCTCCGACTCGTTTGAGGTGTCCTCGCTACCAGTGTCGGGGTCAATAATAACAGGACCTTCAGAGGTTGTAGACTCGGTGCCGTCCTCGGTTTCACCGCCGTCAACTGTGGTGTCCTCTGCACCTGTACCATCTGCGGTTACGGTAGAGGAGTCACTCTCCGTATCCAAGTCGTTCTCGGTATTTGTAAGTGTGTCCGAGCCGTCCGATTTTTCGGTGGAGCTGCCTGATTCGGCAGAGCCCCCCGCTTCCTTTGTGTCGGTCGTATCACCGACGTTTGGAAGAAATACGGTCGTACACGACGTAAGGCACATCAGCAGTGCGAGTATCAAAGCAAGCGCTTTCACATATCCCAAGCCGGATCTTTTTGCATTTCTCATCAGATTGACCTCCTTGTTTTACAGAAGCGGTGCGCGCTCGCGCGCGACAACTAATATATATATATTATAGAGTTGATTTCAAAAGTTATAATTTTCCGTATAGCATTATATCATGCCGTGCTGACTCTTGTCAAGCGTTTTCGCGGTCCCATGGAAAATTTCGGCGATTTTAACATAAAACACTCCACAAAATGGAAGGTCAAGAAAAACGCTTATCAGTTGAGTGAAAGTATGACACTCTCAAATGTAGCGCAAAATAAGCAAAAAGCGAGGTGAAAAAGCATGAATATGGACACCAAAACCTACAAAAAATTTGCAAAAGCACACGCTCCGAAATCTCCCTGCTTGAAGAACTGTGTCTGCGCTTTTCTGATCGGCGGTGCGATATGCGCCTTCGCGCAACTACTGAATTCCGTTTACGGACAATATCTTTCTATGAGCCGCGAGGACGCGGGAACGCTTACCTCCGTCACGCTTATTTTTATTGCCGTTATGCTGACGGGCTTCGGAGTTTTCGACAGGATCGCAAAATATGCGGGCGGCGGTACATTGCTTCCCATCACGGGATTTGCAAACTCGGTCGCATCTCCTGCCATTGACGCGAAATCGGAGGGATTTATCCTCGGAGTAGGCGCGAAAATATTCACCGTCGCAGGTCCCGTTATACTGTACGGCACTGCGGCAAGCGTTGTGTGGGGAGTGATATACTGGGCGTGTAAAGCGTTGGGGTGCGTTTGATTGGGGTGCCTTCGGCGTTACAGAAAATTTACAAATCGGGCTGTCTCACTAACGTGATCCAGCCCACAAAATCGAACTTGACGAATGAAATTCGTCATTTTGGCGCTAAAAAAGTATAAAATTTTCTTCAAAAAGACGCCAAAAACGTTCGAGTTTCCGAAAATGATGGATTCCTTGCCATCATTTTCGAGGGGGCTGTCGCAAATACGACAGCCCCAAATTATGTTTCTCAAAAGGAAAAATGACTTTCTGTGTGGGATAATCAGCAAAAATGTTATAGACTTATTGGAAAAATAGTGGTATAATTTGTTTATTCTATACACTATTGTGTTTTCTGAGAAAAGGAGGAAAAGCTATGTGCCAAGGCGACAACACAAGTGCCGCAAATGCTTTCAAAGAGCTTGCGGAGCATTTTATAGCAACCGTTGAAAAGCGGAAAATAATTGCTCGCGTTTTCGACTATTGCGATCTTAACGGTATAGACCGCCGCGACATAGACCCCTCCGAGCTTGACGGACACGTCAAGGCGTTCATTGATTCGGACTATTCGGACGCCGAGGCACTGTCTGTCGTTATACGCACCATACAGGAAGCCAAAAGCGGCACGGAGGAGGAGAATTCTGCCCTCGTGCGCGGTGTGCTTGAATATATATCCGACCACTTAACGGAGAACAAAAGCATTGAGGAAATAGCGCAGCTCATGCATGTAAGCTATTACTATCTCTGTCACTGCTTTAAGCAACGCACGGGCATTTCCATAAACAGCTACCGCACCAAGCTGCGTATAGAAAAGGCTGTCTTCGAAATAGTCAGAACTGACAAGAAAATAACCTCCATTGCAACGGAATGCGGCTTTAACAATTCGAGCTATTTTACCGAAACCTTTACAAAGGTCGTGGGTGCTTCGCCCATGACGGTTCGCAAAAAGGCGAGAGGAAAGTATTTTCACGATTTTTATGATTACGACGATATAATTCTTGCCTCAAAAATGGACGGTATACGCTTCGGCGCGGCAGATGCGCAGGAAATTTCGGACGAGTGTGTCACGAGAGTAACGGTGCACGAGCCCGACGAAACGTTCAGATTTTTACATCAGCCTACTGTCATTGAATACGAGGGCGTATTGTACGCGGCGTGGTATAACAGCCGCCGCAAGGAGCTGCGCGGATATACTCCCGTGTGCGGCAAACGCTCATACGATGGCGGAAAAACTTGGAGCGACATAGAGATAATCGCCCACGATCCCGAGGAAAAGGTGCTGTACTGCCCACCCGTTTTCGGTATATGCGGCGGACGGCTGTATATGCTTGTGAATGAGATGGTTGCAGCCGATCACATCCACGCGCTTGACTTGTATATTCTCAATCGCGACACGGGGAAATTCGAGTTTGTCTGGTCGCGTCCGATACCCTTCAAGCTGAATACAAACGTGGTGTCCCTGCCCAACGGAAAGCTTATGCTGACGGGAAGGGCGGGAGAGCTTGACAGATTTCCCAACATCCCCGCCGTGCTTATCTCGGACAGCGGAAGGATAGACGGAGATTGGCGCATGGTACGAATCGCGCAAAGCGGCGACCTGCCCGACGGAACCAAGCTGGTGCATCCAGAGCTGTCGGTAATGTGCTACGACGAGAAGCTTTATATGTTCAGCCGAAACGATCAGCGCAGAATACCGCTGGTGTACGTGTCGGAGGATTTCGGCGAGCATTGGAGTCATGCTTTCCTGCACGATATCCCTTACATTTCATCAAAAATATTCTGCGGAAAGCTTTCGTGCGGCAGGCATTTTATGATATGCAACACGGACAGGCAGGACAGATCGCGGCTGTCGGTATATTTTACCGACAGCGGTGACAAGCGGCTTGCGTGTAAGCTGGTGCTTTTCGATAAGGAAACAGCACCACACGGAAATGCGGAAGCATGCCATTATCCCGCCGCCTGCGAGCATGACGGAAAGCTGCATATCATAGCATCTCTCAATTACGGATGGGACGTGCGCGGCGCGGTAATGTTTACCGTGGACCTTGAAAAATTATTTAAACAATAAAAAGCCTTTTCCTTTGACGGAGAAGGCTTTTTTAATGTAAAATTGAAAATCGCACCACGCGAAGCGTGTGCACGTTGTTTTTCGCCAAGACGAAAAGCTTCATTACTCAATTCAATAACCGAGTGGGTAAGGGCCCCACGGGGGTTATAGAGAAGGCTTTGGTTGTAACAATCTAAACAAGTCTAAACAAAAACAAATTGTGACAAAGTTCTTTGGATCAAACCTTTCTTTCAAGAAAGGTTTGCGGGGTATGGGGCAGAGCCCCCACAAACTAATAATCAACAATACTTTTTGCCTCGCGGATGAGGGCGTCGGGGTCGGGGTGAACGGCGAGGATAACGTAGTTTTCGAGGATGCAGACCTTAGCGCTCGCGAGGGCGGCTTGATTTTCGGGCGAGGATTTGCCGTGACGTAGGGCGTCGAGTCGGGAAAGACAGAGGCGTGCCACCGACGGGCAGATATTTGAGCGTGTGCATCTGAACACGGCAAGCTCGCACGCATCCTGTGAGGAGGGGATAAACACGGCACAGCTGTCGACGGCACTTTTTCCTTCTGCGTCAATGTAAAAATATCCAAGCGCGGACTCGCCGAACAGCGACCTCATGAGTGACTCCGTAAGTACCCCGTCGGGACTTTGCGAGTCGGTGGAATATACTCGTCCCGAGGGCAGAGAGTCCGCCGCTTTACACATGGCGGCAAGCACGTCGGCGCAATCGGAGGGAGGGGCGGGGGAGCAGGACGCAAATGCTGACAGGAGCGCGAATATAAGAGCAAAACACAACGCTTTTTTCATTTTCACACCTCGTTTCCGGATATATAAAAGTATATTTTGCCGCGCGTCCGCCTATGCGGCGTATTTTTGCACAATTTTTCGGCTAAAACGTTTGACAAAATGGAAATAAAATGGTATAATATATAGAAATCGATTTATACCTTGAGAGGGAGGTGAGGCAATGAGCATGGCAAACGCTGTGTCGCGCGGCGGAAGGATACCCGTTATCGTTCCGAGCAGATATTATCAGAGCTACTTTATGGGCGGCAAAAGCTTTGGCACATTTTCTGCCTCTGCCATGGTAGATTTCCTTGCCCGACAAGGGTTTGACGGCATTGACCTCTCCCTTGACAGCATTGACGTCTACGACGACTCCCTCGCCAGCGTGTATTTCGGACTTAAAAATCGCGCCACCGCCAACGGACTTGCAATCCCCGTGTGCCACCTGCCATTCTATATGCCGAATCCGGAGGACGCGGAGGCTATGAAAAAATATTCCGCATCCGTTTTGCGCGGCGTGGATATTGCAGGCTCGCTCGGTATTCCCGACGCAGTGATACATCCCGTGGTGCGCCATAGCTCACGATGTTGTCACGAAAGATGGATAGAGAAAAATATTGATTTTTTGACTCCCGTTTGCCACCGCGCAAGGGAGCAGGGTGTCCGACTTGCCATTGAAAACATGGCAGGCGTTCCCTATAAAAGTGTTGCGGGAGATAAGGTTTTCGGCTGCCGTGCCGAGGATATCGTCCTGCTTGCCGATAGGCTGAAAACGGGCGTGTGCTGGGATACGGGCCACGCGAATATCACGGGGCTGTGCCAGTCGGCGGAGCTGTCGGTGATTGGAGGGCGATTGACCGCGCTCCATATCCACGGCAACGACGGCAAAAAGGATGCGCACCTTTTGCCTTGCAACCCTCGCAGCACCATGGACGTTGACGACCTTGCAAAAGGCTTGAGGGCTATCGGCTTTACCGACCGCGCGGGAATATATCTTAATTTTGAGATAAAGACCTCCCACCTCACCGCAGATCGAAGCGAGCGCGAGAAATTTGCGCACCTTACACTGAAAAGCGCGGCTTGGATTACCAAAAAGCTTTGATACACATAGAAACCAAACCGAGAAAGGACATAGAATCATGCTTTTATATAATTCTGCTACACGAAAAAAAGACACATTTGTTCCGAGATTTGAGGGCAAGGTCAGTATGTATACCTGCGGACCTACCGTTTATCATTTTGCCCATATCGGAAATCTGCGTACCTACATCATGGAGGACGTGCTGGATAAATATTTCAGATATGCGGGATATGACGTTACCCGCGTGATGAACATCACCGACGTCGGACACCTTACCAGTGACGCAGACACGGGCGAGGACAAGATGCTCAAGGGCGCACGCCGCGAGAATAAGACGGTGCTTCAGATAGCACAATATTATACGGACGCATTCTTTGAGGATTGCCGAAAGCTGAATATCCGTCGCCCCGATATCGTACAGCCCGCTACGGGTTGCATTGACGAGTACATTCACATCATTCAGACCCTGCTTGAAAAGGGATACGCTTATGAAGCGGGCGGAAACGTGTATTTTGACACGTCCAAGCTGGAAAAGTACTACGTATTTAACGATTTCAAGGAGGAGGACCTTGAGGTCGGCGTGCGCGAGGGCGTGGATGCCGACGACAACAAAAAGAATCGCGCGGACTTTGTTCTGTGGTTCACGAAGTCCAAGTTTGATTCGCAGGAGCTGAAATGGGATTCTCCTTGGGGAGTGGGTTACCCCGGCTGGCATATCGAATGCTCGGGCATCAGCATGAAGTATCTTGGCGAGTACCTTGATATCCATTGCGGCGGAATAGATAACGCATTTCCCCACCACACCAACGAGATAGCGCAAAGCGAGGCTTACGTCGGACACGAGTGGTGCAACAACTGGTTCCACGTTCTGCATCTCAATACCACGGGCGGCAAGATGTCCAAGTCCAAGGGTGAATTCTTAACCGTTTCACTGCTTGAAGAGAAGGGCTACGATCCCATGGTTTACCGCCTCTTCTGCTTGCAGTCGCACTACCGCAAATCGCTTGTTTTCTCTTGGGAGAACATGGACAATGCGAAGGTCGCTTACGATAAGCTGATTGCGCGTATCGCCGCGCTCAAGACGGCAGAGGGTGAGGAGATAGACTCCGAGGCTTATGCAAAGCTGCGCGAGGGATTTGTGACAGCACTTGATAACGACCTCAACACCTCTCTGGCAGTGACTGCGCTGTACGACGTTCTCAAGTTCAAGACAAACGCCGCGACAAAGCTTGCCTTGTTGGCTGATTTTGACCGCGTGCTGTCGCTGAATCTTATTGATGCGGCTGAAAAATTGAGAGCGGCTGACAAAAAGGACGAGGCTGACGGCGCACCCGCACAGGGCAGTGACGATCCCTTCGTAAAGGAAATTTTGGAGCTTATTGAGAAGCGCCGTGATGCAAAGAAAAACAAGGATTACGCCGAGGCTGACAGAATTCGCGCGTACCTTGCCGATAAAGGAGTAACGCTCGTTGATACAAAGGACGGTACGACCTTCAAGATCGAAGGCTGACGCTTGTCACTTGCTGAGCAAAATTGAACATGAAAGAGCTTTTTAAAAAATACCGCGAGATAATAATGTATCTCATATTCGGAGTGCTTACCACCGCGGTGGGACTGGGAACGTACAGCCTGTGCTTCTTTATTGCCGAGCACGCGCTGAATATTCCTATGGATGCGCCCGAATCCACGGCTTATATCGTCACCTATTTTGTCATTCAGATATTGCAGTGGGTGGTGGCGGTGCTTACCGCATTTTACACTAACAGACGCTGGGTGTTTACCGACGCGGAGAGGGGAGAGGGCACACTTGCCCGTCAGCTCACGCTGTTCGCAGGCTCAAGAGTGCTTACCCTTATCCTGGATATCGTGTCGACCTATGCGTTTATCTACCTACTCAAGCTGTGGATAAACGACTCGGCACCTCCCACGCTGCTTGGCATTTCCTTTACGGCGGAATTTATCGCAAAGATAATCACCTCCGTATTGGTAGTAGTTGCAAATTACGTGTTGAGCAAGCTGTTTGTGTTTAAAAATAAAAAATAACTTTAGATGAACCTCGTTAAATCATCACACGAGGTTCACTTTTGTGTGATAATATTGTTCTGTATAGACCGTTTCCGCGCCGATCTGGGCGGCGGAAGAGAGAAAGGAGCGCTGATATGTCATTGAATGGAACACCCAATGCTGCCGACGGATGGAAAAGCCTTGATGCGACTGTCCCTGCGGCGATAGGTATCGACATAGGCTCTACCACCGCAAAGCTGGTGGTGTATTGTGACGGACAGCTTGTATATTCTTGCTATGAAAGACATTTTTCGCAGGTAAGACCGAAAACGTTGGAGCTTTTACTCCGCGTCCGTGAGCTGGTCGGCGACAGACCCGTAAGGGCGGCAATTTCGGGCTCGGCGGGACTTGGTATGGCTAATTCTGCGGGCATTCCCTTCGTTCAGGAGGTGTTTGCCACGGGTGAAACGGTAAAGCGGTTGGAGCCCGATACGTCGGCTGTTATCGAGCTTGGAGGAGAGGACGCAAAGGTCATATTCTTCAAGGGCGGAATGGACGAGCGCATGAACGGCACGTGCGCTGGCGGAACTGGCGCGTTTATCGACCAGATGGCGACTCTGCTTGACGTTACTGTCGAGGAGCTTGACCGACTCAGCCTTAACGCCACCAAGATATATCCTATCGCATCCCGTTGCGGCGTTTTTGCAAAGACGGACATTCAGCCCCTCCTCAATCAGGGCGCGGCGAAGGAAAATATCGCTGCCAGCATATATGCGTCGGTCGCAAGTCAGACTATCGCGGGACTTGCGCAGGGACGAAAAATTGAAGGCAAGGTAATGTTCCTCGGCGGACCTCTGTATTTCTGTCAGGGACTCCGTAAGGCATTCAAGGATGCCTTGAAGCTTGACGACGAGCATGCAATATTCCCTGAATACGCAAGGATATCCGTTGCGCTCGGCGCGGCGATATATGCGTCGGCACTTGACTCTGCCGTAACCATGGACGAGCTTATCGCGGGAGTGGAGGCAAGCACTCGCGAGCGACTTGTCGCGTCACATACCGAGCCGCTTTTTGAAAGAGAGGAGGACTATCGCGAGTTTTGCGCGCGCCACTCAAGGGCGTCCGTAAAATCGGTGTATCCCAAGGACTATTCGGGTAACGCATATCTCGGCATCGACTGCGGCTCGACTACAACCAAGCTGGTGCTTATGAGCGAGGACGGGGAGATAGTATATTCCTACTACGACTCCAACCGAGGTAATCCCGTAAATATCGTCAAGGAGCAGCTGCGGGAGATATACGAGCTTTGCGGCAACAGAATAAAAATCATGGGCAGCTGTGTTACGGGATACGGCGAGGAGCTTATCCGCCACGCCTTCCATATCGACGCGGGGCTCGTGGAAACCATGGCGCACTTTACTGCCGCAAAATATTTTAATCCCCGCGTGGATTTCATACTCGATATCGGCGGACAGGACATAAAGTGCTTCAAAATAAAGGACGACGCCATTGACTCCATCATGCTCAACGAGGCTTGCTCGTCGGGATGCGGCTCGTTTATTGAAACCTTCGCCCGCTCTATGGGATACGAGGTTGACGAGTTCGCAAAGCTCGGACTTATGGCAAAAGCCCCCGTGGAGCTTGGAACGAGATGCACGGTGTTTATGAATTCGTCCGTCAAGCAGGCGCAAAAGGACGGTGCGACCGTGGGCGACATATCCGCGGGACTGTCCCGAAGCGTGGTCAAGAACGCCATTTATAAGGTCATTCGCGTGGCGAGTGCCGAGGAGCTTGGCGAAGAGATCGTGGTGCAGGGAGGAACCTTCCTCAACGACGCGGTGCTTCGCTCGTTTGAAATGGAGATAGGACACGAGGTAATACGTCCGCAGATCGCGGGACTTATGGGCGCGTTTGGCGCGGCACTGTATGCTAAGGGACTTTGCCTTGACAAGTCTGCTGTGCTGACGGCGGACGAGCTGAAAAGCTTTACGCACGAATCCCGTGCGGCGCGCTGTCACGGCTGCACCAACAAATGCAACATTACCGTAAATACCTTCGCAAATGGCGAAAAATACATATCGGGCAACAAATGCGAAAAAGGCGCGGGAATCAAGAAGGGTGACACCGAGCTTATCCCTAACCTTCACAAATATAAGCGCGATGCTCTGTTCGCTCTTGAGGAGAGATCGGCGGACGGCGGACGCGGCAAGCTGGGACTGCCCATGGCGCTCGGAATGTATGAGCTTGCGCCTCTGTGGCACGAAATATTCACATCTCTCGGCTTTGAGGTGGTGCTGTCGGGTGAATCCCGCCGCTCCATGTATACGAAGGGACAGTATTCCATTCCCTCCGATACCGCCTGCTATCCCGCGAAGATAATGCACGGTCATATCGAGGCGTTGATAGAAAAAGGCGTGGACGCTATATTCTATCCTTGCCTTACCTACAACGTGGACGAGCATATAAGCGACAACCACTACAACTGCCCCGTGGTGGCATATTACTCCGAGCTGCTTCGCGGCAACATGGAGAGCATTGGCGACGCGGGCGTGGATTTCCTTTATCCCTATTTGAATATCAACGACGAGCGACAGTTCGTAAGCGGGCTGTATAAGGCACTAAAGGATAAGTTCGGCGGATTTAAAAAATCCGAAATCAAGCGCGCCGTGTCGCGCGGGCTCAAGGCTTACGCTGATTGGATGGCTGATATTCGCCGCGAGGGCGAGGCGGCTATCAAGTGGGCAAGAGCCAAGGGCATGAAGATAATGATCCTCGCGGGCAGACCGTATCACGTCGACCCGGAGATAGGTCACGGCATCGACAGGCTGGCGGCGTCTCTCGGCTTTGCCGTA
Organism: Clostridia bacterium; assembly: GCA_017463485.1. Classification (GTDB taxonomy): domain Bacteria; phylum Bacillota; class Clostridia; order Oscillospirales; family CAG-272; genus CAMEON01. The sequence goes on from JAFTPD010000015.1 coordinate 55,625, forward strand.
GTAACCGAGGACAGCATCGGAGGCATAGCAAAGGCGAAAAAGGTGCATGTTCTCAATCAGTGGACGTATCACGCACGTCTTTATGCGGCGGCACAGTACGCCTGCGAGCATGACGACGTTCAGCTCGTTCAGCTTGTTTCCTTCGGTTGCGGAATTGACGCCGTTACCACCGACGAGGTTCGAGCTATCCTTGAGAGCGGCGGCAAGCTGTATACCCAGATCAAAATAGACGAGATAACCAACCTCGGCGCGGTCACCATCCGACTCCGCAGTCTTATCGGTGCGTTGGATTACGCTAAGGGTAAGCAAAAAACGGCTCTCGCGGGTGCGAGCGAGCGCGAGAGAGAGGAGGCGACGGTATGAGTGCTGATGTCAAAAATAAATGCGTCGAATGTGCCGAATGTAACGAATGTGAGCGCACGGACACCTGTAACGTAGTGTTCACGGAGGAGATGCGCAAAACCTATAAAATACTCATCCCCACAATGCTGCCAAGGCATTTTAAGATACTTGCAAACGTGTTCAGCTACTACGGATATAACACCGAGCTGCTTGAGGACGGTACTCACGGCGACAGCAAGACCGTTATTGACGCGGGACTCAAATACGTCCACAACGACTCCTGCTATCCTGCACTGCTTGTTATCGGTCAGTTTATCGCCGCGCTTCAAAGCGGACGCTACGACACTCACAAAGTGGCGCTGATGCTGACTCAGACGGGCGGCGGATGCCGCGCCTCCAATTACATATCCTTGCTTCGCAAGGCATTGGTGCGCGCGGGATTTGAATACGTTCCCGTTATCTCGCTTAACTTTTCGGGACTGGAATCCTGCCCCGGCTTTAAGCTGACGCTCCCCATGATACACCGCCTGCTTTACGGAATCCTATACGGTGACCTGCTTTTGACGCTTGTCAATCAGACCCGCCCGTACGAGCTTGAAAAGGGTAGGGCAGAGGCGCTCGCGGACGAATGGAGCGAGCGGCTGGCGAGAGAAATGACGGCAAGCCGCATAAGGTATTCCGAGGTCAAAAAGACTTATCGCAGAATAATAGATTCCTTTGCCGCCATTGACGTTGGCGGACGTGACCGCCGCACCGCCCCTGCAGTGCGCGTGGGAATCGTAGGCGAGATATTCGTCAAGTTTTCGCCTCTCGGCAACAATCAGCTTGAGGATTTTTTGGTGTCGGAGGGAGCCGAGCCCGTGCTTTCGGGACTTATCGACTTCTGTCTGTACGTTGTGACCAATTCCATAGTGGACTACGAGCTGTACGGCATTGGAAAAATGAAGGCGAAAATTTATAAGATCGCTGACAAATTCTTTTTGAGAAAGCAAAAGGACCTTATCGACATAATTGATAAGGAGGGAAGCTTCAATCCTCCCACCCCCTTTGCTCATACGCGCACGCTTGCCCGCGGCTACGTTGGCATGGGCGCGAAGATGGGCGAGGGCTGGCTGCTCACTGCCGAAATGCTGGAGCTTATTGACGAGGGTGTAAACAACGTTATCTGCACACAGCCCTTCGGTTGCCTGCCTAATCATATCGTGGGTAAGGGCATGATGAAGCCGATAAAGGAGCGCTACCCCCACGTCAATCTGGTCGCAATAGACTATGATGCGGGTGCGACCAAAATAAATCAGGAGAACCGCATAAAGCTGATGCTTGCAAATGCGATCCCCACGCCGCCTTGCCATCACGGCACAAGGTAAGTATAGATTTTTAAGGAAGGAATTTCAAATGGGCAATTTCAAAACGAAATTAGCAAGATTTATGTACGGAAGATACGGCGCCGACGAGCTGTACTACGCACTTTTTCTCTTTGAGATAATTGTCCTTGTATTATCCACGGTATTTCAGGTTCTTGGCTACAACAGCACGCCATTTGCGATAGTGTCTGCCGTGCTTTACGCCATATCCATAATGACGCTGGTGTTTGCCATTTACAGAATGATGTCGAGAAAGATAGACCGGCGCCGCCGCGAGAATATGTGGTTTTTGCGTCAGAAATCAAAATTCAAGAACCTGTTCAGATCAAAAAAGCGCCGCCTGTCGGCAATGGATACCGCATCGCATATATTCCGCGCGTGTCCTCATTGCTCGGCAACGCTTCGCTTGCCCCGCAAAAGCGGAAAGCATACGGTAAGATGCCCGAGATGCTCGAGAACGTTTAAAGTAAAAGTAAAATAAACAAGCAATTTAAAATTAAACGCTTAGTTTACTTGCTGTTCACAATGCCGTGCGTTATTGCATATAATACGCAAAGGGAGCTTAAAGCGTTGAATCATCAGAATGACGCGAAAAAAAGCAGTCGTTGTAACAAAGACACAAAAAAAGCCTTTGCGACTTGTGCATGGTGACGAGGCGGTGTAAATAAAAAGTATAACGAATGTTAAAAAATTTTAAAATGCGCAAAAATCTCTTGATTTTTAAAAGAAAAACTGTTATAATATACCCGTATGGGAATGCCCATAATCCATAATCTTAAAAGGAGAATTCAAAATGAAAAAGTTAATTGCACTTGCACTCGCGCTCATTCTGGTAGTTGCTATGTGTGCATGCAACATCGGCGATGGCAACGGCACCACTACTGCAGGCACCACCGCGGCTGAGTCCGAGAACGGCACCGGCACCGGTGACGCAACCACTGACGACGGCGAAACCGGCACGGGCGATGTTACTACCGACGACGGTAAGGCTACCACCGACGACGGCGAGGCAACCACCGATGACGGTGAGGCTACCACCGACGACGGCGATGCTACCACCGGCGGAGATGATGAAACCACCAAGGGAGATAATGGCGGCGACGACATTGAGATGGATTACAGCAAAGAGAACGTATTTATTGGCGAGGACGTTGTTGACGCGGATGGCAATGAAGTATTCGGTCGCTCTGCGAAGAAGCTTGCTCCCGGTGAAAGCGTTGCTACCAAGTTTACCGTAACCGAAGGCTGCCTCGCGGGTATATACGTAGGATGTCCCTCTTGGAGCGATAACAACGGAACTCTCGTTCTCACCCTTTACTCTTGGGTTGAAGGTGAGGGCACGAGCGAAAAGGCGATTCTCAGAGACGGTTATGCAAAGACCGTTGCAACCGAGCCTGTTGCAACCGAAACCTTTGAAAATTATACCGACAATGCTACGTTGAAAATCCAGTTCGACGAAGACACGCTTGGCGAGGGCGGTACGTATCTCGTAGTTCTCTCTAATCCCGACGACGAGGACCTCGGTGTAGGATATTCTGCTTCTAGTTATAACGCAGAGGCATTCCTTGGCTCCAGAACCTACAGGCTTCCCACTGCTGAAGAGCTTGAAGCTAAAGGATATACCGGTTTCGAGCAGCTCTACACCTCCAACGACGTTGTATGCTTCAACTCTAAGGGTACTCCTTCTCTGTTTGACTACATGAATCTCACGGTTGAGGTTTACGTTGATGTAGCGCTCATACCCGACTATTAATAATTCGGACGATCACACATAAACAAAAGCCTGCCAATTTGGCAGGCTTTTGTTTATGCTTTAACTTTCCTTATTCGCGCGGGTTAGCGCTTTTTACCTTGTCTATCATATCAAAAAGCTTGTTGCGAAGCCATTCCGGCTCGATCACGGTAATTCCCGACCGCGCCGCGAATATGGCGCAGAGAAATCTGTCCACATCGTGAAATTCGCAGAGAAAGCGGCTTCTTTTCTCGGTTGCAATGATGTAGGAGCGCATCTCAAGCACCGTCAGCTTGTCCTTTATCTCAACCGTTGCAGTGTAGGGAATCTGGCTCTGAATTATAAGACTGTCAGCACCGTGATCGTCTTGAACAAAGGGATTTTGCGTGATGCTTCTGAACATATCGTCATTTTCAGTCGTGACCATGACGGGGAGATTGAATTCAGATTCGTAGTAGTAACCTCCATGCTTTCGGTCAAAGGCTACGGGCGCGCCGTACTGCTTTTTCAGCAGGTCGATATCACGCTGCGCCTGCCTTGTTGAAATTCCGAAAAATTCCGCGATGCGAGGCGCGTTTGGATAAGAGCCGCGCGTAAGCTCGTTGTGAAACCATTGTATTCTTACGTTTGCTGTCACTCGCATTGTTCGGTTGTTTCCTCCTGAATATCAACGGTAGGTTCGGGGAAGGCGTCGGGCGAATCGGAACACTCGCCGCGAGCGATAGTATAAAGGCGTACACCCGATAGTGCCGAAAGTCCAAGCACGGCGAACGCCGCCGCGGTGTAGTGCGGGTCGGCGAGGGGCGAGATAATGCCGTAAATAATGACGGGAATCGACGACGCACAGCCGCAGAAAAGAGCTATGGAATGTGCGCCGAGCGAATAGCGGGGAAGCTGTCTGCCGATAAGGTGGCGGACGTCTGCAAGCGTGGCGAACATTTCCGCCGCAAGCCCAAACACGAGCAGGGTCTTGATGGGCGAATTCATGGTGACAAAATTATCAAAATACATATAAGCCACAATGGATATCAGCCACAGAACGGTAGCAAATCCCAAGAGCGCGACGACATTTGCAGTTGGCACGGCTTTGCGCGCCCTGAAAAAGAAAGATGCAAAGTAGAATGCCGACAGAATTCCACAAGCTACGGTTGCCACTGCGACAGTGTCGCTCTGACCGTTGACAAAATATAATATCCCCCATATCACGCTGACGGCAAGAACCGTAGCGGCGGCGATCAGCTCAAAAACACCGTTTGGCTTGTCGCTTGCGGGCGTTGTATTCAAACCGTCCTTTTTGACTATGAACGCCGACAGCAACAGCCAGATGACTCCGCCGACGTAAAACAACGTAAAAATGACGGTCAAGGCGTTTGACTTAAAATATCCCACGCCTGCGTCGTAATTCACAAGCAGCATAAGTGAGCCGAAGATCGCGCCCACTGCCGCCAATATTGCGGCTATCGCCGCGCAAAGCCTCGCGCACATGCGGGAGGAAGGTGTGCTTTTCATAGGGAATTCCTTTCAAAAATGCATATTCATATATATTATAATCCAAACACGTGAACATTCTGTAAACAAAAATCGCTTCAAACGGTCTTTTTTAAATTTTTTGCGCTCGAAACACAAAAATGTTTGCTAAATGTAAACACGCGGCTGAATTTTGGTTATTATTACATTGCGACAGCCCATCAGCGGCTGTCAAAAGTCATCCTTTTTATTATATATACGCGCGTGCGCACGTGAGAGAGGCAAAATTGCCGTCAAAATCGCGTTTCGACGGCGGTGAGTCGAAGAAAACAAGATAGAAGTTTGTGCATAGTATACAAAACAGAATTGAAAAGTTCGTGCAATTTCGTAGAGAAAAATTTTGAAAAACTATTGAAAAAAATGCAAAAATATAGTATAATAGTGGAGCTTGATGTGCGTTGATGCAGGAGGTTGCTCGCAGGATTCCGATGTCCTGAGAGGTAATTTCTGCGGAGTATGTCCGAAAATCGGGCGAAAAAAGCTTTCGGCAAGCGCAAATGTGTGTACCTTAACCCGTAGTATGCGGTCGCAAACCAAAAATATTGGCGCAGACCGTTTTTTATGGGAAGAAAAAAGGAACGCACGGACGAGTGCTGAACCACCTTTCCCCGCTTTTTGAAAGTCGCTGAGTCCCGAGTCGCCAAAATACGGGGACGGCGCTCGCGGCAAGGCGAAATTTTAAAAGGAGGAAAAATCAATGGCAGTAAAGGAAAAGATCAGAGTTCGTCTTAAGAGCTACGACCACACGCTCATCGATGCTGCGGCAGAGAAGATCGTGGCTGTTGCAAAGGCAAACGGTTCCGAGGTTTCCGGTCCTATCCCGCTTCCCACCGATCGCGAGATCGTAACGATCCTTCGTGCGGTTCACAAGTATAAGGATAGCCGTGAGCAGTTCGAGACCAGAACTCACAAGAGACTGATCGACATCATGAAGCCCTCTCAGAAGACTGTAGATGCGCTCATGAACGTTGAGTTGCCTGCAGGCGTTGAGATCGAGGTTAAGCTTTAATCGGAGAGCTTAAACGCGACAAACGAGTCGGGCGTATCCCGACAAAGGGCGGTGACCGCTGACCCACGGAAATCCGCAAAGTGCGAAAGCGCGCAAAGAGAACAGCCGACACGAAAGTGGCTCGGTAACTTTGTAAGTCAAGTTGCCCTTGGGATGTCAGATCTTGACTACTCACCCTTGGTCAACCAATAATTTACAGGAGGAAAACAGAAAATGAAAAAGGGTATTATCGGTAAGAAAATCGGTATGACTCAGATCTTCGACGAGAACGGAAACGTTATCCCCGTAACGCTCGTTGAGGTAGGTCCTTGTGTGGTAGCACAGAAGAAGACCGCAGAAAACGACGGTTATGACGCCGTTCAGCTTGGCTTCATGGAAATCAAGGAGAAGCACGTAAACAAGGCTGAGAAAGGTCATTTTGCAAAGAACGGACTTGCTGCAAAGAAGCACCTCAAGGAATTCCGCTTTGATGATTGCTCCCAGTACAATGTCGGCGACGTCATTACCGTCGAAACCTTCGCCGTAGGCGAAAAGGTCGACGTAACAGGTATGACCAAGGGACACGGCTACACGGGCGTTGTAAAGCGTTGGAATCACCACATGCTTCAGAAGACTCACGGCGTTGGTCCTATCCACCGTCAGCCCGGTTCCATGGGCTCTATTGACCCTGCAAGAATCTTCAAGAATCACAAGATGGCAGGTCAGTACGGTAACGAGCAGGTAACTGTTCAGAATCTCAAAATCGTAAAGATCGACAGCGAAAAGAACCTTATCGCCATCAAGGGCGCTATCCCCGGTGCTCGCGACGGTATCGTGTTCGTACGCGACGCGATCAAAGCATAAGCGGAAGGAGGATATAAAACATGCCAAACGTTAGTGTATACAACATGGCAGGAGAAGTCGTGGGAACGATGGCTCTTGCAGACGCTATTTTCGGCGCAGACATCAATGCTGCTGTCCTTCACGCCGCAACCAGAGCATATTTGCTCAACCAGAGACAGGGCACACAGTCCACTCTCACCCGCTCCGAGGTATCGGGCGGCGGCAGAAAGCCCTGGAGACAGAAGGGAACAGGCCGTGCGCGTCAGGGCTCTACCCGTTCTCCTCAGTGGACACACGGCGGTATCGCGCTGGGTCCGAAGCCCCGCTCTTATCGCACCGATCTGAACAAGAAGACGAAGCGTATCGCTCTGTTCAGCGCACTTTCCGCTAAGGTAGCGGAGGGCAAGCTTATCGTTATGGACGACATCAAGTGCAACGAGTACAAGACCAAGACCATGACTGCTATGCTCAAGGCGCTGGGCGTTGACAGCCGCGCGCTGATCGTTCTTCCTGAAGTTAACAACTTCACCGTAAAGAGCTGCGCAAACATTCAGAAGGTTGAAACTTGCATCGCAGGCACGATCAACGTATACTCCATTCTGAAGGCTGATAAGATGATCATTACCGCTGCAGCTGTTAAGAAGCTCGAGGAGGTATATGTCAAATGAAAATGCTTGAGGATGTAATCATTAAGCCGATTATCACCGAGGCTACCATGGATATGCTCGCCGGCGAGACTAAGAAGTATGCGTTCAAGGTACAGCGCAGCGCAACCAAGCCTGAGGTTGCGGCAGCAGTTGAGGCAATGTTCCCCGGCACTAAGGTTGCCGCTGTCAACATTATCAACATGAAGAAGAAGCCGAAGCGCATGGGCGTTCACTACGGATACACCTCCGAGTGGAAGAAAGCTATCGTCACCCTGGCTGCTGATTCCAAGTCCATCGAGTTCTTCGAAGGACTCATTTAAGGAAGGGAGGTCTAAATAAATGGCAACAATTAAGTATAAACCGACGACACCTGCGAGAAGAAATATGTCGGTGCCGGATTATAAGGCTGTCATCACAAAGGATACTCCTGAGAAGAGCCTTGTAGTAATCAAGAAGAAGCACGCAGGTCGTAACAGCTACGGCCGCATCACCGTTCGCCACCGCGGCGGCGGAAACAAGGTCAAGTACAGAATTATCGACTTCAAGCGCCAGAGCACTGCTCCCGCAACCGTTGTCGCTATTGAGTACGACCCCAACCGTACTGCATATATCGCACTCCTCCAGAACGAGGCTGGCGATAAGAGCTACATCATCGCTCCCGAATCTCTCAAGGTCGGCGACGTTGTGTACTCCGGTGCAGAAGCGGATATCAAGGTAGGTAACACCCTTCCCCTTGCAAACATTCCTACCGGTACCTTCATCCACAACGTAGAGCTTTATCCCGGCAAGGGCGCACAGCTTGTTCGCTCCGCAGGCGTTATGGCTCAGCTCGTTTCCAAGGATGGCGGTATCGCTCAGGTGCGTCTGCCCTCGGGTGAGGTAAGAATCATCCGCCTTGACTGTAAGGCAACCATCGGTCAGGTCAGCAACTATGAGCATGACACTGTTAAGGTTGGTAAAGCGGGTAAGACTCGCCATAAGGGCATCCGCCCCACAGTCCGCGGTTCTGTAATGAACCCCTGCGATCACCCTCACGGTGGTGGTGAAGGAAGATCTCCTATCGGTCATCCGTCGCCTGTAACCCCTTGGGGTAAGCCTGCACTTGGCTATAAGACGAGAAACAAGAAGGCTCGCACCGACAAGTTTATCGTCAAGCGCAGAAATGCTAAATAAGGAGGGAATATTAAATGAGCAGAAGCCTTAAGAAAGCTCCTTTCGTTGAAGAGAAGCTCTATGCAAGAGTTTGCGCAATGAATGAGAAGAATGAAAAGAAAGTGCTCAAGACCTGGTCGAGAGCATCCACGATATTCCCGGACTTTGTAGGTCATACTATCGCAGTGCATGATGGTAAGAAACACGTTCCGGTATATATCACAGAGGAAATGGTCGGTCATAAGCTTGGAGAGTTTGCACCTACCCGTACCTTTAAGGGCCACGCAGGCTCTAAGACGTCGAATAAGTAAGAGGGAGGAGATAAGAAATGGAAGCAGCTGCATATTTAAAGCATGCAAGAATTTCCCCTCGCAAGGTGCAGATCGTTCTTGACCTTATCAGAGGAAAAGATACAGACACTGCTATGGCGATTCTGAAGAACACTAACAGAGGTGCAACCGAGTGCCTCGTGAAGCTTCTCAAGAGCGCAGTAGCAAATGCTGAAAACAACTTCCACATGGATGGCTCTAAGCTCTTCGTTTCCGAGTGCTTTGTAACTCCGGGTCCTACAATGAAGCGTATGATGCCCAGAGCAAAGGGAAGCGCAGACCGTATCCTTAAGAGAACCAGCCATGTAACCATTGTGGTTAAGGAAAGAGATTAAGAAAGGGAGGCCAGAACGAATGGGACAGAAAGTGAATCCCCACGGCTTGCGCGTGGGCGTAATTAAGAACTGGGATTCAAGATGGTTCGCTAAAGACGAAGTGTTCGGCGATACCCTTGTTTCCGACTACAACATCAGAAAGTATCTGAAGGGCGCACTGCAGGAGGCAGGCGTTCCGAAGATCGAGATCGAGCGTGACAGCCACCGTGTTCGCGTATTCATTCACTGCGCGAAGCCCGGTATGGTAATCGGCCGTGGCGGTAGCGAGATCGAAAAGTATAAGAAGGAGCTGGAGAAGATGGTGGGCATGCCCGTCGCTCTCAACGTAGTAGAGATCAGAACTCCTGACCTCAACGCACAGCTCGTAGCAGAAAACATTGCAGGACAGCTGGAGCGTCGTACCTCCTTCCGCCGTGCTATGAAGATGGCTCTCCGCAACACCATGAGAATGGGTGCGAAGGGAATCAAGATCTCTTGCTCCGGTCGACTTGGCGGCGCAGAGATTGCTCGTACCGAGCACTATCACGAGGGAACTATCCCGCTGCAGACTATCCGTGCAGATATCGAGTACGGTTTCTGGGAAGCAAACACCACTTACGGTAAGATCGGTGTTAAGGTATGGATTTACAAGGGAGAGATCCTCTCCGAGGTAAACCGTCCCGCAGCTCAGAACGCTCGTGCAGATCGCCCCGACCGTAAGTTCGGTGACCGCCGTCAGGGTGGTGATCGCCGTCAGGGTGGAGACCGCCGTCAGGGCGGAGATCGCCGTCAGGGCGGTGACCGTCGCTTCGGTGGCAATCGCCCCGCAGGCGAAAGAGCTCCCAGAGCTCCCAGAACTCCGAAAGAAGGAGGCGCGAACTAATCATGTTGATGCCTAAGAAAGTAAAATTCCGCAGAGTACACCGCGGAAGACTGAAGGGTAAGGCAGCAAGAGGTACTACCCTTGCTTACGGTACGTACGGACTTGTAGCAACCGAGCCCGCATGGATCTCCAGTGTACAGATCGAGGCAGCCCGTATCGCAATGACACGTTACATTAAGCGTGGCGGTAAGGTTTGGATCAAGATTTTCCCGGATAAGCCTATCACAGAGAAGCCTGCTGAGACCCGAATGGGTTCCGGTAAGGGTGCTGTTGAGTACTGGGTAGCAGTTGTTAAGCCGGGCCGCATTATGTTTGAGATGGACGGTGTTGATGTAGAGGTAGCAAGAGAGGCTATGCGTCTTGCAAGCCACAAGCTGCCCATCAAGACCAAGTTCATCGTAAAAGAGGAGGCATAAGCTATGAAGGCAAATGAACTCAGAAAAATGACAGCCGAAGAGCTTGAGAGCAAGCTCTCCGAACTCAAGAAAGAGCTTTTCAACCTCCGTTTCCAGCATGCGATCAATCAGCTTGAGAATCCTCACAAGATGACTGAGGTTAAGCACGATATCGCAAGAGTAATGACCGTTCTCAATGAGAAGAACGCATAAGGAGGAACAGTCATGACAGAACAGAGAGCATTGAGAAAGACCAGAGTCGGTATGATCGTAAGCAATAAGATGGATAAGACCGTTGTCGTTTCTATCGAGGATAACGTAAAGCATCCCACTTACGGCAAGATTATTAAGCGTACACTGAAGGTTCACGCTCATGATGAGAAGAACGAGTGCGGTGTAGGCGACCGTGTAGAGATCATGGAAACAAGACCGCTGTCCAAGACCAAGAGATGGCGCGTAGTTGAGATCATCGAAAAGGCAAAATAATTATCGGCAATGAAAAAGCTGATGACCGCAGGCTTCAATTTGCGGTCAAGAAAAGAATTCGAATAGTAAATACGCCGTTGCGTATTGAAACAGTAGGAGGAAAAAATGATTCAGCAACAGACATTGATGAAGGTTGCCGATAACACCGGCGCTAAAGAGCTGATGTGCATTCGCGTTCTGGGCGGAACAGGCCGCAGATACGCAAACATTGGCGACGTCGTTGTGTGCGCTGTAAAGAAGGCAGCACCCGGCGGTGTAGTAAAGAAGGGTGACGTTGTAAAGGCCGTTGTCGTAAGAAGCGTACACGGTGTTCACCGTCCCGACGGTTCGTATATCAAGTTCGACGAGAACGCAGCCGTAATCATCAGAGAAGACAAAACGCCCAGAGGCACTCGTATTTTTGGCCCTGTGGCAAGAGAGCTTCGTGAGAAGGATTACCTTAAGATCCTCTCTCTCGCTCCCGAAGTACTGTAAGGAGGTATCGCAAAATGGCAAATCTTCATATTAAAAAGGGCGATACCGTTATCGTACTGTCCGGTGACGACAAGGGCGTCAAGGGCGAGGTTATCGCAGTTTCTCCCGAAGAGGGAAAAGTAATCGTTAAGGACGTAAACGTAATTCACAAGCACGTTAAGCCCCGCCGTCAGGGTGAGGCAGGCGGCATCGTTGATGCTGAGGGTGCTATCTATGCGTCCAAAGTTGCTCACTACTGCCCCGATTGTAAGAAGGGTGTAAGAGTAAAGACCGTGAGAACCGCTGATGAGAAGGGCAAGACCGTTTCCATCGCTTGCGCAAAGTGCGGCAAGGTTCTCAGAACTGAGACTGTCAAGGGAGGTAAGAACTAATGGCAAGACTTAGAGATATGTACAAGTCAGAGGTTGCTCCTGCCCTGATGAAGAAGTTCGAATACAAGAGCGTAATGCAGATCCCCAAGCTGGACAAGATCGTTATCAACGTCGGTACGGGTGATGCAAAGGATAACTCCAAGGTTATCGACTCTGTAATCGCAGAGATCTCCGCTATCTCCGGACAGAAGGCAGTTCCCACTTACGCACGTAAGTCGGTAGCAAACTTCAAGCTCCGTGAGGGCATGAAGATCGGCGTTAAGGTTACTCTCCGCGGCGATAGAATGTACGAGTTCGTAGACAGACTCTACAACTTTGCACTCCCCCGCGTGCGTGACTTTAAGGGTATCAACCCCAACGCATTTGACGGTCGCGGAAACTACTCCCTCGGCCTCAAAGAGCAGCTTCTCTTCCCTGAAATCGAGTACGATAAGGTAGAGAAGATCCGCGGTATGGATATCTGCTTCGTAACGACTGCAAACACCGACGAGGAAGCTCGTGAGCTTCTCCGCCTGATGGGCGCACCGTTCGCAAAAAACTAATAGGAGGTAACTGAAATGGCAAAGAAGTCTATGATTAACAAGCAGCAGGCAGAGCCTAAATTCTCTACCCGCCGCTACAATCGCTGCAAGATCTGCGGCCGTCCCCACGCTTACCTCCGTAAGTACGGTATCTGCCGTATCTGCTTCCGTAACCTGGCATACAAGGGCGAGATCCCCGGTGTAAAGAAGTCCTCTTGGTAATAAGAGAACATCACGCCACGGTGTGAAGCAAAAACACAAATTCATTTTATAAAATAAGATGAAGATCATCCCGCAAGGATGAACCCCCACCTATCGGTAGGAAGTTCTGCGCCTTCGGGCGTTGAACTTAACCCCCGGTATGCCGCCACTCTACATCAGTGGCAGCAAGATAATAATAACTTGCATCAGGAGGAATTTAAAATGCAAATGTCAGATGTAATTGCCGATATGCTCACAAGAATCAGAAATGCTAACACTGTTAAGCATGCAACTGTTGACATTCCGGCATCCAATATGAAGAAAGCCATCGCTCAGATTCTCAGTGACGAAGGCTACATCAAGGGCTTTACCACAATCGATGACGGTAAGCAGGGTATCATTCGTATCACCCTGAAGTACTTGCCCGGTAAGCAGAAGGTCATTCGTGGAATCAAGCGCGTGTCCAAGCCCGGTCTGCGTATTTACGCAAGCTGTGAGGATATGCCTAAGGTGATGAACGGTCTTGGTATTGCGATCGTTTCCACCTCCAAGGGTGTCATGACAGACAAGAAGGCTCGCGCCCTCAATATCGGCGGCGAAGTCCTCGCGTTTGTATGGTAATGAAACGGGAGGTATAGAAAGATGTCAAGAATTGGAAGAATGCCTATCACGATTCCTGCAGGAGTAACGGTAGAAATTGCAGAAGGCAACGTAGTTACAGTAAAAGGTAAGCTCGGAACTCTTACTCAGACTTTCAGCACAAGAATGCAGCTGGTAGTTGAGGGCAACGAGCTGAAGGTTCTGCGTCCCACCGACGAAAAGGAGGACCGTAGCGTACACGGTCTTACCCGCGCACTTCTGAACGACATGGTAATCGGCGTAAGCGAAGGTTATCAGAAGATCCTTGCAATCCTCGGCGTAGGATACAAGGCAGTAAAGCAGGGTAAGAATCTGCTCCTTTACCTTGGTCACTCCCTCATGCCCGTAACAGGTATGCCTCAGGATAAGTTCATCATTGCAGAGACCGACGCTATTAAGCTCGAGGTTCCCAGCGATGACGAGATCAAGAAGCAGGGAATTGACAAGATGTGCAGCGAAAAGGTAACTGCAGGTATGGTCGTTATCGTAAAGGGTATCGACAAGCAGGCAGTAGGTCAGATGGCAGCGGTTATCCGCGGCAAGAGACCCCCCGAGCCCTACCACGGTAAGGGTGTTCGCTATATCGACGAGTCCGTCCGCCGCAAGGCCGGAAAGACCGGTAAGTAATGAAAGGAGTGGAGCATTATGGTATCGAGAAAAGACAGTAATCTGGCTCGCCTTAAGAGACACAAGAGAATCAGAAGCAAGATTTCCGGCACGGCAGCTCGTCCGCGTCTGGCAGTATATCGCTCGAATGCGAATATTTCCGCTCAGATCATTGACGACGTTGCAGGAAAGACTCTTGTCGCAGCTTCTACCTACGGAGACAGCTTCGAGGGTAACGGCGGCAATAAGGTAGCAGCAAGAGCTATCGGTAAGCTGATTGCAGAGCGTGCAATCGAAAAGGGAATCACAGAAGTCGTTTTCGACAGAGGCGGCTACGTGTATCACGGACGTGTATCGGAGTTGGCAGAAGGCGCTCGCGAGGGCGGCCTGAAGTTCTGATTTGTGCAAATAATTTTCGAGGCACAGATCATCCGGTTTGTACACTGGCCTTGACGTGAAAAATCAAGGCATCATTTCAGGAGGAAACAGAAATGGCTAACAAATTCAATCCGGGCGAGGTTGAGCTTAAAGAAACGCTCGTCTCCCTGAACCGTGTTTCCAAGACAGTTAAGGGCGGTCGTATCGCTCGCTTCGCAGCTCTCATGGTTGTAGGCGATGGTGCAGGCCACGTTGGCGTAGGTCTTGGTAAAGCAGCTGAGGTTCCTGAGGCTATCCGCAAGGGAATTGAAGACGCAAAGAAAAATATGATCACCGTATCTCTCAAGGGAACCACCATTCCTCACGAGGTAACAGGTGTTTATGGCGCAGGTAAGGTTATGCTCAAGCCCGCTGCGCTTGGTACCGGTATTATCGCGGGCGGCAAGGTTAGAGCCGTTCTCGAGTGTGCAGGTATTTCCAACATTCGTGCAAAGTGCCTGCGCTCCGACAACCCCAACAACGTAGTTAAGGCTACGATCGCGGGACTTAAGGAGCTGCGCACCGCAGAGGAAGTTGCGAAGATTCGTGACATTCCCGTAGAGCAGGTTAAGGCATAAGGAGGATATGACGATGAAAAAAGTAACACTTGTAAAGAGTCTTATCGCTACTAAGCCCAACCAGAGAGCAACCGCAAAGTCCCTCGGTCTGCGCAAGATCGGTGACTTCGCAGTTCTCGCAGACGACGCCGTATTGGCAGGCAAGATCAAGGTTCTTGCTCACCTTGTAGCTGTCGAAACAGTAAACGACTAAGGAGGACACAGAGATGAAACTTAATGAACTCAGACCCGCAGAGGGCTCCGTAACATCCTCCTACCGCAAGGGAAGAGGCCCCGGATCCGGAAACGGCAAGACTGCAGGAAAAGGCCACAAGGGTCAGAACGCGCGCTCCGGCGGCGGTGTTCGTCCAGGCTTTGAAGGCGGACAGATCCCGCTTTACAGAAAGCTTCCCAAGAGAGGCTTCAACAACAAGTTTGCAACCAACTATGCGATTGTAAACGTAGATACTCTTGAGCACAAGTTCAACGACGGTGACGTTGTAGATCTTGCTGTACTGCTCGAGAAGAAGATCATTCGCAAGCCCTACGCAGGGCTCAAGGTTCTCGCAGGCGGCGAGCTCACCAAAAAATTGACTGTCCGTGCAGCTATTTTCTCGGCTGCGGCAAAGGAGAAGATTACAGCAGCAGGTGGTCAGGCAGAGGAGGTATAAGAGAATGTTTCAAACATTAAAAAATGCATGGAAGATTCCCGAACTCCGCAAAAAGCTTATTTTCACATTCCTTGTTATCGTGCTGTACCGTATAGGCGCACAGCTGCCCATGCCTTGGTTTGATGCTTCAAGCACCATGGACCTTCAGGGAACCTCCTTCTATATGCTGGAGCTGTTCTCGGGCGGAGCACTCAGCCGTGCAAGCCTGTTCGCACTCGGTGTATCTCCGTACATCACGGCATCCATCGTAATTCAGCTGCTTACTATCGCTATTCCGAAGTTCGAGTCTTGGGCTAAGGAAGGCGAGGCAGGTAAGAAGAAGCTTACCATGGTTACCCGTTACGTTACGGTTATACTCGCACTCGTTACGAGTATCGGTTATACCCTGTTCCTTCGTAACAGCAACATGATGACTTACACCAGCAAGAGCGAAGGCTATATCTTCAAGGATATCGTTGTAATCCTTTGCTACTGCGCAGGTGCATCGCTGGTAATGTGGATCGCAGAGAAGATCAATGAGCACGGTATCGGCAACGGTATCTCCATCATCCTCTTTGCAAATATTATTGCAGGTATGCCTACTACGGCATACAGCCTCTGGAACTACTGCATCTACGGTGATATTCATATCGCCGGCGGAATCGCACTTCTGGTTGGCGTTGTGCTTATCGTTCTGTTCGCTACTCTTGCGGTTATCTGGTTTACCAATTCCGAAAGACGTATTCCGATCCAGTACGCAAAGCGCGTTGTGGGACGTAAGATGTACGGCGGTCAGTCCACCCATCTGCCCCTCAAGCTTGATATGGCAGGCGTTATGCCCGTAATCTTTGCAAGCTCTATCGTAGGAATTCTGCCTACTATCGCAGGCTTCATTCCTAACACCGGCTTTGCAAAGTTCGTAAATAACTACCTTGGTCATACCAGCTTCCCCTATATCGCATTCTACTTCATTCTGGTAATTGCTTTTGCATACTTCTACATTATGATCTCTTTTAATCCCGTGGAAGTATCCAACAATCTCCGTAATAACGGAGGCGCTATCCCCGGCATTCGCCCCGGTAGACCCACCGTTGATTACATTACCAAGATTCTCAGAAGACTTACCCTTATGGGCGCGCTGTTCCTGTGCGTTATCGCAGGAATTCCCATGATCGTTTATGCCGTATGGTATGCGATCGATATGGCAGGCGCGAATGCGATCTCCGGCCTCGCATTCGGAGGAACATCCCTCCTTATCGTTGTCGGCGTTGCGCTTGAGACCTTCCGTGAGCTGGAGGCTCAGATGACACTGCGCAACTACAAGGGCTTCCTTGATTGATAAGAAATCCCTTGGAGTGGCTCATGATGAACAAAATATCAAGTAAAATGACACCCCCTTCAATCTGATACGGAGGAAAACAGCATGAAACTTATTTTATTAGGTGCGCCCGGCGCGGGCAAGGGAACTCAGTCCGCAAACATCTCGGCAAAGTACAACATTCCCGCAATAGCAACAGGAGATATTCTCCGCGCGGCTATTAAGGAGGGTACGGAGCTTGGTAAGTCTGCAAAGAGTTATATCGACGCAGGTAAGCTGGTTCCTGATGAGGTCGTTATCGGCATTATCAACGAAAAGCTTGCAAGCGAATCCTGCCGCAACGGCTTCATCCTTGACGGTTTCCCCCGCTCCATTCCTCAGGCAGAGGCGCTGGATGCTATGGGCGTGAAGATGGACGTAGTTCTCAACATTGAGGTTCCCGATGAGAAGATCATCGAGCGTATGAGCGGACGCAGAGTTTGCTCCTGCGGAGCATCCTATCACGTTGCATATCTCCCCCCCAAGAAGGATGGCGTATGTGACAAGTGCGGCGCAGAGCTCTATGTAAGAGCTGACGACGCAGAGGCAACGGTCAGAAATCGACTTGAAACCTATCACGCACAGACCGAGCCGCTGAAGGAATACTACGCGGTAAAGGGAATCCTTGTTACAGTAAACGGCCGCGACGAGGTCGCCGATACTACGGCAGACGTTCTCGCTGCTCTTGACAAGGTAGAGTGCTGAGATAACGCACTTGATTGAGGTATCCTTTAAATGATACAGCTCAAGAATTCTGAACAGATAAAACTGATGAAGGAAGCCGGAAGGATCACGGGAGAGGCCCTGCTTTTAGCCCGAGATCACGTCCGTGTTGGAATTTCCACGTACGAGCTTGATAAGATAATCCGAGAGCATATCGAGAAGGCAGGGGCTAAACCCTCCTTCCTCGGATATGCGGGATTTCCCGCAAGCGCGTGCATCAGTATCAACGACGAGGTCATCCACGGTATTCCGTCAAGGACGAGATACCTTGAGGAGGGTGATATCGTCAAGATAGACGTGGGAGCCTTCTGGCGCGGATTTCACGGTGACAGCGCGCGTACCATTCCCGTAGGACGGGTGAGCGCAGAGGCAGAACGCCTCATCAAGGTCACACGCGACTCCTTCTATGCGGGAATCGAACAGCTTAAGGCGGGAAACCGCATAGGTGACGTCGGTTCTGCAATCGACGGACTTGTCCGCGCGGCGGGCTTTTCCACCGTCAAACGCTATATCGGCCACGGCGTTGGTCGCGAGCTTCATGAATCCCCCGATGTTCCAAACTACGGTACGCCTGGACGCGGAACGCGGCTGGCGGTGGGCATGACGCTGGCAATCGAGCCTATGGTCAATATCGGCGGAGAGCTTGTAAAAGAGTTGCCTGACGGCTGGACGGTAAAGACCGCGGACGGTTCGCTGTCTGCTCATTACGAAAATTCCGTAGCACTCACGAGCGACGGAGTTATCAACCTCACGTGCATAGATCCGGAGTTCTGATCTTTGACCGTGACAGAATTTAAACACAAAGCCTAAATTAAGGAGGAATTCATCTTGGCAAAGGATGATGTCATTGAATTTGAAGGCGTGGTAGAGGAAGCACTTCCCAACGCAGCCTTCAGAGTACGGCTTCCCAACGGTCACCTTGTGACCGCACACATATCGGGAAAGCTCCGTATGAACTATATTCGCATATTGCCCGGTGACCGCGTAACCGTTGAGGTATCGGTATACGACCTCGAAAAGGGACGCATCACGTGGCGATCCAAATAATCAATTTTCTCAATTAACAAGAAAGGTATGGTAACACAGCATGAAAGTGAAACCGTCCGTTAAGAAGATCTGCGAAAAGTGCAAGATCATCAAGAGAAAAGGCAAGGTTATGGTTATCTGCGAAAACCCCAAGCACAAGCAGAGACAGGGTTAACCTGAGCCTTGGATCAAACTTAACTCGACTGAAAACAGTCTAAGCCCGAGAGGGCAAGAAATAACGTGGCAAAGCCACGCTAAAAAAACCACACAGAGAGGTGAAAGAAATGGCTCGTATAGCTGGTGTTGATATTCCGAACAACAAGCGCGTTGAGATCGCTTTGACCTATATCTACGGAATCGGCCGCAAGAGCGCGAACGACATTCTCGCAGCAACCGGTATCAATCCCGATACCCGTGCAAAGGACCTTACCGAGGATGAGATCGCAAAGCTCCGTGATGAGATCGAAAAGAGCTACACCGTAGAAGGTGATCTGCGCCGCGAGGTGTCTTTGAACATCAAGAACATGGTAGAGATTAACTGCTACCGCGGTATTCGTCACAGAAAGGGACTTCCTGTCAGAGGTCAGCGCACAAAGACCAATGCAAGAACAAGAAAAGGTCCTGCCAAGACGATCGCAAACAAGAAGAAATAAAGGAGTGGCATCAAAATGGCAAAAGTCAATGATAAGAAAGTTGGAAAAAAGCGCCGCGAGAGAAAAAATATTGAAAAAGGCACGGTGCATATCCAATCTACTTTTAACAACACGATCGTTACCATTACCGACGTAAACGGTAACGCAATTTCGTGGGCATCTGCCGGAGAGCTGGGCTTCAAGGGTTCTCGTAAGTCCACCCCGTTCGCAGCACAGTCTGCGTCCGAGACAGCTGCCAAGATCGCAGTTGATCACGGTCTTAAGAGCGTAGAAGTATACGTAAAGGGCCCCGGTGCAGGACGTGAGTCCGCAATCCGCGCGCTCGAAACCGTAGGACTTCAGATCACACTCATCCGTGACGTAACTCCGATCCCCCACAACGGTTGCAGACCCCCCAAGCGCAGACGCGTTTAATCCAGAGTAGGAGGAAAAACTAATGGCAAGATATACAGGACCTGCGTGCAAGCTTTGCCGCAGAGAAGGTAAGAAGCTGTATCTTAAAGGCGAGCGCTGCGTAAGCGGCAAGTGCGCTATCGAGCGCAGAAGCTCCGCCCCCGGACAGCACGGTGCTGATTCCAAGAAGATGAGAGAGTACGGTATGCAGCTCAGAGAGAAGCAGACCACTAAGAGATACTACGGTGTTCTTGAGAAGCAGTTCAGAAACTACTACGACGAGGCAGCACGCAAAGAGGGTATGACAGGTGAAAACCTCCTCATCCTCCTTGAGCGCAGACTTGATAACGTAGCATATCGCATGGGCATGGCAGAGTGCCGTCGTGACGCTCGTCAGCTCGTAAGACACGGTCACTTCACCGTAAACGGCAAGAAGGTAAACATTCCTTCCTTTATCGTTAAGGCAGGTGATGTAGTGGCAGTTAAGGAGAGCAGCCGCTCTTCCGATAAATTCAAAGGCTTGGCTGAGGCTGAAGGCGGTGCAATCGCTCCGAAGTGGCTTGACGCTGATAAGAAGAACTTCACTGCAAAGGTAGTTGCACTTCCCGCGCGTGAAGATATCGACTTTGATTTCAACGAGCAGCTCATCGTCGAGCTCTATTCCAAGTAATACGCGAAAGTCCCCACGGAATTTCCACTGTGCTTGGATAGAGCCGCGACGGAATTGCGCGAGGCTGTTCACGCACGGTTGCGACGCGGCAGGAAAAATCTCCGCGAGCGCAGAAATTGGTATATGCCTTATAGGCATGGTAGACTTGCAGTTCCCCAAAATAGTATAAGGAGGGTTTATTTGGAATGATTGAAATTGAAAAGCCGAATATTACAACTGTAAACCTCAGCAAAGACGGTACAAACGGTGCTTTTATTGTAGAGCCTCTTGAAAGAGGTTACGGCATCACGCTTGGAAATTCGCTTCGTCGCGTGCTTCTCAGCTCTCTGCCCGGAGTGGCAGTAGTCAGCATCAAGATCGACGGCGTGCTGCATGAATTTTCCACAGTTCCCGGTATCGTTGAAGATGTAACCGAGATCGTACTCAACGTAAAGGGCATTACAGCAAAGCTGCATTGCCAGGGTCCCAAGACCGTAGTAATTGACGTAACGGGCGAGCAGGAGATCACCGCAGGTGATATCAAGCAGGACTCGGATATCGAGATCCTCAACCCCGAGCATCACATTGCAACGCTGTCTACCAACGACCGCTTCTACATGGAGCTTACGTTTGATTCCGGCCGCGGCTATGTATCTCAGGAGCGCAACAAACAGCTCCATAACGATCAGCTGGGCATGAACGTGTCCGCGCCTATCGGCACCATCTTTACCGATTCTATCTACACGCCGGTGTATAAGGTTAGCTACAACGTAGAGAACACTCGCGTTGGCAACATCACCGACTACGATAAGCTGACGTTGGACGTGCTTACAAACGGCACGATCTCGGCAAAGGAAGCGATTTCTCTTGGAGCCAAGATTCTCAACGAGCATCTCAACTTGTTTGTGGATTTGTCTGATGAAGCAAAGAAGGCAGAAATCATGGTTGAGAGAGAAGAGACCAAGAAGGAAAAAGTTCTTGAGATGACCATTGAGGAGCTTGACATGTCCGTAAGAAGCTTCAACTGCTTGAAGCGCGCGGGCATCGATACTGTTGAAGACTTGACCAACCGTACCGAGGAAGAAATGATAAAGGTTCGTAACCTCGGAAAGAAGTCGCTTGACGAAGTAATTCAGAAGCTGCACTCTCTCGGACTCGACCTCAAAAAGGAAGAGGAATAATAAGAGGCAGCAATGCGTATCGCCGTGACGGCGATATCGCGACATTATTCATTTGAATAAAAGAACAACAGCAGAAGGAGGGAATTAAAATGCCCGGAACAAGAAAACTCGGCAGACCGTCCGATCAGAGAAGAGCAATGCTCCGCGGAATGGTCACTCTGCTGCTTGAGAACGGCCAGGTAGAAACCACGCTCACCAGAGCGAAGGAGGTTCGTTCTATCGCAGAGAAGATGATAACCCTTGGTAAGAAGAATACTCTTGCAAGCCGCCGTCAGGCACTTGCATACATCACCAAGGAAAGCGTTGTAACCAAGGTATTCACCGAATATGCAGCACTTTATGCAGAGCGTAACGGCGGTTACACCCAGATCTTTAAGCTCGGCGCACGTAGAGGCGACGGAGCTGAAACTGCAATCGTCAGAATGGTAGACTACGTAAAGGTAGAGGCTGACGAGAAGGCATCCAAGAAGGCTAAGAAGGTTGAAGAGCCTGCAGCAGATGCTGAATAATTAACCGATTTGCGGCGCGCGAATTTCGCGTGCCGCTTTTCTTTATCAGTTTATGTGGTTATTTATGTTACTTTCTGTTGATGCAGAAAGTAGTATAAAAAATTCCAATAAAAAACCAAGGTTGATTTTACCCAACCTTGGTTTTGTAAATTTCAATTATTAGTGGTGGAACAATCTCATTCCCGTAAAGGACATTGTGATTCCGTAATTGTTGCAGGTCGCGATCACGTTGTCGTCGCGAATGGAACCGCCCGGCTCTGCAATGTAGGAAACACCGCTACGGCGTGCGCGCTCAATGTTGTCACCGAAGGGGAAAAATGCGTCAGAACCGAGTGCAACGCCCGTGATAGAAGCAAGATATTCCTTCTTTTCAGCAGCAGTCAGTGGCTCGGGACGGGTGGTGAAATAGTGCTGCCATACGTTGTCGCCAAGTACGTCTTCCGATTGCTCCGAAATGTAAACGTCAATGCAGTTGTCGCGATCGGGGCGTCCCATTGTGGGCAGGAAGGGAAGGGCGAGCACCTTCGGATGCTGGCGAAGATGCCAGATGTCAGCCTTGTTGCCCGCAAGACGTGTGCAGTGAATTCTCGACTGCTGTCCCGCACCGACACCGATAGCCTGTCCATCTACGGCAAAGCATACCGAGTTTGACTGCGTATATTTAAGCACGATAAGGGAAATTATCAGGTCGCGGCGTGCGCTGTCGGGGAGATTCTTGTTCTCCGTAACGATATTGTCAAGCAGTGCGTTGTCGATCTTGAAATTGTTGCGTCCCTGCTCAAAGGTGATACCGAATACCTGCTTTTTCTCAATCTCGTCGGGAACGTAATTCGGGTCGATCTTTACGATATTGTAGTTGCCCTTGCGCTTACCCTTGAGGATTTCAAGCGCCTTGTCGGTGTAGCCGGGAGCAATGATTCCGTCGGACACCTCGCGAGCAATAAGCCTTGCAGTTACCTCGTCGCATTCGTCGGAAAGAGCGATCCAGTCACCAAAGGAGGACATACGGTCAGTTCCGCGCGCGCGTGCGTAGGCGCAAGCGAGAGGCGAGGAGTCAAGGTCGGGAATATCGTCAACGAAGCAAGCCTTTTTGAGGGAATCGCTAAGCGGAGTTCCAACAGCCGCCGAGGTGGGGCTGACGTGCTTGAAGGAGGTTGCCGCAGGCATACCGAGAGCCTCCTTCAGCTCCTTGACCAGCTGCCATGAGTTAAACGCATCAAGGAAATTAATAAATCCGGGACGGCCGCAAAGCACTTCGATGGGCAGCTCCTTGCCGTTCTCCATATATATTCTCGCAGGCTTCTGATTGGGGTTGCAACCGTATTTAAGAGCAAATTCTTTCATGTCAAATTCCTTTCTGTATCAAAGCATTATGCTTCGTGCTTGTTGATCATTACGTTCCAGACCTCGCCGCTTTCCAAATCAACGGAGCGTGCGTAGAGGGAAATCTTGTTCTCCTCGTTGAGGCTTTCCCAAACCTCTTTTGCGAATTCCTCAATGTCGTTGGGGATAGAAAGACGCTCGGGCTCGCCTTGGAAGGTGGGCAGGGGATTGCCGTCGCAAACGTAGGTGTGAATGAAGTGACCGACGCCCGCGATAGGGGAGTAAGAGTAGGTAAAGCGGTTGCACGCACTGCCATCGGCATCGGCACTCTTAAGAATGCTCATTTTGTATTTGAAATCGCCCTTATCAAAGGTGAGCATGCCGCTGATTCGTGGAGTCCAGTTGGGACGGTCAGGCTCAAATTCGCGGGTGTCAAGCGCATCCTCAAAGGTCTTGCCGTCAGCCAGCGCGTCGTATATGGTGTCGGTCTGGTCGCCGTTGGTGACGATCAGCTTGTTTTCGTAAACGCGGATAGGGGAGTAGATGATAAGAGAGGGGTCCTCGACCTTGCTGTAATCGTGCGGGTAGATGATGACCTCGCCGTTGTCCTTCTCGGCAAAGATGCGGTTGCGGCTGTTCTGACTGCGTCCCATGATAAAGTAAACCGTCATGGCGCGTTTTCCGTCAGCGCTTTTTCCGATAATGATGCCTCTGCCCGCATAGCTGTTGCCCTTGAGCAGTTCTGCGGCAGTCTGTGTGGTGTAGATGTCCATTTCTCTCTCCTTTGTAAAAATTAAGGGCGCACCGCACGGCAAAAAGCCCACGGCACGCCCAGATGTACGACTTTATTCCCGTCCGCTTCACACGGTAAGCTCCGTTCACCCGAGAGTCGGGTGAGTAACATCAGTTGCGGCGGGTTCTCATTACGACAGTATTATACACGAAATTGAGGCTGTTGTCAAGGGGTAGGAGTAATAAAAAAGCCCGAAAAGTTATTTTTGTCCTTAACAGGGAAAAAGTTTTAAAATCCTATTGACTTTCAAAATAAAATGTGTTATAATATGCGAGTGCTTAAGGAGGCATAGCTCAGTTGGTTAGAGTACATGCTTGACATGCATGGGGTCGATGGTTCGAATCCATCTGTCTCCACCAAAAAAGATACGGAAGGCAACGCCTTCCGTATCTTTTTTTGATAGGGATCGCGATGAAGAAGCACGCAACCGCGTTGCGAAGCAACAGCGGGATGCAAGTGGATCAAATCATTATTGCGCTTAATGGAAATAAATGACGGAAAAGGTCGTCGCGTGTTGCAAAAAAATGCAATTTGCCGCTTTTAAAGTGTATTTTGTCCTTAATTTCCCTTCAAATTTGAGAAAAAACACAGTATTTTTATGCAAAAGGGTTGACAAATCGGCGAAAGTAGTGTAAAATATAAATTGTGTAGTTATGTTTAACTACAAAATTAGGAGCGAATCCCGCCACGACGCTGCATGATGACGATGCAACGCGGGGACGAGATCGCCCAACAAAAATTTATGGAGGAAAAAACCATGAAAAAGTTACTGGCTTTCTTGCTTGTTGCTGCTATGCTCGTATGCATGGTTGCATGTAACACCGGCGACGGTGATGGCACCACCGCAGGCACTACCGCAGGCACCACCGGCGCAGGCGAAACCACGACTGGAGCACCCGAGAAGGCGCTCGACCCCCTCGCTGACTATATCAGCGTAGACGACAAGGTATGGGGAGAGGATTATACATCCCTGTACGAACAGTTCGGAGCTGACATCACCATTGATGATGTTCAGGAAGACGAAGAAGGTATGGCTTACATCACCGTTGATGGTAAGGATTATACCCTTGGTCTTGACTTCCTCTCCATGGCAATGGTATACAACGTAGAGGTTCCTGCAGACCATGATGTCTACAAGACCGCTGACGACGTATACGCAGGCTGGTGGAAGTACTACATTACCAGATGGAACTATCTGCTTCCCGAGATCCCGCTTTACTCCAACCAGTACTACGATATGTACAACACCAAGATTACCGGTGTTCAGAAAAACCCCACTAACCCTTACTGGGGTCCTGCTTCCGCACTTATCGACTGGGATTCTGAGGATGGACAGATCATTCTTGGTAGCTCTACCGACCTTTCCGGTAAGTTCCGCTACGCTTCCTTCGGCGCTACCAGCCCCGGAGCAGCAGACAACGATATCGCTATTCTTACCAGCGGTCTTGAGACTGTAACCACCAACAAAGAGGGTGGCTACTGCTGGAACGACACCGTTGTTAAGTCTCACTCCGAGAAGGTTAACGATGACGGTACCAAGACCTTCACCATTGAGATCTATGATGACCTCAAGTTCTCCGACGGTTCTGCTGTAACCGCTAAGAACTACCTCATCAGCACTCTCGTATTCTCTACTCCCGTTGCAACTCAGGCAGCTAAGAAGGACCACCAGTCCGCTATGACCGTTGTTGGCTACGAGGATTTCGCAGCTTACACCGGTGAAGGCGATCCCGTGGCTCTCTCCGGTCTCCGCCTGCTCGACACCTACAAGTTCTCCGTAACCATCGCAGCTGATTACATTCCTTACTTCTATGATATCGGCTACGCAAGCTTCGGTCCCTCCTACCAGACTCTCTGGCTCGGCGAGACCGCTGACGTTAAGGATGACGGTGAGGGTGCTTACATCACCGCTGACTTCTATGCTAAGGCAGAGAAGGAAGAGGACGGCTACGCTATGGCAGCTCACATCGAGGCTTCCGCAGCTAACACCGACACCACCTATCCTTGGTCCGGCGCATACGTTGTAGAGTCCTACGACGTTGCTGAGAAGACCGCAGTTCTTAAGCTCAACCCCAATTTCAAGGGTAACTACGAAGGCACTAAGCCCTCTATCGACAAGGTTATCTACAAGAAGGTTGTAACCACTACTCAGATGGCTGACCTTAAGGCAGGCAACCTCGACCTTATCGCAGGTATCACCGGCGGTGACGAGACCAACGAGGCTCTCAAGGTTGTTAAGGATTCCAACGGCAAGTTCGACACCGTTACCTACGCTCGTGCAGGCTACGGTAAGCTCGGCTTCCGCGCTGACTTCGGTGCTGTTCAGTTCCGTGGCGTTCGTGCAGCTATCGCATACTGCATGGATAGAGCTACCTTTGCTAAGGACTTCACCGGCGGTTACGGCGGAGTTGTTGACGGTCCTTACTACAGCGGTTCTTGGATGAAGAAGGCTGCAGACGCTCAGGGTCTTACCCTTGACAACTATGCAACCTCTCTTGACAAGGCTATCGAGGTTCTCGAGGATGACGGTTGGGTATACAACGCTGACGGTTCTGCTTATGATGTAGAAAAGGGCGGCGTACGCTACAAGCAGATCCCTGCTGACATCATCAAGGAAGATGATATCACCTTCCAGTCCATCGACAGCAAGTACAAGACTGTAAAGGTTGGCGACAACTACTACATGCCTCTCGTACTCAACTGGTACGGTACAACCGACAACCCCTTCACCGATCTGCTCGTAACAGGTCTTGAGACCAACGCTAACATCAAGGCTGCAGGCTTTGTTGTTCAGTCCACTATCGGTGAGTTCGCTCCCATGCTTGAGGAGCTTTATCAGCAGCCCGTATACGGCGGCCAGCCCAGCGAGTTCCCGCTCTATGAGCTCTTCAACTTCGCAACCGGCTTCAACTCCGCTGTTTACGACTACAGCTGGAACATGACCATCGATCCTTCTATGTATGACGACTACAGCGCATACTACATCAAGGACGTTGCTGACTTCTACTGGCTGAAGTAATATTAGATAATTTCTAATTCATCGGTTGGTAACAACCACTGACGAAGGCGCTCCGCGCCTTCGTCAGGCTGTTTAACTGAGCACGACGCCGATGTATGTCGGCGTCGTGTTTTTTCTTTTAAATGCCTTGTCGGACAAGGATTATTTTTTCAACAGGAAGATCCCCAAAAATCAAATTTACACAGCGCCGAGGGCTCGGCGTCACCCCGCAGGGAACGTCCCTTCGGCACAAAACGTCCTGAAAAACGGATGTAAAAACGCATGACTCAGCCGCGTGTCGGCTGTTTTCGGCGGAGTAAGGATTAAATATGGGAAAATATATAGTAAAAAGATTGGCATATATGCTTATCGTACTCATCCTGCTTTCATTCTTGATGTTTATGATATATCAGCTTATGCCGAATAACAGAGCCTACACGGATGCTAAAGCATGGCTGCAGGCTAACAAAAACAACATCAAGGGCGATATAGACGAGGCCTTTGACAAAAAGTACAAAGAATACCAGATAGTGTACGGTACGGATACCGACAACAAGCTGGTAAGATACGGCCGTTGGATGGGCTTTATGCCGCTGTCAAACGGTCAGTACAACGGAATTCTCCAGGGGAATTTCGGTTATTCCTATGAACTCAAGGGAAATGTTGTTGACGTGGTAGCAGAGCCCATGAAGAACACCATTTTTATCAATATTTTTGCAACCATCGCCGCTTTGGCGATAACGATTCCTCTCGGTATTCTCTGCGCCGTTAAGAGGGGAGGAAAGCTGGACAGTGCCGTAAACGTCATTACTATTATCGGATACAGCTTGCCCACCTTCCTTGTAGCTATTCTGTTCGTGTGGATATTCTGCTCCAACCTCGAATGGTTGCCTCCCAGCGGTATGAGTACGCCGGGTAACGAATTTACAGGCTTCCGCGCGTTCCTTGATAAGATGTACTATCTCATTCTGCCTTTGATGGCAATGACATTCTGCTCTCTTGGCGGAATGACCCGTTACGTCCGCGCATCTATGATCGAGTCCCTTTCTATGGACTGCATCAAGACCGCGCGCGCTAAGGGTTTGCGTGAGAAGGTCGTCATCTTCTCTCACGCTTGGAGAAATGCGCTTATCCCCGTAGTTACACTCGTAGTTGGATGGTTCCTCGGTATTTTCTCGGGATCTATCGTATTCGAGTCTACATTCGGACTTAACGGTATGGGTAACCTCATGATTCAGGCTGTACGTACCGCAGACTTCGACCTCGTTATGTTCGTCGCTCTGTTCTACGTTATCCTCTCCCTCGCGGGTAACCTTATCATCGATATCGTATACGGTCTGGTTGACCCCAGAGTCCGTGTAAATAAGTAAGGAGGAGTTTTTGATATGAGTAAAAATAATAAAAATCCCTCCAAAGGCTTTTTGGCTACTCTGAAAAGATGGGGAAAAAGAATGTTTTTCGGCGGCAGCAACGCGCTTGCCGACGAGCTTGAGCTTTCCCAGGAGGAGGCGGCTGAGCGCGCAAGACAGGCAGATATCGAAGAGGTAGTAAGCCCTACGCGCCAGATCGTGCGTAACTTCCTGCACCGCAAGGGAGCAGTAGTTGCATGCTGCGTAGTTATTGCAATGTTCCTGTTCGTATTCATTGCGCCTATGTTCATGCCGTATTACAGCGATTCGTATACCGAGCCTACGCAGAAGAGCGTAGCACCCGGCTTCCGTATGATGAACGTCCCCGACGAGTTGAAGAAGGACGTTAAGATGATCGACTCCTACGGTACATTCTCGGTAGGTCTTTCCAATGCAGGTAAGGTCTACGTTTGGGGTGAGACCCGCCTCGGAACTACGGGTATTGACATTGCCGATATTCCCGACGAGGTTAAAAAAGCAAATATCAAGTATGTTTCCGCAGGTATCGACCACATTATTGCCATCAGCGACGAGGGTAAGGTATATGGTTGGGGTAACAGCTACCTTGGACAGTTTGGTGCTGTCGAGGGTGAAAACGTTGCCATTACGCCCATGCCTGAGGAGCTGCTCAACGGCACTATTAACGTTGACAACATCAAGGAGCTGGAGTGTGGATATCAGGCAACCGTTATCCTTATGAATGACGGTAGCTACTATATCTGGGGTAATAATAACGCATACCAGAACCTCACCAATTTCGCAAATATCAGCTACGACTCGAAATTTGAGGATATCAGCTTTGCGCTGAATAATATCGTCGGCGTAAGAAAGGGCGGCGATAAGACGCTCTTCACGGGTATGAAGGGTCTTTACAACAAGGCTCGAACCGATATGGATGATGCCGTGGCGGATGACTTGAAAAAGTTTTTGGGCGATAGAAAGATCATGAAGGCAACTGCCGCAAACACCATGATCTGCCTGACTCTTTCGGACGGCAGCGTATGCTTTGTCGGTGACGTATCTCCTACGTACAATTACAAAAATCTTGATATGCCCAGCGGCGTTAAGGCAGTTGACGTGCAGTCGGGAACATACCACTTTACCGTGCTTGGAAGTGACGGAAACGTATACTCCTGCGGCAAGGAGGAGCTTGGTCAGTGCAAGGTTGCGGACGGCGCAACGGGAGCTACCCGCATATTCTCGGGCGCGTTCCAGAACTATGCTATTGACGAGAACAACGACATTATGGCAAAGTGGGGACTTTCGGGTTACCTCTTCGGTACTGATACCACGGGCGCGCCCATATTTGAGCGCGTTGTAAACGCAGGTAAGATGACTATGACGGTTGGTGCTGTTGCGGTTATCATATCCACGATTATCGGTATCATTATCGGCTGTCTGTCGGGTTATTTCGGCGGCAAGGTAGATATTCTGCTTATGCGAATTGCAGAAATAGTTTCGGCTATTCCTTTCCTGCCCTTCGCAATGCTGCTGTCGGCGGTAATGGGTCGTATGGACCTGCCTGAGCTTACCCGTATCATGATAATCATGTGCATACTCGGTGTGCTTTCTTGGCCCGGACTTGCGCGTATCGTGCGCGGACAGGTGCTGGTTGCAAGAGAGCAGGAGTACGTAACTGCGGCAAAGGCTATGGGTGTTAAGGAATCAACGATTGCCTTCAAGCACATTCTTCCCAACGTCATTTCCGTAATTCTGGTTACTCTGACGCTTGATTTCGCGGGTTGCATGCTTACCGAGTCCTCGCTGTCTTACCTCGGATTCGGCGTTCAGTATCCTCGTCCTACATGGGGTAATATGCTGACGGGTGCAAACAACGAGCTTATTATTTCGAATTTCTGGTGGCAGTGGCTGTTCCCTGCGATATTCCTCGCAGTTACCACAGTCTGCATCAACATTATCGGCGACACCTTGCGTGACGTTATGGACCCCAAGTCCACTTCTGAAAGATAAGGAGGAGAACACAGATGGCAGAAGATAAAAAGTATTTGCTTGAAGTGAAAAATCTCCACACTTACTTCAAGACCAAAAAGGGAACGGTTAGAGCGGTAAACGACGTATCGTATACCCTTGAGCCTGGAAAAACCATTGGTATCGTTGGAGAATCGGGATCGGGTAAGTCGGTATCGGCTATGAGCATCCTGCGTCTGCTTGACTCCAACGGATATGTCGCGGAGGGCGAGATCCTGTTCAACGGACAGGATCTGACCAAGCTCTCGCAAAACGAGATGTACCATATCCGCGGTAACCTTATCTCGGTTATTTTCCAGGAGCCCATGACCTCCCTCAACCCCGTATTTACAGTTAAAAAACAGCTCTCCGAGCCGTTTATCATTCACCAGGACATGTCTAAAAAGGAAGCAGAGCAGCATGCACTGCAAATGCTTTACGACGTGCAGATCCCTAACCCTGAAGCAGTAATGCGTCAGTATCCTCATCAGCTTTCCGGCGGTATGCGCCAGAGAGTTATGATCGCTATGGCACTTGCTTGTAAGCCGGATATCCTTATCGCGGACGAGCCTACCACGGCACTTGACGTTACTATTCAGGCGCAGATCCTCAAGCTGATGAACGATCTGCAAAAAGAGAAGGGAACGTCCATCATTTTCATTACCCACGACCTCGGCGTCATTAACGAAATGGCTGACGACGTAGTAGTAATGTACTGCGGTCAGGTAGTTGAAAAGGCAACTGCGAGAACAATTTTCTCGAATTGCAAGATGAGTCACCCTTATACCGAAGGACTTATGATGTCCATCCCGAGAATTGACAACGTGGACGAGAAGCTTGAGCCTATCCCGGGCGTAGTTCCTCACCCGCTGAACCTGCCGAAGGGTTGTAAATTCTCTCCCCGCTGCAAATATTGCACGAAGAAGTGTATGGAAGAAGAGCCGCCTCTTACCGACGTGGGCGACGGTCAGCTGATTAGATGCTTCTATCCCGAAAAGGAGGTACGTTTAAGTGAGCAACACAAAGAAATTACTGTCAATCACTAATCTTAAAAAGTACTTCCCCATAGCGAAAAGCTCGCTTTTCCAGAAGGAACAGCTTTACGTTCGCGCAAACGAGGATATCACCATTGATATCTACGAGGGTGAAACTCTCGGTATCGTAGGTGAGTCGGGCTGCGGTAAGTCCACTCTCGGACGTGTATTGCTCCAGCTTTATCCTCAGACTGCCGGTACTACCATGTACTACGGTACGACTCTGGATATTCTCGCACCCTCTTATATCGAGGACACTCTGTGTCATTTCAAAAAGTACAAGGCTGCAGTGCTTAAAGCCGAGGCAAAGTACGACGCTATTTGTAAAAAGGTTGATGAGGTTGGCGAGGACAACGCGGATTTCTTCCTGCTTCAGGACAGAAACCTTGCGCAGAGTGACGCAAAGACCAAGCTTGACCACGTTGTAAAGATCGTTGGTGGATTTTACGTTATGGACGACGCTGAAGGCGACCGCGGAAGAGCCGATATTCTGGCTATCCACCGCCTCAACGTTCAGAAAAACATCCTTGTAAACGATCTGAATGATACCGAAACTCTTATCTCCAAGATAAGCGACGACGGAATTGACAAGAAGGAGCAGAAGCAGTACAATAAGCTGACAGCTAAAAAGGCTCGCCTTGAAGCTGCTATTGATGACATCAACGCAAAGATCAACGAAAATCAGGCTGCTATTGACGCTATCCGCGACAGTATGAAGGCTGACCCCGAGTTTGCAAAGTATGAGGCTATGCGTGATTCGGGTATTGACCTTTCCCGTTTGAAGTACAAGGAAATGCGCACACTCCGTAAGGATATGCAGATCATTTTCCAGGACCCGTACTCCAGCCTTAACCCCCGTTTCACCATTGGTCAGATAATCGAGGAGGGACTGCTTACTCATAAGATGTTCCGCTCTGGCTCTCAGAAGATGCGTGAGCACGTGGTTGATACTATGAAGAAGTGCGGACTTCAGGAATACATGCTGCACCGTTATCCTCATCAGTTCTCCGGCGGACAAAGACAGAGAATCTCTATTGCCCGTGCGCTTGCGGTAAATCCCAAGTTCGTGGTTTGCGATGAGTGCGTATCTGCACTTGACGTTTCCATTCAGTCGCAGATAATCAATCTGCTTCAGGAGCTGAAGGAAAAGGAAAAGCTGACCTACATGTTCATTTCCCACGACCTGTCCGTAGTTCGCTATATTTCGGACAGAATCTGCGTTATGTATCTTGGTAACGTAGTAGAGCTTGCTGATGCGGCGACCATCTTTGCCGATCCTCGCCATCCTTATACGGTAGCTCTGCTTTCGTCCATTCCTACCACGGACGTTGATAAGGTAGGCAAGGAGCGTATCCTTCTTGAAGGTAACATTCCCAGCCCCATCAGACCTCCGCAGGGTTGTAAGTTCCACACAAGATGTTATATGGCTTGCGACAAGTGTAAGCGCGTACCTCCTCCTCTGGTTGAGGTCGAGCCCGGTCACTACGTTGCGTGCCACCGTTTGGAAAAGAAGCTGGACGAGAACGGTAATTATACCTTCGAAACGGCTACCGAGCGCAGAACGGAAAGAGCTTAAAAAACCATTGAAACCCTCGCCCGCGGGCGAGGGTTTCGCTAAAGAGGAAATATGAAATTATTTAATAACCGAAAGCACCACAAGGCTGCCACCAAGGAAGAGCTTCGTGATTTTCGCGACAGAATGTCTGATAAGGAGATCACCGCCAAGGACAGATTTGCAATGATACTGTCCGCAATGCTGGTTATAGTCCTGCCGTGCCTCTTGATACTGCTCGGACTTGGATTTCTGATGCTGCTTTTGTTCGGCGCTTTGTAAAAAATTCCGACTCTTAAGGTTTGGGTACTAAAGGACGGCTTCTAAGCCAACTTAACAGATGAATGAACGGCTATAACCGGAGGTTCGTCTTTGATCAAATCAGAACTTGTCAAGAAAAGGGGCTGGATCACGTAAGTGAGCCAGCCCCTTTCTGCCGATAGATATCAAAACTGTCCGTTAGAGGCTGTCCCACAGCTGTCCATGGCAGTATTTTTTCTTGGATTTCTGGATCAAATTCGGGAAAGCAAAGCAAAAAGTAGTCGCACTCGTCGCAACAACACTCAAAGCCTTGCTCTCCGTTGCCAAGACAAACGGAAGGCTCTCCCGGTGTGAGTTCTATGCCAGTAATATCTATTACCTTTTTTGGTATATCCATACTCATATATCCTCCTCGGCATATAAAAAGGTGCGCAACCGAAGCTACGCACCGAAAAACACAAGCTCCGATTGCTGCGACACAACTTTGGACAAACTACAAGAGAAAGCCAAAATGGAGAATGTGCTTTTACCTAAAGTAAAAGGCACTTCTCTTATAATTATGTCCAATATTCAGTTGTGTCGCACGTTTATTATACCACAAGGGGAAATATTTTTCAACATGTTTTCAAAAATATTATTATCAATATTTTTTCAACGTGTTTTTTTGAGAGAAGCTCATTTGCGTTTTGGCGATTTCGGCGGTTTAGGGGAGCATATGGAATGCTCCCCTACCGTGAGTGATTTAAAAATCCGTTGGTAGTATTGCATTTTTGACCGTAGGGCGGGGGTTTATCTCCCGACGGTCCGTTATATACGAACGCTTTTTACGGGTCGTCGAAGGCGCCGACCCCTACCGAATTTTATATGAATTTCAAGCTTTATGTCGATAATGAAGTGATACGAAGCACTGAATTTGTGGATGCAAATGACAAATTCAATACGTAATAAAATAAGAATACGGCATACCGCTTTCGAGATATGTCGTATTCTTATAAAACTGTTCTTTAGAGCACGACTCTAACGAGTTTGAATTTTTTATTTTATAACCGAAATGTTATAAAACCCGTGGGAAATTGCGGTGGTGATGCTTGACGTCTGCTCTGAGTTGAACAGGAGGCGGAGCGGATATTTCTGATATGCGTAAGCAAATCGGGAAAGCATATCCGACAAAGGAGAGAAATTTTCGCCGTCCTCGGTGTCTGCGCCTTGCTCGTAGTCAAGATCACTGCCGCCGTAAAGAGGATAGTCCTCGCTGTTTTGCATATCCATAGCAATAAAATCACAGTAGGCAAGAATCGTAGCGGCAGAGGTGTCGCCGTGATATATGCCGTCGATCATTTCAATAGGCAACGCTACGCCGACGGCGGGGGGAGAATCGGGATCTGATATACTCAATCTTTGAGTCAATTCGCGTAGAAATTCAATAGTCCGAGTGTTGCCGCCGTCTGCGTTGTCAACGCTTACGGGACAGCCGAGAAGGAGTATCTCATCCATACCCGAAAGGGCGAATTCTTCAAGCAGAGCAAGCTCAACTCCGCGGCGGTAGCTCTGCACGGCGGCGTCAGCTCCCGCAGGCGTTGCGGCGAGAGACGTGATGTAAAACGTGCAGGTGACGCGAATGGACTCCGAGTGCATGGCGGCAACCTTTTTGGGAAGCGAGTACATATCGCTGTCGCTAAGTCCCGCGGCGAGTCCCACGTCGGAGTAATAGTTTGGCTTGCCGTCGGAATAAACGTCAAGCGTGACGCCCTCAGCCGCTATGTCGCCGTAGGCTTTGATGTCCCACACGGTTTGCGAGGGAGAGAGCGGAGAGGAAAGGGTCACGGGAACGCTTGAAGGTTGGGGCGTTACGTCGTCCTCCCCCAAGGTCCAGCGCCCCTCACTTTGCATCTCGGCGTATTTATCCGCCTGCCGTCCCAGCAGTGAGCACCAAATGACGGCCACCGTCACAACGGCAAGGCAGGCGCAGGAAATAACTATGACGGGCTTGAGATTTCGCGCTCGCACAACCTTGCGGATCTTGGTGCTTTGACGCCGCATACGCCGCGTTTTCGCCGGTTTAAAATTCAGATTATTGTTTTTCATTCCATTGCCACCAGATCGAGAGATTTTCCGTACTCGTTAAAGGCGGCGGGGTAGTTGTCGCGATAGACCTGAACGAACAGTCCCATCTGCGCCGACTGATAATTGGTAAGCAATGTGCTGACGTTTTTCATAACGTATTCATCCTCGGGTGCAAGGCGCATGATAACGTAGTAGCCGTCGGTGCAGGCAAAAGCATCGCTGACCTCACCCACCTCAAGAGCAAATGTCTGATCCTCGTACACCTTGTCCATTTCGTTCTTGGAGAAATAAAATCCGTCGGTGGTGGTAAGCTTGAAGTCCTCACTGTAATTGCTTATGTAATGATGCATTTTTTCAAGGCGCTCGGATTCGCTCGTGATCTTGTTCAGCTCCTCGCTTATCATCTGAGCGTTGGCGAGATTTTTCTCTGCATCCTCGCCCTTGCCGTTCTCAATATAAACGTGAATGGTGCGTGCGTAGCTGTCCTCGTCCTCCACGAAATCTATAAACTCATCAATGTTTTTTGACGTATACTCCATATAAACTCCGCTGTCGACGAGCATATAAAATACGGCGGACTGCAGGTAGCTGATCTTGACGGTAAACTGAAACAGCCGCTCGGTCATGTTGTTTTCCTCAAGAAATTTTTTGTATTCATTCTTGTCGCCGCCGAAATCGTTTTCGATCATAGACGCTATCGTTTCGTCAACGTATTCCTTGACGTCATCACCGTCGGGATCAATGTTGTAGCTTTCACATATAGTGAGTATCGCATAGCTTTCATTGAGGTTGGAGATAACACATTCCTCAAGCTCCGCGCGGTATTTCTCGGCGGTGGTGGGATCGTCCCATATACCCTCGCCGTGCCGCAGCTCAAGCTCGTTTTTGTAGTAAAGAGTAACGAATCTCAGCTCCTCGTAAGGAATATCGTAGCTGCCGCAGGTAGCGACCGCCTTTTGATTTTTCATATCGCGGCTGATGTTAAGTACCGCAATAACGCCGATAAATATCGCCACCGCGCACAGGCAGGCGATAGCGGTGATCATGGCTATTTTATTCTTATTTTTCGGCTTTTTGTTGACGTTCATATTATATATCCTTTCGGAGCGTATTCATCTATTACAGTATAGCACGATATTGTGACCTTTCTATGAAGAAACGACAAAAAATAACTCAATAAAGCGAAATTGTAAATAATTTATAATATCTATTCACAAAACGCAAAAAATGTGGTACAATGAAAAGAGAAATATATAATTTCCGAAAGGAGAAGAGTATGGACGAGGTATATTCCATTCCGCTGAGCAGATTCGCGGAAGAATTCGGACTTGAAAAAATATTTACTCCCGAAAATTACGGCGAAATATTCGTAAAAACGCCCGAGGTCGACCGCCCCGGACTTGCGCTGTCGGGATTCTTTGGAATATTCAATCCCGAGCGCCTTCAGCTTATCGGAAAAGCGGAGCATAAGTACCTTTCGGGACTTGATGACGCCGCACGTGCTAAGCACATAAAGGATTTTATTGAAGCAAAGCCCGTGGCTGTGATCTACACTACCAATCTTCCCGTGTTTGACGGTATGCTTGAGGAGGCTCGTCGTGTTGGCGTGCCGATACTGCGCGCCGCTGAAAAAACAAGTCCCGTTATGGCGGCAATGATAGCATCTCTCAATACCCACCTTGCTCCCCGTATGACACGTCACGGCGTTCTGGTGGAGGTTTACGGTGAGGGTCTGCTCTTGCTTGGCGACAGCGGAGTAGGTAAGAGTGAAACGGCTATCGAGCTTATTAAGCGCGGACACAGACTTATCGCAGACGACGCGGTGGAGATCAAGCGTGTCTCCGCAAAAACGCTGGTCGGAACTGCGCCTGAGCTTATAAGATATTACATTGAGCTTCGCGGTATCGGTATCGTGGACGTCCGCCGACTGTTCGGTATGGGCGCAGTAAAGGAGACTGAGAAGATAAATCTCGTCATCAACCTTGAGCCTTGGGTGCAGGGAAAAATGTACGACAGACTCGGACTTGACGACGAAAAAATGGATATTCTGGGCATTAAAGTGTCGTCCATAACCATTCCCGTAAAGCCTGGTAGAAACCTTGCCATCATTCTTGAGATCGCGGCAATGAATAACCGCCAGAAGCGCATGGGATATAACACGGCGGAAGAATTCAATAAACGACTTATGGAGCAGATGGGTGAAGCGTTCTGATATGTCTGACATTCTCCTTGCCGTTGATAAGGTAAGACCCGTAGGACATTCGGAACTTGAACGTCGATTGAAGGCATGCGCGCAAAACGCGGAGTATCTCGGCTGTATCTCCTCGGGAGTCAACGCAGATGCACGCAAAATCGCATTGCTCACGCTTTTGGAGCTTGCGGAGTTTGCGGGGCTTGATACAAGCGCCTTGGCGCTTGCGAGAACGGATAAGGGCAAGCCGTATTTTGCATCTGACGGAAATGACGCAGTGCCGGAGTTTTCCGTGTCGCACACGGACAAATTTGTGGCGGCGGCGATTTCGCTCCAGGGCGGAGTCGGAGTTGATATCGAGCTTGGCGGCAGCTTTGACGAGGACAGACTTTGCAAAATGGCAAAACGATTTTTCTCGGACGGCGAGCTGACGGATTTTGAGTCGGCGGCGGATCGCAGACGGGAATTTTTGAAAATATGGACGCGGAAGGAAGCTGTGTCCAAGTATTTCGGCACGGGCGAGCCGTATGCCTACGATACCCGTGACACAACGCTGAATTTTGTATCTTTTAAAGTGGGGGAGGGAGTGCTTTCGCTCTGCTTTGAAGGGGACAGAGCTGTTCGCATAGTCGAGGGCTCGAAAAAATTTATTGACCTTGAAAACCGTATTTGAAAGAGGTGGCTGCATCTATGGCAAAGGTTGCTTGGGGCGGCGGCGCGTTGCTCGCTCCCGTTCCACCCGTTATGGTGACGTGTGGGGATATGGAAAACTCCAATATCATCACTGTGGCTTGGACGGGAATAATAAATACGAAGCCGCCAAGGCTGACTATCGCGGTGCGCCCCACGCGATATTCGTATAATATCATCAAGGAGAGGGGCGAATTTGCGGTAAATCTCACACCCGCACAGCTGGTGAGAACGGCAGATTTTTGCGGTATCTACACGGGCGCGAAGGTGGATAAATTCAAGAAAACGGGACTTACCAAAGCGGAGGCGCAAAATATAAGCGCACCGATTATCAACGAGTGTCCGCTCGCTCTTGAATGTAAGGTGATACAGATCATTCCGCAGGAAACGCACGACCTATTCCTCGCGGAGATAGTCGCCGTGGACGTTGACACGGATATAATAGACTCAAATGGGAAATTGCGCCTTGATAAGGCGGGACTTGCCGCCTTTGCTCACGGCGAATACTTTGAGCTTGGACGCAGGCTCGGGCGGTTCGGATTTTCCACCGATAAATCCAAAAGCACAAATAAAAAATATAAAAACAATAAACATAGCGAAAGGAAAAAAGACTAAAATGAAAAAGTTAGTTATTGCTTTCATTCTGACGCTCGTACTTATGCTTGGTATGTGCGCCGTAGTATCTGCTGAGGCGGATACCACAAACGATATTCCCGATACGGCAACTCAAATCAACTTTGATTCTCCGTGTATGGGCACCCTCAGCGAGACAAGCGCGACGGATTGGTACAAATTCACCGTGCCTGCTTCGGGTAAGGTAAATATTAGGGTTACCACCTCCATGCGCTATACCTGGTATACGGTATTTTCTTCCGACAATCTCAACACCAAGCTGTGGGGTGATGACTATACCAATGGACTTGGCGTTGAGCTGCACTTGATTGCAGGTGACTACTATTTCTCTGTCGGTAAAAACTACGACTACGGCGACTATACGCTGAATATAAGCTATACCTCTGCCAACGAAAGCTTTGAGGAGCAAATTGGCGTATCCAATAACAATTCCTTTACCGCGGCACAGGAGATCGCATTCGGCGCGGATTACAAGGGACATCTTGCTATGAACGACACCAATGATTATTATAAGTTCGTCATCACCGAGTCGGGCAGAATAAACTTCAAAGTAACCACGGCTATGAGATATACTTGGTACGAGCTGTATAATGCAAGTCAGGTCAAGCTCTGGGGTGACGACTATACCAACGGTGTTGATGCTTATCTGCATCTTACTGCGGGCACGTATTATTTGCGTGTAGCCAAGAACTACGATTACGGCAATTACAGCTTCAAGGTCAACTTTGAGTCTGCCAAGGAAAGCTTTGCGGAAAACGAGACCACCAGTAATAACTCCTATGAGTATGCGTCCAATATTACCTTTGGTACAGAATATAAAGGACAGCTTGCTATCAACGACACTAATGATTTCTATAAGTTCGTTATTACCGAGTCGGGTAGGATAAATATTAAAGCAACCACGACCATGAGATACACTTGGTACGAGCTGTATAACTCAAGCGAAGTCAAGGTTTGGGGAGATGATTATTCTAACGGTGTTGACGGTTATATTCACTTGACTGCAGGTACGTATTACTTGTATATAGCAA
>JAFTPD010000001.1 GCA_017463485.1 Clostridia bacterium
GAAGCAGCTTACTCTTCAATAACTTTTTCACAAGAAATCCCTCTCTTTTTAAAATAGTCAAAGGTCATCTTTTATGATGATACGAGAAAATTATATCACAGAAACCGCACCTTGTCAAGACAATTTCACGAAAGCCGAGGCGCGGATTCTGTCCAAAAATGGCACATTGACCAAATTTTCTGTTTTTTATCTCTTTTCAAAATTTTTTTCAAAAAACGCTTGACAAAAATGGATGTCTGTGATATAATAATCGAGCGTTGTGAAAAAGAACGCACGGCGGAATAGCTCAGCTGGCTAGAGCAACCGGTTCATACCCGGTAGGTCACAGGTTCAAATCCGGTTTCCGCTACCAAAGCAGTTGTCGTCTATGACGGCAACTGCCTGTTTATAAGGCCCGTTGGTCAAGCGGTTAAGACACCGCCCTTTCACGGCGGTAACAGCAGTTCGATTCTGCTACGGGTCACCAAAAAATTCGACAAGTTTCGACTTGTCGAATTTTTTTATCCATTGCGAAAGCAATGGTATATCATCACGCTTTAGCGTGTATCTCATCACCGAAGGTGTATATCATCAGCCATAGGCTGTATTCTCTTTCGCAATGATGATATGCAAGGCTCACACCTTGATGATATGCAAAACTTCGTTTTGATGATATACACGCCTATGGCGTGATTGGAATGCGTCAGTTTAACTCCAAACAAAAAGACGCGAAAATATCTTTTTTGTCCGCCTTTCACAAAAACAGAACATTTGTCTTATCGACAAATGTTCTGTTTTTGTTTATCCAAGCCGCAGGCTTGGCATATCATCGCCGCGCAACGTGAGGTGTATATCATCAGCCCCTGCGGGGCTGTATCTCATCACGCGTCAGCGTGTATTTTCCTGCGGCTTGATGATATACAACACTTCGTGTTGATGATATGCAATGCTTCGCATTGATGATATACACGCTTTTGGCGTGATTGAGATGCGTTAATTGATAACAAATAATTTTCAAAAACTTATCTGGACTTTCGACTTCCTTTCGGTATAATGGTGTTTAACCAAACCGAAAGGAAGTTTTTATATGGAATACAAGCGTGACAGAACGAATGAACGTTTCTGGAAATATTACAAGGAGAATGTTGAAAAATATATAAAATTGTGATATAATGTAATCAGACAGGCGGTGGAGATATGAAAAAATTATTTTTCGCCCTTGCTTGTGTCGTGGCTTATGCAACTTTCTTGAGCATGGGATTGGAATGCTTGTTTAATTTGTTGGGACTAACTATGGCTATCTCACTAGACGGTGCGGAGTAACAAAGCAATATCCAAGATTTATTCCGTTTTGCATCCTTGCAGGCTTTGTAGCTTTAGCTGCATTAGTAGCAATCTTCATTTTTAATTTAAAGGTATCTGAAAAATATAGTTTTACTAAAAAAATTGGTGGATGCAAATGATTATCGCGGTCATTATTTCATTGCCAATGATAAAGGCTTGGGAAATGTTATTTG
This sequence comes from Clostridia bacterium, assembly GCA_017463485.1. Lineage (GTDB taxonomy): Bacteria > Bacillota > Clostridia > Oscillospirales > CAG-272 > CAMEON01. The sequence continues at coordinate 1,497 of JAFTPD010000001.1, forward strand.
AATTTTTGCAAAGAACGTTTTGATCGAACATTTATCATAAAAATTATTTCATATCCGGCATAAGCCGAATATTTACTTGACAAGTCTCTCCTTTTATTATACAATTATGACAAGAAAGGCGGTGGCAATATGAGAAAAGAACAAATCAACATACGCGATCCGTTTGTAGTATATGAAAACGGCAAATATTATCTCTACGGAAGCAGAGCCCGTAACTTTGGCTGTAACACAAACGGCTTTGATGTTTATATTTCCGACGATTTGACAAATTGGAGCGAGCCTATCGAGTGTTTCAGCTCCGAGCAATACGGCTTGAACAGATTTGCAAATTGGGCACCCGAGGTTCACAAATATAATGGGCAATACTATATGCTTGCCACCTTTACTCAGGAAAACGGCTTGCGCGGCACGTATTCTCTGGTCTCCGACAGTTTGACGGGACCCTTCGTTCCTCACAGTAAGGGCGCGCTGACACCAAACGAGTGGGAATGCCTTGACGGTACTCTGTATGTGGACGAGTCGGATATACCGTATCTGGTATTCTGTCACGAGCATACACAGATTAAAGACGGAACAATGTGCTACGTAAGGTTGAATGAGCCCTTGGATTCTGCGGAGGGTGAGGCGGTCACTATGTTTGCCGCGTCCTCGCATCCGTTGGTGGGTCCCGTTGGAAAAGATCACTTTGTGACGGACGGACCTTTTATGTACCGCTCAAAAACGGGCGAGCTTTTTATGATATGGTCGTCATTTGTCAATGGAAATTACGCTGAGCTGGTTGTGAAATTCAAGGACGGCAAGCTGGGACTTGAATTTGAGCATGTTGAGCCGCTGCTTGACAACGACGGCGGACACGGTATGATATTTTCTGATGAAGAAAAAACTTATTTTACCTACCACACACCAAATACCAGACTTTGTGAGCGTCCCGAATTTCGTGTTGTAGAGGATAACGGTGATACTATCGGTATAATATGATCAAGCGCCCAATGGGGACACGCACTAAAGGATAGAGAATTTACGTTCTCTGTCCTTTTTTTATCCAGGTCGCAGCTCGTATATGCCGTAATATAACAGCAGTATCTGTCCGTCAAAAATCGACATATAATGTAATGGTGCTTCACCAAAATTTACAAAGGAGGTAATTTTATGAGTAGACAAAATCCGTTTATGCGAGGCAACGATCGCTATTGCAATAACTGTCAAAATGATTGTCAGAACAGCTGCAACGATCAGCCGTCTTGCTGCGATGAATGTGACGATTGTAGCGATAAGGATAAAAATCCGTGCGTAGTCTGTCCTCCGGGTCCCGAAGGTCCGCAGGGCCCGCAAGGACCACGAGGTCCTATTGGCCCTCAAGGTCCTGCTGGTCCGCGAGGCGCTACCGGTCAGCAAGGTCCGATCGGTCCGCGAGGTCCTGCAGGACCTCAAGGTCAAAGAGGTGAAACAGGATTACCCGGTCTGCAGGGTCCTGCCGGAGCGCCGGGTGCGCAAGGACCCATTGGCGCACAAGGTCCTGCGGGTAACGTAGGCCCGGCAGGTCCACAGGGTCCCGCGGGAGATATGGGTGCGCAAGGTCCTCAAGGTCCTGTCGGCGCTCAAGGCCCTGCGGGTGATGTAGGCCCTGCGGGTCCTCAAGGTCCTGCAGGCGCAGTCGGTCCTGTCGGCCCGCAGGGTCCCGTTGGTCCTCAAGGCCCAGCCGGTGACACGGGTGCGCAAGGCCCACAGGGTCCCGTAGGTGAAACAGGTCCTATCGGTCCGCAAGGTCCCGTTGGCGAGGTCGGTCCCATTGGTCCGCAGGGTCCGCAAGGACTTCAAGGAGTCCCAGGTCCTCAGGGAATCCAAGGTGATGTCGGTCCTCAAGGTCCTGCAGGTCCTCAAGGCGCTATCGGTCCAACGGGTCCCCAAGGTCCTATAGGTCCGCAGGGTCCCGCAGGTGATATCGGTCCCGTAGGACCTCAAGGCCCCGCAGGTGTGGCGGGTCCAATTGGTCCTCAAGGTCCCGCAGGTCCTCAAGGCCCAGCCGGTGACACGGGCCCCGTCGGCCCGAAAGGTCCTGCGGGTGCTATGGGAGCGGTAGGTCCACAAGGACCTGTCGGTCCGCAGGGTCCTGTGGGCGATACGGGCGCGCAGGGACCTCAGGGACTTCCCGGGGGCGTGTTGAGCTATGCCGATTTCTATGCATTGATGCCGCCCGATAACTCGGCAACCGTTGCTCCGGGTACTGATGTCAGCTTCCCTCAAAACGGTCCGATAGCCAATACGAATATCGGACGCCTTGGTCCGTCATCCTTCAATCTCGGTCCTATCGGAACCTATCAGATCCTATTTCAAGTAAGCGTTACCGAGGCGGGACAGTTGATTTTGACCTTGAACGGTCAGGATTTAGCCTATACCGTTGCAGGTCGCGCTACGGGAACGTCGCAGATCGTAGGAATGGCTGTGGTAACTACCACGGCGGTCAACTCGATTTTGACGGTCCGCAATCCTGCAGGCAACGCCGCCGCGCTTACCGTTACTCCTCTGGCAGGCGGAACTCGCCCCGTGTCCGCGCATCTTGTGATCACACAGATCGGATAATTTATAAGCATAGCCTGTTGCTTGGCTGGTATTAAATGTTAAAGCCCCTATAACGCTCTGCGTTGCGGAGTGCTATAGGGGCTTTATTTCACCCAGCAGAAGATTTTCGCAAAATATTATTTACTATCGTAAAAATATATTGACAAAATGTACGGCGTGTGCTATAATGAATCATAGAAAGGGAGGTGGCAATATGTATATTGACTATTCAAATCTTTGGAAGTTGTTGGCGGAGAAAAGCATTTCCAAATCCGACTTGATGGAGCTGACTGGACTTAGCTCGCGGATAATTGCCAAGCTTGCCAAAAACGAGACCGTAACGACCGATACCATTGCCCGAATATGCACGGCACTTTCCTGCAACGTCGGTGATATAATGGAATGCTCCAACGAGAGCTCCTTGTCCCTCTATAATTATGCCCGTACCTTTGGAGAGCTTATTGAGGAAAATGACTGTGTCAGAAAGATCGGTTTTACCTTTAAGGGACAAAAATACGCGATTTATTTCACCAAAAAGGCGGCGACCAAGGCAACCCGAATCTACTGCGAAGCGGACAATACAGTCTATTGGGAGCAGCTCTATATGATGGGAGGAATATGCAGCCGACAGTCGTTAAAAGCGTGCTTGTGAAGCCCCAGCGAGGAGCGGATGAAATTGTTATCGTGGTAATTAAGGGCAAGGCGTCCGTTATCACGGGGCTTGACGAGGGAATATGGGTTTCCGCCAAGAGGGGAAAGCTACAAGGGTCTAAAGACATTTTCGTTATGTCGGAGGCGGTTTTCAAGCTGTTCTCTCCCGAAATTTGAGTTGGTTGTATCAGAGCGTTGACTGAAAAGCCGCAGTGTCAAATTGTTTAAAAAATATTGACTTTTACCCCACGTAAAAGTTATAATGAAGGCAGAACGGAGGTATAGAAATGTTCTTGACTAAAAAATCGATCATGAAAATATTGCTCTTGGCGGGAATTTATTTTGTCTTGGGCAGTGGCTGTATTACAGTTGCGATAGTGTTTGTGAGCCTTGGAATTGAAGCGGACCTTCTGTTTTGGCTGGGAGGGATCGCGTATGCACTTGAAGCTCCGCTGATACTCTTTGGACGCTATGCCGAAGGTAAGGGCGAGTGGATAAATCGGGGAAACCGATTAGTTCGTAACGAGTTAAATCCTGCGGAATTTATCAAGGAGTATGAGCTTTTGAAAAATTCCGAGGAGCTTGTCGTTAATAAGCCGAGCATTGAGGTCTTGCAGCTGGTAGCGATTGCATACGATTCTTTGAATGACCGTGAAAATGCTCTTGCCACGGCTGATGAAATGATCGCCGTTGCGGGAGAAAAAAAGAAGGCGTATGCCAATCTTGTAAAAGTATCCCTGCTGTTCTCGTACAAGAAAACAGAGGAGGCAGAAAAGCTTTTTGAGGAAACTCAAAAGTTAAAGCTTGATTTCGTTTGTACGGCGCTTGTTGACGCGATTTTAAAAAGCGACCGCGCAATGGCTATGGGGGATTATAAGCTGGCAGAAGCGCGCAACCTCAAAATGCTGGAGCAAACGTTTCCAAAGCTTGATAATTTAGGAAAGTTGCTCGTCCACTACGGGCTGGGTGAGGTTTACGAGAATTTACAAGATAACGAAAAAGCTGTACTGCATTATCAGTATTGTATCGAGCATGGCGGGAAAACTGCCATTAAAGAATCGGCACAGTCTGCAATAGATAACCTGCGGTAAAGCGGAAGGGGCAGGCTGTGAAGAAGATAAAGGATAAAACGATATCTGTTATATTGCTGTGCACTATGATAGGGCTTCTTGTAATTTCTGTCTTGTGTTTCCTCGGCGTGTGCGGAAAAATGGTGCAGACTGATTCCCTTGATCCGTCCGAGGGCGAATATCCGATATTGTCGGGGGTGGTTGCAGTCTTTGCATACTTAGCCCTGATGATTATTGGCGCGGTGGTGGAGCTGTTTATTTCCGTGGCGGGTGCGATCGTTTCGTGGGCAAGTGTAAAGCTGGCTTATAACAAGGTGATAAAAGCCGTATCTGTTGCTTTTCTCGTTTTTTATTTTTTCGTATCGATTCTGTGCGCGGGATGCGTTATCATAGTCTTGACGATTTAAGGTGCAGATGGCGTGCCTTCGAGGCGTGTCAATGTAAAATTGTTTTTGAAAAGTGTTGACTTTTACCCTACGTAAAGGTTTATAATGACGACGGACAGGCGGCGGTCACGGCAAAGTGCCGCTGTATGTGATAAGGAGATTAGTATGCCATACCCCTATTCTTATGACTATGAAGCACAACGAACAGAGAAGTAACGCAAGCCCGTAAAGCTGAAAACCGACAGAAAAATGTGGAAGCTGATGCTTTTGAACGTTTTGACTCTCAGTATATACACTATTGTATTTTTCATTCCGTTTTCTTTTGACCTCGATAAGATAGCTCCTTTGAGCAAGAAGCAGATGAATTTTATATGGGCGTATTTTCTGTCTTTGTTTACATTTAGTATCGTAATTGATATCTGGCATTATCAGACGGCAAGCAGGGTGGAGGAAGCGCTTCAGATGCGGAATATAGATTATGATTTTAGCACGGGCGACTTTTGGAAATGGTTTGTGCTTGGCTCGTTTATTCTTGTTGGACCGCTGGTTTATTTCCACAAGCTTTGTAAGGCAATGAATCTTCTCTGCGAGGACTACAATAAAAATCCCGTGGTCGTTGAGGCATAACACCCCAAAGGAGAAAATGATGAAAAAATTTGAAGAATTGCTCTTGCAAGGGGAGAATGGATATATCACAAAGACGCTTGGACAGACAATGTGTTAAATATGTTTTTTACCAAATTTGACGCGGTAGGGCGGGAGTTTATCTCCCGCCTCTTTATTAATTCTGTTCCTTTTTGATCCAAAACCAGACAAAATTCTAAATCGTATTGCAAAATATCGCAAGGCATGGTATAATAAACACAACGAATGCCGACTATTCAATGGAGGATATATTTATGGCAAAACCGTTTTTCAGTATAGTAGTTCCCGTTTATAAGCTGGACGAGGAGTTTTTCAAGGAATGTATGAACAGTATTCTGTCGCAGACATTTGGCGACCTTGAGGTGATACTCGTGGATGACGGAAGCCCCGACAACTGCGGACAGCTTTGCGACGAATTTGCGGCGGCTGATAGCCGTGTCCGCGTGATACATCAGGAAAATCAAGGTGTTTCTGCGGCAAGAAACAACGCTATCAAGGCGGCAACGGCGGATTGGATAATGTGCGTCGACGGCGACGACTGGATCGAGCTGAATACCTGCGAGATACTCCACGATCATTTGCAAAAGCAGGACTGCGATATCTTGATGTTCCGTATGCTCCGCGAATCCAACGGAAAGGGAACAGTTCTTGAATGTGGCCTTGAGCACAAGGAAGTGTATGACCTGAGTATTCCGTCCGAGCGGGAGTATTTGTATCGCCGCGTTATGGGCGTTTCGGTGGATCAGAAAAGCTACAGCCCCGTTTACTATTCCTGTGACAAGGTATATAGGCGCTCTATGCTGGTTGAAAACGGAATAGAATACCCCGTCGGACTTCCCAAGAGCGAGGACAAGGTGTTTATTTGCAAATGCTTTGAAAAGGTGGCAGTTCTGCATCACATCAACGACGCGCTGTATCATTACAGAACTAATGAGAGCAGTGTGTGCCACCGCTATTCATCAAATCTTGACAGCGCGAGAATGCAGCTCGCGGAGGTGCTTTTGCCTATCGCCAAGCGTATGGATGCGGAATTGGCGGAGCTGTTCGGCAATCCTTCGTATCACAAGATCTCGGACGACTACGCTCGCTTTATATTCGGAACGATAACCGACGTTCTGTATCTTAAATATTACCACAAGGACAATCCCGACCGTCGCGGACGCAGAAGGGCGGCACTCAAGCTGTTGAAGACCGAGCCGTTCAAGTCGGTAATAAAAGACGTTCCGTATTCCTCGCTCTCGTCCTTCTCAAAGCTTAAAAAATTCATGCTGACGCACGGCTTGGTTTCCACCTTCTGCGTTTTGAGCATGATGATGAGAAAGGTTTGAGCCGAAATTGTTGGAAAATTCAAATTAATTTTCAAAAAAAGTATTGACTTTTACCCTACGTAAAAGTTTATAATAGCACGGAGAAGGGGGGACGTTATGAATTTCAAATTCAACGTTGTCTTATCTGACGACGATTATCTGGAGCTTAACAAATTCGTTATGCTTCGCTCGCACTACGGTAAAAAGCAGATAAGGCAGAGCCGAGTGATAGCGTGTGTCTGTATTGGCGTGATGATGGCGCTTTTGCTGATAGGCGGCGGATTTACTCCGGAGACATTTCTCACGATCATTCCTTGCGGCGTTTTGCTGGGGCTTTTTATAGTGCTCCTGCCGAATATGATGTCTGCTTCTTTGAAGGGACAGATCAAGCAGATGAAAAAGAGCGGCAAAATGCCCTATACTCCGTCCTCTGTCGTGGAATTTCTTGACGACAGCTTTACCGAGGTCGCGGAGGACAACAAAACGGAGATGAAATACCCGTCGATCGAGCGCGTGAGCGTTGTCGGCGGTAAGACGGTCTATATTCATTTCAATAGCTTAGCGGCGCTTATCCTACCCAAGGCTTCGTTTGAGTCGGAGGTGCAGTACGGCGAGTTCTTGGAGTTTATAAAGACCAAATGTGCTGCCGTTGATTTCTATCCCTCCAAGAAATAAATCGGCGTCTGCCGCATAAAATATTGTGTAAAGGTGCGCGCTTGCCACAATTTGAGTATTGACAAATTCGCACAAATAAAGTATAATATAGGCGTATACAAGACGGATTGCGTTTTTCGGTGCGCAGGCGGAGTGTACGGCTTTTATAGAAAAAATGCAATTATAAGGAGATTTTGACATGGATAATCAGAAGCTTGTTCGTTTTCTGCTGACTTTCTTCCTCGGTTGGATCGGAAGCCTTATCATCAACCACACTTCCTTCAAGCCTGAGGGCTACACCTCCAGAACCGGTTGCTACCTGATCCTGGGTACCATTACCTTCGGAATTTACGGTCTCGTAGCTTCTATCTGCAACCTGACCTTCGATCCTGCTAAGGCGAAGAACATTGGTTACAAGGCTGACTAATTCAACCTTTTAAATATTGCCGAGCGAGTGAGACACTTGCCCTTGTATTTACATACTTCATTGTTAAAGATCACCGAAACGGGGAACACCCGACACATTTAATAATGCAAGCGCTCCCACCTGCGGCAAAAAATCCAAGAGACTCTTGAGTCGCTTGGATTTTTTAATTTATTGGTCAGACATCCCGATAAAATAGTCGGCGCTTACGTTGTAAAATTTGCAAAGCTTTATCAGGTCGTCGATCTTCAGCTCCGCGCGTCCGTCCTCAATATGGCTGTAGCCCTGCTGAGATTTGTTGAGGATAGCTCCGACCTGCTTTTGCGTGAGGTCGTGATCCTCGCGCAGATCTCTCATTCTCGTTCTGTAATCCATAAAAAACTCCTTACAAATTATATGTAAAAAGTTTACCACACTCATAAATTGAGTATTGACAAATACTCAAAGATTGAGTATAATATAAGTGTTGACGGAAATGGGGTGCTTTAACGGACGCACTGCGACCATATTCCGCACGTATTTTAATATATGCTTTGGAGGAAAAAATGGGAAACGTATTATTTAATTGCTTGTCTGCTACACTGCAAACGCCGCTGGCGCTTTATATTGATCCTTCTTCTTTTGCTGTGTTTGGGACGATCGCTTTACTTTTATTGGGAGCGTTGGCTTTAGGCATCACTGTTCTTTGCCTTGTTATCACGGCTAAAATGGCCAAGAAGAGAGGAGAAAACGTTGTCTTGTGGGTTATATTGGCTGTATTTATCGGTTGGATAGCCGCTATAATCCTTGCTGTTATAGGCAAAAAGCCGACTGACACGCAAAACGATAAAACAGAAACGACAGATAAGACAGAATAAGCTAAGGGGCTGTCGCATTTGCGACAGCCCCCTCGAAAATGATGGCAAGGAATCCATCATTTTCGGAAACTCGAACGTTTTTGGTGTTTTTTCGGAGAAAATTTTATGCTTTTTTAGCGCCAAAATGACGAATTTCATTCGTCAAGTTCGATTTCGTGGGCTGGATCACGTTAGTGAGACAGCCCGGTTTTTTATTGCGCTTGACTTAATCATAACGTTGTGATACAATTAATTACGGAAAAGGTGTTGACTTTTACCCTACGTAAGAGTTTACAATACCCCAAAAGGAGGTATATTATGGCGAGAATGATTCTATCATTTTTTATGGTTTTCTTTTTGATCTTCGCATCCCTGTTCAGCTTCGAATATGAGCTATACACCGACGTTGAGGATTATGACAAGATATTTGAGCTTGCGGAGATCAGACATTCGGAGGCGTTTGAGCTGTTTCCCGAGGACGTTTCGGATCTGACAGTTGAGGACTTTTTTTGTGAATGGGAGCTTGGTTTTGTGGGCAGCTCCTCGACAGAGATATGCTTGTCGGTAATTTATTCGCAAGATACTTACGCCGCAGAGATCGCGCGGTTGAGTCAGCTTGCAAACAACAATGTGGTTTATGATACACAGACCTTTATTCTGCCCGCATACGTTACCGTTCTCGGATACGATTGTACGAGCTGGTACGCGCTGGTGGACGAATCCTCATATACCGTGCATTACGTGCTGTTGCAGATTGTCTACGAGGAAGATATAGATATGAACCATGATTTTCTTCCTCGGGGATATTACGATCTGGGTGACGTTGAAAATGCAAGCTACAACGTTTACGAAGCAATTCCCGACGCCTTGTTAAGGGTTGACGATCTGCGGTGAGTGGCAGTATGAATTGACAGCGCGGATAATGTATCAATACAGTAAGGAAGGCGCAAAAATATTCGGAATTATTTTCATTGTTATTGGCAAGTATTACATTACAAGGACGAGGATCTATGTTGAAAACGAATTTTAAGCCAAAATTTTATATCGTTTGCGCACTGCTGCTGTGCTGCGTTGCGATTGGCTGGTATGGGATATATTTTCTCAATACAAACGAGATATTGATGGATAGCGGTCCTATGCCACCGTCCACCAAAGCTATTTTTACCGTGCTTACGGGCGCGGTGGTGATTTCGTGGACGGTGTCCCTCCTTGCTTTGATCCGTCAAATATGTGTGGGCTGTGCGTTTCGCATGGACGAGAATGGAATTCATACGACGGCAACCGCTATAATGGTATTGGCGTTCATATTTGTAGTGCCTGTCAAAACTATTCCTTATGATGCCATTGAGCAGATTTCGGAAAATGGTGGGATCTTATCAATACGTTTGGATAAATCCAAAATCAAGGTCGCGCCGATATTTCGGCTGTTGGTGAATAAAGAGTACCATTTCTTTTTTGGATACACTTCCGCAACGCAAGCAAATATCCGCGAGATGCTTGACAGGTTTAAAAAATAACGGGTATTTATTTTGATTTGCATATAAATTAATTCCACGGAAAGGCGGTTGACATCATGTATTCACTTTTGAACGGTCTGCTCTCGGACAGAAAGGGTGGCGTGGCTTTTACCTGCTTTGGTATTTGGCACTGGTGCTATATCGCGGTTGCGGTTCTTGCCGCTCTTGCGATATTTTTCGGATATAAGAACAAAAGCGAGGGGGCGCGGCGCAGGGTACTGAACGTTATCGTGGGCATTGTATTCGGCTTGTATATCGCCGACTTTTTCCTCATGCCCTTTGCTTACGGCGAGATAGATATCGAAAAATTGCCCTTCCATGCCTGCACATCCATGTGTGTAATGAGCTTTTTGAGCCGACACGTGCGCCGTCTTGAAAACTATGCGGTGCATTTCGCGTTGCTTGGACTTATTTCCAACCTCGTCTATCTCATTTATCCAGCGGGGGTAATGTGGTACGAGGTACATCCGCTGTCCTACCGAGTTATACAGACACTGCTTTTCCATGCTGTCATGACGGTATACGGTGTTCTGACCTTGGCGTTTGAGGGTGAGCGGCTGAAATTCAAAAAATGCTATCGCGACGTTGTAATAATTGTTGCGCTGACTGTGTGGGCGTTTATCGGAAACACGCTTTACAGCGGGGCGGCAGGGGATTACTCGCGGGAGTTTAATTGGTTTTTCCTCAACCAAGACCCGCTCGGAGTATTTCCGGAGGCTGTCGCGCCGTACATCATGCCCGCTTTGAACGTGGCGGTGTTCTTCGCGGCGGAGATGATGATATATTCCGTATGCTTCTGTATACGGCGTCTGACAGTAAGGCGGACGTCACCGAAATTTGCTTAAATTGAATCGGCGGGATCACTAATGTGTCCCGCCTTTTTGTCTTTTGGATATTAATTTATGTGATACAGAAGTAACACAAATAGTGTAGTTGTTTTTTACGTTACTTTCTGCTTCGGCAGAAAGTAACCAAAGACCGAATTAAGGGAGAAAACCCACGGTTTTCTCCCTTAATAATCCCTCATTCCTGGACGCGCCGCCTTGCCGCAAGTCTGCGGGCAAGGCGTGATCGCGCGCCAAGGTTGCTGCACACCCATATCGCCAAGTTTCCATCGGAGCGACGGAAACTTGGTCAGGCAGAGAACGCCTTTGGCGGGCGGTGGTTTTAAAGCAGTATGAGATTTAAAAAATCAAGCGCAACGAGAAAAATTTCAAATCTTTTTAGGCGTTGCTCCACCAACAAATTGCCACGTACATCGGGCGTGTCCGATTTCCAATTTGCGACCTGTCGGCATAATTTGTAATAGCGTTTACATGACGGCTCTCTAACCGCGAACCGGACCCCAAGGTGGGAGGGATTCCAAAGGGAGGGAGGAATTGAGGAGTGAAATTTCAATTTTGTAAAAATTGAAATCACGACTCATCCTCCATACCTTTGGTTATTCTTTGGTTACTTTCTGTTAAGACAGAAAGTAACACAAAACATTACAATGGTTTTTTGCGTTATTTACCATCAAAAGGAGGGCTGTCGCACTTGCGACAGCCCCTATGCTTTACTTGCTTGTTTCTCTGATAAATTCGTCAATACTGTCGGCAATGGTTTGCAGACTGGTGCGCCAGAATTCGGGTTGGGTCAGGTCGATGCCTGCGATCTTTGCCACGTTTTCTACCGTATCAACGGTAGTCGCGCGCAGAAGAGCGCGGTATTTGGGCAGGAAAGCCTCGCCCTCCTCAAGATACTTTGCGTAAAGTCCGCGTGCAAACAGTCCGCCGAATGCGTAGGGGAAATTGTAGTAGCTCAGCCCCGCGCGGTAGTAGTGGCTCTTACAGCACCACATGTAGGGGTGAAGCAGGTCGTGATCCAGCCCGTCGCCATAAGCTGTTTTTTGCGCGTCAAGCATTATCGCTTCAAGCTCCGCAGGGAACATAAATTTGTCTTTTCTGCGGCGGATGACCTCGTCCTCAAACAGGAATCGGGAATAGATATCTGCGATTATCTGCGTGCAGTCCTGAATCTGGCTCTCGATAAGGCGGATCTTCTCGCCGCCCTCTGCCTGCGATATGGCGTCGTTGACGATAATAAGCTCGTTGAAGGTTGACGCGGTTTCCGCTACGGGCATAGTGTAACCCGTATTGAGAGGACGGTGATCCTGTATCTGCTGACCGTGGTAAGCGTGACCCAGCTCGTGGGCGAGGGTAACTACCGAGCCAAAGCTGCCCGAGAAGTTGGTAAGCACGCGGCTCTGTCCGACAAAGGGGAGGTTGGAGCAGAACGCACCGCCCACCTTTCCCGCACGGGGGTAGAAGTCGATCCACTCCTCGCGGAAGGCTCTGTCTACCATTTCTGCAAGGTCGGGGGCGAAATTTTCAAAATGGTCTACGAGGTACTTGTGCGCGTCCTCTGCGGTAAAGGTCATGCTGCCCGCCTCGCCCATGGGGGCAAGCATCTCATACCAAGGAAGTCCGTTTTCGTAACCCAGAAGCTTTGCCTTGTGGCGGAGATACTCGTGGAATTTGGGCAGATATTCGCGCATAGCCTCAAGCATTGCTTCCAGAGTTTCGCGCTTCATGCGGGAATGCTCAAGCGTCATATCAAGGGGACTTGCATAGCCGCGAAGCTCCGCCTCGGTGTTGACCTGCGCCTTGATGCTGTTGAGCGCAAATGCGATAGAATCGCGGATCTTGGAGTAGCAGGCAAGCTCTGCCTCATAAGCCGACTTGCGAACCTCGGGGTTGTCGTCCTCTGCGAGACCGCGGATAGCGGAAAGGGTAGTTTTCTCGCCTTTATAATCCACCTCAACTCCTGCGGTAAGATAAGAGAAAAGGTCGCCCCACGCGCCGCCTCCGCTGATGTTCATTTTGGCGAACACGGCTTCCGCCTCGTCGCTCATGTTGTGAGAAACCGACTGCTTTATTTCCTCAAAATAGAATTTGTACTGCGACAGCACCTCGTCGCCCGAGATAACGGTGTCAATGTCGCCGATCTCGCCAACAAATTTTTCAAAGGCTACGTTTGCCTTTGCGTTTGACGCCATAAGCGCCTGAATTTTTGTCATATACAGCGCGCCCAGAGTGTCGGAGGAATTTGCCGAGCGTCGAAGACTGCAAAAGCCTGCAAGACGGCGCACGAGCAAGCTCCCCTTCTCCTTTGCGTCAATTACGCGGCGGAGAGATTTTGTGGGGGTAGCGGCATCAAGTGCGGCAACAGCCTCCTTGTATTCTGCGACTGCGGCGGTCAGTGACGCCATATCCTTCTCTATTGCGGGATCGTCAGCGCCCTTGTAGAGAACATCCAAAGACCATTCGTTATACATATCGTTACTCCTTAAATTTACTTTAAATCTATTTTACTACAAATCTCCCGAAATTGCAAGGGTCGGGAAGAATATTTTGGAAAAACAGCCGCTCGCCTTGAAAAGCGGGGATATATGCTATAATTACTGTATATTTCAGGAAAAATTACCGCTCGCGTGTGGGCGCGAGCAGAAAAATAAAATTATTTTTGAAAAAAGTATTGACTTTTACCCTGCGTAAAAGTTTATAATGCAGTAAAATGGGGGTGATGTAATGCGAATTAAAGCCGTCTGTGAGCGGACAGGGCTCACGGACAGGACAGTACGTTACTATATCGAGGAAGGACTTATCAGTCCATCTTATACAGAAAACTACCTTGGCAGAAAGACCTTTGATTTTTCTGAAAAAGATATATCTGACCTTAACGATATTGCAGTGCTTCGAACGTTTGGATTTTCCGTTGAGGAGATCCGCGACCTACTCTTGCATCCCGATCAAAGCGGACGTATAATTTTGGGCGTGCTTGAAAGAACACGCGAGAGTCTTTGCGAGGATGAAAAGCGGGTGCGAGCGTTGTCGTCGCTTGATGCTGAAAAGGAGTATACCATTTCCGATCTTGCGAACGAGCTGTCGTCCCCCGAAAGCGTAGAAGCCTCGGACGAGGACGTAAAGCCAAACGTCCGCCGAGGATTTGCACGGGCGCTCGGTATCGTCGGCGTTTTCGCGGCGGTGTGGTCGTCGGTTATAATTGGCGTTGGGATTTTTTTGTTCCTTCTCGGAAACAGTGAGCATCCCGTGATCGACCCCTTGATGACGGGGCTGTGCGTAATGACGTTTTTGCCGTCCGTGCTCGTACCGATACTTTCGCGCTCAAAGGCGAAGCGGGGCAGTGCGGGAAGGCGAGTGCTGCTTGGAGTCTGCGTGTTCTGTATACCGTTGAGCATTGTATTTTCCTCCAATTCCGTGTCGGAATGTAAGCACGAATGGTCGGAATTTACGACCGAGCTTCATGCGACCTGCTCGGAGGAGGGAAGGCTCGCTCGGAATTGCACAAAATGTACCGCAACGGATATGGCTCGCGTCGAAAAGCTGCCGCATACAGAGCAAATAGATGCACCAACCGATCCCACCTGCACAAAAACAGGTCTTTCCGAGGGAGTACACTGCTCCGTCTGCGGAGAGGTGCTGACCGCACAGTCGGAATTGCCGGTGTTAAGTCATATTCCTCAAGCGATATCCGCAACAGAGGCTACATGCACGTCCACGGGACTTACCGATGGCAGTGAATGTGCAATTTGCGGCAAGGTACTTAAAGCACAGAAAATAATTCCTCTCTTGGCGCACACGCCCGAAGCGGATGCCGAAATTCCGCCTACGTGTAAGAGAATAGGACTTGCTGAGGGAAGTCATTGCGCCGAGTGCGGCGAGGTGATAGTTGAGCAGGTGGCTATCCCGCGACTTGAACACAATTTTACCGTTTCGCGAGTGAATGCCACGTGTGGCGACGAGGGATACACTCTGCACACGTGTGAGTGCGGCCATAGCTACAAGGACAACGTCGTGCGTCCGACTCATGAGCATGATTTTGGCTTGATGCCCGACGACAGCGGCTATATGTGCTCGGTTTGTCGGCTGGTAGTGTGTGATTACGGACTTGTGTCGGATGAGAACGACCAAGTGAAATATTATCTCACGGGCGTAAATGATGAGCATAACGCCCAGCGCATCCTTGTGATCTACGGTGACGGTGACATGCCCGATTTTACCGTGTCGTATCGCCCGCCGTGGGCATCCAGAGGACATGAGATCGTTTCGATAATCTTAGAGCCGGGAATCACATCCATTGGAGATTATGCGTTTTATTCCTCAAGCGACCTATACATGGGCGTTAAGTTCTTTGTTATATGCAACCGCTCACTCACGATTGCCGAGTGTGATATTTCGATCAGCGGTATCCCGTGTCGAATAACGTACTATTTCTATTGAGATGCGTCACGCGACCTCCACTTTGTGATTTTATTAAGTAGCCCCATTAATTCTTGATATAAGGAGAAATTTTATGAGAAAGCTTATTTTTGTACTGCTTGGATTGCTGGTCATTCTTTCGCTTGCGGCTTGCGACTTGAATATGAATGACGGTAGCACTACCGATACTACGGTAGTAACGACCGAGGAAACCACCGAAGTGACCACCGAGGAAACTACGGATGAAACGACCACCGAGGAAGAAAGCACCACGGTTGAAGAGACCACCGAGGAGACCACGGAGGATGAAACCACCACCGAGGAGATCACATCCTATTCCGAGCTCGAAATAGATCCGCTTGATACCGCAATATACAACGACGGCTTTGTTTCGTTCAAGTATCCCGCGGAATGGGAGGCGTACGTAGAGGAGTATGCGGGCGGATTTATCAGCTACGGCGAGCTTGTAAATATTACTGTATCAGTTGATACGCCTACGGGCATATTCGACAGCTTGACCAAGGAGATATACGAGAGCGAGTGCGTTCCGATCTACGAGGAAATGGGAATGAGCATTAGTTATATATCCGTCAAGCACAAGATCGACCGCAACGACGTCGCCGTGGCTGTTATCGAACAGACCGTTACCGTTGAATACGACGGCGAGAGTACGTCTATGGAAATGGATATTTTCGTTATAACTCTTGACAGCTACGAGATAACGATAAATATTATGAAGACGGTCCCCTCCACTGAGCTGAACGATCTCATATACGACACTCTTGAGGTGGTGTTTGATGAAGGCGACATACCGTCCAACGATAATTACGACGATTACGTACTGGCGGGTGAGGCGCTCTATATTGACGATCACATAAAGAGCCCCGACGGTAGTAATTATAAGATGGAGGCGACGAGGTTATCCCCAGGTGAGAGCATTGCAACCAAGTTTACGGTAGTGGACGGCGTTCTTTCAAGCGCGTCCATAGAATGTCCCTCATGGAACGACTGCACGGGCACTCTTGTGGTGTCTGTGTACGAGTGGATAGATGGAGAGGGAAGCAGTGAAAAGCTTGCTCTGAAATCGGGATATGCGCTGACAGTTGAGGCTGATCCGATCGCTACGCAAACTTTTATAAATTATAGGGACAATGCAATACTTACCGTTTATCTCGACGAAGCTGATTTGAAGGAAGGTGGAACATATCTCGTCGTTCTCAGTAATCCCAGTCAGCGTGATCTCGGTGTGGGATATATCAAATCCAGCTATGATGCGGAGGCGTATTTCGGCGAAAGGATCTACGGTCTGCCCGACGATCTTGGGGGTTATATACCTATGTTCACCACGGATGTGGTAGCGTTCAATTCTATGGGAGTTCCCGTAACCTTCGGATATATGAATCTGGAGATTGAGGTTATGGTTCCAATGTATTAACACTCGACAGCTTTATGCTTTGGAGGGGAAAATGAGAAGATTTTGGCAATCTGTATTATTGATCTTGATGCTGACGTGTTTGTTTGTCTTGGCGGCATGCGATACGGGTGTTGATGTGTCGGGAGCGGAAAGCACGACTGCAAATGAAATTACGACCTTGGAAGCAACGGAAAGCACTACGCCCCTTGAAACGAAAGCCGCCACCGAGAAAACCGAAAGCATGACCGAAACAGAAAGCCAAGCTGTCCATCTGCACGTATACGACCAAAAGGATACCTACAATGCGTATTTTGCGTCCAAGGCTAACTGCACAAGCGCCGCTCTGTATTACTATTCCTGCGAATGTGGCGAGCGCGGAGAGGAAACCTTCGCCGACGGCGAGCCTGTTCACGTCTTTGATCAGGAGAATACCGACGTTGATTATCTCAAATACGAGGCCACCTGTCAAAAGGCAGCAGCTTATTATTACTCTTGCAAGTGTGGTGAGTGCGGTACGGGTACCTTTGAGGTTGGCACCGTAAAGGCTCACGATTACACCGCTTCTGTTGTGGCTCCAACCTGCAATACCGGGGGATATACGGTATATTCCTGCGATTGCGGTTATTCGTATAAGGGGGATCAGAAGCAGCAGACCTATGCCCACGATTTTCAACACCAGTATGTAGAGCATGATGGAGTATTGCATGGCGCTTACGTTTGCGGTAAATGCAGTCTTGAGGCGATCGAACACGGAAACGCAGACGGTACGTTGGGGAGTGAAGCCAACTGTAAATATTATGTCACAGGCAAATATTATGTCACGGGTGGTTATATAAATTACGGTGATTATGAGATCGTTATATACGGAAAAGGGGCTATGCCCAATTTTGATGCAGAATGGCGTCCTCTTTGGCACGATTATTTATCGCATGCCAAGAAGATCACCATAGCAGAGGGTATTACCACGGTCGGAGCGTACGCATTTTATGATTCGAACAGTGAAGCTATTGTCGAATACGTTATTTCGGACACCGTCAAAACCATAAAGACTTGTGCATTGGGATTGAAGACGTATAAATTAGTTTTAGGCGCTTCAGTTCAACGGCTCGAACATAACGCTATATATTACGCTATATTTGACGGAACCTGTCGGGTCTATCTTCCCAAATCCGTGACGTATATAGATAATATGGCGACAGGTACTTTCTTCTATGAAGGCTCTGCGGCAGAGTTCTACAAGATTAAGACCAGGTCGTACAGTGATGTGGTTACCTTAAAGAAGTCCTTTGAGGGTAGAGATATTTATTGGATTTATGTATACGTTAATGCGGAAGATATTAACGACAGCGGAAACAATCTGAATCTTGGATCGTAACAAGCGTCGCGCCGAGCAAGAAATTGCTCGGCGCGAATTTTTGTAGTTGAGAGTTGGAATAACGAATGAATTGTAGCGATGGCTTTTGTTGTCATCATACAAACAAATTTAAACAAAAAATTATTTCCGGCGAAGCTCTTTGATCAAACTTTCTTCCAAGAAAGTTTGCGGGGTTTGGGGCAGAGCCACATATACAATAATCCCCCACCGTGGACAAAATGCCCATGGTGGGGGGATATGTATTAATCCTTTATAGCTCCGAAATTGAAGTCTGCGTCCTCGTCCACGTTAACGCGGCGGATATCCGCGCCGAGACGGCTGAGCTTTCCAATAAGGTCGTCGTAGCCGCGGTCGATATAATGGAGATTGCCGATCTCCGTTTCGCCCTCTGCCATAAGCGCCGCAATTACCATAGCCGCGCCGCCGCGAAGGTCAGTCGCATTGACAGCCGCGCCGCAGAGCTTCTGATTGCCAGCAAAGCAAGCGGTGTTGCCCGCACGTGTGACGGTTGCGCCCATCTTGAGCAATTCCTCAACGTAGGCAAAGCGGTTTTCCCAGATCTTATCCGTAACCGTACCCATGCCCTGCGCAGAGCAGAGAAGCACGGAGAACTGAGGATGCATATCGGTGGGGAAGCCGGGATATGCGGCGGTAGTGATCTGTGAGCTTTTCAGCTCGCCCGTAGAGGATACGGTAACGCTGGTCGCGCCCTCCTCTATATCCACGCCCATTTCGCGCAGCTTTCCGATAATGGATTCAAGATGCTTGGGGATAATGTTGCAGACGTTGACTCTTCCGCCCGTGCCCGCAACTGCCGCCATATAGGTTCCCGCTTCTATCATATCGGGAATAATGGTGTGAGTACAGCCGTGAAGCTCGCTGACACCCTCGATCTTTATTTCAGACGTTCCCGCGCCGAATACCTCCGCACCGCAGGAATTGAGGAACACTGCAAGGTCAACGATATGAGGCTCGCGAGCGGCGTTGCCGATAACGGTAGTGCCGGGGGTAAGGACAGCCGCAAGCATCAGGTTGACGGTAGCGCCAACAGAAGGAATATCCAGCATTATCTTGCCCGAATGAAGTCCATTCGGAGCAGTACCCGAAATTCCGCCGTGATCGCCCGACATCTCAGCTCCCATTATCTCAAAGCCCTTGAGATGCTGGTCGAGAGGACGTACACCGAAGCTGCATCCGCCTGGGTATGCCACGCGGGTAGAGCCGGTTCTTCCAAGCTCAACTCCAAGCAGGTAAGAGGATGCGCGGATCTTGCGCACCTTAGCGTCTGACGACGCACCCGAAGCAAAATGCTTGGCGTTGATAATAACGGTATTGCGGCTTCTGTATTCTATTTCAACTCCCATATCCGCAAGGATAGAGAGAGTCGTGCCGATATCACTTACAGGTGGCACATTTTCGATAACGCAGGTTTCTTTATTTAAAGCGCAGGCAAAAAGGATGGGCAGTGCAGCGTTCTTCATACCGCTGATATGCACATCTCCGTTCAATTTGCGCTGACCGCTGATAATCAATTTTTCCATTAAAAAGACGTCGTCTGCCGCGTCACGAAGGAGCGCGGTGTGATGATGTGTGGTGGGTGGACGGACGGAGGGAACAAAAAGGGGCAGAAACACGCCCCACGCTCCACTTCATTTTTTGATTTGAAGCCCGGGTGATTATGATATTTTCGTTAATTGTATCGGCGGAAATGCTCCGTCGGTAAAAAAACGCGAAAATAAGACGCAAAATACCCTTCAAAAAACGCACGCGAAAGGTTTTGCGGTGTGAAAAGTCGGGGTTAGAAGTCCCGACGAAAAGGCTCGGACACAAGCAGACGCGAGGTATCGCGTGTGCGGGAGAAGTGCGTCCAAAATGTATTTTTGTAAAAATTGCACATTATGATCTCATGCAAATCTTGTTCCCAATTTATTTACAGTGTGTTCTCAAAAAGCGAGAAAAAAAGCAAACTTTTGGGCACAAAATTCAAGCAAAGTTCTCCGATTATTCATAAAATGAAATGTCGTGGGAATTTTTGCACAAAATCATTCTACCACAAACTTTTTGATATGTAAATAGATACCTAACGCAATTCACAAATTGTTTACAAAATTTAAGGTAAAAAGGTCTAAAAATGTTGCAATTTGTTGTCAAGACGTTCATTTTATCTTAAAAACTTGGCTATTTGTTCCCTCTCCATACTGAAAGTCTATGCAAATAGCACAAGTAAATTGACAACAATTTGCTCAATGCGTTTGTGAAGTTTTACGAAAATACCCCACGGTAAGGCGTGTGACCATGCCGTAGCTGACCGTTCCCGCCGTGCCCTGACTTTGCAAATATGCGTTGTTTATAGTGCCTGAAACGTCGCTTGCCACGGAGTCGCGGTATCTGTCGTAAAAATCGCTGTAAGCGGCAAATTCACCCTTGATGCTCGGGTGAAGACCGCCGTAAACCTCGCGGTACAGATTCTTGTCCGCGGATCTGAGCGAGCTTGCCAGGTACTCGTACATATTAACGTATCCGCAGTATTTAATATACGGATCGCCGGACGCCGTGCATACCAGAAATGCCACGAAATTCGCCTCGTCCTCCCTCGCTATTCCGCGCTGATGAGCCAGCTCGTGAGCGGCGGTGAAGGGCAGGGTGTAATCGGGGAATATGACGTTGAGATTGGACTCGCCCGTAAAGAAGGTGTAAACCCCCGTTATATGCATCTGCGACAGTCCCTCGCTGAGCAGAACGGGCTTTACCCGAGTGTAGGCGTTAGGAATGAAGGAATAGCTTTCACTGACCTTGTCGTAAGCCTCGATAAGCTTGGAATTCATTTCGTTAATAGTATACGGCATATAGGAAAATCCGTCGTTGCCGTAAAGGATCTCGGGTGCTAATTCATTTGCGCGACTCGCGACCTCCTCCGAGATAGCATACAGCTCTTCGGCTGTGATGTTGTCCTTGTCAAGCTCCATCTTCTCGTCGATGGTTCTGCCGCGGTAGCCTGCGGCAAAGGTAAACACGAACACGGACAAAAACAGTGCTACAACGGATGAAAGGACAAGGATAAATACGCCGACGGTGCGCCAGGTGTCGCATCTTGTGCGCACGGCGTAGCGTAGTATCAGAAAAAGCAACAGCGGTGCCGTCCATATAACTGCTTCAGCCAGTGAAAAGGGAAGCACGGAGGTGACGGCGGCAAGTGCGAAGCGGATATGAGTGCTTACGTTTTGGTTGAACCAATCCGCCGCATCTGCGCTGAGCGACATGATAACGTAAATAACGAGAGCCACGACGCCCAGAGCAAAGAATATTTTGCAGAATATTGGCAAACGCTCGTATTTCGGGTTTACGGAGCGGTAGGCCGCGCGCGCCGAGCCGTCAAGAGAAAGATATTCCTCTTTTTTGATAATATTTTTCGGGGTGTTTGTTTTGTTCATATAATTTCTTCCTGTGCGTTTTGGTAAAGTAGCGGACGTATGGAGTCGAGGCTGTCGTGACTTTCGAAAATATCGAGGATAAGCCTTGACATATCCTCCGGAATGGGGGCAAAGGTCGAGAGGATTCCGTCGTCGGTGGGATAGTTCAGTCTGCTTGACAGCAGTGACAGCACGCCGTCGTTGCATTTGAGGCTGGTGTCGCGCATGGGAGGAGCAGCCCTGTCGCTTCCGTTTGCAGCGCGAAAAAAGGGCAAGGGAACGGTCACGGAGACCGCATGGAGCGCGTGCCTGCCGATAAGAGATATATCGCCGCCGTATATATCATCTCCTACGATAGGGTGACCGATATGCGATAAATGTACCCGGAGCTGATGGGTGCGTCCTGTTCTCGGCTCGCAAAGCAGAAGCGAATAGCTGCCGTCTGATAAAAGCACGCGATAGTTTGTGAGCGCGTATTCCGCGCCGTCCTCCTCCATACTGCACGCCGTGCGTATGATAATACTGTCGGCGGCTCGCTTGATGGGGACCTCGATGCTATGTATCTCACCGTCGTCGCAAAGACCTCCGTGTACCAGCGCGATATAGCGTTTTTTGACCTCGCCGCGCATAAGCGCGCCACCTAAAAATCCTGATGCGGTACGTGTTTTTGCCGCGATAACCACGCCGCTCGTGTTGCGGTCAAGTCTGCCGAGCGGGCGGAAAACGAAGGGAATATCCTCCGAGGCATATCTGAACGCGAGCGCGTTTGCTAAGGTGTCGGTGATATGTCCGTGCGAGGGATGTGTGGGCATATACGGAGGCTTGTTAAGCACGGTAACGTATTCATCCTCGTAAAGCACGGAGAGCGGCATATCCGTTGGAATAATATTTGGCGAGCCGTCGACGTCAACGTCAGCAAGCTCAAGAATGTCCCCCGCACGCAGAACGTAGCGCACGGTCACGCGCTCGCCGTTGACGGTTATACCGTTTTCCACCGTTTTTAGGTGTGTCAGCGTTTTTGCCGATATGGCAAGGGTATTTTTGAGATACGAGCGCAGCAGTCTGCCCTCAAATTCTGCGGGTACGGTTATTTTCATGCGCTCACCTCCGTTCTAACATACATTATACACCGAGCGGCGCGCGTATACAAGGCTTGACTTGAAAACTTTTTGTAAAACGATAGAGCGGGGAGAGCATAAAAAGCAACAAATATTTTAGTGTGATATATTGACACGCGGGAGTAAATAATGTATAATATGAGGGTAGTTGAAAAGTGCTTTCAGCTCAATTTCACAGAAAAGGAACAAGTAGCATGTACCGTATAGGAGTAGACCTCGGCGGAACGAATATCGCCGCAGGTATTGTAAATGAAAAATATGAGATCGTGTGCAAGGACAGTATCCCCACGGGAGCTGACCGAAGCGCCGAGGAAATAGTTGCCGATATGGCAAGGCTGTGCCATCGCCTTTGCGAAAAGAGCGGTATTGCAAGAGAGGAGATCGCCTCGGTGGGTATCGCATCCCCCGGAATCGCAAACAGCCGCGACGGCGTTGTGGAGTATTCCTGCAACTTGCCCTTTTTAAAGTTCCCGATATGCGCAGAGCTTCGCCGCGGATTTGATGTTCCCGAGGTTTTCGTTGAAAACGACGCTAACGCTGCCGCTTGGGGCGAGGCTATCGTCGGTGCGGCAAGGGGAACGGATAATTCCCTTATGGTGACTCTCGGAACGGGTGTCGGCGGCGGAGTTATTATCGACGGAAAGCTGTTGTCGGGCTTCAACTTTGCAGGTGGCGAAATAGGTCATATCGTGCTGGTTAAGGACGGCGTTCAGTGCGGCTGCGGCAGACGCGGCTGCTGGGAGGCTTACAGCTCGGCTACCGCCCTTATCCGTATGACCTCGGAAAAGATAGAGGAATGTGAAAAGAGCGGTCGCAAAACCTCCATGACCGATAATGTCGCGAGAAACGGCAAGGTTTCGGGACGCACCGCATTCGACGAGATGCGCGCGGGTGACGCGGCGGCTCGCGAGGTAGTTGAGATGTACGTTGACTATCTTGCAGAGGGAATTGCGAATATGATAAACATCTTCCAGCCCGAGGTGGTTTCTATCGGAGGCGGAGTATCGGGCGAGGGACAGTTTCTGCTTGATATGCTCACCCCCCTCGTTGAATCCAGAATTTACGGAACGGGTATCGTCAAAGTTCCCGAGATAAAGGTCGCACAGCTTAAAAACGACGCGGGTATCGTGGGCGGCGCTGTGCTGGGAGTAAAATAAATTAATAAAAGCAAAAGCCCGAAGCCGCACCTGACTTCGGGCTTTATGACAAAAAAGTGGAGGTATCACGTCAATGAAAACGCCAATGCTTATCGGAATTGCTGGAGGAACGGGATCGGGGAAGTCTACCTTTGCAGAAGGACTCCGCGCGCTGTTTCCCGACGATATCACAATAATATCCTATGACAACTACTACAAGCCGCAGGACCATATAACATTTGAGGAGAGGGTAAAGACCAATTACGACTGTCCCGACGCGCTGGATACCGACCTGCTCGTCAAGCATTTGCGACAGCTCTGTGAGGGGAAAAGCATTGATATGCCCAATTATGATTTTCGCATACATACCCGAAAGGCTGAGCTGACGCGAGTTTCTCCCACGGCTGTCATTCTTATCGACGGCATCATGACCTTCCACGACGAGCGGCTACGCGAGATGTTTGACGTGAAAATATATGCTGATGCAGATGCGGATGAGCGTATTCTCCGCCGCCTGCGCCGTGACGTTACAGAGCGCGGACGTGATATCGACGGAGTCATCAATCAGTACGTGGGAACGGTAAAGGTCATGCACGGAATATACGTAGAGCCCACAAAAAAATACGCTGATATAGTCATAAACGGCGGAATGAATAAAACTGCCCTTGATATAGTAGCCGCACGTATTGCAAGCTGGCTTGAAAAATAACCCAAAGACCTCGGATGCACGCATCCGAGGTCTTTGGGTTTGTTGAATTAACCGAAATTATATTCGTTGAGAGCTACAAGCTCACCGTCAACGTAAACGGCAAGAACACAACCGCGGTAGAAGTCCTTGCTGTTCCAGTTGCAGGCGGCGATATCAACGGTAACGGTCTTGCCGTCAAACTGTGCCATCCAAGCATACTGGTCCTTGTTGCCGGAATAAAGGGAAACGGATTTGTTCGAATCACTTCCCGTCAGATAAACGTTGGTGGCGTATTGGCTTGTCGTTACGGATGCGGTAGCTGTTATTCTGTAAACCTTTGTGGTAAGGTCAATGTTTTCATCAAGGTCGTAGAAAGCCTCGGGGGTGATCTCCTCCGCAAGTTTATCCGCAACGTAGCCGTTGTCGCCGTAGTAGTTTGCGTCAACAGTTGCACCCGTGATGCAGGTCTGACCGTGCATGGTCTTGCCCGACTTGATATATCTGTCGCGAGTACCCGTAATAACGATCTCATCACCGATCTTGATGGTTTTAATATCATCTGCGGAGTTAAGCTTTACCGCAATGACCTCATTCTCGCCGATAAGGTAGAAGCCGCCGGCCTGATTGATAACGGAAGTACCGACGATACCTCTTACGGTAACGGTCTCACCGACACTTGCGAGAATAGCCTCCTCGACAGTGAGAGAGTCCATCTGCTTTGCGGCGGTGGACTTGATAACTACCGTGTCGGTAGCGGTAACGCCGTTAAATGTAGCAGTGACCGTAACGGTAGCCTCGCCCTCGCCGTTACAGTGCAGGACGGTCTTGCCGTCCTCCGTGACGATCTTTACTGCCTCGTTATTGGAGGAGTAGGAGAGCGTTACGTTCTCAAATCCGAGAAGCTCGGAGGAAACGGAGGAGATAAGCTCCATAGCAGGGTCAGCCGCAAACTCGGTAACGGTAAACTGAGGAATTGCGTGATAGGTAAGCGCGTAGTCGGGAGCGTTCTTTGTGTCGAAGGTGTATCCCTCGTCAATAACGGCAACGGGGGACAGGCGGTAGTAGCAGGAGCCTGAGGTGGACTTTGCGTTGAGAGGAGTGATGTAAACGGTACAGATCTTGCCGTCGAATTCATCAAGCCAAGCGAAATCAGCTCCGTTGCACTGGGTATATGCGTAAGAGCCTGTCTTGCCGTCGATATCGTAGAAATAGTAGTTTACAAATCCGGGATTCTGCTGCTTGGAAACAAGCGCGTTTACCTTGTATATGGAGGAGGTTATGTTGTCGCCGTCAACGGGCAGCTCAAGCAGCTCCTTAACAGTGATGTCGGTAACGCTGTTCTTGGAAAATTCGTTCTTTGCGTTATCGTTTGCAAGGAGGGTAGCATCCTCAAGCTGACAGCAACCCTCATAGCCCCATTTTTGTGCCGCTTCCATTTCCTTGTCGAGTATCCAATAGGTCTTGGATGCCAGCACGGTGATCTTGTTGCCCTCGCTTACGCGCTGTGCAAGATCTGCGCTGTAAACGTAAATAGAGCCGCTCTCGTCAACAAGGATAACGCCGCAGGGCTTCATGCCGTTGGCGTATGCGATCTTTGCTACCACTCCGCTGACCTTTACCTTTGCGCCCTTGTCGGCGTCGCGGGCGTCTGCAATACTCATTGCGGTGTAAGCGGAATCATCGATTTTATCCTGATTGGAAACGAAGCTGATAAGACGCGCGTTCTTTACTTCCTTAGTGCCGTTGTAGTTTTGGAGGATGCAGTACAGCAGTACCTCGTCGCCCTTGTAAGGCTTATTCTCCATCTCGCCGTAAGTTATCTTGCCGTCCTCGCTGTACGTGCCGTATACGGAGATAGTTCCCGTAGCATCCTGAATAGTCATCTGACCGTAGGTCGCATTGTCAACGGACAGTATGATTCCGCGTATGTAATAGCGCTCGGTGGTGACGTTACCAACGTCGCCGCAAAGCTCAAGAGCCTCGGCAATGGAGATGACATTGATCTCCGCAGAGTCGGTAGTTTCTGCCTCGGTGGTTTCGGCGGTTTCTGCCTCGGTTGTGTCAGTCATTATGATCTCGCCGCCGCAGCTACCGGCCTCGGTCATAGATTCGGTGGTGGTTTCGGTAGTGACCTCGGTGGTCTCCGACGTACTGTCGGTGGTGCTTGCCGTGGTTTCGTTTCCCGAATTCAAGCTGCTGTCGCAAGCGATAAGGGCAACGGCAACCAAAAGCAAAAGAAGGAGCAAGGAAAGCTTTTTCATCTCGATCGCCTTTCTCGAAAAGTATTTTTTAGTGCACGGTTGCGGACCGTACACCGACATTATACTGCTTTTTCTGTCGAAATTAAAGGCGTATTTGCTACAAATCTTTTAAAAAGGTGTGAATAGCGGACTTCAGGCAAATTGCACAATTTTCCGCAGATCTAAGTATATTTAGCAGAATATACAATAGCGACAAGTTATTTTTGGTGAGATATAATCATTGACGCATGAGCAAAAATGTGTTAAAATAACATATGCTTTCACAAATCGAAGAAAAGGAGAAAAGTATGAAGACAAACAGCATTTTGGTGCGAGCTTTATCATTTTTGCTTGCTGTCTTGGCGATCGCCGCATGCAATACGGCTTTTGTGTCTGCCACCACCGAGCCGACAGACGAAAGCTACGAGATGAAGCTGTACGCGGGAGATCTCCCGGGTAACATTCCATTTGATTTTTCATGGAATGCTAATGATTTTGCTCAAAAATTCACCATTCCTGAGGGACATAGTATCCTGTCCTTCTCGCAAAAGCTTGGTGCACAGGGGGATGGAGCAGGTACCCTTGCTTTCTACAAATGGGACACAGATTATCTTCCCACGATAGCTGCCACACCTCTGTACAGCGTAGACTTTACTTGTGCAAACAATGAGACCCTCAAGATCGACATTCCCGAGGATGTTGACCTGTCGGGTGAGCTTCTGTGGAAGATTACTAACAAAGACGGAAGCAAGCTCGTCCCATACGGAGGAACACAGCTTGCATCCGGCTGTATTGACTGGATACACGGCAACCGCACAAATCAGTGCGGAGGTAGCTACGGCGTTTCGGGTTGGAACGGAGTTGTTACCTTTGGAGTTACCCTTGAGGTCAAGGGCGATTCCTCCGAGATAGCACAGCCCACTGTTACTTACGACGTGCTCGCATATACTCCCCCTGCACAGGCTACTATGGCGAATATCATTGATATGCAGAGCGATATTGATGTCGCACAGCGTATGTACGTTAACGGTCCGTTTTGCGGTATAGGTATCAATTTGGCAACGCACGGTACCACGGATAGCGATATAACCTTATCCGTTTTTAATTGGACAGGAGATTATGAGGCGACGGTAGGTTCAACGCCTGTACTGAGTAAGAGATTTGAAAACTGTACGGATAATGTGGTGCATTGGTTCGACTTTGGCAAGACCTTAGAGGCGGGACATTATCTGTTTTTGCTCCACGACATGGAAGGTAAGTTTGCCGTGTACGCATCACAGGATAATACGGGCTCGCTTGGAAGTGCGTATGTTGACGGAAGTGAAACCATCCGCGATCTTTGGATTACCGTCCGCTTTACCGAAGACCCGGAAACACCCTTTATTGCAAAGGGAGTTAAGGTGAGTGCGTACGGCGATGGATATTCCGACTATCACCGCGTAGTTGCGGGCACGGGCACGTTGGGTCAGCGCGTTAAGGTAACGGTCCCCGTTACTGGATTTGCCCTATCCTTGCCTACTTGGAGCACAACGGAAAGTGAGGCTACGCTGTCGGCATACGCATGGAAGGGAAGCTACGATACTACCGTAGCGAGTGAACCTGTCGGCACTAAAAGATTTATTGGATGCAAGGATAACGCACAGCATTGGGTATATTTTGACGAGCCCATACCTGCGGGAGAATATCTGTTCCTTATACACGACGTAAAGGGAACGGTCGGCTGTTACTACTACTCCGCAAATACCGTTTCGCTCGGTTACACTTATCTGAACGGAACGGAGCAGATTGCCGATCTTTGTCTGACATTGGCTATTGACCTTATGCCCGCCGTGCTGTTTGAGCGGTGCATTGGCGATGTAGACAGCATTGATGGAACGCAGCTTCCTCCCGAGGAATCAGAGCTTCCCGCAGATAGCCTTATAAACACTCATCCCGTGATGCCCGATACGTGGGTGTTTACCGACGGACTTGGTCGAGTTTCTCTCACCAACGCCGAGGTCGGCGACGTCAAGGACGATAAGCTGCTCACCATGTTCTACTGGAACTGGCACATATCGTATGACGACAATAGTAACGCCTTCAATCTTCAAGAGTTTATAGAAAAGTATCCCGAAGCACAGAATGACATGAATCACAGCGGTTGGAACGACGAATGCATTTACTATTGGAACGAGCCTATCTACGGTTATTACCAGACGGGTGACGATTGGGTGCTTCGCCGCCACGCAGAGCTGCTTGCAAACGCAGGCGTTGATGCGGTGTTCTTTGATAACTCAAACAACGTATATTGCCACAAGATCGGATACGATTACGTTTACAGTGCTTGGTCCGAGGCTACAAAATCGGGTGTTCGCGCACCAAAGATCTCTTACTGCCTGCCCTTCTGGGAGGAAGGGGATGCGGCGGGAAAAACCGCTGATCAGCTCGAATTCTTGTACCTTGACGTTTTCCGTCAGGAAAAATATCAGGATATGTGGTTCTATTATGAGGGCAAGCCTATGGTAATGGCCAATCGCTCGTATCTTGACAGCAATATAGCAATTCAGTCCGAGATAAAGAACTTCTTTACCTTCCGCAGATCCTACCCGTGGTACACTGATGACCGCAATGACGGCAATCGACTCGGCACTTGGGCGTGGTCGGCGGCATCACCTCAACCGTACTATTATGCAACTCAGAAGGAGCTTCGCCGCGGAGAGGTAGAGCAGGTGTCCGTCAGTGTAGCCGTTAACTACGATTACGTAAAGAAGGACCTTGCACCCATGAATGGTGTGAATATCGTGGGACGCTCCTATACGACGGATAACGAGAACAGATTCTTGGATTCCATTAAGGACAAGAATACCACTATGTCTGACACGTCATTGTATGGATATCATTTTGCAGAGCAGTTCGAGTATGCCATTGAGCTTGATCCGAAGGTTATATTTATTACAGGCTGGAACGAGTGGACGGTAAGTCGTCATTCAGAGATCTGGAAAGACATTGAAAACTCCTTCGCGGATCAGTTCAACGACGAATTTTCCCGTGATATCGAGCCTACAAAGGGTGCGCTCAAAGATCATTATTACTACCAGCTTGTAAACTTCTCGCGCCAATTCCAAGGTGCTACCGCGATTCCTACGCCGAGTCATAAAACGACTATCGACCTTGGTGCGGGGCAGAGCCAATGGGAGGCGGTCGAGCCTTACTACGCGGCTTATATCGGCAACACCGACGACCGTAATTCAACGGGACGCGCGGATGTAAATAAGTATGAGGATTACTCCGGACGCAACGATATTATCGGCGCACAGATCGCACGTGACGACGAGTACGTATACTTCAACGTAGAGTGCGCAGAGGATATCACCTCCTACAAGGATAACCTCTGGATGAACCTCTACATTGATACCGATCAGAAGAATCAGGGTTGGGAGACATTTGAGTACGTAGTAAACAAGACTGCGGCAAGCGCAAAGACCTCCGTGCTTGAAAAGTTCACCGACGGC
>JAFTPD010000002.1 GCA_017463485.1 Clostridia bacterium
GTATAGATCTGTCATATAAAGAAAAGGTGTTTTGCGAGGAAGGGGCATATCCGCATCGCGTTTGGATCGTGCCGCCTTAGTTCTGCCGTCAATCGGCTTTTTAGCATCGTGGGGTATCATCCACGCTCTACCCAAGCGGGTCGCCCCTTTTATTCTTCCTTCAGAGCAAAGAAGCTGAACAAATCTTTTGGAAAGTCCCCATTTTTTGGCAGCTTCATCTATTCCAATATAGTCCATTCTTTTACCTCGTATCTAACAATTATTACCCTGCGCGAATGCGAAGTGTAATACGCTTCGCGTTCGCGTAGTATATTATACACCTGTTTTTGATTTTTGTCAATATTTTTTGCTTAATTGCCCGCGACCTGTTGCTACTTGCGGCTGCCGTTACTCCCGGAGAGTTTCAGATCACATTCTTTCGACTAAACGAAAAAGCAGTCCATTGGACTGCTTTCGTTTTTGGTTGCGGAGGTGGGATTTGAACCTCACGACCTCCGGGTTATGAGCCCGACGAGCTACCAGGCTGCTCTACTCCGCGATATTTTGTTTTGGTGTGGTGCCGGTGACCGGGCTTGAACCGGTACGATACTTTCGTATCACGGGATTTTAAGTCCCGGGCGTCTGCCAATTCCGCCACACCGGCAGAATCTCTATCGGCGACTCTATTATTATATCACCCATTTGCCTCTTTGTCAACACTTTTTTTGAAAAAATATTTTATTTACAAAATCGAAATAAATTTTGATCAGTAAAAAATGCACCGCGGCTAAATAAGTCGCGGTGCATAGCATATTAATTTATCTTTTCAAACGTGATGGTCGCCGTGCTATCGGTCAGTGCATCAACGGTGAAGGTATATCCCAGCGCTTCGCCCGAGTCGTCGGTAACGGAGGGGAGGGTATCTCCTTCGACGTAAGTAAAGTTTCCTGCAGAGGACTTTACGTACTCGATAAGATTATTCGTCGAGCCGTTATCGTCGGAAGCGTCGGTGTTATTATTGTAAACGTCGTAATAGGTTTCGCCTTCGTAGACCTCGCTATACAGAGTGGAATTCACGTGATAGACCACGATTCCGTCACGAAGGAAATAGCCGCCGCCAATTTCGCTGTTGTTAAGTCCCGTACCCTTATAATACATAATAACGTAGTATTCCTGATAAGCGCCGAGGGTAGGATCCCAGTCGTTGGCGAGGATAATGGTATCGCCGTTCTCCGAGAAGTCCTCAAGCGTCAGCGTTACCGTGCTGTCGGTAACTACGAGGCGGGAGGTGGTTATCCAGCCGTAATTGAACTTGGAATATGCGTTATGGTCGCCGAGCATTGAATCCATAATATCACAGCCGCTGAGCGGTCCTTCGTCGGAGGAGTAAGAGGTGTCGTAGTAATCGTCAGCTCCAAGGATATGACCGAACTCGTGGATGAAGGTATAGGTGCTCATGTTGTCGTAATTATCGTAGGTCGTGCCGTTTGTTTCGTCGTAGCCCTCGAACATGAACTGATAGGACATCCAGATGTAGTCGTTTGCCGAAACCTCGTCGTGCTCGTAGTAGCAGCCCTCGTCGTCGGTATAGATATTCCAATATCTGTACGCCCAGTTGAAGTTATTTTCGTAGTCGATATCAAGCGTGTTGACGAGGACGACGGCGTCGATAATGCCGTTATTGTCGGAGTCAAATTGCTTCAGATCATATATAGTTGCATAGTAAGCCAGCGCTTCATCCATAATGAGCTGGTCGCCGATAGCAACCTCGCTGCCGTAATAATCCATGGTCGCATTCTTGTAATATTCGCTGTCGTATTGAGGTCTGAACCATTCGTCCATGACGGTGATATTGAGATTAAGCTGACCGTAGCTTGAAGCGTAATAATAGTGGCTGAGGGAATAGTAATCGGTCGTGCCTGCGTTGCCGTAGAATATGTCCTTCAGCTTATCAACGGTAAAATTGCTCGAAGCCGCTGTCGCGTCGGAAAATTCCACGGGAATTACCAGCACTCTGGGATTGCCGACCGTGGGGCATCCGTCAATGTAATATCCTTGCTCCGTAACGTTTTTAGCGTACTGCGCGTCGGTAAAGTCTACATTGTATACGCCGTCTGTTCCCGTGGGCAGACCCTTGCCGTCATTAGTGAGCAGATCCGTATTTTCGTCGGTGCTGCCGCCCGTGTTATCGTTGGTGGTGTCGCTACTGCTACTGTCATCAGGGTCGGTGCTGAGGGTGAGGGAATAGACGTAAAGATCAACGACGTAGTAACCCTCGTAATAGTAGAAGCAAACGTCAACGTAAATATCGTCGTTCTTGACGTATGCGTACCAGGTATCGCCGTAATCGTCCTCGTAGGTGTCCCAAAGCTCGTATCCGTTCTTATCGAAGGAATCAAGGTACTTGTCGAATTCTGCCTGTGTGTTATCAAAGGTATAGAAGTTGATTCCATGCTCGTAGTCGTCAACGTCGGTATATCCCTCAACGTAATACTCGTTGTTTGGGATGAAGGGAACTGCTTCACCTATATAGGTGATAAAGAGCTGCTTTTCGCTGCTGGTAAAATCGGCATACTTATAAGTGCCGGAGGAGGGCTGATCGCCTCCCGAATCGGGAGTGGGGGTTTTATTAGAGCCCGTAATAATATCAGCGGTGATAGAGGCAATTCTTATCTGCGCGCCGTCCGCGTCCAGCTTGATCTGCGAGTATCCCGTTGCATCTGCGGTGTAATCCTTATAGGACGTTACGGTATCGATCTTATCAATGAGCATCCAATTTGAGCCGCCGTTTGAGCCGTAGATCATCAGGGTAGCTGACTTATATCCCATATTCAGAGTCATCTCGCCAAATGAGTAGCCGTCAGCCGCGCTGAGGATCGCCCAGCCGTCGTTCTGATTGCTGTCGTATATCCTGAGCTGTTCGGTAAACCAGCAGCCGCTGTTATATGTGGAGAGAGTGATATATTCGTCAAGTGTATACGTGCCGTCTACGTACTGCTGACCGGCAGTATATTCGGAGAAGGTATACTCAACGGTGGCTGCCACGGTAGGCTCTGTGACTGCGGGATTGCCCTCGGTCGTGATCGTAACGTCGCCCTCAGTAGTAGCTGTGCCGTCATTCTGTGTGGTGACCGTAACGTCATCCTCGGTGGTAACTTCGCCGTTGTCCTTGGTAGTGACTTCGCCGTTGTCCTCGGTAGTTGTAACCGCGGTATCGGATTCGGTATCTGCCGTGTCCGCAGACGTATCGGATCCTGTTGTTGTTTCCGCCTCGTCTTTGGTTTCCGCTTCTGACTGAACGGTAGTGGTTTCCTCGACTGTCGTGTCTGTCGTATCAGTGCTGTCTGACGTTCCTCCCGACAAATTGCAGGACACAAGAACGAGAACAGATATCAACAGAACTGAAAGTGAATACAGTATCTTTCTCATATTAACCTCCTTTGTAGGGTTGCTTGCGCAAAAACTATACTTCAAGCACATTTTATCACGTTTTTTGACAAAATGCAACACTAAAATATGAACGAAGCAAAAAAATATCTGTAAAACTAAAAAAAGAGGGAAAAGCCGCAGCTTTTCCCTCTGATTATCCAAAGAAATTTGTGGTGTTGACTTAAATTACTTAAGCTCAACGGTTGCGCCTGCCTCAACGAGAGCAGCCTGAACCTTCTCAGCCTCTTCCTTAGAGATGCCTTCCTTAACAGCCTTGGGGCAACCCTCAACGAGGTCCTTAGCTTCCTTAAGTCCAAGACCGGTGATCTCACGAACAGCCTTGATAACGCCGAGTTTCTTGTCGCCGAATCCGGTAAGGATAACATCGAACTCAGTCTTCTCCTCAGCAGCGGGAGCAGCTGCACCGCCTGCAACAGCACCGGCAACAGCAACGGGAGCAGCAGCAGATACGCCGAACTCCTCTTCAACAGCCTTTACGAGCTCGTTGAGCTCAAGAATTGTAAGGCCCTTAATCTCTTCAACAAGAGCGGTAATCTTCTCGTTTGCCATTTCAATATACCTCCTGAAATGTAAATGTTTTTTAATTCTGACCGTTAATTGAGCACGGTCTTACTCCGCTATGATTTTAATTCAGGCAGCGTTGCGAGCGTTGACTGAAATCGGGCTCAAATTAAGCCTCGGGCGCAGCCTCAGCTGCGGGTGCCTCTGCCTCAGCGGCAGGAGCTTCAGCCTCAGCGACGGGTGCTTCAGCGGCAGGAGCCTCCTCTGCGGGAGCTTCCTCTGCCTTCTCAGCAACAGCCTTGATAGCATAAGCAAATTTGTAGATGGGGGACTGGATGCTTCCGAGGAACTTAGCGACAAGAACTTCCTTAGCAGGAATGTCTGCAAGCTCCTTAACACCGTTTACATCAAGAACCTCACCGTCAATATAGCCTGCGAGGATCTTGAAGGACTCGATCTTTTCGTCGTATTCCTTAAGGATCTTTGCAGGAGCGATAGGATCGTTTTCGCTGATAGCGATAGCGGTCATACCAACGAGCTCCTTTTTGAGCTCACCGTAGCCACATTCGTCGCAAGCGCGGCCTGTAAGGCTGTTTTTAACGACCATGTACTTAACGCCTGCTTCGCGGAGAGCCTTACGCATCTTGGTGTCGTTTTCTACGGTAATACCCTGATAGTTAACGATAACGCCGGATGCGGAAGCCTTGATCAGCGCTGCAAGCTCAGCTACAGCTTTCTGCTTCTGTTCCAGAATTGCATTACTTGGCATTTTGTTTTTCACCTCCCGGTGTGAAATTTAGTATGCAAAAAAAGAAATCTTTCTCCCGTGGCACAGCACCACACCGAGAAAGATCACGACTGCAAAGCACAAATACGCCTTGCAAAAATCTATATGAACTCCTCGGCAGGGAAGCTTGCGCTTTTACGGGAACCTGCTGTCTTTGGATAATCGCTTTATGAGCAGACAAACTCATAAAACCACTCGTCAATTATACCATGCTTTGGGCATAATGTCAAGTGGTTTTATGTTGGAATATATTACAAACTATTTTCGGTTTCGACTTGCGTTTATGTGCAAATTCCACAACCGTCAGCCGAGATCCGCGTCCTTTGCGTAGAATTTTCCGTATTTCGTGATAAATTCCTTGCGGGCGGGCAGGTCGTCGCCGAGCAGTGTGTCAAAAATGCGAGCCGTTTCCTCCGCGTCTGCGGGGGTGACCGCAACAAGACGGCGGGTGGCAGGGTTCATGGTGGTCTTTGCCATCATTGAAGCCTCGTTCTCACCAAGTCCCTTGGAGCGCTGAATGGTGTATTTCGTGCCCTCGATCTGCTTGAGTATCTCCGCCTTTTCGAACTCGTTGAAGGCGTAGAAGGTTTCGTTTTTGGTGGTTATCTCAAACAGCGGAGTTTCCGCGATAAACACCTTTTCCTCCTTCAAGAGAGTGGGGAGCAGACGGTAGAACAGAGTAAGCAGGAGGGTACGGATCTGGAAGCCGTCCTCGTCCGCGTCGGTACAAAGGATTATCTTTGACCAGCGGAGCTGCTCGAGATCGAAGGACGCCATATCGCCCTTGACCTTGCCCTTTATCTCAACGCCGCAGCCGATAACGCGAAGCAGGTCGGTGATGATGTCGCTCTTGAAGATTCGCTCGTAGTCAGCTTTAAGACAGTTGAGCGTCTTACCTCGCACGGGAATGACCGCCTGAAATTCAGCGTTACGAGCCAGCTTTACGGAGGTCAGCGCGGAGTCACCCTCAACTATATAAAGCTCGCGGAGGGTGGGGTCTTTTGAGCGGCAGTTGACGAACTTTTCAACGCGGTTTGCAATGTCGATAGAGCCCGTCAGCTTCTTTTTCATATTAAGACGGGTAGTTTCTGCCGATTCGCGGCTACGCTTGTTTACAAGCACCTGATTTGCAAACTGCTCCGCCTCCAAAGGATGCTCAATGAAATACACCTCAAGCTGATTGCGGAGGAAATCGTTCATTGCCTCGTAGATAAAGGAGTTCGTGATAGCCTTTTTGGTCTGGTTTTCGTAAGACGTGGAGGTAGAGAAGCTGTTGATAACAAGCACAAGGCAGTCCGCAATATCGTTGAAGGTAATGCGGTTTTCGTTCTTGGTGTACTTGTTGTTATTCTTCAAATACTTGTCCATGGCGTAGGTGAACGCCAGCTTTACAGCCTTGTCGGGCGAGCCGCCGTGCTCAAGGTAGCTGGAGTTGTGATAGTATTCTATCATTCTCACGCTGTTGGAAACGCAGAAGGAGAAATCCGCCTTAAGCTTGTAGGGAGATTTGTCGTCGCGGTCGCGTCCCTGCGTTTCGAGATGCCACAGAACGGGCGTGGTCATGGACTTGTCCTTTACTGCCTCAGCAACGTAATCCGAAATTCCGTTTGCGTAGGAGAAGGATTGATGTGTAAATTTGTGGTCGGGCTGTTCAATGTAGAGGTCGAAGCGAATACCCGCGTTGACGACTGCCTGGCGGTGCAGAATGTCGTTGAAAAACTCGGCGGGAATGGAAATGTCGGTAAATACCTCAATATCGGGACGCCAACGGATGACCGTGCCCGTGCGTTGAGTTTTCTTTTCAAGCGGAGTTTCGGTCAGCTTGCCGACGGGATTTCCTTTCTTGAACTTCATGGTGCGCTTTACCTGGCCGTCGTAGGAATCGACTATCATATATTCGGAGGAATACTGCGTTGCGCACGCGCCCAGACCGTTAAGTCCGAGGGAGAACTCATAGGAGGAGTTGCCGCTGTTGTTGTCGTACTTACCGCCCGCGTAAAGCTCGCAGAAGATAAGATCCCAGTTCCAACGCTTTTCCTTTTCATTATATCCAAGCGGGATTCCGCGACCGTGGTCGTCTACCTCGATGCTCTTATCCAAAAAATAAGTAACCTTGATAACCGAGCCGTGTCCCTCGCGCGCCTCGTCAACCGAGTTTGAAAGTATTTCAAAGAAGGAATGCTCACAGCCGTCAAGACCGTCAGAGCCGAAAATAACGCCCGGGCGTTTTCTTACTCTGTCCGCGCCCTTGAGGGCGGTGATACTGCTGTCGCCGTAGCTTTGAGTTTTTTTGGCGGGAGTGTTTGTTGCCATTATGGATATCCTTTCATATTGTATTCAAAAGGGCGAAAAAACCACATTATCTTGTATCTTGCTACTATTATAGCATATAATTTGCAGAATTTAAAGGGATTTTTGAAAAAATTTTTTGAAATTGTAAATTTTGCTGACAGCACTTGCATATTTGAGGGAAATGTACTATAATAGTATAGTGACGAAGAATGTCCTAAACGGTATAACGAGAGGTGACGGATTTGAACGATATAAAAGTGTCGGACAGAATACGCGGCGCTGATTGCGCGGTGCTGGGCTACGGAGTTTCCAACAAGCCGCTTGTGGAGTGGCTGATGGCTCACGGCGCGAAAAGCGTGACGGTACGCGACAGACGAAGCGAGGAGGATATGCGCTCCTCGGGCGACGCAGACAGAATAACCGCCGCAGGTGCTACATATCTGACGGGGGAGGGATACCTTGACGGTATCAAGGCGGACATCATATTCCGCTCACCCGGCATACGCCCCGACGCGGGCGGGATCGGCGAAGCGGTAGCGCGGGGGGCGCTTTTGTCCTCCGAGATGGAGCTGTTTTTTGAGCTTTGCCCCTGCGAGATATTCGCAATTACGGGCTCAGACGGTAAGACCACTACTACTACTGTGACATCGCTTATTTTGGAGGAAGCCTGCCGCCGTCGCGGAGGCAAGGTTTACCGAGGCGGAAACATTGGGAATCCGCTGCTTCCCGAGCTTGAAAATATGACCGAGCGGGATATATGCGTCGTGGAG
This sequence comes from Clostridia bacterium, assembly GCA_017463485.1. Taxonomy (GTDB): domain Bacteria; phylum Bacillota; class Clostridia; order Oscillospirales; family CAG-272; genus CAMEON01. The sequence continues at coordinate 7,780 of JAFTPD010000002.1, forward strand.
CTGTCCAGCTTCCAGCTTATGACTATGCGTAAATCTCCGAGTCGCGCGATAATTACGAATATAACGCCAAATCATCTGAATTGGCACGTGGATATGGACGAGTATATCGCGGCAAAGTGCAACGTGTGTATGCATCAGCCTATCTCCCACATGGTAGTCAATGCGGAAAATGCGATCACCTTTGAGATAGCGCGCAACAGCGACGTTCCCGTGACTTACTTTTCCTCCAAGCGCTCCTCCTACGAGGATATCGTCCCCGAATACAAGCAGGGCGGCGGAACGCTTGCCGTGTTTGAGCGTGATGGAATTATTTATATTTCCGACGGCGAGCAGGAGCGACGGGTGATGCCGACGGAGAGCATCAAATTGCCGGGACGCCACAACGTGGAAAACTATATGGCGGCTGTTGCTATATGCGACGGATACGCCGATTTTTCGGAGGCGGAGGAGGTCGCTCGCACCTTCGGCGGCGTGCCTCACCGACTTGAGCTTGTGGATGTGATCGGCGGAGTCAAGTATTATAACAGCTCCATTGATTCAAGTCCGACAAGGACTATCGCCGCGCTGAGTGCTATGGATAAGCCCATAATTATATGCGGAGGTCAGGATAAGCACGTGCCGTTTGACACGCTTGCCGTGGAGCTTTGCAAAAGCACCAAGGCTGTGGTGCTGACGGGCGAGGCGAGAGGTCAGATACTCGACGCGCTGGAAAAGCTCCCGCTTTATTCGGAGGCAAAGCTGCCAACATACGTTGAGCCTGATTTCAAGGCGGCTGTCCTGCTTGCATCCTCGCTTGCTGTGGAGGGGGACACGGTGCTTCTGTCACCTGCCTGCACCAGCTTTGACGCTTTCAAAAACTTTGCCGAGCGCGGTGAGTTTTTCAAATCAATAGTAAAGGAAATCAAGAACAAAGAAGGATAAAGATATGGAACTGAAAGAACTTATGATGGCGCTGCCCGCACTCATGTCGGTCAGCGGCTATGAGAAGGCTTCTGACAAAGAGCTGTACGAGCTTGTGGGCGAGCATTTTGACGAGTGCTTTACCGACGCCTTGAACAATCACTTTTTCGTGAAAAGGTCGGGCAAGGAGAACGCTCCCAAAATTCTTATCGACACCCACTACGATGAGATAGGAATGATAGTCACTCGTATCAGCGACGACGGATTTGTGTCAGTCGCGCCTATCGGCGGAGTTGACACCCGCATTTTGCAGGCGGGCGAGGTCATTATCTACGGCAAGGAGAAGGTGTACGGCGTTATCGGCTCAACTCCTCCTCATCTTGCACAGCCGGGTGACGCGGATAAGCTGAAATCCATGGAGGAGCTTTATATCGACACGGGAATACCCGGAGATGAGCTTTGCGAGATAGTCAGACTCGGCTCTCCCGTTGGATTTAAGCCTGTCTACACCGAGCTTCTCAATGACCGTATATGCGGCAAGAGCTTTGACGATAAGGCTTGCGCGGCGTCTGTGCTTTACGCGGTCATGAATACTCCCCGCGAGGAGCTTGCGGGCGACGTTTGCGTTATGCTGTCCTCTCAGGAGGAGGTAGGACTTCGCGGCGCGCGCGTCGGCGGCTTCGGAATATATCCCGACTATGCGCTCGTGCTTGACGTGACCTTCGCATATACCCCCGATACCGAGATTCGCAAGGACGTCTGCCTTGAAAGCGGAGTTTGCATTACTCTGTCTCCCATAACCGACAGACGGCTCACCCGCATGGCAATAGATATGTGCCGTGAAAAGGAGATAAAATACACGCTTGAAGCCGCTCCCAAGGGCACGGGAACTAACGCAAACGTAATGGGAATCACCCGCGAGGGAATACCCACAGCGCTTGCAAGCATGCCTATCAAGAGCATGCACTCGCCCTCCGAGCTTTTGTCAATGGCGGACGCGCAGTCGCTCGCCGACTTTACGGTGGGCTTCATAACCTCAACGGAGATTGCGGAGGTGTTTGGAAAATGATGTATAACGGAAAAGAACTTATAAAAGAGCTGTCGCTTGCCTTCGGACCTTCGGGCTGTGAGGACGGGGTAAGAGAGCTTATCAAATCACAGATAGATGGCGTGTGCGACGAGATGTACTGTGACCGCGCGGGTAACCTTATCGCAGTCGTTCACGGTCAGGGAATTGATTACGACCTTGCCGTAAATTCGCCCGACAGACGCCCCGATAGAGTGATGATATGCGCTCACATGGATGAGGTCGGATTTATGATTACCGACGTCACCGACGCGGGATATCTAAAGTTTGGCACGGTTGGAGGAATCGACCCTCGCGTGCTTTGCGGCAGACCCGTTTGCGTGGGTGATGAAAATTCCCGCGTGTCAGGCGTTATTGCCTCCAAAGCGATACACCTGCAAAGCAGGGAGGAGCGCGGAAAGTCCACGCCCATCAATAAAATGTATATCGACATTGGCGCAAAGGACGGCGAGGACGCGAGAAAATATGCCGATATCGGATCCTTCGGTACATTCGTGTCGGATTTTGTCAGCTTCGGTAAGGACGGAAAATATATGAAGGGAAAGGCGCTTGACGACAGATGCGGATGCGCTCTTATGATAGAGCTTATGCGCGCCATCAAGGACAAGCCCTTTGACAGAAGCTTTGACTTGTATTTCGCATTTACAAGATGCGAGGAGATAGGCGTTTCGGGCGCTACTGTGGCGGCAAATTCCATTCAGCCCTCAACTGCCATTATCCTTGAATCCACCGCAGTCGCGGATATCGCGGGCGTTGATAAGTCGCGCCGCGTGGCAGAGCTTGGCGAGGGCGGCGCTATCTCGCTTGCGGACCGCTCTACCATATACGACATGGCTATCGTTAATTTTGCGCTTGGCGTCGCTGAAAAATACGGCATCAAGTGTCAGGTCAAGAAATACGTGTCGGGCGGAAACGACGCGGGCAACGTTCAGCGTTGCGGTGTGGGTGTCACACCTCTTGCGCTTTCAATGCCTACGAGATATCTGCACAGCGCGTCAAACGTGTCCTGCTACGACGATTATGTTGCTATGCGCGAGCTTGTTGAGGCAATGCTCCGCGACTGGCGATTCTATAAATAATTACACCGAAAGGAAGTAAAATAAAATGTTGAATACAATCAAAACTCTCACCGCCGTCCGCGCTATATCGGGACGTGAAAAGGCGGTTTCGGACAAGCTTCTCAAGCTTATAGCACCCCACGTGGATAACGTCCGTTCCGACGCAATGGGCTCGCTTATCGCCTTCAAAAAGGGAACGGGCAAGGACGGCGAGCGCAAGTCGCGCATGCTGTGCGCTCACATGGACGAGATCGGCTTTCTCGTTACCTTCATTGATGATAACGGCTATCTCCGCATCGCTCCCATCGGAGGCATAAACTTCGTTGCAGCGACATATTCGCTCGTGGAATTTGCTAATGGTACCAAAGGTATTCTCGTTCCCGAGAGCGGAACTGCTCCCGCTGATCTCCGCGCCGAAAAGTTTTATATCGATATCGGCGCAAAGGACAAAAAGGAAGCGGAAAAGAAGGTAAAGATAGGCGACTATTGCGCCGTTGAGGGTAGAGTAGAGCGACTTGCAGGCAAGAGAATTGCGGGCAGACCGCTTGACGACAGGATCGGCTGTGCTATGCTCATAAAAATTGCGGAAGCCCTCAAGGAAGCTCCTTGTGAGGACGACGTTTATTTCGTATTCTCCGTGCAGGAGGAGGTAGGTATTCGCGGCGCACGCACTGCGGCTTACGGTATCGACCCCGACAGCGCACTCTGCTTTGACATTACAGGCACGGGCGACGCTATCGGATCGAAGCCTATGGCTTGCTCCGTCGGTGGCGGCGCGGCTATCAAGATAAAGGACGCATCTGTAATTTGCGACGTTGAGATAACCGAGCAGCTCATCAGCCTTGCAAAGGAGAAGGGAATTAAGTATCAGTGCGAGATATTGCTCCATGGCGGTACGGATACCGCATCCATTCAGGCAAGCCGCGCAGGTGTACGCGCGGGAGCTATCTCCGTTCCCACACGCTACATCCATTCGGGCTTTGAAATGCTGGATCTGAACGACGTTCAGGCGGGCATCTCACTCACTCTCGCTTGGCTTGGCGCAAAATAATCGTTTCGGAGCAGACAGATGGTTTTTTCGGATAAAACACTTGCACTTGTAAAGGAGGCAGAGGCGGCTCTCGCTTCGCATTTTGAAAGAATAGACGCCACCTCCTTTGCTAATACTTCAAAAATTATGGACGCCTTCCGCGAGTTCCGCGTTGCCGATACCATGTTCGGCTCGACCAGCGGTTACGGCTATGACGATAAGGGAAGGGACACGCTTGACCTTATCTGGGCGCGCGTTATGGATGCGGAGGCGGCGATAGTCCGTCACCAGATAGTCAGCGGCACCCACGCGCTTGCTATCGGACTTTTCGGACTTTTGCGTCCGGGTGACGTTATGCTGTCCGTCGCAGGCAAGCCCTACGATACCTTGGAAGAGGTTATCGGTATTTCGGGAAAGGCTGGGGACGGCTCTCTCCGCGACTTCGGCGTGGACTACGATATGGTAGAGCTTAACGCCGACGGTAGCTTTAAATTCGACGAGATAAGCGCGAAAATAAAGGCATACGGCGCGAGGCTCAAAATGGTTTTTGTTCAGCGCTCCAAGGGTTATCTTAATCGCAAGACCTTGTCGGTAGACGAGATTGGCGAGCTTGTGCGGTTCGTCAAGAGCGTATCTCCGAATACTTACGTGGTGGTGGATAACTGCTACGGCGAGTTCGTTGAGGACAAAGAGCCTACCGCTGTCGGAGCTGACCTCGTGATCGGCTCGCTGATCAAAAATCCGGGTGGCGGAATGGCTGAAAACGGCGGCTATCTTGCGGGGACGGCGAAGGCTGTCGAGCTTGCGTCCTACCGCTTGACATCTGTCGGTGTCGGCGGTGAGGTAGGTGCTACTCTCGGACAAAATAAGAATATGTATAAAGGACTTTTCTACGCTCCACACACCGTAGCTCAGGCACTCAAAACCGCGCACCTTGCGGCGTATATCTTTGCGAAAATGGGATATACCGTTGAGCCCGCGTGGGACGAGGAAAGACACGATATTATTCAAAGCGTTATAACCAACTCGCCCGAATTGCTGTGCGCGTTCTGTCGCGGAATTCAGGCGGGCTCGCCTGTGGATTCGCACGTTACCCCCGAGCCGTGGGCTATGCCCGGGTATTCGGACGAGGTGATCATGGCGGCGGGAACGTTTGTGCAGGGCGCGTCTATTGAGCTGTCGGCAGACGGACCCCTGCGTCCTCCTTACACCGTTTATTTCCAAGGCGGACTTACTTATGAAAGCGGCAAGATCGGCATTATGTCAGCCGCGGAGTCAGTGGAGAAGGTAAGATAACCATACCGAAAGGATAGAAAAATGAAACTTACAAAATATATTCGGCTTCGCGTGATATCCCTAACACTTGTAGCGATATTTGCGTTGTCGGCTCTTGCGGGCTGCTCGGGTGTCAGCGAAATTCCCGAGGGCTTTCAGTACGCTACCTGTAACGGGGAATATTTCCGTCTGTTCGTGCCTACGCAGTGGACGGTGAATACCGTCAGCGGCGTGTCGGGCGCATACGTTTCCCAGAATACGGGTAATACTGTCACCATGCGCGAGGTCAGCTTTACTCCCCTAGAAGCTCAAAGCGGAGAGGACAAAAAGCCCTTCGATTATTTCGTGGAGGCTCACCGCGCCGATATTGAAACTCTGCGGGACTTTGAAAAAGTATCCGAGGCTAACACCACCATGAGCGGCTACCGCGCGTGGGAGATAGTTTATACCGCCAAGGTTAGCGAGAAAACGCATAAATTCCGTCAGGTGCTTTCAAAGGCAAACGACAGATATTTTATCTTTACGTATTCCGCTTTGGAGAACTACTACGACGCAGTCGTAGAGGACGTTGATGAGATACTCGCCGAAATACTTTTCTACAACACCCCCTACAACGGCGGAGAGCATAAAAAAATACCCACCGACGTTGATATTCCCGAGGGTATGAAGCTTGTGTCGGACGACACTGTGGCGTTCAGATTTTTCGCGCCCGACGACTGGACAGTCGACGAGAAAAACGAGAGCTGTGTGGTATATTTTTCCGAGAGTGACCGCTCCAATGTGAGCATTTTGCCGTATATGCCCGCCGACGACCAGACCACGGTGGAGCAGTATTGGAAGGACACCGAGCTTTATTATAAAAACAATCTCGTGTCCTACAAGCTCATTTCCACCAATACCAAGGCGACCCTGGGCGGACAGGACGCTGTTGAGTACGTGTATACCTATTCCGTGGGCGGAGTGAATTATAAGGCCATGCAGACGGTAACGGTTTACTCCACCATGATATACAGCATGACGTACACGGCAGTTGCCGAGAATTACGACGCTCACCTTGATGACGTCGCGCTTATGGGCGAGAAGCTGACCTTCCGCCATCCGTGACATGACTGATATGCAAAAGACGAATATGATATATCTTGACAACAGTGCGACGACCCCGCTGTGCGAGGACGCGCGCCGCGAGATGCTGGCAGCCATGGAATGCTTCGGCAATCCGTCCTCCCTCCACAGTGTAGGGTACGAAGCGCATAAACTCCTTGATGCGGCAAGAAAAAGCGTTGCCACGTCTATGGGACTTCGCTCGTATAAAAATGAGCAGATAGTGTTTACCTCCTGCGGAAGCGAGGCGGCGTCGCTTGCTATATTCGGCAGTGTTTTTGCAAAGGCGCGCAAGGTGGGACAGCGAATACTCACCACCGACTGCGAGCATCCCGCCGTGGAGATGGCAATGAAGAGGCTGGAGGCTCACGGCTTTGAGGTGATGCGTATACCCACGAAGGGCGGTGTGCTTGACCTTGACGTGCTTAAAAATGCCCTCGACAAGCCGATACAGCTTGCCTCGTTTATGATGGTAAATAACGAAACGGGCGCACGGTTTGAGGTGGAAAAGGCGTTTGCACTGGTGAAGGAAAAATATCCCGACGCGACCACTCATACCGACGCAGTGCAGGGATTTTTGAAGGAAAGCTTCAATATTTCACAGCTCGGCGCAGATATGGTGTCCGTCAGCGCACACAAGATACACGGACCGAAGGGCGTTGGTGCGCTGTACGTTTCCCCCGACGTGATAAAAAAGCGCAATCTTGTTCCGTTCCTTGTAGGAGGCGGACAGGAAGGCGGCTTGCGCTCGGGAACTGAAAATATGATAGGCATCTGCGGCTTTGGCGCGGCGGCGGAGGAGGGAATTGCCACCCTTGCGTCCGACCTTGAACACATGCGCACCCTGCGCGATGCGGCTGCACAAAAGCTCTCGGATATGGGACTTAAAATAAACCTACCGCAGGGCAGGAGAGCCCCACATATCCTCAGCGTGACCTTGCCGAATATCAAGTCCGAAACCATGCTGCATTTTCTGTCGTCGGTCGGCGTTTGCGTGTCAAGCGGCTCGGCTTGCTCGTCACATTCAAAGACGCAAAGTCAGTCCCTGCTTGCATTCGGACTTACCCCTGCCGAGGCGGACTCAACTATTCGTATAAGCTTTTCGCGCTTCAACACCGCAGAGGACGTAGATTCCCTTGTCGCGGCTGTCGAGCGTGGACTTATGATGCTTGTGCGCATAAAGAGATAATAACAAATGAAGAAAACCGCTCTGTGTTTTACAGAGCGGTTTTCTATTGTCCGTTTAAACGGTAAACACCATTAAGCGCGGGTTACCTTTCCGGAACGAAGGCAACGGGAGCAGACTGCAACAGTCTTGGGCGTGCCGTCAACGATAGCCTTTACCTTGCGGATGTTGGGCTTCCAAGTGCGGTTGGTCTTACGTACGGAGTGAGAAACGTTGTGGCCGTAAACAACACCCTTGCCGCATACACTACATTTTGCCATTTTTGACACCTCCTTATAAGTGTTTGGGGGTATATCATAAGCGGATATACCGTCAAGTCACAAGTCAACATTCTGTATTATACCACAAACAAAACCGAATTGCAATAGGTTTTTTGAAAAAAATTCAAAGATTTTTTCGCTGTGAATAAACCAAGTGCAAAAAAATAAAAAAAATTTCAAAAAAGCTATTGACAAAGGGAGTTCGGTATGGTATAATCAAACGGTAAATGAAGTGAAGCCGCCCGGTTTCCACCGTTCCGCCTAAAGTGCGCGCACGGTTAATAGCGTCCCTGCCGCAGTGTGGGGAATTGTCCGCGCAGAGCTTTGCGCGTGAGCGTGTGTACCGGGGTATTTACTTCGGTACGATTTTTGTTTTAGGAGGTGCATACCTATCGGCACTAATGCAAAGGACACTCTCGTCAACGAGGATATCGACGCCCGCGAGGTGAGAGTAGTTAACGCACAAGGAGAGCCCCTTGGCATCATGAGCTCCAAGGAGGCACTCAAGATCGCTTACGACAGTGATCTTGACCTGGTTATGATCGCACCGCAGGCGCAGCCGCCCGTGTGCAAGGTCATGGACTACGGTAAATATTGCTTTGAAAAGCAAAAGCGCGAGAAGGAAGCAAAGAAGAAGCAGCAGACCGTTGAGGTCAAGGAGATTCAGCTTTCTTACCGCATTGACACTCACGATTACGAAACCAAGAAGAATCAGGCGCGCAAGTTCCTCACGTCGGGCAACAAGGTGCGCGTGGTTATGAAGTTCCGCGGCCGTGAGATGGGACACATGTCTATGGGACGTGAGCTTTTGGATAAGTTCATAGCCGACACTCAGGACGTGGGCAGCTGTGACAAGAAGCCCGCGCTTGACGGACGTATCATCAGCATGGTAATAAGTCCTCTTGCAAATAAAAAGCAGTAATCGGTAATCGGTCACGTGCCGCTGTGCTGATAATACCCGCATGCGGGTAGGTACGGACTTCCGTGTAAAAATCACCGAGGTTTAATCAAGACTTTTACTAAAAAGCAAAATAAGACGAAAGAAGGATTATTGAAATGGGAAAGGTTAAGACACATCGCGCTTCTGCCAAGAGATTCTCTCTGACAGGAACAGGAAAAGTAAAGATGAATCACTGCCATCATCGCCACAATCTGGGTAAGAAGACCGCAAAGAGAAAGAGAGATCTTCGTTCTTCTGCGATCATGAGCGAGAGCATGGCAAGAAACGTAAGAACAATGATTCTTAAATGATTTGTCGAACTGATAGGACTTAAAGGAGGATTTGAAAAATGGCAAGAATCAAGGGCGCTATGATGACGCGCAAGAGAAGAAATAAGATGCTCAAGGCCGCTAAGGGCTATTGGGGAAGCAAGTCTAAGCATTTCAAGATGGCTAAGCAGGCGGTAATGAAGAGCGGTAACTACGCTTTCACCGGCCGTAAGCTCAAGAAGAGAGATTTCCGCCGTCTGTGGATCACCCGTATTTCTGCAGGCTGCAAGGCAAACGGTATGAACTACTCTACCTTTATGAACGGTCTGAAGAAGGCAGGCGTTACTCTCAACCGCAAGATGCTCTCTGAGATCGCAATCGCAGACAAAGAGGCGTTTACTGCTCTGTGCGAGCAGGCAAAGGCTGCTCTTTAATGCGCCGATAGATAAAAACCCGCTAAGTAAGGCGGGTTTTTGTCATATTTTTATGAAGATGAAACTGCACCGAAAGGAGGAGATCTTGTGATTTTTAGCGGCGAGATTATTGCTTCAAGACAGAATAAAAATATCGTCAGACTTATGAAGCTGTCGGACAGACGTGCAAGAGAGGCGGAGCGGGTTTTCCGCTTTGACGGCGTAAAGCTCTTGTGCGAGGCGATAAAGGCGGGACTCACTTTGGATACCGTTTTTGTCAAGGCGTCGGCGGCGGATAAGCTTTGCGAGTCCATGAGCCGACTGTACGGCTACGGCTTTGAGGACGTAAAATGCCGCCTGCTTTTGGTGTCGGACGAGCTTTTTGATAAAATTTCGGAGGAAAATTCGCCCGAAGGCATAATAACTGTCGCAGAATATATTGACAAATTTCATAAAAGTTATATAATAAAGGAAGGGAATATTCCGGACGTGTCGGTGGGCGGCGTTCTTTTGCTGGAATCGGTGCGCGATCCGCAGAACGTCGGAGCGGTCATCCGCAGTGCCGCCGCGCTTGGAATCGGTTGCCTTGCTATGTCGGAGGACTGCGCGGATATCTACAATCCACGTACCGTCCGCGCGGCAATGGGTACGCTGTTTATTCAGCCTATCGTAAGAGTGAGCAGCCTTCCCGAGTACGTGCGCGCGCTCCGAAGTGCGGGACGCAAGGTGTACGCCGCCGCGCTTGATCCGTCGGCGGTTGCCCTCGGCTCGTTTGAGCTGGAAAAGGGCGCTTGCGTTGCCGTGGGCAACGAGGGGCACGGATTGTCGCAGGAGCTTATAGACGCTTGCGACGCAAAGCTGTATATTCCCATGCGAGAGGGCGCGGAATCGCTCAATGCGGCGGTTGCATCTGCGCTTATAATGTGGGAGATGGATAGGCTTTAAGAATTTTCGGAGGTATTTTTACTGTGAAGGACAGGCTTTTTCAGATATGGTTTTCGCTTCGTTGCGGAATTGCAAACAGGGAGTTCCAACAGCTTCTCGCAAGGTACGGCTCGCCCTACGCGATATTTGAGGCGGACGAGGAGGAGCTCGAAAGATTTCCCTGCTCTGACAAACTCAAAAACGCTTTGGCGAATAAGGAGCTTGACGAGAGCTATCGAATTCTCAGCTATTGTGAGCATAATCATATCGGACTTGTATTCTGGACGGACAGGGAATATCCTTCAAGCCTGAAAGTGCTTCGCGACCCACCCGTTTTGCTTTACTACAAGGGCGAGCTTCCCGATTTTGACTCGCATTTGTGCATCAGTGTGGTCGGTACTCGTAAAATGAGCGAATACGGCAAGCGTATGGCGTATAAAATAGGCTATGAGCTGGGCGCGGTCAAGGCTGTGGTCGTTTCGGGCATGGCGCTGGGAAACGACAGCGTTGCGGCGGCGGGAGCTTTGGCGGCAGGCGGTAAGACCGTCGCGGTCTTCGGCTCGGGCGTTGACGTTGTTTATCCTCCGGTGCATAAGAGATTTATGGATGAGATCCTTTTTCGTGGCGGAGCGGTAGTCAGTGAATATGCACCCGGTACTGAGCCCCTGGGGTGGAATTTTCCTGTGCGAAACCGCATAATCAGCGGACTCGGTCAGGGAACTGTGGTAATCGAAGCGGATATGCGGTCAGGCGCGCTCATCACGGCAAAAACGGCGCTGCTTCAAGGCAAGGACTTGTACGCTGTGCCGGGTAACGTAGGAGATGAAAACACGTCGGGTACAAATCAGCTTATCCACGACGGTGCGATAGTAACGCTCGGCGGCAGGGATATCCTCGAAAACTACGAATTTCTGTATAGAAATACGCTTGACATGGCAAGACTCGGCAAGGCGGAAAAGAATTCGGGCCATGACGACGCATTCCTTGACAAGCTCGGCGTATATAGCCGCGTGATAAAGAGATTCGTTCCAGCGGAGAAGCCGAGCGAGCCAATAGCTCCAAAGCAAAAAACACAGTCTGAAAAGCCGAAGGCACAGACTGTCAAGCGTGAGGCGGCAGTAGGGGACGACTCCGAAAAAATTCTGCTGACCTTGACCGAAAAGCAAAGAAACATATTTTCGGCGTTGCCTCTTGACAGAGCAGTGCCGGTGGATCATATCACCCGCGAGGGCTTTGCGCTCTCCGACGTGATAGCGGCAATGACCATCCTTGAGATCAAAGGACTCGTCGTGTCACTGCCGGGCGGACTTTATTCACGCAAGTGATCGCCCAAAACTAAAACCGTTGAAAGGAAAAGTCATATCGATGGCAATACTCGTTATTCTGGAGTCACCCTCCAAGGCAAATACCGTCAAGGGCTACCTCGGCTCAAACTATAAGGTCATGGCGTCCGTAGGACACGTGCGCGACCTGCCGAAAAGCACCCTCGGCGTTGACATTGAAAATAATTTTGAAGCTCACTATATAAATATCCGCGGTAAGGGCGACCTTATCAAGGACCTCCGACGCGAGGCGAAGGCGGCATCCAAGGTCTACCTTGCAACCGACCCTGACCGCGAGGGAGAGGCTATTTCGTGGCATCTCGCGGCGGCTTTGGATATTCCCGTGGAAAACGTACAGCGCGTTACCTTCAACGAGGTCACAAAGAACGTGGTAAAGGCTTCCATCAAGCAGCCCCGCGGACTTGACATGAACCTTGTAAACGCACAGCAGACAAGAAGAATTCTTGACAGAATAGTAGGCTATAAGCTTTCTCCCTTCCTTTGGAAGACGGTAAAGAGCGGTCTTTCCGCAGGCCGCGTTCAGTCTGTGGCGACCAAGATAGTCGTTGACAGAGAAAACGAGATCCGCGCCTTCAATCCTCAGGAATACTGGACAGTTGACGCAACTCTTATCACCGACGAGCAAAAGAGCTTCACCGCAAGATTTTACGGTGATGCGAGCGGAAAGATAAAGCTGAAAACGGGCGAGGACGCACAGCGTATCGTTGACGCCGTCACGGGCAGACAGTTTGAGGTTGCGTCCGTTAAGCGCAGCACCAAGAAAAAGCACCCCGCACCGCCCTTTACCACCTCCACCCTTCAGCAGGAGGGCTCACGTAAGCTCGGCTTCCAGTCACAGCGAATCATGCGCGTGGCGCAGGAGCTTTATGAAGGTGTAAACGTAGGAGCTGAATTCGGCGGACTCCAAGGTCTTATCACTTACATGCGTACCGACTCCGTCCGCGTGTCTGCGGATGCTCAGGCGGCGGCGCGTGAGCTTATAATATCCAAGTACGGCGAGAAATACTATCCCGCTACCGCAAGAAACTATAAGACCAAGGCAGGCGCACAGGACGCGCACGAGGCTATCCGTCCCGCAAAGGTGGAGCTGGAGCCGTCTATGATCCGCCGCGCACTGACCCCCGATCAGTATAAGCTGTATAAGCTTATCTGGGAAAGATTCGTGGCAAGCCAGATGGAGTCTGCGGATCTTGCAACCCTCACCCTTGATTTCGATTGTCGCGGTTACATTTTCCGCACAAGCGGATATACTGTGACATTCCCCGGATACATGGCTGTCTACGAGGAGTCGGTTGACGAATCCAAGCGTTCTCCCGCTGACGAGCCGGAGGAGCAGAGAGATCTGCGCGTGCCTCCGCTTAATAAGGGCGATATGCTGGATTCGGGCGATATTATCCCAACTCAGCACTTTACCGAGCCGCCTCCAAGATATACCGAGGCGTCGCTTACCAAATATCTTGAGGAGAAGGGAATCGGACGTCCGAGTACATTTGCGACTATCATCACCACCATTATTTCGCGCGGTTACGTTAAGCGCGAGGGTAAGTCGCTTGCTCCCACCGAGCTTGGCGAGGTGACCACCAAGATAATGGCGGAGCAGTTTGAAACTATCGTTGACGAAAAGTTCACGGCAAAGATGGAGCGCGAGCTTGATGATATCGAAAGCGGTAAGAAGGATATGCAGGACGTGCTTGCAACCTTCTGGAAGGGCTTTGAAAAGCAGCTTGGTCGCGCGCAGGAGAATATGGCGAATACCACCATCACCGTTCCTGTCGAGAAGACCGATTTTATCTGCGATAAGTGCGGCAGCACTATGATAATCAAAAACGGACGCTTTGGCAAATTTGCCGCATGTCCCAATTATCCGCAGTGTAAGAATACCCGCCCGCTGACAGAGTCGAAGCCTCAACCTAAGGCTGTGGAACCGACGGTGGATATGCCCGAGGGCATGAAATGCGAGAAGTGCGGCGCGGATATGGTACTCCGTAGCGGACGTTACGGCAGCTTCTATGCTTGCTCGCGCTATCCCGAATGTAAGTTCATCAAGCAGAAGCATAAGGAGATAGGCGTACCTTGTCCAAAGTGCGGCTCTGCTATCGTAGTAAAAACAGGACGCAATAAAACGGTGTTCTACAGCTGTGAAAAATATCCCGAGTGCGATTTCTCCTCATGGGATATTCCCACCGCAGAAAAATGCCCGAAATGCGGAAAAATGCTCTTCCGCAAGAAGGGAAAGGCACTGCTCGTTTGCCACGATACGGCATGCGGCTACTCTGCTCCCGACGAGCGCGAGCAGGATAAATAAGCAAAAACGAAAGAATAGATTATGGCAACAGTAAACATCTTCGGCGCAGGACTTGCAGGCTGCGAGGCGGCGTGGGTGGCGGCGAATATGGGTGTGGGCGTGCGGCTGTACGAAATGAAGCCGCAGAAATTCACACCCGCCCACCACGATCCGAATTTTGCGGAGCTTGTATGCTCGAATTCTCTGCGCTCCGACCGTGTGACCGTGGCGTCGGGATTGCTAAAAAGTGAGCTTGAACGCTTCGGTTCGCTTATCATGGAAGCCGCTCGCGCAACTCAGGTCGCGGCGGGCTCGGCTCTTGCGGTCGACCGTGAAAAATTTTCCGCGTATATCACGGAAAAGATAAAAAATCACCCCCATATTAGTGTAATTGAGGAGGAGGTCACGTCTATTCCCGACGAGGGAATTACCGTTGTTGCAACGGGACCGCTTACCTCCGACGCTATGGCGGAATATATCAGGGGCGAGCTTGGTATCGGCGGACTTCATTTCTTTGATGCGGTCGCGCCTATCGTGGATGCGGAAAGCATCAACTACGACGTTGCGTATTTCGCCTCCCGATACGATAAGGGAGATGCGGATTATATCAACTGTCCTATGGACAGGGAGCAGTACGACGCGTTCTATAACGCGCTGGTTACCGCCGAGGAAGCACAGCTCAAGGAATTCGACAAGGATTTCCAAAAGGAGCTGAAGGTCTTTGAGGGCTGTATGCCCGTTGAGGTAATGGCAAAGCGCGGCTACGACACCTTGCGTTACGGTCCCTTAAAGCCCGTAGGACTTGTGGACAAGCGCACAGGTAAGGAAGCCTTTGCGGTAGTTCAGCTTCGCCGTGAGAACGAGGAGGGAACTATGTATAACCTCGTCGGATTTCAGACGCATCTGACCTTCCCCGAGCAAAAGCGTGTGTTCTCCATGATACCGGGACTTGAAAACGCGCAGTTTCTGCGCTACGGCGTGATGCACAGAAACACCTATCTGCCGTCGCCCGAGTTGTTGGATGCGGATTATTCAATGCGAACACGCCCGAATTTGTTCTTCGCGGGACAGATGACGGGAGTTGAGGGTTATATCGAGTCAACTGGCTCGGGCTACGTTGCGGGACTTAATGCTGCCCGTCGCGCGCTCGGACTTGATAAGATAATTTTCCCCGTGACGACAATGATAGGCGCTATGGCGCACTATATCAGCCACGGCGGAGTGGGGGATTTCGTCCCCATGAACGCAAATTTCGGTATCGTTCCTCCTCTTGAATTCAGAGTAAAGGGCGGAAAGGTGGCAAGATACGAGGTGGTCGCACAGCGTGCCGCCGACGAGCTTACGAAATTTGCACAGTCCGTAGGACTCGAGCTTGTGAGGTAAAGCATGAAAATTATAATAGATTGCATGGGCGGTGACAACGCCCCCGCCGAAATGCTTAAAGGAGCGGTTGCGGCGAAGGGAGAGCTTGGCGGCGAATATATCCTTGTGGGACATAAGGAAAAGCTGTCCGCCTGCGCCGCAGAGCTGGGACTCTCGCTTGACGGCTTTGAGATCCTTCACGCGGAGGACGTCGTTACTATGGAGGACGACGCTATGGCGGCTGCCAAGACCAAAAAGGATTCGTCTATGGCGGTGGGATTACGTGCGCTTGCAGAAGGCGCGGGGGATGCTATCGTCAGCTGTGGAAACACGGGTGCACTGTTCTCGGGCGCTACGCTGATCGTCAAGCGCGCCAAGGGAATTCACCGCGCGGCAATAGCCACTGTGCTTCCTTACGACCCGCCCGTTCTGCTCTTGGATTCGGGGGCTAACGTGGTAGTCACCACGGAGCATCTCGTGGAATTCGCCGTAATGGGCGCGAGCTACTATTCCAAGCTGTTCGGCGTGGAAGATCCTAAAGTCGGACTCCTCTCCAACGGCACGGAAGAAACCAAGGGTACGCCGCTTTGCCGCGAGGCTTATGAAAGGCTTACCGAGGCAAAGGAAACCATGGGAGTTAATTTTGTCGGTAACGTGGAGGCGGGAGCTGTACCGTTTGGCGCGTGTCACGTGGTGGTCACCGACGGATTTACGGGTAACATTCTGCTCAAAACCGTTGAGGGCGCAGGAAAATTGGTAATGGGACGTCTCAAGGGAATGTTTTATTCCTCGGCTCTCACAAAGCTCGCCGCGCTCATAATGAAAAAGCATCTTGCGGGCTTTAAGCATTCGTTTGACGCGACCGAGCACGGCGGAAGCCCCATTCTCGGTATTTCAAAGCCGGTGATAAAGGCGCACGGCTCGTCTAACGCAAAGGCGTTCAAGAATGCTATCAGACAAGCCAAAACATACGCCGAGTCGGGCGCTATCGATCATATAAGTCAGGTCATGCAGTCAAAGGAAGGTCAGCTTTGATCTGAATTTTGAATTTTTCCCGAAAGGAGGAGTGTTGAGATGAGTTGTACGGGAAAGGAATATATAAATACAGCGGCGCTTGAAGCCCGTATAGGTCACCGCTTTTCGCGCCGTGAGCTGCTTGTGCGTGCGCTGACTCACTCGTCCTATTCCAACGAATCGGGAGAGCGCAACCATCATCTGCTGTGCAACGAGCGGCTGGAGTTTTTGGGCGACTCGGTGTTGTCAGTAGTCGTCAGCGAGTATCTTTTCGGTAAATACCCCGACAGAACGGAGGGAGAGCTGACAAAGATACGAAGCGAGGTAGTCTGCACCAAGGCGCTTGCAACCTACGCTCGCGAATTGGAGCTTGGAAAATACCTGCTGCTCGGTATCGGCGAAGCGCGAAACGGCGGAAGTGATAACGAAAATATACTTGAGGATGCGTTTGAGGCGTTGCTCGCGGCATTGTACCTCGATTGTGGAGATAACGGCAAAAACACCGTGTCGGCATTGGTAATTCCGTTTGTGGAGCGGTATATTGCGGCTATGGAAGAGCGCGGAGGCGACGGAGATTATAAGACACCCCTCCAGCAGCTCGTACAGCAATCGGGCAGTGATATCCTCGAATACGTGCTGGTAGGCGAGAGCGGCCCTGACCACATGAAGACCTTTGAGGTGGAGGCGCGGCTGAATTCCAACGTGCTGGGACGCGGCACGGGTCGCTCCAAGCGAAAGGCGGAGCAGGCGGCGGCAAAGGCGGCGCTGGAGCTTTTCGGAGTTAAATAATAAGCGAATATCACAAATCTCGATTTTTTGAAAAGGAGAGAGCAAGTGTACTTAAAATCAATAGAAATGCAAGGCTTCAAGTCCTTTCCCGACAGGACGAAGCTGGTTTTTGACAAGCGGGATGCCGCTGGAGAGGACGGAGCGGGTGTTACCGTAATCGTCGGACCTAACGGAAGCGGAAAGTCCAATGTTGCTGACGCTATGCGCTGGGTGCTTGGAGAAATATCCTCCAAAACTCTGCGCGGAAGCAAGATGGAGGACGTTATCTTCGGCGGTGCGGACAGCCGCCGTCCTATGGGCTTTGCGGAGGTTTCGGTCACCTTTGATAACACGTCAGGGCAGGGACGCCTTGACTGTCCTTACGACGAGGTCATTGTAACTCGCCGTTATTTCCGCGCGGGTGAGAGTGAGTATCTCATCAACCGCAAGCCCGTAAGACTTCGTGATATCTACGAGCTGTTCCTTAACACAGGTATTGGACGTGACGGATATTCCATTATCGGACAAGGAAAAATCGCAGAGATCATATCGCAAAAGAGCGACGAGCGCCGCAGTATTTTTGAGGACGCATCAGGTATTGCAAAGTATAGAGTCAAGAAAAACGAGGCAACGCGCAAGCTGGATGCCACCGAGGCGAATATGACGCGAATCCGCGACATTTTTCTTGAGGTCGAGGCGCAGGTCGGACCTCTGGAGAGAGAATCCGAGAAGGCAAAGCGTGCACTGGTTCTGCTCGACAGCAAAAAGCGTGCGGATATCAGTCTTTGGCTGTACGACACCGAGAAGCTGAAGACCAATATCGACTCTGCGGAGGAGATACGCGCGCACGCATCCTTCGACCTTTCGCAGGCAGATGACGAGCTGCAGTCGCTTGACGTGCAGAATAAGCGTCTTATGGAAATTTCCCAGAACAGCAAGCAGGCTTCTGCTGAGCTGCTGGATGAGATAAGCGGACTTACCGAGGTCATTCATAAGCTGGACAGCACCTTTAAGGTGACGGAAAACAATATCGCGCATACCAAGGAGCTGATCGAGTCGGCATCCGAAAACAAGCAGGCGCTTTTGCGTCAGCGTGACGGAGAGATGGCACAGCTCAAAGCGCACAAGGAGCGCATAGCACAGCTTGAGGACTCTGTGAAGGAGGAGCGCACGGCGTTTGATTCAAATGCTCGCGAGATAGTTGAGCTTCAGGAAAAGGTCAGCACGCTTGATACGGATATTGCTTTGATATCAAAGGATATTTCGGATAGCGAGAGCGAGGCTGTGGATATGGCTGTGCGCGTTTCCGTGTTGGAAAATGCAAGGGATTCGGGCAACGACCGTAACAGCGGCATCATCAGTGAGATGGAGCAGTACGAGAGCGTTTCACGCGACCTTGAAGGAAAGTGCGCCGAGCAGCAAAAAAAGGTGGATAAGTATAACGCAACCTTTGAGGAAGCGCAGGCGAAATTCGAGGAATGCGACAAGCGACTTTCCGAGCTTAACGGTCAGTACGGCGAGATGTACGAGCGCATGACGGGCGAAAAGCTCCGCCGCGATTCCATAGCGCAGAGAATTGCCACCTACAAATCTATGGAGGAGCATTTCGAGGGCTACGCCGCAAGCGTGCGTTACGTTATGAAGCAGTACGCCGAGGGGAATATCCGCGACTTCCACGGAAATTCCTGCGGTAAGATATACGGACCTCTCTCCAAGGTGATTTCCGTTGATACTCCTTATATTACGGCTATCGAAACGGCTCTTGGTGCGAACCTTCAGAATATCGTTGTCGAGGACGAGGCTACCGCAAAGTCGGCTATGTATTGCCTCAAACGCGGCGAGGCGGGAAGGGCAACCTTCTTCCCCCTGACCTCCATGCGTCCGTCAAGCCAGACCGACGAGATGCGTCAGGCGGCGGGATACGAGGGATATGTCGCCTTAGCGGACACACTCGTTTCCTACGACGCGAAATTTACAAACGTAATTTCGTCCTTGCTTGGACGAACCGTGGTCTTTGACAATATCGACAACGCCACCAAAATGGCAAAGTCGCTTAAATTCCGCGTCCGCGTGGTAACGCTTGACGGTCAGCAGATAAACGTCGGCGGTTCCTTCACGGGTGGTTCTGCAGCGCAGAAAAACGGCGCTTTGAGCCGCGCGGGTGAGGTCAAGCGCATGACAGAGGAGCTTGCTTCGCTTGAAGAAAAGCTGAAAACGCAGGAGAGCGAGCTTGCTGCTGTCAAGTCACAGATCGCTAAGGCTGACAACGAGAGAATGTCTTGCGAGGACAAGAGGGAGCTGTCGCGCGTGCTTCGCGCATCCGAGCAGTCCCAGCTTGATCAGCTCCAGGCAAAGCTTGACGCAAATAATACGTTGCTTTCGCGTATGCGCGAGGACTGCGAGCAGATACTTAAAATGAGCGAGCAGTACGAGGAGGATATGAAAACTCTGCGCGCCGACGAAAAAGCGTTGCGTGAGAAGATCGAACAGCTTCGCGAGCTTAAAATGGAAAAGGCGGAAGCCAAGGGCGACGCGGAGGATAGCGTCGACAGACTCGAATCCGAGCAGACTCGTCTGTTCATCAAGATGAGCGAGATAAATAAGGACATTGAAACCGAGGAGACCCTGATCCGCGTGTGCGAGGAAAGAATAGCAATTTGTGATGCGGATATCTCTGCCGCAGACGAGCGCACCGAGGCGCACACGCAGAGAATAAGCGACTACGAGGTGGCGCAGACAGAAAACCGCAAGCAGGCGGACGCTAACCGAAAAGTGCTTGATGAGCTTACCAAAAAACGCGCCGTCGCAGAGCAGAACAGCGCAGAATTTGAAGAAAAGCTGGCGGCTCTGTCCGAAAAGCTTCGCGCAAAGATGTCCGAAAAGGAAAACATCTTCCGCGAGTTTACAACGGCAGATGCCAAGCTCAATACGCTCAAAGCTGATATGGATAAGCTGTCAAGCAAGCTGTGGGACGACTATGAGATAACCCGCGCAGAGGCGCTTGGACTCGGCTATCCTCCCGTGACTCGCGAGAATCGCTCCGAGATGACGGCACTCCAGACAGAATGTCGCAATAAGCTCCGCGCTATCGGTCACTTTGACCCCGACGCGGTTGGAAAGTATAAGGAAGTCAAGGAAAGATATGAGTACATGAAGGCGCAGATCGACGACCTTGAAAAGTCGCGCGAGGAGCTGACGGGTATTATTTCAAGCCTTGAAGCCGAGATGAAGGTGGCGTTTGTTGAAGCGTTCAACGCTATCAACGAGAATTTTGCCGTTACCTTTGCCGAGCTGTTCGGCGGTGGCGTTGCAGAGCTTTCGCTCAGCGATCCTGAAAACGTGCTGGAAAGCGGCATTGAGATAAAGGCGGCGCCTCCCGGTAAGATCATCAAGAGCCTGATGCAGCTTTCGGGCGGCGAGCAGGCGTTTGTCGGAGTTGCACTGTTCTTTGCTATCCTTAAGGTCAATCCCACGCCCTTCTGTATTCTCGACGAGATCGAGGCGGCGCTGGACGAGGTTAACGTTGAGCGACTTGCACAGTACATAAAGCGTTATACCGACGACACGCAGTTCATAATGATCACCCACCGTCGCGGAACTATGGCGGCGGCAAGCACACTTTACGGCGTAACCATGCCCGAGCGCGGAATTTCCAAGGTCCTCACTCTGGATGTCGCCGATATTTCCAAGAACAAGGAGCAGGATTGGGATGGGATTTTTAGCTAAAATGTTCGATAAGAACAAGAAAAGCGGACAGGATGAGTCCGTTGATACAAAGGCTGTTGACATCACAGACGAGGCGCAGGAGGAAACTGCCGAAGCCGAGAAAACCGTTGATACAGCAGCTAAAGTGGCAGAAGCCGAGGAGGACACCACCACAAAGCAGTCCTTTTGGAAGCGACTGCGCGGTGGACTCTCCAAAACAAAAAATGCATTACTCGGATCTGTCGACGAAATGCTCAAAGCATTCGTCAAGGTAGACGAGGATATGCTGGAGGAGCTGGAGGAGATACTCATTTCGGCAGACGTTGGAATGGCGGCTACCGAGGCAATTATCGAGGAGCTTCGCGACAGAATCAAGGACGGCAGACTCAAGGAAAAGGAGCAGGTCATGGACGCGCTCCGCGAGATACTGACCGAAATGATAGGCGAGAGTCAGCCGCTCACGCTTGATACAAAGCCCTCCGTAATACTGGTTATCGGAGTCAACGGCGCGGGTAAGACCACCTCTATCGGTAAGATATCGAAACGTCTTAAGCTGCAAGGAAAATCCGTCGTCGTTGCGGCGGCTGATACCTTCCGTGCCGCGGCTATCGACCAGCTTGGCGTGTGGTGCGAGCGCGCGGACGTTGATATGATCAAGCAGAGCGAGGGAAGCGACCCCGCGGCTGTAGTGTTTGACGCTATCGCGGCTGTAAAGAAAAAGGGCGCTGATGTGCTTATCATTGACACTGCGGGTCGACTTCAGAACAAGAAAAATCTGATGAACGAGCTTGCAAAGATCGACCGCGTTATCGACCGCGAGCTGCCGGGCGCATCAAGGGAGACCTTGCTTGTGCTTGACGCTACCACAGGTCAGAATGCGGTATCTCAGGCGAAGGAATTCAGCAACGCCGCAAATATCACGGGTATCACTCTCAACAAGCTGGACGGTACTGCAAAGGGAGGAATAGTCATATCCATCAAGAAGGAATTGGGTATTCCCGTCAAGTTCGTGGGCGTCGGTGAGAAGATAGACGATATGCAGGAATTTGATGCGGCTGATTTCGTCAGCGCTTTGTTTGAATAAGGATCTATGCTATGGAAATAGTACTTGCATCCAAAAACCCCAAGAAAATTAAAGAGCTTCAAGCAATTCTGTCAAAGGATATACCGAGCATCAATATCCGCTCGCTCGCCGACGTGGGAGTCGAGGGAGATATCGTTGAGGATGGCAAGACCTTTGAGGAAAACGCGCTCATCAAGGCTCGCACTGCGTATAGGGCGGCGGGCGGCATGTATATCGGTATCGGTGACGATTCGGGACTGTGCGTTGATGCGCTTGACGGCGCGCCGGGTGTTTACTCCGCAAGATTTGCGGGCGGACACGGTGACGACGAGGCGAATAACAGATTTTTGCTTGAAAAGCTGAAACGTACTCCCGACGGCAATATGGGCGCGCAATTCGTGTCCACGATAGCTTGCGTTTATACCGATAAGAACGGCAACGAGGCGAGCTTTACGGTACGCGGCGAGGTAGAGGGAAAAATAATCCGCGAAGCGAGAGGGGATGGGGGCTTCGGCTACGATCCTTACTTCTATTATCCGCCTCTTAACAAGACCTTTTCCGAGCTTTCGGCAGAGGAAAAGAATCTTATAAGCCACAGAGCGCGGGCAATTTGCGCGCTCAACGAAAAGCTGAAGGAGCTTGATATCGGTGATATTTAAGCTCACATCAATGGAGTTACTATGAATATATACGGAAAAGAATACCCCACACCCACTCCCATAACGTCAGCACAGAGAGCGTATCTTCGCTCTATTGCGGCAGACGTGCCTACCATTATGCAGATAGGCAAGGGAGGAATCACGGAAAACCTGATGCGTACAGTGTCGGACGCACTTGAAGCACGCGAGCTTGTAAAAATGTCGGTGCTTGAAAACTGCGAATATACCGCAAGAGAGGCGGCTGAAGCACTTGCCGAGTCGCTTGGTGCGCTCGTCGTGTCGGTTATCGGCAGAAAAATAATACTTTTCCGCCGTTCCACAAACAAGAAAAATCGAATTGAATTGCCACGCTGACGGTGAAAATATGAGAATAGGTATTTACGGCGGGACTTTTTCCCCCGTTCATAACGGTCATATATCTGCCGCCCGCGCGTTTATGGAGCAAATGTGGCTGGACGTGCTGTACGTCATTCCCACAGGTGTGTCCCCCCATAAGCAAATGGACGGAGAGGTAACGTCTGCCGACAGACTCCAGATGTGCCGCCTTGCCTTTGAAGGTGAGGGCGGAATTGACGGAGTTATCGTCAGCGATATGGAGATCAAGCGGGAGGGAAAAAGCTATACCGTGGAAACCCTCAGACAGCTTTACCGCGAAGGGGACAGACTGTTTTTCCTCTGCGGAACGGATATGCTGCTCACGCTTGACAAATGGCGCGAGCCCGAGGAGATATTCAGGCTTTGCTATCCCGTGTACGTCCGCCGCGAAAGTGACGGCGAGCTTGATGCAGTGATAGTCGAAAAGCTCAAAGAATATAAGGAAAAATACGGTAAGAACGTAATGCGGGTGGTAACTGAGCCCGTGGAGATCTCGTCAAGCGAGATACGAAACATGACGAGCCGAGGCGAGGATATATCCAACCTCGTGCCTACTGCCGTCGCAGATTATATCAAGTCAAAGGGACTGTACCAAAATGTCAAATAAATGGACTGAAAAACAAATAGCAGACCTGCGTGCCGAGGTGCAAAAAGGTATGTCGCAAAAGAGATTTTTGCACACGCTCGCGGTTGAAGAAATGACGGATAGGCTTGCGCGCCTTTTTGGTTGCGAGCGTCGGGAGGAGATGTGCGTCGCTGCTATCCTGCACGATATAACCAAGGAATGCTCGGTTGATGAGCATATCGCACTGTGCCAAAAATACGGCATACCCGACGGCGAGCATTTGCGTCTTGCGCCAAAGACCTTTCACGCGCAGACCGCCGCCGCCCTCATAGCCGATAAATATCCCGAATTTGCCGACGAAACGGTAGTGAATTGCGTAAGATGGCACACAACGGGGCATGCGGGCATGACGCTGGAGGAGCACCTTGTTTATCTTGCGGATTATATTGATATGACAAGACTTTTCCCCGACTGTGTAAGGCTGCGCAACTACTTTTTTGATGCAGAGCCGCAGAAAATGGATGAGGACGAGCGTATGCTTCATCTGTATAAAACTCTGCTTATGTCTTACGATATGACTATACGCGCGCTGGTCGACGACGGCGCAATAATCAGCGCGGATACCGTTATCGCGCGAAACGAGATAGCGGCTACCTTGCGCAAAATGCAATGATAGGAAAGGAAATAATTATGGACGAAATGAATAATAACCCTATGACGGGCGTGGAGCTGCCCGCTCCGCTGACGGATGCAACTCCAGAGGAGCTTGCGAATGCTGTCGCAGAGTTTCTTGATAATAAAAGGGGAAGGGATGTAAAGGTAATTCCCATGGCGGGCAAGACGGATATTTGCGAATTTATGGTGCTTGCCACCGCGACCTCCTCTACTCACGTTCAGGCACTTGGTGGTGAGGTGGAGTATCAGATGGAAAGACGAATGGTAAGCCCTCTCCATGTTGAGGGAAGAGATAACAAGACCTGGATTGTTCTTGATTATAGCCACGTAATGGTGCATATTTTTACGCAAGAAACACGCGAATTTTATAATCTTGACAAGCTTTACGGCAGCGATTGATATAAAGTCCCGATTAACGTCGGATACGGCGCTAATCGGGACTTTTTTGTTGCTGATTTTTGATGAAAAATAGGTTAAATTATGAAAAAAATCAATCTGTACAAAAAATATTAAAAAAAATTCAAATTTTTTTCAAAAAACCCTTTACAATTTGATAATGGTGTGATATAATGGCTTTGCTAAAAATCTAACCGTGCGAAAGATTATGATTTTTTTCGTCAGATTTTAAATGTGAAGATTTGGAATATTTTTATTCAAATTATTTTTAAAATATTCATTTACGCTTCACATAATGACCGCATTAGTATAGTAGTATAATAGAGAAAAGTCATATTTTGCCGAGTTTTTGCCGTTATCGCGCGGAATAAGAAAAAGATCAGGAGGCCCAATATAATGATGGATACAAAGATCCTTGTTGTAGACGACGATCCCAATATCAGCGACCTGTTGAAAATTTATTTTGAAAATGAAGGATATGAGGTAAAGGTAGCATCCGACGGTGCGGAGAGCGTTAATTACTTCAAAATGTACGAGCCCGATCTTGTGCTGCTTGACATTATGCTCCCCAAAAAGGACGGCTGGCAGGTATGCCGCGAGATCCGCGAAATTTCCTCGAAGCCCATTATCATGATCTCCGCCAAGGGCGAGGTGTTCGATAAGGTTCTCGGACTTGAGCTGGGTGCTGACGACTACGTGGTAAAGCCCTTTGATATCAAGGAGCTTTCGGCTCGTGTGAAGGCTGTTCTTCGCCGTTGCCAAATGCACACAAACCAGAATGACGACGAGGTTATCAAATTTGATAATATCGAGATCAGCAAGCAGAAGTATGAATTGAAGCTTGGCGGTAAGTCCATTGATATTCCGCCCAAAGAGCTTGAGCTGCTCTACTTCCTTGCTTCCAATTATAACCGCGTGTTCACCCGCGATCAGCTTCTTGATAAGGTATGGGGCTTTGATTATCTGGGTGACTCCAGAACGGTTGACGTCCACGTTAAGCGCCTTAGAGAAAAGCTGGAGGGCGTTTCGGACAAGTGGGTACTTAAGACCGTATGGGGTGTAGGCTATAAATTTGAGCTTTTAAGCTGACGCGATCATATCCAAAACGGCTGACAACATACGGCAAACAGCTTTTTTCGCCGTGGGATCAGCCGTTTTTGATTTAATTTTGCATATACTGAAAAAACGTAAGCCCGCAAGGCAAGAATAACCATTGGCATAACCCCGAAAGGAGAAAAAATGGACGACAATTCTTTGAACAACGAAATGGAAAATGAAATAGAAAAGGAAGCCGAGACCGTATGCAATGCGGAGGATCAAGCGAGCGAGAGCCTTGACGAAACCGTTGATACAGCTGAAAATACGGCAGGGGGCGCAGACGAAAATACAGACCAAAGCGCGGACGAAAATGCCGATGTCAAGGCGGAAGAGAATAACTCAACCCCGTATTCCTTGAATCTCGGCGGCTCTGAATTTTCAGCTCCCGATTATGATAAAAAGCAGAACAAGAAAAAGACGGCTCTCATTATCGCGGTAACTGCCGTATACGCTCTTGCTATGGGAGTAGTTATCGGAATACTGCTTTCCTTCCTCTACTCGGGCGGCAAAACGGCGAATTATAATCCCGTGGGCGTCAGCACCGAGGTGTCGGATGAGGCAAGGGAGGACGCGGCGGCTCTCAGCGGTATCGCCAAGGCAAAGGAGAGCGTCGTTGTGATAACGACCACCACGATCGACGCTAAAGGTACGGCAACGGGAATAGTTCTGACCGAGAACGGATATATCCTTACCAATCATCACGCTATCGACGGCGCTTTGTCTATCACGGTTACGTTTGCCGACGGTATAAGCACGTCCGCAACTCTCCGCGGCTCGTCGGAGGCGGATGACCTTGCAGTGATAAAGGTTGAAAGAGAAGGACTTATCCCCGCTGAATTCGCATCTACCTCAACCTGCTACGTGGGACAGGATATTTACGTTATCGGCACACCCGTCAGCACGGATTACCGCTGGACGACCACCAAGGGAATAATCTCTTACGTGGACAGGGAAATCAAGATATACAACGATTCGGGAACGCTTCAGAAAAAGCTGAAGCTCTTGCAGACCGACGCCATGCTCAATCCGGGTAACTCTGGCGGTCCTATGATAAATACAGACGGACAGGTGCTTGGAATTATCAATATGAAGCTGGCGGGCGACATCGAGGGTATTGGCTTTGCCATTCCGTCTGACGGCGCTATCGAGATAGCCAACGCCATCATGAAGGATGGGCATGCGGACAGCGTGGATTCCACCATTTCCTCCAAGCGCCCGATTCTCGGAATCGTCGGCGTGTATATTCAGGAAGGACTTTACTACGTCAATATCGAGCAGGACGGACAGACCTATATCCGAGTGGCGAGCGCCGAGGAAAAGCGTACTATGAAGGATAAGCTTATTTATTCCGAGTATTCGGGACTGTACGTTAATTCCGTTACCGAAAATACAGGAGCATACGGTAAGCTGCAAAAGGGTGACGTTATAGTCGAGGTCGAGGGCGAGGAGGTCACCAGCCGCTCGCAGTTCTCCTCGGTGCTTGACGATATGAGCGTGGGAGACACGGTAGAGATCAAATTCCGTCGCGACGGCGCACTTTGCTTGGCAGAGATCGAGCTGACGGCTGAGGAATAAAAGCAAAGCACTTATGACGACGAAGAAATTCGTTTTGCCATAAGTGCTTTTCCTTTTTGTGTTAAACTATGATTCCTCCGCCGATAACGGTGTCGCCGTCGTAAAATACTGCCGACTGACCGCGCGCAGGTGCGCGTTGCGGCTCGTCGAAAATGACGGTAGCTGTATCCTTGTCGGTCTGAATGATAGTTGCCGTCGCGGCTTTGTGCGCGTAGCGGATCTTTACCTCGGCGCGGATATCGCCGTCGAGTCTGTCGCAGGCGATAAGGTTGAGGGTGTTCAGCTCTACTTTCTTTGTGAAGAGAGAATCGTTGTCGGATAAGACTATTCTGCCCGTTGCCGCGTCCTTTTCCTTGACGAACATAGGCTGACCGAAGGAGATGCCGAGTCCTTTTCGCTGACCCACGGTATAGTGAATGATACCCTTGTGTCTGCCGAGAATATTACCGTCAGTATCGATAAAATCTCCCAACGTTGGTGCTTTGCCCGTGCGACGCTGAATGAATCCCGCGTAGTCTCCGTCGCGCACGAAGCAGATATCCTGACTGTCGCTCTTGTGCGCAGTTACAAAGCCGCGCTCAGCGGCAAGCTCGCGTATTTCGGATTTTGAAAATCTGCCGAGAGGGAACACCGTTTTTGAAAGCTGATGCTGGGACAGCATCCACAAAACGTAGCTTTGATCCTTGGAGGCATCAGCCGCGCGCCGCAAGAGATATCTGTCGCCGCACCGCTCAACTTGTGCGTAGTGACCGGTAGCGATTTTGTCAGCACCCTCGGTGATGGCACGGTCAAGAAGCGCGCCGAATTTGAGATATTTATTGCACACGATACACGGATTCGGAGTGCCGCCGTCCTGATAGACGGCAATGAAATTATCTATGACACACCTTGTAAATTCATCACGCATATCGTAAACGGAATGGTTGATTCCAAGCTGATGGCACAGCGCGGCGGCGTCACGGATATCCGCATCGGCAGTCGAGTCGTCAAGTAGGCGCATAGTCACGCCCGAAACATCCGAGCCGCCTTCAAGCAAAAGCCATGCAACGGCAGAGCTGTCAATGCCCCCGCTCATGGCGGCAAAAATTTTTGTTTTCATAAATTCCTCGTATTTTGAATTTAAAGCTGTCCCTCGCCCCAGACGAAGGAGGTCAGCTCGCCCGATTGGCGCAAGCCTTCAAACCCGTGCTGACGAAGCACCTCGTAGACCGCGATAGCGACCGAATTTGAAAGATTTAGCGAGCGCAAGCGGTCAAGCATGGGTATGCGCACGCACTTGTCGGGATTTGCAAAAAGCAGGTCCTCGGGAAGTCCGCGAGTTTCCTTGCCGAACATAAGAAATACGTTATCCCCGTATTTTACGTCACTGTAAAGATTTTGCGCCTTGGTGCTGAAAAAATACAACTCGGCGTTGGGATTTTTACTGAAAAAATCGTCAAGCCCGTCGTAGAAGTGAACGTCCAGCTTGTCCCAGTAGTCAAGCCCCGCGCGGCGCATACGTCTGTCGTCAATAGTAAAGCCGAGAGGGCGAATGAGGTGCAGGGAAGCGCCCGTCGCGGCGCAGGTGCGGGCGATATTTCCCGTGTTCTGCGGGATCTCGGGCTCGCAGAGAACGATATTTATATGAGGCATATTTATCTCCTGTCAATAGCTTTTACGCAATAATTTTACCACAAAGCCGAGAAAGTTGCAAGTATTATCTGAAAATTTACAAAAATATATATAATATTCTTGAGATTTATGTTATAATAAGATATTAGTTTGCAGACAGTGAATATTGAATTGACATAAAAACCTGTACGGAAAGGAATTTATCCATTATGGGACTTCTTACAAAGATCTTTGGAAGCTACTCTGACCACCAGATCAAAAAGCTGGAGAAGATTGCGAATATGATCGAGGCGCTGGCGGACGAATACCGCGCGCTTAGCGACGAGGAGCTGAAAAATAAGACGGCTGAATTCAAAGCGAGATACGCTGAGGGCGAGGAGCTTGATTCGCTGCTGCCCGAGGCATTTGCAACCGTCCGCGAGGCAGACGAGCGCGTGCTTGGCAAGCGTCCGTTCCACGTTCAGCTTATCGGTGGTATCATTCTGCATCAAGGCAGAATTGCCGAAATGAAAACGGGTGAGGGTAAAACTCTGGTTGCTACCATGCCCGCATACCTCAACGCGCTGACGGGACGTGGCGTGCATATCGTTACCGTCAATGACTACCTCGCTCGCCGTGACTCGGAGGAAATGGGTAAGGTATACGGCTTCCTCGGACTTACCACGGGACTTACAGTTCACGGCATGTCGTCTGAGGCAAAGCGCGCGGCTTACGCGGCGGATATTACCTACGGCACCAACAACGAGTTCGGTTTTGACTACCTGCGCGACAACATGGTGGTTTACAAGGACAGAATGGTACAGCGCGGACATGTTTTCGCTATCGTTGACGAGGTGGACTCCATTCTTATCGACGAGGCGCGTACACCGCTTATCATTTCAGGTGAGGGTGACAAGCCCACCGATATGTACGAGCGCGCCGACAAATTCGTGCGCTCGCTGCGCAAGTTCGTCATCAAGGAGATAGACAACAAGCAGAGTCAGGACGATATCGACGCCGATTATATCGTGGACGAAAAGGCAAACAACGCCGTCATTACACCCTCGGGCGTGCAGAAGGCGGAAAGATTTTTCGGCGTGGAGAACTATACCGAGCCGGAGAATGCAACGCTTGCTCATTACGTCAATCAGGCACTCAAGGCGCATGGCTGTATGAAGCTGGACGTGGACTACGTGGTGAACGAAAACGGCGTTATGATCGTTGATGCATTTACGGGACGAATCATGCCCGGCAGACGCTACTCCGACGGACTGCATCAGGCAATCGAAGCCAAAGAGGGCGTGGTTATCCAAAAGGAAAACAAGACGCTCGCGACTATCACCTTCCAGAACTATTTCCGTATGTTCGAAAAGCTTTCGGGTATGACGGGTACTGCGCTGACGGAGGAGAGCGAGTTTGGCGAGATCTACGACCTTGACGTTATTGAGGTTCCCACCAACCGTCCTATGATAAGAGCCGACCATGACGACGTGGTATATAAG
This sequence comes from Clostridia bacterium, assembly GCA_017463485.1. GTDB lineage: Bacteria > Bacillota > Clostridia > Oscillospirales > CAG-272 > CAMEON01. Next base: position 38,197 of record JAFTPD010000002.1, read on the forward strand.
AGCCTTGAAGCAAAATACCGCGCTATCGTGCGACAGGTAAAGGAATGTCACGAAAAGGGACAGCCCGTGCTTGTGGGTACGGTGTCTATTGATAAATCCGAATACCTTTCCGCAAGACTTAAGAGAGAGGGAATACCGCATACCGTCCTCAATGCAAAATTCCATCAGAAGGAGGCGGAGATAGTCGCGCAGGCAGGTAAGCTCGGAGCTGTTACTATCTCTACCAACATGGCGGGACGAGGAACGGACATCATGCTTGGCGGTAACGCCGAATATATGGCAAAGGCGGCGTTGCGCGCGGCGGGAGTCGAGGAGGAGCTTATCGTTCAGGCGACGGGAAGCGCGGATACCGACGACGTATCTATTCTCGGAGTCAGAGCGCAGTATAAGGAGCTTTACGCAAAATATAAAGAGGAGATCGCACCCGAAGCCGAGGCTGTACGCGCGGCGGGCGGACTCTTTATCCTTGGTACGGAAAGACACGAAAGCCGTCGTATCGACAATCAGCTTCGCGGACGCTCGGGACGTCAGGGCGACCCGGGTGAATCGAGATTTTTCCTTTCTCTTGAGGACGACCTGCTCCGCCTGTTCGGTATGAATACCGAGCGTATCGTCGCTATGACCGAGCGACTTGGAATGGACGATAATACTCCCCTTGAGGCGCGTATGCTGTCGGGTACTATCGAGAGCGCACAGCGCCGTATTGAGGAGCAGAACTTCAAGCGCAGAAAGTACGTCCTCTCTTATGACGACGTAATGAATCAGCAGAGAAGCCTTATCTACTCACAGCGAAAAGAGGTGCTGGACGATAAGGATATGACGGATAAGATAGTCAATATGATCCGCGGCACTATTGAGGAAACGGTCATGACGTTTACGTCGGCAGAATCCGCCGCCGATTGGGATTTTGCGGGACTTCGCGCAAGCTTTATGGGCTACCTTACCGCAGAGGGGGATTTCAGATACACCGACGATGAGCTGAAAAAGCTTGACCGAGATGATATTCTCGATATGCTGAACACACGTGCGGACGCGACACTCAAGCAGAAGGAGGAGTTGTTCGGCGCGGAGAATTTCCGCGAGGTGGAGAGAGCTATACTTCTGCGCAACGTAGACAGCGCGTGGATGGAGCATATCGACGCTATGGACGACCTCAAGAGCAATATCGGACTTCAGGCTTACGCCAACCGCGACCCCGTTGTGGAATACAGAATGGCGGGTGCGGATATGTTTGACGCTATGATCGCCGAAATACGCGATAAGACCGTGCGCGCAATTATGACGGTGATCCCCAAGCCTCAGGGACAGATAACCCGCGTTCAGGTGGCAAAGCCGCTTACCGAGGGCTTTGAGGGCGACGGAAAGAAGAGCGTCAAGAAGGTATCTGTTGAAAAGAGGGAAGCGCCGAAGGTGGGAAGAAACGATCCTTGCCCCTGCGGCTCGGGCAAAAAGTATAAAAACTGTTGCGGATCAAACGCAAACCGCGTTCAGTAAATTCAAGGAGATTTAAATTATGGGCTTTGGCTTGCTCTTGTGCGGATATTTCGTGCTGTTTATGATGTCCTTCGGAATGGGGGAATACAGCTTTGCCGCACTGCTGATAGGAGGATTCATATCCTTTAACGCCACCGTGAAGCTGAAAGACTACTGTCCGAGCTTTACGTGGACGGCTGTGATGTCTGCGCTCTATTTTCTGTTCGGTCTTTGGGGTGCGGTATCCTTTGTCAACGATATGCTCCTCCTTGACCTGCCCATTTTCGGCGGCGTGGCGAAGTCGGCGGCTGACTACGTAAAGTTTGGACTTGAGCTTGCGTATCACCTCTGCATGCTGTATTCCGTATTTGAGCTGTCAGGTCAGCTTGGAGTGAAGAAAATACGCAGCCGCGCGCTGTTTGAAATGATATTTATGTCGGCACTCGGCGTATTTCAGCTTTTGATCTACGCCATTCCGTCCCTTGCAAACGTGGAAAATCAAATGCCGACGAAATTCCTTATCCTCTTTACGCTGGTAGCGTATATCATCAATCTTTTCGTTCTGTACTCCTGCTATAACAACATCTGCCCCGAGGGGGAGGAGATGGGCAAGGAGCGCAAGCCGTCAAGATTTAAGTTTATCAACAATATCCGCGAAAAGATGGAGGAAAAAGAGGCTCGCGCCGTGCGCGAATCTCTTGAATACATAAAAGAAAAGCAAGAGAAGAAAAACAAGAAAAGGGAACAGCGACGCCGTCGCTGATCAAAAACCGAAAAACGGAGGTGAAAAGCGTGAAGGGCAAAAAATATCTCGGGATCGGCTATATTCTTGCGGGTGCAGTTTTTCTCTGCAATCCCATGATAAGCGTTTTTGATATCCTGCCCGACTTTATCGGATATCTGCTCGTCCTGCGCGGAATTTACGCGCTGGCGGACATAAATCTTTATCTTGCCGACGCGCGCAAGCAGGTAAAATACCTTGCCGTCAGCTCGCTTGTAAGAGCGCTTTCCATTCTGTTCATTTTCGGAATTGCCGAGCCGCGCGAGCAGTCCACTCTGCTTGTGCTTGCGGCGTTTGCACTGGGTGTTATCGATTGTATACTGCTTATCGGCGCGTGGAAAAATATCTTTGGCGGACTTACATATCTTGCCACAGGCCACGGCGGAGATGCGGCACTTGCCCCCGCCAAACGGGGAAGCGTTACCGACCGTATGCATAAAAGCACCGTGTTCTCGCTGATATTCATTCAGGTCATGGCACTTCTTCCCGAATTTGTGTCCTTTACCGACCGTGGAATTTATACCGACCTTGACAACACCGCCCCCGATATATCCTCATATATCGGACTTTTGCGCGGTACTGCTGTTACAGTCACCCTTGCCGTTGGTATCGTTTGGCTTGTAAAGATGTTCGGATATATAAAGCTTTTGAAGAAGGACGAGCCGTTTTTCGAAAGTCTTAATTCAAAATACGCCGCCGACGTGCTTGCAAAGCCGCATATTTTCGCGACGCGGGCAATAAGGCGTGGCCTGCTTTGTATTTCGGCAGGACTCGTGCTGTGCGTCGATTTTTACGATTCGGGACTGCTCGGCTGTAATATTATCCCTGACGCGCTGTCCGCCGTTCTTCTGGTCGCGGGAATCTTGCTGATGCGAAAGCAAACGGCGGGATGGCATATACCCACTCTTATCTGCTCGGCTTACGGCTTGTACGAGGTGGCGGTGTGGCTATCGCAGTATGGATATTTCAAGTCTGCCACGGCTATGGACATATTCAAAAGTCAAACGCTTTACGGAGCGTATTACCGTATGTGCGCTGTCACGTTTGGCGGCGAGCTGCTTTTCCTTGCGGCACTGCTGTCCGTGATTCTGCTATTGCACAGAGTGATAAAGGCGCATACGGGCGTGCTTGCTATATCGTCAAGCGGCGCTTCTTACAGCGAGGAGAGAACGAAATTTATACATAGATCGCTTACTCTGCGGTTGGTCGCGGTGGGAGTTGTGGGCATACTTGCGGTGGCGGCGACGGTGACGTATTTTATGTCCTTGCCCCACGCATATAACACTCTTTGGGAGGCGTTTTGGATCGTCAATATGCTACTTAGCGCAGTGCTCGCGCTGGTGTTTATCAGCTTTTCCTCAAATCTTTCGGAGCAGATAGAATATAAATATCAGCTTGTTTGATGGAACTTGAATAATTTGCCGTGATTTTACCAATACTCCTTTTGCAACCAAATTTTATAAAAGGAGCAAAAAATCATGGACAACAACTACAACAACCAGCAGAATCAGAACAAGAACCAGAACCAGAACCAGAACAAAAATCAGAATCAGAATCAGAGCAAGAACTCCAAGGATGCAGATACACCCACGAGAAAGCCTCAGGGTGAGTCGAACAAAAATAACTGACAAAATGTCGCTTTCCCGCACCCGACTTTGGGTGCGGGGCGGCGGACTCGTATACATACCCGAAAGGAAAACGACATGCCACAAACACTCGGCGAAAGATATTTAAAAGCAAAAAAAGCCTTGTTCGACAAGGCTTATTCCAATCTTAACCCCAAGCAGAGGGAAGCGGTGTTTACAATAAACACGCCTCTGCTTATTCTTGCGGGTGCAGGAAGTGGAAAGACAACGGTGCTTGTCAAGCGCATAGCCTACATAATCAAATACGGCAACGCATACGCCGCCAACATCATCCCTCGCGGGCTTACCGAGGAGCGTGTTGCGGCACTTGAAGGCGCGACTTCATTGTCGCGCGGGGAGATTGAGGGTATCCTGCCCGAATTCATCACTGAGTCGTGCCCGCCTTACAATATCCTTGCCATCACCTTTACCAATAAAGCGGCGAAGGAGATAAAAACCCGCCTTGCGTCCGAGCTTGGCGACGAGATAATGGCGGCTGATATATGGAGCGGCACGTTCCATTCGGTCTGCATGCGCATTTTGCGAGTTCACGGAGAGAAGCTGGGCTTTGGCAGGGAATTTACCATTTACGACGCAGACGACACCAAAAAAGCGGTAGCAGCGGCAATGAAGCGTTGCAATATCGACGAAAAGCAGTTTCCCGTAAAGAGTATCGTCAATGCTATAAGCCACGCCAAGGACGAGCTGATGACACCTATGGCTTTTGCGCGAATGGCACAGGGCGACTTCCGACGCGAAAAGATAGCCAAGGTCTACGCCGCGTATCAGGAGGATATGATACGCTCCAACGCCATGGACTTTGACGATATTATCGTCAATACCGTGCGCCTGTTTTCGGAGTATCCCGACGTTCTTGCGTACTATCAGAGAAAATTCAAATACGTCTGCGTTGACGAGTATCAGGATACCAATATCGCGCAGTTCCGTCTGACCGAGATGCTGGCGGGCGGTCACGATTACATTATGGCGGTGGGCGACGACGACCAGAGTATTTATAAATTCCGCGGTGCGACGATAGAGAACATTTTGCAGTTCGACAAGGTGTATTCGGACGCCAAGGTCATAAAGTTGGAGCAGAACTACCGCTCTACGCAGACTATTCTGGACGCGGCAAATAAGGTGATCGCCAACAACGTGGGACGTCGCGGAAAGAATCTATGGACGGATAGCGGCGCTGGCGAGGCTATTACCGTCTGCAAGACGGAGGATCAGCTTGGCGAGTCGCGATTTATCGTTGATACGGTTAACTCGCTGATGGCAAGCGGCGGATATACCTACCGCGATTTTGCCGTGCTTTACCGTACCAATTCACAGTCGGGAAGCGTGGAGAAGGCATTTGCCAAGGGCGGTGTGCCGTACCGCATGATAGCGGGCACACGCTTCAACGACCGCAAGGAGATACGCGATATCGTGGCGTACCTTCAGCTCATAAATAACCGTGCCGATCGCGAGCGGCTGTTGCGTATCATCAACGTCCCTGCGAGAAAAATAGGCGACAAGACCATTGAGGCGATAAAAATAATTGCCGACGAGATAGGGGAGTCACTCTTTTACGTTATCGACCATGTGGAAAGATATGGCGCGCTCTCCCGCAGTGCCATGACGCTCCGCGCATTTGCCGACCTCATAAACGAGCTTGCGGAAATGGCAAAAACAGCACCTCTCGGCGACCTGTTTGACGCGCTTGCGGACAAGTCGGGATATATGCGTATGCTTGAAGAAGGCGGAGAAGCTGAGAAGGAAAGAATAGACAATATTCTCGAATTCAAGTCGGGTATGGTGGAGTATTCCGAGAATACCGACGAGCCGACACTCACGGGATTCCTTGAGGAAAACGCGCTTGTAGCAGACGTGGATAAATACGACGAGAGTGCAGATGCAGTGGTGCTGATGACGGTACACAGCGCAAAGGGACTTGAATTTCCCGTAGTATTCATACCCGGTATGGAAGACGGGATTTTCCCCGGTATGCAAAATATCATGGGCGACTCCGAGGATATGGAGGAGGAGCGCAGGCTTGCCTACGTTGCTCTGACGAGAGCCAAGCGCAAGGTGTATATCATTCATGCAAAATCAAGGCTCTGGTACGGACACACGGTGTATAATCCGGTGTCGCGCTTTGTCAGTGAGATACCCGAAAAGCTTTGTGACGTAGTGGATAAGACCGCTTCGTCGTGGCGCACGGGCGGTATGTACGGCGGCAGCGGTACGTCAGCTCCGCGTACTTATTACAGCGCGGGCAGCGGAATGTCGGCTTATCCTCCCAAAAAGACGGGTGTAGGATACGGCGACAAGATAACTGTCGGAAAACCGTTGAACGTACCTCCTCAAAATAAGGATGCAAGAGCGCAAATGTTCGCACTCAAAGCGGGCGACAGAGTTTCGCACATCACCTTTGGAGAAGGCGAGATACTTTCCGCCAAGCGGATGGGGAACGATACTCTCTTTGAGGTAGCGTTTGACCGCGCGGGAACTAAAAAGCTGATGGGAACGTACGCGAAGCTGAAGAAAATATAAATTTTATTAAGGGAGAAAACCCACGGTTTTCCCCCTTAATTTTTTTGTAAATACCCAAAAAATCTTTTCTGCGACCTGTCGGTATAATTTGTCACAGCGTTTGTGTGATGGCTTTCTGCCCACGAACCAAGCCCAAGGTGGGTGGGATTCCAAAGGGAGGGAGGAATTGAGGAGTGAAATTTCAATTTTGTAAAAATTGAAATCACGACTCATCCGCCCAACCTTTGGTTACTCTTTGGTTACTTTCTGTTAAGACAGAAAGTAACATAAATTCCGTAATTGTTTTTTATGTTACTTCTGTATCGACAGAAGTAACCAAGATCGACTTAAGAGAGGAAACCCACGGTTTCCTCTCTTAAGAAACTCACCTTCCTACACGCGCCGCCTTGCCGCAAGTCTGCGGACAAGGCGTGATTGCGCGCCAAGGTTGCAATACACCCATCTCGCCAAGTTTCCGTCGGAGCGACGGAAACTTGGTCGGTTAGAGTACGCCTTGCGCAGAAAGTGTTTTTATGGTTATTTAAAAATTGAAAATTAAATTTACAGGGGAAAATTTCAAATCTCTTTCGGCGTTGCTCCCCCGATAAACTACCGCTACATCAAGCGTGTCTGATTTCCAATTTGCGACCTTTTGGTAATGATTTGTAAGAGCGTTTGTGTGATGGCTTTCTGCCCACGAATCAAACCCCAAGGTGGGTGGGATTCCAAAGGGAGGGAGGAATTGAGGAGGCAGACCTTAAATTTGAGCTTGCCGAAAATTTGAGGTCAACGACTCATCCTCCCAACCTTTGGTCGATCTTGGTTACTTCTGTCGATACAGAAGTAACAGAAAACAACAATTATGCTACATTTGTTCACAGAATGTTAATGCTTATATGCTACAATTACGGTATACACACGGAGATTAACTCCGAATCTTGGTATGGGGAGAATTCTGTGAGCCTTCTTACACTCGAAAATAAAACGCATACGGTCTGCGGTGTGCGGCATTTCAGTCTTGATAAAATAACCCGAAGCGGACAGGTTTTCCGTTGGTACGAAAAGGAAAACGGAGAGTTTTTGATCTATTCGGGCAAAAGGTGCATCACAGCAACACAGTGCGGTGATAGCCTTACCGTTTCTGCCGACAGAGATGAATTCGACGGCTATTGGAAGCACTATTTCGCGCTTGACGAGGATTATGACACATATTTTGACGGCGTTACGTCGGGAAATGATGCATACGCCGCCGATTGCGCGCACGTGTCCGACGGAATACGCATTCTCAATCAGGACCTTTTTGAAACTATGGTGTCCTTCGTCATATCGCAAAATAATAATATCCCACGCATCCGCGGATGTATCGAGCGTATCGTCGCTCAAAACGGCGGAGCTTTTCCAACGGCAGACGAGCTTTTGTCCCTCGACCTATCGGGTTGCGGACTTGGCTATCGCGAAAGTCGAGGATATATGAGAGCGGTGGGCGCGGCTTACAGCCCCGAATTTGAAAGCTACATACGCTCGCTTGACTACGAGGGAGCAAAAGCGGAGCTGCTCAAAATCAAGGGAATAGGCAATAAGGTTGCCGACTGTATATGCCTTTTCTCCTTGGGACATAAGGACGCTTTCCCGCGAGATACGCATATCAATGACATAATCGAAAGGGAATACGGCGGAGTCGATCCGTCGGGACGCTGGAATGGGTATGCGGGTATCGTACAGCAGTGGATATTCTTTGACGAGCTTTTGCGCACGGGACGTTGAAATTCACGTTAAAGTAAATAAAAAATTTATCTGTCAGTGAAAAATGTTGCGCAACCGTCCAAAATGTGAAAAAATGACACTTTCGGCTTGATTTCGGCAGCATAGTGTGCTACAATAAATATACTGAACCGCGCAAGCGGCGGAATGGAGTTTTTGTATGAATTTTTTGTCAATACTGATAGACGTTCTCGCAATAGTCGTCGGCGTTAGCTTCGGTACGATCTGGCGCGGTAAGCTTTCCGTGGCGTATCAGCGCGTCGTCCTTGTTGCTTGCGGACTCGTGGCGACTGTCGTGGGTCTGTTCGGAATATACGACAGCCTCTTTATTTTCTCCGAGGAGAAATTTGAGATCGACGGCTCAATGCTCATAATATTTGCGCTTGTCACGGGTACGGTGCTGGGCGGCGGCTTCGGAGTGTCAAAGCTGTTTGAAACTATTGGCGCACATATTGGAAAGTTGGTTGCCAAGGAAGAGAAAAAGGAGTATTTCCGCGCACAGAGACTCGCTCAGAGCAAAAAATCGAAGGACGGCAAAAAGCATCTTTCCGATCTGCCCACCTACGATATTGCTCCCACGCGCTTTGAAAACAGACATGTCGAGGGCTTTGTTGTGTCCGCTATGATACTGACCTTCGGTTTCCTTGCCATTACCGCACCGTATGAGTCGGGGGCACGGATATCCGAAATACCGTTTTACTTCAAAGCGGGACTCGGCGCGGTACTTGCCTTCGCGCTTTCCATGGTTTACGGCGCGTCGGTTTATTTTGCGGCAATACCCGTGGCACTTTGCGACGTGATCGTCACTATATTCGTGCTGAGCACTGATATTACCGTGGATACGCCCGTGTGGGACCAGGTCGCGGTCATCAGCTCGGTAATAATGCTTGCGGCGGGCTTGTGCCTTGCCTTCGGTAAGAAATTCAAGGTGGAAAATATGATCCCCGCGATCTTTATTCCGCCTATATACTACGGTATTATCGACCTTGCCATGAAAATTGCGGGCGAGGGATAAATATTTTTTACACAGCGAAAGAGAGGTTTGAAAAAATGGCAAAGGGGAAGTACAAACAAAAGCGCGAGGAAGAGCAAAATGTGCTTAAAACGCAGAGGAAAAGCGCGGCTTGGGCGACGGTAAAAAAATATCTCAACAGATATTTCATCGACGCTATGGGCTCAATGGCACTCGGACTTTTCGCGTCCTTGCTTATCGGAACTATCTTTGATACGGTTGCAAAATATACGGGACTTGAATTCCTTTCCGTGATCGCAGCCTACGCAAAAAGTGCGACGGGAATGGCTCTCGGCGTTGCAATATCCTACCGCCTCGGCGCGCATCCTCTGGTAATGTTTTCTTGCGCGGCGGTTGGAGCTATGTCTAACGCTATGGGCGCTATCATGAACGGCGGTGCTATAACCGCGTGGGCAGTTACCGCAGGCACGGGCGAGGGAATATTTTACAGCGCAGGCCCTGCGGGCGCGTTCTTTGCCGTAATTATTGCAAGCGAGATAGGTATGCTTGTGTCCAAAAAGACCAAGGTGGATATACTTGTTACCCCCGTAGTTACATTGATAGTCGGCTTTGGTGCTTCATGGCTGCTTTGCCCCCTTGTATCCTACGTAATGTATTATCTCGGTGTGTTCATAGCCACTGCCACCACCTTCCAGCCGCTCCTTATGGGTATCGTTATTTCGGTAGTGGTCGGCATAATTCTCACGCTTCCGATATCCAGCGCGGCGATATGCGCTATGATATTCTCCGCATCCGCGCTTGAAGCGGCAACCGCCAATGGTACGGCAGAGGGACTTCTGCTTGCAGGCGGTGCGGCAGTAGTCGGATGTTGCGCTCAGATGGTAGGCTTTGCGGTAAGCAGCTTCCGTGAAAACAGGTGGGGAGGCATTATATCGCAGGGACTTGGCACGTCAATGCTTCAAATGGGCAATATTTGTCGCAAGCCGATAATCTGGCTGCCTCCGACACTTGCCTCTGCTATAACGGGACCCATCTCCACAATGGTGTTCAAGATTGAATGTAGTGGCGTTTCCGCAGGCATGGGAACGTGCGGACTCGTAGGTCCTATCGGCGTTATCTCGCAGATGGAGCATACGCCCACTATGTGGATAGGCGTTCTGCTTTGCTGCCTTGTTCTGCCCGCTGTGCTGTCGCTTGCGTTCAGCGAGATCATGAGACGGCTTGGCTGGATAAGTCAGGGAGATATGAAGCTTGAAAATTAATAAAGTCGGGGCTGGCTTAAATGAGCCAGCCCCCTCGAAAATGGCGGCAAGAAACCCTCCATTTTCGAAAACTCGAATGTTTTTGAGAGGTTTTTGTATAAATTTTATATTTTTCAAGTGTCAAAACGACGAATTTCATTCGTCGAGTTCGATTTCGTGGGCTGGGTCACGCAAGTGAGCCAGCCCGATTTTTAATGCCGTTAGACTTGACAAAAGGGGACAGATATTGTATAATGTAGAAAAGAATTTATAATGGAGAAATGTTGCTATGCGTATGAGGCTTGAAGGAGGAAGAATACTGTCGCTTATTCTGTGCCTCCTTATCATATTTTCCTCATTGCCCGCGGCGTCGGCTTCCACGAGTGAAGCGGATGGCGCGGCTGACGTGTTGCATACGGTCTATCCGTCACAGCTCCTCGAGCAGTTAGCGGGCGAGGTGTCAGATGCGGAGGCTGATTTTGTGGACGGCGAAATGGACGCGGCACTTATCTCCAAATTTACAGTAAAATATAGCGAAGCGGCGTTGCTCGATGCACTTGACGTGCAGGTTGTTGAGTCGGAAGATAAGATAACCGTCTGTATAACAGCCCCCACGCAAAATCGGAGCGGGCTTTGCTGGATACCCGTTTCCGCCCGTGTTTCAATAGGAGATACGGAGGTGGAGGTAGCGCTTGACGGAGGTAATGGCGAAGCTGTATTGCCGAAGGCGGCAGATGCTTTTGCTGTAACCGCGTCTGTTGACTATCAGGCGAAGGTAGCATACACTCGGGAGGATGCAGAGACTCTTGCAAACGCGGCATATAATGCTGGCAAGACGGCTGTCGCAGCTCTCGCACAGTACGAGAGCGACCTTGCGGAATATAACGAAAAGCAGGCGGCTTATGAAAAGTATCTCTCGGCGCTTGCGATATACGAGAGCGAGCTGAAAAAATATAACGCTTACCTTGACGCTGTAAAGCAGTATAACGCTGACTTGAAGGAATATGAATCGTACCTTGCGTCCCTTGAGGTGTATCAAAAAAAGCTTGCTGAGTATCAGCTTTACCTTTCCGAGTATGACGAATATAAAGCCGCGTACGACGAGTATCTTGATTTTCTTGCAAATCCTGAAAAGTACGAAAATGCGTATAGATCCTATCTTGAATATTGCGAAAAGCAAGAATTGATAGCAAAGCAGCTTACAAATCTTGATACCATTTTTGAAAAAGACGTAGTGGGTAACATACTGTATATTACCCTTATTGAGGACAACGTCGCGGCGGTGATCAAGAATAAAGATGCTCTTGTTTCAACGGGCTGTGATGAGCAGGAGGTAGACAATGCCGACCGCGCTACCAAGGCACTGCAAAAGCTGTTTACCGATTATGCCGAGTTGAAAAAAACTCGGGACAAATACGAATACTATATCGCGAATTACACTAAAATTCGGGATAACGTGACTCAGTTGTATACAAGTCTTTCAAATCTATATACAAACGACGCGGTTCCGAGTATTCTTGAAGCCAAGGGAAAGCTTGAAAGATATTGGCAGTTCGTAGGTCAGCTATACGTTCTGCACTGCGCGCTTGACGATAGCGTGTCCTTCAATCCCAACTGGAATATTGCGGGAGGGTATCCAAAGGAGCTGCTTGACCCTCTGCAAATTCCCGAGGACACTAACTCCGCCGCGCCTCTTGCCGCATTCCCGACCGAAATAAGCGAGGTCAAAAATCCCGCACTGATACAAAAGCCCACGCCTCCCACAGAGGTGAAAAAGCCGATAGCTCCGATAACGGTAAATCAGCCTACAAAGCCTACCGAGGTGATAAAGCCAAATTACCCAACCGCAGCGGAATATCCGGGAGAGAAGCCAACGAAGCCGATATTTTCTGCGGCAGTGTCGGCTTTTGCGAAAGCCGTGCAAAGCGGAGAATTGAAAAAAAGAGCTGTGGCGAATGAAGATCTTTCCGTTATCAATACTTGCGTCGAGCGCGCCGTATCACTTGACGGATACGTAGCGGTAGGATTTTATGAAGAGGGAAGCGCGTCGCTATCCCTTGTCAAGTGCGTAAGAAGCGGAGAGGCTATTGCCCTGCCACAACCGCAAGAAAATATATTCTCGGATAGGGAATATACGTATACCTTTGATTTTTGGCTGATGCCCGACGGCTCTCGGGCAGATGACGAGATAATTTTTGAAAGCGACACATGCCTTCGCGCGGCATACACGCGCGGAACGCGGCAATACACCGTTACTTGGCGAATAGGGGACAAGAGTGTTACCTCATACCACGTATACGGTGAGCAGCCGACCTTTGACGGCGTATTACCTATACCCCAGAGTGCAGAATTCAATTATTCTTTTACGGGCTGGACACCGTCGCCCGTACCCGTTACGGCTGACGCCGAGTATACCGCACAGTTTACCGCCACGCCCAAAAAATACACGGTGACGTGGATGGTGGGAGAAAACAGCTATTCGCAAGAATATTTATACGGCGATATGCCGTCGTTTGCGGATACCGACGCGCTTACGGAGGAAGCCGCAAGGCTGATAAAAGCGTCGGGAGGAAAGTATATCTACCACTTCGTTGGATGGGACAAAAACATAAGTGCCGTGTCCGCAAATATTACGTATACTGCAGTGTATGCGTCGGTAGACATAATTCCTGACTTGAATGAGGCTATGGACGTCAGCATTTCTTCCAACAGCTCCACCGTTTATGTCGATATAATATCCGATACCGCCGATTTTTCTGCTCAGCTTGATGTTTCCCACGTGCTTGAACAGGCTAAGGGTAAGTCGCTTGTCATTCGCATTGACGGCATTAGTCTTTGCTTTGCGAGTGCTGACGTTACGAATATCAGACGGGCAGCAGCGAAGTATCTGAAAATCGCATGCGAAAAAAACAGTATTTCCGTTGACGTGCTTACAATAGCGGAAATTTCGCTTGGTTCTTACGTCGGCGCGACTGTCACTTTCACGGATGACGGCGCGGCAGGTGAGCCGGTTCTGCTTGGCGACGGCGAGCCGTGTGAATTTGAATTGACGGACGATAAGGATATCTGCTTTGTGTTGAGGCTGGGTAAGGAATATGAGCTGTACCGCAGATTCAAGATAAGTGTTGACGAGGTGGACGGTGGCGAATGTGTCGTTCTGTCCGAGTCCTTTGCTGCCGCAGGGGATAAAATAGAGTTAGAGCTGCTTGCGCGTCGCGGATATTCGATAGGAGCGCTTCTTGTCCTCACATCAGATGGCAAGAGCATAACGGTAGAGGTGGCGGACGGTAAATATTACTTTATCATGCCCGAGAGCAACGTTACTGTTACGCCAAGCTTTGAGAAAATGAAATATACCGTCAAATTTATCAGCGACGGACAGATCATCTACGAGGACGAGTATTTTTACGGTGACACCGTAGCCGTTCCGAAGGATGTGACAAAGCCCGACGACGGTGAATTCACTTATGCCTTTGCGGGCTGGGATAGTCCCGTGCGTACGGTGGACGGCGACGCAGTGTATACGGCAGTATTTCTGTCATCACCGATACTCGACAACGACTCCGTACCCGTAGCCACCCTCGGACTTTTGGAAATGGGGCTTATAGCGGGAGCATCTGCCACTGTTTCCGCGGGTGCTATGCTTTGCGTGTTCTTTATGCGCCGCCGAAAAAATCGGACACAGCGGGTAGGGAATGGCTCAAATTGACAAATTATTATTGAAATGCTGTTGACAAAACAGGGTGTTTGGTTTATAATAATTACGTAGGCATATTCACGGAAACAGCCGTGATGCCGCGTTATTTGATCGAAAGGATAAGAAAATGAACAATAAGGAAAACAGACAGGAAGTTGATGTTGGCTTTCTTGCCAAGATATTGAAGGCGAATATCGTTCTTATTTTGGTAGTGGCTGTGATCTGCGCAGCAGGACTTGGTGCGTTCAGGCACTTTAATACCGTGCCTACCTATACGTCGTCGGTGTCCTTTTTCGTAAACGGTCTGTCCATGAATACGGACGGAACGCAGTTTGTAAATCCCGGTAATACCTCGGGCGCGACTACGCTTGCAGAGTCCTTCGAGATAGTTATAACGTCACGCTCTGTGGTAAATAAGGCTCTGGAAGTGCTTCCCGCAGGAACTAAGTACGACGGTATTACCGTTGACAGCGCACGCAAGCTTATGAGCGCACAACTTGACGTTCAGATCTTGACTGTAAGCGTAACTCATTCCGATCCCGACGTAGCGTATGAGCTGGCTCATGCTATGGAAAAGGCAGCTCCCCGAGCGCTTGATTCTTACGTAGGACTTTCGGAGGATGCTGACAATACCATAAGTGTGGTAAAGGTCGTCGAGAACGCCGTCAAGGATACTACTCCCAGCGGCAAGAACACAGTGACCTTTGCGCTTATCGGGTTTATTCTCGGCGCGGCGCTGGTATATGTTATCGCATTCCTGAAGGCTTTCTTTGACAGAACGATATATACCGAGGAAGAGGTCAAGGATCACTTTGAAATGCCCGTTGTAGGTCAGATACCCTCGTGGAATCCCGATGGCAAGGTTGTCACCAAAAAGGATCTTAAAAAGGCAAAAGCAGACGTCCTCCGCGACTATACGGGCAGAATGCTGTCGCCGCAGACACCTTTTGCGGTGTCCGAGGCGTTCAAGCTTCTCCGTACCAATATGTGCTATACCGCTAACAACGGTGGATCTTGCGCAGTATACGGAATCGTATCCTCCAACGCGGGCGAAGGAAAGTCCGTGGTTGCGGCGAATACAGCTATTTCATTTGCACAGATGGGCAAGAAGGTATTGCTCGTGGATGCGGACCTTCGCGCACCCGTTCAGCGCAAAATATTCAATCTCGACGCAAAGGCTCCCGGACTTTCGGACTATCTTGCAGGTATGGAGAATGACGTGATGATTTCCATCTCGGGAGTTGAAAACCTTTCGGTTATAACGAGTGGTAGAATTCCGCCCAACCCCGCAGAGCTTTTGGCATCTCCCCGTATGACTCAGCTTGTAGAGAACGCAAAGCAGAATTACGATATCGTTATTATCGACCTGCCTCCCGTATGTGAGGTTGCTGATGCGGGCGTTATTAGCGGCGTGGTCGACCATTACCTCATGGTAGTGCGTTCTACGCAGTCGGATATTGGCATGGTTTCCTCTGCGCTCAATATGCTTGCAGGCTTTGACGCATCTGTTGCAGGCTTTGTAATCAACGATCTTAACCTTAAAGTAAGCGGCTATCGCAAAAAGTCCAAGTACGGTAAGTCTTACAGATACGGCTACGCTTACGGCTACGGTGCGACGAGAGTCAACAGACAAGACGACTCTCAATCCTAATCAGACGAGCGAGAGGTGAAGTGAAAATGACTCTTGAAAAAAGAACTGACGCCGTGGCGACGGGCTTTGAGAGAATTGATTTTCACGCTCATATCATCCCACGGCTCGACCATGGCTCAAATGATTTTAGCCAAGGAAAAAAACAGCTTGCAAGACTTTACAGTGCAGGTGTCGATACGGTATGTGCCACATCGCATTTTTATCCCAACGCCGATATTGCAAGCGACTTTCTCGCCAAAAGACAGGAATCTTTTGAGAAGCTGATATGCGAAATGGGGGACACCCCCCGCCCACGTATCATTCTCGGCGCCGAGGTGCTGATATGCGAGGGACTGGAAAACATGGATGAGCTTAGCTCCTTGTGTTTTGAAGGCACGAATCTGCTACTGCTTGAGCTTCCGCTTGGAATTTCAAGCGTGAGCGAGGCTATGTATGAAACGGTTTTGGCTATACGCGACAAGGGGATAACTCTCGTGCTTGCTCATGTCGACAGATATCCGCCCGAGCTTATCACAGCTTTCCTCGACGCAGGTATATCCGCTCAGATAAACGCAACCTCAATGTTCGGTCTGTTCCGACCCAAGCATATTGACGCATGGATCGAGGACGGACGTGTGGTCGCTCTCGGCAGTGACTATCATTTCGGCGCAGATAAAGGCGTTGAGTGCTTTGAAAAGCTGTGCGAGAAGCGCGCGGACCTGGCGGCAGATATATTCCGTAGGACTCGTGAATTGCTGGGTGACGCCGTCAGGCGTTAAATTAAACATTTCAGAGAGAGTGTCGTATTTTTCGGCACTCTCTTTTTGTATCGAAAGATAGCCTCCAATTCGTAAAAAATCTTAAATATTTACCGATATTTCTTGCAATTTTCGCACTTTTCTGTTATACTGTATATGTATAGAAATTTTTGCCCGAAAGGATACGCTTATGCCCGCTTTATTGAATGATACCTCCGCAGAAAAAGTGATGCGCAGATATACTAAAATTGCGTTTTTTGTGACACTTGTCTGCTTTACTCTGTATTCCTGCGTGATCGTGCCTCTTTATACTCAGATCCACGCTGATATTATGTATAGCGGGGGAATACTGGATACCGCGCTGTATATTCTGTATAACGCTATAGATCTTATCGTAATGTTCACCGTTTTCCCCGTAACTATCTTTTCGGTGTATTCGCGTGGCGGCAAGGCAAGCGCAAAGCTTTTTGCAATGTATCCCGTGCTTGTAATATATAAGTACATTCTCAATACCGTGGCGAGCTATATCGCTGACGGAGCGCTTCCCGAATTCGGCAAGTTTTTGAGCGCAGATCTGCCCCTGATATCAATGCTCGTGCTGGTCGAGGTAGTGCAGTACGCTCTTGTGTGCCTGTTTACCTGCATCATCATTACCCGCGCGCGCCGTGTCTTTGATTTCAAGCAGAAGGCGGCAAGCCTAAGCGGCAGACAGTATTCCTTCCGCGACGGCATTTTCCCGATAAAGAAAATTTTCAATTTCAAAAATCCCGTTCAACGCACCGCCTTCGTAACTGCCGTGATCTTCTTTGCGGTAAGGGCGCTATCAAATCTGACTTATCAGTTCACACTGCTCGTATATAACGGATTTAACGACGGCTGGTTCGTGCTTGTTACCGACCTGCTCATAGACGTTGGACTCTCGGCTGTTTGCTATCTCGTGTGCCTTATGGTGCTTCAGAAAATGGATATCTCACAGCTCGAAATTGCCGCTGAGGACGTACAGACCGAGCCGCGCGGCGAGGGGATAGATATCTGATGGCAGACTCTATGCGACTTGATAAATACATGAGCCTTGCGGGGGTGCTTTCCCGAAGCGATACGGCACGTGCCGTAAGGGCAGGGGATATACTGATCAACGGTGTAGTACCAAAGCGTGCCGACGAGCGGCTGGATGCTGACACTGACACAGTCACTTACCGCGGTGAGCGGGTGGTCTACCGAGAGTTTACCTACGTTTTGCTGAATAAGCCGCAGGGCTACGTCAGCGCGACGGAGGACGGCTCGCAGATGACTGTGCTTGAACTGTTGCCCGAGGAGCTTCAGCGTGTCCGCCCACAGCTTTTTCCGTGCGGACGGTTGGACAAAAATACCACGGGGCTTATGATACTTACAAACGACGGTCAGCTTTCGCACAAGCTGCTTTCTCCCAAAAGGCATGTGGATAAAACCTACCGCTTTGCGGTCAAATTTCCGCTGTCCGACGCTGATGTGACACAGCTTGAGAGCGGCGTGGATATCGGCGGTTACGTCACAGCACCCTGTAATGTCACGCTCTCGGACGACAAAAACGGCGAGATAACTATTCACGAGGGCAAATATCATCAGATAAAGCTGATGATGGAGGCAGTGCATAACCAAATAGTAGAGCTTGAAAGAATAAGCTTTGGCAAGATAACTCTGCCTGACGACTTGCCTTGCGGTCAATGTCGCCTGATGTCGGACGGGGAGATAAAGGCTCTTTGCGAGTCGGTAAACTAAGTAAAAAATTAACTAATATAAAGGACTTTCCCGTCGGGAAAGTGAGGTACTGAAAATGAACATTATTGAAACTCTTGCAAAAGAACTCGGACTGAACGTCCCCCAGGTAGAGCGCACCGTTGCTCTTATTGACGAAGGGAACACCATACCCTTTATCGCCCGTTACCGCAAGGAGGTCACGGGATCGCTTGACGATAACGTATTGCGTGACCTTGACGAGCGACTCAAGGCGCTCCGTAATCTTGAAAAGCGCCGCGAGGAGGTAAAGGCTCTTATCGACGCGCAGGGTAAGTTGACGGACGAGCTTGTCGCCGCTATTGATAACGCAAATACCGTGACGGAGGTTGACGATATTTACCGTCCCTACCGTCCTCACCGCAAGACCCGTGCATCTGTCGCAAGAGAAAAGGGACTTGAGGATCTGGCAATGCTTATCCTTTCTCAGCTTCCCGAATATACCCCCTCCATTGAGGAGCAGGCGGAGGCGTTTGTAAACGAGGAGAAGGGAGTTGCGTCGGTAGAGGAGGCGCTTGCGGGTGCGTCCGACATTATCGCCGAGGAGGTGTCGGATAACGCCGAATACCGCAAAAAGCTGCGCGCGCTGTCCTTTGAGTACGGCTCGCTCGCTACCAAGGCAGCAAAGGAGCAGGACTCCGTGTACTCCATGTATTACGACTATACCGAGGCTATAAAGAAGATCCCCGGACACCGAATTCTTGCCATCAACCGCGGCGAGAAGGAGGAATTCTTGAAGGTCACGCTGAGTATTCCGCTTGAGATAGTGATAAACTATCTGTATAACGAGGTCATCACGCTGTCCTCGTCCCCCGCGCGCAAGTACGTCAGCGCGGCTATCGACGACAGCTATAACCGCCTTATCGCACCATCTATCGAGCGCGAGATACGAAACGATTTGTTTGATACCGCCTGCGACGGTGCAATCAAGGTGTTCTCGGACAACCTCGGACACCTTCTGCTCCAGCCTCCGCTCAAGGGCAAGACGGTGCTTGGATTTGACCCCGGTTACGCTCACGGCTGTAAGCTCGCAGTTGTTGACAGAACGGGAAAGGTGCTTGATACGGCAGTAATATTCCCGACTCAAAAGAACAGAATGGAGGATGCCGCAAGAGTTGTTAAAAGACTTATCCGCGTCTACAAGGTCGACGTTGTGGCTATCGGAAACGGCACGGCATCCAAGGAAAGCGAGATATTTATCGCAAATATTCTCAAAGAGATCCCTGAAAATTGCCGATATATCATAGTCAACGAGGCGGGTGCTTCTATCTACTCCGCGTCGGCTCTGGCGGCAGAGGAATTCCCCGAGTTTGACGTTATGCAGCGCTCTGCTGTGTCTATTGCAAGACGACTTCAAGACCCGCTTGCCGAGCTTGTCAAGATTGATCCCAAGGGAATAGGTGTCGGTCAGTATCAGCACGATATGAAGCAGGCTGTGCTTGACGGCGCACTCGGCGCTGTGGTCGAGGATTGCGTTAACGCCGTCGGTGTTGATGTAAATACCGCGTCTTACTCGCTGCTCGCGTACATTTCGGGTATCAATACCGCAAGCGCAAAGAATATCGTAAAATACCGCGAGGAGAACGGCGAATTTACCTCCCGTGCTCAGCTTACCAAAGTGCCGCGTATAGGTGCAAAGGCTTACGAGCAGTGCGCAGGCTTCCTCCGAATCCCTGGCGGTAAGGAGATACTTGACAACACGGGCATTCACCCCGAGTCATACGCAAGCACCCGCGCTCTCCTTAAAATGTTTGACCTCACCGAGGAGAGCATCGGCACGTCCGAGATAGCATCTCTCCGCTCCAAGGTGGCAAAGAAGGGAGCGGCGGCTGTATGCTCCGAGCTTGGAATCGGCGAGCCTACTCTTATGGATATTATCGCCGAGCTTGAAAAGCCGGGACGTGATATCCGCGATACTTTCCCCGCGCCCATTCTCCGTGATGACGTTATGTCGCTTGAGGATCTGAAGCCGGATATGCTGCTTGACGGTACGGTACGAAACGTTACCGATTTCGGCGCATTCGTGGATATCGGCGTGCATCAGGACGGACTCGTTCACATTTCACAGATGTGTGACAGATACATCAAGCACCCCTCGGAGGCTGTCTCCCTCGGCGACCACGTCAAGGTCAAGGTGCTGTCCGTTGACGTTGCCAAGAAGCGTATATCGCTTACAATGAAGCTGTAATTTATAAATAAAGGAGAACGCTATGAGTAAAAAAGTAAAGGTTATTCTGTCACTCGTGATCTCAACGCTGATACTTGGCGTTGCGTATTACGTAGCATTGCCTCCGCTCAATGCGTACAGCGTTGAATTCTGGATATCGCTGATATTCGCTATCGCCGTTTACGGAATCCCGCTGACCGTCATATTGGGCTCGTCCACCGTGAAGCGCGGACATTTTGAGCTGAAATTCCACCCCGTTATGTGGGTATTGCTGGCGATCCCCGCCGTGGTGATCGTGATAGGCTCTATATTTTCCTCAACCTTCTTCAACGCGCAGAAATACGCATCGATCGCACAGGTCGAGGAGGCGGTATTTTCCGAGGATATGCCCGAGGTGGATACCGTTACCAATATCTCGCTGATGGATACCACCTCCGCGCAGGTGTTTGGTGAGAGAAAACTGGGTGAGTTGTCTGATGTGGTGTCGCAGTATCAGCTCAGCTACGACTACAATCAGATAAATTTCAAGCGCACCCCGAAGAAGATCTCCAATCTTGAATACGCAGACTTTTTCAAGTGGCTCGGCAACCGTGAAAACGGAATACCCGGCTATGTTATGGTCGACCCCGTAAGCACGTCCGCGGATTATATCCAGCTTGATAAGCCGCTCAAGTACGTCGACAGCGGATATCTTGGCGACGACCTTATGCGCAAGCTGAGATTTTCTTATCCTACAAAGATATTTGACACTGTGAACTTTGAGGTGGACGACGAGGGTAATCCTTATTTTATCGTTTCCTGCCTCGCTCCCCGCGTGTTTATGTTCGGCGGAATGGATGTCCATGAGGTGATAGTTTTCAATCCCTGCGACGGTACGTCAACGCTTTACGACGTTGGTGACGCTCCTGCCTGGATAGATAACGTATTCTCAGGCTACCTTGCCTGCGAAAAGTACGACTGGAAGGGAACACTTTCGGGAGGATTTTGGAACTCCGTTATCGGAAATAAGGACTGCAAGATCACCACGGACGATTTTGGATATATCGTGCTTGAGGACGACGTCTGGTACTTCACGGGCGTTACCTCGGTTACGAGCGACGAGTCCAATATCGGATTTATCATCAGCAACGCGCGCACGGGAGAGTATAAATACTACACCGTAGCGGGCGCTGAGGAATATTCCGCTATGGGTGCGGCTCAGGGTGAAGTGCAGGAGAAGGGATATACGGCGTCCTTCCCGTCTCTTATCAACGTGTCGGGTAAGGCAACGTATATCATGATGCTCAAGGATGCAAACGATATCCCGAAGCTGTACGCGCTGGTAAACGTTGAAAACTACACTATCGTGGCAACAGGCGAAACTCAGACGGAGGCAAAGCGGGCATACGTCAAGCTCTTGGAAGAGAAGGGCGTTATCAGTGAGGAGGAAACCCCCGAGGATCAAATAAAGAACGCATCTGTCTTGGTTGAGGACGTGCGGCTCGCGGTGATAGGCGGCGAGACTGTGGTCTATATCACAGACGAGAACGGTGCGGTCTACAAGGGCTACCTTGAAAAGGACGAGAGTCTTATTCTTATCCGCAAGGGTGATATTATCGACATCAAGTATATTGAAGCCGAGGGCGCTATTATTGAAATAGATACCTTCCTCGGAATTCAGGAATAAATGTGAGAGGCTGAGCCGTTATTGCGGCTCAGCCTCTGTCGTTTCGGGTGCTGAATGAGTGTTTATCCTGCCGTCGTCGGTACAGCATACCAATGTGGCAATATATAAAATAATGAGAAAAAACAAGAGAATATTGACAAACCTTTTGTGCTTCATACTACCGTCACCCCCGTGCGCCGTTATGGCAATATATTATATGGAGGGGGCGGCGCAAATATGTGTTTATTCGTAACGTATTCGCTTAACAGCCGCACGCACCGACGCCGAATAATTTCGGGACAAGGGAAGTACAACTCCGTTTTTGAGCGTAACGGCTTTTGCGCTTATCTCGGCTATCTGACGCAGATCTGCGGCATAAGAGCGGTGTATGCGTGCAAGCGTGCCGCCAAGCTTTTCGGAAATAGCGGCAAAGGTGGAGGCGGTAACGATCTCACGCCCGTCGGAAGTGATGAGAGTTATGTATCTGCCTGACGAGCGGGCGTAGAGGATGCCGTCGGAAGAAACACTGTGCGCATTGCCGTCGATGGAACGCAAGCTTATGTCGGCACTCGTCACGTGGGAGTCGCTTGAAATATGCAGATACACAGGCGTATCAAGACTTTTCATATTCCACACGGCGGTGACACGTTGCTTTACGGTCAAGTGGTTAGTAACGGTTGCCGAAACCACGCTGATATTTTCGTCACTCGCTATTTCACGGCATACTACGTGTATATCCTGCCAGCCGTCAAATCGGCAGTTAAGCAGCTTTTCGGTGAGTAACAGTACGTTTGACATGAATTCCTCAGAAGATTCGTTTTTTTGGACGCTTGCGTCGGGCAGGCTTTTGAGAATTAAATCGCTTGCCGTTGACCGAAACGCGCCGTATGTAGATTATGATAAGGACTACGAAGCATACAAGCGTTGCCGCGAATGCGCGGCTCTGCAAATACTCGCCAAATCCGTTCATGAACACCAAAAAGCCGTTCTCGCCGAATTCAGTTCCCGCAACGATACGCGCCGATCCGATAACGCATCCGCCAAATGAAACTGTAACTCTGCCCACAGCTTCACCTTTGGCTATTGGGGCTGTCAGTGGATCAGAATCGTAATGGCAGGCGGTAGTAAGGCGGCTGACGTCAAGCGCGCGGGGCATATAAGCCAATAGATCCTCGCCTGCAAGCATCTGGCTCTCACTTTTGCTGATGCCCGTCATGGCGACGGCTTGAGTGTCAAGAAGGTCTCCCGCCACATAGACCCGACGGTAAGAAAAATTGGAATTTACCCACGACAAAAGGGAATTGGCGTAGCGGTAGGTGTAATTGATGCCCTCCTCGGGAAGCTCCTTACCGCCCATAACAACGCATATATTGGACGCGCCGCCCTTTTCCCAAACGGTAACTGCGCAAAATCCTCCCTCGTCTGTCGCGCCCGCGTTCATACCCTTGCAATAACCGTTGAAATAGCTTTGATTTGAGCCTGATATGAGCGCGTTTCTACTTGTAAAATAACGCTTTTCGGAAATATTGGTTGCGGGGACGGTGTAATCCTTTGCCGAGCATATCTGCATGTAAAGCGAGCTTTTGTACGCCTCGCGGGCGAGTATCGCCGTGTCGCGGGCAGAGGTCACCATAGCGTCCTCATGAAGTCCCGTGGGGTTGGTGTAGTTAGTGGCGTCCATGCCAAATCTCTCGGCAGTCTTGTTCATACGCTCGACGAAAGCGGCGACAGAGCCGTCGCAAATAGTCGCGATAGCCGTTGCGGCGTCGTTGTAACCGCCGCATATAAAGCCGAACAGCAGATCCTGTATGCGGATCTCCTCGCCCTCTGTCAGCTGCATACTTCTGCCGTAAGAGCCTGCGAGCATTGAGGAGGTGACGGTCACGCTCTCTCCAAGACGGCTGCCGAGCAGATCGCAGGCGATAAGTCCCGACATGATCTTAACTGTGGACGCGGGGAAAATTACTTCCTCAGCGTTCTTTTCGTGAAGCACAAAGGCGTTTTCCACGTTATAAAGATATACCGCTCCTACGTTCTCGTCGGTTGGAGTGGGGGGCAACAGCTCCGAAAAGCTGCTCATTGCCACCGAATAGGAGTCGTTGACGTGATCGCTCTCGGCGTATACTCCTAAAGTCCCGATAATTATGGCAAACAAAAAAACAATAACGGCAAAGATTTTGAATTTGCGTTGATATTTAACTGCCAAGCAAATCACCGTCCTCCGTTATTGTTTTAAAGGGTACAATTTTTAAAAATTTCCTGCGCACGCACAGCGTCGCGTGAAATGGCAAGCTTTAACTCATCTGTATCCGAAAATTTGATCTCGTCACGCAACCGCTCTACAAATTCCACTCTTACCGACTCGCCGTAAAGATCGCCTGAAAAGCCGATAACGTAGGTCTCGCAGTTGATTCGTCCGTCGCCGTCTACCGTCGGTCGAATTCCCACATTTGAAACTGCGGGGAAGACGCCAGCATCCGTGCGGCAAAGCGCGGCATAAACGCCGCACCTCGGTATGACAGCGTCGTCGCGGAAGTTTTGATTGGCGGTAGGGAAGCCGAGCTTGCGTCCCAATTGCTTTCCGCTGACCACGGGAGCGTCAAGAAAATATCTATATCCCAAAAGGCGATTTGCCGCGTCTACGTTACCTTTTGCGATCAGGGCGCGAATATTGGTGGAGCTGACGTCAACGCCGCCAAAGGATATTTTCGGAACTACTGTGAGCGTGAAATCCTCACAGTCCGAAAAGTATTCGCCGATAAAAGCGGGCGTGCCTTTTGCAAATTTGCCAAAGCTGTAATTGTAGCCGCACACAATGCCGCGGCAAGCGCATCCGTCGTATAAAAGGCGGAGAAAATCAGCAGGAGAAAGCTCGCGCACGTCCTCAAAGTCGCACACAGCGACAAAATCAAGTCCCGCCTCACAGAACATACTCAGCTTGTCCTCAAGAGTGGTGAGGTGAAGCTTTTTTTGTCCCGCAAACGGAGGAAAATAGTCGCACGAGGGGGCGCGGAATATAAAAGCGCCGCACAGGCACTCGGAGTGAGTATCAGAGCGTCGCTTTTTTTCGTTTATACCTTCTTCGATCAGCCGCTTGTGAGCGATATGCACACCGTCAAAATTTCCAAGGCAGTAGACGGCGGCTGTCGGCTTGTCCACTTGCGTGAAGGCGTTGCTTTTCAATCGTACGAAGGAAATTTCGGGAAAGCGTGTATCAGTCATCACCGTGCATTTCCTCACTAAAAAAATCCTCGAGCAGGGCAAAGAGAAGCTTGTCCCGTCCCGCCTTGCAGGCAAGCGTGCGTGCGTTTTTGTAGTCGGGAATGTAGGTCGGCTCCTCGGTGATCACGAATCCCGAAAGCTGCGCCACGGGGTCCATACCTTTTTCTGAAATGAGCCTGTAAAGCTCGTGAAGCGTGTCCTTTGGAGTAAGCCCCTCCTCAATTTTGGTCACGGAGGTGTTGCCGTCCACGTCAGGCACGTCGAGCTGACAGATATCGTTGGGTCTTGCATCATTTGCGTGCAGATTCAGGTAAAGTATCTTGCCGTTTTCCGCCATAACGTCCTCCGTTTTCAAAATTTTGCCTATTACAAGCAATACATACTACTATTATACATTATTTGTCGAAGCATTTCAAGGGCTGTAAATAATTGTTTACAATTTTTTGAACATTTGTTTTTGTGGCTTGTAGGCAAAAGGGAGGTCGCACGCGAAAAAATTTTGAAAAAAGTCAAAAAAATTGAAAAAAGGTATTGCAAAATAAAAAGAAGTGTGGTATAATACTCAAGTATGTTGCGGCGTGCCGCAACGACGTTATCACGGGTGGTCCGCTGCATGCTCGCATGAACACCTGATTATTAGGAGGGTCATGATGGATTTGATCAAGGCTTTTACAAACGAGCAGCTTAAAACTGAAGTTCCCCAGTTCAATATTGGCGACACCGTTCGCGTTGAGAACAAGATCAAAGAGGGAACAAGAGAGAGAATTCAGATGTTTGAAGGAACCGTTATTGCGAAGCATGGCGGCGGAATCTCCGAGACCTTCACCGTAAGACGTATTACTTACGGTTGCGGCGTTGAGAAGACTTTCCCCCTGCATTCCCCCAACGTAGCAGGCATTACTGTTGTTCGTGCGGGTAAGGTTCGCCGTGCGAAGCTGTACTATCTGCGCGACAGAGTTGGTAAGGCTTCCAAGGTTAAGGCTCAGATGAACTGATTTTCATTCTTAAATAAATGCCCATCCGATTATCGGGTGGGCGTTTGTTTTTGTCACGTGCAGTGCGCTTGACATTTGTGGTAATATATGGTATAATCAAATTATACCATACCAAGGGAGGGATATCAAATGAAATCAAATAACCGATTTATTGTTTTTCTTGCGGTGATTTTCTCATTCGTTTTTCTTCTTTGCGCGTGCAGCGATCCGCTCGGCGAAAAGGAGTATATGGAAGATATCTATATAAATATTCCCGACTCGCGGGACAAAATTCTTATCAAAGAGTGGAGATACCTGCTTGGCAGTGGCGAGGATGTGTATTTCGTTTCCTCGGGAACAGGAGAAAAACAGCTTTTAGGCAGGCTGACGGGAGGGGATGACGGATATTGCCCGTTTGCCGACGGAAAATATAAGGTGTCCTTTGCCGCTGGTGAGGTTGAGTTCTTTTGGTCGTTTAACGGCGGCGAGGAGTATACTAAAAGTAAAAGTTTTGTATTGCCGAAATAATTAAGTGCACTTATATTGTGTATGAAAGGAGAAAATTATGGGTGTAGAAAAACGTAAATGCTTCTTGAAAAGCATAGTATACGTTTTTTCAGTAAATGTCTTGGTAACTCTTGTGATGCTTCTCTATGCTAACCATATTATAAGAGATACAATCTCACTTATAATTATCCTTGCAATATTTACGGTGTCCGCGCCGCTGTACTTTTTTATTAAGGGCAACACGAGCTGCCCGTGGCTTTATACCGCCGTTTCGGGAATATCCCATATAGCTTTCACAGCCGTAAGAATACTTGTTTTCAATGCGGCTTATAATGGCTGGGAAACGGCTATGTTCTTTTATGCTGAAATATTCACCGTTGCCTTTTTTGTCGCTGTACTGTTGCTTGATGTCGCAGTGCGCGTCATCAAAGCTGTTTCCACCAATAAAAATAGGAGAGGCGTATGAAGAAGTTAACCTGTATTGCTGTGATATGCTCATTTTTACTCATGATGACATCCTGTTCTGCTTATAACGTTCGGCAAAACATCCTCCGAAATCGTGGAGAAATACGGCAATTTCGACTATACATCAAATCCGCAAAATCAAATCAACGGCAATTACTTTGACTGTAAATGCGCTTATAAAACCAAAGAAGAACGAGTAGGCTTTTTCGGAACAGACCCCGCAGAATATTATGCGATCTACTTTGATGCCGATGGGATAGCATATAAAATTGATGAGAAGTGGTACGTTCCGGGTGGATAATATTTTACAAAGCGCGTAAGTGACTATAACAACCAAATAAAGTAAATGCGTTTTTGAATAAAGGAGCAATAATGAATAATAATAGGAAGGGCTGGACAAGGGTAGAAATTCAAACGAATGGGAAAAAGATTTCATTTGAAATTGAAACATCAGGATTATACAATCTTAATTTCGGAGGATATCGCATAAGTTCATTGGATAAAATATACGGTGTTTTTATCACGGATAATATGGTATTCTTAATGAAACAAGATCCTGTTTTCCGTGACGGAGCATTGTTTGCACCGGCTATTAAAGAGGATAGACGTATTAATTGTGTTGATGCATATGATCGAAAGGGGGTACATTTGTGGAATATAGGCGATATAGTGGGCGATATTAAATTCGTTTTTCAAAGTACTTGGCTGACAACGAGAGATGAACTGATTTCCTCTGGTATATTGCCTAACGACGTCGACTGTTCTTTTGATATTTTGGCTTCTGTAGCCGAAGGTTTTCTGTATTATATTGATCCAATCCAGAAAAAAATTCTTAAAATAGTTACCGGCATTAAATAAATGCAAATAGGATTTTTGATAGTATAAACATTCAAGCGCCGCGCTGATTTCAGCGCGGCGCAGGGTTTATACTTATCAATCAAAACTCAATAATGGACTCGTCCCACATGTCGGGTGCTTCGTAGCCCATGAGATTTACCATGGTAGCGGCAACGTTGGAAAGACCGAAGCTGCCGTTGTCAGCCTTCACCTTGTATGCGTTCTTTGCATCCGTGTTGTCATAGATGATGCAGGGAACGGGATTGAGCGTGTGGCTGGTCTTTGCCTTGAACTTGCCGTCCTTGCCTGCTTTGGGCTGGGCGGTCTTTTTGTCCATCTCGTACATCTCGTCTGCGTTTCCGTGGTCAGCGGTAATAAGAACCACGCCGCCGAGCTTATCAACGACTGCGAGGATTCTTGCAAGCTGAAGGTCCAGAGCCTCCATGGAGCAGAGAGTAGCGGCAAGCGAGCCTGTGTGACCTACCATGTCGCCGTTGGGGAAGTTAACGCGGTAGTAGCGGTACTCGCCCTTTTCCAGCTCCTCAATAAGTCTGTCGGTGATCTCTGCGCACTTCATCCAGGGGCGCTGCTCGAAGGGAACAACGTCGGAGGGAATTTCAACGTAGGTTTCCAGCTCCTCGGAGAACTTTCCGGACTTGTTACCGTTCCAGAAGTAGGTAACGTGACCGAACTTCTGCGTTTCGGACATAGCAAATTGACGGACACCCGTGTTAGCGAGATACTCGCTCATGGTGTTGGTGATCTCAGGGGGATTTACAAGGAACTTGGAGGGGATATGAAGGTCGCCGTCATATTCCAGCATACCTGCATATACTACCTTGGGGTAGCGCACCCTGTCAAACTTGTCAAACTCTCCTGCGGGCGTATCAAACGCCTTGGAGATCTCAATAGAGCGGTCGCCGCGGAAGTTAAAGAAGATAACGCTGTCGCCGTCGTTGACAGTACCTACTGCCTCGCCGTCCTTTGCAATAACGAAGGGAGGAAGATCCTGGTCGATAACGTGATATTCCTCACGGTAAGCCTTAACAGCTTCTTCCGCGGAAGCAAATTGACGTCCCTCGCCGAGCACGTGAGTTTTCCAACCAAGCTCGACCATAGACCAGTCAGCCTCGTATCTATCCATAGTTACCTTCATACGTCCGCCGCCCGAAGCTATACAAACGTCGAAGTCGGGGGAGCGAAGCTCGCTCATAAACTCCTCAAAGGGAAGGATATAATCAAGCGCGGAGGTTTCTCCTACGTCACGTCCGTCGATAAGGATGTGGATGCGCACGCGGTTGATTCCCTCAACCTTTGCCTGCTTTACCATAGCCTTGAGGTGGTCGATGTGGGAGTGAACGTTACCGTCGGAGAAAAGTCCGAGGAAGTGGAGGGTGGAGTTGTTGCTCTTTGCGTTTGCAACAAGCTCGCACCATGTGGAGGAAGCGAACATCTTGCCCGACTCGATTGAGTTGGAAACAAGCTTCGCGCCCTGCGCGAATACCTGGCCTGCACCGAGGGCGTTGTGACCGACCTCGCTGTTACCCATGTCGTCGTCACTGGGCAGACCGACGGCAGTACCGTGAGCCTTGAGCGAAACCATGGGGTAGTTAGCCATCAGCATATCGAGGGTAGGGGTGTAAGCAGTTGCAACTGCGTTGGAAACGGTGTTGGGAGCAAGTCCTACGCCGTCCATAACGATAGTGAGAACGGGACCCTTTACGCCGTCAAAACCATTGATCTTGTTAAGCTTATTCATATTCATATCTCCTTTTTGATCAGTAAAGAGGATGCTTTGCGCAAAGTGCGGCAACGGTCTTGCGGCACTCGTCGGCAGAGTTTTCAAAGTCGGTAGCTACCAGCTTGAAGAGGTGAGCGATCACCTTCATATCCTCGGCATCAAAGCCGCGGGTAGTAGCCGCCGCAGTACCTACGCGGATACCGGATGTAACGAAGGGCTTTTCGGGGTCGTTGGGGATAGCGTTCTTGTTGACGGTGATGTGTACCTCGTCAAGACGCTTTTCCATTTCCTTGCCCGTGATTCCCATAGGACGGAGGTCAACGAGAGCGAGATGGTTGTCCGTTCCGCCGGAAACGAGGTCAAATCCTTCTGCAATCAACGCGTCTGCAAGAGCTTTGCAGTTTACAATGACATTGTGCTGATACTCCTTGAACTCGGGCTTGAGAGCCTCGCCGAAGCAAACAGCCTTAGCCGCGATAATGTGGAGCAGAGGACCACCCTGAATACCGGGGAATATAGCCTTGTTTATTTTCTTTGCAATTTCCTCGTCGTTGCAGAGGATAAGACCGCCTCTGGGACCGCGGAGAGTCTTGTGAGTGGTGGTGGTAACAACGTCAGCGTAAGGAACGGGGGAGGGATGCTCGCCTGTTGCCACAAGTCCCGCAATGTGCGCCATATCTACCATAAGGTATGCGCCGACGGAGTGTGCGATATTCGCAAGACGCTCAAAGTCGATAACACGAGGGTACGCGGACGCGCCTGCAACGAGCAGCTTGGGACGCACGGTCTTGACCTGCTCCTCCAGCTTGTCGTAGTCAATGGTGTGAGTGTCGTCCTCAACACCGTAGGAAACGAAATTATAGTAAATACCCGAAAGGTTAACGGGGCTTCCGTGAGTAAGATGTCCGCCGTGAGCAAGGCTCATTCCCATAACGGTGTCGCCGGGCTGAAGCAGAGCAACGTAGACAGCGGTGTTAGCCTGCGAGCCGCTGTGGGGCTGTACGTTTGCGTAATTTGCGCCGAAGAGCTGCTTTGCGCGCTCGATAGCGATATTTTCGACAACGTCAACGCACTGACATCCGCCGTAGTAGCGCTTTGCAGGGTAGCCCTCTGCATATTTGTTTGTAAGTATGCTTCCTGCCGCAGCCAGAACAGCTGTCGATACGAAGTTTTCAGACGCGATAAGCTCAATGCCGTCGCACTCGCGCTTGTACTCGGCGTCAATAGCCGACGCAACCTCTTCATCAAAGGAAGCAAGATACTGATTCAATTCTTTAACCATGGGATTTACCGTTCCTTTCAGTAGTCGTATTACGGGAATGTATCTATAATACACCTATAATAATATATTATACTACATTTTTCCCCGTCTGCCAAGTAAACAAATATACAAAAATAAAAAAGTTTTGAAAATTATTGTATATATCATTGACAAAAAGATGCTTTTGTGATATAATAAGCTAAAGTTTGGAGTGAGCGCGTCGGCGTTTACCCAAAACGGCGACACTAAAACGTAAGAGAGGGGTATTTAATGGAGATTGCGATCATTGCACACGACTTGAAAAAAGAGCTGGTCACCCAGTTTTGTATTGCATACTGCGGCATTTTGAGCAAGCACAATCTTTGCGCTACGAATATTACCGCTAAATATATTTCCGAGGCGACCGGTCTTGAAATAGAAAAGCTGCTTGCGGGCGAGCAGGGCGGCGAACAGCAGATAGCATCGCGTATCGCCTATAACGAGATCGATATTCTCCTTTATTTCAGAGATACCCGCCCCACTGCGGGATATGACGAGACCGAGCACGAGCTGCTCCGCATGTGCGACCTTTACAATATCCCCGTTGCTACCAATATTGCAACGGCTGAGGTGCTTGTAATGGCACTTGACCGCGGCGACCTTGATTGGCGTGAGGTCATGAACCCCCGTTCCGAGTATAACAGAAAAAAGAACGCGAAGGCGGGTCTTTGAGGTTATAATTTAATATCACATTCAGCGTGAAGTGCCGCGGTATGCGGCGTTTTACGGAATAGCGCGTCGAGTTTTCCGCGTACAGAGAGGAAGGGCAGGTGAGAGCCTTCCGGTATTGACTCGACTGTGTACCGACCGTGAAATATTCACGCCGCTTGTACGCGCAATTTGCGCCCTGAGTTAAAAATTCGGGTGGAACCGTGCATTATTTTGTAAATATGCACCCCGAAGGATAGCAGTCGGCTGTCCTTCGGGGCTTATTTTTTGTAAACAATAATTTTTATATATTTTTTGGAGGAGATCAAAATGAAGATCAATTTTGGTTCAAAGGTCGTAGAGCTTGAAGCTCCTATGACCGTTTACGACGCGGCGGCATCGGCAGAGCTTATCAGCCGAAGCGTTATCGGAGCAAGGGTGAACGGCAAGCTTTGCGCACTCACTGAAGCACTCGCATCTGACGCGGACGTTCAGCTCCTTACCTTTGAGGATGCCGACGGCAAGCATATTTTCCGTCACAGCGCGTCCCACATTCTCGCGCAGGCTGTAAAAAGACTTTATCCCGACACAAAGCTTACTATCGGTCCTGCAATCGAGAACGGATTTTACTACGATTTTGACAGTGAAGTGTCCTTTACGCCCGACGTTCTCAAAAAGTTAGAGGACGAAATGAAGAAAATCGTCAAGGAAAATCACAAGATCGAAAGATTTGAGCTGCCGAGAGCGGAGGCGATCGCTCTTATGCAGGAAAAGGACGAGCCCTACAAGGTACAGCTTATCCAGGAGCTGCCCGAGGGCGAGGTCATCAGCTTCTACCGTCAGGGCGAGTTTGTGGACCTGTGTGCAGGACCTCACCTGTTTGCAACGGGTGCTGTCAAGGCTCTCAAGCTGACTCAATGCACGGGCGCTTATTGGAAGGGCGACCAGAAAAATAAGATGCTCCAGCGCGTTTACGGCGTGGCTTTCCCCTCAAAGGACGAGCTGAGAGTTTACCTTGAGGCAGTTGAGGAAGCCAAGAAGCGCGACCACAATAAGCTCGGTCGAGAGCTTGAATTCTTTACCACGGTGGACACTATCGGTCAGGGACTTCCCATTATTCTTCCCAAGGGCTCTCGCGTTATTCAGACGCTCCAGCGTTGGATAGAGGACGAGGAGCAAAGAAGGGGATACCTGCTCACCAAAACGCCGCTTATGGCAAAGCGCGAGCTGTATAAGATATCGGGACACTGGGATCACTATCTTGACGGTATGTTCGTGCTGGGCGATCCTCACGACGAAACCAAGGAGTGCTTTGCTCTCCGTCCTATGACTTGCCCCTTCCAGTATCAGGTGTTCCTGAATAAGAAGCGCTCTTACCGCGACCTGCCCATGCGTCTTGGCGAAACGTCTACTCTGTTCCGTAATGAGGATTCGGGTGAGATGCACGGACTTATCCGCGTGCGTCAGTTCACCATCTCCGAGGGACATCTTATTCTCCGTCCCGAGCAGCTTGAGGAGGAGTTCCGCGGCTGTCTGGAGCTTGCAAAGTACGTCCTCGATACCGTTGGTATGCTTGAAAATTGCTCTTTCAGATTCTCGCAGTGGGATCCCGCGAGAGCAGGCATCAAGTATGAGGGAACGGCAGAGCAGTGGGAGCATGCGCAGGCTGTAATGAAGGATATTCTTGACAAGCTTGAGGTTAAATACGAGATCGGTATCGACGAGGCGGCGTTCTACGGACCAAAGTTGGATATTCAGTATAAGAACGTGTTCGGTAAGGAGGATACTATCGTAACCATTCAGATCGATATGCTGCTTGCGGAAAAGTTCGGTATGGAATATGTTGATTCCGACGGACAGCTCAAAAAGCCGTATATCATTCACCGCACGTCTCTCGGATGCTACGAGCGTACACTTGCATACCTTATCGAAAGATACGCAGGCGCACTGCCTACTTGGATGGCACCCGTTCAGGTCAAGATGCTTCCTATGGGCGACGAGCAGATCGAGTACTGCGAGGAATTCGCAAAGCGCGCGGGCGCTATGGGCGTGCGTGTTGAGATAGATCGAAGCAACAACACCGTAGGATACAAGATCCGTAACGCACAGCAGGAAAAAGTGCCTTATATGCTGATAATCGGCGGTAAGGAAATGGCAGACAACACAGTTGCTGTTCGCTCCCGTAAGGAGGGCGATATCGGAGCAGTGGATAAGGATAAATTCCTCTCCGACCTTCTCGTTGAGATCGCTGAAAAGCGCAGATAAACGGGCTGTCTCACTAATGTGATCCAGCCCACGAAATCGAACTTGACGAATGAAATTCGTCATTTTGGCGCTAAAAAAGCATAAAATTTTCTCCGAAAAGACGCCAAAAACGTTCGAGTTTCCGAAAATGATGGATTCCTTGCCATCATTTTCGAGGGGGCTGTCGCATTTGCGACAGCCCCTTATCAAATGAATTTTTCTTTGTATTTCGGAAAATGCTCGGATATGTCCCGCTCGCTGATAACGTGATCCACGTTTTCGAGGGAACAAAGAGTACTCAGACACGGCTCGCCTATTTTTTGCGAGTCCAGCATCAGCACGCGCTTTTTGGAGCGGGACAGCATTGCCCGACGAATGGAATTTTCGGCTATCGCATTGTCGGTCAGAGCACCGTATTCCGTCAGCGTGCGCACCGAGAAAAAGCAAATGTCGGCGTTGAATGAGCGAATAAAATTCTCCGCATAGCTGCCAACGTAAACCAGCGTGTCGGGGACAAGCTCGCCGCCCGTGACAAAGGTCTTAATATTGGCGTTTGCAAGAATGAGCGGAGCTTTTGCGCTGTTGGTAATAACGATTATAGACTTTTTTCCGTCAAGCAAGCGTAGCAGGGCAAGGGCAGAGGAGGAACCGTCCGTCATGATGATATCGCCGTCGCGAATGAGGTCAAGACATTTCTTGCCAATAATATTTTTAGCGTCCGAATGCTCCCGCTCACGCAAGGACAGCGGCAGATTTTCGCCAAGCTCGCTCTTATGCTCTGCGCCGCCGTGGGTGCGGATTATTTTTCCCTCTGAACTCAAGGTAGCAAGATCGCGGCGCATTGTGGGCTCGCTGACGTAAAAGGCGCGGCAAAGCTCCTCAACCGTCGCGCGCTTGTTCTGGCGCAGATATTCAAGAATTTTTGCTTCTCTTTCTTTGACTGACATTGTTGACCTCCCGTGAGCGTATGAATGAATTTTAAGTGTTAATCTATTAAATTTTGAGCGAAACGGTCAGAATATGCATAAACTCTTGACAAATCCGCTCAAAACGATTATAACATAAGTAGTAGAAAAAATCAATACTTTAAGGAGAATTTTTTATGCCAAAGGTCAATCTTGATTGGAAAACAGCCACAGAATTTATTACCGACGCATTCGTAGGTGCGGGCGTACCTCGTGAGGATGCCGAGATCTGTACCGACGTATTGCTTGAAAGTGACCGCCGCGGAATCGAGTCCCACGGCTGCAATCGTTTCAAGCCCATCTATATCGACAGAATCAAGGCGGGTATCCAGAACCCGGTGACGAATTTTGAAATTGTCAAGGAAACTCCCACCACCGCCGTTGTTGACGGACACGACGGAATGGGACAGGTTATCGGTCACAAGGCTATGAGTATGGCTATCGCGAAGGCAAAGGAGTACGGTATGGGCATGGTAGTTGTTCGCAATTCCTGCCACTATGGTATTGCGGGCTACTATGCAACGATGGCAACCAATGCAGGCTGTATCGGTATGACGGGTACGAATGCGCGTCCCTCCGTTGCACCCACCTTCGGCGTTGAGGGTATGTTCGGCACCAATCCCTATACCGTAGGCATTCCTACCGACGAGGAGTTTGACTTTATCTTCGACTGCGCAACCTCTATCACGCAGAACGGTAAAATTGAGTATTACGAGAGAATAGGTGAGGACGTTCACCCCGGCACCGTTATCGACAGCGACGGAAACGCAGTCGAGGGCGACGCGGGAGTTGCGCTCAAAAAGATCCGACAGGGTACTGCCGCACTGACTACCCTCGGAGGTATCGGAGAGGCTCTCGGCGGTTACAAGGGCTATGGATTTGCTATGGTAGTTGAGCTTCTGTCCGCCGCATTGCAGGACGGTCACTATGGAAAATACCTTGACGGAAAAGACGAAAACGGCAACATTCGCCCCTACGGACTCGGACATTTCTTTATCGCTATCGACACCGAGCATTTCCTTGGCGAGGCGGCTTGCCGCAAGACGGCGGGCGATATCATCCGTGCCGTCCGCGCATCCAAGAAAGCACCTGATGCGGAAAGAATTTATACCGCAGGCGAGAAGGAGTACGAGATCTGGTGCGCGCGCAAGGACAGCGGCGTTCCGATCAACGAATCCGTTCAGCAGGAAATGATAAAGGTAAGAGACGAGATGGGACTTACACAGTATACGTTCCCTTGGGAGAAATAATATGAACTATTCTGAAGAATCACTGAAAAAGCATTATGAGTGGCAGGGAAAGATCGAGGTTACAGCCCGTGTTCCCGTAAAGAACAGGGAAGACCTGTCGCTTGCTTATACCCCCGGCGTTGCACAGCCTTGCCTTGAAATACAAAAGGACGAAAGCCGCTCCTACGACCTCACCCGCCGTTGGAACACCGTCGCCGTTATTACCGACGGAACGGCAGTCCTTGGACTCGGCGATATCGGACCTGTTGCGGGCATGCCCGTCATGGAAGGAAAAGCTTTGCTGTTCAAGGAATTTGGCGACGTTGATGCTATTCCACTGTGCATCAAGAGCAAGGACGTCGACGAGATAGTGCGCACGATCTACTTGCTGTCTGGTAGCTTTGGAGGTATCAATCTTGAGGATATCTCCGCTCCCCGTTGCTTTGAAATTGAGGATAGACTCAAAGAGATCTGCGATATTCCCGTATTCCACGACGATCAGCACGGAACTGCTATCGTGCTTGGCGCGGCGCTTATCAACGCGCTGAAGGTGGTAGGCAAAAGCATCGACGGCGTGCGCGTCGTCATCAACGGCGCGGGCAGCGCGGGTATCGCTATTGCAAAATTCCTGCTTCGTATGGGTGTCAGGGATATGATAGTCTGCGACAAGATCGGTACGCTGACAGTGGGCAAAGAGGGAATGAACAAAGCGCAGGCTGAGCTTGCGGAAAAGACCAATTTTGACCGCCTTGACGGCACACTTGCGGATGCTATGCGCGGCGCTGACGTTTTTGTAGGCGTTTCCGCTCCCAATATTGTCAGCGAGGAAATGGTCGCGTCTATGAATAAGGGCGCTATCGTTTTCCCGATGGCAAATCCCGTTCCCGAAATTTCTCCTGATGCGGCTTTGCGTGCAGGTGCTGTTGTCGTAGGTACGGGAAGAAGCGACGCGGACAATCAGATAAACAACGTGCTGGCTTTCCCGGGTATCTTCCGCGGAGTGCTTGACGCAAGAGCGAGCGAGATCAACGAGGATATGAAGCTTGCGGCGGCTTACGCTATCGCGTCCCTCATCAGTGATGACGAGCTTTCCGCCAAGTACATTATCCCCAAGGCATTTGACCCGCGGGTAGGCAAGACGGTTGCCGCGGCGGTTAAGGAGTGCGCCCGCAAAACCGGTGTTGCAAGAATATAAAAAAAGTCAGAGCCGATATGGAAATCCATATCGGCTCTGTAATTTTATTCAGCCGTATAAACGACTTTTCCGTCAACGACGGTAATATGCGCCGCCGCTCCCACGGTGGTGATGGGGTCAGCCGTCCAGATGACGACATCGCCGTCTTTGCCTACCTCAAGGCTTCCCACGCGGTCAGAAATGCCGACACCGCGAGCAGGATTGATGGTAATGGCTCTCCACGCGACCTCGTAATCAAGTCCCGCATCATGAGCAAGTCCCGCGCACATAGGCAGATACTGCAAGGGAATAACGGGCGCGTCGGTAATTATGGAAATGTCAACGCCCGCCTTGTGAAGCACGTCGGGGGTAGTGAAGGACTTGTTTTTAAGCTCGATTTTTGACTTTGAGCCGAGAGAAGGACCTACGAATGCGGGATAACCCTCCCGTGCAAGCGCGTCTGCAATAAGCGCGCCGTCGGTACAGTGATCGAGTGTGAGATCAACGTCGAACTCCTTAGCTACACGAATAGCCGTGAAAATATCGTCCGCGCGGTGAGCGTGAGCCTTGAGCGGTATCTCCTTTTTGATAACGGGGATCATAGCCTCCAGCTTCATGTCAAAGGCAGGCTCTTTGCCGCTTTCCTTTGCCGCAAGGTAGTTTCGGGTCTTGAAAAGCACCTCGCGGAGAAGCGACGCGGTCGCCATACGGGTGACGGGGGACTTGCCCTTCTGACCGAAGCAGCCCTTGGGATTTTCGCCGAAAGCGCATTTCATGGCAAGGGGATCCTTGATTATCATATCGTCCACGCGGTCACCTACAAGCTTTATCGCTACGAAGGTTCCGCCAACGACGTTTGCACTGCCGGGACCCGTGCAAGCAGACGTAACGCCGCCCTGCACAGCAAGACCGAAGCTTTCATCCTGCGGATTGATACTGTCAATGGCGCGGAGCTGGGGAGTGATGGGCTCTATGTACTCGTTGTAGTCCATACCCTCCCAACGCATGGATTCGTTGTGAAGTCCGATATGGCAGTGCGCGTCCACGCAACCGGGGGTAACAAGGCGTCCCTCGGCGTCAATAACTGTTGCGCCGTCAGCCGAAATATCCTTGCCTACGGCGGCAATTTTCCCGTCGTCACCAATGAGGACACAGCCCGAAGGGATATCCTCGCCGACCATGGTTTTAACGTAACCGTTTTTGATAAGCAGCATAATTTTATCTCCTTTGTCTATTAAGAAAGCCCGTGGAGTCACGGGCTTTTCTGTTTTGATTTAAGCTTCCTCCGCGAAATTTTCAACCAGCGTGATGTTGAGGTTTCCGTTGCGGATGCGGATCTCGTCGATCATTTCCTTTTCATTTGCCCCCGCAGACATTACCACGCGGTAATCAAGCTCCAGCACCGTGCCGTAATCGGCGGTTTTGATGCGGTTGAGATGATAAGAACGGCAGTATTTTTTCAAGACGGGGTCAAACACGCCTCTGTAATCAAGGCTTTCGGGAATAAGGATACGCAGTCGCTTGCCGTGACCGCCTATCTTGTCAACTCCAAAGAGGGAGAAGAAGAATAAAACAGCAAGAATTATGCCGACCGCGATAAGACCAAATCCGATAAATCCAACGCCGCAAGCCATACCGGACGCGAGCGAGAGGAACAGATAAAGCAGATCGCGCGGATCGTCAACGCGGTTGCGGAATCGGATAAGAGCAAGACCGCCGCCGATACTGATCGCGCGGGCAAGGTTACTACCGACTGAGATAACGATAATGGCAACGATAGGTCCGAGTACCATGACCGTCATAAGCATTGAGGGGCGGAAGCCCGTGCGGCGGTGAGTGAACATATAGACCAGCATGATAGCCAGCGCAAGTCCGAGAGCGCAGCCCATGATAGTCAGTGCGCGACCGAGGGTAATGGTCGTGATATCAATGGATTGAAGTATGTAATTCATAATTGACAGTGCGGCGTATGCCGTCCTCCGTATTATTTTTGAGAGCCTGTTTTTTCATAAGGCGGCAGTGAATTTCCAAGGGATCGAGAGTAGTCGTAGGTATATTTTTTAAACGAAGTTCCGTACTTTGAAAACGTGTTGAAGGATATGCCCATATCGCTCATAATGTGCGAAAACCACACCGGTACAGCTCCTGAAAATTTGACCTCGACGAGTGTAATGTCGGGCGGGAGCAGGGGATCGCCGTAGCGTCCGAGCGTAAGATCAAGGTCGTACCTGCGCGTGAGGATATCGTGGTCAAAGGTCACGCGGAAGGATGGATCGTCCTTGCCGAAATATGCATCTCGCAAATAACTGACGTAGGTGCGCGGATATACGGTCTCGTGTGACAGATAGTACTCTATCTCCCGCAATACCTGATTGTCAATGTACTTAAGCCCCGCAGGGATCTTTTTGGTTTCAATGAACTCGTTGACCTGACGCAGAGTGATCTTGGCGCGCCGCTTCGTACCGACGCCGTTCAGCTTCTTTTTCAGCTCTATAAACACCTTTGAATCAAGAGTAGGTGTGCCGTAGCTTCGGAGTCGAAGCTTTTCCTTGTATTTGGGAAGCTGAATAGAGTTGCGGATGACGCTGTTGGAGTCGTCGTCGTAATACAGATTGCAAATCATGTACGGCTCACCGTTTTTATTGTACTCGTCAGCGTTCATAAAGGGGGTGATACGAGCCTTAAGTAGCTCGACGTCGGAAGTCTTTATATGGATCTTTTTTTCCATACGCCTAAACGTATTCAAGGACACGACGTCACCTCCGTACGCAAAATATACACGAATATTACAAAATGCACAACATTCCTTATAAATTATACATATTATATATGTCTTGATTTTTAACAAACGCAGACATATTTATGAACTTTACAGCTTGGATTGAAAGGCCACAGCACGTCCGATAATTTTGATGCTTTCAAGCTCGTGGCCTATAAATACGAGCGGCTCGTACTTTGGGTTTTCGGGAGTCAGCACAAGCTTGGATTGCTCGGGATAGTAGTAGACTCGCTTGAGCGTCGCCTCGTCCCCGATAATTACTGCCGCGATCTCGCCGTTGTCAACTGTTTCCGCTTGCTTGATGTATACTATATCGCCGTCATATATTCTTGCACCCGTCATGCTGTCGCCCTTGGCTGTAAGACAGAAATCGGCATTGATGTCCGCGCCGCTGACGTATTCGCTCCAGTCTTGATCTGCAATTATAGGCATTCCGCAGGCAATGTCGCCAAGCACGGGATAGGAGGAAGTTCCTATCGTAGAAATGTTGTCAGGAATGTGGAGGGTAGGGGAGGTGGTGCGCTCCATTGCTACGTCGCCGCCCATCAGCCACGCCTCGGAGACGTCCAGCGCCTCGGCAATAAGGCACAAGGCCTTGGGCTTTGCCTCGTAGACACCGTTGGTGTATTGACTGATGCGAGCCTTTGAAAGTCCTGTCAGCCGCGACAGCTCCGCCGCCTTGATACCTCTCGACACCATTGCCGCGTTGAGTCGGTCCTTAAAGCTTCTGCTTGTTTCCATAGTGATATTTCCTTTCAAAAGGTAAAATTTCGCATGGTAGTATGGCTTTATTATAAACCAAAGTTAAGCTTCTGTCAAGAGGTTTTGATAAAAAAGTTAAGGAAATGTCAAAATGGGGGTTGACAAGGGCAAGGATGGTGTGGTATACTATCGGCAGTTAAGCGAACTTAACTTTGACTTGCATTTAAAAAGATGCGCTCCTGTTGCAAGTCGGGAGCGTAAAATTTTTACCTATTTAGTTAAGCAAACTTAATTTGAAGGAAGGCAGGGTGGGAAGAAAGGTCAAAATATGAGCTATACGATATACGTTATCAGAAGAAAGGAAGTACTAAAATGCAGGAGAAAAACAATTCCGTAGGGGCGAGCGAGCCCATGCGGGCTATCGGAATGTGCCCTTATTTTCAGAGGGAGAGAGGAAACGGACTTGTGTATTGCGAATGTGCAAAATTCCGTTTTCCCGATAAGATCTCGCGCCGTGAGATCGTTTACAGATTTTGCGCGCACCCCGAAAATTACAAGGCTTGCGTGATCAAGCAGACGATGGACCACTTCTACGAGCGCAAGTATAATCAGATAGAAGGCGGACAGAGAGGAGTGTCCAATGGCTGAGAGAAAACGCAAGACGGGTAGCGACTGCCTGAGCGATGTCAAAGCCTACGAGGAGCTGCTCCGCGTATACGGCGCGTGGCTTGGATATCTGTTGTCGCGTCTTGGTGAGGGCGAGCTTCGCGTTGATGTGTCCGAGATATCGAAAGGACTTGACGCCGCTTGCGTGAGCGCGTGGCGAGAGGGTGACGAATACGTCATCCGTGTGGATAAAAAGGATGTGGCTGACAATGGCGGAGAAAAAAAGGGGACTTGAATTTATTCCGTCGGATGTCGCCGCAGATGACGCAAGACGCAGTCGCCGCGTTGAGGATTCCATCTATAAGCGCGCACGCGGATATAAGGTAGCCGTCAAAAAGACTTACAAGGTCAAGCGCGTAGAATACGATCCCGATACGGGTAAGAAAACGTCGGAGCGGGAGGAGCTGGCGACGGGCATTGACGAGGTACATATTCCCGCCGACGTCCGCGCAGGGGAGTATTGGCTCAAAAACCGTTCCCCCGAGCGTTGGAGTGAGCATCCCGCAGTACCCGACGCGGATGACGGTGATGATGGCGTGGGGATAATTCTGCTCCCCGACGTAGAGGCGTCTGACGGAGGAAAAAATGAAGCCTGACAAGGTGATCTGGTCGCCACAGCCCAAGCAGAGGATATTTATGAGTCGGTGGGAGGACGAGGCACTGTACGGAGGTGCGGCGGGCGGAGGAAAGAGCGATTGCGCCATAGTTGAAGCCTTGCGGCAGGTAAACGTGCCGCACTATCACGGGCTGATACTCCGCAAGACCTATCCGCAGCTCTCCGACATTATCAGCCGCTCCCACGAGCTGTACTCTCGCGCATTTCCCGAGGCAAGGTATAACGACTCAAAGCACGTGTGGACTTTCCCAAGCGGCGCGAAGATATATTTCGGCTCGCTGCAGCACGCCTCAGACCGTTTCAATTATCAAGGCAAGAGATACGACTTTATCGACTTTGACGAGCTGACGCAGTTTACAGCGGACGAGTATACGTACCTCTTTTCGCGAAACCGTCCAAACGGCCCCGGTACGCGGTGCTATATAAGGGCGCAGGCAAACCCCGGCGGTATCGGACACGGCTGGGTAAAGGCTCGGTTTATAACTCCCGCGCCTCCCATGACTACGATATGGGAGGACGTCAAGGTGCGCTTTCCTGATGGACGCGAGGAAAACCGCCGCCGTTCAAGGATCTTTGTGCCGTCCACCGTGTTTGACAATCAGAAGCTGCTGGAAAACGACCCCGAATATCTCACAAGCCTTGCGGCACTGCCCGAGGCAGAGAGAAACGCACTGCTTTACGGCAACTGGGACAGCTTTTCGGGGCAGGTCTTTACCGAGTGGCGCAACGATCCCGATCATTACCGTGACCGTGTGAACACTCACGTTATAGAGCCGTTTGCCATTCCCGAGAATTGGACGGTGTGGCGCGGATTTGACTGGGGATATACCCGCCCGTTTTCGGTGGGGTGGTACGCAGTGGACTGCGACCGACGGCTTTACCGCATCCGCGAGCTGTACGGCTGTGCGGCAGACTCAAACGGAAACGCTATCGCCAACCGCGGCGTTATGTGGACGGCTGACCGTGTGGCAAAGGAGATCCGCCGCATTGAAGCAGAGGACGTAAATCTGCGCGGCAGACATATTCACGGAATATGCGATCCAGCGGTGTTTGCCAGAAACGGCGGCGAGAGCATTGGCGAGATAATGGAACGCTCCGGCGTTTACTTCGACAAGGCTGACAATACCCGAATCGCGGGCAAAAATCAGATACACAACCGCCTTGCTTTTGACGAATACGGCGTGCCTATGCTGTACGTCTTTTCGACCTGCAAGCACTTTATCCGCACCGTACCCGAGCTTGTATACAGTCAGACCGACGTGGAGGATATCGACACCGACGGCGAGGATCACATCTATGACGAATTGAGATACATGTGCATGGAAAACCCCGTGGCGGCGCGAGAGGATAAAAGAAAGGAAAGTCTGTGTGAGCCGCCGCAATATATGCCGTATCTCGTGCGGCACGAATATTGTTGACAGAAAAAAGAATTCGGAGGCAGGGTGGGAATTATGAGGAATGGAGAAAATATGAGAAAAACAGAAACAGAAGGCTATGAAAATACCTGTGCCATAGGCAAGGTAGAGCTTCGGGAGGCGCTGGAGCTTTTGCAATCCTACAAGGAGGCAAAGCGGCGTACCGACGAGCGTATATGGGATGAGATGCAGTGGTGGCAGAAGCGCCACGACATCAAAGCTGCGGCAAGTGTCAGCGGGGTGCGTCCCGTGTCGGCGTGGCTGTTCAACAGCGTTTGCAACAAGCATGCGGATATGTGCGACAATATCCCCGTCGCAAAGGCACTGCCCCGTGAAATGGGGGACGAGATGGCGGCGGATATGCTGTCCAAGATACTCCCCGTGATCTGCGAGAGATGCGGATTTGAAAAGACCTATTCGGACAATGCGTGGTACAAGCTGCGCCACGGAATGAGCGCGTGGGGCGTGTTCTGGAATTCACGGCTTGAAAATGGGCTTGGCGATATTGATATATGTCGTATGGACGTTATGGATATCTTCTGGGACGTGAGTGTTGCCGACATTCAGGACAGCCGCGGACTTTTTATCATCTCTGCCGATACTGCGGAGGGTGTGAGGAGCGCATATCCTCATTTCAAGGGCGAGTATAGGGACGGAGAGCGCGGCGACAGGGTAGAGGTCATTGACTGGTACTACAAGCGCCGCATGCCCGACGGACGAAGTCTGCTTCACTATGCGAAAATATGCGGTGATGAGCTGCTTTACTCGTCCGAAAACGACCCTATGTTTGCAGATCGCGGCTGGTACGAGCACGGAATGTACCCCGTGGTGCTGGACGTGCTTTTCCCCGACGTGAGTGGTAGCACGGGCTACGGATTCCTTGCTGTGGGCAGAAATCCGCAGGGCTATATCGACGAGCTGGACGGCAATATTCTTGAATATGCCAACACCGTCAGCCGCGCAAGATACTGGGCAAAGCGCTCTCTTGGCATCAACGAGCGCGATTTCCTCAATCCCGATAAGCGTATTATCGAGGTGGAGGGAGATATCGACGACGAAAAGCTCCGTCAGATAAAGGTAGAGCCTATCGACTCAACGCTGACGTCCATCCGCACTATGAAGATAGACGAGCTGAAGGAAACCACGGGCAACCGCGACGTGTCGCAGGGAAGCACCTCGGGAGGCGTTACTGCGGCATCTGCTATCGTTGCCCTGCAGGAGTCGGGCAATAAAGGAAGCCGCGACGTGATAATGGGAACTTACCGCGCCTACGTTTCGGTGATCACTCTCGTTATCGAGCTTATCCGCG
This sequence comes from Clostridia bacterium, assembly GCA_017463485.1. Taxonomy (GTDB): domain Bacteria; phylum Bacillota; class Clostridia; order Oscillospirales; family CAG-272; genus CAMEON01. Next base: position 83,031 of record JAFTPD010000002.1, read on the forward strand.
AGTTTTACGACGGAGAGAGATGCTTCCGCATCTGCGGCGACGGCAGTAAGGCTAACCCCTATCAGTATCTGAACTATACCAACCGCGATCTCAAAACGGTGACGGTGGGCGTGGGTGCTGACGGCGAGGCGTTGTATTACCGTCCCGTATTTGATATCGAGGTCAAGGCAGAGCGCCGCGACCCTCTGACCCAAAGCGCGAGAAATCAGCTCATACTTCAGCTCTACGAGGCGGGAATGTTCGATCCCGAAAACAGCGCCGCCGCGTCGGTAGCCCTTGAATGTATGGATTTTGACGGAATCGACGCCGCCCGCGCGATGGTGCGTACTGGGGTACAGGTATGATAGACGTAAGCTATGCGGTAAACGCCGAGAGCGGAAAATGCCAAATTGAAGCGTGCGGTCACGCAGGCTGTGCCGAGCGCGGAGGAGACGTTATCTGCGCGGGAGTGTCCGCGCTCCTGTACGGATTTCTGTACTACCTCTCCGAAAAGCACGGCTCAAGTCTTGTGTGGCACGAGAGCGACGACAGCCTTTTTATGTGCTTCCCGTCGGAGAGCGCGGAGGCACTTGAGGTGATAACGGCATCTCTCAGACTTATGTCGGACACCTATCCCGAATACGTTAGCTTGCAAGAAGGAAGGTAAAATATGGAACAAATCACAGAAACCGAAATCATAACGGAAAACGAACAGACAGAGCCGACCGCAGAGTCGACACTTGAGGTAACGGAGACGGAGGAGGTCATCAGTCAGCCGACAGAGCCGCAGACGCAGGGTATTGATATGGAGGAATTTACCCGTTCACTCCTTGATGCTTACCCCGACGCAGACGTCGCTGACGAAAGACTGCTCGCCTACGCCGAAGGTCGCGAGCGACTCAGTGCCGTTGACCTTTACCGAGCTTTGAATTTTGACAGCCTTGTGGCAAAGGCGGCAAACGCCGCCGCGCTGGAAGCCGAATCAAAGCTTATCGCACATATCCGTCTTTGCGGAATTCGCCCCGCAGAGAACGGAACAGACAGACAAAAGGGAGGAAAGAAAACCCCTCCCGTGGCAAGGCTCAGCCGCGCCGAGCGAGCAAAAATTGCCGCAAGAGCAGGTCGCGGAGAGCGCATTGAATTTTAAAAAAGAAAGGACAAAAAAATGAACAACACAAACCTTTATATCGGCAAGGACTACATTCAGCATTTTGCTTCGGGTGAGCGTGTAATGGGAACTGCGGGCGTGTCCAATAACAACGCCGCTACCGTAACCCCTTACGAGGGCGAAGGACTTTCTGCCGAGATGAGAACCTATTACAGCGACTATCTTATCGATAACGCAGAGCCTTATCTGGTGCACGATCTGTTCGCACAGAAGCACCGCATCCCCACGGGCGGCGGTAAGACTATCTCCTTCCGCAAGTACGATCCGCTGCCCAAGCGCACCTCTCCCATTGTAGAGGGCGTTACCCCTGACGGTCAGGATTTCCACGTTAGCGTAGTGGAGGCAACCGTTTCCCAGTACGGCGGATATATCGAGCTTACCGACCTACTTCTCATGACGGCGGTTGATAACAACCTCTGCATGGCAACCAAGCTGCTCGGTGCGCAGGCAGGACGTACCCTTGACACCATCTCGCGCGAGGTGCTTTCAGGCGGTACAAACGTTCAGTACGGCGAGAACGCCGTATCTGCGCGTCATCTGCTGGTGGGAGGCAAGGAGAGCGGCAACCATTACCTTACCGTTGACTGTATCCGCCGCGCGGTAAGATTCCTCAAGAGTCAGAATGCTGAGAAGATCGACGGCTCTTACGTGGCAATCATCCACCCCGACTGCACCTACGACCTTATGAACGATCCCAACTGGAAAACGCCCAATCAGTACGCCGATAGCAAGCGTATCTTCGAGGGCGAAATCGGCAAGATCGAGGGCGTGCGCTTTATCGAGTCCAGCGAAGCCAAGATCTTCCACGCAGAGGATCTTTATGAAGGTCAGCGCACAGTCCCTGTTACCAACGGCACAGCAGACGGAGGTCTTTATCTGCAGGGCAACACATTGCCTGACAGATGGATTATCGTTAACGGCAAACGCGTATATTACAGCGCGTCAAAGTGCTACACCGATTCCACCAAACAGAATACCGTCGATATGAGTGGAGCCAAAGTAAACGATATCGTCTATCCTGGTGAAGCAGGTGCAGAGGGCCGCGATGTATATTCCACCCTTATCATCGCGGATAACGCATACGGTACAACCGAAATTTCGGGGGGCGGACTTGAGCATATCGTAAAGCAACTCGGTAGCGCAGGAACGTCCGACCCGCTCAATCAGAGAGCAACCGTCGGTTGGAAGGCGTCCAAGGTCACTACTCGTCTTGTAGAGGCGTTTATGGTGAGAATCGAGACCACCTCCACCTTCGAATCGGGCAACAACTGATAATTTATAAACACCCCGCCCTCGGGCGGGGGAGAGATAAAGAAAGGAAAAAGAATATGAGTACGAATACCGAAAATAAAAACAAGACCGTTTCCACTCCCGAGGACTACCTTGAGGAGCTGGTTTCCATAAAGCTTTTCCGCGACGGCGGACGTTATCGCGACAACGTGTACGTTGCTGTCAACGGACAGAACTGCATCATCAAGCGCGGTGAATGGGTAAAGGTAAAGCGCAAGTTTGCCATGGTGCTTGACGCCTCCGAAATTCAGGATATGAAGACCGCGCAGATGATCGAAGCCGAGGAGAAAAAGTTCCAAACTGCCGAATCCAAGCTCGCCTGACGGAGCGGGGGTGAGTTTATGACTATCGGTAAATGTATCGGCATAGCCGAAACCATAGCGCCCAACAAGATCGACAGAGAGCTGAAGCTCCGTTGGCTCAGCGAGCTTGAGGGCAAGATAGCCGTAGAGCTTTTCGACGCTATGCCGGAGGAGCTGAACGAGTACAGCGCCGAGTGTGAGGACGGGGTGCAGCTTTACGTCCCGTTTCCGTTTGACCAGATATACTGGATGTACCTCGTGGCAATGCTTGACCTTGCCAATGGGGACAACGCAAGATACGGAAATTCCGCAGGCGCGTTCAATTCCGCCTTTGAGAGCTACGCCAAATGGGTATTGCGCAACGGAGTGACGAGGTAAGCCCATGGACGTTCAGAAAATAACGCTCACCTCGGGCAGATTTATTCCTTCCCGCTCGGAGGACCTTGAAAAAAGGATAGACGAGCTTGAAAAATATCTCATGCTGCTTACCGAAGAGCTTGAAAAGCGTTCAGATAACACACAGTAAGCAAAGAGGAAAGGAGAATGAGTAATGTCAGGTAAAACAGCGGTATCCCTACCTTTGGGAATAGCCAAAGACTCAAACGTCAAAAAAAGGACGCAGACAAAATTCGGCGGACTTTGCCGCGAGAGAATGGCGAGCGGTGAGGACATCAGCTATATGCTCAATACGACGTGCTGTGATCATCCGAGAATATCCGCGCGAGAGAGGAGAAGGCTGTCCTCTGCGAGTGCCGTGGCGGGAAGCACGTCGTATACCGTCGCAGTGTCGGATAAGGTATACGTAGTCGAGGGCGACAAGCTCTACATTTCTGAAAACGGTGCACGTACCGAATGCTGTACTCTGTCATCCGAATCGGATAAAAAGATAATCTGCTACGGTAACGACCTTGTGATCCTGCCCGATTATATCCATTATCAGTCGCCCTTTGGATATACTAAAAGTATGCGTATTTCAACAGACGTTATCAAAGCAACAATAAGCGGCAACTCGCTTGTTGCAGAGTCCGTCGATTTTGAGGATATTGGCTTCAGAATGGGCGACGGTGTAACAGTTACCTCAGTGGCAAGCACGCTGTCCAGTCATGTGTTCACGGTAAACTCTACCGTTTATTACGTAGACGGAAACACCTTGCTTATAGACGGAGTTTTTCCGAGCGACGGGGAATATGCGATTCGCGTAAGACGTGACATACCCTCACTTACCCACGCCGTATGCTGGGGCGAGCGAATGTACGGCACGTCGGGAAGCAACGTCAACATTTCGGAAGAAGGAAATATCTATAACTGGAAAGGGAAAAGGGGACTTGACAGCGACCCCGTGACTATGCCGTCAGTCTCCGTCGGCAGCTTTACCGCTTGCGCCGAATGGAACGGTTATATTGTCTTTTTTAAGGAAGGCTCGATATGCAAGCTGCTTGGCAATAAGGCGTCAAGCTACGTGTTGTCAGAGGTAACGGCGCCGGGTATTCCCGAGGGTGGACATAAAACGCTTGTTTCTCTCGGCGGCGCGCTCTACTACTGCGGCACAATGGGAGTTTATAAGTACGACGGTACGCATCCCAAGCGGATAGATCAGGGCGCGCTTCCCGACGGCTTGAAGGCGACGGCAGCCGCCACTGACGGAGAAAGATATTATCTTGCGGCAAACGGTAAAGTGTACGTTTACGACCCCGTGCGACAACTATGGAGCGCAGAATCGGGCGCGGCTATCGTCAGTATGGCAGGCAGAGCGGGCGAGGTATATATGTTGACGTCGGGCGGATTGCTGTTTGCGTCGGGCGATACGGCAGAGGGCGGACTTGAGGACGCGACCGACGCATGGCTGTCCTTTGGATACGACGACGGAGGCGCGGCAGAAAAGAAATCCCTCCTATCATTGAGTTTAACCGTCCGATTGGGAGAGGGAGCTGACCTCGAGGTGCTCGCAGAATTCGACGAGGACGGCGAGCAGGTGCTTGTCGGAAACAGCAGAGGACGTGGCGCGTGGGAAAATCTCACCTATATGTGTCCGCCCAATATCTGCGGTGGATTCCGAATACATCTTCATGCCCGCGGTAGCTTTACGCTCGCGTCGCTGACGCGCAATTACCGCATCATAAGCTGAAGCACGCACAGGAGGAACAGACATGAATTCGCACGACGGACCGAGAGGGTACAATCATCATTCGATCGACAGAGAATATTCCGCCGAGCTTTGCGACGAGCGACACGACAGGCTGGATTTTGATATCCGCCATGTGGAGGAAAAGCTTGAAAAGCTGGAGATCTGCACCGTAAAGCTGACGGATATGATCGAGCGGCACGATAAAATGATAGACGCCCAGCAGGAAAAGATAAGCACCCTTGAAAAGCATCCGGGGGCACAGCTTCAAAAGATACTGTGGTATGCCATCAGCGCCGTGGCAGGCGCTCTGGCGGTTGCCCTTACGGATCATATCGCGCTTTGACGCACAAAGCCCCGTATCGCGGAAATCTCTGCGGTACGGGGCTGAAAGAGCAGCTTTGCGGAGTGAAATCCGCCTGCGGCGGATTATCGTTGCTTTTCGCTTTGCGAAAAGCGTCATTTCATTGAAACGGGCGACCGCAGGTCGCCCCTACGGTATAAAAATCTTTGCCTGAAAACTACTGAAAGCATCTTATTTTCCACGTAGGGGCGAATTGCTTGCTCCTCCCGCTACGGAAAAATTTTTGATTTTACACGTATAACGGACAGTCGGGGACGCCTGTCCCTACAATTTTGAAAAGATTTTCGTTATTGAATAACAGAAAGGCAATATAAACCTTTTGGTGTTAAAACAACGAAAAATTCTAATCATTTGTAGGGACAGGCGTCCCCGACTGTCCGGAACATCGAATAAATTATAGAGATGGTCTTGACCGTTTGGCGCGGTTAAAAGAATAAACAATAAATAATAAATAATAAATACCACAGTGGGTAAGGGTCCCACGGGGGTTATAGAGATGGTTTTTGTTGTCATCATACGAAACAAATCCAAACCAAAAAATACTTCAAGCAAGTTCTTTGGGATCAAACCCTTTCTCGAAAGAAAGGGTTTGCAGGGCGCGGGACAGAGTCCCGCATATACTAAAAATCATACAATAAAAATCAAGGGCTTCTAACGAAGCCCCTTCATTGTTTACTGCTGTTGCATAGCGCGACGCTTGCGCATCATTTCCTTCATACGCAACTCGGTATTAAGGATGACCTTACGCAGGCGAATGGATTTGGGAGTAACCTCGATAAGCTCGTCCTCGTTGATGAACTCGATAGCCTCCTCCAGCGTCATAATAACAGGGGGAGTGAGGAGCAGCTTTTCGTCCGCACCGGAGGAGCGGATAGCGGTAAGGTGCTTTTCTTTGCAGGGATTGACCGCGATATCGTCGTTCTTGGGATTCTCGCCCACGATCATACCCTCGTAAACGGGAGTCTGAGGTCCAACGAACATTCTGCCGCGTTCCTGCGTGTTGAAAAGACCGTATCTCGTAGTTTCGCCTGCCTCGGAAGCGACCAGCGAGCCTGTAAATCTCATAACGATCTCTCCGCGGTAAGGCTGATAGCCGTCAAAAATGGAGTTGAGCGTACCCTCACCGTGAGTGGCGGTCAAAAATTCGGAGCGGTATCCGAACAGACAGCGGGTAGGAATAATATATTCAATTCTCATGCGGTTGCCCGAGCCGAGAGGAGTCATTTCGATTAGATCGCCCTTGCGCTGTCCCAGCTTTTCAACGACCGCGCCAACGTAGTCGTTTGGAACGTCAAGCGTTACGCGCTCCATAGGCTCGCATTTCTCGCCGTCGATCTCCTTGAAAAGCACGCGAGGATTGGAGCAGGTAAGCTCGTAGCCCTCACGGCGCATGGTCTCGATCAAAATAGAGAGATGCATCTCGCCTCTGCCCGCAACCTTGAACTCGTCAGTGGTGTCACCGTCGGATACGCGCAGGGAGACATCCTTGAGAAGCTCGCGGTAAAGTCTGTCGCGGAGCTGACGGGAGGTAACAAACTTACCCTCCTTGCCCGCAAGCGGGCTGTCGTTGACCGAGAAGGTCATTTCCAGCGTCGGCTCACTAACCTTTACAAATTCAAGCGGCTCGGGAGTGTCAAGAGCCGTAACGGTGTCGCCGATAGAAATATCAGCCGCACCTGAGAAGCACACGATATCGCCAACCGTCGCGCTTTCAACGGGGGTACGAACAAGTCCCTCAATCTGCATCACGGTCACGATCTTGGTACGTTTTTTGCTTTCGGGCGTAAAGAAATTGCATATAGCCGCCTCTTGGTTTACCTTGAGAGTTCCGCGCTCAATACGACCGATACCGATACGTCCGACGTAGTCGTTGTAGTCGATGGAGGACACGAGAAGCTGAAGCGGCTCGTCGGGCTCGCCTTCGGGAGCGGGAACATAGTCCACGATGGTTTCAAACAGGGGAGTGAGGTCAACGCCCTCCTCGTCAGGAGAGCGGGTAGCCGTGCCGTCACGTCCCGAGCAGTAGAGGAAGGGGAAATCAAGCTGCTCGTCGTTTGCATCGAGGTCGAGCAGCAGCTCAAGCACCTCGTCCTCAACCTCGCCAAGGCGCGCGTCGGGCTTGTCTATCTTGTTGATACAAACAATGACACGGTGGTTAAGCGCAAGCGCCCTCTGAAGCACGAAGCGAGTCTGGGGCATGGGACCCTCTGCCGCGTCAACAAGCAGAATAACGCCGTTTACCATTTTGAGAACGCGCTCCACCTCGCCGCCGAAATCTGCGTGACCGGGAGTGTCGATAATGTTTATCTTAACGTCCTTGTAATGCACAGATGTGTTTTTGGCAAGGATGGTGATGCCGCGCTCGCGCTCAAGTGCGCCCGAATCCATAACACGGTTTACGGTTTCCTGATTGTCGCGGTAGATTCCGCCCTGCTTCAAAAGACCGTCAACAAGGGTGGTCTTTCCGTGGTCAACATGGGCGATTATTGCAATATTTCTGAGATCGCTTCTTATCACTGTTTTACGTCCTTTCAGTAGTAGAGGTGGGTGGATTTAATGGAGTCTTGTTCCTTCGGGAACAATGTCGTCAACGAAAATTACCTGACAGCCGCAAGCGTTGTTGGTAGCCGCCAGCAGCATGCCGTTGCTGGTAACGCCGGTAATACGCGCGGGAGTAAGGTTTGCAAGAACGATTATCTTTCGTCCAACAAGCTCGTCAGGCTTGTAGTCGTGCTTGATGCTGGAAACGATAACGCGTTCGCCAATACCGTCGCTGAGGGTCAGCTTGTAGCAGTTATGAGATTTGCGGATCTCCTGGCACTTGATTATCTTGCATACTCGCAGATCCATCTTGCCAAACTCGTCAATGCTTACCTCCTCGGTGGAGATGGGAGAGACGGGATCGGGCTCGCCGTATACTTTTTCCTCCACTACGGGAGCGGCCGCCGCAGCCGCTGCCTCGTCAGCTGCGATCTCATCATCCGTTCTCGCGTAGGAGAAGTCAAGCAGTCCTACGTACTGCGCAGGATCGATAGCATAGAGGAACAGATACAGACGCGGACCTCTTTCCTTGTCAATGAGCAGACGGTATACGTTCTTGAAGAACGCACCCTGATGACCCTTAAGCTCCTTGTCGGGCAGGTCCTCTCCGAATACGCGCTTGGGGATGGCGTAAAGCTCGGAGTTCAGCTCGTCAAGGGAGTAGCCACCCTTTGCAAGATATTCGTGGAGCAGTGCGATCTCGCGCTTCTCGTCGTCGGAAAGTGCTTCGTATACTTCAAAGTTTCGAGTCTTGCGCAGACGGTTCACCTGGTCGGGGGCGCACTGCTCCAGCCAATATTTAGCTCTGTCAAGACGGTCTGAAAATTGCTCTGCCTTGTAAGGCGTGCCGATCTTCTCGAAAACGGTTTCGAGCATGGGCACGTTAAAGTTTACAATAGATCCGAGCTGAACGAGCAGACTCATGGGAACGGTTTCGATCTCATTGCCCTCAATGTGGCAAAGATCCATAATGTCACAAATAAGGTCGGACGCCTTGCCCTCGCGCACGTCGGTCAGCATCTTGTCAAACTCGAAATATTGACGCAGAATTCCGTCGTCAAAGCAAATGTCAAACGCCTTTACGGGGTCGGTCTTTGCGTACAGCCACAAAAGCACCTCGGGCTGATACAGCTTAAGCAGAGTTTCGGGGGTGAGGTTAAGTCCGGAGGAGCTGGACATCTTGCCCGTCATGCCCTTGATTCCGATAAACTCGTATCCCTGATAGATGGGCGCGTCGTGACCGAATATCTTTTTTGCGATAAGCTTGGAGTTGTTGTAAGAGCCCGTGGGGGCGGAGTGGTCCTTTCCTCCCGGCTCAAAGTCAACGCCCTCGTATCCCCAACGCATAGCCCAGTCAACCTTCCAACCAAGCTTGCAGTTGAAGTTTTCAAGGAAATTGAAGTGTCCCTTGTGGCCGCAACGACAGGTATAGTCCGCCTCTGTGCCGTCCTCGGAGAAGGAGGTGATAGTGGTAAAGTCGGTGTGACACTCGGGGCAGAAGATGCTGACGGGGGAGTAAACAGCCTTCTCCGCATCATGCTCTGCGCGACGTTCCTCCTCGGATTTGGACATATCCTTGGTCTTGAAGGAGTCGAGAATCTCAAATATCTCACCGCGCTTCTGAATAGCAGTGATAAGCTTGTCCGTGTATTTACCCGAGCGGTACATCTCCGCCTGATGACGGCAGTCGAGCTTAATGCCGAAGGGAGCTATGCCGTTGAGAAATTCCTCCTCAAAATGCTCGGCGTAATTCTTGTGACAGCCCCAAGGGTCGGGCATGTCAACGTAAGGACAGCCAATGTATTTGTCGTAGCTGTCGCCCACAACTGCTTGAACGTTTGCAGGGATCTTACGGCAACGGTCAAACTCGTCCCAAGATATAAGCAGACGAGCCTTCTTGCCGCGCTTCTGCAAGGATTTGACAACGAAAAGGGGAGTGGCAACGTCACGGAAGTTACCGATATGGATAGAGCCGGAGGGGCTTACACCCGCCGCACAAACGTACTCCTCCTTGTCGGGATTTTTCTTGATAATTTGCTCTGCAATTTCATCTGACCAATGCATAACGTACTCCTTAAAACTGAATTTTTATATACAAATTTTTTTACAAATAAAATTCGCGCCTGCGACACAACATACTATTATAACATATATTTATATATATTTCAATAGCCAAATGTAAAAAATGTTTCCGCTGCCGACAAAATTTATGGTGCAATTTGCAAAAAAACGTTATGAGGGGCAAATACCTCAAATGTGAAAATTTAACTCTACATAAAACGGTGCAGACAAGGCAAACTAACTGTGAGCGGAGTATAGCGAAAAACAAACTCCGTCACAGGCGGCGAGATATCGACGTCGGAAAGGACACAAGAAAATGATAATGGACAGAATTGCGCTCATTATTTCTATAATCGGTGCGCTTAACTGGGGTAGCATAGGACTTTTCCAGTTTGACCTTGTCGCATGGATCTGCGGTGGTATGGACAGCCTTGCGGCGCGCATTATTTATACAGTTGTCGCTCTTGCGGGAATTTGGTGTATTTCGCTTCTTTTCCGCACCAGAGAGGCTTTTGACTCTATTGAGGACTGACCGCTTCGCGGAGTGAAATCGTGCTTCACACGGTGAAATCACTTTGTGATGGAATTCGTCCTTCGGACGAGTGAAATGCGCCGTGCAGATTTTCTGCACGGCGCATTATCGTTGCTTTTTGCGTGGCGAAAAGCGTCCATTTTCAATTAAATATCACAGTGGGTAAGGTACCCACGGGGGTTATAGAGACGGCTCTTGTTGTAACCATCTAAACAAATTTAAACAAAAACAAATTGCTGTAAAGTTCTTTGATCCAAACTTTCTTTCAAGAAAGTTTGGTGGGGTGTGGGGCAAAGCCCCACATATATTACTTTTTCTTGATAGCATCCCAATACGCCTTGGCGGCTTGTTCGGTCTTGTTTTCGCCGGGAATGTAGTATTTTCTATCCTTGAGGCTATGCGGCAAATACTGTTGATCTACATAGTGATTTGGATAGTCGTGGGGATAGACGTAGCCCTTGAAAAGCGGGCTTTTGAGGTGAGTGGGGATATCCTTGCCGAGTCCTGCCTTGACATCCTCCGAAGCGGCGGCAAGGGCAAGGTAGGCGGAGTTGGATTTCGGAGCAGTGGCAAGCAGGAGAGCGGCGTTGATGAGGGGGATGCGCGCCTCGGGAAGCCCGAGCTCGCGCGCGGACATACATAGCGAATGAACGATAGCCGCCACCTGCGGGTAAGCAAGTCCGATATCCTCGCTGGCAATAACCTGAAGCCTGCGGCAAAGGGAAATGATCTCGCCACATTCCAGCATCTTTGCAACGTAGAAGGCAGTCGCGTCGGGATCGGAGCCGCGAATGGACTTTTGCAGGCAGCCGAGCAGGTCGTAATGCACGTCGTCGTCAAAGTTGCCGACACCGCTGTCAAAGTCGGAAACGCATTCCTTGGTAATAGCAAAATTTGTCTGCTCCGACGTCGCATAATACGTGTTTTCAAGAAGCACCACGGCGCGTCGCACATCGCCGCCCGATAAGCCTGCGATCTTCAACGCCACGCCCTCGTCAAGCGTTACAGATGAAGCGTAAGTGGAGTTGAGATAGTCAAGCGCGCGGTAAAGCATGGGCAGTATGCTCTTTGGTAAAACGGGCTTGAATTCAAACAGTGAGGAACGCGAAATTATCGCGTTGTGAACGTAAAAATGCGGGTTTTCGGTGGTGGACGCGATAAGCGTTATGCGCCCGTCCTCCATGTATTCCAGCAGTGATTGCTGCTGCTTTTTATTGAAGTATTGGATCTCGTCGAGATACAAAAGAATACCGTTTGAGCCGAACAGCCCACCCGTTTCCGAAAGTATGCTTTTGACGTCGGCAAGGGAGGCGGTGGTGGCGTTGAGCTTGTGAAACTCCATCCCCGACATTTTAGCAATAATTGACGCAGAAGTAGTCTTGCCCGTGCCGGGAGGGCCGAAGAATATCATGTTAGTAACTCTGCCCGCAGACAGCATACGGCGAAGCACTCCGCGTGGACCGAACAAATGCTCCTGACCTACGATCTCGTCAATATTTGACGGTCTTATCGCATCAGCAAGAGGGGATTGAACCATGTATCTCGCTCCTTTCCTAATTTGATAACTCTCCTTACATTCTACCACAATCGCCGTCGTTTGTCAATCGACAAGCAAAAATATGGCACAAAAAGTTGAAATTTCCGAAAAATTCGCGCCTTCTTAATGAAAACTTAATAATCTGCGCACTAAAATTTATAAAATCGCTATTGATATATTATAAAATATATGTTATAATGTAATTTGAATTTTACGATGGACGTATTTTGTCGAAAGGCGGCGAAAAATGAATAAAAAGATCGACCTCATCCTCGCATCCGCATCACCGCGAAGAAGCGAGATACTCACCTCGCTCGGTGTTGATTTCCGAGTGCTCGTGTCGGATGCAGACGAATCCTCCGACGCAACCGACGCAGGTGCGCACGTTGAGAGCATAGCCCGCGCCAAGTGTCTTGCTGTGGCAGATTCCCTTGGCGGAGTTGAGAATATAGATGGCGACAAAATGATACTCGCCGCAGATACTCTTGTGGTGGCGGACAGTGAGTTTTTAGGTAAGCCCTCAGACGCCGAGGATGCCGCGCGAATGCTCCGACAGCTTTCGGGACGCGAGCATTTCGTTGTAACGGGATTTGCCGTCTGCTATGACGGGAGGGTGAGCGTATCACACGAAAAAACCGTTGTCAGATTTGCAGAAATGACAGACTCGGATATAGATAGCTACGTGGATAGCGGCGAGCCGTTCGGCAAGGCGGGAGCTTATGCCATACAAGGGCGCGGCGCAAGATATATTGAGGGCATCACGGGCGATTATTTTAACGTCGTGGGTCTGCCCGCACACAAAATTTTTGATTTCGTAAGACGGGAGTTCGGTGTCGAGCTTTAACGCTCTGCAAACACAGCTTGATTTTTGCTGAAAGGAGGAATGTCTATGGCACAGATCGTGGGACTTGATCTGGGTACTGCTTATACGCGCATCTGGCTTGACGGAAAAGGAATAATACTGCGTTGCCCATCGGCGGTTGCTATGGACAGCCAGACTCACGATATAGTGGCGGTTGGCGAGAAGGCGCGGATGATGCTGGGCAAAACGCCCGAGGATATCCTCGCATACAGCCCCGTAAAGGACGGCACCATCGCCGATTTCCAAGCGGCGGCGGGAATGGTGAACGAGTTTTTCTACAACAAGCACCTCTCCTCGCTGTTCAACCGTCCCACTGTTATTGTCACTGAGCCTTACAGCATAAACGAGGTTGAAAGCCTTGCCGTTGAAAACGCAGTGCTTGCGGCGGGCGCAAGATCGGTGGCACAGATACCTGCCGTGTACGCGGCGGCAGTAGGTGCAGGACTTAACGTAAGCAGTCCGAGAGGATGTATGATAGTCAATATCGGAGCGGGCAGGGCAGAGGCGGCTATAATCAGCTCCTGCGGCATCATCCGCGCGCGCTCAATGAAGCTCGCGGGCGAAAAATTTGATATGGCGATAAGCAATTACCTCAAAAAGAATATGGGAATACTTGTCGGTGACCGCACGGCGCATAAGCTGAAAATAAACGTCGGAACGGCGTTGCCCTCCATTGACAGAGGCTATATGACCGTCCACGGGCAGAACGACCGCACCAAGCTTCCGCTCAGCCTTGACGTACATAGCTCACACGTCAGCGAGGCACTCCTGCCGTGTATCGAAGCAATATCCAGAATGATAATGAGTACCTTTGACGGTGCGCCGCCCGAAATTATTGGCGATATATATAATTACGGCTTTATGCTGAGCGGCGGAAGCGCACTGCTGCCCGGACTGCCCGAGGTGCTGTCAAAGAAAACGGGGCTTCGCGTGACGGTGGCAAAGAATCCGCGCGATACCGTAGTTGAAGGACTTGGTACGCTTATTGCTAAGCCGTACCTTTACGGTGACTCGCCGCAGTTTAAGATCAAATAACCGAGGAGAAAGTTATGAGTGAAGAAAATATAAACATTACACAAAATAACGAGCAAAAAAGAGTGACACCGCTCGCAATAGATTTTGTCTTGCTCGATAAGGAAAATACCATGCAGGCAAGAAGGGATTTTTCCGCCGTTGGTATAGCGCTTGCACTGCTTGCACTCGTGCGGCTTGCGGCACAGACGGTAATGATGGGCGTTATATACCTTTTCTTTCCCGCCGTTGTCGACGCTTGGTGGATGAATTGGCTTTTGTCCATAGTTCCGCTTTACGTTTTCGCGCTTCCAGTGTTTATGCTTGCGCTCCATAAGGTGAGGACCGCGCCGCACGCGGACACCTACCTTGTTAAAGGCAGACTCGGCGAGGAGGATACGCTCCTATCCAAGCCGCGCTTCGGCGTGAAGGAGCTGCTCCTTTTTGCGGTGGCTTCAATGGGCGTTATGTATATCGGCAGCTATATCGGCGAGACCGTTATGACTATTCTGTCGGCTATTATGGGCTACGATTATTCCTCGGCGTTGGGAACTATGGTGGATGCAACCCCGCAGTGGTTTACCCTTATTATGACTTGCATTATCGCGCCCTTTGGCGAGGAGCTGATATTCCGTAAGCTGCTTATCGACAAAACGCGCAGATACGGCGACGTCGTTGCAATAGTCGTGTCCGCACTGTCCTTCGGTCTGTTCCACATGAACTTTTACCAGTTCTTCTACGCTGTGCTTATCGGATTTATAGTGGCTTATGCTTACACGCTGACGGGTAAGCTCAGATGGAGCATTGCCATTCACTCATTCGTAAACTTTATCGGTTCTATCGTTATCCCCGCTATGGCGTCGAAAGTGGATTTCGAGGTGATAAACTCGGGGGATGTGAATGCTATTTTGGAGTCGATAATGGCAGCTCCCGTGGGATATCTGCTTTATGCATTTGCTCTCCTTCTTACCTATGCGGCGTCAATCGCGGCAGTGGTGATAATTATACTGAATTTCAAAAGGCTTGCCCTGTCAAAGGGTCGGGTACAGCTCGTATCCGCTAAGCTGTCAAGCGTGACTGTAAACAACGGCGGAATGATATTCGCTATCATTGTGATGGCGTTGATGTTTGCGCTGAATCTCTTGCCCGCGTAAGAGATATTGAATTTTTGCGAAAGGAGTGCCACGGCGTGTATATCCATAACAAAAAAGCTGCGCGTATCGCGGCGCTCGGCGCTTTTTTCGCGATATGCTGTATAGTTTACATAATCCGCCTCGGCACTCTGGAGCTGAGCGGTGAAAATATCGGCGGGCATAAAAGCGACGGTACGACCCAACGATCCGTTATCGTTCAGGCTCAAAGGGGACAGATATACGACCGAGAGGGCAGAGTGCTGGTGTCCAACAGCTATACCTACGATATCACTCTTGATTACAGCGTTTTCCCCAAGGAGGAGTCCGAGCGCAACGGTGTTATTATAAAGGTTTTGGAGGCGCTTACAGCCTTTCGCGGCTATGCGGGATTTTCGGAGGAAAGATATCCTCTTGTCGGAGAGTACCCGAATCTCGAATATTCCGAGAGCGCATACGATACCGAGGGGAATACGTATTCCTCGCTCGTCTACTTTATAGAGGAGAGCGGACTTCGCGCGGATGCTATCTCAAAGCTCCGCAAAAACGGTTACAGCCGTGACGGAGCGGCAAAGGAGTTTGACAGCGATCCGCTGAAATACGTCAGTGCCGCCGACGTGGTGGAGTATATGACGGAGGAATACGGTCTTTTGCTGTCCGACGGCGAGAGCGGCGAGCGGTACTTTTCGGATTACGAGGTAGAGCTTTTGCTCATGATCCGATACAGTATGGTAGTATCCGGCTTTTCCCGTGCAAACGATTATACTTTTATTAAAAACGTCCCGCTGGATACCATAACGTCCGTCCTTGAATGGGGACTTGACGGCGTCTGGTATTCCGTTTCGGCGACGCGCGTTTACGAATACCCGGGATACGCTTCCCACATTCTCGGTCAGACAGGACCGATATACGCGGAGGATTGGGAATATTACAAGTCCAAGGGCTACAATATGAACGCCACGGTTGGAATTTCCGGCTGTGAGCTTGCGTTTGAGGAATATCTGCGCGGCTCGGACGGCGTGAAAGTGGTCGTAGAGGATAAAAACGGCAACGTGGTGGACGAGTATATGAAGACCGAGGCCATAGCAGGTCGCGACGTGTATCTCACCATAGATATCAATCTGCAAATAGCCGCAGAGGACGGACTGAAGGATAACGTTGCGTACGTCAACGGTCTTTCCACGGGTACGGAAAGCCGCGCGGGTGCGTTGACGGCGATAGATCCGTCAAACGGAGAGGTGCTTGTGCTTGCATCCTATCCAAGCTTTGACCTTACCACGCTTGGCGAGGACTACAATACGCTTGCCTCCGACGAGGCACTGCCTCTGCTCAACCGCGCGCTTCAGGGAACGTATGCGCCCGGATCTACCTTTAAGCCCGGTGTGGCACTTGCCGCGCTGTGCGAGGGAGTAGTCGGCGCATCAACACGTGTCGACTGTGAGGGCGTGTATAGATATTACGATAGCTATCAACCAAAATGCTGGGTGTATAACAGCACCTCCAGCCCCATAAAAATGCACGGACCTATCAACGCCGTCGGCGCGCTTGAGGTGTCCTGTAACTGCTATTTTTATGAGGTCGGCAGAGTTATGGGTATTGACGTCCTAAACCGCTATTCCAACGGCTACGGACTTGGACTCAGTACGGGAATTGAGCTGTCCGAGGCTGTGGGAAGTCTTGCAGGTCCCGCTTACCGCGCGGACTATCACCTCATAGATTGGCAACCCACCGATACGATTGCCGCCGCCATAGGTCAGTCGGATAACGCATTTACGCCGCTTCAGCTAAGCTCGTATATCTCTACCGTTGTCAATTACGGAACGAGATACAAAACGCACCTTTTGCTCAAGGTAGTGGATTTTGCAACGGGTGAAGTGGTCTATGCCCCCGAGGCTGAAATAATGAGCGCTATGGAATTGCCCGAGGAGCACGTTTCTACAGTTATTCGCGGAATGGAAAGAGTGGTGTCGGAGGGCGATACCGTAGGTTATTTTATGCGAAACGTTCCCGTCACCGTGGCGGGTAAAACGGGTACTGCACAGGTTGGCGGCGATCAGTCGGATAACGGACTTTTCGTTTGCGTTGCACCCTCAAGATCGCCCGAAATAGTTATCAGCTCGGTGGTCGAGCGGTGCGGCGGCGGATCTTATGCGGCGCTTGCCGCGGCGCGTGTGCTTGAGGAATATTATAATCCGAGTGAGGAGGTCGTGGAGTAATGGAGCTTGAAAACAAAAGATTTTCCAAGAATGACGACGGCTTTGTCTGCGAAAACTGCAAAAATACCGTCCTGCCGCTTGGATATACCTCCCGCGACCATTGTCCGTTTTGTCTGTGGTCGCTTCACGTGGATATAAACCCCGGGGACAGAGCAAACCCCTGCCGCGGAGCTATGAAGCCAATATCTGCCGAGCCCGACAGCAAAAAGGGCTACATCATAATCTATCAGTGTACCCGTTGCGGTGAAATACACCGAAACCGCGCCGCACTGCGCGACGGTCAGCAGACAGACGATATTTCGCTGATAATAAAGCTTACCGCCTGCGGTAAGCCCGAGCCTAAAAAACGCTCGGTGAGAAAGTAATTCAAGAGGTCATTATGGAAAAATTGTTAAACGCGAAAGGTAAGCTTCTCGGTGTGGATTTCGGAGATAAAAGAACGGGACTTGCCATTTCGGACGAGCGGCGCACCGTGGCTTCGGGCATCACTCAGATATCCGTCGGCGGTATGCAAAGAACTGCCGAGGCGGTGGCGCAGATCGCCCGTGAAAGAGGAGCTGTGGGCGTTGTCGTAGGTCTGCCCGTTAATATGGACGGCTCGCACGGACCTCGCGCCGCGCACGCCGAAAAGTTCTCCCGCCTGCTTGCCGAAGCACTTGGTGATAGTAATATTCCCGTCTGCATGATGGACGAGCGTATGACTACCATGGCGGCATCCCGATACCTTAACGAAACGGATACGCGAGGCAGTCGCCGCAAGGGGGTAATAGATACCTTGTCGGCGCAGATAATATTGCAAAACGCGCTGGATAAGCTGAAATTTATGGCGGCGGCGCGCGGTGAGGAGGCTTGACGAATGTATAAGAGCAAGGGACTGCGAATAGTCGGATACGTCCTCAAGACAATCTGCCTTGTGTTGATATTCGGCACTATCGGAATACTTCTGTGGCGCATATTCTCGTCGGGCGACCCTGCAAGCATGAATCGCGTGCAGGTCAATGACGAGCTTCGCGCGGCTTACGACGAGCACGGCGAGGATCTGACTATGTATTGGCTGGAGCTTGATGAAACCACCAGCGTAGTCAATAAAAACTACGGCTATTTCAGCGTTACGCGCGCACTGTTTATAGAGGAAGCAGAGCAGGTGCAGGTCACGTTCAGATACAACAACAGCACCATAAAGCACCTCAAGGAGGACTACGGACTCAGCGAAATGCCATCTCGCGACGAGGAGCTTTATGACGTCAGCCTGGTGGTAGCCTACGACCTGACCCCCGACGATACCTCGGATAATCTGAAAAGCGAGGAGGGAAGCGTTGAGCTTGTCCGATACTATCCTACCTCGTCAGAAAGCGATAAAAAGAACGTATACAATTATCGCAAGCTGGTCTTTGACGGCGTAAATATGAACGCATCCCCCAATCGGGTGCTTGCGGTCTATGTGGATATCTACTACAATAAGGACATCAACTACGACAAGGATTCCTACGGTACGCTGTGCGTTTACGATTACATTACAGAGGAAAAATACGGCAGAAAGGATTTTGAGTTTTCTGCCGAGGACATAAAGGCTCTCAAGGCGTATACGCCTAAAATCAAGGAGTAAACGTCCTTTGAAAAGAGGTGAGAGGTATGACTATCATCAAAAAGCGATCGAGCGGTAATATAAATACCGCCGCAGACGACAGAATAGGGTTCCTGCAGGAGCGCGTGCTGTCACGCAAGGGAATAATAGGCTGCTCAAACGGATACACCGTCGCCCGATATGAAAACGGAAAGATCTTCTACGCGGGCGAGAACAGATGGGGACAGGAGGAATGTACCGGATGGACGGACGTTATCAGCATCTCCGTCGCCCATGAGTACGTGCTTGGACTTTTGTCCGACGGAACTGTCCGCGCGGCAGGCTACGATTCTCACGGACAGCTTCAGATAAGCCGCTTTTCCTGCGCGCGCAGTGTGTCTGCGGGACGCTACCATTCTGCGGCTATCATACAGAACGGACGCGTGGTATGTGCAGGAGATAACAGCCATGGTCAGTGTGATACCTCCGAGTGGGAGGACGTGTGTGACGTTGTTTGCGGCAATGATTTCACTCTGGGACTTACGCAAAACGGAAAGGTTCTGTACGCGGGTGGCAGTCGCGCCATGCGAGCAAGATTTTCCCGTTGGGAGAAGATCGCGGGACTTTTTGCCGACGTTTCGGGCGAGCGGATATACGGTATCCGCGCTGACGGAACGGTGGTGTCAAATGCCTACCTTCCCGCTGAGGTAAAGAAATGGAAGAACCTTGTGTATCTTTCAGTCGCCGATGGAGTTTATGCCGGAATCACCCTTGGTGGAACTGTCAACGTCCATGGGAATGGCGACCTTGAAAAAATACTGTCAAATAAGGCAGAGGAGTTCGTCACCGTGTCTATGTCGGGCGAGCACTCCGCCGCTGTCAACAGCACAGGACAGATATTGACCGTGGGGGACAATCACTTCGGTCAGTGCGATACACGTCACCAAAAGCCGCTGTTTGACGACTTTACGGAGCTGTGCGCCAATATGCAGGCGGCTCGCCGCCGTCGCCGTCAGCGCGAGCTTGAATATAAAAAGCGTGAGTGCGAGGCGGAAAGATTTTCCCGCCGTATGGCTTGCAGTGAGAGAATAAGCGTGGGTATCTCCGCCATGGGCAGAGTTTATACCACGGGTAGCTTCAAGGACGTGAAATCATGGTCGGACGTTACCACCATAAGCTGTGGCAACGCACACATCCTCGCCCTTCATTCGGACGGAACGGTCAGTGCGTCCGGAAACAATGTAGAGGGCTGTACTGCCGTGTCCGAATGGCGCGGTATAGTTGAGATACTTGCGGGTAAATATCACTCGCTTGCTCTTACCTCGGACGGCAGAGTGCTTTTTACGGGACAGAATTACAATAATCAGGGCGACGTGAGCTCTTGGAGCGGTATCAAGCATATTTTCGGAACGGATACCTATACTCTCGGATTGCGTGTCGATGGCAGTGTGATATCTGCTGGACGCGGACTCCCATGCTCTCGCGACGTGCTTGAGGGCGACGAATGGAAAAATATCATTCATATAGTCCCCACTGACAGTCATATCGCCGCATTGCGCGCCGACGGTACGGTAGTCACTGCGGGTAACGCTTCGTATATGAGCCGTTTTACGGGATGCACCAACGATTGGCAGGGGGTCAAATCCATAGCCGCAGGGAACGGCTTTACCGCAGGACTTTGCTACGGCGGCAGAGTGCTTGCTGTGGGTGAGAATGCCTTCGGTCAGTGTGATACTCAAAATTGGAGTAACGTTGTGCGCATATCAGCAGGACGCACGTCGCTTGTCGGACTTTGCGCCGACGGCAAGGTCTATTCTGCGGGCGCTCAACGCATAAGCGCAGAGCAGGCAAGTCGAATGTTCGATTCTCCCAATCTTATACGAGGGGAGAGGCAGGGAGTCAATTATCTTCGCTGTAATACCGATATGCTGTCGGATATCGTGGCGATAACGTGCGCCCCCGAGCATACCCTTGCCATTGATAAGGGAGGACAGATGTTTGCGCTCGGACTTGACGGCGACGGTCAGTGCGCGGTGTCCGCGTTCACAATGTTCAGTAACATATCCCAGTACGATAAGGGCGTGGGCTATTATAAGAGCCGCGCTCACGAGCAAGAAATACTTGTGAGTGATGAAAATACCGCCGAGGCTGACAGCGCTGACACAGCACACGGCGAGATAAAGAGAACGGCACACGAAAATCTTATTTACGATTCAAATAGATATACGAGCATGATCGCGGGCGGCGACGACCACGTTACCGTGGCAGACGACGAGGGAAACGTGCGCTCTTACTCATTCTCGGGCGGCGTGATCATTACAGAGCCGTTGACGGGTAAAAGACCGATAAAGGTAGTTGCAGGCAAGGCGCACAGCGCAGTGCTTTACGAAAACGGCGACGTGCGCTTGCGTGAATCCTTTGATTCGCAGCTCAATCCTGCAATGGTGCTTCCTCCGTGGTATAATTCCGTCGGACTTGTAAAGGCTGTTGATATCTGCGCGGGTGACAGACATACCGCAGTATTGCTGGAGGACGGCACTGTCAGAGCTATGGGAAGCAATAAATTCGGTCAGTGTGACGTGTCTGCTCTGACGGGCATAAAAGCTCTTGGCGCAGGCTCGGCGCATACGGCGGGACTTACGGAGAGCGGCGAGGTGATCGCAGTCGGCTCTAAAAATCGCGAGATCGCGATAAAGGCGCGCTCTGTGGCTCACGCTCCCGTTTGGAATCCTTGCCAGACACAGAGATGGAGTGACGTTGCAAGCATTGAATGTACTGCCGATATCACCCTCGGTATCAAGAACGACGGCGACGTGCTGGCGGTTGGAGGCAATAACTTCGGTCAGTGCCGCACTGGATTTTGGCATAACGTTATCGACGTTAAAACCTCGGGCAGGCATACCGCCGCTTTGCGTGCCGACGGTCGCGTGGAGGCTATCGGATGCAACGAGCGCGGAGAATGTAATACCTCCGAATGGAAAAACATCATAATGCTCGCCCTGCGCAGCGGTGTAACCTACGGTCTGCGTGCCGATGGACAGCTTTCTGTGGCGGGATATTGCGATTGCAATACTAATATCGGGGTCGCTTGGAGAGCTGTGTTCTGCTTTGGCGTAAATCTTGTGCTGCTCAGCGCCGAGGGATATCTGTATTATCATAGGCTCGGCAGCAAAAAAGAATTGTCGCGTATAGAAAATATGCGAGTATTTACCCCTTTGACCGAGAACGGTATCATGAACCGTGTCGGTAAGGTCTCGGGAATGACAAACGTCTTGAATGTCGCCAAAGAGGCAAAGCAGAGGATCGCCGTGGGACTTACCCACGCCCTCAAGCTACGTCCCGACGGTCACGTGCGCGCCTACGGCTCAAACGTGGCAGGGCAGTGCGACGCACGTGGCTGGGAGGATATAGCTTCTCTGTCCTCCGGATTGTATTTCAGTGTGGGACTTACAGCGAGCGGTAAGATATGCTCGTCGGGTAAGGATACCGTAATGTCCACGGACGGCAATAATACCTCGCGCTCCATAGCGGACGAGCTGAATTTCCTGCTTTACAGCGTGGATATCAGCCTACCGCAGGATAGCGGCGGGGACGACGAGCTGGATGCAACCTATACGCTCAACGACAGTCAGCTTCGCTACGTCAGCCTGTCTGCAGGTGCTAATTTCGCCGCGGCGGTAAGAAGTGACGGGCGCGTGTTCGGAGTGGGCGACAACAGCTACGGTCAGTGTGATCTTAACCGAATAAGAAACGCCGCCGAGGTGGCTTGCGGTACTCACCATACGGCAGTGCTACTGCACGACGGTAGAGTGGTATGTTCGGGCGATAACAGCTTTGGTCAGTGCGATACGCAGTGGTGGCGCAATATCGTTATGCTATCCTGCGGAGAAAATCATACCGTTGGACTCAAATCGGACGGTTCCGTCGTTGCAGTGGGTGACAACGGACTTTCACAGTGTGACGTGTCGGATATTGCCATCGGCGTGTCCGTGACGGCTATGCCCGAGGCAACTCTTGTAATTCTGCCCGGCGGTCGCGTGGTGATACGCGGCGGCAGAGGAGTAATGAATAAATTCGTGGCGTCCCTGCGCGAAACAGTTGCACTTGACGCCTGCGAATACCGTATCGGTGCGCTGTCCTCGGACGGCAAGCTGCATCTCTCGGACGAAAAATAAAAAATACATATTATCAAAGGAAAAAATGACTAAAATGAACAGCGAAATTGCAGTGCTTATGGCGGCGGGACTCGGAACTCGTATGCAGCCCCTGACTAATACCACTCCCAAGCCCCTCATAAAGGTACACGGTACTCCCATGATCGAAACCGTCATAGACGGACTTCTCCGCCGCGGAGTGTCCAAAATATACGTCGTTGTCGGCTATAAGGGAGAGCAGTTTGCATACCTCTCCGATAAGTATGACAACGTGGAATTTATCCAAAACAACGACTATATGACGAAAAATAATATCTCTTCAATCTATGCTGCAAGAGGCGTTATGGGTAAGGGCGATTGCTTCGTCTGCGAGGCAGACCTGTATCTTTCCGATCCCTCCATTTTCGATAAGGAAAGCTTTGAGGGTGAGTCCTGCTACTTCGGAAAAATGGTAAAGGGACATTCGGACGACTGGGTGTTTGACCTTGATGGGGAAGGATATATCAGCCGCGTCGGTAAATACGGAGAGGATACCTATAATATGGTCGGTGTGTCCTACTTCAAGCAAGAGGATGCACAGAAAATAGCCGATTACGTTACCGAGGAGTACGCAAAAGAGGAGAGCTCACAGCTTTTCTGGGACGACGTCGTCAATATGCACCTTGATACACTCCGCCTGACCGTACATCCCGTCAAAGCAGGACAGATAACCGAAATCGACTCGGTTGATGAGCTTGCGGCGATAGATGGGTCGTATGCCTGCGTGTTGGCAAAATAATCGTGCCTTCCAAGCCAAAAACTCCCACAAAACTATTGACAAAAAAGCAATTTTGTGTTAAAATTTTAAAAGCAAACAACCTACCCGACGGAGGATAGACCAAGATGAAAAATTTCCACGTCAACACCGAAATATTTTTCGGCGAAAGAGCGCTTGAAAGACTTGCACAGCTTGAATATGACCGTGTTATCGTCATTTCCGACCCGTTTGTCGTCACAAGTGGGCTTATAGCTCTTGCTACATCGCGACTTGACAGCGCAAAAATACAGTATTCAGTGTATACCGATGTCGTGCCGGATCCGCCTATCGATAAGGTGATCGGCGGCGTTACCGAGGTGCTCAAGACCCGCCCGCCATGTATCGTGGCTATCGGTGGCGGCTCGGCTATCGACATGGCAAAGGCAGTGCGCAAGTTTGCAACTCAGATAGAGCCTGCTTACCGCCCGTCGCTTATCGCTATACCCACCACCAGCGGAACGGGAAGCGAGGTCACCCGCTTCGCGGTGATCACCGATCCCGCAGCGGAGAGAAAATATCCTCTTGCCAGCGAGGACCTTATCCCCGACGAGGCAATACTTGACGAGGAGCTTGTAAAGAGCGTGCCCGCGTCTATTACCGCTGATACGGGAATGGACGTGCTTACCCACGCTATCGAGGCTTACGTGAGCATCAATAATAACGAGTTTTCCGCGGCACTTGCCGAGAAGGCGGTGGAAATCTCGGGACAGTTCCTTATTCGCTCTTACAGCGACTGCAACGATACCCACGCGCGTCGAAAAATGCATATCGCCGCTTGCCTTGCTGGACTTGCATTCAATTCCGCATCTCTTGGACTCAATCACGGTATGGCGCACCAGCTCGGCGCGAATTTCCATATTCCTCACGGCAGAGCGAACTCCATACTCCTGCCGCATATCATTGAGTTTAATAGCGGTATCAGCCTTACCAGCCGCTCGCAGGACAACTATCCGCCTTGCGTGTTGAGATACTGTAATATGGCGAGAACGCTGGGTGTAAATAATATCAATAAGGTTACTACCGTCCGCTCGCTTATAAGCTATATTCACTTTATGGCGGCGGAAATGCATATCCCAGCGCGCGTGTCCGAGGCTGTCAATATTACGTGGGAGGAATACGAATCCCATATTGAAAGAATGGCAGAGGCCGCACTTGAGGACGGCTGTACCGCAACCAATCCCCGTAAACCTACCAAGGAAGAGGTTATGGAGATATATAGGAAGATCTGGTAATTAATGAATAATGAATGATGAAAAGTGAAAAATGAATAATTAATGAAGAAAACCGCGCTCTGTGAGCGCGGTTTTCCACCACAATTATTCATTATTCATTTTTCATTCAAAAAGCCTCGCTGAGCGAGGCTTTTTGTTATTCCTTATCCGTGTTTCTCCTGTACTGTGAAAGCTGCTGCTTTTCCTTGGAGTTCAGACGCTCGATCAGCGCCATATTTTCGATCATAAGCTTAACAATCTTATCGAGTGCAGAGTTTTCCGAGTAGTCTGCAACGCAAACGTAGTTGATTCGCTCGTCGTCAACCAGGGGCTTGACCGTTTCCGCCTTGCCCGTAGCGTAAAGAGCGATGGACTTGCCGCCGCGCTCCTTGATCATCTTCATACAGGGAATATCCGTCATTCCGTCACCGATATAAATCATATTGCGGTAAGCAATATGACGCAGGCTTTCGTCCTGCTCGCGGTTAAGGTCGTAGTCGTTGGTAACGTCGTGAACGCCCTTGGAAATACGGTAGATGTACTGCGTTTTCATTGTGTAGTTGATAGCAAGAGCAGGCCAGATAGCCTCGCCTTGCTCGTTATGCATATATCGGCAAGCGTAGACTCGCTTGAAGTATTTAGCGATAGGCGTACCCTGAATTATCTCGTAAGTACCCGAGGAAATGATGTAATGTTCAATGGTAACTCCGAGAGACTCGCCATACTCGTTGATGCGGTCAAACCAAGAAAGCACGCCCTTGTAAAGCACGACGTTCTCGCCGCAGGAGCGCAGATATTCCTCGGTGAGGGGGATACCTTTCTCCTTGCATTTCTTGATCATAACGAACATATAAGCGAGGATCTTGTCGACCTCGTATTTTTTGGTAAGCGCGCCTGCCTCTCCCCAGAAATCACCCGATTCCATGCCGAGGTTTTTTATAAAGTCGTACTCCTGCATATCCGTGGTGCAGAGAGTTTTATCAAAGTCGTATAAAATTCCGATAATTGGCTTTGCCATAATAAGCTCCGTTCCGCCGCTCCGCGGCATAAATTATTTCACAATTCCATTGTAACATAAATATTTTTAAAAATCAATACCAAAACAGGGGATTTTGTAAAAAAATCTTTCGACATTGAAGTTTTTACGGTAATCCGGACAGGCGTCCCCGACTGTCCGGATGATGTAAAAACAAACCACAAACCATTTTGTTATACAATAACCCTCAAATCGCAGAGAGGAGCAGACACCCGTCTGCTCCTCTCATATCAATACAATTTGTATTTCAACCTCAAATTATCCGCGATCATGGCGATAAATTCAGAGTTCGTAGGCTTGCCGCGATTGTTCTGAATGGTGTACCCGAAATAAGACGTCAACGTGTCCACGTCGCCTCTGTCCCACGCTACCTCGATGGCGTGGCGGATGGCGCGCTCAACGCGGCTGGTCGTAGTCGAATATTTCTTTGCAACGGAAGGGTAGAGCACCTTGGTGACGGAATTGATGATATCCGAATCCTTGACCGTGAGGAGAATTGCCGTGCGCAGATACTGATACCCCTTAATGTGCGCAGGAACGCCGATCTGGTGAATGATCTGCGTTACCTGCGTTTCAATGTCGGGAGTTCTGTCGCTGTCAGCGTCCGCAGGTGAAAAGTTGCCGTTTTTGCCGTCGCGCGAGCGGAGCAGCATATCAATATGCTGAACGAGGCTTTCGGACTTTAACGGCTTGATAAGACAAAGCTGTGCGCCCGCCGTCGCAGCTTGAATAAACATATTTTGATTGGCAACGGGGGACGTCATAATAAATACGGGCGCGCGATCGCCCGAGGCAGCGTAATTGATGCTTTGTGCCGCGCGGATAACCCCGATACCGTCAAGCTTTGACAGCCATATATCTACAATGGCAATGTCGGGGTGGGTACGCTCTATTTTTGTCAATGCCTCGTCGCCGTTGGTTGCCTCGTCTATCATACGATAGCCCGATCTCATAAGTGATTCCTTCAGCAGGGCTCGCCCGCTTGCATTTTCGTCCGCAATAAGTATGCGAGTGGTGTAATCCATGTGTACCTCCTAAAAATTGGTAATTTATTGACAAGAATATAATACCATAAATTGGAAAATATTGCAATAGCTTTTTTGAAAAATAATTGCCAAAAAATAGGAGATAATTTTGTAAAAAATGCTCTCTGCACGAACATTTGCCGAATTTTTGAAAATTTGTAGGCAAAAATCAAAATAATTTAAAAATTTCTGTTGAAAGTCGGAGGAGAATGTGGTATATTATATACGTGTGCCAAAGACAGTTAAAATTATGTAAAGGATATAGAATATGCTTGAACTTAAAGATATAAGCTACCGCGTTGAGGGCGCGGACACGAATGCCAAAACCGAAATACTTAAAAACGTAAATTTGAAGATAGACGACCGCTTCGTGGCTATCACAGGCCCTAACGGAAGCGGAAAATCCACACTTGCAAAGATCATTGCGGGGATAGTTACACCCACGTCGGGACGTATCTATTTTGACGGCGTGGACATTACCAATATGTCTATCACCGACCGTGCAAAAATGGGCATCAGCTTTGCATTTCAGCAGCCCGTAAAATTCAAAGGTATTACCGTAAAGGATCTTATCTCACTTGCCGCAGGTGAAAAGATAACCGTGGCGCAGGCTTGCGCTTATCTTTCGGAGGTTGGACTTTGCGCAAAGGAATATATCAACCGCGAGGTGGACGGAAGTCTATCGGGCGGTGAATTGAAGCGCATCGAGATTGCCATGATAAACGCGCGGGGAACTAAATTCTCCGTTTTTGACGAGCCCGAGGCGGGTATCGACCTCTGGAGCTTCAATAACCTCATTGAGGTGTTCAAAAAGATGTACGAGCGCACGAAGGGAAGTATTCTCATCATTTCCCATCAGGAGCGTATACTTGATATTGCCGATAAGGTGGTAGTAATTGCGGACGGAACGGTTGCCGCTTATGGCACGAAGGAGGAGATCCTTCCCGAGCTGCTCAGCGTTTCTTCGGGCTGCAGATATACCGCCGCACCCAAGGCATAACACATATTAATAGGAAAGGTTTCAGACAATGTCACAGAATAAACTCGACCCCATAAAGAAGGAATTGCTCATGCAGGTTGCAGACCTGCACGAAGTGCCCGAGGGCGCGTATTCACTGCGCATCGACGGTCAGCTCTACGGCAAAAATTCCTCTGCAAATATAACCATTGAAAAGAAAAACGACCTTCCCGGTATAGATATCTATATCAAGGAAGGCACGAAAAACGAGAGCGTACACATTCCCGTTTTGCTTGCACAGTCGGGACTTCGCGAGCTTGTATATAACGATTTCCATATCGGCGCGGACTGTGATGTTACCATAGTCGCGGGTTGCGGTATTCACAACGGCGGCGACAAGGCGAGCGAGCATAGCGGGATCCACCGCTTCTTCCTTGGCAAAAACGCCCGCGTAAAATACGTGGAAAAGCACTACGGAAGCGGTGACGGAAACGGCGAGCGAATAATGAATCCCACCACCGAGGCGCATCTTGACGAGGGCGCGTACATGGAGATGCAGACCGCGCAGATAAAGGGTGTTGACTCCACCAATCGCAAAACAGTGGCAACCCTTGCGGACAAAGCAACGCTTATCGTCCACGAAAAAATAATGACACACGGCAAGCAGACGGCGATCACCGAGTTTGAGGTTGACCTCAATGGTGTCGATTGCGGAACGCACGTGGTGTCCCGCTCGGTCGCAAAGGATCAGTCAACACAGAAATTTTTGTCCTGCATCAACGGAAATAACCGTTGCTCGGGACACACCGAGTGCGACGCTATTATTATGGACGACGCTTGCGTCGTGGCAGTGCCGCAGATACTTGCAAACCATACCGAAGCGTCACTTATCCACGAGGCGGCTATCGGAAAGATCGCGGGTGAACAGCTCATCAAGCTTGAAACTCTCGGACTTACCGAGAAGGAAGCCGAGGAGCAAATCATCAACGGATTCCTTAAATAAATACAAAAGCAAACGCGAGGGAATTGCTTCCCCCGCGTTTGCTTTTATTTACTTGCTCGTTTGATATTCGACCTCGTTGAAGTTGACATACATAAATCCGTCACCAAGATCAACGACCTCAATAACGAAATATATCTCAACCTCGTCGCCCTCCTCGTAGACCTTGTCGGAGGTAATATCTATCGTGGAATCGTAGTAGAAATCCGCATCTTCTCCAAGATCACTTACGGCGACAGTATAGTAGTATTCGCCGTCCTCGGAATAAGCGTAGGCAATAACGCCCTCGGCCTTGAACACGCAATCGAATTCCTCTGCGGGATTCTCGGAGTTCCAAATGTAAAGAAGCTGCTGAGCGCGGCGGTAGGGATCGGAGCTAAGCTCGATATAACCGTCAATATTGGGAACCAGCTCAAGGGATATTACGTCCTCGCCCTCAATGTCTATCTCGGGGAAGTAGATTTCATCATCCGGTCCAAAGTAGGAATCCAGCATCTCCATGACTTCCTCTACTGTAATGACAACGTATTCGTCAGCATCCTTGGGAGCAGTTACGGTAAGAGTGTCGTCAACTGTAATATCAAGCAGCATGGTAAAGCCGGCACTGACATTGCTGAGTCCCATCATCTCCATATAATCGCTGTCCTGTCCTGCAATTTCTACATCCGCGCCAAAGCCGCAGAAGTTACCCTTGGCATCGAAAATGAGATCAATGAAAGTAGAGTCGGTCTTTAAGGTAAAAGAGGAAATGATATCCGTAACGGTCATTCCGCCATACTCCTCAAGCGCTTCCTCGGGAATGAGCGCGTCAAGCGCCGCTGCAAGCTCACCCAGCTTTGCGTTGATATTATCAAATCCGCCGACAGCAGAAATGTAGAATCTGCTGTGATCATCATTGTAGGACAGCTTTGCATCGCCAAGCATGTCAGCCGCTATGTCCTCGGGTGTCGCGTCACCGAATACCTCTGCAAGTATAGACTCAAGCTCCTCACGATTAATTACCTCGTCCTCAATGTATGCGGGCTCGGTCTCAACGTATTCGTCCTCGTCACCTGGGGCGGGAAGCAGATCAATGATGCTTGTAGTTTCGTCCTCGGGGAGGTCAGTGCTATCCTCGGGAGCTACGCCGCCGAGCTCGTCGGAGATCATAGCCTGAATTTGCGCGATAAGAGCTTCAAGCTCCTCGTCAGAGGGGGAAATCCGGGCTTTGGTAACCTCGCCCGTGTCCGCGTCGGTCAGTGAAGCATAGATCACGCCGTCAACGTAAATGCAGCTGTAAAAGGGCTTGTCGTACAAGGTGAGGCTCAGGGAGAAATCTCCGCCGTCAATTGCTACGAATTCAAGAACTGCGGGAACAGATATCTCTGTGCTTACTCCGCCGGATTTCGCAGATGCCTTGAGCTCTGCGGAAAGGTTGATCATGAAGCTCTCCGCACCTTCCTCAAGCTCGGGGTAGGTAACGATATCCTCCACAAGGGCAACTGCCTCGGTAAAGCTGAGCTTTTTGTCCTTGTTAGCAGTGTAGATCGAGTCGAAAACAGTGGGGTAAACGGTAGCCGCTTCATCACCGTCAGTTTCCGTGCTGTCAGCTTTAGTCGTATCCTCGTCGGTCTTGTTGCTCGATTCGGACGTGGCTTCGGTAGTCACGTCGGAGCCTGCAGTGGTGTCCGTGGTAACGTCACCTTGATTGACCGTGTCACAAGAAACCATGGTAACGATCATAACGATAGCGAGCAGCATGATTAAAAGCTTTTTCATAATGTTTTCCTTTCTTTGGGGTGTGATTTGTGCCTGTGTACGACGCCATTATAAACTTTAACGTAAGGTCAAAGTCAAGGGCTTCTATAAAAATTTTTGAAAAAATTCAATTTTGTACGCAAGGCGGCTGTGTCACACAGCCGCCAAAGCTGTAGCTCAATTATTTGTCAGTTATTTTGCTGCGTTAAGTCTTGCTTCAAGAGCTGCAAGCTCGTCGTACATAGCGGCAGGAACTCTGCTGCCAACCTGAGCGTAGAACTCCTTGATATTTGCAACGTCCTCAAGCCATGCGTCAACGTCAACGGACAGAAGACCGCGAATGGTATCGAGAGTAACGTCACTAAGACCGTCAATGCAGATATCCTCAGCCTTCGGTACGTAACCGATAGGAGTGATGTCCGCGTCAACCTTACCCTCGCAGCGAGCAAGGATCCACATAAGAACGCGCATGTTGTCGCCGAATCCGGGCCAGATGAAGTTGCCGTTCTCGTCGGTGCGGAACCAGTTAACGTGGAAGATCTTCGGAGGATTGGGAATACGAGTACCCATAGTAAGCCAGTGAGCCCAGTAGTCGCCCATATCGTAGCCTACGAAGGGACGCATAGCCATGGGGTCGCGGCGAACTACGCCGACAGCACCCGCAGCAGCGGCAGTGGTCTCGGAAGCCATGATAGAGCCGACGAATGCTCCGTTCTGCCAGCTTGTGGACTGGTAAACCAGAGGAGCGGTCTTAGCACGGCGGCCGCCGAATACGATAGCGGAAACGGGAACGCCTGCGGGATTAAAGAATTCCTTAGAAAGGCAAGGGCAGTTTTCAGCCATAGCGGTAAAGCGGGAGTTGGGATGCGCGCCGCAGGTGGACTTATCCTTCTTGTCGTACTTGGTGCAGTCCCAAGGATTGCCCTTCCAGTCGATAGCGTTGCCGGGTGTGGGAGGATTGTTGTCAAGACCTTCCCACCAAACGGTGTTATCGGCAGTGTTGTGAACTACGTTGGTGAAGATGGTATCCTTCATTGTAGTGTAGAGAGCGTTGGGGTTGGACTTGAGGTTAGTACCGGGAGCAACTCCAAAGAAGCCGTTCTCGGGGTTAACAGCCCAGAGTCTTCCGTCCTCGCCGACACGCAGCCAAGCGATATCGTCACCTACGCAGAATACCTTGTAGCCCTGCTTGGAATAGTACTCGGGCGGGATAAGCATTGCAAGGTTGGTCTTTCCGCAAGCGGAGGGGAATGCAGCAGTAACGTACTTTGTTTCACCGTCGGGGTACTGAACGCCGAGAATGAGCATGTGCTCAGCCATCCAGCCCTCCTTACGTCCGAGGTAGGAAGCAATACGGAGAGCGAAGCACTTCTTACCGAGCAGTACGTTTCCGCCGTAACCGGAGTTAACGGACCAGATGGTGTTTTCCTCGGGGAAGTGAACGATATATCTGTTCTCCTCGTCAAGCTGTGCGCGAGCGTGCAGGCCCTTGATGTAGTCTGCGCTGTCGCCGAGAGCTTCAAGCACGTTTGTGCCGACGCGGGTCATGATAAGCATGTTGAGAACAACGTAGATGGAGTCGGTCAGCTCAATACCGTATTTTGCAAAAGGAGAGCCAACGATACTCATGGAGTAGGGAATGACGTACATGGTCTGTCCCTTCATAGACCCTGCATACAGCTTGGTAAGCTTAGCCTTGCACTCAGCGGGATCCATCCAGTTATTGATGTTACCTGCATCTTCCTTCTTGGAGGTACAGATAAAGGTTCTGCCTTCAACGCGGGCAACGTCGTTTACCGCGGTTCTGTGGAGGTAGCATCCGGGGAGCTTCTCCTGATTGAGCTTGATCATTTCGCCTGTAGCGCAAGCCTCGGCTCTCAGCTCTTCTGCTTGCTCCTTGGAGCCGTCGATCCATACGATCTTGTCGGGCTGAGTAAGAGCAGCCATGTCCTTGATCCAATCAAGAACGTGTTTGTTGGAGGTGGGTGTGTTGTTCATGGGTTTCTCCTTATTTGATATTATTTTTTGACTTATTGATGTCGGAGTCGGAGGAAAAGTCACAACAGTGCTGTCAATCCTACTCCACCATATATTTTACAGCATTTTTTGCAAATTTGCAATAGTTATTTTTAAAGGTTACGAATTGTTAACATACTGCACAAATTCAAGTCAATAAGTTTGTTGAAATTTTTTGCCGAGTTTTAAGAAAAAAGTCATAAAAGTATGGTACAATGTAGAGGTAACGAAATTTGACGCTTGGAGTTAACATGAATATAAAAGGAATACAAAAGCTGACGCTGCTTGACTATCCTGGGCGGGTGGCTTGCACGCTGTTTACGGGAGGCTGCAATTTCCGTTGCCCCTTCTGCCATAACTCAATGCTGGTCATTGATCCCGAAAAAAATCTTTCTCACGATATCGGCGAGATCATGTCCTATCTTGAGCGTCGCCGCGGAGTGCTGGACGGCGTGGCTATCACGGGCGGTGAGCCATTGCTACAACCCGATATCGCCGACTTTATCCGCGATATACGCGCTCTCGGTTATCCCGTCAAGCTGGATACCAACGGCTCGCGTCCCCGCGTGCTGTCCGAGCTTATCCAAGGTGGGCTTGTGGATTACGTCGCAATGGATATCAAGAACAGTCGCGAAAAGTACGGTGTCACTGTCGGAATACCCGATTACGATACCTCGGCGGTAGAAGAAAGCGCGCGCCTTCTTATGCAGGGCGACGTGGAATTCGAGTTCCGCACGACCGTTACCCGACAGCTTCACGAGGCGGATGATTTCGTGAAAATAGGGGAGTGGCTGTGCGGGGACGAGCGGTTCTACCTGCAACAGTTTAAGGATTCGGGCAGCCTGATCGATTCGGCGGTCAGCGGATGGGACGACGAAACGCTTAGAAGCTTTGGCGAGATACTCAAAAAGTATATACCGCACACCGACATTCGCGGAATTTAATATTTTCGGCACTGTATCGCATGGAAACTATTTCCAACAAACCACAAGATATAGTGCCAATTTTTTTAAAAAATATACAATATCTTGTGAAAAAGGTATTGACAAATTCCAAGATATAGTTTATACTATATTCACTGCCATTTTCGCAGACGACAAATTTCGCGCCCTTTCGGGGGTGCATTTTTGGACTCCGCAGGCTAATATATTATTAATTATGAAAGGAAAAGATATGTATCAGGTACTCAAAAGGGACGGCAAAACAGTCGAATTCGACATTTCAAAAATTTCAAACGCTATTCGCAATGCGTTTGAGGCTCAGAGCAAGCAGTATCACCCGGGCGTTATCGATTTTCTCGCGCTGAAGGTCACTGCTGACTTCGAGCCCAAGATCAAGGACGGACTTGTTTCCGTCGAGGACATTCAGGACAGCGTTGAGTCGGTGCTGGTGCAGGCAGGCTATGCTGATATCGCAAAGGCGTACATTCTCTACCGTAAATCGAGAGAGAAGATCCGTAACATGAAGTCCACCATCCTTGATTATAAGGATGTAGTTGATAAATACGTTAAGGAGACCGACTGGCGCGTAAAGGAGAACTCCACCGTTACCTACTCGGTAGGCGGACTTATTCTGTCCAACTCGGGTGCTATCACGGCTAACTATTGGCTCTCCGAGATCTACGACGAGGAGGTAGCCGAAGCGCACAGAAATTCGGATATGCATATCCACGACCTCTCCATGCTTACGGGCTATTGCGCAGGCTGGTCGCTCCGTCAGCTTATTAAGGAAGGACTCGGCGGCGTAAGAGGTAAGATCACCTCCGCACCCGCAAGCCATCTGTCAAGCCTTTGCAATCAGATGGTAAACTTCCTCGGCATCATGCAGAACGAATGGGCAGGTGCGCAGGCGTTCTCGTCCTTTGATACATATCTCGCTCCCTTTGTAAAAATAGATAATCTTGACTACGAGCAGGTAAAGAAGTGCATTGAATCCTTCATCTACGGCGTAAATACGCCCTCCCGTTGGGGAACTCAGGCACCCTTCTCAAACGTAACTCTCGACTGGGTAGTTCCTAATGATATGGCAGAGCTTAACTGCATTATCGGCGGTAAAGAGGTTGACTTCAAGTATAAGGACTGCCAGCGTGAAATGGATATGGTCAATAAGGCGTTCCTTGAGATCATGATCGAGGGCGACGCTAATGGACGCGGCTTCCAGTATCCTATTCCTACCTATTCCATTACCCGCGATTTCGATTGGTCGGATACAGAAAATAACCGACTTTTGTTCGAGATGACCGCGAAATACGGTACACCTTATTTCTCTAACTATATCAACAGCGATATGGAGCCCTCCGACGTGCGCTCCATGTGCTGCCGTCTCCGCCTTGACCTCCGTGAGCTTCGCAAGAAGTCGGGTGGCTTCTTCGGCTCGGGTGAGTCCACAGGCTCTGTCGGCGTAGTTACCATCAATATGCCTCGTATCGCTTACCTTGCAGACAGCAAGGAGGACTTCTACAAGCGCCTTAACAGAATGATGGACCTCGCAGCTCGCTCGCTCAAGACAAAGAGAACGGTTATCACCCGCCTGCTCAACGAGGGACTGTATCCTTACACAAAGAGATACCTCGGCACGTTTGAAAACCATTTCTCTACAATAGGTCTTGTAGGTATGAACGAGGTTGGACTCAATGCAAAGTGGCTGCGCGCTGATATGACTCACCGTGAAACTCAGGAGTTCACCAAGGAAGTCCTCAACCACATGCGCGAAAGACTTTCCGACTATCAGGAAATGTACGGCGACCTGTATAACCTTGAGGCAACTCCCGCAGAGTCTACCGCATACCGTCTTGCAAAGCACGACGTAAAGAGATTCGGCGATATCATCACCGCATCCGATAAGGGACATACTCCTTACTACACAAACAGCTCTCATCTGCCCGTAGGATATACCGACGATATCTTCTCCGCGCTTGACGTTCAGGACGAGCTTCAAACGCTTTATACCTCTGGAACTGTATTCCACGGCTTCCTTGGCGAAAAGCTGCCCACATGGCAGTCCGCGGCATCTCTCGTCCGTAAGATCGCCGAGAACTATAAGCTGCCTTACTACACACTCTCTCCCACGTACAGCGTATGTAAGAACCACGGTTACCTGTCGGGCGAGACCTACGTTTGCCCGCACTGTGGCGAGAACACCGAGGTTTACAGCCGTATCACGGGTTATTACCGTCCCGTACAGAACTGGAACGACGGTAAGTCGCAGGAGTTCAAGGAGAGAAGAGTATATAATATTGAACGCTCCATGGAGCTTCATCCCAACCTCACCGTAGGTGGATGCGGATGCGAAACTGTTGACTTTGAGCCTGTTGCCGATACGGCAGAGGAAGCAAAGGTAATACTTTTTGCAACCAAGACCTGCCCTAACTGTAAGATGGCAACTGTTTTCCTTGATAAGGGCGGCGTCCAGTACGAAAAGGTATACGCAGAGGAAAATCCCGATCTCGTGCGCAAGTACGGAATCATGCAAGCCCCCACTCTCGTCGTAGTAGGTGAGGACGGAAATGCCGACGTTATCACCAACGTTTCCAATATCAGAAAATACGTTGATTCTCTTGCAACGGTCTGATAGCTCGGAGGCGGTATGTACGATATAGTTATAATCGGCGCAGGACCTGCGGGACTTACGGCAGCGCTCTACGCTCGCAGAGCCGAGAAAAGTGTCTTGGTGCTTGAAAGGGAAACTTTCGGCGGACAGATAACACATTCTCCAAAGGTAGAGAATTATCCCGGTATCGCGCAGATGAGCGGTAACGAGTTTGCGGATAAGCTGGTCGAGCAGGTTATCAGTCACGGTGCTGATATCGAGCTTGACGAGGCGCTGGCTGTCGTTAAGGACGGCGACGTGTTGACTGTGGAGGGCAAGGAGGGAACTTATCTCTGCCGCTCCGTCATTATCGCAACGGGCTCGCGACACAGACCTCTCGGCGTTGAATACGAGGATAATTACGTAGGTAACGGAATTTCCTATTGCGCAGTATGCGACGGCGCTTTCTATGCAGGCAAGTCGGTAGCCGTGGTTGGCGGCGGAAACACCGCACTGCAGGAGGCTGTAATGCTCTCGGATATATGCGAAAAGGTGTATATCGTGCAGAATCTTCCGCATCTGACGGGAGAGTCAAGACTGTACGAAATTCTCCGTAAGCGCAATAACGTGGAGATAATCTGCAACCACCTCGTGGATAAGATCGCAGGTGAGGGAAGCGTTGATGGCATTATCATTAAGGATGCCGAGAGCGGTACGCGCACACGCCTTGATGTGGATGGAATTTTCGTGGCTATCGGTCAGATTCCCGAAAACGAAGCGTTTGCAAACGTAGCCGAGCTTACCGAGCGCGGATATATCGACGCAGGCGAGGATTGCCTTACTAAAACGCCCGGCGTGTTCGTGGCAGGCGATTGCCGTTCCAAAACCATTCGTCAGATCACAACAGCATGCGGCGACGGCGCAGTTGCGGCAACCGCGGCTTGCAGATTTCTTGAATCGTAAGCAATAGAAATCATAAAAAATGGGGCTGAGTCAAGTTTGGAAATCTTCTCCAATTGTTCGTCGGCCTATACAAAAATCACCTGCCATCATTCACAGATAGCAGGTGATTTTTTGTTTACTTGTAACAAAGAGATGAGCAAAAATTTTAATTTGACTCAGCCCCTTTGCAAAATTTTAAAGTTTTTATTGCTTGGTTACTTCTGTCGATACAGAAGTAACATGAAAAATAATTACAATATTTGTTTTACTTTCTGCTTACACGATAACAGACACATAAATAATCAAATTTTTTAAAAAAGTCGAAAAAAACTATTGACAAGGGAAGATTTGTATGTTATAATAATTTGCCGCTTAAAAAGGGCTTTTTTAAGTGCGTCAAAAATCTTGTGTTTTTGCGCCGCCCCGTTAGCGAGTCTTAAAGAAACGAGGTGCTTTTCATGTTTGCTGTAATTACTACAGGCGGAAAGCAGTACAAGGTCATTGAGCAGGACATCATCTATGTCGAGAAGCTGAATGTTGAAGAGGGCGCAGAGGTTACGTTTGACGTTGTTGCGCTGTCCACCGACGCAGGCTTCAAGGCAGGAACCCCCACAGTTGCCGGTGCAAAGGTTACCGGTAAGGTGCTTCTCAACGGTAAGGGCAAGAAGGTCTACGTTATGAAGTACAAGTCCAAGAAGAACGAAAAGAAGAAGATGGGCCACAGACAGCCCTTCACCAAGGTACAGATCACCGCTATCGAGGGCTGATAAGCTCTATCGGTAAAGGATTCTGTTATGACAAGGATCACTTTTTTTCGAAGCGACGGAATTTTCTACGGGTTTGAGGAAAAGGGACATACGGGATACGGCGAGGAGGGCGGCGACGTTCTTTGTGCGGCGATCTCAGCTATGACTATGTTTCTCATAAATACCGTCGAGGTCGCCTATGCATCTCGCATTGAGTATGAGATAGACGACAACACAACAACGGTGCGAGTCAAGTGCAAATCGGCACTCCCCGAATTTGAGGAGGACGATATGAAGCGCTACGCCGTGTCGGGAATCTTTCTGGGATATTACCAGCAGCTTACCGATATGCTCGAGGAGTATGAGGATTATCTCGACGTCAAGGTCGTAAACCGCGACTACGACGAATAATTCGCACAAATTCCGCCAAAGACGCCCGACAAAGCGGGCAACTCAAAAATTCAAAACGGATAATTTGGAGGTAGAAAGATGTTAAAGCTCAGTTTGCAGTTTTTTGCTCACAAAAAGGGTGTAGGTTCTACTAAGAACGGCCGTGACAGCGAGTCCAAGCGTTTGGGCGTTAAGAAGGCTGACGGTCAGGCAGTAGTAGCCGGCAACATTATCGTACGTCAGAGAGGAACGGCTATCCGCCCCGGCAACAACGTTGGCATGGGTAAGGATCACACTCTGTTCGCTCTTATCGACGGTAAGGTAAAGTTTGAGCATGCAACGAGAACACAGAAGAGAGTAAGCGTTTACGCTGCTGAGTAATCTGTGAAAAGTATAAGCGGCGGTAGTCCGAAAGGATCACCGCCGCTTATTCTTTTTTGTGCTGTCATGTCATCCTGAGCGAAGCACCGCCGATATGATGCGGTGCGTAGTCGAACCCGTAGGGCGAGGCGAAGCCTCGGGATCTTTGGACAGCGTAATAGGTTTTACAGCGAAAATAGCTTAATTATTTTGATAGCACTCGAATCTCCGTCGGGAGCGGCGGAGTCGGGATAGTCGCCAACCTCACCGAGGGCATAAAACTCGCCGCCGCGCTCCGAGTCGTAGAGCCGCACGCGAGTGCCGAGCGGAAATGACGTGCCTATCTTTTTCTGATATATCACGCATCCGCTTCGTGAAATCCTTGTGTAAAAGGGCGGTGGAGTAACCGTCGCATGATCGGAGAACAGTGATTCGACGGGTAAAAGCAGGGCATCAAGCGCCGCCGTATCTAAAGTCGATAGCTGTTCAAGCGTATAGCATTTTTCAATAGGGAATCCGCCCGTTTCGGTGCGGCGTAGGCTTGCCATAGCACCGCCGACTCCGAGCGCCACGCCAATGTCAGCGCACAGTGTGCGTATGTATGTTCCGCCCGAGCAGCGCACGCGGAGGGTATAATCCGTGGGAGTGCCCGTCGGCGTCGCTTCAATATCAAAAACGGTTATTCTGCGCGCTCTGCGCTCAACCGTCTGACCCTTGCGCGCGAGATCGCACAGCTTTTGTCCGCCTACCTTCAAGGCGCTATACATTGGAGGAACTTGATATGTGTCGCCCTTGAATCGTTCAACTGCTTCAATGACTTTTGGGTAGCTCGGAATATCTGCCTGGGGGGACTGCACGAGTATATTTCCGCTTGTGTCCTCGGTGTCGGTAATGATGCCAAGACGCAGAGTGGCAATATACTCCTTTTCGTCGTGAGCGAGATACTCGCACGCCTTTGCCGCACGTCCCACAAGCACCACGAGAACACCCGTTGCCATAGGGTCAAGCGTGCCCGTGTGTCCAACACGGCGGGTATTGTATAGCTTTCGTACCTTGTAAATAACGTCGTGCGAGGTCATTCCTGCAGGCTTGTCCACAAGCAGAACGCCGCAGGGCTCACAAATTTCACCGTTGTTCATTCAAATACCTTTCCGAGCAAACGCTCCGCGTTCTTGTAAAAGATGCCCTCCCGCAAGCCGTCGGATATGCTCGCCCGATTTATAAATTCAATTTCCTCGCTCGGCTGAGTCCACGGAGTATCCGTGCCGAATAACAGTCTGGCGTGATCGTGATTATTGAATATCTTACATATAATTTCCGCTTTTTGCGGACGCAGAGAAACAAGGGATGTGTCGAGGTACAGATCCTCTCCGACCAGCTTCTCCAAAACCTCCTCCTCACTGCCCACGCCGCCCACGTGCGCAGCTATGAATTTAAGCCCCTTATGACGCTTGATAACGTTCAGTATCATGTCGGGCGTCGCGTGGTAGTGATCGGGGGATATAGGGTCATAGCCCGTGTGGGAAATTACGAAAAGTCCCGCGTCGCGGCATATATCAAATATTCTGTCAAACGAAGGCGAATCAAGATGAGTGCGGATATAGTCGGGATGAATTTTTATGCCCTTGATGCCGCTGTCGCAGAGTCGCGCAGCCTCGCCCTCAAGCTCCTCGCCTTCGGGGTGGAGCGATCCGAGAGGTATAAGGCGCGGATGAGTCGAAAGAAGGGAGATCGCAAAGTCGTTGACCTTGTGCATCTGCCTCGGGTTTGTGGCAATATTGCAAACTACCGAGTAGTCGATTCCAAACTCGTCCATTGAACGGATGAGATCACCCGCCGTACCGTCGGTGTGTGCCGTAAGATTGGCATGTCTTGCGTTGAGATTTAACTGCTCCATAGCGCGCGGCGCAAGCGCGTCAGGGAAGCAGTGAGTGTGAAAATCTATGGTCATGGTAAAAGTCCTTTCGATGAATAAGACGCAAAAATACATCTACAATATATTATGATACCACAACTTGATAATTATTTCAAGTGCAGAGTGAGCAAAAGTTGAAAAAAAGCGATTTTTCCGTCCCGTTGCTTACGCGCACGCGCGCGTATTCAAAAAATATTTACATAAGTAATATATAACTCAGTTGACAAAATCTTGATTTTGTGTTATCATTTATAGTAAATTGGGGTAGAAGGTTTATATTGCGCAAAAGGCGGAAAAATTCGCTTTTTCGCGCCTTCACCGCACAAGACTTGAAGGCGTTTTTTGACCTCAAATTGCGCCAACGGGAAAGGAAAGGGTAATTAACAGTATGGCTAACAAGGAAACCAAAGGGTACGAAAAGATCGTATCTCTGTTCGAGCCGGGGACGTTTGTTGAGCTTGGCGCTCATCTTCGCCGCCGCGATGCAAACGGGGATGCAGGCGAGTACGACGCAGTGATCTGCGGCTACGGCGCTATCAATTCAAAGCTTACCTTCGCTTTCGTTCAGGATATGAGTCGCACGAGCGGCGCACTTGACGATATCGGAGCGGAGAAGATCAGACGTCTGTACGAGCAGGCGATAAATAACGGCGCACCCGTCGTTGGAGTGTTCGACAGCGCGGGAGCTTCCGTGTATGACGGCACAGCGGCGCTTGCGGCTTACGGAAAGGTAATGAAGTGCGTGTCCGACGCTTCAGGCGTAGTTCCGCAGATCGCGTATATCACGGGCGTTTGCTCCGGTGTTTCCGCTATGATCGCGGCAATGTTCGATATCACCGTCACCGTTGACGGCGTGTCCGAGCTTTACGTCAATACGGGATGCGAGCTTGATATTCCCGCAGTTGCGACTTCAGACGAGGCTGACGGCGCGGCGAAGGTGCGCGCTCTCGTTGATATCCTTCCGCAGAACAATAAGAGCGTTGCGGACGTAGCACCGCTTGATGACCCTGCGAGAGCTTGCAATATAAGCGGTCTTTCAGGACTTGACCTCGTAGCGGCTATCGCTGACGGCGGCTCTGTTACTCAGCTTTATGCAAACGACGCCGACGGAGTTGTCACTGCTCTTTGCCATATCGGCGGCAGACTTGCAGGCGTTGTCGCGACCGACGCAAAGGTAGACGGCGGCAGAATTACCTCAGCAGGTGCTAAGCAGGCGGCAAGACTTGTAAAGTTCTGCGACAGCTTCAATATCCCCGTAGTAACTCTGGTTGACAGCCTTGGCGTTGCCGAGGGTGATGACGAGGAGCTTGCAACGGCAGGCGCAAGACTCGGCGCGCTTTACCTCAAGGCTACTACCGCAAAGGTAACGGCGATAACGGGTAAGGCGTTCGGAGCGTCCTTCCTGCTTCTCGGCTCTCGCGCACTTGGCGCAGACCTTGCAATAGCAGTAAACGGTGCTCAGATGGGTGCTATGACCCCCGACCGCGCAGTTGCATTCGTTTGGAACGATAAGATCACCGCTGATAAGTCCCGTGCCGAGGTTGAGGCAGAGTGGACTGAAAAGTACGCATCTGCCGAGGCGGCTGCGGCAAACGGTGATATCGACGATATCGTAGCCCCCGAGGAGCTTCGCGCAAGAATCTGCTCAGCACTTTATATGCTTTCCGCAAAGGCAGATACGACTCCCGCAAAGAAGCATCTGAGCATGCCCCTTTGATATACAGGAGGCTAAAATGAAAAAAATTCGTATATTTGCCTTGATGCTTGCAGTGCTTGTCACTCTTGTCACTATGACGGTGTGCGCAGGCGCGGAAGAGGTCGCTACCTCAGCTGTGACAGAGGCAGAAACAAGACTTGGCGACCTTAGCGGCGCGGATCTTACCTTCGCGGAAAGAGTTCCGTACGCCGTGCAGGGAGTGGTAACGGGAATGCTCATGGTCTTTGCCGTGCTTACTCTGCTCGCCATTCTTATCTCGCTGTCAAAGTATGTTTTTGCCCCCGCGCAAGCTAAAAAAGAAGAACCCGTAGCTCAGATGAGCGAAGCACCGGCGCCCGCTCCTCAAAAGAGTGCGCCCGCACCCGCTCCCGTCGCACAAGGCTCGGATGACGAGCTTGTTGCAGTTTTAACTGCGGCTGTAGCTGCTATGCTTGAGGGCAGTGAATACCGAAGTGAATTTTCAAGCGGATTCCGTGTAGTTTCCTTCCATAGGGTACAGGGAAGCGGCGCTTGGAATAAAAATTGATATTTAAAACTTGAAAGGTTGGTATTTGAAATGAGAAGATTTAATATAACCGTGAACGGTGTCACTTATAACGTAGCAGTAGAAGAGGTAGGCGGCGCAGCTCCCGTAGCAGCACCTGCTCCCGTAGTACAGGCAGCTTCCGTAGCTGCACCCGCTCCTGCAGCGGCACCCGCACCTGCTGCAGCTCCTGCACCCGCAGCAGCACCCGCACCTGCTCCCGCAGGTAACGCAGGCGCAGTAAGCGTAAAGGCTCCCATGCCCGGCACTATCGTAAAGGTAAACGTATCCGCAGGCGCAGCAGTAAAGAAGGGCGACGTTCTTTGCGTGCTTGAGGCTATGAAGATGGAAAATGACATTTGCGCTCCCGAGGACGGCACGGTAGCCACCGTAAACGTACAGACAGGCGCATCCGTTCAGACAGACGAAGTGCTCGTAACTCTCAACTGATGGGGTATTCCTATTCACGGTTTAACGAAAGGAATATTCTGCAATGTGGAACAGCATACTTGAAACTATAAAGAACTTTTTGCAAAGTATGGGAATCACCAAGCTCATGAACGACGAAAATTGGTGGCAGTATCTCGTAATGTACGCTATCGCGGGAATTCTCATCTACCTTGCAATCGCAAAGCAATTCGAGCCGCTTCTGCTTTTGCCTATCGCTATCGGAATGCTCCTGACTAACCTTCCGGGCGCAGGACTTTTCCACTTTGATATGTGGATGGGTGACAGTAGCATGACGGTGCTTGAATCACTGCAAATGGTGATAAATAAGGGCGGATTTCTCGATCTCCTTTACATTGGCGTAAAGCTTGGTATCTATCCCTGCCTTATATTCGTAGGTATCGGTGCTATGACCGAC
The DNA here is from genome assembly GCA_017463485.1 of Clostridia bacterium. Lineage (GTDB taxonomy): Bacteria > Bacillota > Clostridia > Oscillospirales > CAG-272 > CAMEON01. The sequence continues at coordinate 126,629 of JAFTPD010000002.1, forward strand.
TTTACACCTCTTATCGCGAACCCCAAGTATTTTCTTATCGGCGCGGGCGCACAGCTCGGCGTAGTAGTAGCATTTGCGGCGGCGTTCATGTCGGGACTTTATACGCTTGGTGAGGCGGCATCTATCGGTATTATCGGTGGTGCTGACGGACCTACGGCGATACTCGTTACCAAAACGCTCGGTCCCGCACTGCTCGGTGCTATTGCAATCGCGGCGTATAGCTACATGGCGCTTATCCCCATGATACAGCCTCCCTTTATGAAGCTGCTTACAACTAAGAAGGAAAGATGCATCAGAATGGATCAGCTTCGTCCCGTATCGCATACCGAGAAGCTGCTTTTCCCGATTATCGTAACCGTTGTCGTAGGACTTATCGTTCCCGACGCGCTTGCCCTTATCGGTTGCCTTATGTTCGGTAATCTGCTCAACGTTTGCGGAGTTACCGACAGACTTTCCAAGACCGCACAGAATGAAATGATGAACATAGTCACAATATTCCTCGGTATCAGCGTGGGAGCAACGGCAAGCGCCGAAAACTTCCTCAGCCTCCAGACCGTAGTAATTATTGCGTGCGGACTCGTAGCGTTCTGCATCTCTACCGTCGGCGGACTGCTTACCGCAAAGGTAATGAACTGGCTGTCGGGCGGAAAGATCAATCCGCTTATCGGCTCTGCGGGCGTTTCCGCAGTACCTATGGCGGCTCGCGTATCTCAGGTGGTAGGTCAGAAGGAGGATCCCTCCAACTTCCTGCTTATGCACGCAATGGGTCCCAACGTAGCAGGCGTTATCGGCTCAGCCGTAGCCGCGGGTGTTTTCCTCTCGTGGCTCTGATAAATAACCTTTAGGAGTGAGTATAACAATGGGAAAAGTAAAAATTACAGAAACAGTGCTTCGTGACTCACATCAGTCACTTATCGCGACCCGAATGACTACGGATGAGATGCTTCCCATCCTTGCCGAAATGGATAAGGTAGGATATCATTCTCTCGAGGCGTGGGGAGGAGCGACCTTCGACTCCTGCATGCGCTTCCTTAACGAAGACCCGTGGGAGCGTCTGCGTAAAATAAGAGCCGAGGTAAAGAATACCAAGCTCCAGATGCTCTTCCGCGGACAGAACATTCTCGGCTACCGCCACTATTCGGATGACGTGGTTGAGTATTTCGTTCAGAAATCTATCGCTAACGGTATTGATATTCTGCGTATATTCGACGCGCTCAACGATCCCCGCAACCTCAAAACGGCAATCAATGCCACCATCAAGGAGGGCGGACACGTTCAGGCGGCTGTCAGCTATACCACAGGTCCCGTATTTACCACCGAGTATTACACCACCTACGCAAAGCAGCTTGAGGAAATGGGTGCTAACTCCATTTGTATCAAGGATATGGCGGGACTTCTCAAGCCCTACGACGCATACGAGCTCGTAAAGGCTATGAAGGAAACGGTGAAGATACCGATCCAGCTCCATACCCACTATACCTCGGGACTTGCTTCTATGACCTTGCTCAAAGCTATTGAGGCAGGCGTTGACGTTGTTGATACCGCGATCTCGCCCATGGCACTCGGTACGTCACAGCCTCCCACCGAGGCACTCGTAGCAACGCTCGCAGGCACGGAGTACGATACCGGCATCACCCTCGAATCTCTTGATAGAATTACGAAATATTTCACACCTCTGCGCGAAAAGTATCTTGAGAGCGGTCTTATGAATACCAAGGCGCTCAAGGTAGACGTAAACGCGCTTATCTACCAAGTTCCCGGCGGAATGCTTTCCAACCTTATGTCCCAGCTCAAGCAGGCTGGTAAGGAGGATAAGCTGACCGAAGTGCTTGAAGAAGTGCCGAGAGTGCGCGCAGACGTTGGATATCCTCCGCTGGTAACGCCCTCATCGCAGATCGTCGGAACGCAGGCTGTGTTCAACGTTCTCAACGGCGAGAGATACAAGATGGTTACCAAGGAATTTAAGGGAATCGTAAGAGGCGAATACGGTAAAGCGGCAGTTCCGATCGACCCTGAATTCGTAAAGAAGATCATTGGCGACGAACAGCCCATAACCTACCGTCCCGCAGATGCGCTTGAGCCCGAGATCGAAAAGCTCCGTGCGGCTATCCCCGCAGGACTTATCGAGCAGGAGGAGGACGTATTGTCCTACGCGCTGTTCGAGCAGGTGGCGCTCAAATTCTTTGAGTATCGCAAGGCGCAGAAATATAATCTGGACGCACAGCACGCAAACGCGGCGTCGGGCGTTCATACTATCTGATACAAACGGTGCGATACTGCTTTTGCGGTATCGCACTGCGTTTAAGTCCGATTTTGTCGGGAAAGAGGAGAATATGGCAAATATAAACGATTACCTCGATTGGAGAGGGGATATTTCCTTTTCAGAGCTGCCGCCGTGTGAGGTGGACTCGCTGATATTTTCGCTTTTGTCATATATAGATTTTGACGGAATAGTTCCAAGCGGTAAAGAGGGAATCACTGTGCGTGAGGCAGTTGATGCCTACGTGGGAAAGTATCCCACACCCAAGGACAGGTACTTGGGGCTGATAATGATCCCCGAAATATCCGAGCTGTTTATCCGTCTGCCCGCCTCTCCGCGCTTTGCAGACGTGCGGATATTCGGTTACGTAAACGAGGTCTGCGAGCGGTGCGAAATGCAGTTTTCTGCCGTTAGCTTTGACCTTGGCGATAACGTGACAGTCGTTGCATTTCGCGGAACTGACGACAATATCGTCGGCTGGAAGGAGGATTTTCACCTATCCTTCCGCGAGGAAGTGCCGTCGCATAAAAAGGCGGTGGAGTATCTTGCCGCCCACCCGCTGACGAGAAAAACTCATCTGTATGTAACCGGACACTCCAAGGGCGGCCACCTTGCCGTTTGGAGCGCGGTACATTCACATAAGAAGATACGCGACAAGATAGTTAAGGTATACAGCCTTGACGGTCCGGGCTTTTTGCCGCAGGTTATAGCGTCGGAGCAATACCGCGAAATGTCGGACAGAATAACTACACTTGTGCCGCAGTCATCACTTGTCGGACTGTTGCTAGATAACGACCGATCCTTCCAGATCGTCAAAAGCAGAAAAAACGGATTGCTCCAGCATAATCCCATGCTTTGGGAGGTAATGGGCGGCGGATTCGTAAGACTCCCACAGCTTTCCGCGCAGGGTGTCAAAAACGATACGGTACTGCGCGAAAAGATAGCTGCACTGACACCCGAGGAGCGGGAGCAATTTACCGAGGTGATTTTCGATATACTCAGCGCAACAGGGGCAAAAACCTTGTCGGAGCTAAACGAAAGCAAGGTAAAAAACGCCATCACCGTAATTAAAATGGTAAACGAGCTTGACCGAGAAACACGCGACGCCGTAGGACTTCTCTTTGCGGCAATGCTGAATCTTGACGTTGGCAAAAAGGGTAAGGAAAAGAGAGAACCGCAGGAAAACGGCAAAGCCGCGCGCGGCGAGCTTGACGTGACCTTCTTTCCGCTTGTTGCGGAAGCCTTGAAGCGTGACCCCGCCGATAAAAAACAAAAGGGAAAGGAAACGAAATGAATCTGTTAAAGGAAGCGGATCTTCGCCGAAAAATAAAAGCAGATCCTACGGGCGCGTATTTTTTCTTTGGCGAGGAGGATTATATGAAGGCGGCGGCTATATCTGCCGCCCGCGACGCAGTGCTTCACGCAAACGGTGACAGCGTTGGCGATTGCTTTAACGATATCCGCCTTGGCGGAACGGATTTCAGTGCCGACGCGCTTGCTGATGCCGCCAATTCTCCTCCTATGATGGGTGAGCGCAAGATCATAACCGTCACGGGGCTTCGTATAGACGATATGAAGGCGGCAGATTTTGAAGACCTGTGCGCCACACTCTCTGAGATTTCCCGTCCCGAGTTTGACTACAATCTCCTGATAATCTCGGTGGATTCGGATGCGTTTGATTACGGTACGCTTCCAAAGCGCCCGTCAGCAAAGCTGACAGCACTGTGCGAGCATCTGACCCCCGTGTATTTTGAACGCAATACCCCCGCACGGCTTGCCGCTTGGGTAGGTAAGCATTATCAGCACGGAGGGGCTGAGGCTGACGCGCAGGTCTGCTCCTTCACCGTTGATTGGTGCGGTAGAGATATGTATAAGCTGGCGTCCGAGATACATAAGGTCGCGTCCTATGTCCGCGCCAAGGGCAGGAAAGCGGTTACTGTCGACGACGTAAAGCTTGTGGCGATCCCCGCCGTGGAATACGACGCCTTCGCCTTTACCAACGCTATAATGGAGCAGCGACGCGACTTAGCATTGAATATTCTCGCCGACCTTAAATTCAGACGGGAAGAGCCTATAATCATTCTCTCGGAGGTCAACCGCGTGCTGTGCGATCTGCTGTCCGTCAAGGTCATGTCGGACGAGGGTGCAACGGTGGGAGAGGTCGCTGAGGCGTTGCGTATGCACGAATATAAAGCGGGACTTTATCTCCGTCAGGCAAAGAATATGGAGCTGACCCGACTCAAAGCCGCCGTCCGAAGCTGTGACGACGCTGATAAAGCCTTGAAGCTCTCCGCCAAAGGATATGCCGTTATTGAAAAGCTTATCTGTTCGCTTTAAGTGCATTTTATACAAATTGCCTCGCCGCGTTTTGTGTATGTTTGCTACAAAAAATTGGCTTGGCGTTTAAAGTTTATTAAAATTACCGATTGAATTTGCTGAAAATTTGGTATATAATGTAAGTGTAAAGGTAGAGCACCACCGCATTGGAGCTTGAGCCTTTTCGGAAAAAATGCAACAGACCGCACAAAAAGAAAGATGCGGCAGAAAGGAACGGAAATGAAATCCATTTATATTAAGCTCAGTACGATTGACGACGTATATTCCTTTGTAAACATTATCGTCGGTTTTAACGGCGACGTGGATCTTGAGTCCGGCCGTTACAAGGTAGACGGAAAATCCCTGTTGGGTATTTTCAGCCTTGACCTTCGCAAACCCATTAAGCTGACCTTCCACGACGATTCCAAGGTTGACGAGCTTTTCGCAAAGATCAAGCGCTTCGTTGTAGAAAAGGCAGAATAAGACTGAAATTCAGATGCGGCTGATATACTTTTGATGATGATACGATAATGACATATCATGGACCCCGACGCCGAGAGCGTCGGGGTCCATTTTGTAAAATAAGGGATAAATAAAGCAAATCCCCTTGACAAAATGACGAGATTGGTTTATAATAAACTGTAACTATATCATAAACAGTCGAAAGGCAGAAACAATAAAATGGCAAAAGAAAAAATGGTTGAACAGATCACGTCAATGGATACCGACTTTGCGCAGTGGTATACCGACGTTGTAAAAAAAGCGGAGCTGGTTGATTATTCGGGCGTGCACGGTTGTATGATCATCCGCCCCTACGGATACGCGATCTGGGAAAATATTCAGGCAGATCTTGATGCAAGATTCAAAAAGCTTGGACACGAAAACGTATATATGCCTATGTTCATTCCCGAAAGCCTGCTTCAGAAGGAAAAGGATCACGTAAACGGCTTTGCTCCCGAATGTGCGTGGGTAACGGTTGGCGGCGAGAATAAGCTGTCCGAGCGTCTTGCTATCCGTCCTACCTCCGAAACACTTTTCTGCGAGCATTACAGAAATATAATCCACTCCTACCGCGACCTGCCCAAGCTGTATAACCAGTGGTGTAGCGTCGTGCGCTGGGAAAAGACCACCCGTCCCTTCCTCCGTACCTCCGAGTTCTTGTGGCAGGAGGGACATACTATGCACGAGACCGAGGAGGAGGCACTCCGCGAAACACGTCAGATGCTTCAGGTATACGAGGACTTTTACAGAGAGTCGCTTGCTATCCCCGCTATTGTCGGACGTAAGACCGAGAAGGAAAAGTTTGCGGGAGCAGAAGAAACCTATACTATTGAGCCTATGATGCACAATGGCGTAGCTCTTCAGGGCGGTACGTCGCATTACTTCGGCACGGGATTCTGCAAGGCATTTGATATTACTTACACCGATAAAGAAAACAAGGTGCAGTATCCTCACCAGACTTCATGGGGAGTTTCCACCCGTATGATCGGTGCGATCATTATGACTCACGGCGACGATAACGGACTTATCCTGCCTCCGAGAGTAGCCCCCATTCAGGTAGTCATCATTCCCGCCGCTCAGCATAAGGAGGGCGTTCTTGAAGCCGCAGGCGCACTCAAGGATAAGCTTGCTGAAAGCTTCCGCGTAAAGCTGGATGACAGCGATAACTCTGCGGGCTGGAAGTTCAGCCAGTACGAGATGAAGGGCGTTCCCGTAAGACTTGAAATAGGCCCTCGCGATATTGCCTCCAACTCCTGCGTGCTTGTCAGCCGCGTTACAAGAGAAAAGAAGATCGTATCTCTCGACAATATTGTAGAGGAGGTACAGGCAATGCTGGATCAGGTGCACGAGGAGCTTTACAACCGCGCGCTTGAAAACCTCAAGTCCAAGACTCACGAGGCGAAGGACTTTGATGAGTTTACCGATATCGCTACCAACCGTCCCGGCTTCATCAAGGCTATGTGGTGCGGTGACGTTGAGTGCGAGGATAAAATCAAGGACGTAACGGGCGGTGTCAAGTCCCGTTGCATACCCTTTGATGAGGAAAAGCTGTCCGACGTTTGCGCTTGCTGCGGAAAGCCCGCCAAGCACCTGGTCGTCTGGGGCAGACAGTATTGATATATTAAAAATTACTACTCCCGCGGAAACACCGCGGGAGTAGTTGAAAGGAAAGCTAATGCCGAGATCAGCACAGGGTACGGTCAAAAAACGTTTTCTGCTTCTTTTGCGCCGAATCAACTGCGTTGACCCGGTTCTTTTTGTATGCACGCTTGCCTTGACAGCGATCAGTATCGTGACCGTCTACGGTGCGGTGGACAACTTCGGTCAGAGCAAGCTGAAAATGCAGATAGCCATGGCGATAGTTGGTATAATACTTACATACGTCGTCGCAAATCTTGACTATCACGTTATCGTGGATAAGCTATGGCTGTTTATGCTGATATTCTCCATAGCTATTCTTACCGTCACCCTCTTTCTCGGAACGACGGGCGCAGAGAGGGAAACGGCAAATAAAAGCTGGCTGACTATTCCTATCGTGGGAATTGCCATACAGCCGTCCGAGTTTGTCAAAATAACCTTTATCTGTACCTTTTCAAAGCATCTGTTAACAGTGGGGGACAGAATAAACCGCCCACGTGAGCTGCTGCTTTTGCTTCTCCACGCAGGCGCAATTATCGGCTGTATCCTTCTGTCGGGCGACCTCGGCGTTGCCCTCGTCTATATCGCAGTGATGCTGATAATGCTGTTCGTCGCGGGACTTAATCTGTGGTATTTCGGCGGTGGTGTGCTTTTGCTCCTCGGAGGATTACCGTTTTTGTGGAATTTCCTCGCTCCGTATCAGCAGGACAGAATACTCGTGGGCTTTGACCCCGAGCTTGACCCGCTTGATAAGGGCTGGCAGCCGCTTCTCAGCCGTCAGTGTATTGAAAACGGAGGACTTTTCGGAGTCGGACTTTTCGGCGGGGGTGACTATGAGCAGCTTGCCGCATCCCATACCGACTTCATATTCGCCACCGTCTGCGAGAAATTCGGATTTTTAGGTGGGGCAGTGGTAGTCATAACACTTATCGTTATGGCGGCAAGAATACTGTGGATAGGCAGACAGGCAAGCCACGACTACGGAATGTTTATCTGTGTCGGCGTTGCGGCAGTGCTTATCGCGCAGAGCGTTGAAAATATCGGAATGTGCCTCGCAATGCTGCCCGTCGTCGGAATAACTCTGCCGTTTTTGTCCTGCGGTGGATCGTCACTGCTTGCTACCTACATCCTTATCGGAATGGTACATAGCGTCCGCGCTCACAGCCCTATGCGCCGTATCCACGAGTAACGGATATTCAAAAACGTATTTTCGGACGAGAGTGGAAAGTATGCAGGCAACGACGGACAAAAGAAACCATAAAACGCTCATGGAAAAGCAGATCTGCCCGAGAAAATTCAAAGGCTTTGAGCTGTAATCCCAAATATTCATGCCCATAAAAATGTTCAGTATACAGCCCGCCAAAAGCTCGAGCGCGGTAATTATTACAGCGCCCAGAAAAGCGCGGAAGGCAAGGGAACGGTGATGGAAAAATCGGTTTGCGTGGTAAATAAAATAAAAGCACAGCCCGCCGAGCAAACCCATAGTCGGGTGTGACCAGCCACGCCAGCCAAGCTCCATGAGATAGTAAAGCGTGCCTCCCGAGGCAAATAAAAACAGCGTTAACAGAATATTGTTCCAAGCCGCGTCTGTATGGGCGCGGCTTGCTTGATCTTTTTGTGATCTCATAGCAAGCTCCTTGAAGATTTTGGTTTGTAACATATTAACATGTCAAATTTATGCAAAATACCAAATTTGTTGTGCATTTACGACATATTTTGCTTTTCTATTTGTATCAAATGTGAAATTGCTGTATAACAGCCACAGAAAACGGAGGCAAAATGTGTGAAAATGGATATGGGGAAATAAGCAAAAACCCCTTGCCAAAAAAACAATTCTGTGGTATACTATATCTTGTATACATTTTAGGCGTGCGAAAGGAATGATAGATTTGTCACTTTTGATTTGTAACGCAAAGGTATATGACTCTGAACACAAAGAGTTTTTCGACGGCTCGGTGCTGACCGAGCAGGATAGAATAGTATGCGTCAGCCGTGACCCTGCACCTCTCGAACCCGACGGAGCTACCGTTGTGGATGCCGAGGGACGTATGCTCATCCCGGGACTTGTTGATATACATACTCACGGCAGAGCGGGCGGCGATTTCAATACCGCCGACGACTCCCTTATGATAAAAATGGCAAAGAGCTATCTTTCGTCGGGAGTTACCGCAGTAATGCCCACATTGGCTTCTGCCACGCTTGACGAGCTGACGGCTTCAGTCGAGCGCATCAACACCTTGAGATGTGTCGAAGGAAGCTTGCCTTACGTCATAGGCGTTCACCTTGAGGGAAGATATCTCAATCCCTCAAAGCGTGGTGCACACGCTCCCGAATTGCTGTGCGCTCTTGACGCGGACGAGCTTGAGAATATCATTAACCGCATCCACGGCGAAAAGCATATAAGTGCGGCACTTGAGCTTGATACTGACGGTTCCTTTCTCCGTCGCGCCCTTGAGCTTGGCGCGACCGTAGGACTCGGACATACTGCGGCTGACTTTGCAACTGCCACAAAGCTCATCAATAGCGGCGTCACCACAATGACGCATCTTTTCAACGCAATGCCGCCTCTCCATCACCGTGACGGAGGTGCTGTTGCCGCAGGTCTGCTTGGCAGTGCATATTGCGAGCTTATCTGCGACGGATTCCATATCGCGCCCGAGATGGTCAAAATGGCTTATCGCCTGCTGAAGGATGATGATCGCCTCGTGCTTATCACGGATTCCATGGAAGCGACGGATTGTGCGGACGGTGAATATACTATCGCAGGTATGCCTGTGACCGTCAAGGACGGAAAGGCAAGAACGCACGACGGCGCTATCGCGGGAAGCACGCTGACGCTTCTTGACGGCGTGAAAAATCTTACCGACTTTGCAGAAATACCGTTTGAGGATGCGCTCTATTGCGCTACTCTTGCACCCGCAAGGGCTGTCGGAATTTCGGACGAGCTTGGCTCAATAGAAAAGGGAAAAAGAGCGGATATGCTCCTCCTTGATAAGGATTTCCGAATTCAGCTTATTGTATGCGGAGGCGAAAAAGTCAAATTTTGATCCGTATTCTCTGCATTTGCGCCAAAATAAAAACAGGTGGGTAATTTAAAATTGAATCACACACATAATATAAACAAAAAGAAAAACAGCTTTTGGTCAAAGCTGTTCGGAAGAAAAGGACTGCTGATATTAGTTGACGGCTGTTGTCTTTTAGTAGCATACGCAATCGTCGCATTTATCTCAAGCTCCTTCGGAGTACCGACGAAAATCGAATTTGACCTTCCCAAATACGTAATAAACGTTGCAATATTCGCGTTCTATATATTGCTTATGAGAGCAATATTCAAGTCCTATTCCAACGTTTCGAGATACGCAAACTCCAAATCCTACATTTCTTACGTCTTTGCCGACGTAAGCGCAGGCATTTTGGGTTATGTCACGGTGCATTTTGTGGATGCAAGCGCTCCCGCAGATATAGGTCTTCTCAACAGCGTTTGCGTTATCGCGCTTTTTGATCTTGCAACGCTTGTTTCGCGCTTCTTGTATCAGCAGCTCTATCAGCGGCATAATGCCAATGAGTTCAAGGGTTCAAACAAGATCGGTGTCGCTATCGTTGGCGCAGGTCAGGTCGGCGCGCTTCTCGCAGAGGAGCTTACTTATAAACGCTCTCACTACAAGCCGCTCTGCTTTATTGACCGAGATCCCGAAAAGATAGGTGGCAGAGTTTGCGGACTTAAGGTATTTGCTGAGAACGACGACGTTGCGGACGTTGTAAAAAGACTTGACGTGCAGGAGATTTTCATTGCAATCGATTCAATGACGTCAAAGCAGACCAAGGAGATGCACGAGCGTTACAGCCGCACAGGCTGTAAGGTCAAGATATACGATTTCCCCATGAAGGATGCGACGTCATCAGGTCTTGACGCAAAAAGGAGAGTCATTCGTGAAATCAAGATAGAGGACCTTCTGTTCCGCGACGCTCACAAAATTGATATCATGACCATAGCGCCTTACTATCACGGAAAGACCGTGCTGGTAACGGGCGGCGGCGGATCTATCGGAAGCGAGCTTTGCCGTCAGATCGCAAAATGCTCGCCCAAAAAGCTGATAATTCTGGATATTTACGAGAACAACGCCTACGATATACAGCAAAAGCTCATCCGTAAATATGGGGACGAGCTGGATCTTGCCGTGGAGATAGCCTCCGTGCGCGACATTGACAGACTCGACTGTGTATTTGCAAATTACCGTCCCGACGTGGTATTTCACGCCGCGGCGCATAAGCACGTGCCTTTGATGGAGCATAGCTCCTGCGAGGCGATAAAAAATAACGTCATAGGTACTTATAATACCGCTAATATGGCAGAAAAATACGGGGTGTCAAAGTTCATCCTCGTTTCTACCGATAAAGCGGTAAATCCCACGAATATCATGGGCGCGTCCAAGCGTATGTGCGAAATGGTGATACAGTGCCGCACGGATAGCAGAACATCATTCTCCGCTGTAAGATTCGGAAATGTGCTTGGTTCTAACGGCTCGGTAATACCTCTGTTCCGCGAGCAGATAACCGCAGGCGGACCTATTACGCTGACGGATAAGCGCATCATCAGATATTTTATGACCATTCCCGAGGCAAGCCAGCTTGTTATGCAGGCGGGTGCTATGGCAAAGAGCGGGGAATTGTTTGTGCTTGATATGGGCAGACCGATAAAGATCCTCGATATGGCTGAAAATATGATACGCCTTGCAGGACTGCAGCCTTATAATGATATTGATATCGTAGAGATAGGTCTGCGCCCTGGCGAAAAGCTGTACGAGGAGCTGCTTATCAAGACCGAAACCCTTGATAAGACGGATAACGAGCTTATATTTATAGAAAAAGATGCACCCCTTACCCGTGATGAGGTGGAGCGCCGCATAGGTATTCTGCGCGAAGCGGTGGAAAGAAATAAGGATAAGCTGGAAGCCTCAGATATCAAGGCGGCAATGATGCAGGTCGTTCCGACTTACCACGAGCCGGAGGAGGTAAACAGAAAGGCTTATAAGTCGGATGAAATGCGCTCTGCAAATACTCCCGACTCCGAAGAAAAGGTTTTAGTCAACGCATAAAATAAAAAAGCACTCGCAAGAGTGCTTTTTTACTTTAATTATTTCGCCAGAGCCTGGTCAAGCCAAATAAGACCGTAGCCGAAAGCCTCAAAAAGTCCTGTTTTTGAGCCCTGACGGTAGATCTTCGTCTGGTCGGCGCTTTCCAGCACCTGCACGAGGATCTTATCGGGGAGGGTCTCGCCTCCGTCCTCCTTGTAGCTCATGATCTCAAGCACAAGGATATACTTTTCGTGCATATCACCGTAGCAGATGGTGTCGCCCTCGCGCACCAACGGTCTGCCTTTATACATAAGATACTTGCCGCCGGTGAGTGGACGGGACGTATCGTAAGCAATATTGTCAGCCATATCAAATCCTCCTTCAAGCTTATTCAAACACAAACGAGTCCGAGTCGGGGAAAAAGTGCCGTCAAGGATCGTAAAACGAATATATCCTTATATATTGTACCACAAAATTTTATAAAAGTCAATCATATTTTAGCAATTTATTTATCAATACGCAATTTTATACTTTACAAAACTAAAAAAGTGTGGTATACTGTAGAAAAGATTAGTCAAAGAAAGGAAGCTTTTTCCGTATGAAATGTCCCGGATGCGGATTTCCCGAGAGTAAGGTAACTGACTCCCGTCCTTGTATGGAAGGCAACAGTATTCGCCGCCGCAGAGAATGTATGTCCTGCGGACGCAGATTTACCACCTTTGAAATGGTGGAGGCTATGCAGATAGTGGTTGTCAAAAAGAACGGCACGAAGGAGCTGTTTGACCGAAGCAAGCTGCTTGGCGGCATACTTAAAGCTACACAAAAGCGCCCTGTAAATGCGGAGCAGATAGTCAACGAGGTGGAGTCTGACCTTCAGAATTCGCTTCACCCCGAGGTCACCTCCACAGAGATCGGCTCAATGGTAATGGATAAGCTGAAGGTGCTGGATGACGTCGCATACGTCCGCTTTGCATCCGTTTACCGCGAGTTCCGCGATCTCGATTCCTTCCTAAAGGAATTGCAGGAGCTTAAAGGCACGGAAAATCAATAAAAATAAAGAAGCTCTCGGGATTTTGCCGAAAGCTTCTTTATTTTGTTATTTTAACGGGGATAAAGCACACGCACACAGTCGATATAAGCAATACAACAGTTACCGCAAGACCGCCCTCCGCGCCAAAATCGCCACCGTTGATGATCGACAGGGTGGAATCGTGCGTCGCGCGGAAAACTGATACCTGCGGAGCAACGCCGCTGATATTGATGCCGAAAATATTGCCCTCTGCAAAATTCCACGCGGTGTGTATTGCGGCAACACCCCAAATGCTTCCTCGACGCCAAAAGTAAATACCCGCAAAAATTCCAAACAGCGCAATATTGATAAGCGCGATAGGTGTTATAGACGAGTTGCCGAGATGGAGCAGGGAAAAGGCAACTGCGTTCACTCCAATCGCCACGGGGGGCTTTTGCCGCGCGGCAAGGGAGTTGAGCAGATAGGAGCGGCATAACACCTCCTCCGCCATACCCTGCACTATGAATCCTCCTAAAAACAAGAGCACGGAGGGAATAATTTTGCCGACGTCACCCGACAGCGAAAAGCGATATCCACCAAAAGCAAAGCAAGCAAGCACAACAGCACCGAACATTATAAGCCCGACTAAAAGTCCCGCCGCGTATTCAACAGCAGCCCTATGCTTTATAAATCCAAGGGAAGTATAGCTCCTGCCTTCAAAAAATCTGCAATAAAGCAGTACGGCGGCAATTATGACAGCAGTTGAATAAAGGTCGGTGGGTGAGAGCGGTGCGGGCGCGACGCCAAACAGCGGGGAGAGCAAAAATTGCGACAGCAGTCCGGCGAGAAGCTCGGATGTAAAGAAAATCAGCAAGAATACCGCAAGCTCCAAAAGAAGAGGCAGCGAGTACGCTTTTTTTGTCGCCGCGTCAAGCATTTGATTTTTTGAAAATAGCTTGTCTGTGTGCATATCGCACCTCCTTTACCGTGATAAATATATTGTAGCATAAAGTAACGGGAAATTCAAGTATTTAGCAAAATTCCGTTGACTTTTTTGATGTAGTGTGGTATACTGAAAAAGTAAATAAACTCTTAACCGAGGTGTAAAAAAATGAAGAAAGCAACACTAAAAAATTACGCAAATCTGCTGGCTCGCATGGGTATCAACGTCAAAAAGCACGACGCTGTCATCATCACCGCAGGACTTGACCAGCCCGAATTCGTTTATATGTGCGTTGAGGCTTGCTATAAGGCGGGCGCGGACAGAGTAATCGTGGATTGGAGCTATCAGCCTCTTATGAAGCTCAGCACACGATACCAGAGCGTCAAAACGCTTGGTACGGTTGAGGCTTTTGAGGAAGCTCGACTGAAATACCGCGTTGAAAAGAACCCTTGCATGCTTTACCTGCTTTCGGACGATCCCGACGGACTCCGCGGTATCAACCAGGAAAAGCTCGCCAAGGCTCAGCAAATGCGCTATGGCATCATCAAGCCTTACCGCGAGGCTATGGACAATAAATACAAGTGGTGTATCGCCGCAGTACCCGGAGAGGCTTGGGCGAAAAAGGTGTTCCCGGGCGAACGCACGTCTACCGCAGTAGAGAAGCTGTGGCGCGCTATCCTTGTGTGCAGCCGCGTAATTGACGGCGAGGGCAACGACCTTGATCCCGTTGCCGAGTGGTACAAGCATAACCTCAGCTTCCACAAGAGATGCGAATACCTCAATAGCCTTGGACTTCGCACGCTTGAATATAAGTCCGCAAACGGTACGGATATCCGCGTAGGACTTATGGAAGGCGGACTTTTCCTCGGTGGCAGTGAGAAAAATCTTGACGGCGAGGTGTTCAATCCCAATATTCCGAGCGAGGAGACCTTTACAACTCCCAAGTGCGGCGAGGCGGAGGGCATCGTTTATTCCTCGCTTCCGCTGTCCTATAAGGGCGAGGTTATTGACAACTTTAGCCTGACCTTCAAGGGCGGCAAGGTGGTCGAGGTACACGCAGAAAAGAACGAGGATCTGCTCCGTCAGATGGTTACAATGGACGAGGGTGCTTCCATGCTTGGCGAATGTGCGCTCGTGCCTTACGATTCGCCTATCCGCAACAGCGGCATTACCTTCTATGAAACGCTGTTTGATGAAAACGCCGCTTGCCATTTTGCGCTTGGCGAGGGCTTTACCAACTGTGTTCGCGACTATGATAAGTACACCCGCGAGGAGCTTCACGAGAGGGGTGTCAACGACTCCATGATCCACGTTGACTTCATGATAGGCACGGCTGATCTGTCCGTTGTTGGTATATGTGCCGACGGTCGCCGCGTTGAAATCTTCAAGAACGGAAACTGGGCTATCTGATATGAGCAACGAAATTAAAAAGCCTTGGATAATCCTTCGTGCGCTTGTGATTTTCTCTGTGTTTGCCATTCTGCTTGTGGCGGTGCAGTATTTGTCCTACCACCACTATTCCGACGTTGCCGAATGGAAAACGGCGGGATCAAGAGAAGCGCTGATCTATAACGGGGAGGAATACCTCTTGTCAGGCGAATACGCTACCGGCAAGCTTCCGTCGTCCAAGTATAAGCTTCAAAAGACGGAGGGCGAGCTGAAAATCGAAGGAATATGGGAGTCCTTCAAGGGCGTTATCCTTGTTTCCTCCATTGAAAACAACGAGGATCTTATCGTCGTTACCTACGAGAACGGCGACAGATACGTTTACTACAAAAAGGGAACTGATAATCCCGCAAAGCCCTCAACGGACACCGAGCCCGTTGGCTAAATAAAGATAAAGGCATCTGCACGACGCAGATGCCTTTGTGTTTATTTAGGTTGTCTTACGGAAACGAAATTCCGAGCAATAGCGATCTGCTTGATGACAGATTCGGGTGCAGGGCCGCCGTAGCATGAGCGTCCGCGCACGCAAACGTCAAGGTCGATAGCGTCGTAAACGTCTGCCTCAAAGACCTCCGACATAGACTTGTACTCGTCAAGCGTGAGCGTTTCAAGCGTCTTTCCGTTCTCAATGCAGTAAGCCACGAGTTTACCGACGATCTTGTACGCCGTGCGGAAGGGGAGTCCCTTCTTTACCATATAGTCGGCGCAATCGGTGGCGTTGATAAATCCACTGCTTGCTGCATTGCGGAGCTTGTCGCGCTTTACCGTCAGCGTGCGGAGCATATCGGCAAACAGCTCAAGGCACATTTTAGCGTTGTCAATGGAGTCAAAGATCGCCTCCTTATCCTCCTGCATATCCTTGTTGTACGCCAAGGGAATACCCTTCATAACGGTCAGCAGAGCAGTCAGATTTCCGTATACACGTCCCGACTTTCCTCGCACCAGCTCGGCAATATCGGGGTTTTTCTTTTGCGGCATTATGGAAGAGCCCGTAGAATATGCGTCGTCAAGCTCAACGAATGAAAATTCGCTTGAACACCAAAGGATTATCTCCTCCGAAAATCTTGACAGATGCATCATCACAACAGACAGCGCATACGCCATATCAAGCACGAAATCGCGGTCGGAAACGCCGTCCATACTGTTGTCGCTTACCTTGGAAAATCCGAGCTGTTCAGCCACGAAATGGCGGTCAATAGGGTAAGTCGTACCCGCAAGCGCGCAAGAACCAAGAGGCATAACGTCGGCATGCGAGCTGACCTCCTCAATACGTATAACGTCACGCATGAACATCTGTGCGTAAGCCATAAGGTAGTGACCGAGAGTCACGGGTTGTGCACGCTGAAGGTGAGTGTATCCCGACATAACCGCGTCATAATTTTCTTCTGCCTTGACGGTAATTACGTCAAGCAGACGAAGCAGGAGGGCGCGGATCTCATAAGCTTCCTTGCGGATATACATGTGAATATCAAGGGCTACCTGATCGTTACGGCTGCGGGAGGTGTGAAGTCGCTTACCCGTGTCGCCGATTCGCTCGGTGAGCACACTTTCGATAAACATGTGGATATCCTCCGCCTCGGGATCAAAATCCAATTTGCCCGAGTCAATATCCGCGAGTATTTCCATAAGAGTCTTGCAGATAAGCTCCGACTCTGACTCCTCAATTATTCCGCACCTTCCAAGCATAGTGGCGTGGGCGATAGAGCCCGTGATGTCCTCGCGGTACATACGACAGTCAAAGCGAATAGACGAATTAAAGTCATTTACGCGGCTGTCGAGTGCCTTGGAGAACCTTCCGTCCCACATTTTCATAAAAACGTTTTCCTTTAAAAATTATTTGTTGTTAGCCTCGCGTCTTACATCAAGAGTAGCCTTTACCTTGATGGGCAGACCGAAGAGGTTGATAAATCCGTTTGCGTCGTACTGATCGTAAACGTCGTCCTCGTCAAAGGTTGCGATCTCCTCGTCGTACAGAGTGTAGGGAGAGGTGAGGGAAGCGAGAATGATGTTGCCCTTGTAGAGCTTCAGCTTAACGTCACCAGTAACGGTCTCCTGAGTCTTTGTGACGAAAGCGGAGAGTGCCTCTCTTGCAGGGGTGTACCACTGACCGAAGTAAACGTAGTCAGCAAACTTGCCTGCGAGCATCTGCTTGAGATGCATGGTCTCGCGGTCAAGAGTGATGGTTTCAAGCGCGTCGTGAGCGGCATAGAGGATAGTTCCGCCGGGAGTCTCGTAAACGCCGCGGCTCTTCATACCGACAAGACGGTTCTCGACCATATCAACAAGGCCGATACCGTTAGCGCCGCCAAGCTCGTTCAGCTTTTCAAGCAGGGTAATGCAGTCAACCTCTTCGCCGTCGATAGCGGTGGGAACACCCTTTTCGAAATGAATGGTAACGTAAGTAGGCTTGTCGGGAGCCATCTCGGGGGATACGCCCATCTCAAGGAAGCCGGGCTTGTTGTACTGAGGCTCGTTAGCGGGGGACTCAAGGTCAAGACCTTCGTGGGACAGATGCCAGATGTTCTTGTCCTTGGAGTAGTTGGTCTCGCGGTTGATCTTAAGCGGAATACCCTTTTCCTCGGCGTAAGCGATCTCTTCCTCGCGGGACTTGATATCCCAAGTTCTCCAAGGCGCGATAATGGCCATTTCGGGAGCGAAAGCCTTGATAGTCAGCTCAAAGCGCACCTGGTCGTTACCCTTACCTGTGCAGCCGTGCGCGATAGCGTCAGCCCCCTCAGCCTTTGCGATTTCAACAATACGCTTTGCGATAATGGGACGAGCGAATGAAGTGCCGAGAAGGTACTGGTTCTCATAACGTGCGCCCGCCTGAAGGGTAGGGTAGATAAACTCCTCGATAAAGGGCTTGCGCAGATCCTCGATATAAAGCTTGGACGCGCCCGTCTTGATAGCCTTTTCTTCAAGACCGTCGGTTTCAGAGCCCTGTCCGACGTCACCGCAAACAGCGATAACCTCGCAACCGGGGTAGTTGTCCTTGAGCCACGGAATGATAATGGACGTGTCAAGACCGCCCGAATAAGCAAGTACGATCTTTTTGATTTCTTTTTTTGCTTTCATTTTTAAATCCTCCTATGCCACTCGGCAATTTATTACTTTAAAACAGTAAACGAAAAACATTTCGACAAGCATAATTATACCTCAATAATATCAATATTTCAATAGGCATATTAAACAATTTTGCATAAATATTAAACGCCGCTTTTATAAATAAACATTTTTCTAAGCGAGGCATAAATTGCAGGGGTTAAAATACGCGCGAAAAATCAAAAATAATTGACGGAACGAAACTCAAAAATGGAGGCACAAAATGTTCTCGCGTAAAATAAAAATCAAATATGTATCCGTGCTTGCCGCGATACTTGTTGCCGTTATGCTCTGCACGTCGGTATCGGCAGAGAGCATGGGCTGGTACTGCGTGCACGTAAAGGATCACCGACAGCCCACCGCAGACGCGCGTCTTGCCGAGGTGGAGCGACACGGCGGTTACTATATAGACCATAATAATACCTCGCCTACAGCAGAAAGCAAGGTGGTCTACCTTACCTTCGATGCAGGATATTGCAATGAAAATCTTGAGAAAATAATTGACGTACTTGCTGCAGAGCAGGTCACAGGCGCGTTTTTTATTCTCGGAAATCTCGCAAAAAGTAACCCCGACACAGTGAAGCGAATGGCTGACGGCGGCAATCTCGTCTGTAATCATACCTATACTCATAAGGATATGTCAGATAAGCCGATAGACGAGCTTGCCGCAGAGTTGAAACGCCTGGAGGAAGAATGTAAAGTCAGCGCGGGGGTTGAGGTGGCAAAATATTTCCGTCCGCCCGAGGGAAAATTCAGCACTCAAATGCTGGATAACGCTGTGAAATTAGGCTATAAAACGGTGTTCTGGAGCTTCGCCTACGCCGACTGGGATAACAACAGGCAAATGTCCACCGACAAGGCAAAGGCAAAAATAATGGAAAATATTCACAACGGAGCAGTCATTCTCCTGCATCCTACGTCTGCCACAAACGCGCAGATACTCGGTGACGTTATAAGGGAGCTGAAGGCGGACGGCTATCGCTTCGGTTCGCTTGATGAGCTGACGGGTGAGCAGAATGCGTAGGATAAAAAATCGCCGTCATGGGGATGAGAGGGAGTCGTTTTCTCGGTTTATGGGGGTGGCGGGAGTTATATTTCTGTTGCTTGCACTGCTTGGCTTTTTTCTTGCATGGAAAAGAACGACGAGAGGCGATGAGGCGATAGCAGTGGCGAGATATACAGACAGTGCGGTGTGGGGAGAGGACGAGCTTGTGTATCACAAAAAGAGAAACGACCGCATGGAAATAGCACTTACCTTTGACGACGGACCGCACCCGTATTACACGCCGATAATTCTGGATATTCTGGATGAGTATGGCGTCAGCGCGACCTTTTTTACGGTGGGGGAGAACATTGAGTATTATCCAAAGACCGCCGAGCGACTGCTTGAGTCGGGACACGAGGTGGAAAATCACACCTTCTCACACGCTCGGATCGGAAATATGTGTTACGGAGATATTATGAGCGAGATCGAGCGGTGCGAGGATGCCGTGTCAGCTGTTTCGGAGCGCAAGACTAAATTTCTGCGTCCTCCCCAGGGACAGATGAGCGAAACAGTGAAGGAAGTCATAAAAAACCTCGACTACCGTGTCGTGCTATGGGACGTGGATACCCGTGATTGGGCACACACGTCGCCCGAGGATATAAGGGATAACGTTCTGTCTGTGGTAACGGCAGGGGATATAATCCTTATGCACGATTTTATCGGTCACGATAGCCCAACCCCCGACGCTCTGCGATTGCTTATCCCCGAGCTTATTGAGCGCGGTTATAAATTCGTGACAGTCAGCGAGCTGATAGACGGCAATCCGTAGACCTCGTTGCGGTTTGAATTGAAATTGAAAATGATATATTGGAATTCGGGCTGTCTCATTAAGACAGCCCCTCGAAAATGATGGTAAGGAACTCGTCATTTACAATTTAGATTAAAAAAATCTGCCGTGCCGCTTGTAAAAATTGAAAATATATGTTATACTGTATACAGATAAGCAAAAGGAGGCGTGAAATATGAATTTTGATCACAATATATCGCCGCTCCCGCCCTACTCAAAGGAACAGTGGCTTCCCACCGCATTTCTTGCGGAAAATCCGGAGGCGTTTGGCTTTGTGTCGGAGGCAGTACCCGTTGCTATGCGCACTCTGCTTGTGTCTGCAGACGGCAAGCCCTCCAAGCGCGGAATGATACCGCCAACGTACATATATCCTTATAACGAGGCAAACCGCCTTTTTGAAAGTCTTTTTTCGGAGATCCTTGACAACTCCGAGGAAAACCTTGATATTATCAACCGAAGCCTGTCGGGTACGGAGAACGGATACGAGCATCTCGTGTCGAGATACGCTGCCGTAATGACACAGGCGTTGGCACTCCAGACCATGCGCGCGACTCCCTCAGAGTACGTGTCCGAGTCAAGCGCTACCGAGTATTACGCCAACCGTCTGGGCGAGAATATCTCCGCAGGTCTTTACCGACTTCGTCGCGCCATGGCGGATTTTGGCGGACTTGCTCCCAGTGCGGAATCGGATTTTTCGGTATCCTTGGCTGTTTGCAAAATTGAAAACGTGCAGGGCGACGAATTCGCCATCAATATGTTCGGTGCAGGTAATTTTAAGTTTTTCCTGCTGGATTACGAAGGAATGAAGGTGCTGTGGGAGGAAAAACTGCCTCGCATAGAAGCACTTGAACCTACGGAGTGCGCCCCCGCCGTTGCAACTAAGACCGTAGTTTTGCAAAAGACCATGCCGTTTGCCGTTGTCGTCTTGTCGGACGGCGCATGTGACCGCTCGGGCGATACCAACTCAGCTTCAGGGCTCTTGCGTAATCAGAACGCGCTTGTGTGGCGCGAGCGGATGAAGCTGGAGGAGGTCATGCTCCGAATGATCGTCGGAAGTCAGAGCGAGCATACCTTTGCCCCACGTGCAGTGCAGTATTTTTCGGGACATATCGTAAGCGATGACAGCGCGTCGGGCGCACTTACCCTTGTCGGTACGTCCTACGATATCTTCGCCACAGAGTGCCGCCGCCGTTTGGAGGTGTTGGAAAATGCAATGACACTTCTGCCCGACGGATATGACACCGAAAATCCACCGTCCATCAAGGACTTTGACGAAACTGAGTCAGCATTTCTCGACGACCTGCAAGCTCGTTATCCCACACTGCGCGCCATCACGTCGGCAACTCTTTCCCGACATATCAAGATCGCGATAATGGGTATAATCAATAATAACACCGCCGAGCTTGAAGGGGACAGCGTGATTCCGCTTGACTACATAAAGACAGTATATCGCTCATTTGATTGCGAAAACGACAACGACCGCGAGCAGCTTGCAGTAAACCAAAAGCTTATTGCCGAGCTTATGGCGAGCAACTGGATAACCTTGCGACCTCTGTTTTGCTACGCCGCTGACGGCGAGAGTGAGAGCTCACCCATGCGCGAGGAGAACGCCGCGGCTTATTCCGCTTGCCTTGAAATGAACGAAACGCTTACCAGGCTCGCTCAAAGACGCACTGCGCTGATCGATTCGCTCTATTCCGAAATGAAGCTGTGCGCCGAAATTATGGAGGCTCAAAAGGACGGACTTATCCATAACCGAGTATCCGAGCAGAATTTCGACTCTATGATAAAGCTACTGACAGAGAATATCCCAAGCGCGGCAGATGCGCTTCGCGAGGAGTGGAGCGAAAGCTCCGTTACCGCGCAGACCATGCTCACGGCGTATACGGCAGAGCGCGAGCGGCTGTTTTGGAGTGACGTGGATAACGCACTCGTTCCGTGCTACGAGGCAGTGCTTGACGGCTCTGTCGGAAACGGATTCTGGGGAGATATCAAGGCAAATGCAAGGCTTACCTTAAAGGACGAAGATACGTCTGACGTGGAGAGACTGCTCGATATGATACAGATAATTTCGGATAGCTGTGGCGAGATATACGACGCGATCTCAACAAGAGCGGCAGTAATGCGCACCGTTCAGCATATCAGCGGTGACGGTGCCTGGAATAAGACCTGCCTGCGCGCAATGCTTCGCGAATTTTCGGGCTGGGAGGACAGTGACGTTGCCCGTATCGACGACTCCGTGCGCTCCGAATACCGCGCTATGGTGGGACGCTGGCGCGAGGCACAAACGCTTGTCAATAAGCAGAAGGAAGCCTTTGACGATTACTACAAGGTATACACCGCATTTGTTCAATAAAAACTCAAAAACCGACCTGCGAATACAGGTCGGTTTTTGAGTTTAATTGAATTCTATTTTCGTGGTAGTATCGAAAAAATCTCTCGTCACGCGGCTGATAGCCGAAATGACGTCGCTGGGGAGCATGGAAACCTCGCCAAGCTCTGCGCGCGCCGCCTCACCTGCAAGTGAGTGGAGCAGCACCGCCGCCGAGATGCGACGAACAACGTCGGAATCACTCGCCTCCGTGTCAAACGCGACGTCTGCAAGCATAGCACCGATAATTCCCGCAAGCACGTCACCCGAGCCGCCCTTAGCCATTCCCGAATTACCGTGGGGATTGATATAACACTCTCCGTATGGAGAGACGATAACGGTGTGCGCGTCCTTTAAAAGCACGAACACACCGTGCTCCTTTGCAAATTTTCTTGCGTGATAAGGCATATCCCGCAGTATTTCGCGCACCGAGATACCCGTCAGCCGAGCAAATTCCGCAGGGTGGGGAGTTATAACGGTGACGTGTCGTCCGTTGTCCGCAAACCGTTTTGTCAGCCAAAGCTGAGGATTTTCGGATAAAATATTCAAGGCGTCCGCATCAAGAACGAGCGGCTTTTCTCCTCCAAAATTTAATACCCGTTCAAGCAGGGCAAAAGCACATTTGTCTTTTCCAAGACCGCAACCGATAACTACAACATCAGCCGACGTCATAGCGGGATCAAGCGCAAGATTTGAAGCGCAAGCTTCGCCGTTATAGGTGGTAAGGATTGCCTCGGGGAGCTGTGATTGAATAATGACACGGTTGTCCTCGTGGGTGAAAACGTGCGCAAGACCGATACCGCAGCGCAGTGCCGCAGACGTGGAAAGATAAGCCGCGCCGCTCATACCGCGACTGCCGCAGATAAAGAGGACACGCCCAAAGCTACCCTTGTTGCTTTGCCGTCCTCGGCGGAAAAATTCGGGTAGATGTTCTTTGCCAAGCATACGCATCTGCTCCTTCTGACAAACGGGAGAAAGGTCAACTCCTATATCGCAAACGCGGATATCTCCCGCATATTCCACTGCGGGAAAGCGCAAAAGTCCGCTTTTAAGTGCCTGAATACACACGGTAACGTCCGCCCTGACGGCAATGCCGCAAATTCGTCCGCTATCCGCATCAATTCCCGAAGGCACGTCTACTGAAAGAATGGGCTTATCGCAACCGTTGACAAGCAAAATAACGTCAAAAATCTCACCCTTGATATCTCGCGACAGTCCGATCCCGAAAATAGCGTCAACAATGCAGGTGTAGGTGTCAATAGACGCAAAGAGGTCTGCTTTTGAAATAAACCCAACACCCTCCGCCACGGCAAGACCGTATTGGCGCATACATTCAACGCTTGTTTTCACTTTGTCGGGAAATCCGTCGGACGTGACCGTACCAACAAAGCACACGTTAGCGTAAATTTCTTTGCCATGCAAAAGACGAGCCATGGCAATTCCGTCGCCGCCGTTGTTGCCGCCACCCGTAAGTATAAGCACGCGGCGCGTATCAAAGCGACGGTCAGCGATAAGCACGTCCACAGCAGACGCCGCCGCGCGTTCCATAAGCGTTTGCGAGGGGATATTTAATTTTTCAATGGTGTAGCAGTCGCAGAGCTTCATTTGCGCCGCCGACAAAACGGGAATATAATCGCCGTTCATGCGGATCACTCCTCCGAGTCAGCAGGAGCGTCGAAAAATCCTACCTGATCGCGTGCGGTACTCGCATTTGCTCTCGGCATAGGAATTCCGAGATGATTGTAGCCAAGGCGGGTTACGCATCTGCCTCGCGGCGTGCGATTGACAAAGCCCATCTGCATAAGATAAGGCTCGTAAACGTCCTCAATGGTGACCGATTCCTCTCCGATGGTAGCCGAAAGAGTTTCAAGTCCAACAGGACCGCCGTCGTAGAATTTAATAATGGTCTCAAGGATCTTTCTGTCCGTGTTGTCAAGTCCGAGCGCGTCTATTTCAAGTCGGTCAAGCGCATAACCTGCGATAGCGGAGTCAATAACGTCCTTGCCGCTGACCTGCGCGAAATCGCGCACGCGCTTAAGCAGACGGTTAGCAATTCGGGGCGTTCCGCGAGAACGGGACGCGATCTCGTAAGCACCGTCATCGCTGATCTCGATACCTAAAATTGACGAGCTGCGCTTAACGATAAGAGCCAGCTCCTCGGGAGTGTAGAACTCCAGCTTGAGCAGAACGCCAAAGCGGTCACGCAAGGGGGGAGTCAGCTGACCTGCGCGGGTCGTAGCACCGATAAGCGTGAACTTGGGAAGGTCAATTCGAATACTTCTCGCCGCAGGGCCTTTTCCGATAATAATGTCAAGCGCGTAATCCTCCATGGCGGAGTAAAGTATCTCCTCGACCGCGCGGGACAATCGGTGTATCTCGTCGATAAACAAGACGTCGCCTTGATTGAGATTGGTCAGAAGCGCCGCAAGATCGCCCTGCTTTTCGATAGCGGGACCCGAAGTAATTCGGATATTAACACCAAGCTCGTTGGCAATTATGTTGGAGAGAGTGGTCTTACCAAGACCGGGAGGACCGTAAAGCAAAACGTGGTCGAGTGTGTCGCCGCGAAGCTGCGCCGCTTCAATATAGACCTTAAGATTTTCCTTCGCCTTTTCCTGACCGATATAATCGCCGAGGTGCTTTGGGCGCAGACTGTTTTCGCTGTCGTCGTCACCCGGCTTGAAGGAGGTGGAAACTATGCGATTTTCAAAATCCATGTCCTCATCAGTATCCCAATCCGAGCCCGAGTGTCTGTCCTCGTAAGCCTTTTCGTAAAGATCGGAGGGGGAATTGTCGCCGTCCGCAAACAGGTCAAAGGCGGTGATATTAGTCTTTGAATTTTTGCTCATAATAGCTCATCCTTTCCGAAAATCAAGAGCGCATAAGGCGCTTCAAGGCTTCCTTGATGATATCCTCAAGTGGGAGGGAGTCCGTGTCAATATTTTTGAGTACGTTCTGCGCTTCGCCACGAGTGTAACCAAGCACAATAAGTGCATCCTGCGCCTCGCTGAGCTTGCCTCGTGCGGCTGTGGGGGAAATATTAGCGACAGGTGCTTCGGCGGCAGACAGATCAAATTCTGTCTGCTTTGAAAGCTTGTCCTTCAGCTCAAGAATAATTCTTGCCGCCGTTTTCGGGCCGATACCGCTTGCGGCGGAGATCGCCTTTTTGTCGTCTGTGCAAACCGCGAGAGCAAATCTTTCGGGAGTAAGCTGTGATAAAATAGACATAGCCGCCTTAGGGCCAACGCCCGAAACGGATATAAGCATTTTAAAGGAGGAAAGCTCGCTTTCGTTAATAAATCCGTAAAGCTCGATGCCGTCCTCGCGCACCGCAAGATAAGTATAAAGGGTTGCGTCGGGGGGAGTGGTAACGCTGTGACGCGGAGGCAGAGCTCGATAGGTATTTTCGCTGACGGTTAGCTTGTATGCCACGCCCATAGCGTCAATGACCGCATATCCGGGAGCGGCGGTGACAAGCTTTCCCTTGATGTAGTAAAACATAGCTTTTCCTTTCTTTAAGGCTGCAACCATGCCGTTCTGACATGGTTGCAGGGTTCAATTTACTTTTGGTAACTGTTATTTCTTGCGTGACTTGCCCTTGTCGCTGTCACCCGTGAATGAGTGCTTCTTTGGCTCATCCGCCTCGTCGTCATCCAAATATCCGATATCGCCGCGAGCCATAGGAGTCAGCTCCTCGTCGGTAGGAAGCTTTGGCAGCTCCTCGCCGTCGATAAGAACGGTCTTTTTAAACAGCTTTATCTTCTTGATAAAGGGATAAGCTGCAAGGATCGCGATAAACAGCACGGTGCTGACAGAGGTTACGATAATGCCAAGCATTATTTCGGCAGGCATATATTGCAGCCTGATATCATGCTCGCCCGCCTTGTCAATACGGAAGGAGATCAGTGCGTCGGAGGTTTCAAAAATATCCACCTCCTTGTCGTCAACGTATACGTTCCAGCCCTCGTCGTAGGGAATGGAGGTATACATAAGCTGATCGTCCTTGAGAGTCTTAACAGAGCCCGTAAGATTATCGTCGGTGTAATCCTCGTTTATCACAAGCTGTGTCTTTGCAAGTCGCTCAATGGCATCCTTGAATACGTCCATATCAAGGTAATAGACGTAAGAATCCTTCTTGCGGGTATAGAAATTCTTGGAGTCGTTGTCAATGGTGATGGTCAGTGAGAGCTGTTCCTTGGTAGACTCGCCGAGATAGATCATACGGGTGGTTTCATTACCGCCGAAAGCAAGCGTGAGACCCGTGATAGGCTCTTTCGTCAAGGAATTCGCCTTGAGCTTGACCTGACGGTTATATCCCGTGGGATTGTAGTAATAAAGCATTGTGTCCGTAGGAACGGTGAACGTGTAAGTCAGAGAAGCGGCCTTTTCCTTGTCCTCGGGAAGGTATTTTTCCTCGTCGATCTTGTCCGCTGTTCTGGATGCGTCTATATGCTCGTGCTTCATGTTGTTGAGGGTTATATCCTCCGACATGACCGCAGGAACGAATATCTGCACTGGCTCATCCTCTCCGAGCATAGCGGCAACGAGAGCGTTGAGTCGCTCAAAGGGGGTGTCGTAGTCGGTCATCTTGAAGTCACCGTAATCTTCTGCAACTCCGTAAGCCAGCGAGAGGGCGTATTCGTTAAGATATACGTCGTAAGTTCCCGTCAGCGTGACGTCCTCACTGTAACCGTAATCCTCCTTGGTGTAAAGCGGATCTCCGTAGTAATCCGAGAAATCGTAGTTGGAAATAATATACTTAACGCCAAGCAGGGAATCGTTCACGGGATTTCCACCGAAATATTTGGACCAGTGAGATTTCGAGGAATATCCCATCTTCTGCAAGTAGACTATGGTGTCGCGGTTGAGCGTAGAGGTGGAAAGGCTCAAGCCCTTCGTGCCGAGAGCCATTGAATCGTTTGTCTTTTTGTGATAGGTCTTTTCTGTTCGGTAGAAGGATTTGTCATTTTCCTCAATAGTGTCCACAATGGGACGGAAGGTGTCAAGGAAGTTGTTGTATTTGGAATAGGACGAATAAGAAACGTCCTCGTCAAACTTGTTCACGTCGCAAAGTGCGCTGGTGAAAACCTCTGCACAGACGATAAATGCGAGCACGGTCACAAGCAGCTCCTTGTTCTTTTTCTTGGATCTGCCCATGAGGCAAATGATTATAAAGTAAACGAGCAGACAGAACAGCGTAAGTCCCACAGTGCCCCAAGGAGAGATGACCATTTTTTCGTTGAGTCCTGTAATATAATCACCAAGCTCCTGAAGGAGAAGGGTATACAGACCGATAAATGCGACTACGCCGAGCAGTGCCTTGCGGCTGAAAAATTCAATATGCTCAAACGCCTTATACGCAAGAGAAATAAGAATGAAGCAGAGCATAAAGCTGTAACGGTAGTTGAGCCAGTTGGGCTTCTGGAAGCCGTGCCAGATAAGATCAAGCGGGCTTACCGCAAAGGACGCGATAAAGAATACGATCAGAAGCGCCGCCGCAACCTTTTTGCGGTTGGAGAACTTCTTGGACATAAAGTAGGCAGGCACCATGATAACGGTCAGCACGCCGCAGTACACGAAGGGCAGTCCCGCAGGTCTTACGGTGTCGTAAGAGGAGGGGAGAAGCTTGTAAAGGAATTCAAAAAGATTGAACTTCTGATTGATGGACCAGTCGGGGTTGGAGAACTCATTTTTACCGAAGGAGAGCGCGTACCTTGCAGACAGAACGGTAAGCGCCGCAATACCGATTGCAAGTAACGCCCAGCCGCCCATGCGCAAAACGGAGCGCACGAAATGATTTTTCTCGCCGAAAGGATTGTTCTCGTTATTCTCGTTGTGAGCAAAATAGTAATAGAACGAGTAGATCACAGTATAGATGCACACCATGTAACCGATATAGAAGTTACTTATCAAAGTGATGGCGAGAATAGTCGTAAACAGACGGAAATGCCCCTTTTTGATAAGCTCCTCAATGCCGTAGGTCAAGAGAGGCAGCCACATCAGCGCGTCTATCCACATGGAGTTGTGCTGTTGGATAACGGCGTAAGAGGACATAGCGTACATTATCGAAAAGGTGATAATAGCCAGCTTGTTTACCTTGGCGGAATGCTTGTGGAGATAGAATCCCATGGTAAATCCGCTGATAGCCGATTTCAGTATGAAGATGAACAGAAGCGCCTCAAGCATTCTGTCCTTGGGGAACAGTGCCACAAGCCAGGAGAAGGGGCTGGCGATATAGTAGTCGTATATTCCGAGGAACTCACCGCCGAGTGCGCGGGAGAAGGAATAAAGCAGACTGCCGTCGCCGTAGATGAAATCGCGCAGCGCCTCGTAAAAATAAACGTACTGACCGTTAAGGTCAAGCACGAGCACCGAGCCGTCGCCAAACGGGTACAGACCGCGCACAAGATATATAAGGAACATGATCAGCGCAGGAATAGCCGCCGCAAGCCACAGATATCCGTAGGTATCAATAAGGGAGCGACGCTTTTCGCTGAGCAACCGTCCTTTTATCTGCGTGAATTTATTTTGTTTTGCCGGTGTAGCGACGTTTTCCGCCGACTGTTGTTCATTCAAAGGCATGTTTTCCATTTTTTCCTCCGTTTTTATGTATAACTATTCAGTCAATCCTGCACAGGTCGAATACTTTTAATAGCTTTTTCAAGCTTTATTCTGTCAAGTACAAGGTCGCGTCCACAGCTCTCGCATACAATACGAACCTCACTGCCCACACGCATAACCCGAAACAGCTTGCCGCCGCAAGGGTGCGTTTTTTTAAGCTCCAGAACGTCACCGACGTTAAGTTTGATTATCTGCATAAACAATTTCCCTCATTTAGAAAATCTACACAAACCATTATACCACATAATCACCTAATTGTAAACCTTATTTCATTATTATTTACATTTAAAATATAATTTTACAAAAGAGCCGCCCTGCGAGATTGTCGCAGGGCGGCTATCCTTATTCAAATACAGTTTCGACGCGCTTTCTTGCGCCTGCGGGAGAGTATACCCATGAGTCAATATGCTCCGTTTTGTCCCCGTGTATGTAATAGGTGAGGGGAGTGGGGAAGGTCGGCTCGGTACGGTAGCTGTCGAGCAAGACCAGCTTTATCTTCATGCGCTCGGGAATTATGCTTTTGATGAATACCGCGCACCCTCTGCCGATCATGGAGCGATAAATGTCCCTGTCCTCCTCTCGCACCTCAGCAAGTCCCGCAAGATTGGGGGATAGCTCAACAAAAACGCCGTAATCCTCAACGCTTCGTATAATACCCGCCACCGTCTGTCCCGACTCAAAATTCGCGGCGTTTTCCTCCCACGTGCCAAGCAGCTCCCGCATGGAAACAAAAATACGGTCGTTTGAGCGGTCAATACTGCGTACCACAGCCCATATCGCCTGACCGCAGTACAGTCTGTCACGGGGATGCGATATGCGGGATACCGAAATAGCATCAACCGATAACAGCGATACCATTCCGCAACCTATATCAACAAACGCGCCGAATGGCTCAAGATGCGTAACTCGCGCGTTGATAACGTCACCCGCGCACAGGGCGGATAAATATCGCTCGTAGCATTCCATTTGCGCAAGCCTGCGCGAAAGGTGCGCAACTATTCCATCGGGACGCCGTTCAATTCCGATTACCTTGAAGCAGACCGCCTTGCCAACGCGGGTAAGCACGGCAATATCCTTTATCTCGTCGCCGTTTTTGACGTATGCACATTCTGCGCGCGGAATGATCCCCCTTACGTTTGGCATGGCAGGGAAATCAACGTGCAGATCAAAGGAGGAATCGCACAGCCTTGCTATCCCTTCAATTATAGCGCCACATGCCATAGCGCGCTCAAGTCCGTCCAGCGTAGATATAAATTCTCGGTTTTGCGGAGACGATAAAAGATTTCCTTCGGGTAAATAATACTTTTCCATAGCTTCTTTCCTTTCTTTTCTCAGTGTTTGTCCTTGACTACAAGAGGAATATATGCCGTACACCTTCGGTGTATGACCGTAAAGCATAAAAAATTCAGATAGAAAAATGTGATGGCGCGTGAGAATGAAAGAGAAAAAGCGACGAAAACGCGAGAAAATGAGAGGTCTTGATATGCTAAATTAAAAAAATCAAAAATTTTTTAAAAAAGGTATTGACAAGCCCAAATTGTTGTGGTATAATAGGCGAGCATGAGAAAATGAACTATATGAAAGGAACTATCAAAATGTCCACATTTATGCAGAAAAAAGAAGCTGTGGTACGCAAGTGGTACATCATTGACGCAGCAGGCAAGCCACTCGGTAAGACTGCTGTTGCAGCTGCAAACTTGCTCCGCGGTAAGAACGATCCTACGTTCACCCCCCATATCGACTGCGGTAACTTTGTTATCGTAATCAACGCTGATAAGGCTGTTCTCACAGGTAAGAAGATGGAACAGAAGTATCACTACCATCATTCCGGCTATATCGGCGGCATGAAGAGCGTTCAGTACAAGACCTTGATGGCAACCAAGCCCGAAAGAGCTATGGAGCTTGCAGTTAAGGGTATGCTCCCCGATACCACCCCCGGTCGCGCTGCATTCACCAGACTTAAGGTATATGCAGGCGAGGCTCATAAGCACGCGGCACAGAAGCCCGAAGCTTACGAGTTTTAATTAGAAGAAAGGAAGGACATAGCCCTATGTATACAAGTGCAAAACCCTACTTCTACGGCACAGGCCGCAGAAAGAAGTCTGTTGCTCGTGTTCGCATCTACCCCGGTAGCGGCGAGATCACCATCAACGGTCGCAGCATCGACGAATATTTCGGACTTGAGACTCTCAAGCTTATCGTAAACCAGCCCTTTGGCGTAACCGGCACACAGGGTAAGTTTGATATCGTTGCAAACGTAAACGGCGGCGGTATCTCCGGTCAGGCAGGCGCTATCCGCCACGGCGTTGCTCGCGCTCTCGTAGCAGCAGACGCTAACTACCGTCCCGCTCTTAAGGCAGCAGGATTTATGACCCGTGACCCTCGTATGAAGGAAAGAAAGAAGTACGGACTCAAGGGCGCACGCCGTGCACCTCAGTTCTCAAAGAGATAATTTATTATTTCTCATATACAAAAGCTCTGCATCACGCAGGGCTTTTTGTTTTTCGTATGGTGGAGGATTGCTTCCGTCGAAAACGGACAGAGGACGTTCGTCCCTACGGATGGTAAATAATTGAGCCGTATTATTTGGATACCAATAACGGCAGCCTTCTACCGTGTGGTAGAAGGCTGCCGCATTTTGTTTGAATATCAAGTAAAATTCATTATTCAAACTTGTAATACTTGGAATACAAAATTCCTTCAGCATTACTTACGACAAGAATAGCGTCGAGTGCGATCTCATCCGCTGTTCTTACGTCGTCGAACATAGTCACTCCGTAGATCGTGCCCTTGAAGTACTGACCGCTCGTAGCTCGTTTGTCGTTTCCGACGTTGAAATCACTCGTTATCTCGGGAACGGCAACCGTAAGCTCAACGGTTTCTGCCAGCACACCGTTTACGTAAAGCTTTACGGTGAGTCCGTCAATGGTCAGTGCAACGTGGGTAAACGAGTTGGAACGAATGTCTGTACTGAATACGTGCGAATATCCGACTCCGTTAACCTTGTAGTACAGACGGGGATTTCCTTCGGTATAGATCTCAAAGTTGATAGCATCTCCGCTTCCACCGTCATACGAGCCAATAATTACACCCGCGCGGTTTCTGTAATCGGGAGAAAGCTGTATCAATGCTTCAAATGTCATGGGAGAGGACGCGATAATATCAGTATTCAACGCATCACTCTCAGAGCCCAATGTAAGTCCTGCATTATCTGCAATGGAAACGTTATTAACATCAGTGTACGTGCAGGAAATTTCCTTTACAGAAATCAATTTACCGCATACAGTACATTCCTTGTGCTTGAGTCCGTTTGACGTTGCAGTAGCCTCACGGTCAATTATCCAATCACTCACTACGTGATCGTTGTCTGCGGTGTGAGGGTTGCAGTCTGTATAACCGTAGACTACGGAGTACATGAGATCGTCAGCTTCCGTGGGAGTCAGCAGGGAATCTGCCTTGATCTCTTCAGCGCTTCTAACGTCACCGAACAGCGCCAGCGAATAGATCTCACCCTTGAAGTACTGCGAGTTCTCATATCTGTTATCACCGCCGACCACGTAGTTCTTAGTGGTAACAGGCAGTTCAAGAGGAAGCTGTGCAGTTTCGACAGCCTCGCCGTCGACGTACAGCGTAGCCAACGTTCCGTCAACCGTGAGCGCGATATGGACGGGAGCATCAGAGCGGATATCGGTATTGAATATCGTATTTACTCTTACGCTGTTATTTACGAAGAATAGTCGCACACGTCCCATTTCATATATCTCAAAGGTAATCTGCTGAGAATCGTCGCCGTAATAGTTACCGAATATAACGCCTGCACGTCCGTCCATTGTGGTAGGAACGTGTAAGACGGCTTCCATGGTGTAGGGAGCTGTAGTGAGGTCATCAATACGGTCGATATGTATTCCGTCAAAGGTGTGTCCCGTAGGGCGGTATTCGGGAGTGGTGGCAGATTTAATTTCGTCGGTGAGGTTGCACGAATAGATGAGCGACTCGGCGTCAGCAGCCACCGAGGCAAAGTCGGACTTGATCTCATCTGCGGTTCTTGCGTCGCTGAACATATATACCGAGTAAAGCTCACCCTTGAAGTACTGAACGTTATCAACGCGATTATCGCCGCCGATCCTGAAATTTTCGGTAGCTTCGGGAAGGTCAATGAGCATAGCCTTTGTTTCCTTCAGATCACCGTCAACGTACAGGTAAGCAGTTTGTCCGTCAACAGTTACCGCGATATGGCGTTTATCGTAAGAGCGGATATCTGTGCCCGAGAATAAGCATTCGCCCTTTGTGATGCCGTCGTTATAGAATAGTCTTGCACGTCCGTTATAGTAAACCTCAAGATTTATCTGAGCGCCCGTACCGTTGTCATAGTTACCCACAATTACACCCGCTCTATCCCAATAGCTCGGCAAAATGCGGATAGTCGCTTCGATAGTATGGGGTGCGCTTGCAAGAGTGTCTACGGATACGGAGGAGTCTGCTGTAAATCTCGTTCCTTCCTCCAAATTATCCGCAGCATTTTCTACCTTGGTGAAGTAGTTGAGGTAGAGGAGAGAATCAGAGGCATTATCCATCATAAGGCTGTCACGCTTGATTTCGTTAGCGTTCTTTGCAACGCTGTAAAGTCCGACAGCGTAGATCTTGCCCTTGAAATACTGTGCGTTATTTGCGCGGTGATCGCCGCCGACCATAAAGTTATCGGTTACAGAAGGGATAGCGTAGGGGAACTCGGCAGTATCCGCAATCTCGCCGTCTACGTAAAGAGTAGCGGTTTTTCCGCTCATCACGACCGCAATATGGGTCGGTACACCCGTGCGAACGTCAGCATCAAAATATACCGTTGAGGCATATCCTGCCTTGTTAACGTAGAGTCTGGGAACACCGTTATCGTATATTTCAAGGTTGATCTGATTCTGTGTACTTCCGTCGTAATTTCCGAATACGACACCACCGCGTCCCGTATGCGTTGTGGGAAGGCTGATTATTGCTTCGACGGTCAGAGGAGCAGAGGAGAGAGCTTCAAGTGAAATATTCGTGTTCTCATCAGGAGAGATACCGATATTTTCTATGGAATCGGAATTCGGAGCGGTTGCAAAGCTTCTCGAATAAAGGAGACCATCGGCGTCATTGGCGACAACAAACATATCCTTTGCGATCTCTGCCTCTGTTCTTACGTCACTGAACAGTGCAACCGAGTAAATCTCGCCCTTGAAGTACGGTGAATTGTACAGGCGGTTGTCGCGACCGATCATCAGTTCATCGGAAATAGCAGGTATGTTACCAGACAGAAGCTGGGTATCCGCAAGAGCCCCGTCTATATAAAGTCTTGCGATTTTGCCGTCAACAGTAACCGCAATATGCACGGGAGTGTCGGAGCGGATGTCAGACTCAAAGAAGCACTCGTCCTTTATACCGTTATTCTTGATGTAAAGTCTTACCTGACCGTAGTTGTAGATCTCAAGGTTTATCTGGTTAGCACCCATTCCGTCGTAGTTGCCTACTATAACGCCGCCACGATCAAGGTGCTGCTTGGAGAGCTGGATATACGCTTCAAAGGTCAAGGGCGTTTGAGAAATGCCCGTAGTCATTTTTTCCTCACCTGTAAACCACATACCCTCCATTCCAACGTCGGTGTTTTCGTTTTCCTTCTCTCCAACGGAGACCTCCTTCATCTCGACTATACTGCCGCATACGGTACAATCCTTATGCTGAACACCGTTAGAGCCGAGCGTAGCCTCCTTATCGACTATCCATTCACCGGGACGGTGAATGGTTCCGGTGATGATCTTTTCGTCGCAGTAGATACACGGAATGTAATAGTAACCGTGTTCATTGGTCTCGGGAATAAATGTCTGCTCGTCACCGTAAGTATGCTCAACGATTCCAACAGTAGTAAGATCAGCCATATTGAAGAATACGCTGTCCTCCTCGCAATCGGTTTCCTTGATAACGAGCATAAAGTTGGACTGATAGCACATTGAGCCCGCATGCATATTGCAGGAGTTGAGCAGGGAAACGTAATATCTCTGTCCATCCTTGACATACGACATAAGGATGTCCTTGTTGTGTACGGAATCGTGCTTGAATTCGTTGAGAGATATAAGTCCGATATCCTTGCCGACTGTCAAGCCGTTAAGCTTTGTACCGTCAAAGTTTTCCATCATACCGTAGAATTTGTTTTCTACGTTTTTGTTGTTGAAGAAGGAGCCGACAATAATGTCCTCCATCTGCTGTCCGAGCGGGAAGTTGGAGTTATACTCCGCCGCATTCCATATAAATATTATGGAGTCTTCGGAATCATACATTTCGCGGAGATACTTGCAGTAGGGGTTGTAAGCTTCATCCCATACGGTAGTACCGCCGGCAAATGGAGTAAAGTAAAGCTCAAATACGTCGTCGCTTTCCGTTCCGAGATAAACGAGTTGCTCATCAGCAGGAATCTCGTCATCCTTGCCCGCAAGAATAAGATCTATCTGTCTTGCGCCCTCGCGGCTCATAAAATCCTGGAACTCGTATATCTGCTCCTGTCCGCAGTACTCGGAGATAAGGCGCAGATAGTTAGCAGACACGCGATAGATATATTCGTGGTCGGAAACTATGGTCGCGGTCTGCAGCTTCCAGTTGGCGTTATAACCCTTGGAGGTAATACCGTCAAGGTTGGAGCTGGAGGTCCATACGGCATTTTTATGCTCAACGCCGTTAATATCGAGGTAATGTGATACCGCGCAGAGCTTGGTGTGCATCATATCTGTTCCGCCCTTTTGTTCGAGAGTCCAATAGCAGAAGGAGAAGTTCATGTAGTCGCCCACAACACCCTCGGCATAATCAGCATCGCAGGGAGTGTCAAGGTGAGCGGTGAAATACTCGTAGAAATTGGGATCGCTTGAATTGATCGGGTACGCATCAAGCTGACCTATAACGGTGACATTGATACCCATCTTAGCCGCCGATACAAGCAGATAGGAAACACGGACAAATCCAAATTCGTCATATTCACATCCGACAAGCTGACGCATATAGCCGAAGTAGCGGCTGTTGCGGTTGATGTTAACCGCAGCTTCAATGGAGAATCTGTACGCGGATATTGCGATAGAAACCTCCTCTTCGGGGTGTGCCTGCTTGTAAAGCATAGCCTGATAGATAAGGATTCCTTCGCTGGCGGTTGCGATTCCGTCCTTGGCGTAAGCCGCATATACGAAGCTATCCACAGTTACCGTGCCGCCGTTGATATTTTCAAAATAAGTCACTCCGTCACTCAAGAAGTTGGAGCTCTTATCAAGAACGGGAAGATCTTCGTAGTATTTGCTTATGTATCCGTCGTTTGTGTTCTGAGCAAGATCAAATACGTCGTTGACGGATACGGGAGCCTTTTCGGGAGTAATATCAGCCTCTGGTATTTCGTGAACGTAATCGTCATAAGAGGGAATAGCCGAGCTGATCTCCGCTACGGTAAGCAGATTGTAGATTGCCGTAGCCCAGTAATCTGCATTAAGCTCGCCCGTGGCGTCGTTGTCAGTGTATTTGGACTTGTCAATATTCAGCTTTGCATTGACGGTGTTACCCCAGATGATAGGACCGCCCGTGGTTGCGGTATTGCCCGAAACAGTCAGTCCGACTAATTTGACGACAGTTCCCGACGTGGTTTCGTACATAAATCCGCCCTTGTCGGCACTGTTGTCAGTAGCGGTAATGTTATACATATCCACAAGAGACTTGTTGGAGATGTATAGAGCTCCGCCCGCTCCGTCAGCTACGTTTGAATCAAATGTGCAGGTGTGAAGCACCGACTGTGAACCTGCAGTATAGATCATCAGCGAGCCACCGTTTTCAGCACAAGTGTTTTGACTGAAGGAGGTATTGTAGACGTTGATAATAGCGTCGGTATATGCGTATACAGCACCGCCGTTCTTGGTAGAAGAGTTTGCCGAGATATCGCTGTTGTAAATATTGAGTGTAGCCTCGTCAACGTGGATAAATCCACCGTTGCCAGAGGCATTTCCAGCAGCAGTAACGTTATTCATGGTTACGGTTGCGGAGGAAGTGATCTTCAGCGCACCGCCTGCATTGTTGGCAGAGTTGGAGCTAAAGGTCGCGCCGTTTATCTCAACAGTGCTTCCCGCAAGATACCAAGCGCCGCCCTGACCGTCCTCGTCAACGGTTGCGGTGTTTTCGGTAAATTCCGAATTTTCAACGTAAACGCCGACCTTGGAAAGGGTAGAGAGCGCGCCGCCGTTTACTCCTGCGCTGTTTGACTTGAATACTGTGTCTGTAATGGTGAGAATATTCCATTCATCCTCAAGCGCACTGCGTCTTGTTGCGTAAATAGCGCCACCGTTGGAGGTTGCAGTATTGGAAGTCAAAACGGAATTTTTGATCTCAACCTTTGAGTTGATTTCGCGGTTGCTCTGATAGGATACGTATATCGCACCGCCGTTTGCAGCCGCGATGCTCTCTGTGATCTCAACGCCGTCGAGTGTGAGATAAGAGCTGCGGACGACGATTGCACCGCCGTGCTTTCCTGATGTATTGGACGACATTACAGAGTCGGTGACGGTTGCCATGCTTTCGCCTGCGATATAAATAGCACCCGCTTCGGTAGCCGCCGAGTTTTCCGTGAATTCGCCGTTTTTAACGGTAAGCGAGACCTTTCTGTCAGCATATATTGCGCCGCCGCTTGCCGAGGAAGCGTTGCCTATCTCGAGAGAAGCCTTGTTGCCCGTAAATGTACAATCCGTGACCGTTGCGATAGCACCCTCGGGATAATCAGCCGACGAAGCGTACAGTGAGAGTGAGCCGCCGAGAGTTGCCTCGTTGGCGGTAAATGTGCATCTTGTCAGCTCGACATATCGGGTTATGGAATTCAGACTCGATTTGGAGGCATAGACAGCACCGCCGCGGTTGGTTGCGGTATTACCCTCAAAGGATGAATCGCGGACAGTAAGCTGACCGTACATGCAGATCGCACCGCCGCTGCCTTTAGTAGAGGAGTTGTTAGTAAATGAAGCGTGACCGTAGATCACATTTGCAGTAAGAGTGGAGGCGTAAATAACACCACCAGAGCTGCGAGCTACGTTGTCGCTGAATACGACCTCACCGTGCGCTCCGTCAGTAGTTCCGACGTACAGATGGACCTGTGCGGAGTTGGGGGAGTAGTATACACCGCCCGAAACGGTGGCTTCGTTTCCGATAAAGCTGCCGCCAAATATTCTTGTGATTCGGTAGCTGTAGATAACGCCGCCTCGCGCGCCGCGGTTTGCTTCAAATGTACCGCCGTATATGTTGAGGTTACTGTTGTTGAAGATAAGTCCGCCGACAGTGCTGTGACGTTCTTCCTCGCCAAGGGAAGTATCGCCCTCGTCGTTTATGGTATTGTTTACGTAATGACCTCCGTAAATGTTGAGCGTTCCGCTGGCAACAACGGCAAGAGTACCGCCTATGCGGTTTTCGATACTGAGGATATACTTTTCATCCAAGGTCCTCAGATTTCCAACCTTGCAGAAATTCTGCACGGTCACGTTTTCGTAAAGCTCGACCGTGGAGCTGTAACCGATAAACAGAACGCTTCCCACTACGTCAACGGTCATGTTCTCGGAATTACCGTCAAATACCAGAAGATCCTTTTGCGTGGAAAGGGGATTACCCAACGTAAGCTTTGCATTGTTGCCCATAAGCAACGCGCTCTTGCCGTCTGCATTCTCTCCGATAACGAATATATCGCCGCCGAAATCGGGAGCGCGGGTAAGCGTATGACCGATAGTAGTAAAGATAGTGGTGTCACCCGTGATGTAGAAGGTTCTGTCAAGCTCAAAGTCAGCAACCACGCGGATGTGCTTAGCACCGGAAAGGATAGCCGTTTCAAGCTCGTCGGCAGTTGCTACGTCAATAGCATCCGCCATGTGATCGTAAGCCTCATTACCGTAGTCGAGATATTTGGGAATATCCTCGGTAATTTCGCTATGGGTAAGCTTATTGTAAATAGCCGCCTTCCAGTAATCACTGTCATAATCGCCGCTTGCATCAAGATCGGTGTACTTGGATTTGTCGATTTGAAGCTTCGCGTTAGTGGTGTTACCCCAGATGATAGGACCACCCGTAGTTGCAGTATTACCTGAAACCGTAAGTCCGACTAATTTGACGACCGTTCCGGATGTGGTTTCGTACATAAATCCGCCCTTGTCGGCGCTGTTGTCGGTTGCAGTGATGTTGTAGAGCTGAACTTGAGATTTGTTTGAGATATACAGCGCACCGCCGTAAGCACCAACGTTCTCGGCAAAGGTACAGCTGTGTATTACAGAGTTTGTACCGCCGTTGTAGATCATCAACGCACCGCCATTTGCAACAGAGGTATTGCCTATGAAATCAGTGCCGTAGGCATTGAATACAGCATCATCCGCTGCATGTACTGCACCGCCGGAAGTATTTGCCGTATTGTCCGATATAACGCTGTTGTAGATGTCAAGCGTAGCCGCCTCAATATAAGCCACGCCCCCCGACTTCTTAGCTGAGTTGCCCGTAACAGTCACGTCGTTGAGCAAAGCAGTTGCCGAGGAAATAAGGTATATCACACCGCCTTCCGCGGATGTGGCAGAGTTGCCGGATATGGTCGCACCGTTGATTTCAATATGAGCGCCGTTCAGGTAGAACACACCGCCTGTAGTGGCTGTGTTGTTGGTGAAATCGGTATCCTCGAAATATGCCCTCGAATTACCGCTCATATAGATAGCGCCCGCTCTGGATGCAGAGGTGTTCTGATCGAAGGTCGTGTTGTAGACAACCATCTCGCGGGTTTCCTCTCGCTCGTTGTTGCCAGTTAGATAGATAGCCGCGCCGTGCTTGGAGGCAGTGGAGTTTCCAATAAATTCGGAATCGCTTATCGTCATGCGAGTTGCAGAGGCGTAGATAGCACCGCCGTGGCTGG
Source organism: Clostridia bacterium (assembly GCA_017463485.1). Taxonomy (GTDB): domain Bacteria; phylum Bacillota; class Clostridia; order Oscillospirales; family CAG-272; genus CAMEON01. The sequence continues at coordinate 166,661 of JAFTPD010000002.1, forward strand.
TAGCAGCGGAGTTGCCCTCAAACGTTGCATTCTTGATAGACGCGAAGTTGCACAGATACAAAGCACCGCCGCCACTTGTTGCGGTGTTGTTTTTGAAGATTATCTCGCCGTTTTCTACTTCGTCACATTCGTAACCAACATACAGATATGCACCCGTGCTGGCGGGGGTATAGAGAACGCCGCCAAGCGTTGAGGATGAGTTTTCAGTAAAAGTACCGTTGTAAATACGGAGAGTACGGTAGTTGTAGAGAGAGCCGCCGCGTCCTGCGTGGTTATTCGTGAACGTACCGCCGTAAATATTCATAACGCCGTGGTTGTAGAAGGCGCCGCCCTGACTGGAAAGGCTTCCCTCATCCGTAGCAGCAGTAATATCGTTAACAGTGTTGTTAGAATAAGCACCGCCCCAGACGTTCAGCTCGCCGCCGTTTTCAACTATTGCCACAGCACCGCCGATACGGGCGGGATATGAGAGACTGTAATCACCCGCCGTGGTGCGGTCATTACCAACCTTGTTGTTATTCGTTACGGTGAGCTTTGTCCCAAGGTTAGCTTTTGAATCGTCACAAACGAACAGCACTGTGCCAACGACATCGACAGCCATTTCGGCACTGTTACCGTCGATCGTGAGAGCCGCATCCGAGCCGTCAAGCTTAGCAAGAGTCAGAACGGCGTCCTTTTTACTCTTGCCGTCAGCGTTTTCGCCAACCACGAAAATATCTCCGCCAAAATCAGGCGCTCTTTTGAGGGTGTGTGCTTCGTCGGCAAAGATGGTTACGCTTGATGTGACGTAGAAGGTTCTGTCAAGCTCAAAGTCAGCAGTGATACGGATAAGTGTATATCCGACCTCCAAGGCGCGCTCGAGCTGAGCCGCTGTCTGTACATTGGTTATCGACTCTGCCACGGGCGGCTCAACGGTAGCACCCGAATAGTCAACGTAGGAGGGTATAGTACCCGTCTTATCGTAGACCGTCAGCAGGTTGTAAATAGCTGTCGACCAATACGTGTCGTCCCAGTCGCCCGCGTAGTCGTTATCAACGTATTTTATCTTGTCGATGTAAAGCTTTGCGTTGGTAGTATTACCCCAGATGATAGCACCGCCCTCGGTAGCAGTATTGCCCGATAGAACAAGTCCGACAAGGGTTACAACAGTTCCAGCAGTGGTTTCATACATAAATCCGCCCTTCACCGCACTGTTGCCCGTAGCACGAATGTTATACAGATCGACCTGTGACTTGTTTGAGATGTAGATAGCTCCGCCGCTTCCCGTAGCAATGTTATTTTCAAATATGCAGGAGTGGATGAGGGAATCAAGCCCGCCGTTGTAGATCATGACAGCGCCGCCGGTCGAAGCAGTGTTTTTGCTGAATACGGTTGCATAAGCGTTGAATACGCCGTCTGTATATGCGTATACAGCACCACCGTTTTTATCAGCAGAGTTGTTTTTGATCGTACTGTTATAAAGAGAGAGTGTTGCAGCCGTCTGGTATACGAATCCGCCCACAGATGCTGAGTTTCCGTCAGCCGTGACGTTGTTCATAACAGCGCTTGCGGAGGAATATAGTGAAACTCCGCCGCCGTTTGTAGTAGCAGTATTATTCGTAATATTCGCTCCGTTGATCTCAACGGAAGCGTTGGTCGCGTAGATAGCTCCTCCGTAAGTGGTAGAGCTGTTTTCGGAAAAATCTACGGATGCGAAATATCCGCGAGCCGTACCGCTCATATAGATCGCGCCGCCGCGCTTGGAAGAGTTGTTCGTAAACTCAGTGCCGTCTACGATAAGCTCCTTGATATCCTCATCCTCGTTATTTCCGGTGATGTAGATCGCACCACCGTAACCCGCAGTAGCCGTGTTGCCGTCAAAAGCAGAGCTTTCTATCGACAGCTCCATAGCACCCGCAGCAATAGCACCACCGTGACCTGCGGCGGTAGTGTTACCGATAAATTGAGTGTTTTTTACAGAAGCAACGTGCTGTGCATAGATAGCACCGCCGCTTGACTCGGAGGAGTTGTTTTCAAATACGACAGAGCTCTCAACCGTGTCGTTGTCCTCACCTATGTAAAGATAAGCGGAGGTGCTGTTGGGGACGTATATCGCGCCACCGAGGGTAGACGCGGTATTATTGATGATCTTTGCGTTATAGATGTTCATTGTGCGGTAGTTGTAAAGCGCACCGCCTCGTCCCGCGTGGTTACCGTCAAATGTACCGCCGAATATGTCAAGCGTACCGTAGTTATAGATAGCACCGCCCTGGCTGGAAACTGTACCCTCGTCGGTGGATGAATCGGTAATGTCGTTTACACTGTTATTGGTGTAAAGACCGCCGTAGATCTGCATAGCCGCCTTGTAAGAAACAATGGCAACAGCACCGCCGATACGCACGGGGTAGGAAAGCTTATACTCCTCGCGCGCAGTTTTTTCGTTGCCGATCTTAATGTGATTTTGAACTGTGAGGTTATAGTAAAGATCGGTTCTTGATCCTTGGCGCACAAAGAAAACCGTACCCACGACGTCAGCCGTCATATTTTCCGAATTTCCGTCTATGACTATCATAGATGCGGTAAAGTCGTCGGGCTTACCAACCGTAAATATTACAGGCTCGGCAGTCGCAGTGCCGTCGCTGTTTTCTCCGATAACAAAAATATCACTGCCAAAATCAGCCGCTCTTTGAAGCGTGTGCGCTTCATCCGCTACTATTACGGTGTCTGAGACAACGTAGAAGGTGCGGTCAAGCTCAAAGTCTGCCATTATGCGGATAGCTGATGATCCAGCCGCAAGAGCAGCCTCAAGCTCGTCGGCTGAAGCAACGTCAACAGCGTTACTGTAATCCACAGTGGCATCGCCGTCGTCGTCAGGCTCAACAACGTCGCCGCTGTCAACCTCGTTTTCGGGGGGGATCTCTTCGTTCTCGACTACGTTTGCGATTTCTTCAGCAAAAATAGCCATCGGAGCAAAATTAAGCAGCATAGCCATAAGTATCACTATGGATAGCACTCTTAATTGCAACGATCTTTTCGAGTTCGTTTTCATTGTTTTTTCCTTTCCATACCGCGGTCGTGCGGCACTGTAAATATAAGGTTAATTACATTATACCATATTATGAGGAAAAAGCAAGTTATTTTTTTGTAGATCTGCCGATTACTGAAAACTCCGCCATCCTGTTTACTTTTTTACAGTTCTGTGATATAATATACGCAGAAATCCTTGCTGACGCAAGTCTTTGGGCTCCGCCCTGCGCGCACTTCGTGCGCCTGCGTCATTGATGACTTTGCAAAAATGTCCGTGCAAGCACACATTTTTGCTTCATGATATAATATACGCAGAAATCCTTGCTGACGCAAGTCTTTGGGCTCCGCCCTGCGCGCACTTCGTGCGCCTGCGTCATTGATGGCTTTGCAAAAATGTCCGTGCAAGCACACATTTTTGCTTCATGATATAATATACGCAGAAATCCTTGCTGACGCAAGTCTTTGGGCTTCGCCCTATGCGCACTGTCGTGTGCCCGCGTTATCGAAGTAAATCCTTGTAGCAAATTTTATCTAAAAAATAGGAGTAGTGAAAATGTTCAGAGAATTAACTCGCAAAAATAAGGAATTGTCTATGGAAGAATGTGTGCGTGTACTAAAAAGTGAAAAGCGCGGCGTTTTGTCGGTTCTTGGAGATAATGGTTATCCGTACGGTATGCCAATGAATCATTGGTACGACGAGAATGACGGCAAGCTTTATTTTCATTGCGGCAGGGCGGGACACAGACTGGATTCCTTGAAAAAGCATAACAAGGTGTCATTTTGTACTTATGACAGGGGTTATTCACGTGAGGGAGAGTGGGCGCTGAATATAAAAAGCGTTATAGTATTCGGTACGGTGAAAATAATTGATAACGCTGATAAAATAAAAGACATAACCACAAAGCTCAGTCATAAATTTACCTCTGATGAGGAATATATCCAATCCGAAATTGAAATGCACCTGAAAGGAACGCTTCTTTTGCAGCTTATCCCAGAGCATATCTGCGGTAAATCAGTGCAAGAGTCGTAACTGAAACAATGCCATTTTTTAAAGCTCTGCGGCACGCAGGGCTTTTTGGTTTATTATCATAAGCACATAAGGATAAATTTGGATATTTCTCTTGACATTTTCCATTTTATGTGATATAATGTGGATGTAAAAGGGAGAATTTTGCCAAAAATTTGTTTACTTTTACCTAATTTACACCATCATGATAAAACGGAAGGAGGACCGAATGAAAAGTAACGCAAGCATTAGAAAACTGATGTGCCTTGTTCTGGCAGTAACTATGATTTTGCCCACGCTTGCCGCGTGCGATGGCTTGGACGGAATTTTGTCAACGTCCGACGGGGAAACCACAGCCGCGCAGGCGGAGAGCGAAAGCACGACGACAGAGGTAACGACGGTTTCTCCAACAGAAACCGAAGTCACCGTATCGGACACCGAAAAAGCTGATACTGCCGATTCGGATGAAACGGAGGCAGACACGGTCACAGAGCCATCAACGGAGGATAGCTCCGAGACAGCGACGACTACCGATCCTGATACGGAGTCCACAACGCCCGAGGTAGAAACACGCAAGCCACATAATACTAATTTTGAGGAAATAACTACTCCCGAGCCCGATCCTAATCCCACTATGCACGATCTTGCTGAGAATCTTGATTTCGGCAGACTTGAAATAACTATTCTTTCCGCGCACACTGACATGCAAGAGGATGAATTTTACCTTGGCGAAAATTATATTTCGGGGGCAAGGGTTATTTCGGATGCCGCTTACGAGCGTGACCTCGCGGTTGAAAAGCAGCTCAACGTCAATCTTGTAACTATCATCAAGGACAAGAATGAATACCTCAATTCAACACACATGACGGATGTTCAGGGCGGTCTTGGCGAATTCCAAATAATTGCTGACAGGACCACGAACAAGGGCATTATGGTAATCGACGGTTTTTACCGTTCGCTGAATGATTTTGAGCAGATCAACCTCAATAAAGACTATTGGGCGCAGGGCTTTGGCGGTGCTGCAACCTTTGGCGAGGATAGAGATCAGTATCTTGCAACGGGTGCGTTTGCCGTTTCCGTATACCGAATGATGTACGCTACCTTCTACAATAAGGAGCATTTGAGTACATTCGGTATTGAAGATCCTTACACTCTCGTAAAAAGCGGCGAATGGACGCTTGACGCGCAGACTGCCATGATCAACGAGGCGTTTTCGGAGTCAAACAGCGAGGCTGTTTCAGAGCTTGGCGACTATTACGGCTTTGTCACAGGCGAAAATATCAGCATGGATCCGTACCTTGTGTCATCTGACGTAAGACTTATCAAAAGAAGTGTAGTTAATTATGAGTGGGCGTACGATAATTATGAACTTAACTATTTGACGAAGGTGGTCAAAAAAGTTCAGTCGCTTACGACTAACGATCACACCTACGTTTTTGATTCTACAAAGGACCTTCCTATGTCCCTTGACGTATTTCTGAAATTTGCTAACGGTGACGCTATGTTGGCTACGTCCATGCTCTATTCTTACGAGCGGTGCCGAGGCGAAATCGGATTCGATATGGGAATCGTGCCTATTCCCAAATACTCAACCCTGCAGGAGCAGTATTACACTTACGTATCCGATATGGCTACAAGTGTTGGTATCAGCTCTGTCGTGTGTAGAGACGAGGAGAAAATAGGCGCGACGCTTGAAGCACTTGCTTACCACGGCTATAAGAATGTCGGAGATGTTTACCGTGAATTGTTGCTTCTCGATTGCGGAGAAAACGCCGTAGAGATGCTTGACTTAATGTACGACACCGCTGCCACCGATTTTACGGGTATAATGTCTTCAGCTATTGAAAGCTTTAAAATGCGTGATCATTTCCGTCTTATTTTCAGAGGCACCTCGCAGGAAACTGTTGTAAGCCTTTTCGGCAAGAATCAGACGGCACTCAGGAGAAGCTTGAAAACTATCAATATTAAAACATCAAAGTTGCCGTAATTATGCTAATATGTTAGAAACACACCCCCGACTCCGCTTGGAGTCGGGGGTGCGTTTTGTTATTCAAATTTTATGCGTCGAGAGCCGCTTGGAGTCGCTCGCGGATAGCGGCAATAAAGTCGCGGGAGTTAACTGCCTTAACAGCCACGCCCTCGCTGACAAGACCCGTAAGGTCTTTAGTCATAATGCCGTCAGTGAGCGTTTTTATGCACGCGCCCTCAAGCTTGTCGGCAAAGTCGCAAAGCTCGGGGAGGGAATCAAGCTCGCCTCTCTTGCGCAAAGCGCCCGTCCAAGCGTAAATGGTAGCCATGGGGTTTGTAGAGGTGTCCTCGCCCTTCAGATAGCGGTAGTAGTGCTGAGTTACTGTGCCGTGTGCCGCCTCGTACTCGTAGTTTCCGTCGGGGGACACAAGCACCGACGTCATCATAGCAAGCGAGCCGAACGCAGTGGAAACCATGTCCGACATAACGTCACCGTCATAGTTCTTGCACGCCCAGATAAAGCCGCCCTCACTGCGGATAACGCGAGCTACAGCGTCGTCAATGAGAGTATAAAAATATCTGATTCCCAGCTCCTCAAACTGTGTCTTATATTCGCTGTCGTAGATCTCTTGGAAAATCAGCTTGAATGTCTGGTCGTACTGTTTGGAAATGGTGTCCTTGGTGGAGAACCACAGATCCTGCTTTGTGGACAGCGCATACTTGAAGCAGGAATGTGCAAAGGAGCGGATGGAGCTGTCCTTGTTGTACTGACCCTGAAGCACACCTGGGCACTCGAAGTCGTAGACGGTCTGTCTGAAGCTTTCGTTTCCGTCCTTGTCGGTGAACACAAGCTCCGCCTTGCCCTCGGTAGGCACGCGATATTCGGTGGACTTGTAAACGTCGCCGTAAGCGTGACGAGCGATGGTGATAGGCTTTTTCCAATTCTTGACCGCAGGCTTTATATAGTCGATAAGAATAGGTGCGCGGAATACCGTTCCGTCGAGGATCGCGCGGATAGTTCCGTTGGGAGATTTCCACATCTCGGTGAGGTTGTATTCCTCAACGCGCTGTTTGTTTGGGGTGATGGTCGCGCACTTGACCGCAACGCCGTATTTTTTGTTGGCGTTTGCCGCGTCAAAGGTAACCTTGTCCTTTGTCTTTTCGCGCTCGACAAGACCGAGGTCATAGTATTCGGTTTTAAGGTCAACAAAGGGGCAGATAAGCTCGTCCTTTATCATTTTCCAGAGAATTCTTGTCATTTCGTCGCCGTCCATTTCGACGAGCGGCGTTGTCATTTTGATCTTGTTCATATCCAAATTCCTTTCTGCATCAGTCGTTTTTGTGAGCGGCGTAGTAGTTCATAAGACAGCCGCGCAGAATGATTTCCTTTTCGTCCTCGGTAAGACCCTTGACGTTCAGCGTGATGTCACACACCTCGCCGTCCGCCTTTACGACCTTCGCGGGTATGGTCTCCTGACCGTTGGCAATAGCGTCGCGGATACCCTCGACGAATACGCAATCACCGATCTCATAGGGGAAATCAGCACCTTCGGGCAATGTGAAGGGAAGAATACCCCAGTTGATGCAGTTGGAGCGGTAACGCTTGGTGGCGTACTCGTAGCAGATGTTAGCAAATCCGCCAAGCACCTTCTGACAGGAAGCCGCCTGCTCGCGTGCCGAGCCGTCCCCAGGCTTGTTTGCAAATACGCAAGAGCCGAACTGCGTGTTTTTCATAAGCTCGTCGGGATCTCCGACGGCAGAGAGAACCGCGCGCAGATGCTCGGAAAGCACACCATCGCGGCGTTCCTTTTCCTGTGCAGCTACCGCCTTGGAAAGTCCGACGTAATCGGGCGCGCGGCGGGAGAGAGCAAACTCGGACAGACGCAGGGGATTGGAACGGTAGGATGAGGTTTCGCCAGAGGGAATAAGCTCGTCCGTTGTAGTTACGGGGTCGCGAAGCACCGCCGCAAGCTCAACAAGCAGATTGTCTGACAGCTCGTACTGCGCGGGCCAATCGGTGATATTGGGGCCCATGATAAGCTCAACAGAGGGGTCAGCCTTGCCGTAGCCGTAGTAGAGCCGCTTCTCGTAAACAGATTTGTCAAAATGATACTCGTGGGGAGTGTAATCGTAGTCAATGTCCGTTGCGGCCGTTATCTTTCCGCCGTTGAGTGCAGTTGCCGCGATAGAACGTGCGTCCATCAGCGCAACGCCCGAGATCTGTCCCTCGCCAGGCTTTGAGCCCTCGCGGTTGGGGAAGTTACGGGTGGTGTGACGGAGGGAAAGGCCGTTGTTAGCGGGAACTTCGCCCGCGCCAAAGCAAGGACCGCAGAAGGAGGGCTTGATGACCGCACCCGCGCTGAGCAGGTCGGCAGTAGCACCTATCTTTGTAAGCTCCAAGGATACGGGAACGCTTGTGGGGTATACGGAAAGGGAGAAATATCCGTTTCCGCAAGAGCCGTCGCGAAGTATCGCCGCGGCTTCGTCAATGCTGTCGAACATACCGCCTGCACAGCCTGCGATAATACCTTGATCTGCCATTACCGAGCCGTCGGGCTGTACCTTGTCGCAAAGCTTGAAGGTAGCCTTCTTGAACTTCTCGCCGGCTTCTTTTTCAACGCTCGCGAGGATCTCCTTGGCGTTTGCAAGAAACTCGTGAATGGTATAAGCATTCGAGGGGTGGAAAGGGAGCGCGATCATAGATTCCATCTCGTCAAGGTCGATCTCAATCATGGAGTCGTAGTAAGCTACGTCACCGGGGGCGAGCTTGCGGTAGTCCTCGGGACGTCCATGCACCTCGTAGTGCTTTTTTGTGACCTCGTCCGTCACCCAGATGGAGGACAGACAAGTGGTTTCGGTAGTCATAACGTCAATGCCGTTACGGAAGTCGATAGGCAGAGCCTTAACACCGGGTCCTACAAATTCAAGCACCTTGTTCTTAACGAAACCGTTGCCAAAGGTCGCTCCGACAAGTGCGATAGCTACGTCGTGAGGGCCGATACCGCGACGGGGAGTGCCCTTGAGATAGACCATGACAACCTCAGGGAAATTGATGTCGTATGTATTTTTAAGCAACTGTTTTACAAGCTCAGGACCACCCTCGCCGACGCCCATAGTACCGAGTGCGCCGTAACGGGTGTGAGAGTCCGAGCCGAGTATCATTTTTCCGCAGCCCGCAAGCTCCTCGCGTGCGTAGGAATGAATAACGGATTGATTTGCGGGAACGTAGATACCGCCGTACTTTTTAGCCGCGGAAAGACCGAAAACGTGGTCGTCCTCGTTGATAGTTCCGCCGACCGCGCAAAGGCTGTTGTGGCAGTTGGTCATAGCGTAGGGAATGGGGAACTCCTCAAGTCCGCTTGCGCGAGCGGTCTGAATGATTCCGACGTAGGTTATATCGTGTGAAACAAGAGCATCAAAGCTTATTTTCAGCTCTTTTTCGGTTCCTTTCTTATTGTGCGCTTGAAGGATAGAGTAGGCGATAGTGTTTTTTCTCGCTTCCTCGGGCGAAATATTCGCCGTTTGGGAGGGAATTCCGTTTACGAGATACATACCCTCCGAGTATAATTTTACTGCTTTCATGATCAATACCTCCGACATGAAAATATACCCGTATATTATACCTCAAAATGCCCGTATAGTCAAGTGCTTTTACAAAATAAAGCGCTAAAATATGATAAATTTTATTGACACGCGCTATCGTAGGTGATATAATGGATGTACGGAAACAAAGAAAGGAATTTTTGAAATGGCAAAGGTCGTTGAATTCAAGCATTACCGCATAAATTCCATCGAGATGATGAACAAGCCGCGTCAAAACGGTAAAATGCAGCTCGAAAATAAATATTCGTATAACGTAAAGTACGCAGACAATAACACCTGTCTCGGCGAATTATCCGTGTCTGTGTCGGATAGAGCAGACCCCGACGTGTTTTTTGTCAGATTTACCATCATGGGATTTTTCAAGCTCACAGATGCGGGGGTAAATGACAAGTACGCCGTTCATTACGAAAGCTACCGCACGCTTTTTGCCTACGCGCAGGCTGCTATGACACAATTAACCGCTCTGTCGGGTATCGCGCCTATCATTCTTCCCGAGATAGATATCGAAAAGCAGGATATCTACCAGATGAAGCTTCCTAAAAACGAGCCGCCAAAGGGAGAATAAATACAAACGGTGATGTTGTCGAATACGGCAATTTTGAAAAGGGAAAATTCAATAGCGCGGCTTTTGAATTTAATAGCTGGGAGGAGATGCCCGCAGATCCCGTCGAATCGGACGGCTTCAGCGTCTTTACCGCCTTATGATTTTGTCGGAAATATTCCAATCAAAAAGGTTTGATCAAAACGTATATAGCCGCCAAGTTATCGCAACTTGGCGGCTATATTATTTCAAAATATATCAGTCTTTTTTGAGCAATTCCTTGATCTCGCGGATGTTAGCATAGAACTCGTCGCGAGCAGCCTTTTCTGCGTCGATTGCAGCCTGAGCCGCAGCAGCCTTTGCGTCGTCCTCAGCCTTTTTCTTTGCGGCAGCCTCCTCGGCAATCGCAATTTCCTTGGCGTTGATCTTTCTTTCAGCCTTTTTGATAACACGGAGAGCTACAAAAATGGAGAATGCGATAATGATAAAGTCTATTATCGCCTGCAACCACAGACCGTACTGGATAGAGATCTTTGCAACCTCAACAGCACCTTCAGCGTTGAGTACCTCCTCGCGAAGCACGTACTCCCACTCATTAATGCTGACACCGCTGGTAAAGTAAGACATAGCGGGGGTGATTATGTACTTAACCAAGCCGTTGACGATAGCGTTGAACGCCGTAGCGACAACTACCGCAACCGCCATATCAAGCACGTTGCCCTTAGTAACAAATTTCTTGAAGTCCGCCCAGAAGCTTACGTGATTTGCCTTGCGGGCTTCCTTTTTTGCTTTTCTCAAAGCCTTTTTTTCTTCCTTTGTCATATTTGCCTCCTTAAAAATGTGGATTTATAGATTAAAAAAGGGGAAACAGGTGTGGATTACTGCGCGTCCGTTTCGGTCACGGGCAGCTCGTCGCCGTCGGGATATATTTCGGAATAGCCCGTCAGGACGGAAACGTATTCCCAAAGCTCCTGCTCGCCGCCCTTGTAAAAGGCAACGGCAGTTTCCATGTGCGTTACGTTTTTGGTGATGCCTTTTGCCTTCAAGCGAGTGTCAATGTCAACGAGAAAGGCAAGCGTGTCGTCGTATTTGTCCGAAAATTTCTTGGTGGCGGATTTAGGACCGTGAAGCACCTCAAACGTACTGCCGTCGTTCATGGTAAAGTTCACGGAAAGACCTCGACTGGAGTCGCAGTCAACTTTATACGCGGTAACGTCGTCCCAAGAATATTCTTTGGTATCAACGATAAAATGCGACTTTATGCCGTCCTCGGACACCAGCGTGTAAATGCCGGCGGAGAAAAAGGGAAGTACGAGGACAACGGCAAGGGCACAGCAGATTATGATCCGAAGCAAGGACTTTGTGGGTACCTTGCGTTGCTTCAGCGGCTCTTGATAACCCACGCCGCGCTTTTTATCGTAATCCTCCTCGTTGGGGATGAACTTTATAAACAGTATCGCTTCAAGCAGAACAAAGCAGATAACGATAGCAGACTCGTTGAAATGCAAAAGCGCGTAAGCAGCACTGTCGCCATTTGCCGATTCCATCAGAAGTCCCGTAAGCTGACCTGTCAGAAAAATGAACAGCAGAAGTCCCGCAATAACTGCAAGTGTACCGAATACCAGCACAAGACAGCCGCCCTTGTTTGATTTTCCTTTTTTTTGCATAGGCGTAAATTACAGCACGCGGATGCGTGTGACAAGGGATGACGTGGTGGCGATAAGCTCGCGTGCTTCCTTTTCGGTCATAGAGCGTGAGATGAGAGCTGTGCGTCCGTTTTCCGAATATACTGCGGTAGCAGAGATGAGCTTGTTGATCTCTCCAAGCTCGGACAGAGGTGCATCAAACACGAAAAGATTTGCGCAGGAATATTCATCAAAGTCTGCAATATCGTCCTCATCTGCATCCGTCCATACGGGTGCTTTGATGCCCGAGGGAGTGTGTGCCATAATGTCGATCATATCGGCAACGACGGCGCTTGCTGTGGGAAGCTTTCCCGCGCCGGGACCGTAGAACATTACCTTGCCGACCATATCAGCATCAACGAGGATTCCGTTGAATACGTCATTCACGCCGCCAATTGGGTTACTCATAGGCACAAGGCGAGGAGAAACCATAGCCAGAACCTTGTCATTTATCTTTTCGGTGTAGCCGATAAGCTTTATCGCATATCCCATTTTGCGCGCGAGAGTTATGTCGTCAAGCGTGATCTTGGTGATACCCTCGCAGTGAATGGAGGAGGGAGCGATCCTCTTTCCAAAGGACATAGCAGCAAGGATAACTATTTTTCTCGCGGCATCAAGACCTTCAACGTCAGCGGCGGGATTAGCCTCCGCATATCCCTTGCGCTGTGCGTCCTTGAGAACGGAATCAAAATCTGCGCCCTCGGATTCCATTTTGGTAAGAATGTAGTTGGTAGTTCCGTTGAGGATACCGCTGACAGAAATTATCTGGTTGGAGGAAAGGTCGTTGTTGATGGGACGGATGATCGGAATACCGCCGCCCACGCTCGCCTCAAACAGATAGGACGCGCCGTTTTCCGCAGCAAGCCTGAGTAGCTCAACGCCGAAGTTAGCAACGACCTCCTTGTTGGAGGTGACGACACTCTTGCCCGCCATCAGGCACGCTTTTGTAAAATCGTAAGCGGGATGCGAGCCGCCCATCATTTCAGCCACAATCGAAACCTCGGGGTCGTTAAGGATCACGTTGAAATCGTGAACGACAAGAGAGCCGAAGGGGCTGTCGGGGAAATCGCGAAGGTCAAGAATGTATTTTATATTGACGGAATCGCCCACCTTTTTTTCAATAAGAGCTTTGTTTTGAGTAAGCACCTCAACAGTGCCGCTACCTACAACACCAAAGCCAAGTACAGCTACGTTGATCATAATCGGGAGTTCCTTTCGAGGATAATTTTGACGTTAAAATTCGCCATTAAAAACATACAACTAACATTATACCACAAAATTTTGAAAATTGCAAACAAAACTATTGAAAAAATTTAAATTTTATGATAAAATATTACTGCAAAGTACACGAGAGGAGATTTTGTCGTGACCTCACCTATCGGAAGTAAAAGAAACGTAAAGATTTTCGTGCTTTATCTGATGCAGAATATCGGATATCCGCTTGACTATATAACCATTAATGATATAATAATGCAGACGGACTACGTTATGTTCCTGGATTTTGCGGAAGCCTTCCGCGAGCTTGAGGACGATGCGTTGATAGAAAAGCTGCCTTCCGCCGAGAACGGGGGCGACGAGCTTTATGCGGTCACGCGACGCGGAATGTACGTTGCGGAGCAGCTCAAAAGCGAGATACTTCCATCCCTGCTTGACCAGAGCCTTGAATGTGCGCTTCGGTATCTCGACTTCAAAAAGCGCGGCGTTAAGATCTCCTGCACCTATGAAAAGCTTAGCGAGGGCGGATATAATTTCCGCTGTAAGATAACCGAGAAGGCAAAGCTGCTCATGGAGGTGAATCTCTGGGTCGACTCCGAAAATCGCGCAAAGCGTATGGAGGAGCAGTTCAGAGGTCGCCCCGAAACGGTATATAAGAGCGTTAACGCGCTTTTGTCTGGTAACGTAAATTATCTTTGGGATTGAAAGAAAAACGGGATGGTTATCCATCCCGTTTTTTTATATTAATGTCACAATTTTTTCCGCCAGCATCAGTATCAGAGGAATAGTCGCAACGCAAAGCAGGGAAGATGTTCCCACGGTCTGCGCCGCGTACTCGGAATCAAGGTTATAAAGCTCGGAGAGCATGGTTATGGTGGATGCGCTGGGCAACGCCGCCATCGCTGTGCAAAACAGCACCGTCTGCGAGTCAAGGGGAGTAAGTGCCAGCAGGACGCAAACGACAAGCGGCATAACGAGAAGCTTCATAGCGGAGAAATAGTAAATTTTCAGGCTTCCGAATATCTGCTTTGCCGTTCTCTTGGCAAGCAAAGCACCGGTTATCAGAACGGAAATGGGGGTGCAGAGATTGCTCAGATATTTAAGGAATTTCAGTATGAATTCGGGCATTGCAAAGTTGGGGATCGGAATTGCAACAAGGTAAATAAGTATACCGATAAGGCAGGGGACAGTACCGAAATTTATAAATACTTTTTTGACCGTCAGCTTGATGTCGTCACGCTTGCGCGCAAGGATGGCAATACCCCACGTCCACAGGAATATATGAAAGCTGATAACGTAGAAAGAAGCGAGGAATAGCCCTTCGGGGCCGAAAAGAGCCTCCATAATGGGAAAACCGATAAAACCTACGTTGGTGAACAAGAGAGAAAACTCGGATATCTTGCGCTCGTCAATATTGCGGAAACCCTTGCACATAATAAATGCAAGTATTGCCATAAAGGCGTGAAGCGCAAAGCCGATAAGCACGATCCTACCCGCATCCGCAAGCTTTTCATAGGAAAACTCCGCTTCTGCGAGTGCCGATATTATCATCATAGGCTGACCTATTTTGATAATGAGGGTGGACAGATTTTTGGATGACGTGTCGTCAATGATCTTTAGTTTTCTTGCGATAAATCCGCAGACGAGAAGCAAAAACAAGGTTGCGATTATAGTTATAAGAGCGGTAAAATCCATAAGTATGCCTTTCTTGAAATCATTCAGAGAGTGCGTCAAGCTCAGCCTTTATTTTATACATGTCCGCAAGCATCTCCTCGCGCTTTTGCGTTCCAACCTCGCGCAAAAGAGCCGAAGGGTGATATACGGCGGTGAGAAGATAATTTCCTTTTTTGAAAAATTGACCGTGCTCGAGGGTGATCTTGAAATCGGGGCGTATCAACCGAGCGGCGGATATTCTGCCAAGACAAACGATTATTTTAGGCTGAACCAACCGCAGCTGCTCGCGCAGATAACCGATGCATGCGTCCTTTTCGGACTCTTCGGGATCGCGATTTCGGGGAGGGCGGCATTTGAGAATGTTTGCAATATATACGCTTTCGCGAGGAATGTCTGCGGCGTACAGGTACTTGTCAAGAAGCTGTCCCGCACGTCCTACGAAGGGAATACCCGTCTTGTCCTCTTGCTCGCCCGGTGCTTCGCCTACGAACATGAGATCGGCGTTTTGGTTGCCCGTGCCGAACACAAGATTTGTGCGGGTGCTTCCAAGCGGGCAGGCGCGGCATTGCTGACACGTATTTAAAAGCTCATCCCAGGTTTGCATACCTTTCCTCCGAAATTTTTTCTACTGTTGAATTGTACCACAAAACCGTCCCGCTTTCAAGTGGTTAAGCATAAAAAAATCGAAATTTTCAAAAAATACCTTGAAAGATGTCGCGTTATAGTATATAATATATGAGTAAATATTGTACTTGGAGGCATCTGTGAAATATACTACTGTTTTGTTTGACGCGGACGACACTCTGCTTGACTTCGGCAAATCCGAAAGGGAAGCGGTGAGAGATTGTCTTATCGCCCGTGGATTTCCTTCTACTGATGACGTTATCGCTCGGTATTCCGAGATAAATCAGCTTCATTGGAATATGCTGGAGCGAGGTGAGATAAGTCGAGAGCGGCTTTACGTTGAGCGATTTGCCGCGTTTTGCCGCGAGCTTGGATTTGTGTGCGATGCTCAAAAATTCTCGGATGATTACCTTACAGCTCTGTCCACGAAGTCCTATCTTATCGACGGTGCTTTGGAAATGTGCGAGCGGCTGTCAAAGCGGCTCCGTATGTACGTCGTTACCAACGGAAACGCCATGGTACAGCACGGCAGATTCGATCCTTCGCCAATAGCTCGCTATTTTGAACGGTCGTTTATCTCTGAGGAGATGGGAAGCGCCAAGCCCGCCGTTGAATATTTCAATCGGGTTTTTGCCGAGATCCCAAATTTCGATCCGAATAAAACGCTGATCGTAGGTGACTCGCTGACCTCAGACATTCAAGGCGGTATAAACGCGGGGATCGATACCTGCTGGTACAATCCAAAACGAAAATCCGCACCCGAGGGTATGCAAATAACCTACACCGCATACAATTATGATGAAATCATCAACCTGCTTTTAGGTTGAGAAAGGGAGCCTGCTATGAGCATTTCGCAATTAAATAACGTAACGGAAGCTCTTTGCGGGCTGAATGTCAAATTTACATTGAACGAGCCAATGGCAGCGCACACAGGGTTTCGCGCGGGCGGCTGTGCGGCTGTCGCGGTCTTTCCGAACACGGTTGAACAGTTGATAGTCGCGCTGAATATCGCCGACACCTATCGCGATAGCTTTCCTACGCTTGTGCTTGGCGGGGGTAGTAACACGCTGTTCTGTGACGGTGTGTTTGAGGGTGTCGTGATAATCACGTCGGGAATCAAGAGCTATTCTTTTTCCAAGCCGAGCGCTGATGGCAAAGTGACGTTTACCGCCGAATGCGGAGTACCGCTAACCGCGCTTGCACGGTATGCTTCCGAATATTCAAATGGCGACCAATTTGCCTTGTCGGGACTTGAGTTTGCTTACGGAATACCCGGTACTGTGGGCGGTGCTGTCGCTATGAATGCGGGTGCTTATGGTGGGGAAATGAAGGATATCGTAATCTCCACCGTGTGCTATGACAGACTCAAAAGGGAAACCGTTATCCTTGACTCTGCCGCCCATAGCTACTCATACCGAAAAAGTATTTTTTCGACAAGACATGAGCTTGTTGTGCTGAGCACTGCGCTTCAGCTTACTCTTGCACCCAGGCAAGACGTAAAATCATTGATGCAGAAGAATATGCAAGCTCGCCGCGATAAACAGCCCCTTGAATATCCGAGCTGTGGCAGTACATTTTTGCGTCCCGAGGGAAGATTTGTCGGCAAGATGACCGAGGATCTGGGACTTAAGGGATACACCGTCGGCGGTGCACAGCTGTCCGAGAAGCACGGCGGATTCGTCATTAACCGTGGCGGAGCAACCGCTACCGACATACTTAACGTTATCGAGCATATCAAGGCTACCGTCCTGCGCGAATACGGCGTAGCGCTTGAATGTGAGATAAAAATTATTTCCGATACCTCAAAGGAGTTTTGAGAAAATGTCATTTTCACAGGACGTAAAGGCAGAGCTTGCCGCAACGCCTCCGCGTATGCCTTGCTGTCGCCGCGCCTTGCTGTTCGGTCTTTTGTACGACTCGCAGACTGATGGCGAGCGGCTGACGGCAACATATTCGGATACAAGCACGGCAGAACTTTGCGTAAATCTTATAAAATTTGCTTACGGACGGCAAGCGGACATGTGGTCGCTTCGCCGAGGTGCGCATAAATATTCTGCTGTTTCATTCAGCCCAAAAAACGCCGTTAAAAAGCTTGATCTATTCGTTAAAACGCGAGATGAGAGCGTGATCTTCGAGTGTCCTGAATGTGCGTCAGCTTTTGTGCGCGGCGCATTTATGGCAACAGGAAGCATCAGCGCGCCCAGCAGTGCATCACACCTTGAGGTGAAGCTTGCTCACGCCGAGCGCGTAGGAAATCTTTTTGATATCCTTTGCGGACTCGGACTTCAGCCGCTTACCTCCCAAAAGGGTAATGATTTCAGATTTTACTATAAAAACCGCTCTACCGTGCAGGATTTTATGTCATACATAGGCTGTAATCAAGCGGTTTTTGAAATGGTGAACTATCAGCTTCAAAAGGATCTGCGCAACGACGAGAACAGAGCCACCAACTGTGTCACGCGCAATATCAGCCGTTCAATAACAGCAAGTGCCAAGCAGATACAGACGATAAGCGAGATACAGGCGCGCGGACTTATCGGCGCAATGCCTCCAAAGCTGTTGCAAACGGCAAAGCTACGCCTTGAAAATCCCGAGGCTTCCATTGATGAGCTTGCCGCATTGCACACGCCGCCGATCAGCAAGTCGGGAGCAAATCACCGCATTGAAAAGATAATGGCTTGGTGCGAATCTCATCTACAAAAATAAAAGATGGAAAATAGGAAAAAGCACTTGCTTTTTCGGGGAAAATGTTATATAATATACCCTATGCAACAGAGGCGCTTATGCGCTTGGAAAAATAAATCAAGGATGGTAAAATAAAATGTCAGAATGTACTCACAACTGTTCGACCTGCTCTGCTAACTGCTCCTCAAAGGACAGAGCAAGCATGTTTGAAGCTCCTCATCAGCTCAGCTCGGTAAAGCATATTATCGGCGTCGTCAGCGGAAAAGGTGGAGTGGGTAAATCGCTTGTAACCTCTATGCTTGCAGTTCTCATGCAGCGCCGCGGCTATAAGGTTGGTATACTTGACGCAGATATCACAGGTCCGTCTATCCCCAAGGCGTTTGGACTTAACAAACCCGTTGAAGGGGAAGGACTTGGCATGATTCCGCCCTCTACCACGACGGGTATTGATATTATGTCCGTCAATCTTTTGCTTGATGACGAAACTCGTCCCGTTATCTGGAGAGGTCCCGTTATCGCCGGCACGGTAAAGCAGTTCTGGACAGATACGATATGGCACAACGTGGACTATCTTTTCGTAGATTGCCCTCCCGGAACGGGCGACGTACCGCTCACCGTATTCCAATCCCTGCCTCTTGACGGTATAGTTATCGTTTCAAGCCCTCAGGACCTGGTTTCCATGATAGTTTCCAAGGCGGCAAATATGGCGCAGATGATGAATATTCCCGTTGTGGGACTGGTTGAAAACATGAGCTACGTGCTTTGCCCCGATTGCGGCAAGAAGATCAATATTTTCGGCGAAAGCCATATCGAAGAGGTTGCAAATAAGTTTGGCTACGAGCTTCTTGGTAAGATTCCCATGGACTCAAAGCTTGCCGCTCTTTGCGACAAGGGTTGGATCGAGATGATGGAAAACAATTATCTTGATGTCGCCGCCGACAAGATCGAGGCTATGCCATCCAATAATACCGTATCGAAATAATATAAGCGAGAAAGGAGCGGAAATGTTCAATATTAAGGAATTCAAAAATCGACTTTGGATTCAGTGGGTATGCTATCTGCTCCTTTTGCTCACGCTTTTTATGATACTCGTACTGTCTGCCGGAATTTTTATGAGAGCCTCCTCTGACGCGAATATCGTTACCTTGGACGAGCTTGCAGAGATGGCTGGCGAGCAGGAATTTGACTGTATCCTCGTGCTTGGCGCGGGGTTGAGAGCGGACGGCACGCCAAGCCCTATGCTCTCTGACCGTGTAGATACCGCCGTCAGCATTTATAACAGCGGGCTGTGCGATAAAATAATTATGAGCGGTGACCACACGGGTAGCTATAACGAGGTTGCTGCAATGAAACAGCAGGCTATGGACGCGAGTGTCGCAGGGCGTGACGTTTTCCTTGACCACAAAGGATATTCAACTTATGAAAGCGTGTGGCGTGCCAAAGAGGTATTTGGTGCGAAGCGAATACTTATCGTGTCACAGGAGTACCATCTTTACCGTGCTGTTTATATTGCGGATCAGCTTGGGATTGAAGCTGTAGGCGTGTCCTCCGATTGCCGAGTCTATGCGGGAAGCGTGGGTAGGGAAGCGCGTGAGGTGCTTGCGAGATTCAAGGATATGTACCTCGCCGCCCGACGTGCTGCTCCCGATACCGAGGTCATTCCCGTGTCCCTTGATTCAAACGGAAATCTTACATAAAATAAAACACCGCATACGTGCGGTGTTTTATTTTATAGTTTTTTAAAGAAATCCAAGATTGTCTGTTTGTCCGCTTTAGCCCTGCCTTGTTGCATTTCGGACGAGCCGCCTCCGCTTGCAAGGAGGGCTGTGCATATCTCGCTTGCGTAGGCTTTAAGGTCGATATCCGAGCTACCTCTGCCTATAACGAACTGATATCCGTCGGTATCGTTGCCGCTGAAAACACCGCATATACCGGTGCATTTGAGCACTGCTCGGTTGAGCAGCTTTCTGATGCTTATAGCGTCCAACTCATCAAAGAAGAAGCAAAGGTTTTTCTCACCTCTGTTGATCGAATTGATCGTAAAATCAATGATTTTTTGATTGAGCGTGGCGATTTCTGCGCGCTTGCTGTCAAGTTCGCTCAAAAGATGCTCAAATCTGTCCAGCACTTCGTGCTGTTTGACCGACATTCGGGAGGACATGGCGGAGATGGCGGTATAGCGGGCTCTGTAATCCTCAAGCGCCCAACGTCCGCACAAAGCGTGAACGCGTGTGCCGCCCTTGTATTTTATAGCGTCAAGTATCTTTATCATTCCGATCTCGCCTGTGCTTTTAACGTGCGGCGCACAGCAGGCGCATTTGTCACAATCACCTATTTGAACTATTCGCACGTTTTCAGTCAGGTCAAGCTTGGAGCGATATTCAAGCCCCGCCAGCTCGTTGTCGGAAGGGTAGTATGCCGTGACGGGCAGATTTCGCCATACAATAGCGTTTGCTTCGTCTTCTATCATGTTCAAGGCGGCGCGATCGAGATAGCCGTCAAAGTCAAAATACATCTCGTCATCACTCAAATGGAATCCGACGTTATTGTAGCCAAAATGCTTGTGAACGAGCCCCGATATGATATGCTCGCCACTGTGATTTTGCATTCGTACAAAACGCGTATCGGCGTTTATCTGTCCGTAAACCTCCGCTCCTTCGTCAAGCGGTGCGCTGACCGTATGACATATAACCCCGAGCTTTTCCTGAACGTCAAGAACGTCGGCGGCACCAAGCACTCCGAGGTCGCACCTCTGCCCACCGCCCTCGGGGAAGAAGGCGGTTTTGTCAAGAACAACGGTGAATTTTCCGTCGCCATTTGCAACGCAGGATAAAACCGTAGCATAAAAATCAAAACGGTAGCTGTCAAGGTCAAATAATCTTTGAGTTTTCACTGTATTGCACATAATTATTCTTTCCGCTTCTTTCCGCATATAAATGCCGCGCCTATACCGATAACTCCCAGCGTGCCGACGGAGAGGGTAGAGCCGCATCCGCTTTCGGAGGGATGTTGGTTATCCGTATTCGATACGCTTTCGGTGGAGAGGGTTTCATCATTATGAGATGCTTCGGTGTCTAATGCCGTACCGTCAGTTTGAGCAGTTGAAACGCTATCGCTTTCGGTATCAACTTCGGTTTCGTGGCTTTCGGTAACGATATCCTCCGTCTCGGTGTTTACGGTGACTTCGGTCTCGGTTTGAGTTTCGTCCTCGGTAGTTTCAGGCTCGGTCTTATTTTCCGTCTCGGGCGCTTTTGTGGTTACGGGAGCGGTGGTTTCCGCGTATTCAAGCTCGGCGGGTTGGAGCAGAAACATAGCGGTGGATTGAGTGTATCCGCTGACTCCGTTGTATTTGATATGTACCCAGCCGTCTGAGCGGCTGTCGCAGAATATCATAGCGCCGAGCGGTATTTTTTCGCTTTGTGACGTTACGTCAGCATCGTAATAAAGATTGAAGCTGTTGTCGGTAACAATGTAATCACCCTTTGTGAAATCGTTGCTTGGAGAATAGTCAAAGGTCACCTCGGTGCTTTCCTTGTATTTAGGTGTGCCGTAGCCCATTATCTGCGCATCACTGAGCGCATAAGATTTAAGTCCCACGTTGTCGGATGTGTTTCCTTCAATAGTGTAAACATGCGTATCCGTGGTATAGAGAACAAATCCGATATGGTCCGACCATCCGCCTGTTTTGTCCCAATCAAAGAAAATAAGATCTGCGGGCTTGGGTATGTAAGTGCCGCCGTAGGCTTTTCCTTCTTTATATAGCTTTTCAGGAATAAAGAAATCCTCGATCCAACGCTGACAGCTCATCTCGCCGTAAGCGTAATCAACGTGTGCCTGATTCAAGCACCAATTCACAAAGGTAGCGCACCAATCGAAGCAATAGTCGTTGTAATTTTTGGAATATATCCGCGCATACTCGGTGCAGTTGTTTGAGCTTTTGGTGTTAATGCCACTGTAATCGCCGACGTCACCCTCGTGATAGCCGAGCTGGGAGATGGCGATCTTGAGAACGTTGTTTCTGTGATTTTCGGTAAGCTCAAGTTGTGAAAAGTTCTGATACCATACCGAGGTCTTATAGCTGTCGGAAAAGGTATAGCTCGTATCATTATATAACCAATTTCTCACCAGAACACCGTTGCCGTGAGGGGTAAGTGCCATGGCAGTAAAGGTTGCGGTGATAAGTATTAATGCGGATAGACCAAGAGCAAAAATTTTTTTCATAAATTGTGTCCTTTCAGAGATACCTTGGAGAGTCAAGAAATATTTTCTTAGTTCTCCAATGTCATTATAACATGGAAAATCTGTTTTGTAAAGGGGAATTCATCATTTCCATAAAATGCATAAGAGTGCAGAAAATGCATTTGTTTTTAAAAATTTTATTATTTTTTTGAAAAAGGTATTGCTTTTTTCAAACAAATGTGTTATAATTGCGATAATTGAGTTCGTATGCAAACGTATACGCGTTTTTTATGGAGGATATTTTAATGCAGACTTATGAAATCGTACTTGGTATCGTGCTTATGGTTCTGTCCGTAGCACTTACCGTTATCGTACTTTTCCAGCAGGGAAAGGACAAGAATCTTTCCGGTTCCATCACCGGTGCTGCTGAGGGCTATATGAGCAGAGGCAGAGCGAATTCCCGTGACCGTATGCTAAACAAGATCACAGTTGCTCTCTCTGTTATATTCGTGCTTATCATTATTGCAATGTATTGCCTGATCTGATAACAGATGCTAAGATAAAAAGTCTGCCGTAAAATGGCAGACTTTTTATTTTTCCTTTTTTCGTACGCCTTATTGACATTTATGAGTCAATATGATAAAATATTGTGAGCATTGATAGAGGATTGCTTCAATTTTTGCAACGGAGGTTACCAATGCCTGATTATAATAATGATAATGACATTCAAAATACCGCGGAGCTTGAAATAAAGCGCAGAGTCGAGGACCTGCCCGTCGAGAAGGTCGAGGAGGATACCGAGGATTTTGACGAGTTCGATTATTTTGACGAATTTGCGGCAAAATCCCCCGAGCCGCATACGTGGCCTGTCAGCACTAAAAAATTCTACTTGTCCCACAAGGATAAGCTCTACATAACCGTGCTCCTTGCCCTTATAGCTTTGTTTGCGGTTATTGCCGTAACAGTATCCCTCGTGTGGCATTTCCATGCGCCGCAGGGCGGAGTAAATAACGGCACGACCGCCGGGGATACTACCTCCGCGCAGACCGAGGACTCAGCGAAGGGAGAGACGCTTTTCCCAACTATTGAGTTTATTCCCGCGGGCATATCCGATTCGGCTGACGATATAGCCGTCGACTCCATTAAATCTACCAACGCAGTATTCCTTGACGTTACCAATATGACCGTTACCGCATCCCGTCTGGCGGACGAGCGTACCTATCCCGCGTCCCTTACCAAGGTAATGACACTTATCGTAGCAGTTGAAAATCTTCGCGGCTCATCTGCTTTGACTGATACAATCACGGTCAGTGAGGAGGTTTTCGAAAGAATGCGTAAGGAGGGCGCCTCCGGCGCGGGACTTGAGCCGGGCGAGCAGTTGTCCGTTGAGTCCATGCTTTACGCGTTGATGCTGAAATCCGACGGTATTGCCGCTTGCGAGCTGGCAAAATACGTTGCGGGAAGCGAAGAAGCCTTTGTGGCACTTATGAACGGTACCGCAGAGCGATTGGGACTTGAGGACACGCATTTCGTCAATCCCACGGGACTTCATGACAACGATCATTACTCCACCTGCCGCGACCTGGCAAACATTATGGCGTATGCTATGCAGAATGAATTTTGCAAAAAGATCATGACTGAGGATCTTTACGTCGCTTCGTGTACTCAGGCAAACGGCAACAAATTTGAGTATCAGTTTTACCACTCCTTGCTTGTTACGCAATTCGATAAGCTGAATAAAACGTTACCTAACAGCGCAGTTGTAACTGCGGGAAAGACGGGATATACAGAGGAGAGCGGATATTGTCTTGTGACCTACGCGCAGGCTGATAACGGTAACGGATATGTTGTGGTTACCACAGGTGCTTCGTCATATTCCGACTGCATTTCCGACTACATTACCGTTTACGAAGCTTATATTCCTTGATTTTTATCACCCGACGCAAAAGCGTCGGGTGTCTTTTTTTGTTTGTCGGCATATATTTATAAAAAAGGTAATTGAAAGGAGAGAGCATGATAGTTACAAAACCCTATAACAGACAGCGCGCGGTGGAATATGCGACAACGTGGGCGCTGTCAAGAAATCCGCTGTTCTTTAATTTTACAGGACGCGGCGGAGATTGCACCAATTTCGTATCTCAAAGTTTACTTGCGGGCGCTTGCACTATGGACTATACCAGGGACTTCGGTTGGTATTACATAAGCCCCGAAAACCGCGCACCTGCGTGGACAAGTGTGGAGTTTTTCTATGATTTTATAACGGGTCAGCCGCTTTTCGCTATGGAAAACATGGGTATCGGACCGTTTGGCAGAGAGGTTAGTGATCGGGAATTGGAGATTGGTGACGTGATACAGCTTGCCAATGCCGACGGCGACTATTATCACACGCTAATAATTACGGGATTTGAGGAGGGCGATATCCTTATCAGTGCTCATACCGACGACGCGCTCAACAGAAGGTTGTCGACCTACAATTACGCCTCCTTGCGGTATATCCACATAGACGGAGTGCATATCGAGGTCCCGGACGATATTTGCTTTGAGGATCTGCTTGACGCAGTGGCTGTGCGGGTAAACGAGCCGCCCGAGGATTTTTCGACAACTTCTTAAATAGCTATTGAAAATGGGAAAATTGTGTGGTATAATGGTTGTGGTAAAACTGTAAGGAAAAAGTTTGAAAGGACGGTAAGGTCATGGCGGCAAAGAAACGCAGAAGAAGGAATAAGTCATTAAAATTGATCATTACGGTGGTCGTTGTTTTAGCGGCAATAATCGCGGGAGCATTCGGCATAAATGAGATACAAAAGACGAGCGTTCAGTCCGGCTCCACGGTCGAGGATGGGGAAGCAATGATACATTTTATCGACGTGGGACAGGGGGATGCTATCCTTATCACCATGTCGGAGGGCAACGTTCTTATTGATGCGGGAACAAATTCATCCGAGGATGAGCTGAAGGCATACCTTGACAATCTCAAGATCACGGAGATCGAATATGCGGTATTTACACATCCTCACGAGGACCACATTGGCGGAGCTGATATGGTGCTTGAAAATTATGACGTAAATAATATTCTTATCCCCGATTACACGTATACGAGTGCAACGTATAACCGTATGATCGACTGTATTGAAAAGGAAGATGCAAAGCTGCATCTCGCAAAGCCTGATATGTCGTTCAAGGTGGATGACATGGAATTCTTCGTACTTGCGCCTATCAGCCAGACTCCGAAGGAAACCAACAATTCAAGCGTAGTTATCAAAGCGGCATACGGCTCGACCACCTTCATGTTTACAGGTGATGCAGAAACGGCATCCGAGGAGGAGATAATCGCGCGTTACACCAAGGAATCGCTGAAGTGCGATCTTTTGAAGGTAGGGCATCACGGCTCGGATACATCAACGTCCGACGAATTCCTTGCCTTGGTCGCACCCAAGTATGCTGTTATGCAGGTAGGAGCGGGCAATTCCTACGATCATCCTTGCCAATCAACTCTTTTGAAGCTTGAAAAGGCAGGTGTAGAATACTACCGCACCGATTTACACGGCGACGTTGTATTCGTAACCGACGGCAAAACTCTTACTAAAAAGGATTAACCTAAACAAAATCGATCCGTCGTTCCCATCAGGGGAGCGGCGGATTTTTTGTTCTATTTTTTGCATCGATTCCGTATACTGTATCAATCGGTGAATGGGAGGAGGAAAGTGATGCGCGGCTTTTGTTACGGCAACAGCAACAAGGAAAAAAACTCTCTTGCCGAAGTGGCTGATACGCAGGTGTCATTGAGATCAAACGCTCGCTTTTCTGATTCTGTGGCGAGCATACTTCCGCCACGTTTGACCGAGAAAATACTTATTGGCGTCGATAATATCGAGGAAATACGCCTGCGTGCGGACAGGTACGCATCTATTACTGCCGGTGGGGAGAACATCACGGTTTTTGTCACTTTCACACGCGAGGAGCTGCTTGATCTGCTCGTGAAAATGTGCAAAGGGTCGATTTACAGCTTTGTTGACGATATAAACAACGGTTTCGTTACGCTTGACGGCGGAGTGCGAGTCGGAGTCTGCGGAAATGCAGCTATCGAGGGTAAAAGGATCATTGGTGTCAGCGAGGTGACCTCACTATCCATACGAATCCCTCACAAAACTCCCGCAGTGGGTGCTGAGCTTTGCGAGCTTGTCTTAAAGAGCTCAGGCTGCGGCGGTGTGTTGGTATTTTCGCCGCCCGGAGTTGGCAAAACAACGCTTTTGCGTGGAATGGCAAGGCTTTTGTCTGGAGCGCAGTACGGAAAAAGAGTTGCAGTAGTAGACCCTCGACGCGAGCTTGCATTTGAGCTTTCGGGTAAGGAATTGCTGCTTGATATCCTGTCGGGATATCCGATAAGCACAGGAATCGAAATAGCCGCGCGTACCTTGAATGCACAGATAATTATATGCGACGAAATCGGAAGCACGAAGGAATCCTCTGCAATCATATCCGCCCATGGGAGCGGGGTGTCGCTGATAGCTTCGGCACACGCCCGTGACGTCCGCGAGCTTATGTCAAGACCGGGTGTGCGCGCTTTGCACAAGGCGGCGATATTTGATTATTATGTTGCAATAGAGCGTAACGGACGGGGCGGCTTTAAATATCACATCACTCACAGATCGGAGGCGGAATATGGAATATAAGATCGTAGGCGTGTGTCTTCTTTTGCTTGCAGGCGGATACATGGCGGTGCATCTTGTTCGTAAGGAAAAAAAGCGCTTGCGGGCAGTTGACGGATATATTTCCTTGCTTTTTTACATCAAGGGACAGATAGATTGTTATGCAAAGCCGATATCCGATATATTGCTTAGTGCTGATCCCGAGCTTATCGCGGATTGTATCGGAAAAGGAGGCAGGGACAGAATATGTGTGGATTACAGTGAATTTCCAGCGCTCGTTGAGGAAAGCGGCGAATTACTTGAGCCCGAATGTAAGCGGATACTCAATACCTTTTCGGGCGAGCTTGGCGGCGTATACAGAGATGAGCAGATAAGAAGATGTGATTACTATATCGAGGCACTTACGCGCGAGAGAGAGCGGCTTTTTGAAGCGTTGCCTGCGAGAATGAGAATAAACAGCGTGCTGTCGGTGTCCTCGGCACTCATACTTGCGGTGCTCTTGTGGTGAGGCGTCTGTATGGATATAGGACTTATTATAAAGGTGGCAGGGGTGGGTATCCTGGTGTCGGTAGCGGCGCAAATACTGTCTAAATCCGGAAGGGACGAGCAATCAATGCTCGTAACACTTGCGGGAATTGTGGTGGTACTGTTGTTGCTCGTGGAGGAGATCGCCGAGCTTTTTGACCTTATCTGCACCGTGTTCGGATTTTAAATATGGACGTATTCAAGATAGGCGCACTCTGCCTTGTATCCCTATCAGCGGTTATAATTTTACGTGGACTCAAGCCTGAATGGGCGACGCTTTTGAGGATAGCGGCTGTGCTAATCATCTTTGCCGCCACGCTTCCAATGCTTGCTACAGTCATTGGATATTTACGCGAGATAGCCGAGGGCGGCGGTGCTGAGCTGATAGACTCTGTATCTCTTGAAATTCTTTTCAAAGCGTTGAGCATAGCCCTTTTGACACATTTCTGCGCTTCAGTTTGTCGCGACGCGGGCGAGGGAGGACTTGCCACTTTGGCAGAAATGGCAGGGAAGCTCGAGATACTGCTGTTATCTTTTCCTCTTATAAAGGAAATATTGGAAGCCGTGCTATCCTTATTAAAGCTTGAGGTTTAGAAATTTATGCGAAAATTCGGGTTGTTTATCATATTTCTTGCGGCAATTTCAATGCTGACACTTATTTGTGCTTCTGCGGAGGACGAGCCCGTTACCATGCCACCCGAATACAGCGGTTTTCTGTCCGAAATACCGCAGGATATTGCAAAGCTTTTACCGGACGGGCTGTTTTCCGACGATCTGACTTCGGTTTACAACGCATCACGGGAGCTGACGGACGTCGAATACCTGTTTGGTGCAATTCTATCGGCGGCGGGCGTGTGCTTAAAGGAATGTGCCGGAGTCCTTCTGACCTTACTTGCCGTGACATTTGCAGGAGTTGTGCTAAATAACGTAGGAAAATCCTTAAATCCCGCCGCTTCGACGGCCCTTGGATTTTGCATAAAGCTGGTGCTTTTTTCGATCATAGCAGGCTGTGCAACGATCATAGTGGGTGACGTAGAGGCATATTTTGACCGCCTGACAGGTCTTACCTCGGCAGTAGTGCCCATAATGGGCGTACTCTACGCCTTGGGTGGTAATCTGACGTCTGCCGCCGTCAATAGTGAGATTATGGCGGTGTTCTTATCGGTATGTCAATATATAAACGCGTCAACTATACTTCCCGTGTTCAGCCTTCTGCTTGCCTTCGGACTGATGAGTGCACTGTCGGGGACACTGCGCCTTAATGTGATATCGGATATGATAAAAAAATGGTACGTTTCGTTTTTGGGACTTGTAATGACGGTATTGGGAATTGCCATGGGACTTCAATCTGCCTTGGCAGTAAAGGCAGACGGCGTTTCAATGAAGGGCTTGAAATATGTCATATCAAACGCGATACCCGTAGTCGGCGGTGCAATATCAGGCTCCGTGTCAACACTTGCAGCAGGTGTCGGGCTTATGCGCACTACCTTTGGAATAAGTGCCATGGTCATACTGATACTCATGCTTTTGCCTATACTCGTAAGGCTTATTTTATACAAGCAGGTCTTTTTGATAGCCGCGGCTCTTTCGGATATTATCAGCGATGGGGGAGAGGGAAGACTGCTTCGCGATATTGCGGGTATGTACGGCTTTTTGTTGGCGGCGGCAAGTATAGCGTCTGTGATACTGATCCTCGCGCTGTCATTGTTTTCGGGAACGGCGGTTGCGTACACTTAAAGGAAATTTATGGAAAATATTAACAAATACATATATTCACTGATACTGACCGCGTTTATTGCGGTGGTAGTTGAGCTTATAAGTCCCGCGGGAGACGGCGGAGGTGTTGGCAAGCACGTAAATATGATTTGCGGACTTTGTATAGCTGTCGCCTTGATAAATCCCTTGAAGGATGGCGCGCAGTGGCTTGTGGAGCTTGCGCGTGACGGTATAGAGGGTATTGTGGAAACCTCCGAGATGCCAAGCGCTGAACAGTACGGCGATGCCTTTGCAGAACAGATATATACCGTCAGCGATTCGGAAATAAAAAGGCTGCTGTGCGAGAAATTTGCTATATCTGAAAATGATATTGAGATACACAGCACATTTAACGAGGAGTATAGACCCATGCGGATAACCGTACTGCTCAGCGGTCAGGCGGTATTTAAAGATCCACATAAAATAACGGATTATCTGTCGGGCGCTTTCGGTTGTGAGGCGGTGGTTGCAATAACGTAAGACAAGGAGGTAGTTATGAACGAGGAAAACGGCAACGGCGGAAAATCAAATTGGAAAGGAGGTAAAATTTTTATCGCTCTGATAGGAGGACTACTGGGAATATTTTTACTCGTAAGCGGCGGCAGATCGGACACCAAGGACTCGGACAAGACGGCGGAGGACAGCGGCGGTTTCGAGCAAAGGCTTACTATGGAAGAATATCGGGCGGCAATAGAGGCACGTGTGTGCGCGATCTCTGCACAGGTGGCGGGGGTTGGAGAAGCTGTTGCAATCGTGAGCCTTGAGGGCGGATTTGAGTACGTGTATGCCACAGATGTCAAGGTGTCAAGTGCGGGAGAGTCTATGCAATATATAGTGATAGGTTCGGGCTCGGACGAATCACTCGTGTATCTCACCGAGAAGGTTCCAAAGATCTGCGGTATAGGCGTGGTATGCGACGGGGGTGATGACGCGCGAATAAAAAGGGAGCTTACGTACCTTTTGTCGGCGGCGTTTGAGGTGCCGACCAATAAAATCTACGTTACTCGCAAAAAATAGTAATATTTAGGAAAATGCCACCATAGAATGTGGTGTAACAAAATTATGCGGAGGGATGATATGAACAAGAATAACGTTTTGGAATCAGTAAAGCAGTTTATTGACAAGATCGGCAAGCGAAACATGATAATTGCCGGCGCAGTGCTGATGATAGGTCTTGCAGTGACGCTCAACTGGGTATTTTTTGCACAGGACAGTGCAGATGACGGATTTAGCTATGATGCGAGCGCAGGAATGTCAACTAACTACGGTACAACGCTGGGCACCGGCGCTGTGGGCAACGAGGTAACTACCCAGGAAGCAAGCACAAGCAGTGTAGACAGCTATTTTTCGTCCGTTGAGGTAAGCCGTCAGCGTGCGCGCGACGAGGCTCTTGAGGTACTTAACGCAGTGGTAGAAAACGACAAGGCAGACGAAGAGGTAAAGGCAGAGGCACTCAAGGAGATTGCGGTAATCGCGAAAGAAATGTCCGACGAATCCAACATAGAATCGCTGCTCATGAGCAAGGGCTTTGAAATGTGCGTAGCAGTAATCAACGGCGACAGCGCAAATATCGTGGTTAAAAATGACGGACCGCTCCAGAGCGCACAGCTTGCACAGATCAACGCAGTTGTATACGAGCAGACGGGAATTGAGCCGCTTAACATTACGATAGTGCAAAAGGGTTAAAGCAAAAAACCGCAAGTCATAACGGCTTGCGGTTTTTCAACGCGTGATTGTCGATAGAGAATAAGAATAAGCCTCCTAAAACGCCCAGATCCCTTTTCGCAGGGAAACATAGACTCAATTATACAAAATCAAAATTTTGTATAATTGAGGGGAGTGAAAAATGCGGATTTAGGCGGTTTTAGCCGTATTAGCCTCTCGGAGGCTGTCTTGGGTACTTTGGCGCTTTTTTGCCTTTATATCCTATTCGCACAAAGCTTCATAATTATTATTGTTTAATTCAACGAGATATTTTTTTCTTAAATGCCTTTCTTTTTGTTTGATTTTGTGTTATAATGGTATCAACAAAATTATTGGAGGCATTATTATGGCTATCAAAATGCGTGTTCTTTACAATTCCAAGAAAAAAGGTATGGCGCAGTTCGCTGATGCTGTCAGAAACGAATACGAGCTTCCCGTCAATGCTGTGGACGGAAATTTCCCGCCCGCATATCCCTGTGATAAGGAGCGTATCGTAATTCTCGGCGTTTCCGCTAAATCCACCGTAGCTGATAATTTCCGTTTGTTCTGCTGTGAGCTTAACAAGTCCCGTGCGGCTAACGTTGCTCTCGTTGTTGACGGCGATCAGGCTGTTGCCGACAAGATCTCCGAGTACATAACCTCTGCAGAAACAAACCTGGTCGGCGTTAAGCTTATCAACCTCGGTGGCTTCGGTCCTTTCGGCGGTACTCTCACTGACGACCTTCAGGCTGAGCTTCTTGCTTGGGTCAAGGATATGGTCGCTAACTGCAAATAATCAAACTTTACAACCCTTGGGATTTCCCAAGGGTTGTTCATTTTTTGTTAATTTTTGCCTTTTTTCATGTCAAAAGCGGGATTGAATGCGTAGAAGTTCTTTTTGTCCAGCTCGTCAGCAGTTATACGCAGTGCGTCCGAGAATCTCTGATAGTGTACCAGCTCCCTCTCGCGCAGATATTTTATAGGATCACGCACATCGGGATCATCAGTAAGTCGCAGAATATTATCGTAAGTGACACGCGCTTTTTGCTCGGCAGCAAGATCCTCGTTAAGGTCTGCGATAACGTCGCCCTTAACACCGATATATTTCATATCGGTAGGAACACCCGACGCCGCAACGGGATAAATTCCTGTGGTATGGTCAACAAAATAGGTTGCAAATCCGCTGTCGTTTATCTCCTTTTCGGAGAGATTGCGTGTAAGCTGATACAGAATAGCCGCTACCATTTCAAGGTGCGCAAGCTCTTCCGTGCCGATATCTGTAAGCAGTCCCGCAACCTTCTTGTTCGGCATCGAGTAACGCTGATTGAGATACCGCATTGATGCGGCAAGCTCACCATCGGGTCCTCCAAGCTGTGATATTATGATCTGTGCCAGCTTGGGATTGGGATTTTTGATCTTTACGGGATATTGAAGCTTTTTTTCATACGCCCACATATCTTTTCCTCCTTATCAGTTTGCACCGTATTCCCACGGGAGTGTACCTTTTACCCAATCCCATGAGGTGGTGCTTTTGTTGCCGAGAATACCGATAGGTCCGCACTGACGCTCGTACTCATCAGCCAGCTCTTTTCTTTGAGCTACCAGATGATTATACATGCTCAGCGCCTCCTCACAATGAGGATAAGCGTCAAGATACAGCACTAACTCGTATATCGAAAAATCCAATTTCTGCAAGTTGTAGCGAAGCTGCTCACAGCCGTTCTGACAGCCGCAGTCGGTCGAATTATTAGGCAGATCGCTTCGAGTTGAGCGCGTGTCGGAATATCTGCGAGCGGCGCATCTGTTCTGCTCGCAAAGCGGGCATGAGCCTCTCTGATCCATACGGCTTCTGTTGTCCGTATAGCCTCTGCTATCCGCGCGGCTTCTGTTATCCATGCGTGTTCTGTTGTAATCGTTCATCATACGCAGTTTCCTCTCCTTCCGGCTTCAAACGGCAGATACAGCTCCTTAAAGAGCGTTCCGTGATTTAATGCCTCGTTAATGTCGTAGAGTTCTCTGAATTTCTGGCAGGGCGAATAAACCATAGCAAGAGGATAGTCGCGGAGACCGAGGCTTTCCTCACTGCAATCGCAAAGCGTTCTTCCGGAGCACTCTCCCCTTCCAATACCCGTTACGTCGCCACAAGCGCAGTGGTCGGGAGTTTGATTCGTATACATAAATTTCTCCTTTCATAAAAGGGCCGCGCAGACGCGCGCGGCTAATATCAATGTATGCGAAAATTGTCGAAAGCGCTACAAAAAGCGGCTGTCCATGTTGGACAGCCGCTTGAGCGGTGATTAATATGATTATTTGAGTGCAATAGCCTTGCGTACCTTATCGGCGATATTGTCGGCAGTAAGTCCGTAAGCCTCAAGCAGAGGCGGAACCTTGCCCGAGCGTCCGAAGGTATCCTCAACACCAACGCGAAGCACCGGTACGGGACAACACTCGGCAACCACCTCGGCAACCGCAGAGCCAAGTCCGCCAATGAAATTATGCTCCTCGGCGGTAACGATAGCACCCGTTTCGCGAGCGGCGGCAGAAATGATATCCGCGTCGAGAGGCTTAATCGTGTGGATATTGACAACACGCACGGAAATGCCCACAGCCGCAAGCTTTTCTGCAGCTTCAAGAGCAAGAGATACCATCATACCCGTAGCGACAACAGTAACGTCCTTTCCGTCGCGCATAAGCTCACCGTGGCCAAGCTCAAACTTGTATCCTTCGGGATCATGAATTACGGGAACTGCATATCTTCCAAAGCGCAGGTAGAAGGGCCCGTCTGTTTCGAGAGCAGCCTTCAGTGCCGCCGCAGCTTCAACAGCGTCAGAGGGGTTTACAACGGTCATCCCTGGGATAACGCGCATCAGCGCGAGATCCTCAAGACACTGATGAGTTGCGCCGTCCTCACCGACGGTGATACCCGCGTGTGTAGCCGCGATCTTTACGTTAAGATGAGGATATGCTACACTGTTGCGTATCTGCTCGAAGGCTCTGCCTGCGGCAAACATAGCGAATGAGGATGCGAAAACAGGCTTTCCTGCCGCCGCAAGTCCTGCCGCAACGCCTATCATATTGCTCTCGGCGATACCGCAATCGAAAAATCTGTCGGGAAATGCTTTTTTAAAATAAACTGTCTTGGTAGCCTCCGCAAGGTCAGCGTCAAGCACAACGAAATCGTGTTCTGCTCCAAGCTCAGCAAGAACCTTGCCGTATGCCTCGCGTGTAGCGATTTTTTCTCCGTATTTGAATTCCATAGCTCTACCTCCTTACATCTGCGCCTTGAGCTCTTCGACAGCAACGGCGTACTGCTCGGCATTAGGTGCGCTTCCGTGCCATTTTACCTGATTTTCCATAAAGGAAACGCCTTTACCCTTAACGGATTGCGCAATAATTACCGTAGGCTTGCCCGAGGCGTTCTCTGCCGCAGTGAAAGCGGCATCTATCTCGGAAAAATCGTGAGCGTCAATAGACAGCACGTTAAATCCAAAGGACTCGAATTTGGTATCAAAGGGCGCGGGATTTACTATATCCGCGATAGGACCGTCGATCTGCAAGCCGTTCCAATCAAGGATGACGCAAAGGTTATCAAGACCGTAGCGAGCGGCAAACATTGCCGCCTCCCAGATCTCGCCCTCCTCGGATTCGCCGTCGCCGACTATACAGTAAACGCGGTAATCCTTTTTGTCAAGCTTGGCGGCAAGAGCCATTCCGCAAGCGGCGGAGATTCCCTGACCGAGAGAGCCGGTGGTCATGTCGACACCGGGGATCTTTTTGAGGTCGGGATGACCCTGCAGAATAGAATCTGCCTGACGGAGAGTTTTTAAGGTTTCGAAAGGAAAATATCCTTTAAGCGCAAGAGTAGCGTAAAGAGCGGGAGCGGCGTGTCCCTTAGATAGCACGAATCTGTCCCGATTTTCATCCTTGGGATTTTCGGGAGAGACGTTCATTTTGTAAAAATAAAGATATGACATGATATCCGCAATGGACAGCGATCCTCCCGGATGTCCAGAAGAAGCCGCATGAGTTGCTTCAATGATACCCAGCCTTATCATAGCCGCATTGTGCTTGAGCATACCGATATCAAGATTTTTTTGGTTGTTCATGATACAAACTTTCCTTTCGCATGGTGTAATACAACAGTATAGGTAATTATACACTTTTTTCGCCCACTTGTCAAGGCTTGGACATCATTTTTTATATTTTACCCGTTCTTGACAAAACGCAGCCTTTGGTTTATAATAGAACGGTAAATAACGTGATAACGGAGATTGAAAATGAACGTAAAAGAAAAAGCCGCCGCAATATGCGACAGACTTTACGACATATACCCGGATGCGGTTTGCGCGCTCAAATGGGGGCACGAATCCGGCAATGACCCGCTTGAGGCAATGCTTCCCGACAGTTGGAAATTGCTAGTGATGGCTCGGCTCTCCGCACAGTGCACCGACGCACGGGTTAATATCGTCTGCGAGGAGCTTTTCAAAAAATACACGTCCCTTGAAGAATTAGCGGAATGTGACATTCACGAGCTTGAAAATATCGTGCGCCCGTGCGGACTTTTCCGCACAAAGGCCGAAAGCATCAAGGCAGCCGCAACTATGCTTCTTGACGAATACGGCGGAGTGCTTCCGTCTGACATGGACGAGCTTTTGCGCCTGCCGGGGGTGGGCAGAAAAATAGCAAATCTATTGCGCGGTGACGTCTTTGGACTTCCCGCCGTGGTTGCCGATACGCACTGCATCCGTATATGCGGAAGGTTGGGCTTCTATCCCGAAGACCTTAAAGACCCGCATAAGGTGGAGCTCATCCTGTCAGACATTATTCCCCCTGAACGCCAGAGCGGATTTTGCCACAGAATAGTTGAGTTTGGCAGAGATACCTGCATTGCGCGTTCTCCGAAATGCGCCGAGTGTCCCCTGCTCGACCTGTGCGCCCATAAAAATCGGTAATTTATATCTGCTTATGAACGCTTTTGTATTCGTCGTATTTTCGATAATAAGGACAGCTGTTTGTCCTTGCCTGTAAAAAGCTTGCCATTTCGTCCTCGTCAAGCGACATATTGCAAACGTAGGCGTCCACGTACTCGTCGTAGTCGTAGAATTCGCAATCCTCGCAACGGCTTTGAGTGTTCTTTTTACATGTATTTTTATTCATATAGCCTGCTCCCTTCACGGTTTTCCTTATGATAACATATTTTTTACCCGCTGTCAACGAGCTTGAAAAATATTTATATGAGTGAATTTGTCCTTTACAAAGTCATAACAATGTGCTATAATGATTACAGTTAACTGAAAAGGTATGGTGATAAAGATGTCAAATATTACTGCTGTCGAACAAAAATATCCGCCCATAAAGATGAGCGTTGTTCGCATAATTATTATATCGGTACTGCTTTTTTTACTTGTATCCGTTGAGCTTGGCGTGTATCTTACGGCGATTGCGGACTTGCATGATAATCTTATGAAGGATTATGAGCTTACTAAGGATAAGGGCTGGCAGAAATCCGTCGCGTGGATGCTTGACGAATTTGCAATGCTCCTGCCGCTGATAACTATCTGCGTTTTCCAGTATGCAGTCTATAAGCGATATAACCGCGAGGACGGTACGTTGCAACGCGAAATGGCGTTTGAGGTGATCCTCGTGGGCATATTGGTATACGCTGTTCTGCTCCCCATAGTCGCAAAGATCAGCAGTGATATGAACACCGCAGCTCACATTGCTGGTACGGTTGAGAGATATGAGGATGGCGGAGTTATCACACTTTTGCGTCGATCTCTCGGTTGGTTTATCCGCTTCATATTCCCCGTCGGCATACTGTCGCTATATCATTTTTCAAGATCCAAAGCAGAAGCCGAGGATGCAGAATAAAATTAAGCTCCCGTGAAGCTTTTCACGGGAGCTTTTAAATTCATCAGTGCTTTTTACGATTGAGCATTTCGTGTTTGATATCCCAGAGCTTTTGTGAGAGGTCAACGTAGTAGTTGTGAGGATTGGTAAAGCGCTTGACCTCCTCCCACATGCCATTTTTCTCTTGCTCGCAGTGACGGCGTATCTCCTCAAGCGTAGGAAGCTTGTAAACAAGCTCACCGTTCTTGAAAATAGGAACGAGCAGCTCGGTAGCGGTGAAGTTTGTCATTGTTTTGCGCTTCCAAGTAGCAAGCGGATCGAAAATTTCGAGCGGCTTTGAGTCGTCGATAACCTCGTCGTAAACGCAGATAAGGTCAGCCTCCGCCTTACCCGTATCCTTGGCACGCAAGCGGTAGACCTTCTTGAAATGAGGCGTGGTTATCTTGCCGACGTTCTCACTTATTTTAATCTTAGGGATAACGTTTCCTTCATCATCCTCGACGGCACACAGCTTGTAAACGCCGCCAAAAACGGGATCGCTCTTTGCTGTAATGAGTCGCTCGCCGACACCAAATGCATCCACCTCCGCGCCCTGACGTATAAGCTCGCGAATGATATACTCGTCAAGCGAGTTGGAAACTATGATCTTGCAGTTGTACCAGCCCGCCTCATCAAGCTTTTGGCGAATTTTTTTGGTTAGGTAAGTGATATCTCCGGAGTCGATTCTTACAGCACAATTTGTAATTCCAAGCGGCTTCAGGACCGTTTCAAATGCTTTGATAGCATTGGGAAGTCCGGATTCCAAAACGTTGAACGTATCAATAAGAAGGGTTGCGTTGTTAGGATAAATTTCGCAGTAGTTTTTGAACGCTGTGAACTCGTCGTCAAACATCTGCACCCATGAGTGTGCCATAGTGCCGCCCGCAGGAACGCCGTAAACCTCGTCGGATATAGCGCAGGCCGTGGAGTTGCACCCTCCGATATAAGCGGCTCTTGCGCCTAAAATCGCGGCGTCAGCACCCTGCGCGCGACGAGAGCCGAATTCGCTTACCGTTCTTCCCTTTGCGGCGCGCGCTATGCGTGACGCCTTAGTTGCAATAAGGGATTCGTGGTTGATTATCATAAGAATGTACGTTTCAATGAACTGTGCCTCTATCGCCTTGGCTCTTACCGTGATAAGAGGCTCGCCCGGGAAGACGTAAGTTCCCTCGGGAATAGCCCATATATCTCCAGTAAAGCGGAAGTCCTTGAGATAGTCCAAAAATTCCTCGTCAAAGATTCCCTTTTTGCGCAGATAAGCAATATCGTCCTCGTCAAAATGCAGATTTTGAACGTACTCGACTATCTGCTCAAGACCAGCTACGACAGCGTATCCGCCGCCGTCAAGATTGCTGCGGTAAAAGACGTCGAAATATACGTATCTGTCCTTGAGACCGGACTTGAAATAACCGTTGCTCATGGTCAGCTCGTAAAAATCGCACAGCATTGTCAGATTGCGTGATATGTCCTTCATAAAACACCTCATCAAGTTATCATTGCTACCATTATAAACCTTTTTTCGCGCTCTGTCAATGATTTTTTTGCGATAAATCCGCTTGAAGGACATCCTTTGTTTTGTATAATTTGTCAGTATGTCGCAAACTGCGGGAAAATGTAATATTTTTTTGTGGCGAATGTAAAAGTTGAGCTTCTCCCCTTGACAAATATTTATATATATGTTAAAATATCTTGATTAATATTTTTGCCGCAAAACATATTGCCAATTGCGGCAGTAAGGAGATACTTTTATGGATAATTCAGCAAAGACTATGGACAAGATCGTCGCGCTTTGTAAAAACCGCGGCTTCATCTTCCCCGGCTCTGAAATTTACGGCGGACTTGCAAACTCCTGGGACTACGGTCCTCTCGGAGTTGAGTTCAAGAACAACGTAAAGAAGGCTTGGTGGAAGAAATTCGTTCAGGAATGTAAATATAACGTTGGACTTGACAGCGCTATTATTATGAACCCCCAGACTTGGGTAGCGTCGGGACATCTCGGTGGATTCTCCGATCCTCTTATGGACTGCAAGGTGTGCCGTTCTCGCCACAGAGCGGACAAGCTTATTGAGGACTACGCATTTGAAAATAAGCTGGATGTCAATCCCGCAGGCTGGTCTGACGAGGAAATGTCCAAATATATCGCGGAAAACCGCATCACCTGCCCCTCCTGCGG
This sequence comes from Clostridia bacterium, assembly GCA_017463485.1. Taxonomy (GTDB): domain Bacteria; phylum Bacillota; class Clostridia; order Oscillospirales; family CAG-272; genus CAMEON01. Next base: position 205,521 of record JAFTPD010000002.1, read on the forward strand.
CAGCGGCGACTTTACCTCTATCCGCAAGTTTAACCTGATGTTCAAGACCTTTATCGGTGTTACTGAGGAGTCTACGAATACCGTTTACCTTCGTCCCGAGACCGCACAGGGTATTTTCGTTCAGTTCAAGAACGTTGCTCGCTCTACCCGCCGCAAGATGCCCTTCGGCGTAGGTCAGATCGGTAAGTCCTTCCGCAACGAGATCACCCCCGGTAACTTCGTGTTCCGTACCCGTGAGTTCGAGCAGATGGAGCTGGAATTCTTCTGCAAGCCCGGTACTGACCTTGAATGGTTTGAGTATTGGAGAGCTTATTGCGAAAATTGGCTTTACGATCTCGGTATGCGCAAGGAAAACCTCCGTCTGCGCGACCACAGCCCCGAGGAGCTTTGCTTCTACTCCAAGGGAACTACCGATATCGAGTTTCTCTTCCCCTTCGGTTGGGGCGAGCTTTGGGGTATTGCGGACCGTACTGACTACGACCTTACCCAGCATCAGAACGTATCGGGTGAGTCTATGGAATTCTTTGATCCCGAAACCAACGAAAAATATATTCCCTACGTTATCGAGCCCTCTCTCGGCGCAGACCGCGTAGCGCTTGCATTCCTTTGCGATGCTTACGACGAGGAGATTGTTGATCCCGAAAAGAACGATATGCGCGTCGTGCTTCACCTGCACCCCGCCCTCGCTCCCGTTAAGGCGGCTGTTCTTCCCCTTTCCAAGAAGCTGTCTGATAAGGCCGGTGAGGTATTCGACGAGCTTTCCAAGTATTTCAATATGGAATTTGACGAGACTGGCTCGATCGGTAAGCGTTATCGCCGTCAGGATGAGATAGGTACTCCTCTTTGCATTACCTATGACTTTGATTCCGAGACTGACGGATGCGTTACTGTCCGCGACCGTGATACTATGGAGCAGGTACGCCTCCCCATTACCGAGCTTAAGGCTTACATTGAGAAAGTACTTGAGTTCTGATTTTTGAAAGGATAGACCAACATGAAAATTTACGACGAGCTCGTCGCCCGTGGACTTATTGCCCAGGTCACCGACGAAGCGCAGATAAAAGACCTTATTAACGAGGGTAAAGCCGTTTTCTACATTGGCTTTGACCCCACAGCCGACAGCCTTCACGTCGGTCACTTCATGGCTCTCTGCCTTATGAAGCGACTTCAGATGGCTGGCAACCGTCCTATCGTTCTTATCGGCGGCGGTACGGCTATGATCGGTGACCCTTCCGGACGCACCGATATGCGTCAGATGATGACACCCGAAACCATTCAGCACAACTGTGATTGCTTCTACAAGCAGATGAGCCGCTTTATCGACTTTGGCGAAGGCAAGGCTATCATGGTAAACAACGCGGATTGGCTTATGAACCTCAATTACATTGATGTTCTGCGTGACGTGGGAGCTTGCTTTTCTGTCAACCGTATGCTTACCGCAGAATGCTACAAGCAAAGAATGGAAAAGGGACTTTCTTTCCTTGAATTCAACTATATGATCATGCAGTCCTACGATTTCTATCATCTGTATCAGCACTACGACTGCAATATGCAGTTTGGCGGTGACGATCAATGGTCGAATATGCTTGGCGGCACCGAGCTTATTCGCCGCAAGCTTGGTAAGGATGCTTACGCTATGACCATTACCCTGCTTCTCAACTCCGAGGGAAAGAAGATGGGTAAAACGCAGTCGGGCGCGGTTTGGCTGGATCCCAACAAGACTACTCCCTACGACTTCTACCAATATTGGAGAAACGTTGCGGATGCCGACGTTCTCAAGTGCATCCGTATGCTCACCTTCCTTCCTCTCGAACAGATCGACGAGATGGACAAGTGGGAGGGCGCACAGCTCAATCAGGCAAAAGAAATTCTTGCTTACGAGCTGACAAAGCTGGTACACGGTGACGAAGAAGCTGATAAGGCTCAGGCAAGCGCACGCGCTTTGTTCGGCACAGGCGAAAACGCTCCCGTTCCTACCTGCACCATTACTGCAGACGACCTCTTTGATGGCAAGATCGACATTCCTTCCCTTCTTGTAAAGGGAGGACTCGTTAAGTCCAAGTCGGAGGCGCGTCAGGCTATCCAGCAGGGCGGCGTAACACTTGACGGTGAGAAGATCACCGACGTGCGCGCATCCTTCACTCCTGACGAGCTGAAGGACGGCAAGCTTCTCAAAAAAGGTAAAAAGAGCTTTATTAAGGTCATTTTTGAGTAATTCTCAAAGCAATAAACAAATGCTGTGATGAAGTCGGTTACGGCTGTTGCGGTCTTACAGAGAGCCCTCGCCCGCGTTTGCGGTGCTGTGAGTGAGGACAGACCCTTGCCGTTTCCTTTCCCTTCTGAGCTTACGCGGTGAAGCCGAAAGGTGTGTAGTCGTGTACGGCAGACGCCGTTACCGTCAAAATCGAGGTGTCGGAATTGAATTTCCGGAAACCGGGTGGTACCGCGGTATATGTTATCATATCCCGTCCCTGTTTTTAAGCAGCGACGGGATATTTTTGCTTTTATGTCCCAAGTCGCGAAAAAAGCATTAAAATTTTAAGTAAAATTACGCCACTTTCGTGGCAGGAGGTACATTTCAAATGAAAGCAAAACTTGAACAGATCAAAGTGTCAGCACTTGGCGAGATAAGCGCTGACGGTGCGGATCTTGAACAGCTTCGCATCAAATATCTCGGTAAAAAGGGTGAGCTTACCGCCGTGCTTCGCGGCATGGGGCAGCTTACGCCCGAGGAGCGCCCCGTTATCGGTCAGCTCGCAAACGACGTAAGAGCGGTTATCGAGGAGGCGCTTGGACGCCGCACCGAGGAAATGAAGGAAAAGGCAATGGCTGCCCGTCTGCTTAACGAAAAGCTGGACGTTACAATGCCCGCGCGCCGTCCCCTTGTAGGCCACACTCACCCGTTGACGCTTGTTCAGCGCGATCTTGAAGATATCTTTATCGGAATGGGCTTTTCTATCGTGGAAGGACCTGAGGTTGAGTACGATTACTACAACTTCCAGGCTCTCAATATCCCTGAGGATCACCCTGCACGTGATACGCAGGATACCTTCTATATCACCGATAAGATACTTCTTCGCTCCCAGACCTCTCCCGTTCAGGCGAGAACTATGGAGGCGCAGAAGCCCCCGCTCCGTATCATCTCTCCCGGCCGTGTTTACCGCTCCGACGCCATCGATGCTACCCACTCTCCCCTATTCCATCAGCTTGAAGGACTTGTAATTGACAAGGGTATCACCATGGGCGACCTTAAGGGCACGCTTGACGTATTTGCTAAGAAGGAATTCGGTGAGGACACGAGAGTCAGATTCCGCCCCCACCACTTCCCCTTTACCGAGCCGTCGGCAGAGGTTGATATTTCCTGCTTCGCTTGCGGCGGCAAGGGATGCAAGCTTTGTAAGGGCGAGGGTTGGATAGAAATTCTCGGTGCGGGAATGGTACATCCTCACGTTCTTGAAATGGGAGGCATTGATCCCTCCGTTTACAGCGGATTTGCATTTGGTCTTGGTATCGAGCGAATTGCAATGCTCAAATACCACATTGACGATATGCGCTTGCTTTACGAGAACGATGTGCGCTTCCTTGGTCAGTTTTAAGGAAAAGAGGTGTTAGTGAAATGAATTTATCTATGAAATGGCTGGCGGATTTTGTCAGCGTTGAAGACGTAAAAATACACGATTTCTGCGAAGGAATGACTTATTCCGGCTCAAAGGTTGAGGGATATGAGGTCCTTGGCGACGATATTATCAACGTAGTCGTGGCTCGCGTAAACAAGCTTGAAAGACACCCCGACTCGGATCACCTCTTTATCTGTCAGGTGGATATCGGAAGTGAGGTCTTGCAGATAGTTACAGGCGCGCAGAATCTCTTTGAAGGTGCTATCGTGCCTGCAGCTATTCCCGTAGCTCACCTCCCCGGTGATATTACGATTAAGGCAGGCAAGCTCCGCGGAGTTGAGTCTAACGGTATGCTCTGCTCTATGGGCGAGTTGAAGCTCACCTCTCACGAGTGTCCCGGTAAGGAGGAAAACGGTATTCTTATCCTTGACGATTGCTTTGCAGATAAGCTTGGTATGGATATCCGTGAAGCACTTATGCTCAATGATACCGTCGTTGAATTTGAGATAACCTCGAACCGTCCCGATTGCCTCTCAGTTATCGGACTTGCACGTGAGGCAGCTGTTACCTTTGACCGTGAGCTCAAGCTCCACACTCCCGAGGTGAAGACTGCGGGCGACGGCGACAAGATTGAAAACTATCTGAAAGTTGGCATTGAAGCTCCCGATCTTTGCTACAGATATGCGGCTCGTATTGTTAAAAATGTTAAAATTGAGCCATCTCCCATGTGGATGCGTATGCGTCTTAGCGCGGCAGGTGTCCGTCCTATCAACAATATCGTTGATATTACAAACTACGTAATGCTTGAATACGGTCAGCCTATGCATGCATTTGACTATACAATGCTTGACGGCTCTTCTATTCGTGTTCGCCGTGCGGCTGACGGAGAGTGCTTCCGCTCGCTTGACGATCAGGATCACGTACTTGACAGCTCTATGCTTGTTATCGCCGACGAAAAGAAAGCGTGCGCGCTTGCAGGCGTAATGGGCGGCGCAAACAGTGAGATCAAGGACAATACTACTACTGTCGTGTTTGAATCTGCTTGCTTCAAGGGTACTTCCGTGCGTGTTACTGCGAAAAAGAATAAGATGCGTACCGAGTCCTCCGCAAGATTTGAAAAGGAGCTTGATGCAGAAAACTGCTTGCCCGCTCTTGACAGAGCTTGCGAGCTGATAAATCTGCTTGGCGCGGGTGATGTGGTTGACGGTGTTATCGACTGCTATCCTACCGTCAAACCCGAGGTTAAGATCCCCTTTGAGCCTGACAAGATGAACAAGTTCCTTGGTGTTGAGCTTACCGAGGAATATATGATATCCGTGCTTGAAAAGCTGGATTGTAAGGTTGAGGGAGGCTTCGTTTGCCCGCCCTCCTATCGCGGAGACCTGCTTTGCATGAATGATATTGCCGAGGAAATCATCCGTATTTATGGCTACAATAATATTAATTCTACCCATATTATCGCCGAAACCACCCAGGGCGGCAGAACTGCAAAGCAGAGCTTTGAGATCGCACTTGAAAATCTGATGTACGGTATGGGTATCAATCAGATCCACACCTTCTCCTTTATCAGCCCCAAGTATTACGACAAGATCCGCCTCCCCGAAAACGATCCTCTCCGCAACAGTGTTGTTATTTCTAACCCTCTTGGTGAGGACACCAGCGTTATGCGTACTGTTGCCCTTCCCTCTATGCTTGAGGTGCTTGCGAGAAACAATAACTTCTCCAACGAGAATGTGCGTCTGTTTGAAAATGCTACCGTTTATATTCCCACCGAGGATATTGAGGCACTTCCCCTTGAAAAGAAGGTGCTTACCGTCGGTATGTACGGTAACGTTGACTTCTACGATCTCAAGGGCGTGATAGAAAACGTGCTTGAGCTTGCGGGAGTTGCAGGTGTCAAGTTTACCGCTTGCACCGACAACGCCGCTTATCATCCCGGCAGATGTGCTTCCTTCTCTGTTCAGAAAAACGGTGAAACTGTAAATCTCGGTCTTCTCGGTCAGATCCATCCCGCAGTTGCGTCGGATTACGGATTTGATAAGCCTGTGTTCTGCGCGTCCGTCAACTTTGACGAGCTGTGGGATGCGGCAGATATGACGATAGATTATACTCCCCTGCCCAAGTTCCCTGCCACCACAAGAGATCTTTCCTTTATCTGTTCGAAGGATATTGAGGTGGGTGCTATTGAGGAGGTTATGGTTAAGGCAGGCGGTAAGCTTGTTGAAACGGTGGCTTTGTTTGATATTTATGAGGGTGCGAATATCGGCGAGGGTAATAAGTCGCTTGCATTCCGCGTAACACTCCGCGCCGCTGACAGAACTCTTACCGTTGAAGAAGCTGAGAAGGCTACCAAGAAGATACTCAAGGACCTTGAATATAAGCTCGGTCTTAAACTCAGAAGTTGATTTATCGCCATGGAACAAAAGAAAATTGACAGAATAAACGAGCTTGCCCGTAAGGTCAAAAGCGGGCAGGCTCTGACCCCGGAGGAGCTTGCGGAGCGCGCCGAACTGCGCACCGAATATTTGCGTGAGTTCCGTGCGAGCATGACGGGTATCCTTGATAACACCGTGGTCGTCCGTCCCGACGGCACGCGGGAAAAGCTCAGCGACCAAAAAGACAAAAACCAATAAAAACAATTAAATAAACGGAGGCAGCCAATGAAAACAGACATCCAGATCGCACAGGAAGCAAAAATGCTTCACATCACAGAAATTGCAAAGAAAATCGACCTTCGGGATGATGAGCTCGAGCTGTACGGTAAGTACAAGGCAAAGATCACCGACGATTTTCTTAACCGTATGGCAGATAAGCCTAACGGCAAGCTGATTTTAGTTACCGCTATTAACCCCACACCTGCGGGTGAAGGCAAGACGACCACCACCGTAGGACTTGGAATGGCTATGGATAAGATCGGCAAAAATGCGATCATTGCACTTCGTGAGCCTTCTCTCGGACCTGTTTTCGGCGTTAAAGGCGGAGCTGCGGGCGGCGGCTACGCACAGGTAGTTCCCATGGAGGATATCAACCTTCATTTTACGGGCGATTTTCACGCAATAACTGCGGCTAACAATCTGCTTTGTGCTATTATTGATAACCATCTCCAGCAAGGAAATGAGCTTAGAATCGACCAGCGCAGAATTCTTTTCTCCCGCGTTACCGATACTAACGACAGAGCCCTCCGTAATATCACCGTAGGTCTTGGCTCAAAGGCAGACGGTATTCCCCGTCAGGATCACTTTATGATCACCGTAGCAAGTGAGGTCATGGCTATTCTCTGCCTTGCCGCAGACCTTGATGACCTCAAGGAGCGACTTGGTAATATCCTCGTTGCTTATACCTACGACGGAAAGCCCGTATTCTGTCGCGACCTCAATGCAAACGGTGCAATGACAGCACTCCTCAAGGACGCGCTCAAGCCTAATCTTGTTCAGACTATTGAAAATACTCCCGCAATCATTCACGGCGGTCCATTCGCCAATATCGCTCATGGCTGTAACTCCGTAAGAGCTACCAAGCTTGCACTCAAGCTCGCGGATTATACTATCACAGAAGCAGGATTTGGCGCAGATCTGGGCGCTGAAAAGTTCCTTGATATCAAGTGCCGCGTTGCGGGGCTCAAGCCTGACTGTGTAGTTCTTGTTGCTACTGTCCGCGCGCTCAAATATAACGGTGGCGTTAAGAAGGAAGATCTCAAGGAAGAGAACCTTGACGCGCTCAAGCGCGGTGCTGTCAACCTTGAAGCACACATTGAAAACCTTCAGAAATATAAGCTCCCCGTTGTGGTTGCGCTTAACAGATTTGAAAGCGACAGTGACGCCGAGCTTGCATATATCACACAGCTTTGTGCCGACCGTGGCGTTGAGCTTGCTCTCTCCGAGGTGTTTGCAAAGGGCGGAGATGGCGGAATTGACTTGGCACATAAGGTAGTTGCGGCATGCGAGATGCCTGCGGACTTTACCTTTATGTATACCGACGATATGTCCATCAAGGATAAGATCCGCGCGGTTGCTTCCAAAATCTACGGCGCAGATGACGTAAACTTTGAGGCGGCTGCCGATAAGGCTATCGCCGACATCGAGGCTCTTGATCCTAAGTACACTAAATTCCCCATCTGTGTTGCAAAGACACAGTATTCCCTCTCGGATAACGCCGCGCTTCTCGGACGCCCCAGCGGCTTTAAGCTCAACGTCCGCGAGGTCAAGCTGTCTGCGGGAGCGGGATTTATCGTCGTGCTGACGGGTGCTATAATGACAATGCCCGGACTTCCCAAGAAGCCTGCCGCATTCAGCATTGATGTTGATAATAACGGAAATATTACAGGACTTTTCTAATATGATTTTGATAAAAGAAACGGTGACCTCCTCCGTGGAGGAAACCGAAAGTTTAGGGGCGGAGCTGGCGGCAATGCTCTCCGCTCCCGACTCCGAATTACCTTCATATATTGCAATGTACGGTGATCTTGGCGTTGGTAAGACTGCCTTTGTTCGCGGAGTTGCATCCGTTCTTGCATCGGGGTGCATAGTAAGGTCTCCAACCTTTGCGATAGTTAACGAATATCGCGCAAAGGGGACGGCAAGCTCACTGTATCACTTTGATATGTATCGCATAACCTCGGAGGACGATCTGTACTCCTGCGGATATGACGATTATCTTGACCGAGGCGTGTGTATCGTGGAATGGTGCGAGAATATTCCCTATGCCCTACCCGATAATTACGTTAAGGTTGTTATTGAAAAAAACTCTGTCGAAAACGAAAATCTGCGAAAAATCACAATTTTTTGTGTTGATGAAAGGTATTGAGTATGCTTGTACTGTCACTTGATTCTACTGCTGTATCCGCATCCGTGGCAATAGTACGCGACGGCGGTTTGCTTGCGGAATATACTGTAAATACGGGACTTACTCACTCCGAAACTCTGCTTCCTATGGTAGAAGCGGTTTTGAAAATGACTCACACCGATATTGATGACGTAGACCTTTTTGCATGCAATGCAGGCCCCGGCTCGTTCACGGGTGTGCGTATCGGTGCTGCTACTGTCAAAGGCTTGGCTTTCGGTAAGAATAAGCCTTGCGTCGCTGTTTCCACGTTGGATTCACTTGCGCGGAATATTGACAACTGTAACGGTATAATTTGTCCTGTTATGAACGCACGACGCCAGCAGGTTTACAACGCATTGTTTGAGTTGAATAACGGAATTCTTACCCGTCTGACTCCGGACCGCGCCATTGCTATTTCGGAGCTTGGCGACGAGCTTGCAACAATCAACAAGCCCGTATATTTCGTAGGCGACGGCGCAGTTATGACCTTTGATGCCTTGAACGGTAAGGGATTTTCGACCGTTCAGCCAAACGAGCGTCTTGTCCATCAAAGCTCATATAATACAGCGGTAGTGGCACTTGAAATGTATAAAAACGGTCAATTTGTGACGGACGTTCAGCTCGCACCTACCTATCTGCGCCCATCGCAGGCAGAAAGAACACGCGCTGAAAAGCTTTTGGCGGATAGCAACGTATAAAATAGGTCCACTGATGGATTTTGAAAGGATATAGTAATATGATGACAAAGCAGATAATTATAGGATGCGATCACGGCGGTTTCGTGCTTAAAGGTCAGCTTATCAAGCACCTTCAGGAGCGCGGATTTGACGTGTGCGACATAGGCACATATTCTGCTGACTCCTGCAATTATCCCGAAATTGCCGACACGCTTTGCAAGAGAATTCAAAGCGGCGAATTTGAACGCGGCATTCTCGTTTGCGGAACGGGTATCGGTATGTCGATAGCGGCTAATAAGCACAGCGGTATACGTGCGGCGGCTTGCGAAAACACCTTTTCTGCCCGTATGACCCGTATGCACAATGACGCAAACGTCCTTTGCCTTGGTGAGCGAGTCGTTGGCGCGGGATTGGCTTGCGATATGGTCGATCTGTTCACAGATACCGATTTTGAGGGTGGCAGACACAACGTGCGAGTCGGTATGCTCAATGACCTCGACAAATAATTTTGAAAGGATCTCAATATGGCAAAGAGTAATGACAAGGCTGTAAATAAAATAGCGGGAATTCTCCGTGCCATCGCGGGAAAGCCCCATCCAAAGAATTTCACTACCGCTATTATCGCGGCAGCGGGATCGTCGGTGCGAATGGGCGGTGATACAACAAAGCAGTTCATTTTGGTGGACGGAAAGCCGGTTGTAGTGCATACCCTCTTGGCGTTTGAAGCGGCTGAATGTATCAATGAGATAGTAGTTGTTGCCAAGGAGGACGAATGTTCCCTTTACGACGAGATCCGCGAAAAATATAATATAACAAAGCTTACACGTGCAGTACCCGGCGGCAATACACGTCAGGAGTCAACGCGAATTGGCTCGGATGCGGTAGATAAGCGCGCTAAGTTCGTTGCTATTGCGGACGGCGCAAGATGCCTTGTTACTCCCGAGGAGATAGATAAGGTCTGCCACGCGGCTTATCAGTGGCGAGCGGCGACGGCGGCTATAAAGGCGACAGATACCGTCAAAATAGCTGACAAATCGGGATTTATTGAATATACTCCCGAGCGAAAGTACACGTGGCAGGCTCAAACCCCGCAGGTTTTTGCTACTAACGTATATCGTACCGCGGCTTATGCCTGTCGTGACGAGGGATTTGAGGCAACTGACGACAATCAGCTTGCCGAGCATATCCACATTCCCGTCAAGCTTGTTGAATGCTCAAAGGAGAATATCAAGATCACCGAGCCCTCGGATATTACCTATGCCGAGCTTGTTCTCCAAAGACGCAAATTAAAGGAGTAAGCTATGAGTGAATATAGAATCGGACACGGATATGACGTTCACCGCCTTGCTTTCGACCGCAAGCTTATCGTTGGCGGAGTGGATATTCCCTTTGATAAGGGCTTGCTCGGTCATTCGGATGCCGACGTGCTTACTCACGCTGTAATGGATGCTGTGATCGGCGCTCTTGCCCTTGGCGATATCGGAAAGCTGTTTCCCGATAACGACGAAGCCTACAAAGGCGCTGACAGTATTCTGCTTGCAAAGCAGGTCTGTGCCGTTATGAGAGAGCGCGGTTATAGGGTCGGAAACATTGATGCGACAGTTATTGCCCAAGCGCCTAAAATGTCACCTCATATCGAAAATATGCGAAGAAATCTTGCGTGTGCTTTTGATACCGATATTTCAAACGTCAGTGTTAAAGCCACTACGGAGGAAAAGCTGGGCTTTACGGGAACGGGCGAAGGCATATCCGCTCACGCGGTATGTATCCTCGTAACCGATAAATAAAAAGGGCGCGCTTGCGCACGCCCACAAGTATTTCGTATCGCCGTCCTGTGTTTTACTTCCCTGTTTTTCGACATATTACGGCGACAGAAATACGCTCTATACCACATAATATGACATAACTCGAAAAGTTTACACAATTCTTTTAAGAAAGGTTGGTATGTTTATGATATACGTTGCTCCATCATTGCTTGCGGCAGATTTTTCTGATCTGAAAGGTGAAATATCCCGCATTGAAGCCGCAGGGGCAAATTATCTCCACCTTGACGTTATGGACGGTCATTTTGTTCCAAACATCAGCTTTGGCGCGGGCTTGATATCATCTATAAGACGGCATACACAGATCTATTTTGATGTACATCTTATGATAAGCGATCCCCTTCGTTACGCTGATGATTTTATTCGCGCGGGGGCTGATATAATTACCTTCCATTACGAAAGTGTTAAAGATCCAATGGAAACGCTGCGCGCTATCAAGGCGAAGCATATCCGTTGCGGAATTGCCATCTCTCCCCAAACTCCCGCAGAGGTATTGTATCCCTTTGTCACAGAAGCAGATATGCTGCTTATTATGACGGTAGAGCCGGGATTTGGCGGTCAGTCGCTTATCCCCGAATGTCTTGACAAGGCTACCGCTCTTCGCCGTCGTGCCAATAGCTTGGGTGTCAAAATTGATATTGAAGCTGACGGAGGCATAAACGCGGATAACGCGGGAAGCGTTATAGCGTCGGGTGTAAATATTCTCGTTGCAGGCTCGTCCATATTCAAATCTAAAAAGCCGCGCACGGTTATACAGACCATGCGTGCGTCTGAAGAAACACATCCCTTTATCGGCTGATAAACATAAAGCGGGGAGAAACCGTTTGAACGAGTTTCTCCCCAAATTAATAATATCAGAACGCGGTGTCTATCTGGTCGGGATAGCGGATATCAATGAATTTAGTGTATCCGTCCGCCTCAAGCTTTTGCTTCTGGAAGCCTACGTTCTTGTTCATCTTTTGCACCAGAACTATCTTTCCGCCCTCGCGAAGCCGACGGCACTTGTTCTGAATGGCTGCAACGTCAGCAGACTCAAAGGACTTTCCGTACAGTACAGCGATCTTTTCACGGCTGTCGGGAGCTTTGAATTTCTTTTCCAAAAGCGCGCCAACTATACGCTCAAAGCCGATAGAAAATCCGCAAGCGCAAGTCGGATTACCCGTAAAGTTACCGATCATATTGTCGTATCTGCCACCGCCCGCTATGGACGAGCCCTTGAAATCCTCGGATTTTATCTCAAAGATAGTACCCGTATAGTAAGACATTCCGCGCACCAGCGTGGGATCGAAGGAAAGCTTGAATTTACCGCCCGACATTGTGGCTACGTTGTTGAAAATCTGACGAAGGTTGTCGGCAACGCCCTCCTCCATGGCATCACCAAATGCCTCCTCGGCATAGGTAAATCTGTCCTCGGCATTCATAAAACCGTGGAAAAGATCCATGTAAGCGTTTACACATTTCTCGGCATACCCTGCTTCAATCAGCTCGGCGCGCACGCCTTCCTCGCCAATCTTGTCATATTTGTCAAGGATAATGAATACTCGCGAGTATTCTTCCTCGGCGAATCCGCTTTTCTTAGCCATACCCTTGAGCACGCGGCGGTCGTTTATCATAACGGTATTCCCGCTGACACCGACGCTGTCAAGAAAGAGCGAGGTGACGTAGATAAGCTCGCTTTCTGCGTTGTTAGTGGGATCTCCGAGAATATCAATGTCGCACTGAGTAAACTGACGGAATCTGCCCTTCTGCGGACGGTCTGCTCTCCACACCGAGCCCACCTGCAAAGCCTTAAAGGGCATGGGAAGATTTCCTGCGTTGTTTGCATAGTAACGTGACAGCGGAACGGTAAGGTCGTAACGCATGCCCGAGTCTGCAAGCTCGTCGGGATTTGACAAATCCGCCTCGCTCAGCTTTTCACCTCTTTTGAGCACCTTGAAAATGAGCTTCTCATTTTCGCCGCCCTGCTTGTTAGTGAGGTTTTCTATTCTTTCCATACAGGGAGTTTCGATCTGCGTAAATCCAAACGAGGTATAGATATTTTTGAGCCTGCTTTGCAGATACTCGCGTATCTCCATCTCCGCAGGCAGAATATCGCGCATTCCCTTTACGGTTTCTTTAATAAACATTGATTTTTGTCATCCTTTCAGATAATTCGCTTTTTACCGTATTAGTATAACATACTTTTTCCCATTTTGCAATACCAACTTTGAATTTTTATCAATATATTACATAAAATCGGAGATTTTTATGAAGGGTTTAAAAACGTTTTTCGTATGTACCGAGTGCGGCGCGCGCTCGCCGAAGTGGATGGGTAAATGCCCTCACTGCGGAAAGTGGAATACTCTCGTTGAAGAGGTCGAAGCTGAGGAGGAAGCTCCCTCCTCCCGTAAACGCGCTCATATTTCGCTCAGTGGCGCGAGTGATGCCCACGCCACACATTTTACCGAGCTTACAGTTCCCGACTATATGCGCTCTGCAACAGGACTTGACGAGCTTGACCGTGTGCTTGGCGGCGGACTTGTCCTTGGCTCTGTCGTTCTTCTTTCGGGTGAGCCGGGAATCGGTAAATCCACCCTGCTTATGCAAATATCAGACGCTCTCGGTGCTGACCGCCGCGTGCTTTACGTGTCGGGTGAAGAATCGGGCGGACAGCTCAAACTCCGAGCCGAGCGGCTTGGCGTTTCGGGTAATCAGCTTTATATACTTACCGAAACTAATATTGAAAATATCCTTGCCGAGATCAACTCAACAAAGCCCGAGGTTGTGATAATCGACTCGATACAGACCATTTACTCGGATAGGATAAACTCTGCTCCCAGCAGTGTCACACAGGTACGCGAATGTGCTTTGACCTTCATAAATAAAGCAAAATCCGAGGGAATCTCCATGATCCTCGTAGGTCACGTTAACAAAGAGGGCGGAATCGCAGGACCGAAGGTACTGGAGCACATGGTGGACGCGGTGCTTTATTTTGAGGGCGAGCGTCAACAGGCGTATCGCATTATCCGCGCGGTCAAAAATCGATACGGTTCTACCAACGAGATCGGCGTATTTGAAATGACGGACAAGGGGCTTGACGAAGTCCCAAATCCGTCCGAAATGCTGCTTTCGGGACGTCCGAAAAACATTTCGGGCAACTGCGCGCTTTGCACTATGGAGGGCACGCGCCCGATCCTTGCGGAGGTGCAGGCGCTTGTTACGCCTACTGTATTTCCCGCCCCAAGACGTAACGGTAACGGTGTGGATTACAATCGCGTTTGCCTTATCCTCGCAGTTCTTGAAAAGCGATTGGGACTTAAATTCTATCAGAACGACGTCTATCTCAATGTCGTCGGAGGACTCAATATTGACGAGCCTGCCGCCGATCTTGCAATTGCAACCGCGCTCATTTCTTCCTTGACGGACAAAATAATTCCCGACGACCTGATTATTATCGGAGAGCTTGGGCTTGCGGGCGAGTGCCGCGCAGTATCAAATCCCGAGCTACGTGTGCGTGAGGCGGCACGACTTGGATTTACAAAGGCTATAATTCCCTTCAAAAATACCGAAAAGCGCCCGATTAAAGTAGACGGAATGAAGATAATTCCCGTAAGAGGTATCTACGAGGTCATAAACCATCTCAAAACAATTGAATAAACCAAAGGCTGTTGCATTTGCAACAGCCTTTACTATTATGATCTTCCGTAGATATAATTGTAATGCTTGAATTTTGCTTTGTCGATCTCCTCAAGCTGGAGCTTGGTAAGTCTGTATTCCCAGTTGCCGCTGGCAGTTCCGGGTGTGTTCATTCGGGTGTCAGCTCCGTACAAAAGCAGGTCTTGAATGGGCAGGATAACAATTCCCGCGTGACTGCGAAGCATGGTCTGTATCAAAACCTCATAGCTTTCTCTGCTGTTCCAATCCTGACCTCTGTAACCGCAGTATTCAAGCATTTCGCGACGTTGTCCCTCGCTCATTTCCCACACACTGCCAAGCAAGGTGTTATTGTCGTGAGTTCCCGTGTAAGCTACGCAATTTGCGTTGTAGTTGTGAGGTAAATGAGGAGTTTCACGGTCGCCGAGAAAGGCAAACTGAAATACTCTCATGCCGGGGAAGCCACTGTCGTCAACCAGCTTTTTGACGGCGGGAGTTATCTCGCCAAGATCTTCTGCGATAATTAGATTTTCGCCGCCGCGGGAACGTGCAACATCCTTGATAGTATTTACAAAATCAAGGCCGGGACCCTCTAACCATTTGCCCTCGCGTGCGGTTTTCGCATCTGCAGGAATTGACCAATAGGACTCAAGTCCGCGGAAATGGTCGATACGCACACCGTCAAACATATCAAGCATGTGATCAATTCTGTCGCACCACCAGCGGTATCCGTTATCTTTCATGTTATTCCAATTATAAAGCGGATTTCCCCAAAGCTGACCGTCCTCGGCGAAGTAATCGGGCGGACAGCCCGCAACGCTGTTCATATTGCCCTCGTCGTCAAGGTCAAAAATTCCGCTCTTGAGATTTGCCCAGACGTCAGCTGAGTCGTAGGAAACGTAAATCGGTATGTCGCCGATTATTTTAATTCCCTTGGAATTCGCATATCCGCGCACCTTTTTCCATTGTGCAAAGAAATGATACTGAATGAACTGCCATGCAAAAAGCTCATCACCATCAACGGTATCCGTCGTCCAGTCACGCCACGGTTTATTGTCGTTTGCCGCACGGCGTGCCATAAATTCGCAGAACTCCGCGATATATTTGTCGTTTGAAATAAAGTTGAGTATCTCACGCCGCTCGCTGTCGGAGGCGCGCTTTGATGCTGTGCGCAACAGCTCCATACGCGTGTTTCCAAGCTTTGCGTACTCGCAAACATAAGGCGTGTCCTGTCTTGCCGATTTTAACTCCTCAGTGGTAAGATGTCCGCTGTCGGCAAGCTGGCGCAGATCCACGAAATACGGATTGCCGCCAAATGCCGAGTAGGATTTGTAAGGCGAATTACATTCATCCGCCATGCAAAGGGGCAATATCTGCCAATAGGCAAAGCCGCTGTCGGCAAGAAAATCTACAAATTCGAGTGCTTCCTTACCAAAACAGCCTATCGAATCGCTTCCCCACAAGGAGGAAATGTGCATAAGAACTCCACTTGCTCTTTTCATAAAAACTCCGTATCTGTATTAAAAATCAGTGTGCCTCAAACCAGTTTTCACCGATATGGGCTTCAACATCCAGAGGAACGTTGCATTTGACGGCACTCTCCATTTCGCTTTTGAGAATAGCCAAAGCCGAGTCTGCAGCCTCGCGGTCGGCCTCGATTATCAGCTCGTCGTGTACTTGAAGAATCAGCTTTGCCTTAATACCGCTGTCCTTCAGCTTTTTGTGAATGCGAATCATTGCGATCTTCATAATATCCGCCGCAGTTCCCTGAATGGGGCTGTTCATTGCCACACGCTCGCCGAATTTTTGAAGCATTTTCTTGGAATTTGAAAGCTCGGGGATATATCTGCGTCGGCCAAGCAAGGTAGTAACGTAACCGTGGTCGTAGGCACTCTTGATTATATCCTTCAAGTATTTGTCGATATCGGGATAGCTTCCGAGATATCTCGCAATGTACGCCTTCGCCTCGGCGACGGGGATGTGCAGATCCTGGGAGAGCGAATACTCGCCCATGCCGTACATTATTCCGAAGTTGACAGCCTTGGCGCGCTTACGCAGTTCAATGGTAACGTCGTCCTTATCTACTCCGAATACGCGCATGGCGGTGGAGGTGTGAATATCCGTTCCGGACACAAACGCCTCACGCATAGCGTTATCGCCCGCGATCTCGGCAAGCAGACGAAGCTCAATTTGCGAATAGTCGGCGTCGATAAGCACCTTTGATGAATCGGACGGAATGAAAAATTTGCGCATCTGGCGGCCAAGCTCGGTACGAATCGGAATATTTTGCAGATTTGGCTCGGCGGAGGAAAGTCTGCCCGTAGCCGTACCCGTTTGCTTGAAGGTGGTGTGAATTCTTCCGTTTTCATCCGCGACCTTCAAAAGTCCGTCAACGTAAGTGCTTTTAAGCTTTGTAAGCTGTCTGTAATCAAGAATATCTTCAATTATCGGGTGATACTTGCGCAGTCTTTCAAGGACGTCGGCACTTGTGGAGTATCCCGTCTTGGTCTTTTTGTCGGCAGGCAGCATCATCTCGTCGAAAAGCACCTCACCGAGCTGCTTGGGCGAGTTGATATTGAATTCGCGGCCTGCATACGTGTATATTCTCTCCTCAAGCTGACCTGCAACCTCGTCAAGATAAATGCCGTATTCGTAAATCTTTGACCGATCTATCTTAAAGCCCTCAAGCTCCATGTCTGCAAGTACGGCAGAAAGCGGCATTTCAATATCCAAGAAAATGTGGCTCTGTTGTGTTTCCTCCAGCTTAATATTCATTATCTCCCACATACGGAAAACGTATACGGCAAGAGAAATATTTTCGCTTTGAGTTTCTTTAAGATAAGAGATTATAAGTCTGTCGGGAGTGTAATTGTCCATCCCTGAATTGATAACGTAAGCCGCAAGCATAACGTCGGCGTGAAATTCAAATCCGCTTATACCGTAAGACACAAGCAGCTTGTAAAGACTTTTAGCGTCATAGCACAGAGTCATGACGCCATCGCGGCGCAGAAATTGCGCAAGCGTCGCACTGTTATCGTAAGTGTAATCATACAAACACTCGCCGTTGAATATCAAAACGTGCAAATGACCGTCGCACTCTTTTGCATCAACGGAATACATGCCGTCGGTAAGCTTTATAAGATCATCAGAGCCGATATCTCCGGCTACACTGCAAGTGCAGGTGTTGTCGGATGCTTTCTCGGTTACGGTTGAAATTTCGGTAGCTTCTGCTATATCCTCAAGTCCAAAGCGCTTGATAAATCCCGAAAATTCGTATTTCAAAAACAGACGGCGCAGCTCGCCTTTGTCAGCACCGGCAAAAGCTATATCGGACAAGGATCTTTCAAGAGGCACTTCCCTGTATATGCGTGCAAGCGTTTGTGATGTGTACGCGCTTGCACGTCCTCCCTCCAGCTTTGCACGAAGTGACGGCGTATGCTTGGCGGTGGGAAGCGCATCATATATGCCGTCGAGCGAGCCGTATTCGGAAATAAGCTTCAACGCCGTTTTTTCACCAATACCGCTGACACCCGGAATGTTGTCTGAACTGTCCCCCATCAGTGCCTTTACGTCAACGAAGGAGGATGACGGAACTCCGTATTTTTCAAGGAAAGCCGCCTCGTCCATATCTAAAGTATCGTTGTTTGTTGCCAAAAGCACGTGAACGCGCGGACTGATGAGCTGGAGAGCGTCCTTATCTCCCGTAAGGATATAAGCCACGCATTCATCCTCGGACTCCTCTGCCATACGCGCAAGTGTTCCGAGAATATCGTCAGCCTCGTACCCTTCAAGCGAGAGTGTGTGCAATCCCATAGCCTTTGCCAATATTTTGGACTCGGGCATCTGTGCCGCGAGCTCGTCAGGCATAGCGTGGCGTCCTGCCTTGTATTCGGAATACATTTTATGTCTGAACGTAGGTGCTTTTAAGTCAAAAGCTACCGCGGCATAGTCCGGCTTTACGTTTTCAATCTGTCGATTTATAATATTTACGAATCCGTAGAGCGCGTTTGTGGGGAATCCGTCCTTTGTGGTAAGCGGACGAACGCCGTAAAACGAGCGGTTTATAATACTGTTTCCGTCAATGCAAAGCAGTTTTTTCATATAACATCCTTTCGGCAGTCAGTGAAATTTACATAAGAATAGTATACCACGAAAAGACGCATTTTGTCAACCGAAAAAGGAAATTTGTACTATAAAAACAATAGCGGCGCGGATTTATCCGCGCCGCTTGAAAAAATATCGGATCAAACGATTCCCTGAGCCTTCATGGCCTGTGCAACCTTTTCAAATCCGGCGATATTAGCGCCTGCAACAAGGTCGCCGTCAAAGCCGTACTTCTTAGCTGCTTCGTAGGAATTCTTGAAGATGTTGGTCATGATCTGCTTGAGCTTTGCATCAACCTCTTCCGCAGTCCAGGAGTAACGCATGGAGTTCTGGCTCATTTCGAGTCCGGAAACTGCTACGCCGCCGGCGTTAACTGCCTTTGAGGGAGCGACAATAACGCCGTTAGCCTTGAGGTAAGCCATAGCCTCGTTTGTCGTAGGCATGTTGGAAACCTCAACGTAGTACTTGATACCGTTAGCAACGATCATTTCAGCCTCAGCCATGCCGACTTCGTTCTGAGTAGCGCAAGGCATCAGGATATCAGCCTTGACGCCCCAAGGCTTTTGACCTGCAAAGTACTGAACGCCGAACTTATCAGCGTAGTCCTTAACTTTATCTCTGCCGGATGCACGCATTTCAAGCATGAACTTGATCTTTTCATCAGTGCAGATACCGTCGGGATCGTAAACGTAACCGTCGGGACCGGAAATAGTAACGACCTTACCGCCAAGCTCGGTCGCCTTCTTTACAGTACCCCAAGCAACGTTGCCAAAGCCTGAGATAGCAAAGGTCTTGCCCTTGATACTGTCGCCGAAGGATTTGAGCATCTCGTCGGTGTAATAGACCGCGCCAAAGCCTGTTGCCTCGGGACGGATAAGCGAGCCGCCGAAGGAAAGACCCTTACCGGTGAGAACACCCTCGTAGCGGTTTACAAGACGCTTGTATTGACCGTACAGATAGCCTACCTCTCTTGCACCTACGCCAATGTCACCTGCGGGAACGTCGGTGTCAGGACCGATATGACGGTAAAGCTCGGTCATAAAGCTCTGGCAGAATGCCATGATCTCTCTGTCGGACTTGCCTCTGGGATCAAAGTCGGAGCCGCCCTTGCCTCCGCCCATGGGAAGACCCGTCAGCGAGTTCTTAAAGGTCTGCTCAAAGCCGAGGAACTTGATGATGCTCAAGTTTACGGAAGGATGGAAACGCAGACCGCCCTTGTAAGGACCGATCGCGCTGTTGAACTGTACTCTGTAACCGTTATTTACCTGAACTTGACCGTTATCGTCAACCCACGGAACGCGGAAAATTACCTGACGCTCAGGGGTGGTGAGTCGCTCAAGCAGTGCCTCGCGACGGTATTCAGCCTCATTCGCTTCGATAACGGGACGGAGGGATTCGAGAACCTCCTCAACGGTCTGGTGAAATTCAGCTTGGTCGGGGTTTTGCTTTTTTACCCGTTCAATGGCCTCATCAACGTAAGACATAGGTTTATCTCCTTTATGTAAAAAACTTACCGACTTTGGTCGGCGGCGACGGCGCATACTTGGCGTCGGTCGCTGTATGCAGTATATTATACACTATTCCTTTTTGTTTTGCAAGAGTTTTTTTGAAATTTTTGCAAGTTTTTTGATAAAAAATCTCAAATATTCTGTTTTTGAAGCGAAAAAACGCCGTTAGACCTCTGAAAAAGCCGTTTTGAGTGAAATTCGCAGAAGGAAATCCGCCAAAATTACTCCGTTGCGTTACAACGCTAAAAAAATCCCCATCATTTCCGATAAATTTGCAAAAAACACTTTACCAACAGAAGTTTTTGTGTTATAATATAAAATGAATAATTTTTTGAAAGGCGTAAATTAAAATGAATGATCCTTGTACTGCTCTTGCTCCCGCGATCACGGTAAGCCTGCCGTCCGCTACGGCGAGAAGCTATGATATTTACATAAATAACGGTATACTTCCCAAAACGGGAGAGCTGGTTCGTTCCGTTTTACCGTCAAAAAAAGCGTATATTTTAAGTGACGACACGGTATTCGGTCTTTACGGCGAAACTGTACGCAATTCTCTTGCGGCGTCGGGCTTTGAGGTATATGAATTTGTCATTCCTCATGGCGAGGCGTCAAAATCTGCCGAAAATCTCGTCCTTTTTCTGAATAAAATGGCTCATGACCGCATCACGCGCTCGGATTGCGTTGTCGCACTCGGAGGCGGTGTGGTCGGTGACCTTGCTGGATTTGCGGCGGCTATATATCTGCGCGGTATTCCCTTCGTTCAAGTCCCCACTACTCTGCTTGCCATGGTGGATTCGTCTGTTGGAGGCAAGACCGCCGTTGACCTTGACGAGGGGAAAAATCTTGCAGGCGCTTTTTGGCAGCCGACTCTCGTTATCTGCGACCCCGACGTGCTTACTACTCTCCCCGCTGATACCTTTGCCGACGGATGCGCCGAGGTCATCAAATATTCAATGATCAGTGACCGCGCGCTTTTTGACAAGCTTCACTCTCCTATCGCTCCGCAGTTGAACGATATTATCCGTATGTGTATTACGGACAAGCAAGCCCTGGTTGAAGCGGATGAAACCGACAAGGGTGTGCGTCAGCTTCTTAATCTCGGTCACACCGTTGGACATGCTATCGAGGCTTGCTCTGACTATGAAATATCACACGGAAGCGCAGTAGCCATGGGTATGGTGATAATCACACGCGCGGCTGAAAAAAAGAATATATGCCCCGTGGGCACACTGGATGCAGTTGTTAACTTGCTTGAAGCTTACAAGCTCCCCACAAAATGCAACTTTTCCGCTGATGCACTTTTTGCTGTTGCGACGGCTGATAAGAAGCGTGACGGCGATCATATCAATCTCGTGGTTCCCTACGGTATTGCGGACTCGCGGCTTTTGAGAGTTCCTGCAACCGAGGTGCTTGAATTTATAAAGCTGGGACTTGGTGAGGTCTGATGAGATACTTTGAACATTTGACACCCGCCAACCGCTGGGACGTCTGCGCAGACCTTCCCGTGGAATTTCTGACGGCGGCGCGTATTATTTCGGAATACGTTGCCGAGGGTGATAAGCTCCTTGACCTGGGCGGTGACGTTGGCAGATTTGCTATGTACTTTTCGGATATGGGTTGCAACGTAACGCTTGCCGACGGCTCTGTCTCTGCAACCGAATTTGCAAAATTCAAGGCATCTTCGACCTCAACGAAGATTTCCGTAATCACGGGCGATATCCGCGACGTGGACGGTAGTTTTAATACAGTTATCGCGCGCTTTTATGACGGCGATCTTTCCTCGCTTTTGATTTCTATCCGTGAAAAGCTGGAATCAGATGGCACGCTGGCGCTGTGGGCAATGGCTCCTGCTTACGATATGCAAAAGTTGCTGGATGTATGCCCAAAAGACTTGCCGACTGAGCTTATTCCGTCCGATACCTCGGCTCTGTTTGTCGACAGTAAAGCTGTTACGGATATCTTGACCGAAAACGGCTTTGCCGTTATGAGAAAATTCTCACCCTTCGGTGCTTTAGCTCATGCTGACAGAGCTTTGATAAATTGCTCTGACGACGCATTTGTAAAACTTATGGACTTGTCAACGGCGGCGTGTGAAAGTCCGCAGATAATCCAAGCATCCTCTTGCGTTGTGTTTATCTGTCGCAAGCAAAACTAATTCTAAAAGGAACAGCTATGAACCTAACCATTATTCCCTCTGCCATCGGCGGCAACGTGCGCATTCCCACGTCAAAATCGGAAGCGCACAGATTACTTATCGCCGCCGCGCTTTCGGCGCTTTATAATAATGATCCGAATCCTCGCACGCTATTTGTGGAATGCACTGATACCAACGAGGATATTGATGCCACCGCACGTTGCCTTTGCGGGCTGGGCGCGAATATTCAAAGAAGCGGCAACGGATTTTTCGTCACGCCGATAACGCAGGATTCTCTTAAAGATGTTACTGACGATACGGTTATCGATTGCGGTGAATCCGGCTCTACCCTGCGCTTTATTCTGCCTATAATACCCGCGCTTAAGCTGAGTGTAAAAATCAACATGCACGGCAGATTACCTCAAAGACCGCTTTCTCCGCTTTATGAGGAGCTTGTCGCTCACGGCGCGGAGCTGTCAGAGCAAGGCTCTGTTCCTTTGCGCGTTGGTGGCGTTCTTGATTCTGGAACAAATGAATTTTCCATACGCGGGGACGTGTCCTCACAGTTTGTAAGCGGTCTGCTTTTCGCGCTTCCCCTGCTTTATGGCAATCAAACTCTTACAGTTACGGGGCAAGCAGAATCCGTTCCGTACATTTATATGACGCTTGATGCAATATCAAAATTCACTGACAGAATTCACGGTCAGCTACCCACGTTCCGTATATGCGAAAGCGGCTCTGCAAATTGTAGTACGCTCACGGCAGGCGGCGATTGGTCGGGTGTGGCATTTTGGCTTGCGGCGGGTGTTATTGGCAAAAGACCGATAACCGTCAGCGGCGTTGATCTTGACACACGTCAGGGTGACGCCAAAATAATTGACGTTCTCCGCTCATTCGGAGGCAAGATAGAAGTCTCTGCGAACAGCGTTACTGCGTATCCGTCAAAGCTTTATGGCGCGAGCGTGGATGCGACACAAATTCCGGATCTCGTGCCTATCGTGGCAACGGTTGCCGCAGTAGCGGACGGGAAGACCGAGATATTTGGTGCGGCGCGGCTTCGCTTGAAGGAAAGCGACAGACTTGAGAGCGTCACACGGATGCTCTCTGGCTTGGGCGCAGATATATTGCAGCTTGACGACGGACTCATAATAAACGGAAAAAGATATCTTGATGGCGGCACTGTCGATTCCTTCTCCGACCATAGGATCGCTATGAGCGCGGGGGTTGCGGCTACCGTTTGTAAATCCCCCGTAACCGTTTTGGGTGCGCAGTGCGTTTCCAAATCTTATCCCGCGTTCTGGAACGACTACAACTCTCTTGGAGGAGCTTTTGAAAATGAGTAACGTGTATGGAAATAACATAAAATTAAAAATTTTCGGCGGCTCACACGACAAGATTATCGGAATGACGCTTGACGGCTTCCCTGCAGGTGTTTCTATATCTTCCGAGTGTCTGCAAGCTTTCATGAACCGCCGCGCTCCTGGCAATAACGCTTGGTCTACAAAGCGAAAAGAACCCGACGTGCCCGAATTCATTTCGGGTGTGGAAGTAAAAAATCAAGATGGAAAAATCGTCTACTATACAAACGGCGACACTGTAAATGCTGTAATTCGCAATACTAATCAGCACTCCTCTGACTATTCCTCGCTCGTGAGTATCCCCCGCCCGTCACACGCAGATTTTGCCGCAAGAATGAAGTTTGGCAAATCGGTCGACCTGCGCGGCGGCGGAAAATATTCGGGTAGGCTTACAGCCCCTCTTTGCATTGCGGGCGCACTTTGTCTTGCATATCTCGAAGCGCGCGGCATCACTGTCGGAGCGCATATATTTCAGATCGGTAACGTAAGAGATAAAGGCTACGATCCCATATCGGTTGATGCCGATACGCTTATTCGAATTTCAGCACTCGAATTTCCCGTTATCGACGCTGATACACAAGCCGAAATGAAGGAGCGCATCGAAGATGCTCGTAAGGCTCTGGATTCTGTCGGCGGCATTGTGGAATGCGCTGTCGTTGGCTTACCCGCAGGTATCGGTGACCACCCATTTGATGGACTTGAAGGACGTATTTCTTCCATCGTTTTCAGTATCCCCGCTGTCAAGGCTATCGAATTTGGTGACGGCTTTGCCGTTGCGGAGAGATGCGGAAGTCAAAATAATGACGCTTATGTCATTGATGGAGAGCGTGTAATTACCTCTACAAACCGCGCAGGCGGTATTATTGGTGGAATGAGCAGCGGTATGCCTCTTATCTTCCGTGCGGCTATCAAGCCTACTCCTTCAATTTCCTCACCGCAGGATAGCGTTGATCTTGATTCTATGCAGAATGTCAAGCTACTTATCAAGGGAAGACACGACCCATGCATTGTTCCCCGTGCTGTGCCTGTTTTTGAAGCGGCGGCGGCATTGGCTATCGTTGACGCACTGCTTGATTAAATTTACAAAGGAATTATTATGAGCAATTATCTGTACTCCGATTTTGTTTTTCTGACTGCTGTCTGCAAAAAGAGAAATCAAAAGCTGTCCGATATATTTACCTCCGCTTCGTTTGCCTTGCAGTTTCCTTTCACAAAAGGTCAGCTTATCCATGCACTCGGCGTTTTGCATGCGGGTGGTTATATTACGTTCAGCGGCAACGTAACCGTAGCAGACCTTGTAGTTTCGGCTACCGAAAAGGGATATAACGCTACCAAAACGGGATTTTTTGCCCTTCTATCCTCCCGTGTAAGGGAAACGGAGCTTTTGAAATTGGAGCAAGCCTTTTGTTTGAATACAGAAGCTGCTGACTCGTTCGACGTTGCCATCACTGACGACGAATACGTTGCCATAAATCGCAAGCTCTACGCCGATTATTCTATATCTGTTCCCTTCGTTGAAGCTTTTGTGCGTGACGGAAAGCTCTCGTTCAGCTTCCGCTCGTCGGGGTGCGGATATTCTCCAATGGGCAGTGGTGAGAGCGAGCTGGCGGTTGAGGATGATGACGAGATACTCAAGAACAGCCTTGACGTTATCTGCAACGACGAAAAATATGCCGACGGATTGCTTGCGGCTACCTGCGATTTTCTGCTCGTGTCCTCAAAGGTGAGAAAGTTTGCCCTTGAAGGTCACGGCGGTGTCTATTTGTTTTCACTGTCATACGTAAAGGACGGTGCAAGACTGACTGCGGCGAAGATCCTTTACAACAAGCAAAGATTTATTGGCAAGCGCGATGGCGACTTGGATTACGCACAATGCGGCGAGAATATTCTTGATATTACCATCTCGCCCGCACTTCTTTCAGCAGCTGTGCTTCGCGCGTATGCCTCCGTCCCATCCGTCTTGACGGAAAATATGTTGAATATGATGACAGAATTGAGATCTGCGGGTGTCTGACATTCGCACGAAAGGAAGCTTAAAATGAAATGCGGACTTATCGGGGAGCGGCTGGCCCACAGCTATTCTCCCGAAATACATAAAGAGCTTGCGGGTGACGTGTATACCTACGAGCTGTATCCTATCCCCCTCGAATCACTCGGAGAATTCGTAGCCTCGCGGCAGCTTGACGCCATGAACGTCACTATTCCGTACAAAAAAGCTATAATTCCCTATCTCGATCACGTATCCGAGCGAGCTTTGCGTATCGGCGCGGTAAATACGGTTTTTACCGACGCTCAAGGCAACTTGCACGGTGACAACACCGATTATTACGGTTTCATGAAAACGCTTGAGCGGCTTAGTGTAGACGTAGGCGGAAAAAAGGCGCTTGTACTCGGTTCGGGCGGCGCTTCGCTGACGGCTCAAGCGGTATTATCCGATCTGGGCGCGGATGTGGTTGTGATCTCCCGAAACGGTGAGGATAATTATTCCAACGTTTACATAAAGCACGCAGACGCAGAGCTAATAATCAACTGCACTCCCGTGGGTATGTACCCAAATAACGGCGTGTCCCCCATTGAGCTTGAACGTTTTTCATCAGTTCTGGGAGTGATGGATATGGTCTACAATCCGTCCAAGACCAAGCTCATCTATGATGCTGAAAAGTTAAACATACCCGTCCTGAACGGACTTTACATGCTCGTAGCCCAAGCCGCAGCGGCAAGTGAGATATTCCTTGACGGTGCGCGGAAATTTACTGACGCCGATATTGAACGGATAGAGCGTAAAATACGCCGCTCATCCGAAAATATCATTCTTGTAGGAATGCCTGGCTCGGGAAAAACCACTGTCGGCGAGATACTTTCCCAAAGGCTCTCGCGCGAGTTTATTGACACCGACGAAATGATAGTTCAGCGCGTGGGCATGGATATCCCGACGATATTCGAAAAACACGGTGAGGAGAAATTCCGCCTTATTGAGGAAGCTGTTTGCGCTGACGTCGGAAAAATGAGCGGCAAAATAATTTCCACAGGTGGGGGCGCGGTCACGCGCCCAGCTAATCGGTACAGTCTGCGCCAGAATTCCGTCATTGTGTTCCTTGAACGCGAGCTGTCACTGCTACCTACCGACGGCAGACCCTTGTCAGAAAAGTCGAGGCTTGCGAAAATGCTTGACATTAGACTACCCATGTATCTTGATTTTTCCGATGTAAGAGTTAACAACGACTCTGCCCCTGAGGACACAGCGGACAAAATTTTACAAATTCTTGATGATGTTTACAACAGCGAGGTATAAATGAAAATTCTTGTTATAAACGGACCAAATATTAATATGCTCGGAATTCGCGAGCCTGCAATCTACGGCGCATCTACCTATGCCGATCTTGTCGCTATGATAAAGGAATATTGCGCATCTGCCGATATTGAATGTGAGCTTTTTCAATCCAATCATGAGGGCGATATCGTGGATAAGATACAGGACGCGTACGGAAAATTTGACGGTATAGTTATAAATCCCGCCGCATATACGCACACAAGTGTTGCTATACTCGACGCTCTCAAATCCGTGGCTATACCCACTGTCGAGGTGCATATTTCAAAGGTAAGCGAGCGTGAGAGCTTCAGACAGATATCCTACGTTTCTTATTATGCCGTAAAGACCTATCAAGGTCTTGGCTTTGACGGTTATATCAAGGCTATTGAGTATTTGCGGGAGCATCTGTCATAATTTTGTGTCCCTGTGATGCCGCATTTACACTTGACAAAGCTTATTAAATTTGTTATACTAAAAAGGTATACGTGAGAAGGAGGAGTACGCCGTGGCTGACAGCATTTTGAATATTGTCGGTAATGCCGAGCTGTTGGCTCGCATACGCCGCGACGTCATGTCAAATACGCTTTCCCACGCTTACATTATTGAAGGTCGCAGGGGTAGCGGAAAGCACATCTTGGCAAAGCATATCGCGCTTGCCCTCGCTTGCCGTTATTCGCCTAAAAACCTTTCCTCGCACAACCGTGCAGAGATAAGTATGTTTGATATGTTCGAGGATGAAGCTACGACCGAGTCTGCTGACAGACTTCCCTGCTGCTTTGAGAGCGACTCTGAGCTTTGTAACTCATGCCGTAAGCTGCTTGAGGATAAATGCCCCGATCTGTACGTTATAGGTCGCGACGGTAAGGCGACGATAGGCGTTGAAGCTATAAGAAATCTGCGTTCAAGCGTGCATATTGCGCCCATTGATATGGAAACCAAGATATACATTATTGAGGACGCGGAAACTATGACGGTTCAAGCGCAAAATGCATTGCTTCTTACCATGGAGGAGCCGCCTCCTTACGTTTTGTTCCTGCTTTTGTGTAACAATTCGGAGGCATTGCTTGAAACGATCAAGAGTCGTGCACCTACTCTCAGGACTGAAAATCTGTCTGATTCGCAGGTTGCCGAATATCTTGTCAGCCATAGCAACGACGCGCGAAATTTACGCAATACCTCCCCTGCTGAATTTAAAACTATCGTTCTGAGTGCCGACGGTTGCATTGGCCGCGCACTTGAGCTTACAGACCACAAGGAGCGAAAAAAAATATCCCAACGCCGCGCTGTGGCAGACGATTTTATATCTCTGTGCCGCCGACGTGATTCGCGGAGGCTTCCCGCGCTTATTCCCGCATTTGGCAACAAGCGTGACGAGGCAACTGAAATATTGCGGCTCATCTCCCTTGCTCTCCGAGATCTTTTGCTTATCAAGAAGAGCGAAAAAGTATCACTGAAATATTATACCGACGCAGACACAGCAGTGGCTATATCGGACGATATGACGTCGCAATTTATTCTGAACGTGTATAACGCTGTTGAGAATGCTGTGAACTCATTTGAACGAAACGGCAATCTCCGCTTGACGTTGACGCGGATGTGCGTTGATGCTGAGCTATTATAACGGCGAAAAATATATAGAAAGGTACGCTTAAAATGGCAAACGAGCAGAACAATAACCGAGAAAATCAGTCTGCCACCCCCA
The DNA here is from genome assembly GCA_017463485.1 of Clostridia bacterium. GTDB lineage: Bacteria > Bacillota > Clostridia > Oscillospirales > CAG-272 > CAMEON01. Next base: position 234,208 of record JAFTPD010000002.1, read on the forward strand.
AGGATGGCGGCAAAAAGTCTTTTCATCATAAAAGAAATCGTCGTTTCCGCAACCGTCACCGTAACGGCAACGGTGTTGACAAGTCTGCAATTACAAATCAAGCGGTAGAAAACGCCGAGATTAAGGAGGAGCCAGCCGCTCCTGTAGTAGAAAACAAAATATCTGCAGGTCGTCCTGCACGTCCGCAGAATGCCGCTCCCCGTTCCGTAGATATGCCTGATATGGATAATATTCTGGTGGATGATATGCCCGCTATGGACGACGGAGATTCTGTGGGTGACGAGCTTGACAGGATCATAATGGCAGAGCAGGCATCCGAAAAATTCAAGCCCAACGTCATCCCGGACGTCATTCCAAAGGGCAAGGCGGTTATAGTTGGCATACGCTTTAATTCGGGCGGAAAGACCTACTATTTCGATCCTAAAAAGCTGAAATGCAAGGTCGGCAACTACGCCGTTGTGGAAACCGCACGCGGAATGGAGTTTGGCGAGGTGTGTATATCTCCCCGCCTTGTTGACGAGTCACTGCTCGTGTCCCCTCTCCGCCCGGTAGTCAGAATTGCTACCGACGACGATATCCGACACAATAAGGAGAATATTCTCAAAGAGGACGAAGCCTTCAAGGTATGTGCGCAGAAAATATTGGCTCACGGACTTGATATGAAACTTGTCCGTGCGCAGTACACCTTTGATAACAGCAAGCTCTTGTTCTATTTCACATCTGCAGGACGAGTTGACTTCCGCGAGCTTGTAAAGGACCTAGCAGGTGTTTTCCATATCCGTATTGAGCTTCGCCAGATCGGTATACGTGACGAAGCGAGAATGCTTGGCGGGCTTGGAACCTGCGGCAGACCTCTCTGTTGCTCTACTTTCCTCACCGATTTCGGTCAGGTTTCCATGAAAATGGCAAAGGAGCAAAATCTCTCGCTCAATTCCACCAAAATATCGGGTTGCTGCGGCAGACTTATGTGCTGTCTGCGCTACGAGTATGACGTTTATGCCGAAGAGATAAGAAAATCTCCCGCAGTAGGCACTATCGTGAATACCCCGGACGGTCAAGGCGTTATTACTGAGATATTCCCACTTGCCGAGGAGGTAAAGGTCAGCCTTCGCGCTGAAAATGAAACTGCTCCAAAGAGATACAAGCGTGACGACGTAACTCCGATTGGCGGCAAAGGACATGCTCACGCCCAAGATAATGCTTCGGTAAAAGACGGCGAATGAGCCGTCAGGGTGCGTGTTAATAATTTATTTACACTATATTGATTAAATTTGTAGTGAAATTTACAAATTACACTTGCATTTTTTTCGTTATATGATAAAATAGAAGCGTAGTCGTGATAAGCGACAGTTCGTATCATATACGGCAATCATTTTAATGGAGGTACTAACAATGGCATACAAGATCAATGATGATTGCGTTTCCTGCGGTGCTTGTGCTGAGGCTTGTCCTGTAAGCGCTATCTCCGAGGGCGACGGCAAGTACGAAATTGATGCTGATACCTGCATCGACTGCGGTTCTTGCGCAGACGCTTGCCCTGTTGATGCTCCCAAGGCTGACTAATAGCCCTGCGAGTTACATTTTCACAATGTAAGCCGTCGGTTTTCCGCGGCATGGCAAATTGCCAACGGCTCCCACTGATGATTTTTCAGTTGGAGCCGTTTACATTTTGTGCCGTCAGACGGCACGACGGAGGTAAATATGCTATTTGACAACGAGAGATTTGACGAGGTCAATGAAAATATAAGGCTTATCCAAAAGAAAAACGGACTTACGTTTGGTACTGATGCATATCTTTTAGCGGCTTTTTTGCGCACAAGATCCAAGGAGCGCGCCGTGGATCTCGGTAGCGGAACGGGCATTATTCCCCTTTTGTGCATGAGTCGAGACAAGGCATCCCATTTTTATGCGCTTGAAATACAGCAATCGTTTGCCGATCTTATTAGGAGAAACGTAGAGCTTAACGGCTTTTCCGATAAAATTACGCCACTTTGCATAGACGTTCGCGACATTACGGCGCAAGATGTTGGAGGCGAGGTCGGTATCGTTACTGCCAATCCTCCGTATATGACGGTAAATTCGGGTGAGCGCAATTCGGCTGACGAAAAATATATCGCTCGCCATGAGGTGGCAGGCTCAATATTTGATTTTTGCGCGGCAGCGGGCAGATTGCTTAAATACGGCGGTAGATTTTACTGTGTGTTCCGCCCCGACAGACTTGCCGATCTTTTTACTGCTTTGCGCACCGCGGATCTTGAGCCAAAGCGAATGACATTCGTTCATTCCACTGCTCTTTCCAAGCCGTCCATGGTACTTGTGGAAGCACAAAAAGGCGCAGGAGCAAGTATGACAGTCACACCCCCGCTGTGCTTGTGTCGCGTGGATGGTAACGGCAACGCGACTCAAACGCCGACTGCGGAGTGCGATCATATTTATCAGCATTGTGCATTTCCCGACCGCTTTTTGTTGTCAAATAAATCGAAATAAAAGGACGAATATGGATTATAAAAGACAGATACTCAGCTACACAAGACGTGCTGTTGACGATTATAAAATGATAAATGAGGGCGACAAAATTGCCGTGGGAGTTTCCGCAGGCAAGGATTCGCTCACCCTTTTATGCGCATTGGCGGCGCTCAAACGCTTTTATCCCGCTAAATTCGAGCTTGAAGCCATAACGGTTGACATGGGATTTGAAGGTGGAGCGGATTTTTCGGGAATTGCACGACTGTGCTCAGAGCTTGACGTTCCGTATACGGTCGTTCCGTCCGATATTGCCAAGATAGTTTTTGACATACGAAAAGAGCCTAATCCCTGCTCGCTGTGCGCAAAGCTACGCCGCGGCGCGCTCAATAACGCTGCCAAAGAGCGTGGATGTACTACTGTTGCGCTCGGACATCACTGGGATGATGCGGTGGAGACCTTTATGCTCAATCTGTTTTTTGAGGGGCGTATCGGCTGCTTTAGTCCCGTAACTTATTTGTCAAGAGTAGACCTGACCGTCATAAGACCTATGATCTATATGCCCGAAAAGACGGTCAGCGCGTTTGCAAGACAAGCTGAGCTTCCCGTTATCAAGTCATCCTGCCCCGCCGATAAATCGACGGAGCGCGAGCAAATAAAGGCACTTTTGCAGGAATACGAGCATAGAGATCCACGGTACCGTGGACTTCGCAACCGTATTTTCAACGCTATGCAAAAAGCCGAAATAGACGGCTTTAAGCTTCCCGACAGACGCCTTCCAGCATTTTCGGAGGAGAAAAATACACCACTTAAAAGCCTTGATCCTGAAAACGAATCTTGATAATTGCGCATTTTGTATATTATATACAACATTTTAGCAAGCTAAAGCGCTAATTTCGTTTTATTTTAATTGAAATTTTGGTTGACAACTTTGCTTTACAGTGATATAATTTAGTAAAGTAAAGCGTTAAAGCGTGTGAGGATTATATGAAAACTAAAAACTACGTACAAAACGTGATTCCCAGAGGAACGCGCGATTTGATTTTTGAAGAAGCGATAGCTCCTCGTGTTCTCGGAAATTCATTGATGGATCTGTATTTGTCTACGGGCTTTAAGCCTGTGGAAACTCCCGTGACCGAATTTTATAACGTATTTGACCACGGCAAGCGCGATATCAGCGAGGACAGTATTTTTAAATTCAACGATATGACGGGCAACGGCTCGGGCAGGCTGGTAGCACTTCGCCCCGATAACACCTCGCCAATGCTTCGCGTTGCGACGTCCAAGCTTCGCGACGAGCAATTCCCTCTCCTTCTTTGTTATAGCCAGCCTATATTCCGCAACCACATTGCCTTCCACGCAAAGCGCGACGAGATACTGCAAAGCGGTGTTGAGATAATAGGCGGGGATAAAACGGAGGGGGACCTTCGCGTGATGTTCACCGCTCTTGAATCACTGCGAGCTTGTACTGCGCAGAACGGATGTAATTTCAAGCTGGAAATAGGTCACGCTTCCCTTTTCGACGCTCTATTGTCAGATTACGAGATAACCGAGAACGAAAAGGAAAATCTGCGTGCGTATATATCGGCAAAAAACTCGGGCGGATATGCCTTTGAGCTTAATATGACCAATGAATATGCCACCCGACTTGCGCGTGTGCTTCCCCGTCTGTGCGGCGGAATTGAAACTATTGAGAAGGCTCGCACACTCTCCTCAAATAAAAAGGCGGGCGAGATTCTCGACTATCTTGAATCCGTTTACAATACCTTTTGCGAGGCGGGCTACGGTGATTATCTTATGTTCGACCTCGGTATGGTACAAAAGATAAATTACTATACGGGACTTGTTTTCCGCGGTTATATCAGCGGTATTGGCGAGGCTGTGCTGTCGGGCGGCAGATATGACGATCTAGCACGTGATTTCGGCTCTGAGGAGTCTGCATGCGGTTTCGGTCTTAACGTAACGAGTGCAGCGGAGCTTTCCCAAAAGCCTTTGCCTGACATTAAGCCACTGTCGTTTACAAACGGTGCTGCAGACGTGATCCGTGCAAAACAGTTTGTTGAAAATAACTGCGGAGGTGACAGAAAATGATTAAATTAGCTCTCACCAAAGGCAGGATCGAGCAAAAAGCTATTGATATTCTTGAAAATTGCGGTTACGACGTATCCGAGCTTCGCGACAAGGGACGCAAGCTTCTGTTCAATTGCCCTTACGTTGGCGCTGATACTGCCGCAGACGATTGCTTGCAGATCGTGCTTGCCAAGGCGGCGGACGTTATAACCTACGTTGAGCACGGTACGTGTGACGCGGGATTTGTGGGACGCGATACCATTATGGAAATGGGCGGCGATTTTTACGAGTTGCTTGACCTTGGATTTGGCAAATGCCGCTTTGCTCTCGCGGGAATTAAGGGCAAGGATTTCTATGCGGGCTACGGTCACAAGGTCATTGCCACCAAATACCCCAACGTTACCGCAAAGTATTTTGCATCCCGCGGTGTCGAATGTGAAATCATCAAGATCGAAGGCTCGGTTGAGCTTGCTCCCATACTCGGACTTTCCGACGGTATTATTGATATTGTTGAAACGGGTGCTACCCTCCGCGAAAACGGACTTGAGGTGTACGAGGACGTAGCTTCCATTTCGGCGCGTTGTATTGTTAATAATGCATCTCTCAAGCTTCAGAACGCCGAAATCAATGCCTTCCTTGACCGCATTTCCGAGTATTTGAAAAACAACTGATTACGAAAGGCTTCCCCATGAAAATATACTACACTTCCCGCGGCGAGGAAAAAGAACTTTATTCACTGCTTTCCTCACGCGCCAAAAATGTTTCGGACGACATAACCGTTAAGGTTCGCGAGGTCATTGACCGCGTGCGTAGGCATGGTGACGAGGCACTTTTGGATTATTGCGAAAGGTTCGACGGAGTTCGCCCCGAAAGCCTTTGCCTCGACCAAGCTGAAATTGACACTGCCGCGTCAAAGCTCTCCCCCGAGCTTTATGCGACAATGGAACGCGCGGCGGCAAATATTCGTGCATACCACGAAAAGCAGCTTTCCGACGGCTACGTTATGAAGCGCGGCGGCAAAACACTTGGACGTATCGTGCGTCCCTTGAAGCGTGTTGGCGTTTATGTCCCCGGCGGAACTGCCGCATATCCTTCAACCGTTCTGATGAACTGCATCCCTGCTTCCGTTGCGGGTGTCGAGGAAATTATCCTCGTCACTCCTCCAAAGGCTGACGGGCTTAATCCCGCTATTGCGGCGGCGGCAAAAATTGCAGGTGTAACAAAGGTTTTTGCCGTTGGAGGCGCACAAGCTGTTGCGGCGTTGGCTTATGGAACTGAAACTGTCCCCGCAGTGGACAAGATCGTAGGTCCCGGCAATATGTTCGTTGCCGAGGCTAAACGACAGGTTTTTGGAACGGTTGCCATTGATATGATAGCAGGTCCTTCCGAGGTCTGCTGTGTTGCCGATTCTACAGCTCGCGCGGATTTCATTGCCGCAGACCTTCTCTCCCAGCTTGAGCATGACAGAGCCGCCAGCGCGGTGCTTATCACACCCGACGAAAGCCTTATTTCAAACGTTCAAAAACAGCTTGAGCTTCAGCTTTCGGCGCTTCCCCGCCGTGAGATTGCCGAGGTTTCACTCGCCGATTATTCAGCCGCTATACTTGTAAAGGATATTGACGAGGCATTCAAGGTCGCTAACACTGTTGCCCCAGAGCATCTTGAAATAGTGACCGCCGACCCATTCTCCGATCTTGAAAAGGTAGAGAATGCGGGCAGTATATTCCTTGGTGAATATTGTCCCGAGCCTATGGGAGATTATTTTGCGGGTACGAATCACGTGCTTCCCACCAACGGAACGGCAAGATTTTCCTCGCCCCTGTCGGTCGACGACTTCATAAAGAAGATGAGCTACCTTTCCTACACGAAGGAAGAATTTTTAAAGGATGCCGAGGACGTTATTGAATTTGCCGAGGTCGAAGGACTTGGAGCACACGCCAATTCGGTGCGAGTAAGATTGAAAAAATAACTTTTAAGGAATTAACATGAGTTTTGTTTCAAAAAAAATGCAGGGTAAAGTCCCGTACGAGCCGAATTGCGGCAATTTCAGGCTTCGCCTTGATGCTAACGAAAGCCCCTTTCCTCTTGACGGTGGAGTAAGAAATAAGTTTATCGAAGCGCTGAATGATACTGATTCTGCGGTTTCCGCCTTGAACAGATATCCCGATCCGTCATCCCTCCAGCTTCGCCTTGCTTTTGCTAATAGGTACGGTGTGCCTGTTGAAAATACCGTAGCGGGCAACGGTTCGGACGAGCTTATCAGCATCATTATGACGTCACTTATGGATAAGGGCGACACACTTGCAGTGGCAAATCCCGAGTTTTCCATGTATGCCTTTTATGCACAACTCTCGGAAAATACCGTGTTTTACACCGACAAGGACGAAAATTACAGCCTTGATTCCCTGCTTTCCTTTGTAAAAGAAAATAATTGCCGTGCAGTGATCTTTTCAAATCCCTGCAACCCCACGGGAATGGGATTTGACCGAAACGCGGTGCTGAATTTTGTGGAAAGCTGCCCTGCGCTTTGCATAGTGGATGAGGCGTATATGGATTTCTGGGATCAATCTATCCTTGATAGCGCAACGAAATTTGAAAATCTTATCGTTTTGCGTACTCTCTCAAAGGCTTACGGCGCGGCAGCTATCCGCGCAGGCTTTGCTGTAGGTCACAAGTCGCTGATAGATGCGCTTTCCGTAGCGCGCAGTCCATATAACGTAAACAGCATGACTCAGCTTTTGGGTAAGCTGGTGCTTGAAAACGAGTCATCAAATAAGGGTCCATATCTCGCGGCACAAGCGCAAAAGCTTGCGGATGTATTGTCGAAGCTGTTGCCTGACGCTACATTCTATCCCACGCGCACCAATTTCGTTTACCTCAAAACCGAAAAAGCCAAGACGATATTCGACTCGCTTATCGCAGACGGAATTGCCATACGGTATTTCCCTCCCTGCAATCTCCGTATAACCGCATCCACCGACGAGGAGCACGCCATACTCTGTAAGTCACTTGAAAATATCCTTAAATCTCTTTGATAGAAAGGAAAGATCATGAATAACAGAACTTCTGAAATCACTCGAAACACGAGCGAAACCAATATTACGCTTAAGCTCACTGTCCTTGAACCCAATCTGAAGGGAGGATTTTACGGCACTACGGGTGTCGGCTTTATGGATCACATGATGTCCGCGCTTTGCGTACACGGTCACTTTGATATAAAGCTTCAAATGTCGGGCGACCTTCAGGTTGACGATCATCACAGTATTGAGGATCTCGGAATCGTGCTTGGAAGCGCATTCGCCAAGGCGGCGGGTGACCGTGCGCGTCTTGCTCGCTTCGGTCAGGCTTGTATTCCTATGGATGAAAGCCTTTCACGCTGTGTTCTTGATATTTCGGGACGGCCCTACCTCGTATATAACGCTTCCTTTAACTATCAGTATGTTGGCGAGGTTGAGGGTGCTATGGAGACCACTATGTTCAAGGAATTTTTCTATGCATTTGCTATGAACGCAGGGGTTACTCTCCACATTGAAAATATATACGGTGACAATGATCACCACAAGATTGAGTCTATGTTCAAGGCATTCGCACGAGCACTTTGTATGGCGGCACGTATAAATGATGGCGACGTGCTTTCCACCAAAGGAACGCTTGATGCATAACGGTAAAAAAATGACACAAAACGGATTTGTTACTATTATTGACTACGGAATGGGCAATCTCCACAGCGTCAAAAACGCGCTGGATCACCTTGGGATACCCTGCCGAGTGTCTGACTCACCCGAGGACATAAAAGCCGCTGACAGGCTGATTTTGCCGGGCGTAGGGGCTTTCCCTGATGCTATGGCGGCACTTAAGAGAAACGGTCTTGACAAGCTCATTATCAAGCAGTGCCGTAACGGCAAGCCGCTACTCGGTATCTGCCTTGGTATGCAGCTCTTGTTTGACGAAAGCCTTGAATTTGGCGTTACTCGCGGACTTGGACTTATTGAGGGCAGAGTTGTTCCCATTGATGCGCACGGATTGAAAATACCGCATATCGGTTGGAATTCCCTTTCCATCAACAAAAAAAGTCCCGTCATTGCAAATTTGAATGACGGTGCATACGTGTATTTCGTTCATTCCTTCCGCGCGGACACCGCTTCCGATAACGTCATAGCTTACACTCACTACGGTGAGGACATTCCTGCTGTTGTTGGTAGCTGTGACCTTCCCGTATACGGAGCGCAGTTTCATCCTGAAAAGAGTCACGACACGGGGCTTTCTATTATTTCAGCCTTCTGTGCTCTTTGATTTTAATTTTGAAAGGTTATTCCAATGATTATTTTACCCGCAATCGACTTGCTTGGCGGTCGCTGTGTGCGACTTGTCAAGGGCGAATATAATACTGCCGACAAGGTGGCCGAGGACGCGCTTCAGACCGCACTTTATTTTAAATCTTGCGGTGCTGAACAGATACACATGGTCGATCTCGACGGCGCAAAGGACGGTGCGGCTTCGGCTCTTAACCGTCGTGCAGTCAGCGAAATAATTGAAAAATCGGGGCTTGTGGTTGAGCTTGGCGGCGGCTTGCGCACAATGCGCGACCTTGACGAGGCGGCGGCTTGCGGAGTTCAGCGTCTTATTCTCGGCTCTGCCGCTACCGACCTGTCATTTCTGTCGCGCGCTATTGACAAATACGGTGACAGAATAACCGTCGGTATTGATGCAAAAAACGGTTACGTTGCAACGGCGGGTTGGATAAATTCCACCGACCTTTATTATATTGACTTTGCAAAAAGCGTTATGTCAGCAGGCGCTTCGGGCATAATTTTTACCGACATCAGTCGCGACGGAACACTCTCCGGACCTAATTTGAATATGCTCGCAGAATTGTCTGCCGCTGTTTCCTCCTGCAATATCACTGCAAGCGGAGGAATTCACGTGCTTGATGACATCAAGGCGCTCTCCAATATGGGACTTTGGGGCGCTATCTGCGGAAAGTCTATATATGCTGGCACGCTTGATTTGAAGGCGGCTATCGACCACGCCGCAAACGGAGGGGCTTGATATGCTTGCAAAAAGAATAATCCCCTGCCTTGACGTTAAGGATGGCAGAGTTGTCAAGGGAGTTAACTTCGTTGATCTGCGTGATGCGGGAGATATAGTCGACAACGCAAGATACTATAACGCACAAGGAGCTGACGAGGTCTGCTTTCTTGATATAACTGCGACGCACGAAGGCAGAAAAACCTTTGCTACGCTTGTTGAAAAAGCGGCTTGCGAGCTGTTCGTTCCCTTGACGGTGGGGGGCGGAATTTCTTCCGTTGATGATTTCCGCACTCTCCTTTTGGCGGGTGCTGATAAGGTTGCTGTCAATTCGGCGGCGGTTGTAAATCCAAAGCTTATCTCGGATGCCGCTGAAAGATTCGGCTCGCAATGCGTGGTTGCCGCTATTGACGCGAAGCGCGTTGATACAGATGCTGACGGAAAAGGAATCTATCACGTTTTCGTCCACGGCGGACGCAAGGACACGGGTATTGACGCTATTGAGTGGGCATCTCGCCTTGAAGCGCTTGGTGCAGGCGAAATTCTGCTTACTACCATGGACGCAGACGGCACGAGAAACGGTTTTGACAACGACATCACGGGACGTGTCGCTCGCAACCTGAATATTCCCGTTATTGCTTCGGGCGGCGCGGGTAAGATGGAGCATTTTTACGACACATTTGAGTCGGGTGCTGATGCGGCACTTGCGGCTACCCTTTTCCACTATCGTGAAATGGAGATTCGCGAGCTTAAGGAATATCTCAAAAATCGAGGCGTGGAGGTGCGAATTTGATGAAGGACTATTCATTTTTGTTTAAAAAGCAACAGCTTGTGCCCACAATAGTTCAGGACGACACGACCGGCAAGGTGCTTATGCTCGCTTACATGAACGCCGAGTCTTTCGGGCTTACTATTGAGAGCGGAAAATGCACTTTTTTCAGCCGCAGTCGTAACAAGCTGTGGTGCAAGGGTGAAACCTCGGGACACTTTATGCTGGTCAAGCATATTTATTATGATTGCGATTGTGATACCATTCTGATAAAGGTAGATCCCGTAGGCCCTGCCTGCCACACGGGAAATGAAACCTGCTTTTACCGCGAATGGGAGTTATAATTGGGAGGAATATATGGAAAACAAAGATTCTCTTACAAAAATGTACGAGATCATCCTTGACAGAAAGGCTAACCCCGCTGAAGGCTCGTACACCTGCTACCTCTTTGAAAAAGGACTTGATAAGATCCTCAAAAAGGTAGGCGAAGAGTGTGCCGAAACTATTATAGCCGCTAAAAATGACGGCGAAGGCTCACGCGAGGAGCTGTGCGGCGAGGTCTGCGACCTTCTCTATCACGTCCTTGTAATGTGTGCGGAAAAAGGTCTTGATATCTCTGAAATACTTGCCGAAAATGATCGCCGCGCCGAGAAGATCGGTAATTTGAAGCAGATGAAAACGGTTGATAGAAATACCTGACGCTATTTATAATATTTTTATGCCCTCGTTCTGTTTTGGAACGAGGGCGTTGTTTAATTCTTTTTATATTTGTCAGCAATATAATCACAAATATTCATTATAACCGAAAATAATACGCCACCTACTGCAAATACTAGCCAAGAGATATGCCATTGATTAGCAAGGAAGCTCCACGCAAGGTAGACTGCTATCAAAATCCCCCAGTATGCAAAGCCAATGACTTCTCGTAGACTGCTTTTGCTCTTTTCTTGCTCTGTATACTCTCCTTCCATCAGCAACTTTTGAAAACTTGCATTTTGTATTCCAACCACGATAAAAATTGAAGCGCCGCAGCCTGCCAACACCATAGTTACTGCCAGCATAAGTACGCAAACCATTTCATTTTCAGTAAACGCAGACACTATCAGCGGAACGGGTGAGAATATGCAAATACATGCTGCTACAATATTCCATCTGATGTATGTGCTTCTGAATTTTCTATGTCTTTCCGCAACCATTATTCTCACACCGTATTCGAGTTCAAAAGCTATTTTTTTATCAAGAAAAGCATAAGGTTCATTTTTAAATCCACACAAGAGGTAGATTGGAACAGCACACAATATGAGAGCAAATAGTACCACGAGTCCAATTACTGCGGCAACAGTTTCCGTTAAACCGAAAACTGAAAATTCGGAAGCCGCGCCCAAAACGATAAGTGTAATCGGCGAAAGGATACACAAAAATGTTGCAATGGCTATCAACCAAGATGCTTGTTTCCTTAGTTTAAGGTAAGTATCAGCCTCCTCTATAGCAACTTTCTTTACACGTGCATTATCAAAAATATTGTCTGTAAACTCCTCGTCCTCAATCTCGTCTTTGAGCAAATAGTCAGTAGTAACACCGAATAGATTTGAAAGAACCAATATGTTTCCCAAGTCGGGAATGGTCTGAGCGCTTTCCCATTTTGAAACAGCTTGCCGCGATACATCCATTTTCTCTGCAAGATCCTCTTGCGACCAGCCTTTCTTTTTTCTTAATCGTATAATTTTGTCAGCTATAATCATAGGAACACCTTTCTTGCCTTTTAGATGATTAATTATAACATAAAATTGACCTACGGTCTACCAACTGATAGCTTTCAATATGTCAACCTAAGGTTGCATTACTCGTAAACAATAATTTTTTAAGGGTTGACCTACATTTCGGCGGTCAACCCTTAAAAATTTTTGGTTTATACGTCCCGTCTGCCCTGAAGCGCGCGGTAGAGAGTTACCTCGTCGGCATATTCAATATCCGTACCAACGGAAATTCCGTAAGCCAAACGTGTCACTTTGACGCCAAGCGGGCGCAAAAGTCGTGCAATATACATTGCAGTAGTTTCGCCTTCCACGTCAGCATTAGTTGCAACGATAACCTCACTCACCGCGTCCTTATCAATGCGGGCAAGCAGCTCCTTGATTTTCAGCTTGTCGGGAGTAATGCCGTTGAGCGGGGAGAGCACGCCGTGAAGCACGTGATAAACGCCCTTGTATTCCCTCACCTTTTCCATAGCCATAACAGTCTTTGCATCTGAAACGACACAGACAAGGCTATGGTCGCGCTCCTCGTCATCACAGACACGGCAAATTTCCCTGTCGGTAAGATTCTGGCATATCGGGCAAAGGTGGATCTTGCGCTTGGCATCAATTATCGCCTCAGCAAATTCCTCAACCTCCTCCTCGGTCAGCTCAAGCACTGAGAAAGCCATACGCATAGCGCTTTTTCTGCCCACTCCGCCAAGCTTTGCAAATTGCTCCGAAAGTCGGCTGAGCGACTCAATGTAGTCAGCCATATCAGAACATTCCCGGCATATTGAGTGCGCCGCTTATTTTGTCCATTTCAGCCTGATTGGTGGATTCAACCTTCTTGATAGCCTCGTTAACTCCTGCTACGAGAATATCGGACAGGGTTTCGATATCGTCAGGATCAACGATCTCGGGCGAAATATCAATGGAGAGGATCTCCTTCTTTCCGTTGATCTTAACGCAAACAGCACCGCCGCCTGCCTTTATTTCATATTCCTTTTCCTCAAGCTCAGCCTGCTTTACTGCCATATCCTCCTGCATCTTCTGTGCCTGACGGATAAGCGCCTGCATATTTTGGCCGCCGCCCATTCCCTTCGGTATGTTTGCTCTCATTATGTTCTCCTTTATGTTTATAGATTTAATTTTAAGCTTCGTCAGCCGCGTCAAGTATCAAATCCAGCAACGTATCCTCAGCCTGAGTAACACTCTGCGTTTCGATAACGATATCGGCTTGGGTTATCTGCTTCTGTAAGCAGTAAGAAAGTGCGCCGCGTATGGCGTCGAGTCCGCCGTCGCGTTCTGCCATCATGCGCTGGAAATCACCATCGAATTTTATTACTATCTTGCCGTCATCAGCGGTGAACGCCTTGGCAGTTTTAAAGAAGGAGGCAGGTACGGGATGTCCCTCTGCGATCCTTGAAACCACCTCGTTCCACGCGCGTATCGGGCGCAAGGTTCTCGTTTTATCTGAAGCGGGCTCAACATCAGCTTTGGATTTATCATCCGTGGCAGCAGTCTGCTTGCTTTTGGAAGTGACTGCAGGCTCGGACGTCTTTTCAATATTTACGGCTTTTGCTTCCTTGTTCGGCTTCGGCGTTGGTGGTGCGACAGCCCCCGAAGCGATAGCTTCTTCAAGCCGCGCGATTCGTGATAGGAGTGCCTGCGTTGAGGTATCAAGCACAGGATCGCACATGCGCACGAGTGTCATTTCAGCAACTATACGCTTGACAGCATTGGCTTTTTGCATGGTAATGAGCGCTTCGTCAAGCAGCTTACAATGATACACGAGCGTTTCACGAGTAAAGTTCGCCGCACAAGCTTCAAGCATTTGTGTTTCCGAGTCAGTAAGGTCAAGGTAGGATGCCGCATTTTTGGTAGTCTTGACGACCAGCATATCGCGGTAAAGCGATATAAGCTCCTGCCAGAATATCGCGATATCCTTTGAGGAGCGTACCGTTTTGTCGATGACGTCAAACAAGGCGTCAAAATCGCGCTCGGCTACCGCACCTGCTACCTTTATCATGGACTCTCTGCCCATTGAGCCGATAGTATCGTCAACAAACTGTGGAGTGATGGGCATCCTGCTTCCCGCGCAAAGCTCCAGCAAGGAGATCGCATCTCGCATACCGCCCTGCGCCTGACGTGATATCAGTCGTGCGGCGTCGGCATCCAGAACAAGTCCCTCCTGTTCTGCGATATAAGAAAGCCGTGATGCCAGCACTTCGGTGGATATTCTGCGGAAATCAAACCGCTGACATCTCGAAATAATAGTAGCGGGCAATTTATGGAGCTCGGTGGTTGCAAGAATAAATACAACGTGTGCAGGCGGCTCTTCAAGCGTTTTAAGAAGTGCGTTGAAGGCGCTGACAGACAGCATGTGTACCTCGTCGATTATATACACACGGTATTTAAGATCAGAGGGAGCATAAACCACCTCGTCACGGATGTCGCGGATATCCTCAACACCGTTGTTTGAAGCCGCGTCCATTTCAAGCACGTCCGTAGTCGTACCGCTCTCAATAGCTCGGCAAGCGGCGCATTTGCCGCAAGGATTGCCGTCCTTGGGATCAAGGCAATTTATCACACGGGACAGTATCTTTGCGCAAGTGGTCTTACCTGTGCCGCGTGAGCCGCAGAACAGGTATGCGTGAGAAAACGTGCCGTTTATAGCCTCGTATTTAAGCACAGACGTGATATGATCCTGTCCGTATACGTCGTCAAAGGTTTCGGGACGCCATTTTCTGTATAATGCCTGATACAAAATATACCCTCCTCTCTCTGTTAAAAACAGCAGTCGCTCTGCCGCAAAAGAAGACCATACACCGTAATCTCGAATGTCACTACCCCGCGATCTTTCCTCTACTTGCTCAAAGCAGGCACCCTCGCGGCACATCAAGTGTACCGTTTAATGCTGCTTGGTTCCCCACCTGACATGGTTCACGGCTCCCGATTGCGCAAGACCCGCTTATCAACACAAATAAAAGAACTCAATTCGGAAAAGCTCGACCCTCAAAAACGGGATCCACCCCTGCTGTAGCGGATTGCAGGTTCAAGGCTCCGCTGCTTCCCCGGCTGGTATGGCCTACTTTCACAGCAGAACGCTGCTGTTTATCACTATTATTATACCACAAAAAGCTGTCTTTGTATAGAGCTGTTTTGATGATTTACAGGAATTTTACAAATATTTATGCTTTTATAATACCCTTGAGATGATCTATAGCGATCTGAATATCAGCCGCAGGATCAGCGCCTACCTCACGCTCGATGGTAAGGAATCCGCGATAGCCGATATCCTCAAGTGCCGCAAGGTATGCGGGAAAATCTACACTACCCGTTCCAAGCGGAACTTCCTCAAAATACTTAACGCTCCAGAAGTCCTGAGGAACCGGATGAACCACCTGATAGATAAACTCGGGGTTGCCGCGGTTGATCATAACTCCGTCTTTAGCGTGAGTATGTACGATATAGTCCTTGAGGTTGTAAACAGCACCCACGGGATCGTCGCCCGTAACCATAACGAGGTTTGCAGGGTCAAGGTTTACACCGACACCGCGAGTTCCGCCGAGAGAATCAAGGAAAGCCTTAAGAGTCGCGGAGGTCTCGGGACCTGTTTCAACTGCGAAATGAGAGCCGATAGAATCGGCATACTCGGCAAGAGTATAGCAAGCCTCCTGCATGATCTTGTATCTGTCATGAGTGGGATCCTCGGGTACTACGCCGATATGGGTAGTAACGATATCCGACTCCAGATCCTTTGCAAGATCAAGAATACGCTTGGATTTTTCGATAAGCTCGGGGTTAAGCTCGGCATTACCAAAGCCGCGTCCGAGGTCGCCGCAGATTGCCGAAAAACGCAAGCCGGAATCCTTTACCAGCTTGAGCAGCTCGGTGCGCTTTTCACCAACGAGATTTTCGGGAGCGTTCTCTCCCTTTGTACAGTACATCTGGATTCCATCAACTCCCATGGAAGCCGCTTTAAGCACTGCATCCTTTGTGGGAATGAGGAAAGAATCGAGAATTACGCCGATAGGAAAATTATACATACCTTTCTCCTTTGCATTAAGAAATTCAGTGACTACATTATACAAGATTTTGCTTGAAATGTCAATAGATTTTCAAATATTCCTCACAAATCATTTTCGATTTTTGTGAGTAGCAAGCTGTTTTTTGAGGAATTGTCCCGTGTAGGAGCATTCAACCTCAGCAATCTCCTCGGGAGTTCCCGTCGCGACAACAGTTCCGCCGTTCACACCACCTTCGGGGCCGAGGTCAATGATATGGTCGGCGCACTTGATAACGTCGAGGTTATGCTCTATAACAAGCACGGTATTTCCACCGTCACACAGACGCTGTAAAACGGTCAAAAGACGCGCAACGTCGTCGGTGTGGAGTCCCGTTGTAGGCTCGTCAAGAATATAGATGGTCTTACCCGTTCCCCGTCGTGCAAGCTCAGTGGCAAGCTTGACTCTTTGTGCTTCGCCGCCTGAGAGCGTGGTAGACGACTGACCTATCTTAATATATCCGAGTCCAACGTCAAACAGCGTTTGAAGTTTGCGTTGAATTTTGGGGATTCCGTCAAAAAAAGAAAGTCCTTCTTCAACGGTCATATCCAGCACGTCAAAGATGTTTTTGCCTTTATAATGGACGTCCAGCGTATCGCGATTATATCGCTTTCCGCGGCACACGTCGCAGGTGACGTAGACGTCGGGGAGAAAATGCATCTCGATTTTTTTAACTCCGTCACCCTCGCAGGCTTCACAACGTCCGCCCTTGGTATTAAAGGAAAATCTTCCCGCGGTAAATCCCTTCGCCTTTGCGTCCTTGGTCTGTGCGAACAACTCACGGATATCGTTAAATAGTGACGTATACGTCGCGGGATTGGAGCGCGGTGTGCGTCCAATGGGACTTTGGTCGATAGCTATTACCTTGTCAAGATACTCAATTCCCTCAATCTTGTCATGGTCACCCGGATAAGTGGTGGCACGGTTAAGCTGTGCGGCAAGCACGGGATACACGATTCCGTTAACAAGGGAGGATTTTCCCGAGCCAGAAACACCTGTAACGCACACAAAGCATCCAAGCGGTATCTGAACGTCGATATTTTTGAGATTGTGCTCTCGCGCGCCTTTGACGGACAGGAAATTTCCGTTACCCTCGCGCCGCTTTTCGGGAACAGCTATTTTCTTTCTGCCCGAAAGATATGCGCCTGTAATTGAACTTTCACACTGCATTACTTCCTCGGGAGTGCCGGCGGCTACTACGTATCCACCGTGTATTCCCGCGCCAGGTCCAATATCCACCAGATAATCAGACTCCTGCATGGTTTCCTCGTCATGCTCGACTACGATAACGGTATTTCCAAGGTCACGCAGCTTTTTAAGGGTAGCAACAAGCTTCGAGTTATCGCGCTGATGCAGACCTATACTCGGCTCGTCAAGGATATACAAAACTCCCGTAAGCGACGAGCCTATCTGCGTTGCAAGACGTATTCTCTGTGCTTCACCGCCCGACAGAGAGCCTGCCTTGCGAGCAAGCGTGAGATAGTCAAGTCCAACGCTGACAAGAAATCCG
This sequence comes from Clostridia bacterium, assembly GCA_017463485.1. Lineage (GTDB taxonomy): Bacteria > Bacillota > Clostridia > Oscillospirales > CAG-272 > CAMEON01. The sequence continues at coordinate 251,851 of JAFTPD010000002.1, forward strand.
AGTCGCGCACGTATCTCCTTGACGATCTCCTTGGCAATAACGGCATCGCTGCCTTCCAAAGTGAGGCTTTCAATGAAATTCAATGCTTCTTTTATCGAAAGATTACAAAGCTCGTCAATGTTAATTCCGCCAACAGTGACCGCAAGAGAGTTTTTGCAAAGTCGCTTGCCGTGACATTCGGGGCAGGATGCTTCCTCCACGAATTGCTCGTAGTATTCGCGGTTCATTCCCTGAGCCATACGTTGCTCGATCATAGCAACAATACCGTCAAAGGTGGTCTTTTGTCTGTGAGCCTCTCCGCCAAAATAACGCACGATATCGTATTTTTCGTCGCCAGAGCCGTAGTACAGCACGTCCAGCGCTTCCTTTGTAAAGGTATTGATGGGCTGTGTCATTTCAAATCCGAACTTCTTGCCTACAGCCTCGAAAAGCGGACCGTTCCAGCTTTCTCTCTCCAATGTCTTAAATCCGTTGACCTGAATTGCACCCTGTCGCAGTGACATTTCCGGATGAGGAATAAGCCTGCCTACCGCAACTCTTTGCATGTCACCGATACCCGCGCACACGGGACACGCGCCGGCAGGATTGTTGAAAGAAAACATTCTCGGCTCAAGCTCGCCAAAGGAAATTCCGTGCTCCTCGCAGGCATAGCTTTGAGAAAAGGACATTTCCCTCTCCTCCTCGCCGTCGCGCGGAACAGTGACGATTTGCAAATGTCCCTCTGCCGCAGATAGCGCATTTTCAACCGAGTCAGAAAGGCGCGGGCGTATGCCGTCACGCATAACCAGTCGGTCAACAACTATCTCAATGCTGTGCTTTTTGTTTTTGTCCAGCTTTATTTCTTCTGACAAGTCAAAGATATTTCCGTCAACACGCACACGCACGTATCCCTTTTTCTTCGCGTCTGCAAGCACCTTTTCGTGCATGCCCTTCTGTGCGCGCACAACGGGCGACAGCACCATAAAGCGCGTACCCTCGTCAAGAGTCAGTATCTTATCAATTATCTGATCAACTGTCTGTTGACGTATCTCCTTGCCGCATATCGGACAATGCGCAACGCCCACACGCGCGTAAAGCAAACGTAGATAATCGTATATTTCGGTCACAGTGCCCACGGTCGAGCGCGGGTTTTTGGACGTTGTTTTCTGGTCGATAGCAATAGCGGGAGAAAGCCCGTCTATGGAATCCACGTCGGGCTTGTCAAGCTGACCGAGAAACATACGGGCGTATGAAGACAGTGACTCCACAAACCGTCTGTGTCCTTCGGCATATATAGTATCAAACGCGAGCGACGACTTGCCCGAGCCCGAAAGTCCTGTAAGGACAACCAGCTTTTCTCTCGGGATCTCAACATCCAGATTTTTAAGATTGTGAACTCGCGTTCCTTTAATGATAATGGAAGATTGCATAATATCCCCTTGATAAATTTAAAATCCGCAAGCTTTCTTTATGTTTTCAAGCTGCTTTGATGTAATCCGCTCAAAGTGGCGGGTGTTGACGCGACCGCTTTTCATAACGAAGTTAAGATCAGCATTCCTATAAGCGCGTTTCCCCTCAGTCACGGGTTGTCCGTGCTTATCGCTAAGGTTGATCTCGGCTATTTCCTCGATGTGAAACAGCATAACCTCACCGTATTTATTCTTGCCTGCATTGATCGCTCCCTCGGATATAGTCATACACGAGGTTAGTAGCACAGCCACATCGAAAACGCAAAGGCAAGCAACCACTGCGAGAATGGTTGAGAGTATTGAGCCAACGACACCCTGCGACCATTTTTGCCATTCCATGACAAGGAGAATTGCCACGATCCCAACGGCTATCAAAAGCATAAAAAATGCGTTCAGCGTATCGGCAAGCCTTACGCGGACAACAGCGGGCTTTAAGTTGCTTTCATTATTTTTCATATATCTAATCCTTCATGCTATTTTCCGTTCTCAATTTTTGTATCTCGTCACGCAGATAAGCCGCCTTTTCAAATTCAAGAGTGCGAGCCGCTTCCTTCATCTCGCGGGTGAGCTTATCAATAAGTTCAGCACGCTGTGCGGCGGTAAGCTTTTTCGGCTTTTTGGAGCTTCCACCCTTTCCCCGCTTGGCGGTCTTGGGCATACCGTCTTCATCCTTTGCGCCAATTCGTATAACGTCACGCACGTCCTTTTTGACAGTCGTAGGAGTGATTCCGTGTTTTTTATTATATGCGTCCTGTATCTCGCGACGGCGGGCGGTCTCGCTGATAGCGCCCGCCATTGAACGGGTTATACTATCGGCATACATAATGACAGTTCCGTTACTGTTACGCGCGGCACGTCCGACAGTCTGAATAAGAGAACGCTCGGCGCGCAAAAATCCTTCTTTATCGGCGTCGAGTATGGCAACGAGGGACACTTCGGGTATGTCAAGTCCTTCGCGCAGAAGGTTGATTCCCACAAGTACGTCGAACACTCCAAGGCGCAGATCGCGCACTATCTCCATACGCTCCATGGTTTCCACGTTGTGGTGGATGTAGCGCACCTTTACCCCGTTACTGTCCAGATAATCCGTCAGATCCTCCGCCATCTTTTTAGTAAGCGTTGTGACAAGTACTCGCTCGCCACGCTCGGCGCGGACTCTGATTTCGCCCAAAAGATCGTCCACCTGCCCCTCGATGGGACGGACGTCAATTATAGGATCAAGCAGTCCCGTGGGACGAATTATTTGCTCAACCGTCTGCTGTGAATGCTCCTGCTCGTAGTCACCCGGCGTTGCGCTGACGTATATCGCTTGATTAATCATTCCCTCAAATTCGGGAAAATACAGCGGTCTGTTGTCGTAAGCCGAAGGCAGACGGAAGCCGTAGTCCACAAGGTTTTTCTTCCTTGCAGTGTCGCCGCCGCTCATACCGCGCACCTGCGGAATGGTTACGTGGGACTCGTCCACAAACATAAGAAAATCGTCGGGAAAATAATTGAGAAGCGTGTACGGAGTTGCTCCGGGCTCACGTCCTGACAAGACGCGGGAGTAGTTCTCTACGCCTGAGCAGAATCCAACCTCGCGAAGCATCTCAAGGTCGTACTTGACGCGCTCTGCGATCCTCTGTGCTTCGATAAGCTTGTCCTCCGAGCGAAAATATTCGACTCGCTCGATCATTTCCTGCTCAATAGTTCTGAGTGCAAGCTCCTTTTTCTCGTTTGACACCGCATAGTGGGTCGCAGGATATATCGCGGCGTAGCTGAGCAGTCGTATAAGCTTGCCCGTGACGATATTTATTTCCGAAAGTCTGTCTATCTCGTCATCAAAAAACTCAATACGAAGCGCGGTTTCGGACTCGTTGGCGGGAATAACCTCTACAGTGTCTCCGCGCACACGGAAGCAATCACGCGCAAGGCTCATGTCGTTGCGGTTGTAGCTGTTGAATACCAGCTTTTTGATAAGCTCCTCGCGGCTCATAGGCATGCCCGGACGAAGCGGAATAACAAGATTTTTATACTCCGAGGGATCACCCAAGGAATAAATGCAGGACACCGACGCAACGATAATTACGTCCCTGCGCTCGAATAACGCGGAGGTCGCGCTGTGGCGCAATCGATCTATCTCGTCGTTGATGAGTGCGTCCTTTTCGATATACATATCCTTACCCGGTATATACGCCTCGGGCTGATAGTAGTCGTAGTAGGAAACAAAATATTCCACCGCATTGTCGGGGAAAAACTCGCGGAACTCGGAGCATAGCTGTGCGGCAAGGGTTTTGTTGTGGGCAAGCACAAGTGTCGGCTTGTTGACATTAGCGATTATATTAGCCATGGTAAAGGTTTTTCCCGATCCCGTAACACCAAGCAGTACCTGCTCGCGCAGGCCGTTTTTGACACCGTCCGACAGCTTTTTGATAGCTTCCGGCTGGTCACCCGTGGGTTTCATATCCGACCGCAAAACAAATCTGTCCATACTACCCTCCTATTACAAATATATATCTAAACTATTATAACACATCTCGTCCAACTTTACAACACCTTTTGCTCAAAAACAAATTTTTCTCTTACGCATTTATCACGCCCGCACAGAACATACTAATCCTACCAAAATACAAAGGAGTTGTATGAATATGACAAAGCCCCAAATAATTCGTGTTTGTGCGCGGGAGATAATAGATTCACGCGGAAATCCCACAGTCGAAGCCACTGTACTACTTGCTGACGGCACGGTGGGAGTTGCAAGCGTGCCGTCGGGCGCATCCACGGGCAAATTTGAAGCCTGCGAGCTGCGCGACGGAGCTTCAACGCGCTTTAACGGTAAAGGAGTACGAACTGCCGTTGCGAATATTACCGATATTATATCCCCCGCGCTGTCGGGCTGCTGTGCCTCAGAGCAAGAGGATGTTGATATGCTTTTGCGCGAGCTTGACGGTACGGAAAACAAGCACAATCTCGGTGCAAACGCCCTGCTGGCCGTTTCGCTTGCCAATGCCCGCGCGGCGGCGAATTTTTACCGTATTCCCCTTTACAGATATATAGGCGGCGTCAGCGCAAATCGCCTGCCTACGCCCATGATGAACGTTATAAACGGTGGTGCGCACGCATCAAATAACCTTGACGTTCAAGAGTTTATGATAGTCCCCATAGGCGCTTCGTCGTTTGCGGAGGCGTTACGTTGGGGTTGTGAAATATATCACACCCTCGCGAAGATCTTAAAAAGTGACGGTCTTTCAACTACTGTCGGTGACGAGGGTGGCTTTGCGCCAAATCTGAAGTCGGACGAGGAAGCGATTGAATATCTTATCCGCGCTATCGAAAAGGCAGGATATGATACCGACAGAGTCAAAATTTCCTTGGACGTTGCGGCGTCGGAATGGTATACTCCCACAAACGGCGAGGGTAACTATATTCTCCCAAAGCAACGGACGTCCCTTGATCGCGACGCGCTTTGCGGAAAATGGGAAATGCTTGTTGGAAAGTACCCCATTTTTTCGATAGAGGACGCGCTCGATCAGGATGATTTCACGGGTTGGAGCGCACTTACGCGTCGTATAGGCGACAAGATAAAGCTGGTTGGTGACGATCTTTTCGTAACCAATACCGAGCGACTGTCGCGCGGCATTAACGTTGGTGCGGCAAATACCATTCTTATTAAGCCAAATCAGATAGGCACTTTAAGCGAAACGCTGGCGGTGATTTCAATGGCGCGTGAGGCGGGTTATTCTTATATAATCTCTCACCGTTCGGGAGAAACCGAGGACACCACTATTGCAGATATTGCAGTCGCTACAGGTGCACCGCTTATCAAATCGGGCGCTCCCTGCCGCTCTGACCGTGTTGCGAAATATAACCGTCTGCTCCGCATTGAATCTTCTATTAAAAAGCACGTCAAAAGCGATTGCTGTGACGGATTGTAAATAAAGATACCGCCGAGAGTTACCGTTTGGTGACTCTCGGCGGTGTTATTTACTTTGCCTTAGATTCGCAGTACATACAGCGATAAATTGCTTTTTCGCGGTTAGTGAGCTTGAAAACCTGGTCGATTCCCTGCTCGGTGGAGGTTATACAACGGGGGTTTTTGCACTTGATGACGTTGGTAACTCGGTCAGGCAGCTCAAGATGCTTGCGGCTGACCACCTTACCGTCCTGAATAATATTTACCGTAATGCCCGGGTCGATATAACCCAGCACGTCAAGGTCAAGGTCGATAACCTCAAAAATTTTGAGGATATCCTTTTTGCCCTTCTTGACGCTATCCGCATTTTTGATAATTGCCACGGTACATTCCAGCTCGCCAAGGTGGAGAACGTCATATATTTCCATTGAGCGTCCCGCGGTTATATGGTCAAGCACGATTCCGTTTTTTATAGCTCCGATAATCATTAATTCAGCCCCCTTTATTTAAGTCCCAGCAATCTGAGGATAAGCGCCATACGAATATATTTTCCGTTTTTCGCCTGACGGAAGTATGCAGCACGCTCGTCCTTATCCACCGTATTTGCGATCTCGTTCACACGCGGCAGCGGATGCAACACTCGCATATCCGCCTTCGCGCTTGCAAGCTTTTCGGGCGTGAGGATATAGCTGTCTTTTAAGCGGATATAGTCAGCCTCGTTGAAGAAGCGCTCCTTCTGTACTCGTGTCATATAAAGCACGTCGAGCTGTGGCATAACTTCATCAAGGGAGGTAGTTTCAACGTATTCGATATTATTGGGTATCAGCACCTCTTGAATGAGGTAGTCTGGCATTTTTAACTCCTCGGGAGAGATAAACACCATTTTTACGTTCTTATATCTTGCAAGAGCGCACAGAAGCGAGTGGACGGTGCGTCCGAATTTAAGGTCGCCGCAAAAGCCTACGGTAAGACCGTCAAAGTGTCCGATCTCTCGCTTGATGGTAAACAGGTCGGTAAGAGTTTGAGTAGGATGGTTATGACCGCCGTCGCCTGCGTTGATAACGGGTACGTCGGATGCGTATGATGCAACGAGAGGCGCTCCCTCTTTAGGATGGCGCATAGCGATAATATCCGCATAGTAGCTTACGATACGCACGGTATCCGAAACGCTTTCTCCCTTTGCCGCGGACGAGCTGTTAGCCTCCGAAAAGCCAAGCACGTTTCCGCCAAGCTCGTACATTGCCGCCTCAAAGGAAAGACGGGTGCGCGTTGACGGCTCAAAAAAGAGCGTTGCCAGCTTTTTGCCCTTGCAGATGTCAGAATAAGCTTCGGGACGCTCGATAATATCGTCGGCGATCCCCATAAGCTCCCCGATCTCCTCAACGGACAGCTCTAAAATGTCGATCAGATTCCTCATGTTTTATACCTCCCTCAGCCGCTTGCGCGGAATAATATTTATTTACTTTGAACGGTCAGGATAACGACCTCACGCGGATTGAAAAATCTTGGAATTGGGCGCGCTGAATTAGATACACCGCGTGATATCACGAGTCTGTTCTCGTGCACTCCCGACGTGTACTTTGGAAAAAGCGATTGGTCGGGCGCATAAACTCCGCGTCCGAATATCCTCCATTGTCCCCCATGGGCGTGTCCCGATACAAAAAGGTCAATATCGTAAGCACGTAAATATCTGTCAAAATACTCCGGTTGATGGCACAAAAGTATTTTATAGCAATCATTATTTGCAAACTCCTCGATCCAAGGGTACTTGGGCACTCGTCCAGGATTTAAAAGTCCCGAGCCCATACCGCCGATAGCGATGTTATCATAGATGATGTAATCCTCGTCAAGAAGCGTTGCCCCCGTATCAAGGATCATTTTGCGACATTCGGGCAGGACGGCTATCCTATTTGGATCAAGAGTTGAGGCCCGGCGCAAATTTTTGTGGCACGCGCCCACTTCATGGTTTCCAAAGGAATAAAAGGTTGGCGCGATAGAGGTAGCAAGCTTTAAAAACTCAAAGCCGAGCCTCGGCTTTTTTGTGGTGACCGTATCCAACGATTCGGTAAGATCACCGGGGATAAAGATCATATCAAAGCTCTCACGCTCAAGGATAGGAAGCACCTCACTGTAATCCATATCATGCAGGTCGGCTACTATCGCCGCGCTCAAGTGAACATTCGGCTTTGACGTCGTAAGGTTATATCTCGTTACCTTCATACAGTGTCACTCCTGTTTTTTGAGTAACGGCGGATCAGAATAGCAATAAGATTGATTATAGCCACCGCCACCAAAACTCCCGCCATATCCGTAAGCACATCGGTAACGTCTGCAACTCTACCCGCTGAAAAATTTTGATGTAACTCGTCAAAAATCGCGTTTGCGAGTCCAAATACTGTGGGAATCAGGATAGTAAAATACCATTTTTTAAAACCGAGAGAATAATTTAACAGCGTTGTCAAAGCGCCAAGGCAAGCGAACAGCGAAAAGTGGGCAAGCTGTCGCAGCGGCACATGAATTATATCAACGTGTACCTGCTGTTCTGCGCTTTCCATCTCGTCGTATCCGTCCACGATCACACCGGCAACGATATCGGCAACGCCCTCGCTTCTGTTGGCAGACTGCTCCCCGGTTTCGGTAGAGAGCGAAAAAATAACACACACATTTACCACAACAAGGGCGCAAAAAAGGAGGCTGAGAGCATTTTTCCACCACGCACGAGTACGGACGTTATCAATAAAATTACCCATATAGCCTCCTTTTATTAAATTAGTTTTCAGTTGTGTCTTCTGTTGCGGCTTCGACCTGCTTTTGACATGAGGAGCACATACGCTCACATCCGTCAGCCGCCGCAGAATAAGCGTCACCCTGATTTACATTCTTTGAATTCTTTATGTATCTGCAATCACCCGATATATGAAATACTTCACTGCCCTTTACCCAATAGCACTCACCGTCGTAAGAGAACTTTATCTCCACCACGGTAGTAATCTCTGACTCAGACGTACTTTGTGCAGTAAGCTGGCGGGACAACTCATCCAAACGCTCGGGAGTCAAGGTCTCGCCCGCCACAAAAGCGTCGTCACTTTGACTGTATGACGAACAGGAAACGGCAGCTATCAGAGAGATAAGAATTATTGCAGAAACGAAAATCCGCAAGATGCGCATCAAATTATCTGCGTATCAGCTTAACGATACCCATACGGATACCGAATACGATCAGAGCGATAAGCACGAGAATGACCGAGAAAACGAATACTATCGTAAAGAGCATTACGAGATATGCGTTAAAGGTCGCAAGTGCCGTACTGACTGCACTCATTGCCGCACGTCCGATAAGCGAGGTTACAACGGTAACGAGAAGCACAGCGCCGAAGTAGAAAGGCAGAGCGCTAAGGCTACCCTTGATGTCCGCGGGGCTCAACGAAATGTGCAAGGATACGGAGAGCATAACGATAACGGCGAGTATTCTCAGCCAGATATTTACGCTTTCCTCCGTGAACATAGCGGGTATCATTTTAAGTCCTTCAACGAGGATCATAAATATGTTCCCATCTGTTCTTACGATAGATGCGGCGTTTGTGAAGTAGGTATCTGTGGTCTCGGGGAAAACCAAGAACATAAGCAGCGTGAGAACGCCAAGTCCGCTGAATATCGGGCCAAGACCGATAAACAGATTACCTATACGGTGATAGATATTTTTCGGATTGAAGGAGTGATTTACGTAACCGAGTGTACCGTCGGTGGCGTGCGGATCCCACAGGCAGATCTCATTGATCTTATGACGGAAAATAAGGCACATGATCGCGTGACCAAGCTCGTGAATGGGCGTGCCGATAATAGCAGTTACCAATACGGCTTTGTATCCCGCGCCACCGCCAAGCAGCAGTCGGAACAACCATTCACACAGTGCGACTACAAGACCGCAGATGCAAACTGTACCGATCGTATACAAAACGATTTCAAGAAAATAGAGTACGTATTCCATACTACACCTCAAAAAGTAATTATTGTTACCTTACATTATACTATAACACTTATGGATTGTCAAGTATTATTGCTGTATATCACTTGGAAAAACATGGACATGTTCTCAGATATCCGTTCACGTCAAACGGCTCGAACACAGTATCGCTTTTCAGGTAAAGCGGATGGTGGGGGTGTCCCTTCTTTGAAATTGCCCCAGCATGATACCATTTTGCGTTATATCTGTTGCCGATCTCGACGAGGTCACTGACGCATTTAGAAAGATAATCCCGCTTCTCAATGATAGCTCCCCAAGCCGCCCATACGGATGGGGGTTCGGGACAAAGGCTGAGCATATACTCAAAAGCTTTTAGATTTTCCGACTGCATCCAAGGGTTGTATTCCCTCTCCATATCGTCAGGATTTGTGGCGCGCTGAGCATAAACGTTGAACATAAGAAAGCTGTCGTATCCGTTGTAAAGCGAGATGCGCTCTGCTGATTTCAGCGTAGGATCCAGCTTATCTGGACTTGCGGTAGAGGGGTTTATTCCTATACATATCATAGGCCTTTTGCCCCTCGTACCGAGTATGTATCTGTATTCGTCGTATCTGCACGGAACGTAGAGCCAGCGGCTTGAATCATACTCCGCCTGCTCGCAGAGAGCTTCACTTAGAGCCACCTCAAAGGAAAGCACCTCAATTCCCGCAGTATTTGATCTCGGAATGTGCATACGTCCTCCTGTCAGAATATCATGGTCATTTGGTCGGTCTCATTTACTCCGTCCAGAACTCCGTTGCGACGAAGCACCTCGATTACGCTCTTGGTAAGCTTTGCGCGCGTTTGGAGGTCATCGACGGAGAAAAAAGCCTCCTCATTACGTGCGGCTACGATATTTGCCGCCGCATTTTCTCCAACACCTGCAAGTGCCGAGAAAGGCAGACGGATCTTGCCGTCCTCGGGGAGATATTCCCTGTCGCTTGACTTTTCGAGGTCAACGGGCAAAAATTTAATGCCTCTTGCGTAAGCCTCGTTTACAAGCTGAAGCACGGGCAGACTTTGCTGTTCCTTGGGAGATGCGTCGTTGCCCCGCTTTTCAATGTCCTTGATATATGCGTCCACTGCGCGCTTACCCTGCATGACAAGCTCACCGTCAAAGCCGAGAGGCTGAACGGTAAACATTGCGCAATAGAAAGCGAGCGGAATATGTACCTTATACCAGCCAAGACGTACCGCAGACATATCGTAAGCCGCCGCGTGCGCTTTCGGGAACATATATTTAATCTTTTTACACGAAGCGATATACCAATCAGGGACATTTGCCGCCTTCATTTCCTCCTCAAATTCGGGAGTAAGTCCCTTGCCCTTACGCACCATCTCCATTATTTTGAAGGCGTGGCTCTTTTCAACGCCGTACTTGATAAGGTCGATCATAATAGAGTCTCGCGTACCGATAACCTGCGAGATGGTACACGTGCCGTTTTTGATAAGGTCTTGCGCGTTATTTGTCCACACGTCAGTGCCGTGTGAAAGTCCGGATATCTGCAAAAGATCGGAGAAGGACTGCGGCTTTGCTTCCTGAAGCATTTTTATAACGAAGCGCGTACCAAGCTCGGGAAGTCCAAGCGTACCGAGTGGAATATCTCCGATATCCTCCGGCTTTACGCCCAATGGCTCGGTGGACAGAAACAGATCGTAGATGGAACGGTCATTCATAGGCACGTCAAGCACAGAGGTATTTGAGAATCTTTCAAGATACTTGTACTTGGTCGGAATATCGTGTCCGAGCTCGTCAAGCTTTAGAAGCGTGTCGTGCAGATATTCAAACGTGAAATGCGTTGTAACGATATCAGATGTCGCGTCGTCAGCGGGATGCTGAACGGGACAGAAATCGTAGATCTCGTATTCCTTAGGCACAACGACTATTCCACCGGGGTGCTGACCCGTGGTGCGCTTTACGCCAACACAGTTGGAGGTGAGTCGGTTTACCTCGGCACGATTGAGGCTGATACCCTTGCCTTCAAGGTATTTCATTACGAATCCGTAGGCGGTTTTATCTGCCAAAGCACCGATAGTTCCCGCGCGGAACACGTTCTCCGCACCGAAAAGCTCCTCGGTGTATTTATGCACTCTTCCCTGCACCTCGCCCGAGAAGTTAAGGTCTATATCGGGAGATTTGTCGCCGTAGAAGCCGAGGAAGGTTTCAAAAGGAATATCGTGACCGTCGAAGCACAGCTTCTTGCCGCATCTCGGGCAATCGGCATCAGGCAGGTCAAAGCCCGAGCCGTATTTTGCGCCCACCGTAAAGTCACTGTATTGACAATTCGGGCAATAATAGTGCGGTGGCAGAGGATTTACCTCCGAAATTCCCGCCATGGAAGCAACGAATGATGAGCCGACAGAGCCTCGCGATCCTACAAGATATCCTTGACTTTCGCTATAGCTAACAAGCTTTTGCGCTATCATATACAGCACTGCAAAGCCGTGCTTGATAATAGACGTCAGCTCTCTGTCAAGACGGTCGGCAACGATTTCGGGCAGCGGATCGCCGTAAAGGGATTTTGCCTTATCGTAGCATATACGCTTGAGGTCTTCCTCTGCGCCGTCCATGTTAGGCGTAAAAGTACCCTTTGGGAACGGACGCACGTCAGCCTCTACCATATTCGCTATCATATTGGTATTTGCTACGACGACCTCATAAGCCTTTTCCTCGCCGAGATATGCGAATTCATCCAGCATTTCCTCGGTGGTACGGAAATAAATTCCCGTGTCGTTATCTGCATCCTTGAATTTCATTCCCGCGAGCAGTATCTTTCTGTTGATCTCGTCTTCCTTATTCATAAAGTGAGCATCACAGGTCGCCACTACGGGAATATTCAGCTTTTCTCCAAGCGCAACTACACGGCGGTTAAGATCGCGCAGTCCCTCGTCGTCCTTGATCTTGCCTTCTGCGACAAGGAATCTGTTATTGCAAATAGGCTGAATTTCAAGATAGTCGTAGAACTTTGCTATCTCCTCGATCTCCGCCTCCGGCTTGTTGTCAAGGATAGCGCGCATAAGCTCGCCCGCCTCACATGCAGAGCCGACGATAAGTCCTTCTCGGTATTTTTCAAGCTCAGTCTTGGGAATACGCGGCTGTTTTTTGAAGTATTTCAAGTAGCCGTAAGAGATAAGTCGGTAAAGATTTTTAAGACCCTTCTTATTTTTCACAAGTAGGATCTGATGATAAGTGCGGAGCTTTGTGGGGTCACTTCTCTCCGACATTTCGGAACGGAGCTTGTCGTAGGTGTGTATATCCTGCTCGTCCAGATCGTGGAGCATTGCGCGATATATCATAGCCAGCATTTCCGCGTCGTCACACGCTCTGTGATGATTGAATTCACCGAGGTTATAGAACTTTGCGACTGCATCCAACGTATGTTTTTTCAGTTCGGGGTGAATAAATCTTGACAGTGCGAGCGTATCGAGATAGGGATTTGGGAATTCAAGTCCGCATTCGTCAGCCGCCGCACGGATAAATCCGGTATCAAAATCGGCGTTGTGAGCTACTAAAACCACCTTTTTGCCGCTGTTGTTACCGATAAAGTTAAAGAAATCTTCAAGCGCTTCACGAATCTTCGGTGCGCCCTTTACCATTTCGTCGGTGATACCAGTAAGCTCAACGATCTCTGCAGGTATTTCACACTCAGGATCAACGAATGTATTAAATCTATCGGTAACCTCGCCACGGACAAATTTGACAGCACCAATCTCGGTAATTTTTGAATTACGCACCGAAAGTCCCGTGGTTTCAATATCGAAAATGACCACCTCGTCTGCAAGATCCCCCACCGCCTCGCCGTAAAGAGCGCTTGCGGTATTGTTTACGAAATACGCTTCAACACCCCATATAACCTTCTGTCCCAACTTTTCAGCCGTGAGCATAGCATCCTGGAAGCCTTGCACATTTCCGTGGTCAGTGATAGCCACAGCGGGGTGCCCCCACTTGTTGGCTTGCTTTACGACATCAGAGGGCGGGATGAGTCCGTCCATTGAGGACATCATAGTATGTATATGAAGCTCAACACGCTTGACAGGCGCATTATCCTGACGGTAAAGTGCCTTGATCTTAGCAATTCCGCTGTGATAGAAGATCAGATCCTCTCCCTCCGTTCTATCGCGGAACACCTCTTTCTTTACGTATCCCTGAAGTGCAAGGATATCGCCGTCCTTCACAACTGCCGACAGCTCGGATGCGTCCTCGGGAAGCATACCAAAGCAACGCACCTCAATAGACGAGCTTTTATCAGTCAGACAGAAGGATACGTTAAATTTATCTCCTCGGCGGGTGGCTTCCTTCTGAAAGCCGAAAACTTGTCCCAATACCACAAGATTTTTTTGCGGGCGAGTGATTTTTGCAATAGGAGTCGGCTTGATGTCAAATTCGCCGCCTATGACGTAATTCGGATCGGAGAGATCAAAGGTCATAAAGCCGACGGTACATTTTCCGTCCACTATTTCCACCTCGTCCTCACCCGTGTCCTCAAAGATGGAGTAAGCTCTCGGCAATACGGGCTCGTCACTTTGTGCGGGGGCGGGAGCACGACCTGCAAAGCCTCTTTGCGCTTCCTCAGCCCGTCTTTGAGCAACATTCGCCTCGTAATCAAGGCTCACAGTATATATCTGCTTGTCCATCTCCTCAAGTCGTCGCTCAAGACGCTCCCGAAGAGTATCGTTTAGCTCCTCGGAGTTGTTGATGATAACGCGGATATTAAGGTCAAACTCACTTTTGATTATCCGACTCATAATATCGGGTGTATGCGCGTCAACAAGCAGCATAACTCCTTCGCGGATGAAAGGAATATTGACCGTCAGCGTATCGTCCTCAAGCACTATACTGTACGTTCTGAAAAAGCCGCGAGCGACCACGCCTACGCGCTCGGTTTCCATAAGCAGCTGAGGCACGTAATCGGCGTTGAACAATTCCGCGGGGTATCTGGGCAGTATCTTGACGTAATTGAGCTGATACGCCTCTGCTACCTCGTTCTCTATTCTGTAAAGCATAGCCTTCGGAATGATATTGTCAAAGGACGCGGAGATCTGGAGAAGTCTTTGCTCCTTGTCCGCGCTTACGCTGATGTTATATGCCGATTTTAAAATATCCCCGATGGCTTCATCGGGGTTATATTTCGAAAGAATCTCGGGTAAGGTTCTCATTTGAAAATACCTTTCTCATGTAAGTAATTAGCATTGTTAACGGTTAACGGTTAACGGTTAACGGTCAACGGTCAGCGATTGTCGCGATACTCACACAGCCACCTGATGAGGGTGCTGATGATGTCCTCCTCGCGTATTTTACCGATTATCTGTCCATGTGTAAACAGTACAGCCTCGCCCTTGCCGCCTGCAATTCCAATGTCCGCCTCGCGTGCCTCACCGGGTCCGTTTACAACGCAACCCATGAGCGCGACCTTTACGGGAAGATCGGAGAGTCCGTTTTCCTCCACCGCACGCTCAAACTGCCTGGACAGGCTGATAAGGTCGATTTTAGTTCTGCCGCAGGTTGGACAGCTTACCGTTTGCAAACCGCACTGACCCTCAACTCCCAAGGCGTTGAGTATATTTCTTGCTGCCTCTACCTCGGATACAGGATCGGCAGTAAGCGACACGCGGAAGGTATCACCGATACCGTCGTTAAGCAACGCGCCGATTCCCATAGAGCTTTTGACGATCCCTAACTTTTCACCGCCCGCCTCGGTAACGCCGAGATGAAGCGGATAATTGCATTTTTCAGCCAAAAGGCGGTTAGCCTTTATCATTTCGGGTACACCTGACGCCTTTATGGACACGACTATGTCGTTAAAATCAAACTTTTCAAGCAGCGAAGCGTGATAAAGTGCGCTTTCACACAACGCCTCGGGTGTAGGCGCGCCGTATTTCGCAAGAATATGCTTTTCAAGCGATCCGCTGTTGACGCCTATACGAATGGCTATATTCCGAGCCTTGCAAGCGTCTGCCACAGCCTTTACTCTATCGTCGTCACCGATATTACCCGGATTGATTCGAATCTTGTCAACTCCGTATTCGGCGCAACGCAAGGCTATTTTATAGTCAAAATGTATATCCGCGACAATAGGAATATCGATTCCCGACTCCTTGATGGCAAGCACGGTATTCGCCGCCTCCACGGTAGGCACTGTGATTCGTACAATATCACAGCCTGCGGAGTAAAGTCTGCGGATCTGCTCAATGGTAGCCGCTACATTCTCCGTATCGGTATTAGTCATTGACTGAATAGCTATTTTATTTTTGCCGCCGATAGCGATATTACCGATACGCACCTCGCGGCTGTTACGTCTTATATCGTTATATATCATTTTCAACCTCTCTTAAAACAGAGCAAATACGTCCTTGAACGCGATAAGCACCATAGCAACGAGCAACAGCATCATACCAATGCTGTGGATCTTGGCTTCAAGCTCAGGCTTCACAGGTCTGCCGAAACGCAAGATCTCGATTATTCTGAAGAAAAGTCTGCCGCCGTCTATTGCGGGAATAGGCAGAAGATTCATAACTCCGAGATTGATAGCGATCACGGAAAACAGATACAAAAGATTCCAAACAGGCATTTGACTTTGTGCCATATCCGATACGGTGCTTGTAACACCGATAGGACCTGACAGCTCAGCCGCACCGTATCTTCCCGTAATAAGACCGCCGACCGAGTCAAACACCATCTTGACAGTGGAAACCGAGCGGAAATACGCGGATTTAACTACATTACCGAAGCTCGCTTTCATTTCGACGACGGAAAAATCCATATCTCCAAATGCGGTGCTTCCGCTGACAGTCACGGGGAAAATAACGTCGGGAATAAGAACAGTTTTTCCGTCGCGGACAACCGTTACGTCTACGGGCTGATATCCGCTGTTCATTATCTCATAAGCGAGATCGTAGCCCGTGTGGACGTTAACACCATCCACCTTGAGTACGGTATCCCCAACCTCAAGTCCCGTCGCATAGCTTGACGAGCCGACGGCAAACTGACCTATCTGCGTTGACGGAAGCTTATATCCGTCAAGCGTCATTCCACCCACAAGTATGAGCATGGACAAAAAGCCAACGAGAATATTCATGCCCGCGCCTGCAACGAGTATAGCTATCCTTTGCCAGACATTCTTTTTGTTGAAGGCATTAGGATCGTCCACCTCTTCGTCCTCTCCTGCCATAGCAACGAATCCGCCGACGGGAAAAAGGCGAAGATTATATTCAATTCCCGTCTTTTTGGATTTAAAGCCACAAAGACGCTTGCCCATTCCAATGGAAAATTCGTGTATCGTGACGCGGCAAAGCCTTGCTACGATATAGTGACCGAGCTCGTGAACGAATATGAGTATTCCGAGCATAAACACGGTCAGAAGCAGATAACCGAGAAAACTGAGAATATTTTGCATGGACAGTTCCATACCTCCGAAAAATTACAGTAATTGTTGCGTGTAAGCGCGTGTATCGGCGTCGACCTCTAAAATACCGTCAAGAGTATGGACGTCGCGCACACCTCTACCGTCCATATATCCCACAGCCTTTTCGACTACGTCGGATATTTTCCAGAACGGTATCTTTTCCTTAAGAAATGCCGCAACTGCGATCTCATTCGCCGCATTAAGGGCGCAGGGTAACGCGCCGCCACGATCAATGCAGGAATATGCAAGCGGCAGCAAGGTAAATACCTCGGTGTCGGGGCGCACAAAGGTCAGCTTACCCTTGGCGAACAGATCAAGTGCGGGTGTTGTATTCTCCGCCGTCGTTCTGCACGGATGAGTCAGCGCATACTGCACGCAGTGGCGCATATCGGGAACTGACATTTGTGCTATGACACTGTTATCAATGTATTCCACCATGGAATGAATTATACTTTCGCGATGCACCACCACCTCGATCTGCGAGGGGGTTACGTCAAAAAGATGCACAGCCTCAATAACCTCAAAGCCTTTATTCATCAAGGTCGCGCTGTCAACGGTTATCTTTGCGCCCATATTCCACGTCGGGTGCTTCAACGTATCTTGAAGAGTTACACCCTTGAGCGCGGATTTATCATAGCCAAAGAAAGGTCCTCCCGACGCGGTGAGGAGTATTTTCTTTATTTCATCATGATTGCCCGAGCGCAGGCATTGGAAAATAGCGCAATGCTCGCTGTCAACGGGTAGAATGGTAATTCCCTGCTTTTTTGCAAGCGGCATGACTATCTCGCCGCCGACCACAAGTGATTCCTTATTGGCAAGAGCCAAAGGATAGCCCGCTTCGAGTACCTTTAAGGTAGGTTCAAGTCCCGCTTTACCGAGAATTGAATTTTCCACTACGATACCGTTTGGATTGTCAGTCTTTAGCTCGGAGAGCATCCGGGCGATACCGTCAACGCCCTGCAAGACCTTAACGTTGGTATCCGCCAAGGCAATTTTAAGCTCGCGCGCGGCAGCTACGTCGTTCATAATACAAAACTCAGGGGCAAGTCTGCGCGCCTGCGCTTCCACCTTTCTGACACTTTTATCGGCACTTAGCGCGTGAACTCGAAGACCGTGGGACAGAGCAACGTCAACTGCCTGCTCACCCACCGAGCCTGTCGAGCCAAGAATGACCATATCGGGAATACCGTTATATTTTTTAATGTTTGACATTGGATATTCCTCGCTTATACAAAGGCAAATGCCATAGCAAGACAGATAGATACCGCGAAAATGGAGTCAAATCTGTCAAGCATTCCGCCGTGTCCCGGGAAAATCCAGCCGTAGTCCTTGATACCGTAATATCTCTTGACAACAGAGAGCGCGAGATCGCCTATCTGTGCAACTACGGACGTAACCACTCCGATAATCGCAAGCGCTACAAGCGAAACGTAAGCACCCTCGGGTGCAAACCAGTGGTTGTAAATGAGCGCGAACACTACAAAGGAAACGGAGCAGAAGAAAATTCCGCCAATGCTTCCCTCCACCGTTTTCTTGGGGCTGACCTCGGGAATGAGCTTATGCTTTCCGAGGAAAAATCCCGTAAAGTATGCAAATATATCCGTTACCCACGCGCCGAGGAAAATGAGGAGAAATACATATTCTCCGCCCTCCTGTACGTCGTGCAGATATACTATTGAGCAGCATCCTGCAATCGCATATATGCACATCAGGTAAGCCGTGAACATCTCCGTCATCTTAGCCTTTTTATGTCCCAGCACCATTGCCGCAAAAATGTAAAGCAAAAGGCCGAGAAACGCTCCGACAGCCAATTTGAAAAACAGTACCTTGTCTAAATGGCGGGTCGCAAAGGTCGCAGCAGCAGCGCAAAGATAAAACGGCAGGCTGATAGCGATATTTTTGTGCAGTCCGACACAGTGGAACACCTCCCAGACGGCAAGACAAGCCACAATGGCGAGACCCACGGTCAGCGCGGGAGTATCTGCAAAAATAAGTACGGGTATCAGGATGCACAACGCAACAAGTGAGGTAATAATACGTTTAAGCATTTAAATTCATCACCTTTCAAAGTGAAATTATACGTCAGATACCGCCGTATCTGCGTTTGCGGGAATAGAATACCCGAATTATCTCGTCTACGTCGTCCTCTGTAAGGTCGGGCCAGAATTTATCAGTAAAATACAGCTCGGCATAAGCCGCCTGCCACAAAAGGAAATTGGATATGCGCATATCTCCACCCGTGCGCACAATCATATCGGGATCGCCGCAATGCGCAGTGTACATCTCCGCGGATATATCATCCTCGCTTGCGTGTGTAACGCCTTTACTCGCCAAACGGTTAAACGCATTGGCAAGCTCTGAGCGTCCGCCGTAGTTGAACGCAATATTAAAGACTTGATCGTATTCAAGATTAAGACTTTCAACCTTTCTTACCTTCTCTAGAAGCTCGGGCGGCAAAACGGACAGATCGCCGATAAACTTGAAATGGTTATGATAGGATTTGTAGTCACGTATTATCTCGTCCATATAGTTTTCGAGGATCTTGATGATTGCATTGACCTCTTTTTCGGGACGCTTCCAGTTCTCGGTGGAAAAAGCGTATACGGTACAAGCCTTAAAGCCTATATCACAGCAGTATGTACACACCTTTTTCATGGTCTTAGCGCCTGCGCTGTGACCGTACTCGCGAGGCATACCCTGCTCCGTTGCCCATCTGCCGTTTCCATCCATAATGAACGCGATATGCTTAAAGCTATCGTCAGGACGCAGCTTTTCGGCGGTTGGAAGCTCCATATTTTTCGTTTTTTTCTTAAAAAAGTGCATATTGAACTCCGTAAATCAAAAATTTCGGTAGGACATAAATCCACAAACAGGCGGGTGTCAGCACCCGCCTAATTTGTATTGAGCCTTGACTCAGATAGCCATAAGCTCCTTTTCCTTCTTTGCGGTAAGCGCGTCAACATTCTTGACGAACTTATCCGTAATATCCTGAATGGTCTTTTCAGCCGCAGTAACGTCGTCCTCGGTCATCTCGCCATCCTTCTTCATCTTCTTGACAGAGTCGTTAGCGGAGCGGCGCTCGTTGCGCAGAGCAACCTTTGCCTCCTCGCCCATTTTTTGCACCTGCTTGGAGATCTCGCGGCGGCGCTCCTCGGTAAGCTGAGGGAATGACAGACGGATCGACGTACCGTCGTTTGCAGGAGTGATACCGATATCCGAGATAAGGATAGCCTTCTCCATAGCCTTCAGAGTGGACTTATCGTAAGGAGTAATGATAAGTGTACGCGCGTCTGCCATACGGATATCAGCCATGGTATTGATAGGAGTCTGCGATCCGTAGTATTCAAAGGTTACGCGGTTAAGTATAGCGGCATTTGCCTGGCTTGCTCTGACGTCAGCAAGATTTGCCTCGTAAGCGGCAATAGTCTTTTGCATTTTTGCTTCAAGAGATTTGGAGTCGTACTTCATAATTGTTATTCCTTTCAGATGTATTTCGTGAGTTTTTAATTCAAGAGTGCATTCTCGTACCGACGTGCTCGCCCATAATTGCCTTGTATATGTTTTCGGGATCGGCAAGAGCAAATCCGTAGGTTTCGATATTATTCTCGCGGCAGAATGAAACAGCCGTAAGGTCAAATGCCTTGAGATCGCGGTCAAGGATCTCGGTGTACGTTATATCGTAGAAGGGTTTTGCGTCGGGATTTTTGCGGGGGTCGGAATCGTAGAGATAATCCACGTTCTTCGCCATCAGCACCGCATCAGCGTGGATCTCAGCCGCGCGCAGAACCGCGGGGGTATCAGTAGAAAAATACGGAACGCCGAGTCCACAACCGAAAATGACTATCTTGCCCGCTTCAAGGTTTTCGATAGCCTTGCGGGGTATGTAGTAATCAGCGAACATCCGCATCTCCACCGTTGTCATAACAACGGCATCAAGGCCCGCGTTAACGAAAGCGTCCTTCAAAGCGATTGCATTGATAGTAGTTGCAAGCATACCCATATTGTCCGCGCGGACGCGCTCCATTCTCGGATTTGCCTGCTTTCCGCGCCAGATATTTCCCGCGCCTACGGTAATTGCGATTTGCACGCCCTCGGCTTGGCACTTTTTCAGCACCTCGGCTATGCGGTCAATAAACTCAAAGTCAAGAATTCCCGCTTCCTTATCGGCAGGCGCGAGCGCCTCACCGGACAGCTTGAGCAGGACTCTGCGGTAGATAGGTTTACTCATAATAAAGCCTCACTTCCCTTTGAACAGTCAAAAGTTATATTCTTAAGAAATATTATACTACACTCGGTAACAAAATTTAAACAATAAATTGTAAATATTTATATTTTATTGCGCAAAAGCACAAATTTTTTTCATATCACAGACAGAAAATGTAAAATTTTCTGCGTTACAGCGCTCATTACTGCAAGTCGGACAGTAATTCGAGCATTTTGTCCTTTGTTGCGGGAGTCGTGCAAAGCACGGAGGACGGTGTATCAAGCTGCAGCTCGTTACCCGAAAAATCAGTTATGTAACCGCCTGCCTCTGTAAGGATCACGGCACCTGCCGCGAAATCCCAAGGTGAGAGTCTGCCCTCGCAGAATGCAGCGACACGGCCCGAGGCAACGTCACAAATATCTAAAGAAGCAGACGCAAAGCGACGGACGTCAGCACAGGTATAGAGCAAGCGTTTGAACATCTCAACCGTCTTTTCGCCGATCTCCGCCTTATAGTACGGCGACGTTCCCATAACTGCTATTGAGCGTTCCAACGGCTCGTCCGACACGTGAATACGGTTATTATTCATATATGCGCCTCTACCTCGGATAGCGTGGTAGAGGTCTCCCGTGTAAGGATTGAGGATCGCTCCGAACAAGGGCTTGCCGTTTTCCATAATGCCCACGGAAACTGCACTTCTGTTCATTCCGACAACAAAATTCGTAGTGCCGTCAATGGGATCTATGACAAAGCAAAGTCCTTCCCTTGCGCGGTCGGCAAATACTCCGTCCTCCTCGCCTATAAACTGCGCCTCGGGTAAAAGCGCGCCCAGCTTTTCAACGAGAAACGCCTGCACGCGGCTGTCGTATTCGGTCACGAGATTGGCAAAATCATGGCTTGCCGTTCCTTTATTTACGATTCCCAGCTTTTCGGGGTCGCAACGCACCTTATCAGCGGAGAGAACTATCTCTCCCGCCTCTCTTACGGTATCCAAGATCTGACTTATTATCGCATTGCTTAAACTGCACATTTTTACACTCCCTGACAGATATCAAAGTTGTTTTTTTAATTTTTCAAGTGCCGCCTTTTCAAGTCGCGACACCTGTGCCTGTGAAATACCAATTTCAGCGGCAATTTCCATTTGTGTTTTATCCTTATAAAATCGCATATTGATTATAGCCTGCTCTCTCGGTGACAGAGTTGCCACTGCTTCCTTGAGAGCAATATTTTCAAGCCACGATTCGTCCGACGCACCGCGTGAGCTATCGCTGAGCTGATCGATAACGTAAAGCGAATCGCCGTTATCGTTAAATATCGGCTCGTAAAGTGACACGGGCTCAATAATAGCCTCCATAGCGTGTACCACCTGCGCGCGCGGCACGTCAAGGTGACGGGCTATCTCGTCAGCAGTTGGCTCGCGTTGCAGTTGGTTTGCAAGCTCCTCACGCGCTCCGAGCGCACGGTAAGCCAGATCGCGCACCGATCGGCTGATGCGTATAGATGCATTATCGCGCAAGTACCGTCTGACCTCTCCTATTATCATTGGAACGGCGTAAGTGGAGAACATAACCTCCTTGGTGACGTCAAAGTTATCCACTGCCTTGACAAGACCAATACAGCCTACCTGAAAAAGATCGTCAAGGTTTTCGCGTCGCCCCGAAAAGCGTTGTACTATTGAAAGTACAAGGCGAAGATTACCGCATATCATTTCTGTCCGCGCTTCCCTGTCGCCTTGTTTTATTCTTGTCATTAAAGACTTTTTTTCTTCCTCGCTCAAAACCTTGAGCTTTGACGTATTGACGCCGCAGATGACTACCTTATTGTGGTACATAACAATACTCCTGATAATTTACTATCGGGAGTATTGACCGACGTACCGCAATGTTATGCGGCAGAGCGGCGGTGGAATATTTTAGTTGTAAGCTGCCTCGTCGCAGATAACCACAACGTCGGAGTGGAGGTTGAGCATAGACGCGGGGCAAGAGCAGTCCAGCATTCCGTCAAGCATCTTGCGTACAGCGTCGCGCTTAGCGGCACCGTTAGCAAGGATGATGATCTTCTTTGCACGCAGGATAGTACCGATTCCCATGGTAAGTGCCTTGGTGGGTACTTCATCAATAGAATTGAAGAATCTTGCGTTTGCGTTGATGGTGCTTTCAGTAAGTCCCGTAACGTGAGTCAGGGGATAGAGCTTGTCGGCGGGCTCGTTAAAGCCGATATGACCGTTCTGACCGATACCGAGGATCTGAATGTCCACCTGTCCCATGCTGTCAACTATCTTTTCATAATCAGCGCATGCCTTGTCGGGATCTGCCGCAGAGCCGTCGGGAACGTAGGTGTTCGCCTTGTCAATGTTTATTTTATCAAACAGCTTTTCGTTCATGAAATAACGGTAGCTTTGATCGTTATCGGGGCTTATGGGATAATATTCGTCAAGGTTTACAGACTTTACACGGGAAAAATCAAGCTCTCCCGCATCACACATCTCTGCAAGCTTGGAATACGTTCCGACGGGAGTGGAGCCGGTAGCAAGGCCCAGCACGCAGTCGGGCTTTGCCTTGACTATCTCCGCGACGATAGCCGCCGCCTTCTCGGACATTTCCTCATAGCTTTTACAAACAACGAGTTTCATAATTTTCCTCCTGAAAATTTAATGGATTTATATTTACGCATATTGCGCAATTTACATTTT
The DNA here is from genome assembly GCA_017463485.1 of Clostridia bacterium. GTDB lineage: Bacteria > Bacillota > Clostridia > Oscillospirales > CAG-272 > CAMEON01. The sequence goes on from JAFTPD010000002.1 coordinate 275,493, forward strand.
ATCGCTTCCGTCTTCGGGAATTACCTCTTTCATTGCCGCTATGGCGCACTCGATCATATCGTCGGTTGGCTCAAAAACGGTAAGACGCTGAAAAAGAAGTCCAGGTGCGGCAATAATACGGGTAAACCAATTATCGTACTTTCCGCATATTTTGATAAGCTCGTAGCCGATTCCCACGATAACGGGAATGAGCGCGACCTTAATTACAGAACGCAAAAGCTTTGGTATGGCGGGCGGAATGAAAAATCCGACCACGATACTCACGAACACCATAAGAACAAGGAAAGAAGTTCCGCATCTCGGGTGAAATCTGCGCTCTTTTTTCACGTTCTCGACGGTCAGCTCAAGTCCGCTTTCATAGCAGAATATGGTCTTATGCTCAGCACCGTGGTACATATAGGTGCGGCGGATATCCTTCATGCAGGAAACAGCCAGCATATAGCCGACAAGCAGAAGTACACGCACAACTCCCTCAAAGGCAGACATGATAAATCTGTTATTCGCAATACTCGGAATAAGTTTACCCAACAAGCCGTAAAGCCATACGGGCAGAACAAAAAACAGGCCGACGGCAATAGCAACGGCAATGATAACGCTGAAAACCATTACCACGTTTACAAATGCGGATGATTGCTTTTTATCATCTTCATGGCCTTCTGCCGCTTCCTCGACGGACGTAGGTTCGGGAATAGGCTCTCCGCGTTTAGCTGCCTTCTTAGCCGCTTTTTGTGCACGTTTTTCCCGCTTCTCTCTTTCAAGCTCCGCCTCGGCCTCCTCAAGTCCCGAAATTTCTGCCGAGCGCATAAGGCACTTATAGCCGAGTGCCATGGAAGAGCCGAAATTGAAAATCCCTCGAACTATCGGTATTCTGTAAAGCACAGAACGCTTCTTTGCTGATGTGGGAAACTTTTCGAGAACTATCTCGCCCTGCGGATTGCGCACAGCCATGGCGGTAGTCTGCGGGCCGCGCATCATTATTCCCTCCATAAGCGCTTGACCGCCAATGGACGTTTTCATCATTGGGCAGGAGTCGCCTTTATTCTTTCTTGAACTCATAAGAAAAATTCCTTTCAAAATTTTTACAGATCGCCCCAAAGGCAGACCGCAAAACCTTCATCGTGGTATTATATCACGTTTATATGAACTCCGTGTGAACGCGGTGCGTTGTAAAGCCGATTTCCTTGCGACAAAAAAATCAAAAATTTCTTTTATCAGCCTTTCTTTTTCGACATGATTTTCCCGCTGTGCGGATTACAATATAAGTAAAAAAAACGAAAGGACAAGATCAAAATGCTGTGTGAAAAATGCAAAAAGAAAAAAGCGGTCATCTACTACACGGAAAATCTGTACGGAGAATTGCGCTCCTTCAATCTTTGCACCGAATGTGCGGATTCAATGCGCATGTCGGGCGAGCTTGAGGAATTCAGTGCGGCGATTTCAGGGCTATCCTCGGAGGTAACGGAGATCCCGCGCGCGCTGCCGAGCGGACTCAGCTCCCTTTCCATTCCCAAATATTCTCCCGTGCGAAGCGATTCCGGAATCAAATGCCCCGGATGCGGTATCGGACTGTCGGAGATAAGCGAAAGCAGGCTTGTCGGCTGTGTCAGATGCTACGGCGTATTTGCGGACGAGCTGTCGGCGGCGGTGGACATTATGAACTTTTCAAGCCTTGGTGCCGCCAGAAAATATTCGGGAGATCCTCCCCGCTCTCACCGCGTAAAGCTTGAAATGCTCGATAAAATATCCAAGCTTCGAGGTGAGCTTACAGAGGCTGTAAACAGCGAAAACTACGAGCTTTGCGCAACTCTTCGTGACAGAATACGTGACATGGAAAAAGCTTTTGCAATCAAATGATACATACGGAGGTAAACAAATATGGCTTGGTACAATATTCCCGGTAACGAGCAGGACGTCGTTATATCCACTCGTTACAGACTATCCCGCAACATAGCTGAATTCCCTTTTCCCACCCGTCTTGACGCCGCATCCGCCAAGGAGATTATCAACAGAATAGGAGGTGTTCTTGAGGCAAACGGTTTTAATAAGACCGACTTTTCCGAAATTTCTCATGCAAATGCATACTCGTTGGCGGAAAAAATGTATATAACTCCCGACTTTATCCGCGAAAGTCTGCCCCACGCGCTGTATCTCAACGAGCCCTGCAATCTGTCAGCCATGCTTTGCAGACGCGAGCATATTCAGCTTCAATGTATACTCCCAGGCTTTGATTTGAAGGACGCGTCTTCGGCTGTGCAAAAGATAGAAGAGCTTCTCGATTCAAAATTCAATTTTGCTTACGACGAAAGATTCGGATATCTTACCTCCGACCCAGCCTACCTCGGCTCGGGCGCGGAGATATCCGTCCTCTTATTCTTACCCGCTCTGCGCAGAGCTTGCTTTATTTTGCCGCTGTCCGAGAAGCTGTCCAAATGCGGAATGTGCCTCAAATCATTTTTCAGCGAATCCACCGAAAGCAATATTTACATTCTGACAAACAAAATTACCGACGTGCCGCAGGCAAAGCTGGTAGAATATTTTTCTCGCACCGTGCGTGAGATAATTGACAGTGAACGTGCACAGCGACGCGAGATCGTCGGTGAGGAATACGAGCGCATAGCCGACGCCGCGACACGCGCCGAGGGCGTACTGCGCTACGCAAATCTGCTAAGCTATTCCGACTTCCTCAAATACAGCGCGGAGGTTCGGCTTGGCATCTCTCTCGGTATGATCACAGACGTAAAAACCGAGCTGCTCACCGCCCTTCTGATCGAATCACTGCCCGCCACGCTTTGCGCTTCGGGAGACGGAGCAACATCTAAAAACCGTTCTTCAATCAGCGTAGAAAAGGAGCGCGCCTCCTACGTCAAGGAAAGGCTGACGGCTTAAAACCCTTTTGAAAGGAAAAGACAATGCCAAATAAATTCACTCAACTTGCGTCACGGGCGCTTGAGGGTGCGCAGAAGGCGGCATCCGACATGGGTCACACGTATATCGGCTCGGAGCATATTCTGATAGGACTTGCAGAGTGCAGTGAATGTGTAGCCTCAAAAATACTCAGCGAGCGCGGCGCATCAGCCGAGAAAATACGAAATGCCGTTTCAGAGCTTTCGGGGGAAGGAGAAAAGACCTCTCTCTCATCCGCAGACATTACTCCCCGCTCCCGCACGATTATCGCCAATTCCGCAAATCATACGAGCCGTGCAGACGGTTCTTTGGTCGGAACGGAGCATATTCTTTATTCGCTTTTGGATGAGGACGGCTGTGTGGCGATAAGAATACTTGAAAATCTCGGTGTTTCTATCGACGAGCTGCAAAAAAAGACTCAAAGCTATATCGGAGCGGGCGCAGAGGACGCGGAGGCTGTCCGCGATATGATGCGCGAAGGACAAGCTAAAAAAAGCAGTTCAAAGGGTATGTCGGCATCCTCCGTAAATCAGTTTGGTCGGGATCTCACCGCGCTCGCCGAGCTGGGCAAGATAGACCCCGTTATAGGTCGTGACCAGGAAACCGAGCGCGTAGTTCAGGTATTATCGCGCAGAACCAAAAATAATCCGTGTCTTATCGGAGAACCCGGCGTTGGAAAAACTGCGGTCATTGAGGGACTTGCTCAGCGCATTGCCGCAGGAAATATTCCCGATTCTCTGCGTGACAAGCGTATAGTTACCTTGGATATTCCCTCTATGATAGCGGGGGCAAAATATCGCGGAGAATTTGAGGAGCGATTAAAAAACGTAATGCAGGAGGCGCGAAACGATCCACAGATAATACTGTTCATCGACGAGATTCACACCATAGTAGGCGCGGGCGCGGCAGAGGGTGCTGTTGACGCGGCTAATATAATCAAGCCCGCACTTGCGCGCGGCGAATTGCATCTCATAGGGGCGACTACTCAGGAGGAATACAGACGTCATATCGAAAAAGATCCCGCGCTAGAAAGACGATTTCAACCTGTCACTGTAGAAGAGCCCGATCGGGACGAAGCACTTGAAATATTAAGAGGTCTCCGTGAAAAATACGAGGCTCACCACAAGGTCAGAATTTCCGACGAGGCACTCACAGCCGCAATAGACCTGTCTGTTCGCTATATCCATGATAAATTTCTACCCGACAAGGCACTTGACCTTATCGACGAGGCGGCATCGCGTGTGCGTATACGCGCTTACAGCGTACCGCCTGAAATAAAGAGGCTGGAAATGAGGTTAAAGGAGCTCGAAAACGAAAAGATACGTGCGATCAAAGCACAGGATTTTGAGCTTGCCGCGCGTTTGCGTGACAGCGAGGACATGATACAGCAGCAGCTACGCGAAAAAAGAAAGCTCGACAGCAACGAGCGAGAAAAATTTACCGTAACTCCCAAGGACATTGCCGATATGGTTACACAATGGACTACAGTTCCGTCGGCACGCCTTCTGGAAGGTGTTGACACCCGTCTTTTGCATCTTGAGGAGGAGATGAAAGCGGAGATCACGGGACAGGACGCGGCTATTGCCACAATTGTCCGAGCTATCAAGCGCGGACGGACAGGTCTTGCCAATCCTGACCGCCCCATTGGCTCGTTTGTTTTTCTCGGTGAGAGCGGAGTCGGCAAAACCTATATGTCAAAGGTCTTGTGCAAGTGCCTCTTCGGTAGCGAAAATTCATTGATACGCTTTGATATGTCCGAGTATATGGAAAAGCACAGCGTGGCAAAGCTTATAGGCTCGCCGCCCGGTTACATCGGCTTTGACGAGGGCGGCAGACTTACCGAGCAGGTGCGCAGACACCCGTATTCCGTCATACTTTTTGACGAGATTGAAAAGGCTCACCCCGACGTGCAAAACATCTTTTTGCAGATACTTGACGACGGAATACTTTCGGATTCGGGAGGAAGGCGTGTGCATTTCAAAAACTGCGTTATCATCATGACGTCAAACCTCGGCTCGGGTACTGAGGCAGGCAAAAAGATAACGGGATTTTCGGATTCGGGCAGTGCGCAAAATTCCGCCGCCTCTGCCCGCTGTGAAAAAATGCTATCCGCCTTCCGTCAAGCCTTTCGTCCCGAATTTATCAACAGAATTGACGAAATTATTTGCTTTGAAAGTCTGGACAGAGCGGAGCTGTTTAAGATCGCGCAGAGTGCAGTCGCCGAAATAAAGCAACGCGCCTTGGATATCGGCATCCGCGTGGAGCTGGACGAATCGGTGATCCATCTTGTGGTGGACGCCGCCATCAAGGAAAACCGCGGTGCACGCCCAGTAAGACGCGCCTCGGCACGGCTTATAGAGGACAGTCTTACAGAACTGATACTTGAGAAAGGCATTAAAGTCGGCGATCGCATAACCGCAAGTGTAAAAGACGGAAAAATCATATACAATATAGAAAAATAAAACACCGCCGCCCGCAAGATCAAAACGCGGGTGGCGGTAATTTTTTATTTTTTCTGTTGCTTACACCAGATCTTCATGACCAATTTGTGTGGTAAGAGCTTGGTTAAAAGCACTTGTCCTCTGACAGACGCACCGCAGACGGACACATCCTTCCCCCTTTTCATATCTGACAGCGCGCGGGTAACTACCTCGTCCGCGTCAAAAAATTTATTGTAGTACTTAATGGTATCGTCCGTAACTGCGCGGTCAAAAAATTCGGTGCGCACCCAACCAGGGCAAACGGCGACTACACGTATTCCCTTTGGCTTCAACTCAACGCCCAAGGCTCTTGAAAAGCTGAGCACAAACGCCTTTGTAGCACCGTAAACGCCGATATACGGCACGGGCTGGAAGGAGGAAAGAGAGTCCACCTGAAATATTTCGCTTCCCTTTTGCATATATGGCAAGGTCATATAGGTCATTGCCACGAGAGCCTTGTCGTTGAGGTCTATCATAGATAGCTGATCGTCAAGAGGTATATCCTCAAATGCCCCAAATTTGCCAAAGCCGCTTGCGTTGACAAGCACCTTGACATTCGGTTTATGTTCCTCCAAAAGGTTTTTGTAGACGCCAACGCTTTCCGGGTCGCACAAATCAAGCGGTATCGCGCGTACCTTTGCGGAGGTGAGCGTGTCGATTTGCTCAAGTCTGTCGGCGCGTCTTGCGATAAGCCACAGCTCGTCAAAACTCTCACGCTTGTCAAGCTGAAGCACAAATTCCTTTCCCATTCCCGAAGATGCACCTGTAATTACGGCAATTTTCATATCAATACGTCCTCATTTCCGTATCTTTTTGATCTTATACGCCTTGTTGCGCTTGGCTTTTTTGACCTTCTGAATTTTAGGAAGATGTGTAAGTCCCGTTTTGCGGTCGTACTTCCCTGCCTTGCGGTGAGCCTTTTCGCGCTTTCTTCGGAGTTTTGTAAATGCGGAAACAAAGTCGCAGTATATGTCAAATCCGCTCTTTTTCTTCTCGGCGTTAGTATTTGCAGCTTTGACGACAGCCCTTGCCGCACTACCCGCGATAAGGGAAAGTGCTTGTGCTGACAAAGTGACGTTTACACTTTTGACCGTTTTCTTGTACTGCTTGTCCTTGGCTATCGCTTTTTGCAAGGTGTCGGTCAGCTTTTTCTCGTCGCGCTCCGACAAAAGCTTTTGGTTTTTCTTTGCAGCCATACTGCCTCCGTTACAATTCCGTTATTTCTTCGAAGATCTTGCTTTCCTCCATGCAGGCTCTGTTGCCCAAGGTGGAGCTGACACCTGCGCGCTTTTCGTCAAGTCCGCGAAGCATTTGCGCAAAATCGCGGAAATCCTGCTCGGTGGTATCAAATATCTCCGTCACCAAGCTCCACGTTTCCTCCGCAGTTTTAGAGCGCAAATATCTTGACAGAGCGCCCTTGCCCTCGTCCAGAATACTCATAGGCTCAAAGCAAGCATTGCTCGCACAGCTAATGATATTCTTTTCGATCTCGTCGCGGTCGGGAACGTTATTTTCAAGCCAAGCAGGAAGCTCTGCAAAAACGTCATACGTTTCCTTGACTCTCGGGTCGCGGTAGGAATACAGCTTGACAAGTCCGAAGCGCGTGACGTTGACACCCGCGCCGTAAGCACCGCCCTTCGCTCTTACCTCGTCCCACATATACTTACCGTAAATATAGCGGCACACGGGCAGATAACGATTGGTGACGGTATAGCCTGCTGCCTTTGCGTCGTAGACCTTAGCACAGTAATTCACGTCGCCGCTGATAGCGAGGGCGCGGTCAGCCGCCTTCGGCATTTCAAAGTCTGTGTCGGTAGTCACGTCATTTGCGCAAACATCTATATTTGACAAGCAATTTGCCCACTCGTGGAAATAGCTGTCATCACCGATAAAGTATGCAACGGGCTGACCGCTGCCGAAGAGAATTCCGTACACTCGTTTCATTCCGGCAATAAGCGTATCCACGGTTTCGGAGTATTCGCCATCCTTGTCAGATATACTGTCGGACACTGATTTGAGTCTGTGATAGAAGGACACGCCCGAAAGCTTGTCACGGTAAGCGTCGGCAAGATTCAGACATTGGGACGCATAATTTGCCGCCGTCTGGCTACCTCCCCATATCATTTCGTCCTTTACGGACGCCGAGTTAGAAAATAGTCGGGTTATGATCTCGCGGTCAAAGCAAACGGATGTCATGTACTCCTCAAGCAGAGTCGAAGCGTCGGCAATGCTTTCCACAGGCATATTGATATTGACGTCAAGAAGCACGCCTGCGCCGCCGCTGATATGATGCGAGTATGTGACAGCGTTGGTCTGCGCCTTCAGCTTGACCCACATATCATTCAGCTCAGGAGCGGTATGCTTGTCCGTTGGCAACGAGAACAGTGCCCTCGACAGGCAGGAAGCATAGAAAAGATCGTCAGCCGATATTTTCTTGAGATCAAAAACAAGTCCCGCAATTATTATACCCAAGGAGCTTCCGCCGTAAAGCAGAGAGGTGATTTCTTTGCCGTTTTTCAGTGTTGCGCGGCTTTCCGTCATATCTCTCAAGCGATTTTTACGGCTTATGTCTGCAAGCGCAAGATGCGGTATGGTTGCAACGGATTCTGCAGAGTCGGGTGCGCCGAGATATTCCTTGAATTCATTTACATGCTCGCACAAGGCTTCGTATGCGCCTTCCCTTGCGTTGAGATTATCAGCCTCCGTATCCAGCTTTGCCTTCATATAAGCCTTTTTTTCGTCCATTACAGTATTGGACGGAACACAGCGTACAAGCGTCCAATGCTTGCTGTCAAGGATGTATTTTTCAATCAGATGCTCAAAATATTTACCGTCTGACGACAGCTTAGCACGCAATGCCTCCAGGGCATCGTCGCTTCGAATATAGCCAAACTGCGTCATGTCACGAAGCATGCTTTCCATGAGTGCGTAGCCCGTCCGAACAGAAAGAGACTGGCGGCGGCTGTCGACCTCGTTATTATCAAGCAGATCGTCAAGACGAGCGCGGTCAAGTCCCTCACGGACGAACTCCGACAAGGATTTAAGAACGGTGTCCTTGAATTTTTCAGCGTTCTGCTCCTCGCTCTTGCCGAGCATGAATATTACGGCAGGCTGGCGGTAATATCCCTCGCATATCATAGTAAAATCCTGACCTATATCCGCATCAAGCACAGCCTTGGACAAGGGGGACGTAGGAGTCTGCGCCATATACTCGGCAAGGAGCTTCATACCGAGTGTGTCAGCCTCGTCCTCGCCGTCGCCAAGCACGTAAGCCAAAGCGAGCTTTGTATTCATAGCAGGAGAATCACCCTCGGGAAGCTGATATGTGACCCGCACGTTGGGTGCTGTGACGGGCTGATGCGCCGCAATGGGTGCGGGTGTGTCATAGCCGTATTTCGGAACGCCGCGAAGCACGCCGTCTATGTATAGAAGCTGCTCCGAAACGCTCATTTTTCCCGACATATAGATCGTGCAGTTTTCGGTGCTGTAAAAGCGTTTGTAGGTCTCACAAAACTGCTCGTAGGTAAGCTCGGGGATAGCCGTGGGACGTCCGCCCGAATCCTTGGCATAGCAATTATTCGGGAAAAGCGACGCTTCAAGGGCATGCTCCAGAATACTGTCCGGCATATTCTCGTGTCCCTGCATCTCGTTGAATACAACGCCATTATAAACAACGCCGCCTTTTGAGTCGGGTTCAAGATGCCACGCCTCTTTTTCAAATATCCGTCGGTCTGTCAAAAGCAGCGGATGGAACACCGCGTCAAGGTAGACAGACATAAGATTCATGTAATCCTTTTCACTTGTGGAAATGTAGTAATATATCGTCTTGTCGGGATAAGTGCCGGCGTTGAGATCCACAGCAAGAGATGAGCAGATAATGTTGACAAAGGGCTCCTTGAGTCTATAATTCTCCGAGCCGTCAAGGCAGGAATGCTCAAGAATATGGAACACGCCCGTATCGTCCTCGGGAAGCGTGCGGAATCCCGCTGAGAACACCAGCTGTCCGTCGTCGCGGTCGGTATAGATGAGATTAGCACCGCTTGCAACGTGGCGCAGTCGCCAATATTTTACGCCCACCTGCTTGATCTCACCGATCTCGACGACCTCAAAGCCGTAATAATTTTTTCCGATTTCAAGATTCATTTTTCAATATTCCTTTACTTATTTTTGCCGAATTCGCCCGACTTTTCAAAGCGGTATTTTTGTCCGTCACGGCGGAATTCACGCTTAGCGTTTTCCCTTTCCGCCGCGCGACGGGCGTTTTCTCTGTCGAACTTCTCATAGGCGAGAATTATCTTTTGTACCAAGTGATGTCTTACTACGTCCTTTTCGGTAAAATGATGAATTGCAATATCGTCAATACCGTCAAGGATTTTAACGACAGATGCAAGACCCGAGCGCTGACCGCTCGGCAGGTCGGTCTGCGTAAGGTCGCCTGTAACCACCATTTTTGAATTAAAGCCGAGGCGAGTCAGAAACATCTTCATCTGCTCGGGCGTCGCGTTCTGTGCCTCGTCAAGGATGATGAAGGAATCGTCAAGCGTTCTGCCTCGCATGTAGGCAAGGGGTGCTATTTCGATAGTTCCCTTTTCCGCGAGCTTCTGATAGGTTTCCGGACCGAGCATCTCGTAGAGCGCGTCGTACAGTGGGCGTAGATAGGGGTCTATCTTGCTTTGCAGGTCACCCGGCAAAAATCCTAGCTTTTCACCAGCTTCGATAGCGGGGCGCGAGAGCAGTATACGCGACACCTGCTTGTCGCGCAACGCCTTCACAGCCATTGCAACAGCAAGGAAGGTCTTACCCGTTCCCGCAGGGCCTACACCTAACACTATGGTGTTTTTCTTTATTGCATCAACGTATCTTTTCTGTCCAACAGTCTTTGCCTTTATAGGCTTTCCCTTGGTGGTAACGCAGATGCAGTCCGAGCCGATATCGTCAAGCTCTGCGCGGTTTCCGTCGGATATCATCCCTGCTACGTACCGCACGTTCTGATCGGTTATCTCACTGTTATACTGTGCCATATTCCGCAGATACTCCACGGTCGCGGCGGCGGCGTTGACAGACTCCATATCCTCGCCCGAAATAAGTATACTGTCCCCTTCGTCTGTTGAACGGTTTCGAAGGGTTACGCGGAAGATTTCCTCGATTATCCGCGCGTTTGAGTCGTAGCTTCCGAAAATGACCGCCGTCGTTTCGGAGCTATCCACTTTAATGATTCTCTGATTCATAAATTCTCCGTTGCTTTTATTGAGTGACCTCAAATTCCACCGTGCGGGCGATATCCTCAACACACACCACGGTGCAGTAAAGATAAAATCCGCTGTCGTCGGATGAGGTCGACACGGTTTTCTTTATAAGCTCTGCCCCGCCTGGTATTTCCGCAAGCCGCTGTGACAGCTCAAAATAGGCTAACCGTTCCATTTCCTCGTCGCTTCGCGTAAAGGTTTCGACAGTATACGGAACGTGCCACACTGTTTGGACGGATATCGGCAGGCTGACACCCTTAACCAGCGTCAGACTTCGGCTTTTTTCTATTATATCACAGTTACCCTCATCATTTCCACACTTTTTTGAAAATTTTATCTCTTTTCCGAAAAAATTTACCGAATATTCTACTTCTGCTTCATTTTCTGCCGTATAAACTCGGCTCTCATACGTTTTTGGGATATAGATATTTATTTCCCTTACGCATCTGGCGTACACCTTAGCGCAGGCATGTGTCCAACGGTAACCGCTTATATTACTGTCGTAAAGTCCACTGACAAGCAGCTCCCCCTCATTCACTCTGTCACCCGCCGCAACAAGCACGTTTCCGTCCTCAAGCTCTATCCGCTGTATAACTCCGCTACGTGCGGCGACGATATTGGCAGGAGTATCGTTCTGGGAATTATTATTCGGCTTGGCGCTCTCACGTATCTCCACGTGGGCGACGGTACCCTTGAGATTTACCGATATCCAAGCGATCCTCGAGTTACTTATCAGCACGCGGTTTTCAAGCACGTCTGCACGAAAATTCGATTTTGACGATCCGACTCCAAAGCCACATTCGGCAAGCGTACCGATAACCTCCGAGTCTGTAAGATTGACGTTTCCGCTGACACGCACGTCCCAGATAATACCTGAAAAATAAAACACCATCACTGCCGCCGCTATCGCACCCACTAAAAGTCCCGCGCGACGGCGGTATCTATGTAGCAAATACGGCAAGCCGCCTTTCTCGATAACACATATCTCTACTCCGCAAAGACTGCATTTATCATTTACGCGAGCAAAAATATTCCTTCTGAATACCAGTGTGATATTGCCACATTCGTCCGTGATGATATTTTTATACGGATAGCCGTTTTGCATACAGATATTCAAAAGGCGCGGTGCGTTTTGCGAGTCTGCCGACACCTTACAGTATCCAAATAGTCCGTAGATCATATATTCTTATCGCCTCCCTTGCTGTCGTCAAAGGAAAGTGAATCTATATGCCCCTCTATGCCCACAGCCCCTGCAAGATATGAGATACACACAAGGTCTTCACCCCGCACGCACAGCGTTGATTTCTTGACGGACAGCCGTATGCAATTTGAGGTGTACTCCTCAATTTTTTTACAGCCGTGAACGGTCAGCGAATGGCGTCCGCGAAGCTCGGCACGCAAGCCACCGCTGACTACATCTGCGGGAATATCCAGCCTCTCGATCATCCAATCCGACAGCGACGACGGACGCTTCTTTTCCTGCTTATCTTGGCTCATGTTTTACCTTCTTTCGCATATAATGTTACATCAACTAACAATATGCCGACAAAGGAGATAACATGACTGCCACAAGGTCTATCGGAGTCATTGAAGGAAAAAAGGAAAGGACGGCGCGCCTCAATTTCGGACATACCGCATTTTGCCTGCTAAGCGGCTTTTGCTTTATACTTATTATGAAAAATTCCACAGCAGCCATTGAATATATGGGGAACGGACTCACCATCTGTGCACGGACGGTAATTCCCTCTCTTTTCCCCTTTATGGTAATTTCCGAGCTTTTGGTAACAAGCGGCTTGGGAGAGGGACTTGGGCGGCTGTTAGCGCCTGTTATGCGACGTGTGTTCAACCTGAGCGGTGCGGGTTGCTCAGCCGCCTTCCTCGGCTCGCTTTGCGGCTTCCCGATCGGAGCAAAAACTGCCGTGGCTCTTTATGACAAGGGTGCCATCACAAGGCGCGAGGCAGAGCATCTGATGACCTTCTCAAACAACCCAAGCTCCGCTTTTCTCATCAACGCCGTAGGTATCACTCTGCTTGGTAGCAAAAGCATTGGCACACTTATATATTTTTGCGTTCTCGCAAGCGGGCTTACCGTTGGATTTTTCGCTCGGTTTCTCCTCTCTCAAAGCAATAGTGAATATTCTTTGAAGCTGCCCAAAGCTTCCAGTCGCCCGTCAGGCATTGAGGCTTTTACGTCAGGTGTTTCCAATGCCGCAAGAGGTATGCTGACGGTGTGCGCTTACGTCATATTTTTCTCCGCCGTAACCGGTGCGCTGTCGAGCATGCTATCCGGCTTTTCGGATATTCCGCAAGCTGTGTCAGCGTTACTTTTCGGCTTTTTTGAAATATCGGGCGGAGTCAGCCGCGCCGCAAATTCAAGCTCACTTTTTACGTCTGCCGTTCTCTGCGCGCTGATTGCAGGCTGGTCGGGGTTGTCGGTACATTTTCAGATAATCAGCATTTGTTCGGGACGCGGAATATCCTTCAAGCCCTACTTTGTCGCAAAACTATTTCAAGGCGTGCTATCTGCTGTGCTGACGGGGATGATACTGCACTTTTTTCCGTCCCTCCTTACTACACAAACATCTGCAAATGCGGACGATTTCGTCTATTTTTCGGCATACGGTATGCGCGGCGGAGATGTACTGTCGTTGGTAGTAAAAATTCTCTTTTTTGTCGGCTGTCTAATCCTGCTGATAAGACGCAGAAAATCGCGCTTTTCGTCGTAACAAGCACCCGCGCCTCCTCATAAACTGATACGGAGGAGGTGTATCTCATGCAAGGCTCATCACAAAATTATTATCCTCACGGCGGCACTTGTACGGCGGTCATTGGCTCAATGACCAACGCCATGAAGGCGCAAAATGTCCTTACCTCTGCTGCTGTCTTTGCTACCGTTATTAAGGTAAGCTCTGTTGACACAGATAGCGGATGCGCTTACGGAGTTACCTTTCACTGCTCACAAAAAAACACCGTTCGTACGGTGCTTTCCAGAGCAAATATCAAGGTCAGAAAATTTCTCGGCTGAAAATTTACGGGCTGTTCCGCAACGGTACAGCCTTTACATCATAAATCCGAATTTTGAGAGGCAAGCTATGAAAATAAACAAGAATACCGTCTATCTTGACAACGCCGCAACTACATTCCCAAAGCCACGCACAGTAAGTGAAGCCGTAAACGACTGCATTACCCGCTGGTGCGGCAACGCTGGGCGCGGCGCGCATCCGTTGGCGATGGCATCCGCCGAGGAGATATATCTGTGCCGCGAGCAGCTTGCCCGGATGTTCGGAGGAAGCGCTGAAAACGTAGTATTTACGCTCAACACCACCTACGCTTTGAATTCGGTCATCAAGGGTATTTTAAAGCAGGGCGACCACGCCTTGTGCTCCAATCTTGAACACAATTCGGTATACCGCCCGTTGTATAAGCTACAAAAAGGCGGGATCATCGAATTCGACGTATTCAACGCCTTCCCGAATCTTGAATTCGCCACTCCCGATATGGTCGTATCCTCGATTGAACGCCTTGTCAAGTCCAACACCCGTCTGCTGGTATGCACACATGCGTCAAATATTTGTCCTATCACTTTGCCAATCAGAGAAATAGGCGCTTTCTGCAAGAGTCGAGGAATATTTTTCGCGGTAGACGGCGCACAGTCAGCAGGTATTTATCCTATTGATATGAAGGAGTGCAATATTGACGCGCTGTGTCTGCCCGCGCACAAGGGACTTTACGGCGTGCAGGGCTGCGGGATCATCATTCTCGGAGAAAATATGTCCTTGGAAACGCTTATCGAAGGCGGAAACGGCGTGGATTCTCTCATGGGCGAGATGTCTGCCGACTCGCCCGAAAGATACGAGGCGGGTACGCTCTCTACACCTGCTATTGCAGGCTTGCGGCGGGGTTTAGAGTTTGTGACATCCACGGGTATCCATAATATCCGCGCCCACGAGGGAAAGCTTTGCAGACGTGCTAAGGAAGGACTTCTGACAATACCGGGTATACGGGTGGTCGCTCCTTCAAGAGAAGGCTCGCTCGTGCTTTTCCGTCACGATACTATCCCCTCGGAAAACATAGCCGCAGAGCTTGGGCGGCAGAATATCTGTGTGCGGGCGGGTTATCACTGTGCCGCGCTTGCTCACGAAGCTATCGGCACGCCAAAAGGTGGCGCTGTCCGCGCAAGCTTCGGATATTTCAACAGTAAGAAGGACATTGATAAATTTATTGATGCGGTGAGTGGAATAGCCAAAAACACAAAAAGCTTTTAAAGGCAAATTATAGAAAATATTGAAATCATGGAAAAAATATTGAAATAATACTTGACTTTTCAATCAAAATATGATATACTGATAGTGTAATAAACTAACTTGTGCAGATTGCTGAGAAACTTGACAACTACTTCAATCGCTGTTGCTCGCAGTTTTTCGCAAAATTTATCGTACAGAGAGCATTAAGTTTTGTTAAAAAGCGCGTAAAGGCAGTGAGTTTCTCTTACTGGTGTCTTTGCGCGCTATTTTATATCAAAGGAGGTAAGGACAATATTATGCCGACGGATTAGAAGAAGTAGTTATCAAAGATGGTATATACTATATAAAAAATCTTGGCAATGGCAAGTATGTGGACATACATGGACCTAATACTGATATGATTCACCAATGGCAATACCACTCTAATTTGTATGAAAACTGGGAGATCACTAGACTTTCGGATGGCTATTATACAATCAAATCGCTCTATAATAACAACTACATTGGAATTAGCAGCACAAAGACCGGCGAAGATAATATCAAATTGTTTTCATCTATATCTCCTCAAACCATGTGGTCAATTTTATCTGATTCATCTGACCGATATTATTTTGTGCCGTATTACAGCATCGACCTTATGCTCGTTGCGCCAAATAGTTCAGTGGGAGCTGAGTTACAATTAACAGATACAATTTCATCAAACAATTATGAAAAATGGGAGTTAATTATACAAGTCCAATATTCAGGCACATATTGGTTACAAAATATTGAAACGGAACGTTTCGCCTCGCCTTACGGTCCATATTTAGATGACGGAACACCAATTAATCAGTGGGACTTTAGTACAAGAGAATCCAGAAAATGGTTATTTGAAAGACAAAGCGATTACTTTTACACCATAAAAAATCAAGATACTCAAAAATATCTTGGATTTAAAGAATATTCTGATGGGACTATCTTAATTGAACAGTTTTCAAGCATCCAAGATTGCACAAAATGGAAAATGTATGTATCCACTGACAAAACTTTAGTTTTTACCCCAAGAGGCTATGAGCCATTTTCATATTCTCTTTCGGTAGATCCATCTTATAACAACGTCGGCTCTGCCCTAGTGCTGATATCATATACTGATAATACTAATTATAAGGACTGTTGGAAACTAACAGAAGTTCGACCATATTTGGGTTCGATTTCAATGACTTGGCATAGTGATTCATCAAGCATAGGATATTGGGATTTGAGTGAAAGCAATGATACACTAAATGTCTACATGTATAACATAGACTCCGAAGATAGCTCATTTAGTTTCATATCAAACACATATAACGCGATGAATCAGTGGAGTAATGCATTAGACATAACTCTTGCTAGGGTAAGTGATACCAGCAACGCAGAAATAAAAGCTTATGGAGGTACCCGAGAGCAAATTGAATCCCAAAGCGGAAGAAATAATACAACTTGGACTGGATTGTCTGTATATTCTACAACAGCCCATGGCGTAATGAATCTTAATGATGGTAACAAACTTATCACAATTCATGAAATGAACGCGGCAACTGTCTATGTAATCAAGCGTTCCGACAATGATGCCGTAATTAAAACATGCACTCATGAGTTTGGACATTCATTGGGATATTTGGGTCATGCACCTAATGCCACTGATGTTATGTACTCCGGAGCACATTCTTCCTATACGCTCAAAGCTGCGGAAAGCAATCACCTCAGAGCAATTTACCTACTATACTAACTGACACTTAATATGGCAAAAATAGATCATGGAGGTTTGTATGAAAAAATTATTTCTTATCATTCTATGTTGCATTTTAACGATTTCTATGCTCGGATGCAACACGTCAAATAATACGTCATCTACCGATTCCGGCGAATCGCAAGATAGTAGCACGAGCAGTGAAGATCTTTCAACGCAAAATGACCTTAACATATCTACAGATAAAAACGGCAATACCATAGCGAGCGAGATGATATATTACACTTTTGAAGACGCGTGTGCGGAAGCCACCGACGTAGTCGTCGCCACCTTTAACGGTACGGGACATTACAACTACAACTATTCCAGATACAGCTTCACCGTAAAAGAAAATATACTCGGCTCCGCCCCGGAAAACATTAACGTATATGTATGGCTTGAAACGGGAGGTCCCTCCTTGGAGCGAGGAAAAGATTATCTGATTCCTCTTTACCACTCTGCAAATATTTATAACAAGGTGGAGGTATATAGTTTTATTGGCGATACTGTGATCGACGTATCGGACGTATCCGCAAGTACAATGTACGATCAGCCTATCTCGCTGCGCTCCGAGTCCTTTGATTTTTCAAAGGCGGATTATGCAGCTACCCTGAGTTACATCAAGAATTTAGTGAAGAATAACGTTCCGTCAAGGCAATTCGATCCTTCTCCAAGCGTCAGCACGGTAATTTCTACCGCCGAGGAAATTCTGTCCGTCAGGATCGACGAATGCACCAGCACTACCATTTTTAAGGATTTCGCCGACACAGGAATGTATAATTGCACAGTTACCGAAGCACTGAAGGGTAGCATCCCGAAGGGTACAACGGTTACAATAGGTTTCCACAACAAGGATGTAGCTATCGGTGATGAGGTAATAGTGGCATTGAGCGATTATCATAAAGCCACATATTATTGTCTTACCGGTAAAACCAACAGTATGTTCCCCGTTACAGACAGAGAATCTGTAATTACACTTATAGAGAAGTACGGTTAAACTGTTTTTCGTAAATTTAAAGTTCATATAAATCAAAAAGCAGGTCGCGATTGCGACCTGCTGTTTGAATACAATTACTTGTACTTTCTCTTACGTGCAGCCTCGGACTTCTTCTTGCGCTTTACGCTGGGCTTCTCGTAGCATTCTCTCTTACGAAGCTCGCCGAGGATGTTGGAGCGTGCACACTGGCGCTTAAAACGACGCAGAGCGCTGTCAAGCGACTCGCCGTCTTTAACTCTGACTTCTGCCATTTCTGTTTTCCCTCCCCTCGCCTGTGCCGAAGATAGGTTTCCAAGATTACTCTTGGCAAACTCCTGAAATATTATACAATACTCCCACGGATTTGTCAATAGCAAATTCAAAAAAATTTCAACTTTTTTATGCGAGTAAAAAATATTTTCAATTATAGGTTGATTTGTTTACATAAATCTGCTATAATCTACTATCATCAAGAAAAATCGAGGACGTTATGAAGCACAAAAAGCTGTATCTTACCGTATATTCCGCCGTTTTCGCGGCACTTATCTGCGTTGCAACAATTATAATATACATACCCATCCCCACGGGCGGATACGCACATCTCGGTGACGGACTGGTATTGCTGTCGGGACTGTTTCTGCCAATTCCCTATGCTGCAGTCGCCTCAGGACTCGGCTCGGCACTTGCCGATATTTTCTCGGGTTACGCGATATACGCCCCCGCTACGTTAATAATAAAAGCGCTGTGCGCCGTGACCGCCGCGCTTGTATTCCAAGCGTTGAAAAAACTCCCTCTGATTGTGAGGACGGTTTTGTCCTGCATTGCCGCTGAAATTTTAATGGTGCTTGGATATCTCGCCGTCGAAGCCTTTGCTTTAGGCTATGGCGCGGCTGCTTTGGGCGGTATATTCGGAAACGCCATGCAGGGCTGTGTCGGCACGGTCAGCTGCTCTGTTCTGTACCTCGCGCTTCGCAAGACGCGCCTAATAGCAAATCATCACAGCTCGGACAACGAGTCGTAAAACAAGCACCACGGATACGCGCTCATATCAGGCATGGCGCAGACGGAAACATGCTTTCCCGTTATAGGATGCGCGAAGCTTGCCTTGTACGACCAGAGCGCAAGACCGCCGCGCTTTTCGCGTCCCCCATATTTTCCGTCCCCCGAAAGCGGCGCGCGTCGAGTGGCAAACTGCGCTCTTATCTGATGGGTGCGTCCCGTAAAAAGCCTTATGCTCCATAAGGCTTTTTTCTTTTGTATGCCGTCCTCTGACACCTCGGCGATAAGGCGACAGACAAGCTTTGCGGGCTTTACTCCCGCGCGCCGCCTATCAACGGAAAACGTCTTGTTTTTGAGCTTGTCGTGATAGAGCAAGTCCTCCATTATCATCTCTCCACCGACATATCCTTCGGGTATTCCCTCGCTGACGGCAAGATATTCCTTAACGTAGGCTTCGTGGTCGCTGACAAGCGCAGACAGCTTACCCGTAACTTGCTCATTGAGCGAGTACATTATCACGCCGCCCGTGGGTGTATCAAGTCTGTGGACAAGTCCCGCAAAGCCAAGCTCCTCAGATAGGCTGTCAAGGAGGCTGATGCCACCCGTTCTGTCCGGCTGTGACGGTATTCCGACCGGTTTTCGGCAAAGGCACAAATATTTATCTCGGTAGAGTATTTCAGGCATAAAAACTCCTTCTTTGTCATAGTCACGTTCATTTTACCACACATTTCTCCCTTTTTCAACAGCTATGTGCGAATTTCAAAATTATTTTGCGAATTTACTTGAAATTTTTGATAGTATATGTTATACTAAAAGTAATATATATTTTGAAAGGAATTTTTGAATTATGGATATCATCAAAACAGGCGGCGCGGCGCAGGGCGGCGTGCTTGCACAGGTAAACGGCAAGCCTATTACCGACGAGGACGTTGAAAAATTTATTCGCGCTCTCGGTCCTCAGGGTCAGGCGTACCGCTCCCCCCAGGGACGCGCGGCAGTTCTTGAACAGCTTATCGCGCAAAGACTTTTCCTTCTTGACGCACAGCGCAATCTTATGGAGCGCGAGCAGGAGTTTAAGGATCAGCTTGCCGCTGTCAAGGAGCAGCTCCTTATGGAATACGCTATTGCAAAGACTGTGCAGAACGTAAAGCTTTCCGAGGATGAGGTGCGTGCATACTACAACGAAAACGCAGACGAATTTGCAGGTCAGGAAACCGTCAATGCAAGTCATATTCTTGTTGACAGCGAGGACAAGGCAAACGAGATCCTTGCAAAGATAAACGCAGGTGAGATCACCTTTGAGGATGCGGCGCGAGAATTCAGCTCCTGCCCCTCCAAGGCAAACGGCGGAAATCTCGGCGATTTCGGCCGCGGGCAGATGGTACCCGAGTTTGATACCGCTTGCTTTGGAATGCAGGTAGGCGAGCTTAGCGGTCCCGTTAAGACGCAGTTTGGTTATCACCTCATCAAGCTCAACGCGCAAAACGAGGCAAAGCCGCTCTCTTACAACGAGGTGCGCGATCAGCTTTACGCGAAGCTTTATCAAGAAAAACAGCAGGCGGCTTATCAGAGCAAGATCAATCAGCTCAAAATACTTTACCCGGTAGATAAATTCTGATTTGATCGGGAGCTTGAATATTGTGGGAAGTGCTTCGATCAAATCGACGCACTTCCTCTGCTTTACGGAGAATCCATGAAAAACGAAGATATACTGTCAAGTGTAAAAAATATCCTTACGCCGCAAGGAATACTCGCTCGAGCTATTCCCTTGTCGGAGTGCAGGATAACAAAGCCTTATCTGCTTGATAAGTGCGGCATAGCTACAACGGACGGCACGGCAATAATGCTCGCCGTCCCCTACGTCGTGCCGAATATTGCGAAAGGTAAGCATAACGTGTCCCTCTACGCCGCCGCAAAGGACTATCACTTGTTTTTCAACAGATTATCCGACACTCTGCTCCCGCGTCTGCGTCAGGAATTCCCCGAAGCGGACTTCGCGATATTTGCCGACCATTCCCCTATTGACGAAATTGACGCCGCTGTGCGTGCTGGCTTAGGTGTCAAGGGACAAAACGGTCTGCTTTTGACTCGGGAATACGGCAGCTTTGTTTTTATCGGTGAGATCATCACGAGTGCTTCGCCTAAGCTCGACGGATATATTCCGCGAACTGCCGAAATGCCGAAATGCTCAAACTGCGGAAGGTGTCTTGCCGCCTGCCCTGCGGGTTGCACATCCGAAAGTCGCGCGGGATGTCTGTCTGCGATGACGCAAAAAAAGGGTGAGCTTACTCCCGACGAGCAAGCCGCACTTGCCGCTCATCCGCTTGTATGGGGTTGTGACGAGTGTCAGCTTGCTTGCCCGATAAATCAAAAAATACTGAGTGACAATGTCAGCACGGATGTTGATTTTTTTCGTGAAAAGCTGACACCTCTGCTTGACGCGAAAACTGTAAACAGCATGTCGGACGACAAGTTTTCGAGCCGTGCTTACGCTTGGCGCGGCAAGAATACTATACTCCGAAATCTTAAACTGAAAAACACTAACGGAAAGGACAGCTTATGTTAAGATTGATAACGGGACGCTCGGGTAGCGGCAAAACGCAAGAAATAATATCAATGATAAGCTCTGCCGTTTCCGAGGGTAAAAATACGCTTCTTATCGTCCCTGAACAGCAGGTATACAGTTGCGAGCGAAATATTTTGCCACAGCTTCCTACCTCTGCGGGACTTAATTTTGAGATACTCAGCTTCTCCCGCCTTGCTCAGAAGGTCGCTTCTTTATACGGCGGTGTGGCGGGCAAAGTACCGACACAAAGCATTAAGACCTTGCTTATGTGGCGCAATCTGCGTGAGGTCTCCGACGTGCTTGAGGAATTCGGCAAGGTTTCAAGCTCATATTCCTCCGATGCGACTCTTACCTCTCTTATGCTTGCCACGGTTAGTGAATTAAAGCACTCAAACGTTTCGGCGGATCAGCTTGTTTCCATTGCCGACGGTCTTGACGAGGGTAGCCCTCTTGGTGCGAAATTCCGAGATATTGCTGTCGTCAGCACTGCCTACGATCTGCTTCTCAAGGGAATATACGGCGAAAATCCTGCGGACAGGCTCACACTTGCCGCAGAGCAGATACGCGAGAACGAATTTTTCCGAGATACGACGGTTTTTGTTGATTCGTTTACCAGCTTCACGGCACAGGAATACGATATTTTGCGTTCCGCGCTTTTTGACGCTGACGAGCTGTGCGTAGCCCTTTGCGCTGACAAGGAAGGCTCGGATGCCGTGCATTTTCTGTCAACCGTCGATACGATAAAGCGGCTTTGCAAAATAGCCGCAGAATATTCCGAGTCGGTTGAGATAAAGCATCTTGACAGCAACGTGCGCACTCAAAGTCATGAGCTTCGCGCGCTTGAAGAAAATCTTTGGAATTTCCAGCTTTCCGACGGACTTTCTGCTACTGTTCCCGCAGACAATCGCGGTGACGTCACCCTGCTTACCGCAGAGAACGTATACGACGAGGCAGAGGCTGCTGCGCTTAATATAAGAGATCTTGTACGGCATGGAATTCCCTACGAAAATATAGCTATTCTCGTGCGCGACACCACCGCTTGGGAAGGTATACTTGATGCGGCGCTTGACTCATACGGTATTCCGTATTTCGTGTCCGAGCGGACAAGCGTGGCTACTAAGCCGCTGGCTCGCCTACTGCTTTCCTCCCTCCGCGCCATATCTCGCGGCTGGCAGACGGCTGACGTTATGGACGTGCTCAAAACCGGACTCTGCAATATTTCGATTGATGACGTCGATATGTTTGAGGAGTACGTTTTTACTTGGAACATTTCGGGGCGCAAGATGACCGAGGCTGTCTGGAATATGAATCCCGACGGGTATACTGTCGAGATGTCCGAGCGCGGACGGCTCATCCTTGAAGCGGCTAACCGAGTCCGCACCGCCCTCATGACTCCCTTGCTCGCCTTGAAAGCCGACCTTGAGGCTTCGGAAAGCGTTACCGAGCAGTGCCGCGCTATATACACATATCTGACCGCCCTTGACGTTAAGCAGCGGCAGATCGAGCGCGCCGAAGCACTTATCGCACGTGACAAGATAAAGGAGGCAGGCGAGGAGCTTCGCCTGTGGTCATTCGTATCCGAAAGCCTTGTTTCTCTTTCCAGTGTCATGGAAAACTGCAAGCCTATGCGCCCTGACGAGCTTGAAGGTGCACTGAATATTCTTTTCACGTCAACGGATATGGGCTCGATCCCCGCAAGACATGACTGCGTTATTATCGGCTCTGCAAAGACATTGCGTGCAGACAATATCAAAGCTGCCTTGGTGCTTGGACTTTGCGAGAGCGAATTCCCCGGCGCTCCAAAGCCTGCGGGGGTATTCACGGACAGTGACAGAGAATTTCTCGCAAGTCACGGTATATCGCTCGGCTCGGACGCTGATATTGACTCCTCCGAGGAGCTGATGTACGTTTACCGCGCACTTTCCATGCCGTCGGAAAAGCTTTACGCATCATACAATCTTTGCACTACAGACGGTAAGAAAAAAACTCCGTCCGTTGCCTTTGCGCGCCTATCTCGGCTGTTCGATTATGCGGATATTAAAAATTTCAAGACTTCAATGATATACGACAAGCAACAGCTTACGTCGCACGGAGCTGCTGTCCGTCAGGCTTACAAAAACGTCAGCGGCGCGACTGCCAAGAGCATACTCGGTGACAAGCTTCATCTCTCGCAGACTAAAATTAAGCGTTTCTTCAGTTGCCCGTACAGCTATTACGCATCATACGTGCTGAAGCTCCGCGAGCGTGAGCGTGCAGAGCTCGGATCACTTAGCTCGGGACTGTTTTTGCATCACGTAGTCGAGCATTTTCTCCGTCGCACACTTGACGAAAACAACTCCATAAAGCCTCTCTCAGACGACGAGGTACAAACTCTTGCCGAGGAGATCATTGCAGATTACGTCCGCGAGCTGTGCGGTGATATGGCACGACTTGGCAGTGTCATTCACTTGTTCGGACGTATGCGCACTGTTGCAATAGCACTTATCAACAGCGTTATTGCAGAGCTTCGCCAATCACAGTTCCGTCCCTTCGGCTTTGAGGTAAAATTCGACGAATTTACTCCCAACTCCCCCGCTCCAATGACTATTGACCTTAATTTGGCACGGGAAAACGAAGCCGACGACCCTGTAAAGCTTATTTTCGGTGGCACTGCCGACCGTATCGACTTTTACAAAAAGGACGATAAGATCTTTATCCGAGTCATTGACTACAAGTCCTCCTCCCACGATATTGACTTTTCCGAGGGCGCGTTTGATAAGGATCTCAACGTCCAGCTCCTTATTTACATGTTCGCTATATGCTCGCCGCAAAACAGACGGCTGTTTGCGGACACGACTACCGATATTCTCCCTGCTTCCGCTATGTACGTCAGCTACGGAGAAAACACAAACAACGGTAGCGTCGATATCAAGCGCACGGGACTTATCCTTGATACGTCGGAGATACTTCGGGCAACGTCAAGCGAGCTTGACCGACAATTTCTCCCCGGTATCAGCTTCAACAAGGACGGTACGCCGCGCGGCAAGGCGCTTTGCCCGCAGGACCGAATGGACGCACTTGAAGCCGAGCTTCGCGACGCGCTCTCGGACACGGCAAGACGGCTTTACGGCGGTATCGCCGAGCGCACGCCCTCTGACACGGCTTGTACGTTCTGCGTTATGAAGGACTCCTGTCCTTCGTGCGTCAGAAGCAAAAATCAATTTTAACGGTGACAGATATGAAAGTTAAATGGACAGACGCGCAAGATAGCGCGATACGTGCCACGGGCAGGACGTTACTTGTTTCTGCGGCGGCAGGCTCGGGTAAAACGGCGACGCTTACCGAAAAGATCATACGCGCACTTACCTCAAAGGACAACCGCTCCAGCCTGTCGAGAATGCTGATAGTTACCTTTACCAAGGCATCTGCGGCAGACGTGCGTGCCAAGATCTCCAAGGCGCTTACTGCGGCGATAGCCGAAAATCCCGGAGACACGCATTTGTATAATCAGATGGTGCTACTGGGCAGTGCGGACATTTCCACTATCGACGCCTTTTGCATGAAGCCAATCCGCGAGCATTTTGCAGAGTGCAAGCTTCCCGCCTCCTTCCGAATCGCGGACGACGCGGAGCTTGCTCCCATAAAGGAAAGAGTGCTTTCCAATCTTATCGACGAATTTTTCATAAAATACGCAGGGCAAAACGACGGCGAGAGTATATTTAACGTGCTTAACGGCAACGATTTTGCCGACCTTTTCGACGCACTCTCTGCGGCTAAGTCAGACGCTAAATTTACCGAGATCATGCTCAAGCTGCACTCCGATCTGCTCAACTATCCCGAGGGGCTCGAAATTCTGAAAAATCAAGCGGCTAATCTGCATCACGCGGCTGATACAAGAGATATTTTCCTTTGCCCTCACGGACAAACGGTTTTACGCTTGCTTGAAGAATTCTGCGATTCCGCTCTGCCATTTTTGACGGACGCGGTTAATACTCTTATGTTAGATGAAAAGGGAGCAAAATTCTATCTCCCCTCCTTTGCGTATGACCTGCAATTTGTCAATGATATCAGCAGGTTTTTGAAAGAAAAGAGACCTTATTCCGACTTTTGCGCTATGCTTTCCGCATACAAGGCGGTCGGACTTAAAGCCTACAAAAATGCCCCCGAAAATATCGCCAAGTTGAAGGATTCCCGTAGCGTTATCGTTTCCGCGCTCAATGAATTCAGGGATAATTTCTTCAGCTTTGGCGAGGACGAAATATATGCCGACCTCGCTCGCACTGCGCGTATGTGTGAGATCACCTACGATTTCCTCACTCACTACGACAAATCACTCACTGAGGAGAAGCGCAACCGCGGTATTACCGACTTTACCGACAACAAGCGCATGCTTTATTCCCTGCTTTATGACGAGGCAGGCAATCTTACCCCGCTTGCCAAGGAGTATGCAACGAAGTACGATATCGTCTTTATTGACGAATATCAGGACGTAGACGAGATTCAGGACAAGATATTTGCCGCTATCGGCACCGACCACAGATTTATGGTTGGCGATATCAAGCAAAGCATATACGGCTTCAGAGGCGCTGAGCCTACCGTATTTGCAGGCTACCGTCGCGATCTGCCTGACCTTGATAAACACGGCTTTTGCAAGGATGGAAACAGTATTTTTATGTCTGAAAACTTCCGTTGCAACCAACCTATAATCAAAACGGCTAACGCTGTTTGCTCGCATGTTTTCCACGCTTGTCCCGACAGCATAGGCTACACCGACGGCGACGATCTGCGATTCTCCAAGGTAATCAAAGATTCAAATTACGTTCAGCCCAAGGTGCAATTTGACGTGATCTTCGCGCCCGATAAGAAAAAGGATGAGGAATCCGAGTGTGACACCCCCGAACTTGAGCGTTCAACGCTCCCCCCCGAGGCTGTCAATCTTGCCAACCGTATAGCCGAGCTTTTGCGCGGTGACTACCGTCTTGAAAACGGTGAGAGGATAAAGCCGTCGGATATTACGGTGCTTGTACGCAAGCATTCCGCAATTCCCGACCTCAAATCGGCTCTTGTGGCTATGAATATCCCAACGGAGGCTGCCGAGCTTGATAACGCGGAGGCGGGTCAGGATCTGCTTCACAGCGCGGAAATGATATATCTCGTCAATCTCCTGCGAGTTATCAACAATCCGTCAAGCGATATTCCCCTGCTTGAAATTCTCGGCAAAACGCCGCTGAACGGTGGCTTTGAGCTTGAGGAGATAGTAAATTTGCGCAATAAGCGGCTCAATGAAAATGCTGACAGCATGCAAGGGCTGTATTATACCGTCAAGCAGTACGCCGAAAGCGGTGCTGACCCGACGCTTGCCGCTAAATGCCGCGACTTCGTTTCTTGGCTTGAAGGACTCCGCGAGCTGTCGGTCACTCACTCTGCTGAGGAGCTTTTGCGAGTTATCAAGACGGATAAAAACTGTTACTGCGGCTCGTCTGATGCCTTTCTTTACATTTATGAAAAGGCGCGCACCTACCGTCAATCCTCCTTTGTAGGACTGTATAATTTCCTCAACTACTTTGAGCGTCATCTCATCACCGAAACAAAGGCTGTGGACGTTTCCTCATCCGACGGCGGCAGGGTTTCCATCATGACGGTACACAACTCCAAGGGACTTGAATTTCCCGTCTGCTTCCTTTACAACTGCGGAGGCGCGTTCAGCACAAAGTCTGCTGAAAAGGATCTTATTTTCCTTCGCGAGCTTGGCATTTCGCTCATGCTTTTTCACCGAGTCGGCAAGCTTGGCGAGGGTTACAAAAAGAACACACTTTTGCGCAACATAGCCAAAAAAGCTATTATTTTGCGCGACCGCGAGGCGGAGATGCAAAATCTTTACGTTGCCATGACCCGCGCAAGAGAATACATGTTTATCAGTGCGTCGCCCACCAAAGCGTCAGGGGCGCTTTGCGGCTTTGACCGTGGCGACAGATTCCGTACCCTCTCCTGCAACAGCTATGCGCCGTGGCTTATCACGGGACTTCAAAAGGATGTCGCCGCGCACGATTACTGCCTTATCGACTATATTGACAAGGACAGTATTCTCCCTGCCGAGCCTTTGAGCGCAGATTCAGCAAGCTTGACCGCCACTGACCTTGACGACGGCTTCGTCAGCAAATACAAGGATCTTGCAAGTACTGCGTCCGCACAGAACAACGAGGAAAAATTCCTGCGCTCACTGCCTACGAAAGTCCCCGCATCAAAGCTGAAGGACGATATGCTTGACAATTACGTTTTCTTTGAATCAAGCGTATCGAGTACAGAGGATATAGGTCTGACGCAAGACGAGGATGCTCCTATCGGTGCTGACGGCAGTGGAATTGATTACCGTGAAAAGGAAAGCATACTTGAATCCTTGCGGCTTATGAAGTCCTCCGACGTATCCGATTTTGACCTTTTGCTTGACCGAAACGGCAAAGCGAGCGCTGCGCAAAAAGGTACGGCGGCACACGCATTTTTGCAGTTCTGCGATTTTTCGCGCTTTACAAGCTCTGACTTCGACGGTGCTGACCTCGACACGCGCGTTAAGGAAGAGCTGGCAAGGCTGTGTCAGCTTGGATTTATTGATTCGGAGTCAGCAGGTCTGCTTGACATAACGCAGCTTTCGGCTTTTTTCAAAAGCAAATTTTTCAAGCATGTGGTATGCGCGCACGAATACCGACGCGAGCTTCGCTTCAACCGCTTTATCCCGCTGTCAAGCCTTACAAAAAATCCCGCCATCGCCGCCGTTGTCGGAGACAGAACGCTTTACGTTCAAGGCTCAATAGACCTTGTAATACACACTGCTGACGAAAAGATCATTCTCTGTGATTACAAGTCCGACAAGGTAAGCGACGAGGAACGCACGTCCCACGCGCTTATTGCCGCTAATATGAAGCGAAAGCACGGTGCACAGCTATGTCAATATTCCAAAGCCATCTTCGATCTGTACGGCAAATACCCAGAAAAAATTTATATCTATTCTCTCCCTCTCGGTGAGGCTGTGGAAATTGATATTAATTAAAAAAATCCACCTGCGAATTTCGCAGGTGGACGTTTTTTATTAAGTATCAGAGGTATTTCTGAAGAACCTCGCTTGCATCCTCAGCCACCATGGAAGCGGTGATAAGAATGTTGATCTCGTTGCCCGACTTAGCAGTCAGCTCATCAAGATCAAGCAGGAACTTCTCGAAAACAGGAATATCGTTATTGCAGATCTTCAACGCGGAGTCGATAAACAGATCGGTAATATCGTTATTGCTTGCAAGAATGCCCGCAACAAAGCCGTACAGCTCCTCGCCGTCGAAGATGAGATAATCGTTGGTGTTGAGCAGACGAGCATTATAATCTATGTTAAGGCGAAGCTTTACGCCCTTTTCAACAACGACTACGTTACCCTTGGTAGAAGCAACAGCCGCGTTTGCCTTTTCGATAAGTGTTTTGGTTTTTCCCGTACCTTTAACGCCAATAAGAAGCTTAATCATAACAGTTTATCCTTTCTTTTTCCGCCCGCGACAGCGCGGGCGAGTTTGGTGTAATTGTATTATATCACATTTGATTACAAATTTCAAGTGGTTTCAGAAAAAAATTAGGTACAAATTAACAAAAATTTATACAAATTTTCAGTTTATTCTTCCCTTCAGCTCCTCCGCCAATTTTTCGTAACCGGGTTTTCCGAGAAGCGCGAACATATTTTTCTTGTATTCCTCAACGCCGGGCTGGTTAAAGGGATTGACTCCGAGGATATATCCCGAGATTGCGCAAGCAAGCTCAAAGAAATAAATGAGGTATCCGAGAGAGTAAGCGGAACGGTCAGCAAGCTCGATCAAGATATTGGGGACGCCGCCGTCAACGTGCGCAAGAAGCGTTGCCTGCATTGCGGTCTTCTTTACGAGATTGAGGTCGGTACCCGAGAGAAAATTAAGTCCGTCAATGTTTGCGGGATCGTTGGGAATGTCAAAGGTCTCGTGATTGTCCTCGACAGAAATTACGGTTTCAAAGAGATTGCGCGTTCCGTCCTGAATATACTGACCGAGGGAGTGCAGATCGGTGGAGAAAATAACGGATGCGGGGAAAATTCCCTTCTGATCCTTACCCTCACTCTCGCCGTAAAGCTGCTTCCACCACTCGTTAAGCATCATTGCATACGGCTCGTAGCCAACGAGGATCTCAGTGGTTTTTCCTTTGCGGTAAAGGATATTTCGCATAGCCGCGTACTTATACGCATCATTCTTTTCTATATCGTCGGAGATATATGTCAGCTTCGCATCAGCCGCGCCCTTCATCAGCGCGTCGATATCGATTCCCGCAACCGCTATGGGCAAAAGTCCTACTGCGGTAAGCACGGAGAAGCGTCCGCCAACGTCGTCGGGGACTACGAAGGTTTCGTATCCTGCGTCGTCAGAAAAGCTCTTGAGCGTTCCCTTTGCCTTATCGGTGGTGACGAAAATGCGCTCTCTTGCGCCCTCAACACCGTACTTTTCCTCAAGCATACCTCGAAGCACACGGAAAGCAACCGCAGGCTCGGTGGTGGTACCCGACTTGGAAATTACGTTAATGCAAACGTCGCGGTCACGGCAAAGCTGTGCGATCTCCGCCATGGAAACGGCACTTATGCAGTTGCCCGCGAAATAAATATCGGGAGTGTCCTTGGGAAGGCTGTTATACAGCGGGGACTTCAAAAATTCAATGACAGCGCGCGCTCCGAGATAAGAGCCGCCTATTCCTACCACGATAAATACTGACGAAGTCTTCTTTATCTTTTCAGCCGCGACCTTTATACGCGCGAATTCTTCCTTGTCATAATCCTCGGGGAGAGTTACCCAACCGAGAAAATCGCTACCCGCACCGTTTCTGTTGCAAAGCAGACTGTGCGCCGCGCTTACGTCAGACTGAATATTCTTATATTCATCAGCGCTGATAAAGGATTCCGAATACTTTTCTACCAAATGAATTGCCATTGTGTTCCCTCACATTTCGAAATAAAAAATAAACATTGATATTATACCGCAAATTTGCTTATTTTGCAATAGCTTTTTGAAAAAAACTTCCCATTATTTTGAAATATTTTCCCCATTTTATCAAAATATTGAAAAACGCTTTCGGAATTCGATTCCAAAAGCGTTTTTCCGACGTATATCGGGATTATTTCAGATATTTATCAAGGTTATATTTCTCGCCGCATCCATAGTTTTCATACACGTAGTCGATATCCTTATCGCCGCGTCCCGACAGGCAGACGAGAATAGAGCCGCTCTTATGCTCCTTGGCGTACTTGATGGCATAGGCAAGCGCGTGCGAGCTTTCGATAGCGGGAATAATGCCCTCAAATCTTGAAAGCAGGAAGAAGGCTTCCATTGCCTCGTCGTCGGATGCGGTTTCGTAGTGAACACGTCCCATATCACGCAAATATGCATGCTCAGGCCCAACACCCGGATAGTCAAGTCCGCTTGCTACGGAATATACGGGAGATGGCTCACCGTTTTCGTCCTGAAGAACGTAGGTATCAAAGCCATGAATCCTTCCCTTCGTGCCGTACTGCATAGTTGCGGCGTGGTCACCGACAGCAGAGCCGCGTCCAAGAGGCTCTATGCCGTAAATCTCAACGGGATCTGCGAGGAAAGGCGTAAACATACCGAGCGAGTTTGATCCGCCGCCGACGCACGCGCAGATAGCGTCGGGCATGATACCTGTCATATCAAGGAACTGCTCTCTTGCTTCAATACCAATAACAGACTGAAAATCTCTTACCATCTTTGGGAACGGATGCGGGCCGAGAGCTGAACCTATGCAGTAGATGGCGTCCTTATATTCCTTCGCGTAAGCTTCAAATGCGGCGTCAACCGCTTCCTTCAAGGTTTTAAGTCCTGCGCTGACAGGAATTACGTTTGCGCCAAGCATCTTCATACGGATAACGTTAGGATGCTGCTTTGCAATATCCACCTCACCCATATAAATGTCACATTCCAGATTGAAATAAGCCGCCGCAGTAGCAAGTGCAACACCGTGCTGACCTGCACCTGTTTCGGCAATCAGCTTTTTCTTGCCCATGTACTTTGCAAGCAGACCCTCGCCCATGCAGTGGTTGAGCTTATGCGCGCCCGTATGGTTGAGATCCTCACGCTTGAGGTATATCTGGCAATTTCCGAACAGCTTGGAAAGACGCTCGCAGTGATACACAGGCGTAGGGCGTCCCTGAAATTCCTTGCGGATGCGGCGAAGCTCGTTGATGAACTGCGCGGAGTGGCAGATAGCCTCATACGCATTGTCGGCCTCGGCAAAAGCCGCCTGAAGCTCGGGGGCGATATATGAGCCGCCGTACTCACCGAATCTGCCGTCGGGAGTAGGAAACTCCTTTAAATAATTATCAAAATCCTTGTACTTATTCATAATAATTCTCCTTTTATATCAATGTTAAACAGTTGTACGTGAATATATAAAGGCTCGCCATCGAAAATCAAGCTTATACATAAAAAAACTCTCCTTAAAATAAAAAGTCCCAAGTATCCAAGGATACCTGGGACGAAAATACAAACGTACTCCGCGGTGCCACCCACATTAAGCCTTTCGGCTTCTCTCTCGCATACGTGATATGCGGCGCGTATGATAACGGAAGCGCACCCCGTCAAAGACTACCCGCTCAAAAGAACGCTCACCCTGCCCTCGGAAGTCCATTCACAGCATCACCAATATCGCGATCTCACCGTCCGCGACTCTCTGAAAAAGGCTCAATGCGGCTACTATTCTCCCTCATAGGTTTTAGTATGCTAAAATTATATACCTTTGAGCGGCGTTTGTCAACCGCAATTTTGCACAAAATTACAGCTCATTTTTATGCATTTCGCACATCTTACAACAAAACGAATTTTGCTATCATACGCCAAAGAATTTCAAGGTAGCCGATCTGCTCTACCTCCCTGCCTGCGACGGCGTTGATCTCCCCTATCGTTTTGCCGTCAAGCACAAATGAAACCTTTCCCACTATCTCACCGTTTTTAAGTGGCGCTGTGAGTGTGGTTGGAATCTCGGTCTTTAATTCGACTGCCGACGATCTTCCCGCAGGCACGACAGCCGTAAATTTAGGATAAACGACGTCAATACTGTTTACGCAACCGCCCGTGACCTTAACATCCTTGACCGCACCGCCCTCGTTAACGTATAAATCGTAATTTGCATAGCCGTAATCAAGCAGCTTTGTTGCTTCCGCGTTGCGGATATCTCTCGTTTCAGCTCCCATTATTACGCAGATAAGCGACATTCCGTCCCGCTCTGCAGTTGCCGAAATGCAAAATCCCGCCTTGGAAGTCGAGCCTGTTTTAAGTCCCGTACAGCCGTTATAGAAGCGGACGAGTCGGTTGGTATTGGTAAGTCCGAAAGCCCCGTTGCGCACGGTATCCATCCAGATGCTGCTGTATTCAAGTATCTTTTCGTGCTTGATAAGCTCGCGTGACATAATCGCGATATCCATAGCGGAGGTAAGATGCTCACTTGCGGTGTCATCAAGTCCGTTGGTGTTCTCAAATTTGGTGTTAACCATTCCAAGCTCGTCAGCACGCTTGTTCATTCGTCTGACGAACTCCTCCTCGCTGCCTGCCACCTTCTCCGCCAAGGCGCAAGCCGCGTCGTTTGCAGAGGCGATTACAACGCTTTTTACCATGTCCTCAACGCTCATGCTCTCGCCTACCTCAAGATATATCTGTGAGCCGCCCATGGATGCCGCGCGCTCACTTGTTACCACCGTATCATCCCATTTGAGCCGTCCGTCCTCGATCGCCTCCATAACCAGCAGTAAAGTCATAATCTTGGTGACGGAAGCGGGCGGCAGGGCTTCGCTCTGGTTTTGCGCAAACAAGACCTTGCCCGTTGATGCCTCCATTAAGACAGCACTTTTGCAATTCAGGGTAAATCCTTGAGTATCTGACTCTGCCGAAATTGGCATTATTCCCGACTCGGCAAATATAAAAGTCGGCAAAGCGACCACGCAAATACACAGACAAAGGCATATCAATATAAGCCTTTTCATCCTTTTAAAATACATAAAAACACCACCTCTCACAAAAAGGTATGCGAGAGGTGGTATTATTATGAATGATTATTCTTCAACCGAGAACTCAAAGGTCGTTATATGCGAATATTCCTCGCCCGGGCGAAGCACGCAATTAGTAAAGCCCTCGTGATTTATGCTGTCGGGCATTACCTGCGTTTCAAGGCAGAAGCCGCTTTGCTTTTTCTGCGGACAGCCGTTTTTGAGCGGATGATTTTCGTTATTCAAAAAGTTTGCGGTATAAAATTGAACACAGGGCTGATTGGTATACATTTTAAGGCATCTTCCGCTTTTGGGATCGACTACGGTTGCGCGGAGCGGAATGTCGTCGGCGCTCTGCTCTCTCCAACCCGTAAAGTTGAAGCAGTGGTCGTATCCGCCTGCCACGTTCAGATGCTCCCAATCGGCAAAGAAATCCTTGCCGATCGCTTTAGGCGTGCGGAAATCCATGGGAGTTCCCTCAACGTCAACGAAATTTCCAGTGGGGATAAGTCCCTCACGAGGCTCAAGATAGCTTTCTGCATCAAAGGTAAGCACGTGGTCGAATATATCACCCGACGCGCATCCGCCAAGGTTGAAATAAACGTGATTTGTGAGATTTATGATAGTGGGCTTATCGGTGGTCGCCTTGTATACCAGCGTCAGCGCGTTATCCTCGCCGAGAGTATATGTCACTGTAACATCAAGGCGTCCGGGGTAATTCTCCTCGCCGTCCTCAGCTACGTAATTCAACACCAGCGACGGTTGCTCGGAGTCGTCAGCCTCAAGCACCGTCCATATCCGCTTACCGAATCCTGCTTTGCCGCCATGAAGGTGATTTTCGCGGTTATTTATGTAAAGCTTATCGTAAACCACTCCGTCAAGCTCAAAGCGTCCCTTCGCAATTCGATTTGCAAATCTTCCCACGAGCGCGCCGAGTGAGCCGCCCGAATTTTCATAATCGTAAAGTGAATCAAAACCGAGCACGACGTCGGACATTCTGCCGAGCTTATCGGGAGCCTTGATAGAAACCAACGCGCCACCGTAGGTAGTGATAGAAACCTCCATACCAGCCGCGTTTGTCAAGGTGTAAATGTCTGCCTCTCTCCCGTCGGAGAGTGTACCGAAAAATCTTTTGGTAATACTCATTTTGTCCTCCTATAATTTTGGTGGGCAAACGAAAAAACGTATGCCCACCAAGTTTAATTTGTATCAGTCCTCATAACCGCGTGGGTTACGGCTCTGCCATCTGTCCGCGTCGCGGCACATATCGGCGATATCGAATTTCGCTGACCAACCGAGCACCTCGCGTGCCAGAGTGGGATCAGCATAGCATTCAGCAATATCACCGGGGCGGCGGGGATCGATAACGTAAGGAACTTTTTTGCCCGTTTCCTTCTCAAACGCTTTTACAATATCCAAGACGGAGTAGCCCTTACCCGTACCGATATTGTAATATTCAATTCCCGTCACCTTTCTCGCTCTTGCAAGAGCCTTAAGGTGTGCGTCGGCAAGGTCAACGACGTGAATGTAGTCGCGGACTCCCGTACCGTCGGGCGTGGGATAGTCGTTGCCGAAAACGTGCAGCTCCTTAAGCTGACCCATAGCCACCTTAGTAACGTATGGCAGAAGGTTATTGGGAATTCCCACGGGGTCCTCGCCGATAAGTCCCGACTCGTGTGCGCCGATAGGATTGAAATAACGAAGCACGCAAACCGAAAATTCGGGATCGGAGATCTGGATATCCTTGAGAATACGCTCTATCATAAGCTTGGATTCGCCGTAAGGATTGGTCGTTCCGCCTACCTTTGCCGTTTCCTTGATCGGAACGCACTCGGGCGTACCGTAAACGGTTGCTGATGACGAGAAAACGATAGTCTTAACGCCGTGACTCTGCATAACGTGACAGAGGTTAAGCGTACCGGTAATATTATTATGGTAATAACGGATAGGCTGAGCGACCGACTCACCGACAGCCTTGAGTCCCGCAAAATGTATGCAGGAGTCGATCTCGGGATGCTCGTCGAAAATTCTGTCGAGAGCGTCATAGTCAAGCAGATCAGCCATCACAAAGGCAGGACGCTTTCCCGTGATCTCCTGAATTTTATCAAGAACTACCGGCTTACTGTTGGAAAAGTTATCCACAATGATAACGTCCTCACCCGCTTTGAGAAATTCAACGACCGTATGCGAACCGATAAAACCGGTTCCGCCTGTAACAAGAATAGACATATCAAGCCTCCAAAAAGTTAATTATGCCCAGAGATCCTCGGGGTATTCTCCGCTTGCGATAAGAGCTCTGATAGTTTCAACCACCCAAGGCTTATCCTCGGGATAGGTAACGCCGCACCACTCAGAGTCTGTCTGGTACATGGTAACGTCGCACAGACCGTCCTTCATCATGCTGTCGATTGATACAGGGAGCAGGCACTCTGCTTTCTTGGGATCGGGAGCTTTATCAAGGTTCTGCATAAATTTGAGGAAGTCCTTCTCAAAGTACGCAAGAGTGTCGTTGGTCAGTCCCCAGCAGTTCATGGAAACGGTGGTATCACCAGGGAGATCGACCCACTGCTCGTTCTCATCAAGATAAGCCGCATCGTCGCCGACCTTCTTTATCTTGAGTCTTTCAACGATGGAGGTAAGCATGCCGTTCTCAGTTTCACAAACGCCGCGGGAAACAGTTCCCTTTTCGGTCAAGGTATTCTTTACCTTGAAGCCGATAGCGCAGTTGTGACCGTCTGCAAGCTCGCCCGACTCAACGCGCGCAAGGTGAGCCGCCAGCTTCTCAAAGGTATTTCTGCCGTAGAAATCGTCGGCATTGATAACACCGTAAGCACCCTTTACCACGTCACGGGTGGCAAGGATGGCGTGGGTAGTACCCCAAGGCTTAACTCTGCCATCGGGAACGCTGAAGCCCTCGGGAATATCGTTGATATCCTGGAAAGCGTACTTGACGTTGATCTTCTTTTCTACGCGCTTACCAACGGTCTCGTGGAAAAGCTCGTAGTTTTCCTTCTTAATGATAAATACGACCTCGTCAAAGCCTGCTTTGATAGCGTCGTAAATAGAAAAATCGATAATAAAATTGCCGTGATCGGTGATAGGATCGAGCTGCTTAAGACCGCCGTAGCGTGAGCCCATGCCCGCCGCAAGAATCACAAGAGTCATAATTTTTTCCTCCTCAGAGTATGTATTTCCTTTGCATTATAACATATTTTTCCTTTTTCCACAACACTTTTTCACTTTTATTTACACTATTTTAACATTTCCCTCTTGCGGAATAAAAAAGTTTAAAATCTTTGATAATTGTGTAGAAAATCTATTGACAAGCGATTTGTAATGTTGTATAATAAAGTGTCCCAAATAAGACACTTTGGAGGCCGATATGAATGGAAATAAAGAGCTGCAATCAGCCGTCAATATACTGTCGGGGCATTTTCTGTTTTCGGAATGTTCGCATGAGCTTTTGGAGTCGGTAAAGGACAAATGCGCCTTTGCCGTTTGCTCGTCGGGCGAAATAATAACCGATGACTCCAAAACTCACTGCCTTTATATTTTGCTTTCGGGCAATGCGGCGGTCTACACACGCGACGAGAACCGCGATTTTCTGCTCCGCACCATTACGGGCGGTGACACGCTTGGAGTGGCAAATCTCTTTGTGGAAGAGCCTTTCGTCAGCCGTGTAGTTGCACTGTCTGAGGTCAGGATGCTGACCGTATCGGTTGACGCAGTAAGGCTGCTTATCCAATCCGACTCAACGGTTTCAATGAAATACATTTTGTTTCTTTCCGACAGAATACGCTTTCTTAACCGACGTATTGCCGTCCTCAGCGCCGGAAGTGCTGAGCGACGATTGGCGGCTTGGCTTGATTCCTCTTGTCCGCGTGAGCAAAATGAATTCAAAATCCCAATATCAATGAGCGCACTTGCAGCAGCGCTGGGACTTGGCAGAGCCTCCCTATACCGCGCGTTTGACGATCTTACCGACAGCGGATTTATCCGCCGTGAAAAGGAGCTTGTCACCTTTACTGACAGACAGGCAATGATAGCTGTCTGCAACCTATCCTGATATTCCTTACAGAATATACAAATCCAATTTTCAAGAAAGGCAAAACACATGAAAAAACTTATCGCACTTACACTTTCGATTCTTATGATTCTGACGCTCGGTCTTGCGTCATGCAACACGACCGGTCAGAATTCCGATACCACCGCCGCTACCACGGATGCAGAATCCACCGCGGGCACTACGGCGGCTACTACTAACGAAAGCGTCGCAGGCACTACCGAAACGCAGACCGAAGCTGACACGACCGTTGCTGAAACCACAACCGCCGCAACCACAGGCGAATCAGTCGAGATCGATGGCAATCTCAGCGTCAACGTCATGGTGCTTAACGGTACGACGGGCTTTGGTATGGCAAAGCTGATGGACAACAATGAAAGCGGCACTTCCCTGCTCAACTACAACTTTACCGTTGACGGCGACGCTTCAAATATCACCGCCGCGCTTCTTAACGGCACGGCTGATATCGCCGCTCTCCCCACCAACGCCGCGGCTAATCTTTTCAATAAAAAAGGCTCTGTTCAGATGCTTGCTATCAATACCCTCGGTGTGCTTTATCTTATGACGGGCGAGGGCGTTACTATTGAGTCCTTTGAGGATCTTGAGGGCAAGACCGTTTACTGCCCTGCACAGAATCCTACGTTTATTTTTAAGTATCTCTGTCAGGAAAACGGACTTGTTGACGGCGAGAACATAACTATCGACAACACTTATACCCAGCCTGCCGATCTTCGTACTGCACTTGCCGCCGGCAAGGTTGATATCGCAGTTCTGCCCGAGCCTATGGTAACTATCGCAAAGAGCGCAAATACTGACCTCAAGGTTGCGCTTGACCTCACCGCCGAATGGGACAAGGTCGCACCCGCAGGCTCGCTTGCACAGGGCTGTGTTGTCGTTCGCAAGGAATTTGCCGAGGCTCATCCCGCAGAGGTCAAGACCTTCCTTGCAGAGTATGAGGCTTCCATCAATTACGTTAAGGCTAACCCCACCGAAGCGGGTACAATGATACAGACTCACGGCGTTTTTGCAAACGGTGCAGTGGCAGGCAAGGCTCTCCCTAATTGCAATATATGCTTTATTTCGGGCGCTGACATGAAGCCCATTCTTGATGAGTTCTTCACCATTCTCCACGGCGTTGCCCCCGCATCCGTCGGAAACGCTGTTCCCGGTGAGAGCTTCTACTACGTTGGAAAATGATCTTTCAATATCAGGAAAAGCCTAAAAAACCGCTCTTTACTGCTCTTGAATACGTTGCAGTAATCGTATTCTGGGTTGCAATATGGTTTTTGGCGGCACGAGCAACGGGAGAGGAGCTGCTTCTCCCATCGCCGCTGGCTGTTGCCGAGCGAATGTCAGGGCTTGTGACAACGTCTGAATTCTGGCAGATAACCTTCGAGAGCCTTTGGCGCATCATCTGCGGTATTCTGCTTGGCGTTGCCCTTGGAGTCGTTATGGGATTTATAACGGCGGCAATTCCCTTTCTCTACAAGCTTTTTCGTCCACTGCTCACCGTCATTCGTGCGACTCCCGTTGCGTCCTTCATCATTCTTGCGATAATATGGATAGGTAGAGATTCCCTCCCCACCTTTATCGCGGCACTGATGGTTTTGCCGATAGTCTGGGGCAATATGTACGAGGGTATAAATAACGTGGACGTTCAGCTTTTGGAGGTCGCGAAGGTCTATAATTTTTCGCCCGTTAAAAAGATCAGACGGCTGTATCTGCCGCACATCTCACCCTATTTTTCCGCATCCCTCAAGACGTCGATAGGTCTTGCGTGGAAGGCGGGAATCGCGGCAGAAATACTGACTCTTCCGCCCATTTCCATAGGTAAACAGTTAAGTGACGCCAAAATATATCTTGAAACCACTGACCTGTTTGCATGGACGCTGACGGTGATAATTTTAAGTTTGCTTTTAGAGCTTGTTTTCATTCAGGGCGTTCCGCGCGGCTACTCGCTTATCAAGCGCAGGATAACGCATCGATCAAAGGCGGTGACGGCATGACGGCAAAGACCTTGAAATTTGAAAACGTCACATTGAAATACGGAAAAAAGACCGTACTCGACAACCTTTCCCTCACCCTGCCTGCAGGACGATTTTCGGCAATAATGGGCGCATCAGGAATAGGAAAGACCTCCCTTTTGCGACTTGCGGCGGGGCTTGTACCCGACAAAAATTTCACGGGCGTTGTGGATGCAGGCGGCGCTAAGATTGCGTATCAGTTCCAAGAGCCAAGACTGTTTCCGTGGCTGACCGCAGCCGAAAATATCGCGGTAGTTTTGGAGTCGAAGGACACACCGCTCACGTCTGCCGAGCTTCGGCAAAAATCCTTAGAGTTACTTGAATTATTCGGACTTGCAGACGTTGCCGACCAGTATCCCGACAGTCTGTCGGGCGGCATGGCACAGCGCGTATCTCTCGCGCGGACTATCGCTTATGATGCGGAGCTTGTACTCCTCGACGAGCCGTTTCGCGGTCTTGACGAGCAAACGCGCGCGGACGTTATGCAAAAGGTGCGTGCGGCACTTGACACAAAAACCGTTATCCTCGTGACCCACGACCGTGAGGAAGCCGAATTTTTTGCAAAAGACAACATTTTTAATCTTTAACTCTCGTTTAATCCCCCGACGGTACGCCGTCGGGGGATTTTCTGCGCAAAATACATATTAAATACATTAAAATTTGTAAATAATTATATTTAGGTATGGAAATTTTCTTGAAAGTGTGGTATAATGTAATATCAATATGCATTTTCGCGCATTTTTGCGCTATGAAAGGATAAACAATGTCAAGATACATAGAAAAAGCAGAACAGATAACTCTGCCCGTGATCGCACTCCGTGGAATCGTTGCTTTCCCCGGAATCACGGTAAATTGCGAGGTGGAAAAGGATAGCTTCAATTCCCCTGCGGCGGCACAGTCCGCGGCGTCCTCGGGTGAGCTTGTGCTTCTCGCCTCATTTTACGATATCGCAGAGCCTGACACCGACGCGCCCAATATCACAAAGCTCTACCCCGTCGCAACCGTTGCAAAGATAAAGCAGCTTATCCGCACTCCCGACGGAGCTACAAGACTTATTGCCGAGGGACAGTGCCGCGCTTCACTTATCTCCGTAACCCCCCTTGAAAAATACACCGTTGCCGACGCTATTGCAAAGACGGTGGTGTCAGACGACAACGGCGGTATTACGGGCGAAGCTTATCTGCGCGAGGCGAACATGTCGCTCCAAAGAATAGTGCGCCACATTCCCGCAGTTGCGGACGATATCATGACACACGCGCGCACCATCAAAAACCCAGGTCAGTACGCAGATTTTGTTGCGGCTAACATCCTCACGAAATATGAGGACAAGCAATCTATTCTCGCCTGCTTTGAGCCTATGGCACGAATCGACACCCTCATTCTCATTATGAATCACGAGGCTGAGATCCTCGGTTGCGAGAGCGAGATACACAAGCGCGTGCGCGACCGAATGAATAAGAATCAGCGCGATTACTATCTGCGCGAGGAGATGAAGGTTATTCAGGAGGAGCTTGGCGACGGCGGCGACAACGACGAATATGCAAAACGCATACTTAAGGCTGATCTGCCTACCGAGGTTGAGCAAAAGCTCATGAAGGAAAACGAGAAGCTGGGTCGTCTGCCTTTCGGCTCGGCTGAATCCTCCGTAATTACCGCTTATCTCGACACCTGCCTTGATATTCCGTGGAATAAGTCCACCCGCGACAGAGTGGATATCTCGGCGGCGAGAAAGATACTTGACGACGACCACGACGGACTTGAGAAGGTCAAGGAGCGTATTCTCGAATTTCTGGCGGTAAAGCAACTCTCCCCCGAGCTTAAAAATCAGATAATTTGCCTTGTCGGCCCTCCCGGTGTGGGTAAGACATCCATCGCATCCTCTATTGCCCGTGCGCTCAAGCGCAAGTACGTGCGCGTTTCTCTTGGCGGTGTGCGCGACGAGTCAGACATCCGCGGTCACAGAAAGACCTATATCGGTGCTATGCCGGGTCGCATCATCACCGCACTGACGCAGGCAAAGGTATCAAATCCGCTGATTTTGCTTGATGAAATCGATAAGCTCACTCGCGATGCTCACGGCGACCCCTCCTCCGCTCTTTTGGAAGTGCTTGACCCTGAGCAGAACAAGTTCTTCCGCGATCACTACGTGGAGATGCCGTTTGATCTTTCTGAGTGTCTGTTTATCGCGACGGCAAACTCGCTTGACACCATTCCGCGCCCCCTCATTGACCGTATGGAGATCATTGAGCTGAATTCCTACACGCGGCGCGAGAAGTATTCTATTGCAATCAATCACCTGATCCCCAAGCAGATGAAAAAGCACGGCTTAAACCGCCGCAAACTTAAGATCAGCGAGGATGCGGTCTACGAAATCATCGACTACTACACCCGTGAGGCTGGCGTGCGTAATTTGGAGCGTAATATTGCCGCGCTGTGCAGAAAGTCTGCTAAATTCCTTATCGAAAACCCCGACAAAAAGCAGCTTACGGTAACAGAGCTCAATATCAAGGACCTTCTTGGAGCAAGAAAGCGATTCCCCGACAAGGTGTTTGATACCGAC
Organism: Clostridia bacterium; assembly: GCA_017463485.1. Lineage (GTDB taxonomy): Bacteria > Bacillota > Clostridia > Oscillospirales > CAG-272 > CAMEON01. Next base: position 317,327 of record JAFTPD010000002.1, read on the forward strand.
GAGGTGGGCGTTGTGAACGGACTTGCTTACACCGACGCAGGCGGCGATATGCTTCGCGTTGAGGTGGCTGTGCTGGACGGAACGGGCAAGCTGGAGCTTACAGGCTCGCTTGGCGACGTTATGAAGGAATCCGCGCACGCGGCTCTGACCTACGCTCGCAGTATCGCGTCAAAATACGCTATCCCCTCCGATTTCTACCAGAAAAAGGACATACACATTCACGTTCCCGAGGGTGCAGTTCCGAAGGATGGACCTTCTGCGGGCGTGACTATGATGACGGCGCTTATCAGCGCGCTCTCGGGCATTCCCGTCCGCCGTGAAGTGGCTATGACGGGTGAGATAACCCTTCGCGGACGTGTGCTCGCCATTGGCGGACTTAAAGAAAAGACCATGGCGGCTTATTCCGCAGGAGTCAAGACCGTGCTTATCCCTCACGACAATCTTTCCGACCTTGACGAGATCGATCCGCTTGTCAGAGAGTCCATTACCTTTATTCCCTGCAAAACCGCCGACGACGTGCTTGCCGTCGCTCTTGCGCGCGCCGAGCATCTTCACGAGGGTGATTGCAGAATAACCGTTGAAGAATCGTTAAATACGAATGATGCGGACAGCTCCTTGCGTATTCCCAATATCATCAAGCACGACAATAACGTTCCCGCATCCAGACGGTGCAAATAAAACCTGACTTACCGCCCATATCGGCGGCATGGAGAATATTATGCTGAACATTCAGAATTCCGCCCTGCGTATGACAGCGGGCGAGATACGGCAGTTTCCTGCCGATCCTATTCCGCAGATAGCGCTTTGCGGTCGCTCAAACGTGGGCAAAAGCTCGCTTATCAATTCGCTTCTCGGCAGAAAGAGCCTGGCGAGAGTCAGCTCATCCCCCGGAAAGACCATTACGGTAAACTTTTACGAGGTTGACAAAAAGCTGTTTCTCGTTGACCTTCCCGGCTACGGCTTTGCCAAGCGCAGTCGCGAGGAGCAGGTAAAATGGTCCTCGCTTACCGACGGCTACTTTACTAAAAATCCAAACGCAGACCGCCTTGTGGGCGCGGCACAGCTCGTTGACAGCCGCATTGGTCTTACAAAGGACGACGAGGCAATGGTGGAGTGGCTCAACCACATGGAGATCCCTTATTTTGTGATCGCCACAAAGGTGGACAAGCTGAACGTCACCGAGCGCAAAAAGAACCTTGAAAAAATAGCCGCTCATCCTCTGCTTCGCGAGGATACACCTATAATTCCCTATTCTGCATTGAAGGGCGAGGGGCGCGAGGCGGTTTGGAACGTTATCGGCGACCTTTGCGACATCCGAATTTTCGGAAAATAAACTTTCGGAGCTTCCTATATGAACATTTTCGATTATTACACTCATTTGTCCGTAAACGACGAGGGACATCTTACCATCGGCGGCATGGATACCGTGGAGCTTGCAAAGACCTACGGCACGCCTGCTTACATTATGGACGAAAATTACATCCGCAACACCTGCCGCACCTATCTTGCCGCGGCAAGGAAATATTTCGGTGCGGATGCACTTCCCCTTTACGCATCCAAAGCTTTTTCTTGTGTTGGCATTTACAAGATTGCCGCCGAGGAGGGCATGGGAATCGACTGCGTATCGGGCGGTGAGCTTTATACGGCTAAGGTCGCAGGCTTCCCTGCTGACAAAATTTACTTCCACGGAAACAACAAGACTGACAGAGATATCCGCGACGCTATGGATATGGGCGTGGGTACTTTCGTTGTGGACAACACGGACGAGCTTTATGCTCTCAACGCTATTGCCGCAGAAAAAAACGTCACGCAGAGAATTCTGTTGCGCATAAGCCCTGGTATCGACCCACATACACACAAGGCTGTCGTTACGGGAAGCGTGGACAGTAAATTCGGATCTGCCATTGAAACGGGACAGGCTATGGAGATCGTCAAGCTTGCTATCTCGCTTGACAATGTCCGCCTTGTGGGACTTCACTGCCATATCGGCTCGCAGATATTCGATATCGAGCCGTTTTCGGACGCGGCTGACATTATGATCCGCTTTATTGCCGACATCAAGCGCGAATGCGGCTATGAAATTGATGAGCTGAATCTCGGCGGCGGTCTTGGCGTACCTTACACCAAGCACGACCGCACCGTGAATTATGCTGAGGCTATCCGCGATATCGCGGCTGTGGTTACGGGCTTTTGCCGTGACAGCGGCATCTGTATGCCACGCGTTATCCTTGAGCCCGGTCGCTCTCTCGTTGCCGCTTCGGGTATCACGCTTTACACTGTCGGCTCCGTAAAGGAGATCCCCGGATTTAAAAACTATATCTCGGTTGACGGCGGTATGCCCGACAATCCCCGTTATGCGCTGTATCAGTCGCAGTACACGGCTATGATCGCCAACCGCGCAAGCCAGCCTGACGACTACCGTGCGACGGTTGCGGGACGCTGCTGCGAATCGGGTGACCTTATCGGCGAGAATATGGAAATTCAAAAGGCACAGCGTGGCGATATTTTGGCAGTGCTGACCACGGGCGCATACAATTATTCAATGGCGTCAAACTACAACCGTATTCCCCGTCCGCCCGTTATTCTTGTTAAGGACGGCGAGGCACGAGTGCTTATCCGCCGCGAGACCTACGAGGACATAATCAAAAACGACGTCCTCTGATCTCTTTGCTGAAAGGAGTAAAAATGTCTATTATCACAGATTTCGTCCAAAATCTGCCGCTTTATCTTCTGAGCCTGCCGATTATTCTGTTGGCGCTTTCAGTACACGAAACGGCTCACGGATTTGTTGCCTACAAGCTTGGCGATCCTACGGCAAAAAATCTCGGACGGCTTACCTTAAATCCCGTAAAACACATTGACCTTTTCGGATTTATCAGCATGCTTTTATTCCATATAGGTTGGGCAAAACCCGTACCTGTTAACTCGCGTCACTTCAATAAACCCAAACGCGATATGGCGATAACCGGCGCGGCAGGGCCTATATCAAACCTTCTGCTCGCGATAGTATTCCTTGTCATTCTGCGTATTTCATTGATATTTATCACGAACGGTTTTTTGAATGAGGCTATGGCTGTGGCAATGGGAGCTACCGCGTCCACTGCATATACCGCTATGAGCTTGCTCGTCTATATCCTCAATCTTGGTGTCACGCTTAATATCAGCCTCGCTATTTTCAACATGCTCCCCTTCCCGCCGTTTGACGGATCGCGCATTTTTTACGTTTTTCTCCCCGAGAGATTGTACTTCAAGGTAATGCAGTACGAGCGATATATTATGATCGTGCTTATGGTGCTTCTGTTTATCGGCGTGTTCGATACCCCGCTGAACTACGCATTCAGCTTTATTACCAATGCGCTTTTCTCGCTTACGGGAATGGGAGATAACGAGCTACTCACATATTCCCTCATGCACAGCCACGTTTACAACGTGCTTGGCAGCTTGACTATCGCTTAACGAATTTACGAAAGGAAGCATTAGGTCTTGGAACAACAACTGACGTATCATCTGGAAAGCTATGAAGGTCCTCTTGACCTGTTGCTGACGCTTATCCAGAAAAATAAGATCGACATTCAGAATATCCCGATTGCGCTGTTGTGCGATCAGTATATGGAATATATACGCGAGGCACAGCTCATGGATCTGGAGCTTGCGTCCGAGTTTATCGTTATGGCGAGCGAGCTTATGCTCATCAAGAGTAAAATGCTGCTTCCGAAGGAAACAACTGACGAGGAAGATCCGAGAACCAGTCTTGCCGACGCCCTCTTGAAATACAGTCAAGCGAAAGCGGCGGCGGCGATCCTATCCAAGCGTTATCCCCAATTTTCGGGACGTATGGTAAAGGATACGGATGAAATTTCTATCGACAAGAGCTTTGTAGCCGACCACTCGGTGCTTGCTATTATCGCGGCTGTGCGTCGCATAATCTCTTACCGCGAGGAAGCCGCAAACCGTCCCGACGAAAAAGTCACCTTTACCCCCATGATAAGCAAGCCTATCGTTCCCGTTGAGGCGAAGATCGTGGGCATCATTCACCACATTGAAAGAAAGTCCAAGGCTACCCTTGGCGAGCTTTTGACGGACTCGGTCTCTCTCCCTGACATGATCGCTATTTTCCTTGGTGTGCTTGAGCTTATCAAGGTCAGAAAAATACGTATCGTCGAGGATGAGGATGAATATGTGGGCGTTCTTGGTGAGGATACTGTATTTGTTATGGGCGAGGACTTGCCTGACGAAGACAATTTGAATGAGGAGGATACTCTACATGTCGAACAGTGAAATAAATAATGCACAGACCGAGAACGGCTCTGTATTTGAAACCGTCAAGGATATTGAAATGGCTGTTGAAGCAATACTTTTCGCGGCGGGCTATCCCGTAACGTATGAAAAGCTTGCGGAGGTCATTGGACTTTCAAAGTCGGACATAAAGCAGATAATCTCCAATATGGCGAAAAATTACGGCGGTCGCGGCATCTCGCTTCTGATGTACCCCGATACCTGCCAGCTTTCTACCAAAGAGGATTTCGCCCCTTACATACGCGAGGCGTTGGGCATCCGTCGCGGCGGAAATTTATCAAATTCCTCGCTTGAGGTTCTCGCAATCGTGGCTTACAATCAACCCGTAACGCGCTCATTCGTCGATACCGTGCGTGGAGTTGACAGCTCGTATGCCGTTACTTCTCTGCTTGACAAGGGACTTATTGAGGCTTGTGGCAGGCTTGACGCCCCGGGTCGTCCCATGCTTTACGTTACGACGGACAAATTCCTCCGCGTTTTCGGACTTAATTCCTTGTCCGAGCTTCCCGAAACCGACGGACTCAATACCGCTGCGGCTAACCTTGATGCAGTTGAGAGCGCGGATACGGAATCTGAGCCGTCCGATACTGAGGAAGCTGACGAATAATTCCCTTTTTAATCACGTGGGAAAGGAGGTGCGGAGCTTTTGCCTGCGCTGATAATCGTAGGATGCATCATTTTGTTTTTCGTTCTTTTGTTCACAGTGCGCGTCGGCGTTACGATAGAATATAAAGGCGAATTCGCTTTATCCGTCAGGATATTTGGCATAAAGATACGCATCCTTCCAAAAAAGCAAAAGAAATATAAATTCAGCAAATATACTCTTAAAAAAATCCGCCGACGAGAGGCAAAGGAAGCCAAAAAGCGGGCGAAGGCTGAAGCCGCCAAGCGTGAAAAGGCGGCGGAAAAAGCCAGACGCAAGGAGGCAGAGCGAAAACGCCGCGCGTCCATGACAAAGGCTCAGCTTAAAGCCGAGAAAAAGAAAAAACGTGCCGAGCGTCCGAAACTCGGGGATATAGTTTCACTGTCCTTACAGGTTGCCAAGCTGTTTTTCTCCAATTTTTTTGGCAAGCTCCACATCAAAGTAGCCCGCCTGCACGTCAACGTCGCAACGGGCGACGCCGCAACCACCGCGATCATGTACGGCGCGCTATATCCCTCGGCTCATTTGCTTTTGTCGGGACTTCAAAAGATATCAAACGTTGACGGACTAAAGCGTGCGGATATGCGCATCACGCCCGATTATCTCGGCGAGCAGACCACCGTGGACCTGAAGATCACGTTCAGCGTAAATCTCGGCGGTGTGCTTGGTGCTATATTCAAGGCAGGCTTCAAATTCCTGTTTGGATATACCAAAATAAAGCCCGATCCCGACGCACCGAAGGCGGACAAAACGGGTAGTATTCCGATTCCCCCGACTCCTCCGTTACCTCCATCCCCCTTCGATAAGAAACAACCGACTGCAAAACAAGTAACCAACGGTGAGGACGTCACCGAGGAAAATAACTCCAAGTAATTTATAACTGAAAGGAAATAAAATCATGGCAAACGAAAACAAGCTTCAGGAGATCATCCAGACTTCCCTGCAAAACATCAATTCTATGATCGACACAAACGCTATTATCGGAAATCCCATCAACACTCCCTCGGGTACTACCATAATCCCCGTTTCCAAGGTATCCATGGGCTTTGCTACTGGCGGTCTTGACTACCACGGCAAGGGAGAGGATGCGGCTGTGAAGGCGCAGAATTTCGGTGCCGGCGGCGGCACGGGGCTCTCCATTCAGCCCCTTGGCTTCCTCGTCGTCGACGCGGAGGGCGACGTTGAAATGATCAATGTAGGTGTTAAGAATCCCACCGATCCTATCGAGCAGCTCTCCGACCTTATCGAGCGCTCTCCCGAGATCATCACCAAGATCAAGGCTATCTTCAAGAAGGACTCGAGCGAGGAGTAATACAATTTGTCCGCATAATTTGTCCCGTTTCCCCGTATAGTGTACCAAAACACTTTACGGAGGAACGGGTCAATGCTACTTTACATATCAAGGTCAAAATTATTTCAAGGGATTATTTGCGCGCTGCTGGCGTGTATTTTGATCCTTTCTTTTCCTGTGTCCGTGTTTGCCGAATCGATATCGGACACTGCCACGGCACTGTCTGAAAACGGCGTGTCCGCAAAGGCGGCTGTGCTTATAGAGGCGTCCGAGGGGCGGATAATTTATTCCCACAATGCAAACAAGCCCTTGCCTATGGCGTCCACCACAAAAATAATGACTGCACTCGTTGCTATCGAAAGTCTGCCGCTTGATACGGTAGTCACCGTGCCGCGCGAGGCTGTTGGCATTGAAGGCTCGTCCATATATCTGTACGAGGGCGAGAAGCTGACGCTTGATCAGCTGCTCTACGCGCTGTTGCTTGAATCCGCAAACGACGCCGCGGCGGCTATTGCATACGCGGTTGCGGGCGGAATTGAAGAATTTGCCGTGCTGATGAATAAAAAGGCTGAGAAGCTCGGGCTTGTAAACACACATTTTACAAATCCGCACGGACTTGACGAGGAAGGTCACTACACTACGGCTTACGAGCTTGCAAAAATCACTGCCGCCGCTCTGCAAAACGACTTTTTCCGCGAAGTGGTTTCCACCAAGAAAAAGACCATTCCCATGCGCGACGGCGAGGGCACTCGGGTGCTTATCAATCACAACAAAATGCTCCGCTCATACGAGGGTGCTATCGGCGTTAAAACCGGATTTACCAAGAAAAGCGGAAGGTGTCTTGTTTCTGCCGCCGAGCGCGACGGACTTACCCTTATCGCAGTTACCATCGGCGCGCCCGACGATTGGCGCGACCACACCCTCATGCTGGATTACGGATTTGCGTCATACGAGTCGCTGACACTCTGCTCAGACGGTCAATTTACTGCCCCGCTTTGGCTTGTCGGCGGCGAGGCTGAATACGTTATGGTTAAAAATCAAGGCGAGCTTTCCTGCGTTCTGCCAAAAAACTGCGGCGAGATACGCATGACGTTTGAAATGCGGCGATTTGAATTTGCTCCCGTACGAGAGGGCGACACCGTAGGTCAGCTTATTTATTCCCTATACAGCGGCGGCGAGTGGATAACACTCGGCAGTGTGCCGCTTATCGTTTCTTATTCCGTTGAAAACAACGTTCCAAAGCTGTCGCTTTGGGAGAAAATCATAGATCTTTTCGGATAAATTCATTCATACAAAAGGATTTTTAAAAACATGGAGCTTGTCAGAATATCAAAATACTTTACCGATTGCGGTGTTATGTCGCGGCGTGCCGCTGATGCGGCTGTGGCTGACGGACTCGTTACCGTCAACGGAAGCGTAGCCGAGCTTGGGCAAAAAATTGACCCAGCGCGCGACGTTGTAAAATACAAGGGCAAGGTCGTAAAGCCGAGTGCAGGTAACGGCGGCGAAAAAATATGCATTATGCTTAACAAGCCGCGCGGTTACGTTACCACTATGTCTGATGAAAAAGGCAGACCCACCGTCGCCGAGCTTTGTGCCGACGCAGGCGTCAGGCTCTACCCTATCGGACGGCTGGATATGGATTCGGACGGACTTTTGTTGCTCACCAACGACGGCGAGCTTGCAAATTATTTATCCCACCCGAGTCACCGCGTTGACAAGGTTTACGTTGCAGTAGTTGCGGGCGGTGTGACCACCGCTCAGCTTGAGGGCATGACGCGCCCCATTGAAATTGACGGAAAAACCACCTCCCCCGCTCGGATAAAAAAGATAGGCTCTGACGGTCAGCTTACCGCTATTGAGGTAACTATCCACGACGGACGAAAGCATCAAGTTCGCGAGCTATGCGCACGCGAGGGCTTGAAGGTCAAGGGCCTTACCCGCACGGCGGAGGGCAGTCTCACTCTCGGAAATCTCCCGCTTGGCAAGTGGAGAAAGCTTACCGCGGCTGAAATCAAGAAGCTGAAGGGTTAAAAGGAAGGACATTGAATATGCTTGAAGTATTACCTATACAGACTAAAGACGAGCAACGCGAGTTCTGCGAGCGCTGCGGAGTTGAGTTTATCCCCGATTTGATGGCATATCACGCGAAATGGGGCGGCGAGCTTATCGGAGTTTGTCAGTTCACTATGAATTCGGACGGTGGTTTTATACGGTCAATGGGACTTGTACGCGACAAATTCACGTCCCGTGAGGAATTTGAAGCACTGTTCGTGCTCGGACGCGCGACGCTGAATTTTATAGATCTGTGCGGAGTCCACACAGCCTACTACACGGCAGAGGACTTTACCGACGAGAAAATAATACACGCCATCGGATTCAAAAAAAATTCCGACGGCGTATACGAAATGTCGCTTACCGACTTTTTCAAAGAGCCTTGCTCGCATCATTGAATATTCTAAAAAAACGGTCACAACGTGACCGTTTTTTAATTTATTTCAATTTCTGCGCGCGGATATCAGTTCCCACAAAAGGCAGAACGGTATATTCACCCAGCACGCGGCTAGTGATTCTATCCCAATATCTGCGACGGAATTCGTCCTGCGAGAGATTGGTGCTGATTATAGTCGCCAAACGGCGGCTGAGGCGAGTATTAATAATATTGTAGAGAACGGACGTAGTAAACTGATTGTTCACCTCAGTGCCCATATCGTCGATTATAAGCAGGTCGCAGTCAAAATATCTTGACGTATCACCGCTCTCATCTCCGCTCGTGCTGTTACCGAAGCGTTGATATTCAAAGTCGCCGAGGCAACCGACCGCGGTGGTGTAAAACACGTCGCAGCCCTTTGCTATGACCGTGCGAGCGATAGCGGACGACAGATGCGTCTTGCCAAGTCCCGTGCCTCCAAAGAACACCATGCTACCCGACTTGCCGGACACAAAATTCTCCGCATAGCTTTTGGTTATGGTGAAAATTCTGTTCATGTGCTTATGTATTTCAGGCGAGCTTTTGTAGAAGTCAAGCGAGAAATTATCAAATGACTGCTCGTTCATGAGCTGTGCAAGTCCCGACTGCATATATCCCGCTTCTATCATTTTTGCGCGCATACAGTGGCACATTTTGCAATCCACAAATCCCGAGTCGCCGCAATCGGGACACTCGTATTTTACCTCTGTATAGTCCTCAGGGTAGCCGTTGGCAATCAGCAGCTTTTTCTTCTCCGCTTGAATTTTCTCGTTTTCAATACGAAGCTCTGCCATGCGCGCCTCAAGCTCATCCCCACTGTTGTGGAGTGCCACGTTCATTATTTCAAGTCCGACAGATGAAAGCCTTCTGTCAAGCTCGCCTATCTCGGGTACGGCTCTTGCGACCTCCTCGCGGCGCAGGGTAGCCGCCTCGCGTGCGCGGAGATATTTTGTATTGTATTCCTCGCGTATGGCTCTGAATATATCCTTATTGTAACTCATAAAAACCTCTCTTAGCCTTCAAAATCGTCGCCGAAGCTACGGCGTACAGCCGCCTTGAAAAAGTCGTCGGTTTCAAACGAGCCCCCCGACTCCTTTCCGTTTTTCTTTTTAGCCGCGGGACTTTGCTCTGCCTTAAATTTTTCCTGCGCCACTTGAATATCGGCTACAGTTCGCAGACCTTCTGCGTTCCAGTTTGCCAAAATAGAGTTTATATAAGGTAATTTTACCCCTCCCTTGGCATCTATCATGGCATTGTATGCAAGCTCGATAATTTCAAGGCTATAATTATAATCGTACAGCCAAGTTGAAAAACACTTTTTCTCCTTTGGTGTGAGCGCGCGCTCACCCATTCCGAACATGGCACGCAGGCGGCTCTCGGACTGTGCCAAAAGATCCATGCTCTGCAGCTTTGCGTTGAGCGAGCTTATGTCGAACACGTTTTCATCATAAAGCGAAAACGCCATTTTTTCAACGTAATGAAGCGACTTTTTAACACCCTTTTCGTCTTGATTCTTTTTAACGTACATCAAAAGTGTCATCACGTATTCCCAATCAAGACCGAGGTAGTCAACAAGTCCGAGGATAATATTTATCTCGTGGGTATTGAACATCTTGCCCCAAATGCGCTGACATTCATCTATGTATTCCTTTGCTTCCTTGCGTTCCTCAAGCAAGGCAGTAAGCTCGTCAGTGGTATAGTGAGGCAATTCTTCCTTGCGCGACAACGGTTTTGAAGGTGCAACCTCTACAACCTTAGCGACAGGTGCCGACTCTGCGGGCTTTTCAGAAGTCGCTTTTTTTGTGGCTTTACGCGATTTTTGTCCGTCAGCGACAAGCACGCCTGCTCCTCTCCAAAATGCAACAGCGCCATTTATTTCATCCTCGCCGCATCCGCAGATATCGGCAAGCGCCGCACAATTTTCCGCGCTGTCGATATTCTTGCACAGCTCGGGAGAATCGGCAAGTGCAATAAGCACCTTTATCTCAACTGCACCCGCATTTTCAAGATGCTCACGTATTCCTCCCGGCAAGGAGATGACAGACGTGCCGTAATTTATATTAAGTGTCATAGATTATATTCCTTCCCTGTCGGTCACAGCTCCGTCCTAATTATCCTCGGCGGATGCAAGCCTTGACGCAATTTTATAATTGAGGATCATAAGCGAATCGCCGAGATGGACGTTCTCCACCACCACCTCGTCGGGGCTGTATTTAAGCTCAACGCCCATATAGTTCCAAAGCCCCTTAACCTTTGCCTTTACAAGTCGGTCGGCAATTTCTCTCACCTGCGGCTGGGGACAGGTGATAACGGCAATATCAACAACGTGGTTTTTGCAGAATTCTTCAAGCAGGTCAAGAGATATTACATTAACTCCCGCCACGCACTGCCCGACGAGTCCCTCGCCCGTGTCGAACATACCGATAATATCAACGCCGCGTTTTTCAAACATAGCCTGATGGACAAGTGCGCGTCCAAGGTCGCCCGCACCAATAATTATCGCGTGAAATCCCGCGCCGACGCCAAGTATCTCGCTTATTTTTGCAAACAGATAGTTTACGTTATAGCCGTATCCCTGCTGACCGAAGCCGCCGAAGCAGTTAAGATCCTGACGTATCTGCGAGGCGGTGACGTTCATCATCTCGGACAACTCGCCCGAACTGATTCTCATTCGTCCCTGTCTTACAAGCTCACGCAGATATCTGTAATATCTCGGAAGACGCTTTACAACGGCAGAGGAAACCTTTATCTCCTTACCACCGTCCGCGACCTCATCAGCCGCTACGGATTCCTTTATGTCGTCGCTTGAAAATTCAGTATCAGCCTTAAATAAGATGCGGTCGTCGTTCCTCATGACAGTTAAGTCCTATCCTTTCAAAAAATTCAATAGTCGGTTGCGCGCGCGTTCAGTGACGTGTCCGAGCGCTGTCCGCGCAAATATTCGTAATATCCCGCCGCGGCAATCATTGCGCCGTTATCACCGCAAAGGCTACGGTCGGGGACGATAAACTTTATTCCCCTACTCTTGCACAGCTCGTCAAGTGCCGCACGAATATGCGAGTTTGCCGCTACTCCACCTGCAAGAACAAAAGTTTTAACGTCAGCATTTTTATCAAGTGCCAACGACGTCTTTTTTACTATACCGCGGACGATAGTGTGGGTATAGGATGCAGAGATCGAAGCGCGATCTATCTCCTCGCCCTTTTGATTTGCGGAGTTTATGATATTCAGCGCTGCAGTTTTGAGACCACTGAATGAAAAATCAAGATTATCACCGATAAGCGCGGGCGACGGGAGCCTATATTTGCTCTTATCCCCTTCGTATGCAAGCTTATCAAGTGCCGCACCACCGGGATACGGCATACCGATAACTCTGCCTATCTTATCAAAGGCTTCGCCTGCGGCATCGTCGCGAGTACCGCCAATTTCTGCGATATCGGTATAGTCATTCACAAGATAGAATGAGGTATGTCCGCCCGATACGACGAGCGACAAAAACGGCGGTTCAAGCGTTGTGTCCGTAAGATATGCCGCGGCAATATGTCCGTGAATATGGTTTACGGATATCAGCGGAATATTGTTGGCAAACGCCAAGGATTTTGCAAAATTCACGCCCACGAGCAATGCGCCTATAAGACCGGGATGAGTTGTAACAGCAACAGCCCCCACGTCCGCAAGCGTTATTCCTGCGGTATCAAGAGCTTCATGTGTGATCTTACTAATAGCCTCGATATGAGCACGGCTTGCGATCTCCGGTACAACACCACCGTACAGACGGTGGATATCTATTTGCGAAGCCACGATATCTGATTTTATTCTGCGCACTCCCTCGCCCATCTCAATGACGGCGGCAGACGTTTCGTCGCAGGAGCTTTCCATGCCTAAAATATACAAGTTCGGACAGTCCTTTCAGTGCTTAATTTCTTTTCAACATCTTTTTTGCCATTCCCAACACGCCGCCGACAAGGCGCATAACGTCGCTTATATTCCAAAGCACGACAGCCGCAAATGAGAGAATAGCTCCAAACCACCAGAATCCCGAATAGTGTCCGCCCGTAAAGGTCATACAAACGGCAAGCACACAGATGAGGACGGTATTGACTCCCGCTCTCAATCTTTCCTGTCGGAACGGAATAAGCTTGGTTATAGTCGCAAGACGCACGACAAAAACTACAAAGTAGCTGACAAACGTGGCGATCGACGCGCCCATTGCGCCCCAAATCGGAATCCACAAGATATTCAATACGATATTCAGCGCCGCGCCAATGAAGGCGGTGCGCAAGGAGTAGACCGTCTTTCCGCAAGTATAATATACCGATCCGAGGAAGGTATCAAGTGCTGTAAAGACAGTAGCAACGCAAAGCACGGGGATATACACCCACGCCTCCGAGTATCCTTCCGCGAACAATAGACTCGCAAACGGCTTGCACAGCAGGATCAATAGCGCGCCGCCAACAAATCCGAGTGTGGTATACATTCGCCACACGCGGGAGAAAAATGCCGTGCGTGCCACCTCGTCCTCACTGTCGGATATGGCGGAAAGCTTCCACGCGCCGTCGAATATAGACACAGCGTAGATAAGAAGAGTCGGTATTTTATATGCTGCGGCGTAAAGTCCGTTGCTCTCGGGCGAGGCAAGAAACGCGACAAGGTATCTGTCCGACACGCTCGTCACCCACCAAAACACCGTGGTAGGAATCAGCGGCAGGCAGAATTTGAGCATGCTTCGCATCACGGTGGGACGAAGCGCAGATATCTTTATCGACCGCCATAGCTTAGCATAGACTACCAAAAATACGGTTGTCAGGAAATCGGCAAGTACGACGGACAGCACGTATCCCATAACGCCCATATCCAGAACGGGCAAAAACAGGAGATTGAGCAATACCGTCAGCGCGGTGTTCAACAATCCTTGTCCCGCAAAGAGCTTGGTATAACCGCAGGCGCACAGATACTGCGAGCAGACGGCGTGGATATTGGATACGACCACATAAAGGATGATAAGCCATACGTAGCCTGAAAAGAACCGGATAAATCCGAGCAGCGGGGACAGTACGAGAAAGCCGAGCGTACCGTAAAGAAGGATAGCAAGTCCGTTTGTAAAAAAGACCTCTTTATCCTCCAGCTTTGCCGCCGTACTGCGGAAAATTCCCTCACCAATACCCAGACAAGCTATGGGAATGAGCAAATTAGCCGTGTTTGATATCAGATCCGCTGTACCGTACTGTGCGGTCGTAAGGCACGAGGTATACAGTCGCATCATGAGGAAAACTATTATTTTAGACAAAAATTTACCCGCGGTGAAAAGCGCGGTATTGGAAACCAATCGATTATAGCGGTTCATTTATGCAACTTCCTGCCTCACATTTCAAAAGTGCGCGTCTTTTGGCACTATACTACATTATATTATATATTTTAACAGAAAACAAGTCCGTAGTCAATAGTAATTTATAAATTTACATTATTACAAAAAATTCTCCGCAGGCGCGTACAGCGTATGCGGAGAATTCATTATTTTACTTATCTGTCACAGTTTTCCCAGTTGTGATAAACGTCGAGAACATCGTCGTCCTCCTCCAGCTTATCCAGCAGAAGTCCCATAAACTTGCATTCCTCCTCACCGTCAATGGTGGTGTAGGTGGACGGGATCATTGTAACCTCGGCGGAGGCTACGTTATAGCCAAGTCCCTTAAGGGTATCTGCAACGGCATAAACGTCTGAGGGATCGGTGGTGATTTCAAAGATACCGTCGTCTGCGGAGAAGTCCTCAGCGCCTGCTTCAAGAGCCTGCTCCATCAACTTGTCCTCCTCGTACTCGCCGTCCTCGTCCTGAATAACGACAACGCCCTTGTCTGTAAACATAAAGCTTACCGAGCCGCTCTGTCCCATGTTGCCGTGGAACTTTGAGAAGTAGGAGCGGACGTTACCAGCGGTACGGTTGCGGTTATCGGTAGTTGCCTTAACGATAATTGCAACACCTGCAGGACCGTAGCCCTCGTAGGTGATCTCCTCGTAATTTTCGCCCGTATTTCCCTGCGCCTTTTTGATGGTGCGCTCGATATTATCGTTAGGCACGTTGTTAGCCTTTGCCTTCTGGATAAGGTCGCGGAGCTTGGAGTTGGAAGCGGGATCGGGACCGCCCTCCTTTACTGCAACCATAAGCTCCTTACCGATTTTTGTGAAGACCTTGGCTCTCTGGGAGTCGGTCTTTTCCTTCTTGTGCTTGATATTAGCCCATTTGCTATGTCCTGACATATCTATTTCCCCTTTTGAATTATATTTTTTCGGTTTTGCGCAGGCAGATAAGTCCAAACGCGCTACCCAGCACGTGCTTTACTGCCTCGGTGAGCTTGAGTCTTGAAGCACGAAGCTCGGGAGTATCCGCATTGTTTATCGGGCACTCGTGATAGAAGCGGTTGAATGCCGTTGCGATATCAAGAATGTAGCGAGTGATGACGGAAGGCTCGTAGTCGCGGATAGCCACTCTGACCTTCTCCTCAAACTGCGAAAGCGTTACGGCAAGAGCCTTTTCCTCGGGGGTTGTTATAGTAACGTCACCCGCAGGTATGTCGCCTGCCTTTTCAAGAATGGAGCAAGCGCGCGCGTAGGTATACTGAACGTACGGGCCCGTATTTCCGTCAAAGGAGAGCGCCTCCTCCATATTGAAGTTGATATCCTTGATACGGTTATTGGAAAGATAATAGAACACGATCGCTCCGACGCCCACAGCCTCGGCAATATCGTATCTGCCCTTGAGCGCGGGGTTCTTTTCCTCCATTATCTCCGAAACCTTCTCGATTGCTGCGGCAAAGAGATCCTTGAGAAGCACCACGTTACCCGTTCTTGTCGCAAGCTTTGCGCCGTTGACGCTGACAGTACCGTAAGGCACGTGAACAAGCTGATCTGCCCACTCGTAGCCCATAAGATCAACCACCTTGAACCACTGCTGGAAGTGAAGTATCTGCTGTCCGCTCGTGACGTAGATAGCCTTATCAAAGCCGTATTCCGCTTTTCTGTATACAGCCGCCGCGATATCTCTTGTAGGATAAAGGGTTGAGCCATCGCGCTTGAGAATAAGGCAAGGCGGCATTCCGTACTCTTCAAGATCAACGATGGATGCGCCGTCGTCAATTTTAAGCAATTCCTTATCCCTCAATATCTGCACCTGCGCGGGCATTTTGTCGGTATAGAAGGACTCGCCCTTATAGCTGTCAAATGTGATATCAAGCTGTTTGTAGGTCTTTTCGTATTCTTCAAGACTTATCTTGACAAACCAACGCCAAAGCTCAAGGTTTTCCTCGTCGCCGATCTCCATTTTGTGGAACTCGGCTCTTGCCTTCTCTGCAAGCTCGGGATCGGGAGCGATTCCCTGCTCCTCGTTACCGCTGATCGCGTTGTTTATGCGGACGTAAAGGCTGACAAGCTCGTCAATTCCGCCCTTTTCGATAAGCTCCTTATTACCCCACATACGGTAAGCCAATACCAGCTTCCCGAACTGTGTTCCCCAGTCGCCGAGGTAGTTGATACCCACGCACTTATAGCCTGCAAATTCATGCAGCTTTTTGAGCGAGTGACCGATAACCGTCGTTCCGAGGTGTCCGATATGGAAAGGCTTTGCAACGTTGGGCGAAGAATAGTCAAGCACGACTGTCTTCCCTTTGCCGAAGTCGGGCGCGCCGTAGTTTTCCTTTTTGTCAAGTATCTCGGGGATCACTGCGGATGCGAGATAATCCTTTGAGATATAAATATTAAGATAACCGTTGACTGCCTGCGCCGAGTCAATGCAATCCGCGCTCATTTCGGGCACGAGGGTCTGCGCGATCTGCACGGGAGAGCGACGGAGCGTTTTGGAAAGCTTGAAGCAAGGGAGAGCGAGGTCGCCCATGCTGCTATCGGGGGGATATTCCAACATTCCCACAAGCTCGTCGGCTGTGATCTGACATTCGGCGGAAATATTTTTTATTCCGCACAAAAGCTTATCGGCAATCAAGGATTTGATTTTCAGCATTTGTCTTTATTCCTTTCAAACTTATATTGCACACAATGTTATATTTTAGCACATCTTGGCGAGAATTTCAACAGTTTTTTGAAATTTCAGCCGTTTGTCAGCGAAATTATTTTCGCATTCGCTTATCTTTGAGAAATAAGCTCTCGGGCGGCGGCGCGCTGTGCGTCTGTCACGTCAAGTCCGCCAAGAATTCGCGCTATCTCCTCTACCCTCTCATCCTCCGAAAGTCGGCGCACGGAGGTATGGGCGCGTCCGTCCTCCTCACGCTTTTCGATAAGATAATGCGCGTCGGCAAGAGAGGCGATCTGTGCGGAATGGGTTACGCATATAACCTGCGAGATATCCTTGTTCTGCATGGAAATATCGCGAAGCTTAATACCGACCTTGCGCGACGTGCGACCTGAAATTCCCGTATCAACCTCGTCGTAAATAGAGGCGTACATACCGTACTTATCGTTAAGCACACTTCGCAATGCCAGCATTATTCGGGAAAGCTCACCGCCCGACGCTATTTTAGTCATGGGTGCGGGAGGCTCGCCGGGGTTGGCGGAAACAAGAAATTCCACGTCATCCACGCCGTCGGCGTTAAATCTGCCCGTCGGCTTTACGGAAATTTCAAATCTTACCTTGGGCATATCAAGAAAGGTCAGCGACTCGCGTATTTTCTCTGCAAGCTCAACTGCCGCACTGCGACGGCGAGCCGTAAGCTTACCGCCTACCACACCAAGCTCTGCTTCTGCCCTCTTGATATTTTTCGTGTATTCAGCTATCCGCTCGTCGGCAGAATCAATCTCGTCAAGTCGCTGTGCCGCCCGCTCGCGGAAGGCAAGTATCTCGGCAATATCTGCGCCGTACTTGCGGCTGAGGCGGTTGATAGTATCAAGACGTCCCTCAATCTTATCGATAATTGCCGTGGAATCGGCAGACACATCAAAATCGTCGTCCCCCACGAAGGATATTATGGTTTCGGATATATCGATAAGCTCATATTTCAGCTGTGTCAGCCGCTCGATAACGCTTTCACATTCTGGAATAACGTCAAGCTCGGCAAGCTGTTCCACAGCAGAGGTCGCCCGCTCTACAAGCTCCTTGGCATTGATCTTGTCGCTATCGGTGAGAGCCTTTGTCGCTATCCTGACACCTTTATTTATCTTCTCTTGATGTAATAGGCGATCTCTTTGCGCTGTAAGCTTTTCCTCCTCGCCGACCTTTAAGCGCGCGCTGTCGATATCGTTTATCTGATATTCCAGCATTTCGCGCAAACGAAGCCGCTCGGATTCATCCTGCATAAGACCGTTTAGCTTTTCCTCGGCAGATCTCCACTGCGAATACAGCTCTCCGTACTCGGAAAGCAGATCGTCACAATCGGCATACGCATCAAGCGATTTCAGATGCCACGCCTTTTGCATTATCTCTCTGTTGTCGTTCTGTCCGTGGATATTTACAAGCAGACCGCCCACCTCGCGCAAAAGCGAGATCGTAACAGTCCTGCCGTTTATTCTTGCCGTGGAGCGACCGTCGGACGTAACTCGGCGTTCAAGCATTATCTCGCCGCCGTCTTCATCACAAACAGTAATACCAAGCTCGCGTAATCCTTCACTCGCCACGTCGCCCACATTGCAAAATACGGCGCTGACGAGAGCGTAATTTTCCCCTGCGCGAACAAGCTCCTTTGAAAAGCGTCCGCCCAGCAAAAGATCAATGCTATCAACGAGAATGGATTTTCCCGCGCCTGTTTCGCCCGTCAGCACGCAAAAGCCGCTCGTAAGGTCAATGTCTGCGGACTTGATGGTCGCAATATTTTCAACGTGCAGTGAGGATATCATAATCCGTCACCGCTCTTTGCGCGAACTCGGATAAGCTCTTTAAGCTGATTGCTTATGGCCGCCGCGCTGTCGTTGTCCCTTGCTACGGCGATAATGGTATCGTCACCTGCTACGCAACCGAGAAGCTGGGAAAGTCCGAGCCTGTCCACCTCAATAGCTACCGCCTGCGCCATACCAGCAAATGTATGCAGCACGACAATATTTTGAGAATAATCCACTCGGATTATAGCCTCTGCCAAGGCACTGCTGATATGCAGCTGCTCGTCGCGCATTGATTTGGGGAGCATATATCTGTACGTGCCGTACTCCGAATTTCCCTTGATCAGCTTCAATTCTCTGATATCGCGGGACACGGTTGCCTGCGTTACGTCAAAGCCCTCGGCACGCAGATATTCAAGCAGCTCGTCCTGTGTTTCAACGTCATGCTCGGTTATTATATCAACTATCTTTGCAAGACGGTTCTTTCTCATTTTCCTTACCTCTTCTGATTACTTTGCAGACATTTTAAGTCTGAGCCTGCGGTAAAATCCGCAGTCCTTTATGCGGATAAGATTGGTTACCTCCTCCGCGCGGCTGATCTGCACCGTTTCTCCTTTATACAGCTCGCAATTTATTCTGCCGTCAACCGTAAGATACAGCATCTTTTCGCGGGTGCTGATGTTTTTTACGCAAAGCCGCGCGCTATCGGGAAAGATCATGGGGCGGGATGACAGCGAATGGGGGGAGATGGGTGTTACGCAAAAGCAGCTTACACGCGGATCTGCAATAGGTCCACCTGCGGAAAGCGAATATGCAGTTGATCCCGTGGGAGTTGCAACGATAAGTCCGTCTGCGTGATACGAGGTAACGGGGATATCTCCCTCCGACAGCTCGATATCCACTATACGCGCGATAGCACCGTTGGTAATTACCGCGTCATTGAGTCCGAGCGCTTCAAATCTCACGTTGCCCTGCGTATTAAGAAGCTTTATGTTCAGCATTGAACGCTCCTCGATATGGTAGCCTTCCCCGCCAAACAATCCGTCAAGCAGATCAAGCTCACTCATTTCAAGCTCTGCCATATAACCCATACGTCCGAGGTTAATACCGAGAATGGGCGTTTTTCGGGCAGAGGCGCGTCTTGCAGATTCAAGTATACTTCCGTCACCGCCAAGCACTACCAAGAGATCTGCCTCGGCGTACAGCTCATCCATCTGCAAAAAATTAAATCTCACCTTGCCGCGATTCATGCGAAGCACCTTATCGCGGTTTATTGACGGCACTATAAGCTCAGCGCCAAGCTCCGAGAGCTTCTGCGCCACTGTCATTGCCGCGTTTGCCTTATCGTAAATATTATAATTCGTGATAAGACCGATTTTCTTGAAGGGGATATTGTTATTTCTGCTCATTTGCATTTCCCTCCTTTACGAAGTAGCCTATATATTCGTGATTTCCGTCGCCGCCCATAATTGGTGAATCAATTATGCCAACAGTGCGAAATCCATAGCTTTCAATTACTTTTTTGACGCTTTCCACGGCGTTTTTCCGATCCTTCGGGCTCTTGACTATCCCGCCCTTGCCGACAGCGCGTCTGCCCACCTCAAACTGCGGCTTGATAAGGCTTATCAGCTCGCCGCCGTCCTTTATCATAAAGCTGAGCGCGGGAATTATGACCGTTTGTGATATAAAGGAAACGTCCATTACCGCAATATCAACCCGACCGTCAAAGCCATCAATACTGTCGCCGTGAGGGATAAGACTTGACGGAGTCAGCGTGCGTGCATTTGTTTTTTCAAGAGATATGACACGGCTGTCAGAGAGCAGATCCGCGTGAAGCTGTCCGACTCCCGAATCCACGGCAAACACTGCCATAGCACCTCTTTTGAGAAGACAATCGGTAAAGCCGCCCGTGGATGCGCCGACGTCAAGCGCGATCTTGCCGTCAGCCGACAGACCGAAATAGTCCAAAGCCGCTTCCAGCTTGAGTCCGCCGCGGCTGACGTATCGCATCTCGTCTATTTCGGATATTTCAACGGTATGCTCACCGTCACTTATCTCCTCCGAGGGCTTGTTTATCCTCCTGCCGTCAATACTGACAGCACCCGACTCTATCAGCTTTTGCGCCATTGTTCGACTTCTCGCAAAGCCGCCCTCGGTAATGTAAACGTCAGCGCGCATAGATTACAGTATTCCGAATGCGGGAATAAGCATCATCGCAAAAGGAACAGCCGCGCCGACTACTCCGCCCACGAACACCTGCAGTGGGGTGTGTCCCACAAGCTCTTTGAGGTTTTTATTGAATTCCTCGGGTCTGTCGGATTTGAACAGATCCTG
The DNA here is from genome assembly GCA_017463485.1 of Clostridia bacterium. Lineage (GTDB taxonomy): Bacteria > Bacillota > Clostridia > Oscillospirales > CAG-272 > CAMEON01. Next base: position 338,174 of record JAFTPD010000002.1, read on the forward strand.
CATAATGCGGTTGAGCACTTTTGCCTGCTCACCCGTTTCCCAGCGCACGCCCGTTGCATCACGCATAACGATAACGCAAAGCAGGAATGATATCGCAAAATAGGGCGATCCCAAGCCGTATTTGATTGCGCAAGCAACGCAAAGCGCAACGACAGATGCGGAATGCGAGGACGGCATACCGCCGTTGCCGAACAAAAATTCGATAACGGAAAATCTGCGTTCTCTGAAAATGCCCGTGAACACCTTGAGCACCTGCGCCACAAGCCAAGCGGCACCCGTACAAATAAGCGGATAGTTGGTTATCAAAGCAGTAAAAGTATACATAGTCTTTCCTTTCTGATCAATACTTTCTGACGGCAAGGAACTCTGCCAGCACTACAAGGCGCTCATGTTCCCGATATTTGCGTATATGCTCTACGGCTTCCTCGGTAAGGCGAGCGGCATAGCTCTCGGCTTCTTCTACGCTGTAGAAGCTGAGGAAGGTATTTTTGCACAGTGCGGCGTCACCGCCAACGGATTTTCCAAGCGTATCGGAGGTTGAGGTTGCATCAAGAACGTCGTCGACTATCTGGAATGCAAGTCCTATGCGCTCAGCATATTCAATGGCGTCATGCATTTCGGCACTGTCCTCGCCAAAGCCTGCCGCAAGCACACCAAGCTGTGCGGCGACACGTATAAGCGCGCCCGTCTTATGGGCGTGAAGAGCGAGAAGCTCGTCAAGCGTAAGCTCATGACTCTCACCGTACTTATCGATCATCTGACCGCGCATGACACCACTCTCCCCTGCCGCCTCCGACAGATATTTTACCGCAAGCAATCGGGTATCGGCAGGCAGTGAGCTATTGGAGATCAGCACTTTAAACGCATCAATAGCCATAGCGTCACCCGCAAGCAGGGCGGTAGCCTCGCCAAATACCTTGTGATTGGTAGGCTTTCCTCGGCGCAGCTCGTCGTTATCAAGTGCGGGCATATCGTCGTGGATAAGAGTGGACGTATGCAGCATTTCAACTGCCGCGGCAAGCTCAACTGCGCGACTGATATCCCCGCAGAGCATTCGGCAGAATTCAAGCGTCAGTGAGGGACGGACGCGCTTGCCCCCCGCCATAAGGCTATATCTTGCAGACGCATCAAGCTGACCGTCACATTTTCCCGCTCCAGTATACAAAGTGTCAAGGTAGCGCTCGACTATTGCCGAGTCCTCACTAAGTATACTCAAAGCGTATTGTGTATTAATGTTTTTTGTCATTTTCGTCAACCCTCGGACACGTCAAAATCCACGCAGACTATCTCGCCGCTCTCGTCGCGGCTAAGCTTCTGCACCTTCTGCTCAGCGGCATCAAGCTGGGACAGGCAATTTTTAACGAGTCCCACGCCCTCCTCGTAAAGAGCAAGCATCTCGTCAAGCGAGACCTTATCTCCCTCCAAGGATTTTACCACCTCTTCAAGTCGGGACACTGCATCCTCAAACTTAATATTCTTTTTGACCGCGGCGCTTTTTTTCGCCTTAGTCGCAGTATTCTCACTCATATCTTTCCCCTTTCCTGTTTATCGGGTAGCACCGACAGCACGCTCGCCTCCAACCGACCGTCGGAGAGGCGCAAGGTTATCTTATCGTCTTGACGGACACACGACACAGAATCAAGCACACGTCCGTCCTCCCTCTCGGCAATAGCATAGCCGCGTGTCAACACGCCAAGCGGTGAGAGTGAATGAAGCCGCGCCGCCATGGATTCCAGCAATCTGCGCCGAATGTCCAGCTCCCGTCGGACAGCCGCACCCATAGCTCTGTCCAATCGGTCAACGGTTATTTTCCACTCGCCGTAAACCGCCGTCGGCGCTTCAAGCGCGCGTGAGGATGCGAGGGACTTGACCTGTCTTTTTTCAAGCTCGATTTTTCCATTTACACTTGACAGCATGGAATTTTTTATATACAGCAAGCGTTTTCTTAATTCCTCGCTGTCGGGAACGGCAATTTCAGCCGCCGCAGACGGAGTTGCCGCACGTAGATCGGCTACGAAATCGCATATTGTAAAATCCACCTCGTGTCCAACGGCGGAGATCACGGGAATATCGCAATCGGCTATGGCACGAGCCAATTTTTCGTCGTTGAAGGACCAAAGATCCTCCATTGAACCACCGCCGCGACCTATGATTATCACATCAACGCCGCGCGTGGGATCGTCCTTCATAGCGTTAAAATATTTGACTCCGCCCGTAAGGTACGTCGCCGCCCGCTCACCCTGCACGGGTGCCGGAAAGATCAATATCCTTGCCTGCGGATATCTGCGACGGGAAACCTTGATGATATCCCTCACCGCCGCGCCGTCGGGTGAAGTTATAACGCCTACGGTGCGAGGAAATTTCGGTATTGGTTTTTTGCGCGAGATATCGAAAAGTCCTTCCGCCTCTAAGCGTTTTTTCAGTTGCTCAAAGGCTACGGCAAGGCTGCCTGCGCCGTCAGGCACAAGGTCCTCGGCGTAAAGCTGATACTGTCCGTCGCGGACGTAGGATGATACCTTGCCGTGAAGCAGTACCTTCATTCCGTCCTCGGGGACGAAATCCAGCTTCTGTGCCGCATAGCGGAACATTACCGCGCGGATAAGCCCGCCCTCGTCCTTGAGGGAAAAGTAGAGGTGTCCTGTGCGATAGTGGTTGGTGAAATTTGATATCTCCCCTTTTACCCACACGTCGCGCAGTACCGTGTTTCCGTCCAGGAGCATTTTTATATATTCGTTGACTTGGGTGACGGTGAACGCCGCCTCGCGCGAGGCTTGGCGATCATTGCCGTCCACGCTGTATCTGACAGCCATAAATGCTCCTTTCGTTGGTATTATTTAAGCCCTTCGGCGCGCATTGCAGTCATGAGCGCAACGCCCGCCGCATTGTCCGCAGAGTACTGCGGCTCGGCAAAATAGGTTTTATAATTCTTACCCTCCGACAGCATGGGGCGCATGAGCGTGTTGCTCATCACACCGCCCGCGTAAAGAACGTCGTATGGGTGTTCCTCGCTGTACTCGGCTTGCAGATACTCCGTCATTTTGAGCACCGTTTTGCCGATTACCGAGAAAACGAAAGCACTGACCTGCGATTTGTTTTGGCTTGATGCGTAAAGCTGAAGCGCTTTGTTTTCAAGTCCCGACAGATTGCATTTTCCGTCATTGACGGTAATTTTCATGCTTGGAATATCCCCCATCCATTCACGTGCGAGCTGTTCCATTTCTCTGCCGCAGGGGAAAGCAAGTCCCATAGCGACACCCGCGCGGTCAATAGCCTGTCCCGCATTGATATCAGCCGTAGCGCAAAGCAGCCTTGACGTAAAAAATCCGTCGCGTGCGCCGTCTGCCGCAACCTCATGCGGAGCAACAAGCACCGCCTCCGTAGTTCCCCCTGACAAATGGAAGGCAAAAAATGACTTTCTCAAAAGTCCGTCCGCCAAAGCTCCAGACGAATATAGCGCCGCCATAATGTGTCCGTTCTGATGCGAAAATTCATACAGCGGTACGCCGAGAGCGGATGCATACGCCTCTGCCGCTACCTTTCCCGACAAAAACACGGGCATGTACGAGTCCTCGACGTCGCGCGGACGTGATGAATACCCCACGCCGCACACGCTGTATCCCTCGATATGCTCGGCGAGCTGACGGATAACGACGGGCAGATTTTTTGTGTGCGCAAATACAGCGTCACTCTGGCGCAATCCGCGCTCACCCTCCCCAACGGGCAGAGGTGCTTTGCAGTTGGCTATAACGGAAAGCTCCCCGTCCTCGCCCACTGCGACAGCCGCCGCAGAGGTGGTGTAGTTGCTGGTATCGAAGCCAACGTAACAGCGGCGTATCATTTTTCGTCCTCGTCAGGCGCGGGGGCGTCAACTCCCTTGCCCGAAAGCTCGTCCTTTACGGCGTTAAGCACACCGTTTACAAAGCCGCGAGCCTTATCCTCGCCAAATTTTTTGACAAGCTCTATCGCCTCGTTGATGGATATGGTGTTGGGAATACTGCTGACGTATCCCATTTCGTACACGCCAAGTCGGATGACGGCGCGGGATACGCGGGAAAGACGTCCCGTTCTCCAGCCCTTTGCGTGGCGCTCGATTATGGCGTCAACAGCCTCCAGCTTTTCACAAACACCGAAAAATACACTCTTTATGTATTCATCCTCCGCATCGATATCTCTGTCTGCTACCGCACGGTCAAATATCTCCTCTGCGGTCGATTCGGGATGAAATTCCATTTCGTAAAGCAGTCCGAATACAGCCTCTCTCGCTTTGCGGCGGCTGACCTTATTTTCTGTTGCCATTTTACTCTCCTTGCCGCCCGTCCTTATCACTTTCGGCGGGCATAATCATACATGATATATTATATACCAATATAATTAAAAAGTCAACAGCCAAAATGTATAAATGAGTGAATATTATGCATAAAACTTCGTTAATCTTTCCATATATGCATTTTCGGCACTTTAACATGCGTATTAAAAAAGCCCGAAAAACTCTCGGAAACGGCGAAAAGCGGCGAAAAGAACACCAACAGCCCCTCCAATTCCGAAATCCCCCCTTAAACTGCCCTAAACCAACAAAGTTTTCGCAAAACTGTCCTTGACATAATTAAAAAAATTATATATAATATGTAGTAACCGTGTGCATTTTGGCACAATTCAGACGCGGCGACAACGCCGTAATTTATCTGAGAAAAGGAGTTGGGAGTCCAAATGGACGGGGATAGTACGTTACTTTTGATTTTTATAGTCTGCGTTGCCCTCAGTGCGTTCTTCTCTTCATCTGAAAGCAGCTTTGCTACAATGAACAAGATACGCATCAAGCAAAAGGCTGACGACGGCAATAAAAAAGCAAAAAACGCGCTTTTTATTTCGAACAATTACGACAAGGCAATTACCACCTTGCTCATTGGTAACAATATTGTCAATATTGCCGCTTCGTCGGTTGCGACAATTTTTGCTCTGAATCTTTTCGAGAACTACGCGGGGCTTACCAATGAAACCGCTAATCTGCTTACAACACTTGTTACTACGGTAATCATTTTCCTCTGCGGCGAAATGATACCCAAGAGCTATGCCCTTGACAAGAGTGAAACGGTTGCGCTTCGCAGCGCAGCACCCATGCGCTTCCTTATGAAGCTTTTGCGCCCGTTTACCTTTATTTTCAACGGTATTACAACTCTGGTGTCAAAGCTCTTTAAGGCTGAAAACCTTCCCACTATCACGGAGGACGAGCTGAAGGACATCATCACCACTGCCGAGGAAGAAGGCGTTGTGGACGAGGAGCAAAGCGATCTATTGATGTCTGCAATTCAGTTTTCGGGCACTACTGCCGCTAACGTAATGACTGCGAGAGATCAGATAATTGCGATCAGCGCGGATATTTCCCGCGAGGATCTGCTCGCTCTTATCCAGACCGCCAATCACTCCCGCCTACCCGTTTACGAGGGCGATATCGACCACATTATCGGCTATTTGCAGACACGCACGTATCTGCGCGCTTACCTCAAGGATGAGGACGTGAACATCCGCGATATTCTCATTCCTCCCTTCTTTGTAAGCCCCGACGCGAAAATCGACGATCTGCTGACGGTAATGCGCCAGCATAAGTTCTACATGGCTGTGGTCAGCGAGACCTGCGGCGGCGAGGATATCGACGGCACGGGTACTGTTGAATCGGATGTCGCTCCCTGCGAGAGCACCCTCGGTATCGTTACCATCGAGGACTTCCTTGAGGAGCTTGTGGGCGATATATGGGATGAGTCCGACGAGATCGACCACACGTTTACCAAGCTTGGCGGTAACAAGTACAAAATAGATACTCACCTTACCGTGGCAGAGGCATTCGCACGTATGAATTGCCCCGAGCCCGAGGCGAGAATAGCAAAGATCCCGCTTCTTGCGTGGATCGTGCAGGAATTCAAGCACATTCCCGAGCTTGACGAATCCTTTGAATACGGCAACATGGAGATCACCGTTGACGAGATCGACGGTCACCGTGTAAGCTATATTACCGTTAAAATAGACGTTTCCTCCTCTGCCACGGAGGGCGAGGCGGATGAGGAAAATACTTCCGATACTCCCGCCGCCAGCGACGAGAAGGCTGATAAGGAGGTGTCCGTATGATAGTTCCTTATCTTATAATCATTGCCGTTATGATAGTGCTTTCCGCTTTCTTCTCGGCAAGCGAGATGTCCTTCAACTTTGCGAACAAGTCAAGGCTGAAAAAGGCGGCTGAGGACGGTAAGAAGACCGCCCGTGTGGCGTATTACATCACCGAGCACTTTACGTCCGCGCTGTCTGCTATACTTATCGGCAACAACCTTGTAAACATAGCGGCATCCTCATTTGGTACGCTGCTGTTTCTGGAGCTGTTTGATCAGAACGCCGCGCTTGCGTCCGTTGTTGCCACCGCTTCCATCACGCTTATCGTACTGATATTTGGTGAGATCGCCCCCAAGGTGATAGCACGTCAGCACGCTGATAAGCTTGTGCGCTTCTTTGCGTTTCCTATCCGAGTACTCACAATTATATTCACGTATATCATTCCCCTCGGCTCGCTGGCTACGGGAATGGTAAAGCTGGGGCGAAAGATTTGGGGTACGGACAACGACGAGGACACTCCCACCGTTACCGAGGATGAGCTTTCATCCATTATCGACACGGTCGAGGAGGAAGGCGTTATCGACGAGGAAAAGAGTGAGCTGCTTCAGTCCACTCTTGATTTCCCCGACACAAACGTCGAGGAAATCATGACCCCCAGAATCGATATCGTAAATATCGACATTGACGACGACCCCGCCGCTATCAGGCAGATCATAACCGAGTCGCGCTACTCGCGCATCCCCGTGTATGAGGACAATATCGACAACATTATCGGTGTTCTCTACCTCAATCACTACTACAAGGCTCTTGCAAAATTCAAGGCGGATGGACTTGATCCCGAGACCTTGGATATCCGCTCGCTTATCGTCGAGCCGCCCTTCATTTACAAATCCATGAAGCTTCCTGCCGCTCTTGCCACCATGAAGGAGAGCAAGATGCACCTTGTCGTCGTAACCGACGAGTTCGGCGGAACATTGGGTATCGTTACTATGGAGGACATTCTTGAGGAGCTTGTGGGTGATATCTGGGACGAGTCGGATGAGATCGTCGAGATGATCAACAAGATCGGCGACAATATCTACGAGGTAAAGGGCGATATGAATATCGACGACCTGTTTGCCGAGATAGAATTTGACGCCGAGGTTCACGATTTTGAATGTGAATACTCCACCGTTGGCGGTTGGGCGGTTGAAATGCTCAACGACGCACCTAAGGTGGGTGATAGCTTCAACTACGAGAACCTCTGCATTATCGTCAACGATATGGACGATATGCGTGTTACCAGCCTTACGGTGCTTGTAACTCCCGTTGAGGAAGAAACGGAAGAATAATTCCAATATTAAAAGCCTCTTTCCGAGTTGGAAAGAGGCTTTTTGTATATTCTTTTTACGCCATAGTGGTGTAGTTGGGTGCTTCCTTGGTAATGGAGATATCGTGGGGGTGAGATTCGCGGAGTCCCGCGCCTGTGATACGCACGAAAGTTCCCTCACGACGGAGAGTTTCAATATCGGGCGCACCGCAGTATCCCATACCCGAGCGCAGACCGCCCATGAGCTGATATACGGTGTCGGCAAGAGTTCCCTTATAAGGAACGCGACCCTCAACTCCTTCGGGAACAAGCTTTTTGTTGCCCTCCTGGAAGTATCTGTCCTTCGAGCCCTGCTCCATAGCGGCAAGCGAGCCCATTCCGCGATATACCTTAAATCTACGTCCCTGATAAAGCTCCTCAACTCCGGGGCTTTCGCTACAACCTGCAAGCAGCGAGCCCACCATGATAACGCTCGCACCTGCGGCGATAGCCTTACAGATATCACCCGAATACTTGATACCGCCGTCGGCGATCACGGGGATACCGTACTTGTCCGCAACCTCTGCCGCGTCACAAACTGCGGTGATCTGAGGCACGCCGATACCTGCAACGATTCGGGTAGTACAGATCGAGCCGGGGCCGATACCTACCTTAATTGCGTCAGCACCTGCGCGGATAAGCTCCTCAGCCGCCGCACCAGTCGCGATATTACCCGCGATAAGCTGACAGTCGGGATACTTTTCCTTAACCTTCGCTACACTCTTGATAATGTTCTCGGAATGACCGTGTGCCGAGTCAAGCACGAGATAGTCAGCACCCGCCGCGAGCAATTCCCCTGCTCTGTCAAGCACATCCTTAGTAGCGCCGATAGCCGCGCCGCACAGCAGCCTGCCGAGAGAATCCTTAGCGGAGTTAGGATATTTTACTACCTTCTCGATATCCTTGATGGTGATAAGACCGCAAAGCTCCATACGGTCATTGACCAACGGAAGCTTTTCTATCTTGTGACGACGGAGTATCTCCTTAGCTTCCTCAAGGGTAGTTCCCTCGGGGGCGGTGATGAGATTGCTCTTTGTCATTACGTTTTCAATGGGCTGATTGAAGTTATCGAGGAACTTCATATCTCGGTTGGTGATAATGCCGATAAGCTTTCCGCCATCGTCACAGATCGGAACACCCGATATCTTGAACTTGTGCATAAGATTTTCCGCGTCGTTGACGGTGTTATCCTTGCCGAGATAAATGGGGTTTTTGATAACGCCGTTCTCGCTTCTCTTTACGCGGTCAACCTGATCCGCCTGACGCTCAATGGTCATATTCTTATGAATAGTACCGACGCCGCCCTCACGTGCGATTGCAATAGCCATCGCCGATTCGGTAACGGTATCCATTGCGGAGCTCATAAGCGGAATGTTGAGCTTGATCTTTTTGGTAAGGCGTGTGGATGTGTCGATGTCCGCGGGGAGAACGTCGCTTTTTGCGGGGATAAGCAGAACGTCGTCAAACGTAAGTCCTTCCTTCTTAAACTTGTCTGCGTAGCTCATTGAAAACCTCTCTTTCTCCGCCTGACGGCGGCCACCGAAAAATTATTAGAATATATTATATCAAAAAGTCACCTCTCTGTCAAGGCTGTAACTTTGACGAAATTTATCGACAAATTTGTATTTTTTTAACAAATTATATAATTTTTCAGAATATCGGTAAATCTCGCTGTCACGGCGGCATAAGTTATAGATGTATAAAAACCAAGCATCGGAGGTCAACGTGGAGAAAAAATCAAAGAAAGCCAATTATTCCTCGCCACTTATTTTTTGTGCATTTACGTTATTTTTATGCGCGTTTTGTATTCTGCTCACGCTGGCAAACAGACAAAATGACGCTCAAAAGACAGATAGCGAGGTTACGGATAACACCGAATCGGCGAGTGGCACTTTTACCGCCGTCGTTATTGACGCGGGACACGGCGGTGAGGACGGCGGCGCTGTAAGTGCGGACGGTGCACAGGAAAAGGATATAAATCTAGCCATAGCTCTCATGCTACGCGATTATTACACTGCAGCGGGAATACCCACGGTGCTTACCCGCGACGGTGACGTTTTGCTGTACGATAAAAACGCAGACCACGTGGGGAGAAAGAAAATGATGGATCTTGCAAGCCGCCTCGCAACCGCCGAGGGGACGGAAAGCTCTCTTTTTATCAGCATACATCAAAACGCATTTTCGGACAAGAAATACAACGGGCTTCAGGTGTGGTATTCCCCACATTCAGCCCAGTCGTTTGATATCGCCAAGGACATACAGTCGGCTTCAACGCTGATACAGCCTTCAAACTACCGAAAGGTCAAGGCGGCGGACGAAAATCTTTTCATTCTCCACCGTCTGCACTCGCCCGCCGTGCTGGTGGAATGTGGCTTTATGTCAAATACCGAAGAGGCATCAAGGCTTGCCTCTGAGGAATATCAAAGAAAGCTGGCATTCACTATTTTTATATCTACGGTAAAGTATTTTAAAATTCCTTGACCGAATAGCACTTTTTTGCTCGAATGTTTGTGTATGTTCATAAAGGGTTAAAGGTAGGTTAACAAAATAAAGGTATAATAAAAGCGATTATGGGTAAATGCCCGTTTTTTCGGAGGATAAATGAAACAGTTAGTTAGTGCGCTGAAGGAGTCCTTGATATCCGTTCTGCCGATATTCGCAATAGTGCTGCTGCTCAGTATCACCGTTGCTCCATTGCAGTCAGGCGTTCTTGTGCTCTTTCTGTTTGGAACTTTACTTTTGCTTGTGGGCATGAGCTTTTTTACCATTGGCTCGGGTATGTCCATGCAGCCGCTTGGCGAGGGTATCGGTGTTTCCCTATCCAAATCCAAAAAGCTTATAATTCCCCTTTTGATCTGCTTTGTTTTAGGTGTGCTTATCACTATTGCAGAGCCTGATCTTCAGGTGCTTGCAGAGCAGGTCCCGTCCATACCCAATATCGTGCTCATTCTGTGCGTTGCGGTAGGTGTGGGAGTATTTCTCGTGATATCCATGATCCGCTCGCGCAAAAGGATTCAGCTGTCCCGACTGCTGCTTATCTTTTACGGACTTGCGATCATTCTTACGTTTTTCGTGCCTGAAGAATTTATCCCCACCGCATTTGACTCGGGAGGAGTTACAACGGGTCCCGTAACTGTTCCCTTTATCATGGCTTTGGGTGCAGGTATGGCGTCCATCAGCAGTGATAAACATTCGCAGGAAAACAGCTTCGGTCTTGTTTCCCTTTGCAGTATCGGTCCTATCCTCTCCGTTCTTATCCTGAGCATTTGCTACAAGCCAGAGGCAGAATCCGTTACCTCCGAGCTTGGAATTTTTGAAACCACGAGTGCCGCTTTTTCTGCGTTTATTGAAGGCTTCCCCAAATATGCGGGCGAGGTACTTATGGCGTTCCTCCCTATCGTGGGTATGCTTGTCGTTTTCCAGCTTGTAACCAAGCGTTTTCATAAGATGCAGATGATAAAGGTTTGTGTCGGCTTGGTTTATACATACGTCGGACTCGTGCTTTTCCTGACCGGCGCTAACGTCGGCTTTATGCCTGCGGGACGCGAGATCGGAAAGGTGGTTGCTTCCGGAGATTTCAGATACATACTTATACCGATCGGTATGATCGTAGGATTCTTCGTCGTTTCCGCCGAGCCTGCCGTTCATTCGCTCAAAAAGCAGGTCGAGGAGATCACACACGGTGCTATCTCGCAGAAGTCTATCGGACTTGCTCTTTCTGTTGGCGTTGCGGTTTCGGTAGGAATTGCTATGCTTCGCGTGCTTACGGGTATTCCCATATTCCCCTTCCTTGTTGCGGGATATGCCGTTTCTCTCGTCATTACCTTCTTTGTGCCGCCCCTTTACACGGGTATCGCATTTGACTCGGGTGGAGTTGCAAGCGGTCCTATGGCAACCACCTTTATTCTTCCCTTTGCTATCGGTGCTTGCGAGGCTGTCGGCGGCAACGTTATGACGGATGCCTTCGGCGTAGTGGCAATGGTAGCTATGACGCCCCTTATTACTATTCAGGTCATGGGTCTTTACAGCCGCGTCAAGTCGCGCAGAATGCGTCAGAAGGCGCACAGCGAGCTTTTGCAGCTTGAAAACGACATGATCTATTACGACGAAATGTGAGGTGACGGATATGAACAATACCGAACAAAAGCGTATCGTTGTGATGTTATCTATCCTCGCCAGAGGCAAGAGCAAGCAATACCTTGAAATGCTCAACTCCAAGAACATCAAATATCATCTTCAAAGCGTTGGCTTTGGAACTGCCCCCTCCGAAATGATGGACATTTTCGGTCTCGGCAGTAACGACAAGGACATTATTTTCAGCTTAGCACCCGTGGACGACGTTTCCGCCCTCGCCGCAGAGCTTACAAAAAACATTGACAGCTCTGCACGCTACGGAGGACTTGCGGTGATCCTTTCCCTGTCGTCCATCAACCGACTTACATCCGAGATAATCTACCGCGCCAACCGAGATGCGGACAACGCCAAAAAAGGAGTAAAGACAGCTAAAATGAAAAACGAGCTTAAACACAATCTTATAGCAATTTCCGTCAACCAAGGCTACACCGACGAGGTGATGAAAATAGCCAAGCAGTTCGGTGCAACGGGTGGCACGGTCATCCGCGCGCGCCTTGCGGGCTCTCAAAATCTTGAGCAATTTGATGACAACGAGGACGACAGCATTTCCGTTGAGAAGGAGATCATCACCATTCTCGCGCCTGCGAATATTTGTAAGCAGATAATGGAGGAGGTCAATTCCAAGTACGGTCTGAACTCCGAGGCACGCGGAACTATCTGCTCCGTGCCTGTTGAAAAAGCGTTCAAGATCTAAACAGAATAAAAAATCGCAGTTCCTTCGGATCTCTCCGTCGGGCTGCGATTTTTATTTTCTCTTTTTTTCAAAAAACGTGCGAAGAAGCTCCCGACACTCGTCGGCAAGCAATCCTCCCTCGATCTCTGTCGACGTACGACTGCTTGGATTTCGGTGTATGCACCATACGCTTCCCATTCCGCCGGCGACTGCATCCTTTGCGCCGTAGACAACGCGGGATATACGGGAATTGATCACGGCGCCCGCGCACATGGGACAAGGCTCGAGAGTGACGTACAGCGTGCATCCTTCAAGCCGCCAGCCGCCCGATGCCCTGCAAGCAGTGTCGATAGCGCCGATCTCAGCGTGTCCGAGCGCGTTTCCCACCACCTCACGGGTGTTGTATCCCTCAGCTATTATCTTACCGTCACGGGTAATCACGGCCCCAACAGGGACGTCGCCTCGCTCTCCTGCCAAAGCCGCAAGCTCCAGCGCACGCTTCATAAATTCAATGTCGCGCGCTTTTTGGGTTTGATCTTCCATTTTTTATTCCGCCTTTACATAAATCGGGGAGAAGCGAACCTCTCCCCGAATCTTTATTTTAGAAATAAATTACTTATTTCCGCCTGCAAGCTTCTCGATCTCAGCAGCGAAGTCCTCTTCCTTCTTCTGGATGCCCTCGCCCTTCTCGAAACGGCAGATCTCTACAACTGCGATCTTTCCGCCGAGAGCCTTTGCGGTGTTCTCGATATACTTGCCGACCTTCATATCGTCTTCCTTAACGTAGCCCATATCTACAAGGCAGTTTGCCTCGTAGTACTTGCCAAGCTTACCCATTACGATACCCTCAAGTACCTTCTCGGGCTTGCCTGCCATCTTGGGATCGTTAGCGAGCTGAGTCTTGATGATCTCCTTTTCAGCCTCGATAACGGATGCGGGAACGTTCTCGCGAGCGATATAAGGTGTGGGATATGCGCCGATCTGGAGAGCGATATTCTTTGCAAACTCTGCAAAGCCGTCCTTATCAGCAACGTCGGTGTCAAACTTTGCGATAACGCCGATAGAGCCTGCACCGTGAATGTAGGTGCTGGTGATACCCTCAACTACAACAAAGCGGCGGATGCTGATCTTTTCGCCGATAACGAAGATCATTTCCTTCAGCTTCTCATCAACGGTAACGGTTCCGTCAACGTACTTACCTGCCATAAGAGCATCAACGTCAGCGGGCTTGTTAGCGATAATGGTCTGAAGCAGAGCCTTTACGAACTCCTTGAACTTCTCGTTCTTTGCAACGAAGTCGGTCTCGGAGTTAACCTCGATCATAGCGGTTACGTTGCCTTCCTTCATGATATCAACGATACCGTCGGCAGCGATACGGTTTGCGATCTTGGACTGAGCCTTCAGCTCGCCCTTCTCACGCAGGATCTTAATAGCGGCCTCAACGTCTCCGTCAGCCTCAACAAGTGCCTTCTTGCACTCCATCATACCGATACCGGTCTTTGCGCGGAGAGCGGCAACATCCTTAGCAGCAATAGTAGCCATTTTCGTATTCTCCTTTGTATTTAATTACTCTGCAGCAACGGTCTCGTCTGCTGCCTCGGGAGCAGTCTCCTCGGTGAGCTGCTCGCCCTGTCTGCCTTCGATGATCGCGTCAGCGATAACGGAGGAGATGAGCTTGATAGCGCGGATAGCGTCGTCGTTACCGGGGATAACGTAGTCTGCGTCGTCAGGATCGCAGTTGGTATCAACGATAGCGATTACGGGGATACCCAACTTCTTAGCCTCAAGAACAGCGATGTGCTCCTTGTGGGGGTCTACGATAAAGATAGCGTCGGGAAGCTTCTCCATGGTCTTGATACCGCCGAGGTTCTTCTCGAGGTCGAAGATCTCCTTCTGCTTGCCTGCAACTTCCTTCTTGGGAAGCAGCTCAAAGGTTCCGTCCTCCTGCATCTTGTTGAGAGTGTTAAGACGGTTGATGGAACGCTTGATGGTCTTGAAGTTGGTCATCATACCGCCGGGCCAACGTACGTTTACGTAGTACATGCCGCAACGGGTAGCCTCTTCCTTGATAGCCTCAGCAGCCTGCTTCTTCGTACCAACGAAGAGGAAGGTGCCGCCTTCAGCGGAGAGGTCGCGAACGAAGTTGTAAGCTTCCTCAAACTTCTTAACGGTCTTCTGCAGGTCAATGATGTAGATACCGTTACGCTCGGTGAAGATGTACTCCTGCATCTTCGGGTTCCAACGTCTGGTGTGGTGTCCGAAATGAACACCTGCTTCAAGCAACTGCTTGATGGTGATTACTGACATTTTCATGTCCTCCTTAAACGGTTTTTCCACCACAGACACCGTTGCAAAATGATCTGGGCACACGCCCCGACACCGATCTTGCACTGTCCATGCCTGTGTGTGTATTTTTTTATTGCTGTGCTTCGCGCACAACAGGGGTATTATACCATGCCTATCAACATTTTGCAACAGGTGTTTGCATTTTTTACAATTTATTTACAATTTACTTGAACATTCTGCGTCTTCTCTTCCCTCCGCACTCGCAGGAGCAAAGCTCGTCGGGTGGCAATCGGACGAGTATAGTATCATCACCGAAGCACTCTACCTTGCACCACGGAATCTTGTATTCCTTCCCCTTTCCAAAACCGAGTCCCCCCGATTCCCCGGGGACGATAATGGATATCAGCTTGCCGTCGGGGACGGACAGCTCAAAATCGCAGGGATAGCCGAGTCTTGCGCCGTCGCAAAGATTTATTACCTCCATAGATGCAAGCTCGGATACAGTTGTACATTTCATAAACGCACCTCCAAAAATATTTGGTACATTATATGATTGCGGCGGCGGAAAATTTCTCCGCCGCCGCAAGGCAAATTATTTTTCGTTTTTTCGTCTTTTCCTGATAAGTCTCAACGCGACGGCGTAAGTCAAAGGTGCAGTTGCCGAAAGCAACAGTGATGCGGGCGGAGTACCGCCGATAATTGCGGCAACGGCCGAGGCTACTGTCAGCGCCAGCATGAGAAGCGTAATGATAGCTGACGCGCGGCTGACGGTAATTCTGCCGCCCCGCTCTCCGCGTCCCTTCCATTTGACGAGCATTGCGTAAATTACAAGCTGAACTGCAAGCAGTGCCGTGAGAGCCGAGCCAAACAGCTCGTCAAGAGCGCCGAGTCCGAAGGAAAATCCGATAAGAAGCGTCAGCACGTAAAACACGAAGGCAATTCCGACGCACAGCAAATTATCCTTGCACATCAGCAATATTCCCTTCACGTCGTGCTTGTGCAAGGAGGTATTTGTCTCCGCCGCGTCGGTATGCTCGGTTGAATCTCCCGCAAGAGCGAGTGATAGCATAGCCATAGCGTCAAATGCCATTCCCGAAATAAGTATTCCGACTCCGCTCATGAGCGAAAGGCCGAATATCATTGGCACTGCGACAAGCACGACTCGCGCCGCTATGGCAGACACGAGATACTTGATCGAAGCTGTCAGCTTACGATCGCATCTTCTTGCGGAATCGTAGGCACGGGCAAGCGAAAGAAATCCTCCGCCCGTTTCGGTTGCTCTGCCGACAATTACATCTGCTCGGCGAAGCATAAGATCACACGCTCTGCCGCCGTTTGGATGCGAGTCGGGAGATCCGCCCGCAAGAGCAGGTCTGCGTGGCGCACCCGTCCGAGCCCTACTCTCATAACATTCGGGCGAGCAGGCTACCGCAACGTCAGCGCAGGACATAAGTCCGAGGTCGTCAAGCTCGTGAGCAATCACCGCGACACGTCTGCCGCCACGCTTGAGCTCAAGTAAAAAATTATGTATTTCATCACGGTCAACGCCCACAAAGGCACGCACGCCGCAATCTGCAAAATCTTTGATACTGTTAAATATTTTATCGTCTGCGTTCAAGGTGAGGATACATTCCTCCCGGCGTGATGCGCAAAGCAGAGGTGCGTTCTGTTCAAATCCACATTCGCGAAGCACGCGCTGTGCCTCAAAGGATTCGGAATGCTCAAACACGAAAACGCGCACTCCCTTGTCTTCAAGCGAGCGTATAGCTCCACCCGTGCGCTTGGAGGTATGGCGGGCGTATGCCACAGCGCCCCTCAGCTCATTTCCGTCACCGCCAAGCAAAAACAGTACGCCGAGTCTCTCTCGGCTGACTTGATTTACAAAATCAACGTATCGGCTTTTCAGCTCGCCCTCGGGCATAGATTTTCTGATCTCGCTGAAATTTTCCGACAGACGTAAGGTCTCCTCCTCGCCGCTCTTGTACGCAACGTGAACTCCGACCTCCAGCGGAACGGTGCTGTCAAGTCGCAGGCTCAGACTGTCAAGCTCCGGCTCGCCCCAAGCGCAGGTAAGCTCGGACAAGAGCCTTATTTCGCTTGCCGACATGTAAGTATTGAAGCGTCGGCAATTATGCGCGGCAAGATGTAATTTTTCTGCAAAGTCCGAAAGTCGGGAGTCGTTGTCCCCTTCTGCAAGCACGTATTTCTCTCCGTCTATCATTATCTGCTCGGGGTGAGGTATGCCGTCGTGAACAGCAGACGTTCCGATAGCTACAATATCGGTGATCTTTCCAAGCGTATCAACGCAAGCGCGCGTTTTGACAATGCTTGAAGTCCCCGATTCGCCAAGTCGGTAAAGTCCCGTGCGGCAGACAGTATGGCTCACGCGGACAAGGGCGATAGCTCGCACACCCATCGAAGCCGTCGCGAGTGCCACACAGGAAAGAATTATACCAAAAAGATCGCTTTTTGAGCCAAGCGTGAGTATGCTTACGATAAGGAGCGGAATTATGCTGATAGCAGACAGAAGGCTGTAAACGGAGAAAAATCCCTTGACGCTTCTCACTGCCGCGCTGTCACGGCTAAGATGTGCGGGAAGATGCAAGGGACGGATTCCCCCGTCCTTTGCTCCGGCGTGGGTATCCAGTCCTACCGCAGTTACCACTGCAACTCCGTATCCGCGGCGCACAACATCGCCCGCGTACACCATATTATCGGGAGAATTCATCTGCCCCTTCGGAATATCCTCGCCGATAGGCTCTGCGCGCTTGGATAGCATGACTCTTTCCGCAGTAAGGTATTCCTCCACCTCAAGCTCGGCGGCGGACAGAAGTCTTACGTCTGCCGCGGCTATATCACCCTCAAACAAAATGACAATATCTCCTACGACCAGCTCTTCCTCGCGGACTCGGTATAGCTTACCTGCGCGAAGCACGCGCGGCATGGGCGCATCCTTGCGCTGAAGCTCCATATCAAAGGTCTGTGCCTTACGTTCAAGCAAGCCGAGGACGATTCCCTCCGCTACGGCAACAAATGCGACTGCCGCACCGAGAAAAGCCCTCTCAAACAGAATAGCCACAAGTGCTATTGCAAGCAAGAGCCACAAAAGCGGATATGAAAACATTTCGCCCATACATACGGACGCGCTTTTTCCATGAAGCGAAAACAGTCTGCCCCCCGTGCGCTTTGAGCGTCTTACGCTCACCTCGCGGTGGGAAAGCCCTGCGGAGGCATTTGTATCGTAATACTCCACCAGCTCCTCAACACTCATTCGGCAAAGCTCAGATGCGCTTATATTGACATCAGTATATACGGGGCGCTTTTCGGTTGCCATAAATCGTCCTTTCTCAAAAGCCGCAAAAGAAAATCCTTTGCGGCTGATGCTTATTTAGTGGTTATGCGAAGTCCGTCCGAGTCGGCGTCAAGCAATATCATACCTACACCGTTTTTGTAAGCCGAAATTATTGTTTCCGCCACGGGATCCTCCACGTTGCGCTGAATATATCTGCGCATATTGCGCGCGCCGAATTTGACGGAATAGGATTCCTCGGCGATATATTTTGCCGCCGCGGGAGTATATTGAAGGGTGATCTGCTTTTCTTCAAGCGACGATTTCAACTCGTCCAGCATAATAGACGCGATCCGCGCAAAATCCTCTTGGCACAGCGAGCGGAAAGTGATTATTTCGTCCACTCGGTTGATGAATTCGGGGCGCAGGAAGCCTGAGAGCGCCTTCATTGTCGCACTCTCCTCCATGGAATGAAGTCCGTCGGAAAAGCCTACCACAGCACCCGAGCGATCCGAGCCCGCGTTTGTGGTCATAACGATCACGGTATTTTCAAAATTGACCGTTTTGCCGTGGGCGTCAGTCAGCCGTCCGTCGTCAAGTATCTGGAGCATGACGTTAAGCACGTCAGGGTGTGCCTTCTCTATCTCGTCAAAGAGGACGATTGAGTAAGGACGGCGGCGTATCTTCTCGGTAAGCTGTCCCGCGTCGTCGTAGCCGACGTATCCGGGAGGTGAGCCGATAAGTCGGGACACCGATTCGCGGCTCATAAACTCCGACATATCAAGTCGGACAAGCGTTTCGGGTGAGTGGAAAAGGTCTGCCGCAAGCGTTTTTACAAGCTCGGTCTTACCTACTCCCGTGGGTCCTGCGAATATAAAGGACACCGGCTTTTTCTTATAGCTGACTCCCGCACGGTTGCGTTTGATGGCTCTTGCCACGGCGCTAACCGCCTCGTCCTGACCGACGATACGGCGCTTGATACGCTCCTCCAGCTTATCCACCTGCTCAAACTCGTTTTCGGTCACGGTGGTAGCGGGAACACCCGTCCACACTTCAATCACAAGTGCAAGCTCGTCCGCAGTGAGAGTAATGCCGTTACACTCAGGCTCGATCTCGCCAAGACGGGCAGACAATTTCAGCTCCTCCGCCTTGATGGAGGCAAGCTCCTCGTATTTCTTTCTGTCATCAG
Organism: Clostridia bacterium; assembly: GCA_017463485.1. GTDB lineage: Bacteria > Bacillota > Clostridia > Oscillospirales > CAG-272 > CAMEON01. Next base: position 357,192 of record JAFTPD010000002.1, read on the forward strand.
CATCTGCACTTTCCGCGCTCTCAATAGCCTCTCTTTGTTCCTTGAGGCGAAGCAGCTTATCTCTTATCTCATACGACTCGTTAAGCGTTGCATTTGACAGCGACGCATGCGATGCCGCCTCGTCAAGCAGATCGATCGCCTTGTCGGGCAGATATCTGTCAGTGATATATCTTTCCGACATAATGACCGCGCGGCGGAGAAGTTCCTCGGGTATTGAAACGGCGTGGAATTCCTCGTAATAATGCTTGATGCCTTTAAGCATTTCCACGGTTTCCTCAAGGGACGGCTCAAGCACCGTAACGGGCTGGAATCGTCTTTCAAGAGCTGTATCCTTTTCGATATACTTGCGGTACTCCGTCAGCGTGGTCGCGCCGATTATCTGCACCTCGCCGCGGGAGAGCGCGGGCTTCAAGATATTCGCCGCGTTGACACTTCCCTCCGAATCACCCGTTCCGACGATATTATGCACCTCGTCGATAACGAGAATGACGTTGCCCTCCGACTGCACCTCGGATAGAAGTCCGAGAATACGCGACTCAAACTGTCCTCTGAACTGCGTACCCGCAACGAGCGCGGTTAGGTCAACGAGATATACCTCTTTATTTTTGAGCTTGTACGGCACGTTACCGTCGGCGATAAGCATAGCAAGCGCCTCTGCGATAGCCGTTTTACCAACTCCCGGCTCACCGATAAGGCAGGGATTATTTTTCTGTCGGCGGCAGAGTATCTGCACGACTCTTGCAAGCTCGCGGTCGCGTCCTACGATCCTGTCAAGGCGTCCTTCACGCGCCATTTGCGTGAGGCAACGGCAATAGGTGGTAAGATATTTCAGCTTTTTCTCCTTACCCTTCGCTCCTTTTTTTGCACCGCCCTTATTATTCATACCCTCAAAGGGTACTACGTTAGCGCCCATATCAGCACCGGGGATAATTCCACCGTCGCCAAAGAGCTTGGGCAGATCTATCGCAGGCGCGCCGCCGTCCTCGTTGTCGTCGTTATCCGAGGGAGTCATGAACTCACTCAGCCCGTCCTCCATAGATTCCAGCTGCTCGGGACTGATACCCAGCTGACCTGCCATATCACCGAGCATATTATTTACGGGTATCCCCGCTTCCTTTGCGCATTTTATGCAAAGTCCCTCGCTTGAGCGCTGTCCGTTTTCCATTCTGGACACGAACACCACCGCAAGCCTTTTATGACATTTAGAACACATTACCATGTATATTGACCTCTTTTCGTGGGTAGATCCTGATTTATTGAGCCGTGCTCAACATTATATTTTAACACCTTCACAATAACTAATTATGAACAAATTAAAAATCATCTGCAAAATCCATCGCATCAAGAGCGAATTTTATGCGTGTTTCGATATTTTACGGGAGTCATTCCCTTTATTTTCTTAAATATCTTGCCAAAATATGAGGCGCTTGAAAAGCCTGTCGCGGCGGAAATTTCATCGACCGACAGCTCACTGCCCAAAAGCATATTTGCCGCCTGCTCCACGCGTAGAACGTTCACGTACTCATTTACTGTGCAGTTGAAATATTTTCGGAAATCCCGATACAGCACGCTCTTGGAAATATTTACCCCTGCCGAGATGCTTTGGATGGACAGCTCCTCGGTGCAATTTGCATTTATATAGTCCGTCGCCTTTTCGATATTTGAGCTGTATTTCAACTCCAGCATATCCTCAAGCAGAATATATTTTGACAGCATTACGGCAACGTTGATGATACTCTCCGTCTTTTGCTCGTCAAAATAACGCAGCTTTTCATAATATTCCTTCAAATTATCGAGTGAAACTCCAAGGTCCTTGACGCGCTCGGCTATCTCCGAAAAATCCGTTTCGTTGCGCAGCTCTCCGAGTATGATATAGCCTATCAAGGAGCCGTCGTGATAAAGCGGAACGGCAATATCGGTAAGCCCCGCGTGGCAAACATGACGCACTGCTATCTGTTGCTCGGAGCATTTTTCCAAAAGGCAGTAGTCGGAGTTTTGGCAAGCGCGCATTCCCGCATCGCTCTTGTGGATCTCATGGCAGAAATCCGACTGCCTTGAGTGGTCAAGGAACATATATATGCAGGAACAATCCGCTCTGCGGAGAGCAATATTTACACCCGTAGCGTTGTAAAAATCCTGAAATGCACGCGCTATTTTTTCGGTATTGTAATTTATGATCAAAGCCGTCACCGCCTTCCTGCAAATATTATACACCAAAAGCGCAATTTTGTCAATACTTTCTCAAAATGCGGAATATAGTGCGAAAAAGTGGGAAATCAACACCTTGCGTATAGGAATGAAATGTGATAAAATTAAGTTAACAAACTTCAAGGAGGACGGGTTTATGTATAAGCTTTCCGTACCAATATCACTCAAGTCGATAAACGACGATTCCATGAAAATTTTTCTGCGCGATTTCAAGGCTTGCGGAGTCAAACGGGTATTCATCTGCGGTCTCGGATACATATTTGACCCGAACGACCATTGTTACACTCATGCCCACGTGCTTCAAAGCGCTATTAACACCTTCCGTGAAAACGGCTACGAGGTTGGCGTTTGGATAAGCGCATTCGGCCACGGAGTTGCGCTCTCTCACATGGTAGAGGAATTCGACCTCAGCAGATACACCGATATCGAGGGTATCGGCGGCGACAAGCGCTCGCACGCCTTTTGCCCGCTGGACGAGAATTTCAGACATGATTACGCAGAAGGTGTCAAGCACATCGCACGTATGCATCCCGATATCATAATGCTGGATGACGATTTCCGCCTTAATACGCGCGGATATTATTTCGGTTGCTTCTGCAAAAAGCACGTTGCGGAGTACTACAAGCGTCTGGGAGAGGAAGTCCCCCGCTCCGAGCTTGAGCGACTGATGTTCACGGGCGGTAAAAACAAGTACCGCTCCGAGTGGATGAGGCTCTCGTCCGACACCCTGCTTGATTTCGCGAAAATGCTTCGCGCAGAGGTGGACAAAATCTATCCCGACATCCGCCTCGGTGCATGTACCACGGGAGAAAACTGGGACTTTGCGGCAAACGCTATTGAGGTGGCAAAAGCCTTTGCAGGCAATAGTACCTTGCCCTTTACCCGAACTGCGGGCGCACCTTATTGGAGTCCTATGGTATCCGACGCCATTGAGGACACCAGAATGCAGGTTGAGTGGTGTAGCGGCACGGGTGTCGAGGTATTTGCTGAAGGCGACACCTATCCCCGTCCCCGATATATTGTCCCCGGACGACGCCTTGAGGCGTTTGATCTTGCTCTTATCGCTGACGGAACTGCCGACGGCGACTTGAAGTATATGTACGAGTACATAAACAAGCCCGAAAACGAGCGCGGCTACGTACAGCGCCACATCAAAAATGAAAAGCTCCGCGAGGAGGTAAGTGCGCTGTTTGACGGAAAAAGCGCGGTCGGCGTGCGCTCGCTGAACATAATGCGCCGCATTGAAAATATGATCATGCCCGACACCATAGAAATAGTTCAGCCCGCAACCAAGCTTGCACAGTACGTACGGAGCGCAAGCCGCCTGCTCCTGTCCCGCAACGGTATTCCCACGAGCTACACAAGCGGCGGATATTACCCCATATTCCTATACGGCGAGAACGCAAGATACGTTACCGCTGATGACCTTAAAAACGGCGCGATACTCGATATTCCCGCCGCCAAAGCACTCGCGGATATGGGAATTGACACGGGACTTATTTCAGAGGAAGCAGCTAACTTTACGGGCGAGCGTTTCCCCGATGCCGACGACTCGGTAATGGGCTTGGGGGGTATTGCTCTCAAGCGTATCGCTTGCTCGGACAAGGCAAAGGTACTCAGCACCTTTGTTCCCGACGGCACGCCATCTGCGTACACTTATGAGAACAAAAACGGTCAGCGCTTCCTCGTTATCGCTCACGACGGATATCGCTCATGTCTCAGCGGCTCGGCGAATTTCTACAACAGCTACTACCGTCAGGAGCAGCTCATATTAGCTATTGAATGGCTGGGCGGTAAAAAGCTCCCTGCAGTATGCCCGAAGGCTCCCTATCTCTATCTTCTAACCTCAGTTGGCGGCGGCGCTATGTCTGTGGCTCTCGTCAACAGCTATGAGGACGACGTGATCGACCCCGTGGTACAGCTTGACCGCGAATACAGCGAGATCAAGTTCGTAGGCTGCGACGGACGGCTCGAGGGCGACAAAGTCTACCTTTCCGATATATCACCCTACGGCTTTGCGGCGTTTGAGGTAAAGTGATAGGAGTGGCAAAAAGGTAACATCTATGAATGCATTTCTTCTTATTTCAACCATCACGACACTGACCTTGCAAAACGTGATAATGAAGGCGTACAGCAAGCGCGGACGAGGCGGATCGTTCAGCTTTGCAAGCATTGGCGCACTTGCGGCGCTGATAGTGTTTATTATCGCGTCGGGAGGCAAGCTGAATTTCAACGCCGCTATAATTCCCCATTCCATTGCCTTTGCGGTGTCCTACTGCACAGCTCTTGTCGGCACCTTCCTCGCCGTGCGCGAGGGTCCGCTCTCCCTTACCAGCCTTATTACGTCTTATTCGCTGATCGTGCCAACTCTTTACGGACTTATATTCGGCGGCGAGGATATCAGCGTTCTGCTTATAATCGGTCTTGCGCTTTTGCTTATCTCGCTTGTATTTATCAATCTCAAAAGCAAAAATGACGAGAAAAAGATAAGCGCAAAATGGGTATTTTACGTTCTTCTCGCATTCGTGGGCAACGGTATGTGCTCTACCGTCCAAAGAATTCAGCAGGAAAATGGCTGCGCGGTTTACAAAAACGAATTTATGATAATCGCCCTGCTTATTTCCGCCGTTGCGATATTTATCTGCGCGCTTCTGACCGAAAGGAAAAGCACCTTTGCTAACTTAAAGGATGCCGCGCCCTACGCAGCCTCCCGCGGAATTGCCAACGGACTTACCAATCTTTTCGTGCTTTTACTTACGCCGCGTATGCCCGCGTCGGTCATGTTCCCCCTGATCTCCGCAGGCGGAATAGTTGCCACGGTGCTGATCTCAATTTTCGTTTACAAGGAAAAGCTGTCCTTGCAGGAAAAGATAGGCGTTATTATCGGTATCGCCGCGATAGTAGTTCTGAATATATAACAAAAGCCACGCCGCGCTGAAATCAGCGCGGCGCGGCTTTTGCGTTATTCAATCAATTTTATGTTTTTCCTTTCTGTCAGCCAAGTTCTTTCCAAGTCTATACAGTAACCAAGATATAATCGGGCTTGCAAAGACAAGTACCTCTACGATTTTAAAATCTAACATAGCAACCGGTGCAAAAATGGGAATATAGATTTCAAAAAGCCTTGATGCATAAGCTATAATAACTAATGCAGAAATGGAAATCGATATCCAAACACAGAGCTTGGCTCCGCCGCACAGCTTACGTTCCGATAAATAATTTATCTGAAACAGAAACAAAAGCTGTGACAGAAAACACGGAATGCACATAAGTAAAAAGAACCCAAAAATAAATTCATTACCGAATATATCATCCCGGACCGGAGAAAGTATTATTTCCTTGTAGCCATCTACAACAAGATATATATCTACGCCTATAAACAAAGCGGCGGATATTAAAACAGGTAGTTTTTTTCTGATAGTATGCATTATATTCATACATAATCCCCCATAATTGCAAGTAGATTATTACGAGCGGTACTTTATGGATAAGTCGGTTCGTCCAGACCGTATTCGTCGCAGATATCGTCAATCATTACAGTCAGGCCGAGAGTACAAGGAATATACCACACATCTTCCTCCCCTATAGCATCATTTTTGATACGTATGTAGTACTTACCATCACAAACATATATGTTTGCTTCCCAATAGATCTCCTCGTATTCTTTAAATGAAAAGCGTAGCATCAGGTACTCATGTTCATCATTCAGTATGGGAGTGGGCGACGAAACACCATCACGCAAATCCTTATACGTCAGATAATTTGCCTCCGCGTTTTCGATAGTTTTTGCTATCTCCTTGGCCAGCGGCTCAGGGATTTCCGTGAGTACTTGTTTTTCGGTTTTTTCACGATATAAGCACCAATCGTCGCCAGACGGATATCCGTCACTCAAAAACAGTTTAGCAGAAGATAAATCAAATGTCAGTTTTCCTTCAAAATCAACATGCTTTTTCACTGTAGGACCTACTGCAGGACCTATTCCGGTGCCGGTAACAACGCAAGCAACAAACTCATCTGTGGATACACCGTTAATCTTGTAATATCTCCTCCTCGGCACTCCGCACGCGCCAATCATTTTAGATTCACACTCTTCCCAAACTATGTTATAGTCCAAAGAAATATAATTCTTTTCTTCAATATCATTTCCGGGGAATATTAGCGCAAAAAGCTGTACAAAAGGAATGGCTACTAAAATTAAAATCAATACTACCACCACAATGACTGAAATAATACAGCCATGTAGGACATCTAATTTTTTCATGCTATTTTATCCCTCCAGATATGAAATCCAATCATTTAATGCTCCATTCCTTATGGTATACATATGATTATATTTCCCTGTATAGACTTTGATATTATCCCCGCTTCTTCCCAATGTTGCACTCCAGCTTGGTACTAAACCATCGCCTATCGTATCTTCATAATTAATTTCTATTCCTCGCGAATACAAGTCCTGAGAAATTATCTCAAAATATCTTAGTTGAACAGTAGTTGCTACACCAGAAACACATATGTACTTGCTATTGGCACTATATGTAATATGTTTATTGTTTAACATACAACTATCATGAAAAGCTTCCGCTTCCGTCATTAATGTAGAATTAAAATGTGGCAAATAGCCAGATATCAATCTCATTGACGTTGCATAATCATCACATGGTGTTTCGGTGGTTTCCCCAACGAATGGAAGTATAGTGGATACATAATGAGTGAGATACGGCATTGAATTTGCAGACAAATAATATTCCGATGGGAACAACTCATATATACTTGGATAATTGCTAAATAGTTTTTGTAATGGATCCGATGTTAGTGTCGAAACTGTAAGAACAGCATTTACAATATTAAGTGCATTTTCATAATCTCCACCCGCCAACGCAGATATATCTACATTAGCCCACACATTAATTACTTCAGGAGTGCCTAATAAAGGTGATGAAAGCATATAAACCTCTTCAACTTTATTTCGTTGTTCCTCACCTATTGCCATATAACCAGAAGAAACCAATCCTCCCATGCTGTGGGAAATGAGAATCACCTTGTCGTATCCACACTCATCAATAAACGCATCCAATTTTTCAGCAGAGACAGTATTAGATAGACGCCAATCGTAAGAGAAAAACTCAATAGCATATTTTGATGTAATATCGGGATCGGAATACAATTCATTTATCAACTCATAATAAGAGTTCAACAAACCTGCATGCGGGGTGTAATATCGGCTATCATATGATGAAGGCAAGGTGTATATGGGGTTACTATGATCTGTATCGTTATCAGCATATGTGGGTTGCACATAAACATATTTTTTTGTATAAACATCATATTTGGATAAACCATTATCATTGCAAGATAGTGTATCGTAAAACATATTTGCAAATGTAACTGTTGGAATACCTGTCACAGGCAAACTCAAAACATATGCAGCGATCAAATTTGAAATATCATCACTGTCTAACGACTGAGATATCATGGAAAGCGTATTAACCATATCTTGATTAATAATAGGGGCATGTTCTTTAAAATAGGGATTATTTTCTCCAACAAATAATTCACTTGCGAAAATCCCTGGTACAATAATTATAGCTTGTTTATTTACCTTAATGTTGAACGTCCTTGTCAATCCCGTAGTCTTATGCGTAGCCAAAACGGCTGCAGTGCCCGGGGCTACTCCCGTGAATCTATGAGTACTTGCATCGTATGTTACGTACTGGCTACCCGAAGTTATAGTATAGTCAAAATCGCTATAGGCTATCCAAAAGCCATTCAGAGGGGCGTTAATTGAGGCGGTAACCGTATCGTCGATATCTATTGCAAGATCATAAAAGCCGAGGGTTGAACTGGGCTCACAATAAATATCTTCTAAAACAATACGCCAAGCTTGTTTTGAGTAGCCATCCGTATCTACGGCATACAATGCCTTGGTGGAGATAGACGATGGGTTGGTTGCCTGATCGGAGGCATATAAATATTTACCGTTGGATTTGTTTTGTATCAGAACTCCCCCGCCTGACACAGCAGTACTTATTGCCCATTTATATATGTCGGGTATAGTTTCCGAGGAATCATTATATACTCTTACACCGCTTGAACTTTCGGTACTTGCAGAAAGATAGTATCCCGGAACGTCCGCACGTTGAATCGTACAATATCCATCGCCCAAATTAACTATTTTCCACTTTACAGTATCGTCACCTATAGTTGATAACAACCCTCTTTGGCAATTTGCATAGGAATTTGACCAATGGAGATACTTTCCGATAGATCTATTGGTTAGATAATAACAGCCTGTTTCGATAGCCGACCGATACTCGGACATATATACTTCTTCATCATTATCGTCAAAAATGTACCACATTTGATAGTAATTAGACGTATCAAGTGTTTGAACGAATATGTTGCCGGGAGAATCGGCGGTAGTTCCTGTGTTCGTACCGTTAGACGATTCATTTGCGGTCAATGCCAGCGCCATATTTGAACGAGGAACGACCCTAAACACATACCTGTTTACCGGAACTACAAACCATTCTTGGGATATCGGATCGGTGGCTGAATATATTTGAACGTTCCTACCGCTGTATATTTCCCCACCTGATCGTTGTATACTAAGAACTTTGTCGGTTCCGGATGACGAGCTCATGGAACGGAAAAGATATGCGCCCGTTGACGCAACGTATTCCAGCTTAAACTTTTGTTCGGTGGTTGCAATTTCACTACTGTTTTCGACTTGATATACGTTTGAGTTATTAGCCGGTTCTGCACCGTTAACAGTCATATATGAACGGCTACCGCCATTTTGGAAAGAATATACCCCTCCATCCAACATCCCTGCGGGAAGTGTGTATCCGTATCTTACTTTTAGTGCAGGGCGCAGCTCCGGAGTCGTACATTCAGAACTGTAAAACGGTCGTATGAACGTATCGTCATCATCATCTTCCAGTCCTATAATAAAATCGCCCTCATAGCTATCATTGTACCTTATTTCGTATTCCTCATCAGAATACATGCTATATATATGTGGTGTGAAATCAAATGTCACTTGTGTGACATTTGAAGCTACGGTACAATATGTTACAAACTTATATCCATTAGTTGCCATTTGATAATCATAGCTTTCGAAATCAGAATATCCAACAAAATATCCTGCTTTCATACCGATATCCTTCGAAGGTCCGGATTGCAGATTTAATACCAGTTCTGCGCCGATTATAGGCATTGATTGATCTATTACGGGCAATTTTTTAATTCGTATAACTGCTTTTCGACGATCGCCATTATTCTTGTGGGTAAAATACATATACTGCGAAGCAGAATGATCTGTTGTGGAGTTTTCTTGCACATAGGTATCTTCAATATTTGCAACATAATCTCCCGTAGTAATAGACGGGTCGAGTAATATTGGAAAGACACGTTCAGACGAACCAAACCATTCAGAATCTGGAGTATATATGATTGTGCAAATATCGCCGTCTTTTTTTGCCGTTACACTAACGTCGTAGCAGATCTCAAATTCCGCATCCATCATATACGGTATACCAATGCGAAATTGCATAACTCCGTCGCCATCTACAAGGTCGACGCTTCCGTTTTCATTTACAACAGGCGAAAGCGTACCGATATTCATATTCATGGATACCGATTGAATATCGCTTCTTTCGGAAATGATAATGTCTTCTTCAATCTTGTTGTGATATACGGTATACTTCAAAGAAACGTTTTGCTCATTAGTAAAAGCATTGTTATAGTGAATTTGCGATGAAACGTTAGGCAAATAATACGAATCATCATCAGTCACCAAACGGTCAGAGGGGGTGCTATACTCTATTTTCGTGCTGTTTATCGGCTGAGCCTTGACATCAGCCGACGGAGATACTGTCAGATTTGCGGTGCCACCGTTAATTTGTTCTATTTGCGCATAGGAGGCTACTGCTGTTTCGATATTAGCATTTTTTGACGTTTGAATTCCCCATGATAAAGTATATCCGTTACGCTCTATCCGTGCAATATTTGTTGAAGAAGCACTTTCGGAAAAAGAAACTTCAAAATCAGAATTCCCGCTTTTATACGTTTTTGTCGCTGAATCGTAAGTCAGCGATTGGTCGACGTCTTGCCAAGAATTGTTCGCGTCGAGATAGTGAACCGCCTCGGGATACGTCACCGAAACATACGTGCCGTCCGAGCAAAGATAATGCTTCTCAAACTGTCCGCGCTTGGAAACGTCTTCTTCAACAATGAAAACGTCTTGTTTGACTGAATCGCCGCCGTTTGAAACTACTTGTTCCGGCAGTTCCGACGTGTCGGCGTTTTCATTGTCTAAGACAATAGCCTGTGCAGGCAACGTGACGAATATCATCACCAAAGACATCAACAGGGCGATAATTTTCACTTTGAAATTAACTTTTTTCATTTCGTACTCCTTTCTGTTTTTTGTCAATATTCTCCACATTACGGCAATACGTTGCAATAATCTTGCCTCGCATATCGTAGTGCAACCTGATTATACCATAAATTACCACAAAAGTCAATACCTTAACGAGATATTTTGTGCAAAAAGCGCAAAAGTGCGCCGCGCTGATTTCAGCGCGGCGCACCATTTATTATTTTACATGCTTGATATTTTATCTGCAATAAAGCCGAAAATGTTGATATCGTGAAAAAGCTTGAACAGGAAGGAATTTTCGTAGATATCCATATTTCCCGAGAGGTAGACGTAGCCGTAAAAGATCGCCGAGATAAAGCTACACAAAAGCGCCGCGCTGACAACTCCGAGGGCAACGCCGAGCAGCTTATCTGCGGTGGCAAAGATAGATTTTTCAATCAGCTTGGAAAGCACATTTGCAAGCAGGGTAAGTCCCACGAACACTGCCGCGAACAAAATGATATACCCCAGCACTGCGGAAAATGCACCGCCGGCACCTCCGAGCATATCGATTATCACTCCCGAAAGCACGGGACCAAGCAAAGCAGTAATTATAAACGTCAGCACCAGCCGTCCCAGCTTCAGGGCGGATTTTACAAATCCTGCGCGGTAATATTTGAACACCGTAAAGCCGATTATCACCGCAAGCACAAGGTCAATGGTTATATTCATAATACTCCTTTCGCCGCTTTTGGCGGCTATTATGTTTTACCGGAATTATTCCTCGGATTTCAGCACCGTAGCATACGAGGTGGTGCAGGCAAGCACCTTGCCGTTTTTGCGGACGAGCAATTTATCCACGCCGTCGTCGGGAAGAATGAGCGGCTCCCCCTCTCCGCGCGACGAAAAGCTGCGCACATTATCCTCGGTCAGAACATACACGTCCCTGCCCGACAGGCAAATTTGAATTGGCTTTGCTCCCTCCTCCACCTGTACGCGATATGCCTCGTTACCGTATTTATCAACTACTGCAAGGATATAAGCATCTGCTGAGTCGTTGGATCTCAGCAAGACTGCGACGTTATCCTTCGTCACGGTATACAGTGCGGGGGCGCCGTCTGAAAATGCTATTTCCTCATTCGCCGTACCGTCGAAGCGGTAAAATCTCAAGCCGTCGCCACAAACGGCGGTAATTCTGGAATTGTCCGAGAATGCGAGGTCGTAGACCACGGTATTGCCGAGTGACACGTCGGCTTCGCTCTCCGAAGCTCCCACTCGCAAGGTGACAAGCCTTGTCGCGCCTCCCTGTGCGGTGTATTCAAGCACCGACATTGCAAGCCGCGTGCCTCCGTCGTTGAAGGCTACGTCGGTAACGTATCCGTCGGTACGGTACGTAGTTATTTTTTGCATATCGGCGTCGTATATATTCACCTCGGACTTATATTCGCGGCTTCTGGTGACCACCGCAAAGCTTCCACTATCCGACATTTCGGCAAGATAGACGGGATATTCGGTAGACTCGCCGTAAATACGCACGAAGGAATTATACACGGCGAAGGACTTTTCCCCTCTGCCCCAGACCACGAAATATTTATCTCCACTGCTTACACACGGATTAGTATATGCCACGTTATCCGAAAGGGTCTGCTTACCCGACGCGCTGATAACGGTTACCTCGTCTTCGCCCGCCACGATAAGTCCCTCGCGGTAGAGCGCGTAGCTTTGGGAAGCACCCGAGGTAGGATAGCTGAGATAATTTGCCGCGTCGGATGCATCGGTGGCGGCGGCGTTGATATCCTTTACGAGATAATAAAGATTGCTGTACGTAATCAGCTTAGAGCCGAAAATTATGGTGGTCAGCAAAAAGAGGAATAAAACTATATATATTATCATTCTCGCCGCTGAGAAGCGCGCGGCAAGCTCGGAATAATACGGAATGGAGGGCGAGGAAAAGTCGATAGGCTCGCCGTCGGTGCTTTTACTTTTATATATTTTATTTTTCACTGTGTAGAACAGCTTTTGCAATCTTTGACCAAGCTTCAAGAAAAGCACCTCCTTACCTTGAAATTATTCGTAAAACACCCGATTAAGATACAGACCGTCAGGCGGTGCTGTGCGTCCCATTTTCCGTCTGTCAAGCGAGTCAAGCCGCTCGCCGATACTGTCGGGCGATATTTTTCCGTAGGCTACGTCAAGTAGCGTACCCACAATTATCCTCACCATATTATACAGAAATCCGTCGGCGCGTATGCGCACGGTAATGACCTTGCCGTCGGATTTCACGTCCGCCTCAAAAACGGTACGTACCGTGGACGTGACCTTTGAGCCTGCCGCCATGCAAGCCGCGAAATCCCGCTTGCCCACCATGGAAGCGAGTGCTGTTTTCATAGCTTCAAGTCCTTTTCCGTCGATCGGCTTCGGGACTTGCCAGCTACGGCTGACCTCAAACGGATCTCTCACGGGTGAATTGTATATGCGATATACGTATTCCTTTGATACGACGGAATATCTTACGTGAAAGCTGTCCTCCACCTCGGTTGCCTGCCACACCGAAATACTGTCGGGCAGTCTTGTATTCATGGCAAAGGGTATTTTATCTGCCGTAATGGAGGTGGCAAATTCTCCGCCGCCGTGCGGCTCAACCGTCGCGCAGAACATATTTGCGTGAACTCCGCTGTCGGTTCGACTGCACCCTGTCACATCGCATCTGACTCCGAAAAGGTCGGAGGCGGCACGGGTAAGCTCCTCTTGAACGGATCTGCCGTTTTTTTGCGTCTGATAACCGACGTATCCGCTTCCGTCGTAGCTGATGTAAAGTAAAAATTTCAAGAAAAGCGCCTCCTTCCCCAAATTTAGTCACCGATAATTATACCACAACTTTGAACGGCTGTCAATACGCGCGCGGGAATACTTAAAGCAAAAAAGTGTTAAAAAGTCTTGAAAGCGTATTGACTTTTTGAAAATTAAATGGTATTATGTAGGTGTATGCGATCTTTTTGAAGGGTCGGGACAAAAACGCAAATTTCACAAGGAGATGCAACTGTTTATGAACTCTTACTTTTCCCAAAAGAAAAATCTGTTTTTTGAGGATAACCATACTCTGCACGTAGGCACAGAAAAGCCGCGCGCTTATTTCATTCCCTATCACTCCGAGGCGAGTGCTATGGCGCAAAATCGCGCAGACAGCGAAAATTTCGTCACACTTTCGGGCGATTGGAATTTTATATTTTACAACTCCCTTTCCGAGGTTCCCGAGCTTGACGAAGCAGAGGCTATCGGCAGAGTTGACAAGATAAACGTTCCCCGCTCCTGGCAGACAGCTCTAGGACGTGGCTACGACACGCCCAACTACGTGAACGTAACCTACCCCATTCCCGTTGACGCGCCGCACGTGCCCGACAACAATCCTTGCGGACTTTACGTGCGTAAGTTTTACGTTCACCCCGACATGCTGAAAAAGAGCGTTTACCTCAATTTCGAGGGTGTTGACTCTTGCTTCTATCTGTTTGTTAACGGTGAGTTTGCAGGATACAGTCAGGTCAGCCACGCGTCAAGCGAGTTTGACGTAACCCGTCTGCTCCACGCGGGTGAGAACGACATAAAGGTGCTGGTGCTTAAATGGTGCGACGGCACTTACATTGAAGATCAAGACAAGTTCCGCTATTCGGGCATCTTCCGCGAGGTATATCTGCTCCTCCGCGACAAGGCGCACGTCCGCGACATACACATAAAGCCTACGCTGAACAAGGATTTTTCGACAGGTACGCTTTCAGCAGAGTTGGATATTTGCGGTGAAGCTGAGGTAAAATTCTCTCTGCTTTCACCCGAGGGTATCGTTATGACAACGGGCAGCACGGACGGCTCGTTTGAGCTTCACGTTGCCTCTCCTGCCTTGTGGTCGGACGAGATGCCCACTCTCTATTCTCTGCTTCTTAGCTGCGGCAGTGAATATATCCTTGTCAAATTCGGCTTCCGCGATTTCAGCGTTATCGGAAACGTGCTTTATATCAACGGTCAGAAGGTAAAGCTCAAGGGCGTAAACCGCCACGACAGCCATCCCATTCTCGGCGCGGCTACTCCCATGGACCACATTATCGCCGACCTTGATATTATGAAGCGTCACAACATAAATACCATTCGTACAAGCCACTATCCCAACGACCCGAGATTCTACGCTCTGTGCGACGAGTACGGATTTTACGTTATCGACGAGGCGGATATCGAGTGCCACGGACTCGACCTGCTCGGCAGCCGCGATATATTCACCGACAGCGACGATTGGACGGAGGCTTATCTTGACCGCGCAGAGCTTATGTTTGAGCGCGACAAAAATCACACCTCTATTCTTATGTGGTCAGTCGGCAACGAGTCGGGCGTCGGCAGAAATCACGTCAAGATGTCTGAATATTTCCACAGCCGCGATGCAAAGGCTATCGTTCACGCGGAGGACTGCGGACGCGAACTGTCCACTCTTTATTGGCGAGAGCTTCGCGACAAGACGGACGAGGAGATAGGCGACCGCCTTGATAATCCTCACGTTGACGTTGAAAGCCGTATGTATCCCACCACGGGCGATATGTGGCAGATTTACGTCAACCGCGGCGTTATCAAAAAGCCGCTCTTCCTTTGCGAATACGCTCACGCTATGGGCAACGGCCCCGGCGACCTCAAGGCATATTGGGATCTCATCTACAAGTATGACAACCTCATGGGCGGATGCGTCTGGGAATTCTGCGACCACTCGGTAGCTACGGGCGACGATATTTACGCAAATCCCAAATACGTCTACGGTGGCGACTTCGGCGACTATCCCCATGACTCCAACTTCTGCGTTGACGGTCTTGTATTCCCCGACCGCCGCGTGGGTAACGGTCTGCTTGAATACAAGCAGATTATCAAGCCCTTTGCAATCTCCTTCGACGCAGAGAACTCAACCGTTACGGTCAAGAGCTTGCGCTATTTCACAAACCTCTCCGACCTTGATTTTGTTTGGAAGATTGAGAAAAACGGCAAGACAGTAGCTCACGGCAAGCTTTGCGGCACGGATATTCCTGCACAGGAAAGCCGCGAGTTCTCTATCGACGTTGCAAAATACACGAAGGTAAACGACGCCTTCTGTTATCTCACCGTGACTGCCGTACAGAACGATACTCGCATCTGGAGCGACGTTGGATACGAGGTAGGCTTTGAGCAGTTCAAGCTGTCCGAGGACACTCTCCGCCTTTCTGCCACTGATTGCGTCGGCAAGTATTCCAATATTGGATATGAATTGTCGGACAAGGATAATTGCATTACCGTAAACACTGCCTCGACCTGCTATAAGATTGATACGGTCAGCGGACTTATCACATCCATTTGCGACAACGGCTGCGAGTTGCTTGCATCTCCCGTTACGCCTAACGTATGGCGCGCCCCCACCGACAACGACATGTTTGTAAAGCACAAGTGGTTTAGCAACGGATATGATCAGGCGAAGATCAAGTGCTATTCCGTCGAGGTTATCGACAGTAATGAAAAGCTGGTAACGGTCAAAGCAAGCTTTTCTATGGGAAGTGCAAAGTTTGCCCCCTTCCTGCGTGCTGACGCCGTATACACCTTCCTTGCAGAGGGTGGCGTAAAGCTTGATTTTGACGTAAAGGTTGCAGAGAAAGCTCCCTATCTCCCTCGTTTCGGCGTTCAGTTCCTTATGACCGAGGGCAACGAAAAGCTCAAGTATTTCGGCAGAGGACCTATCGAGTCCTACCGCGACATCCGCCATGCTTCCCGTCAGGGACTCTACGCGGCTGACGTATGGAATCACTTTGAACATTATATCCGTCCTCAGGAAAATATGGCACACGCAGATACCGTCTGGGCGAGCGTGGCAAACGTTGCAGGTCAGGGACTTTTGTTCGTCGCCAACGACAACGGCGGATTCAGCTTCAACTGCTCTCACTTCACGCCCGCCATGCTTCAGTCAACTCGCCATGATTACGAGCTTGTTCCCTTGAAGGAAACCTGCGTAAATCTTGACCTTTGTCAGTCGGGTGTAGGCTCTAACTCCTGCGGTCCGGAGCTTGCGGAGGATATGCGCCTCAAGGAAAAGGCGTTCACCTTCTCAGTGCGCATCATGCCCGTATTCGTAAACAATACAGACCCCTTCGTTGAGATCAGAAAAAAATAATTTTGGGGTAATAAAATGAAAAAGTCAAAGCTTATAGTTCTGTCGCTTGCCATAATCACAGCCGCGTTATCTGTCATTATTCTTTCGGGCTGTGATTCAGGCGCGGCAAATATGACCTTCACCTCCGACGGAAGCGGAGGATACGTGCTGACAAAGTACAACGGAAATGCAAAGGACGTAACCGTTCCCGATACCTACAAGGACGCTCCAATTACCGCTATCGGCGCGGAAGCGTTTGCGGAGAATCGAAGCCTCCTTTCCGTTTCACTTCCAAACACAGTAAAGAAAATAGGCACGCGCGCCTTTGCATATTGCGCGCACCTCACTTCCGTAAATCTCGGGAATGGGGTTGAGACAATTGAATACGAAGCATTCAAAATGTGTGGAAAGTTGTTTTCTATAAACATCCCCTCCACCCTCAAAACGGTAGGAAATTACGCCTTCGAGTCCTGCACATCACTTGAGTCTGTAGTGCTTCCCGAGGGTGCTGAGAAAATCGGAGAATATGCCTTTCAATTCTGCACGTCGCTGTCGACGGTCGTCATACCAAACGGCATAACAGAGCTTCCGAAATATCTTTTTGAGGGCTGTGACAAGCTGTCCAGCGTATCCCTTCCAGACACGCTCACATGGATCGGCGACGCTACCTTTTTGAGATGCAAAAGTCTTGCTGCCATTGATATTCCCGACAGTGTTACCTACATAGGTCAGCATGCTTTTACAGGTTGTGAAAAGCTTACGAACATTACTCTCCCCCAAAATATTACCGAGATAAGCTACAGCACCTTCAGCGGGTGTACCTCTCTGACATTCCCAACTATCCACAAAAATATTACCAAGATAGGCGATCATGCATTTCAGGATTGCGATGCTATCACGTCGGTAACGATTCCAAGCACCGTCACCAAGCTTGGATCGGGTGTGTTTGAGTATTGCAGTTCTCTGCATACCGTAACCTTTGATTCTGCAACTCAAATCAGTCGTTACATGTTCCATGGTTGCGATTCTCTCAGCTCTGTGACTCTATGCGAAGGAATTACGAGCATTGAAGACAGTGCCTTTTCCGGATGCTATCCGTTATCCGAGATTACGATACCTACCACCGTTAAGTCCGTCGGATATGAGGCATTTTTGAATTGCACCGCGCTGACGGATATTACCTTTTCCGAAGGCTTCGTTGAGATCGGCGTAAACGCATTTAAGGACTGTACCTCCCTGCAGACCGTTGATCTGCCCTCCACCGTCGTGCAGATATGGGACGGCGCATTTGCCAACTGCACAGCACTTGCGACTATAAATTACAGCGGCTCGGAGGAACAGTGGAAACACATTGAAAAAGGAAAAGCCGATCCTGTATACGGCATTCTTGATTGGAATCACGGCACGGGTTATATCACAGTTAATTACAATGGATAAACTGAAAAGAGCAACCGATATCGGTTGCTCTTTTCATGTTAATTATATAAGCTCAAAGTATCTTCCCAAGCAAGGTCAGCGCGTATTCGCAAAGGGCGTGATCCTCCTCGCCCGTGCCGCCGCTGATTCCGAGTCCGCCAATGATTTGCCCTTCATGCGCAATCGGAACTCCGCCGCCGAAAATGACCAGCTTTTCGTTTGCCTGCAAGCCGTAGAAGGTCTCACCCGGCTGGCACAGCTTTTGAAGCTCAATGGTCGGCATTTTGACCGCCACTGCGGTGTACGCCTTTTTGATCGCTACGTCACAGCTTACGAGATATGCGCCATCCATTACGTGGACAGCCACCGTATTTCCCTCTGAATTAACAATGGCAACGGCGATCTGCTTTCCGAGCGCTCTCGCTCTGTCCTCCACCGCGCTCATAAGCTTTACAGCTTTATTCAAGGTGAGCTTTGGAGCGGAATTTATATTTTCCAGCACGCGGGAGACTATCTCGTCTACATTTACCGCGTCGTTGCGTTTTTTATTATCCATAAGACGTCCCCCTTCCGTCGGAATTCTTACACTGTAACAATTATACCTCACACTTCCCGATTTGTCAATAGCGGCGGAAAAATATTTCCGCCGCTATACCGATTTTTCTATTGCTCCCCGCTATGTCGATATTTACGCCGTGTCGCCTCGCCGCCGCGGATGTGACGCTCCTTTTTGTTCTTATCCAATACCTTTTTGACGTCCTCAAAGAGCGGTCTGTTTACACTCTTTAAGGTGTGCGTTACGTCCTTGTGAACGGTGCTTTTGCTGACGCCGTATTTCTGAGCCGCTTTTCGCACCGTAGCGTTATTTTCCACTATGTAGGTGGCAAGGACAACACACCGCTCCTTGTCAGTCGCGATATACATCATAAAAACCTCCGAAGCGCCGCCGCCGAAGCTGTGACGACGGCAACTTGCCGTAATTACGTTAAGTAGTACACTCTATGCGAAAAAATATGATTTATTCGCGAAATTATTTACCTTTACCGTCTTGTAATCGGCGAAAAAGTGTGTTATAATGTAACGGTATGTATGTTTATTGACGCAAATCGTCGGAAGGAGGCGGAATATGGCTCAAAAAGAAGCGGAAAAATTTGCACAAAGCGATATTTTCGAGGGTATGACCTCCATATCCGCTCTGCTCAACGCTCCCGACACCGCCGCAAACGACAGGCGCATCCTTGAGGTGCTTGTGGACGGTGTGAGGTTAAAGTCGAAGGCGCGTGAGATATCCTATCTGCGTCACAAGGCGGACGAGCTTGGATTTTCCGTAAGCGTGGTGTCAGCGGATGAAATTTCGGATCTTGCCGTTGGAAATACCCACGGCGGCATTATTGCAAAATGCACCGACAGGACACTTCCTGAATTTGACAAGAAACTGATATCCGACAACGGATTTTACGTTATGCTTGACGGCGTTGAGGACCCGTACAATTTCGGCTACGTTCTGCGCTCAATGTACGCTGCGGGAGCGGACGGCATTATACTCCCCCGCCGCAACTGGATGGGCGCTGCTGGAACAGTGGCTCGTTCCTCGGCGGGCGCATCCGAAAAGCTGCCTATTTTCGTCGGCGAGCTTGAGGATGTGATCGACGGCTTCAAGGATTTGAAATACACTGTCGCCGTTGCGGGAATTCGTGATTCGGTCAGCATTTATGACGCCGATCTGACCACTCCTCTTTTGCTTGTGGTGGGCGGTGAAAAGCGCGGTATCTCGCGCGCTCTGCTTGACAAGTGCGACGTGACTGTGAGGATAGATTACAGTGAAAAGGCCGCATTTGGTGGCTCGCTCTCGGCGGCTTCTGCGGCAACCGTCATTGCGTTTGAGGTCTTGCGGCAGAACAAAGGGTGAATTTTCCCGAAACCTTCACCCTGTCTTAACATTTCTGTGCTATACTGTGAGGTAATTATGAGTAAGATAGCTTTTATCGGCGTGGGAAATATGGCAAGCGCTATTATTTTCGGCATCACGTCATCCGACACTCCTGTTTTGTGGGAGGATATAATCCTTTTTGATAAATTCACGGCACAATACGATAAATTCGGCGACAAGCCCTACGTAACGGCTGAATCTGCAAAGCAAGCCGCTGAGCTCGCGGACTGTGTTATACTTGCAACCAAGCCGCAGAATTTCCCCGAGGTGCTATCCGAGCTGTCGGACGTTCCCGATATTGAAAAGAAGCTTATTATCACTATTGCCGCAGGCATTACGACCGAGACAGTCAGCCGCGCACTTGGCGGCGCGAGAGTTGTACGCGTGCTTCCCAACACTCCCATGCTTATCGGTATGGGAGTGACGGCGGCGTGTCGGAACTGCCTTGTATCGGATGAGGATTTTGAATATGCGATCTCTCTTTTCCGTCCGTCGGGCAGTGTCACGGTGATTGACGAATCCGAGATGAACAGAATAATTTCTGTCACTTCCTCCTCCCCCGCTTACGTATTCGGCTTTATAAAGGCGATATGCGACGGCGCGACGGCGCAGGGACTTGACGGCGAGGCTCTTACAGCTTGCGTTTGCGATATGGTGATCGGCTCGGCGACTCTTATGAAAAAAAGCTATTTGGAGTCAGGCAAAACGGCTGACCAGCAGATAAGCACGGTTGCATCCAAGGGCGGCACGACCGAGCGGGCTATGGCATCGCTTGCTGCCGACGGCTTTGACGATATGATACGCCGCGCTATGCAGGCTTGCACCGACCGTGCGGACGAATTGAGCCGCGGCTGACGCATAAATTTTGATGCTCGGACATACTCTGTAACCACAGTAACTGTTACGGAGGCAGTCTTGTGAGTAGCTCAAAAAAGAACAAATACACGTATCTGTTGACGGACGGCAATAGCACGGTTCCGACAGCAAAAAACACCAAAGACAAAAAAAGCGCGCCGGAGCGTGCAGGCACGGCGCGAAGGACTACTTCTCTCTTTGGCGGATATCTGGCTTTATCCCTCGTATTTTTTCTCCTTGGCGCGGCTGTGGCGAATTTGTTCTTTGCCAAAGGCGGTGGTGCTTATACCGAGATAATATCCGCACATTTCAGCACTGTCGGAGTTTCCAAAACGCTTTTCACTGCAAGGATATTTGCCGCGCGGGTATTGCCAGTCGTATGTCTGTGTATCGGCGCACTCACCTTCTTCAGCGGAGGTGTGTCAGCGGCGGTGCTTGCGGTATGCTCGGCGGTATTCGGTATCGGCACGTGTGCGGTACTGACCTTTGATCCCGCTCATTCTGCCGAGTACATATTGTGGTCGATCTTACTGATTGCCGAATATATTGCCTGTGCAATATTTGCACGAAAATTTTTTATTCATCTATTCGTAGACAAAAACGGATACGGCAACGTAAGGAGCTTGTGGGTCTACCTCGGCATCTGCTTTGCGTTTTTGCTGATCCTGTTGCTCATTTCTGTCATTTATACCCTTCTGCTGTACGGCGGAAGCGTAAAAATATAATTCCTATGAAAGGAAAATCAACGTGGAAAAGAAAAAGAAGTTTAAATTGTTTGATATGAATCGCGACGGGCGCGGAGTCGAGCCGGGCGAGGACACACGCCCCACGCTCAAATTTTTCTTTAAGCAGCTTGGGCGCAAATTCTGGAAGCTGTTTTCCCTCAATCTTATGATGCTTGTCCAGATCATTCCTCTCTTGCTTATTTTCTACGTACATCTAACAGGCCCGACCTCTCCCACCGTGGGCAACGTGCTGTACGTTCCGCTGCTTGGCGCGCAGACTGCCGCGCCCACCGCCGCAGGCTCGGCGCTGTTCAACACGGTTTCGGGCATGCTGACCATTCCCACCTTTAACACGTACATATATTGGGTGATCATTCCGCTTATCGTCTTTACCGTTGTGACCTACGGCTGGCAGAAGGTCGGCTCAGTATACGTTCTTCGCAACCTTGCACGCGGCGACGCGGTGTTCGTTGTTTCGGATTATTTCCATGCTATCAAGCGCAATTTCGGTCAGAGCTTCCTTTTGGGACTTATAGATTGCGCGGTGATATTCATGCTCGGCTTTGATATTTTGTATTTCAGCGGAGCGCCTGCGGGTGGATTTAACACGTTTATGTCGGCAGCTCTCGTAGCTATCGTGATAGTATATCTGCTTATGAGCTTCTACACTCACCTCATGCTTGTGACGTTTGATATGAAGCTGTCGAAAATATTCAAAAACGCGCTTATCTTTTCGGCACTCGGCATCAAGCGTAATCTTATGGCGTTGCTCGGTATTGTGCTTTCTGTCGCGCTTTCTGCGGCGATAATGTTCCTTGGAATCCAAGCGGGAATTTACGCCACTATCATAATTCCCTTCCTCATTCTCCCCGCGCTTATCGGATTTATCTACGTTTACGCGGCTTATCCCGTAATCAAAAAATATATGATCGATCCCGTGCAGAATAAAAGTGAATGAATAAAAGCAGGCGGCTACCGTTATCGGTAGCCGCTCATTTTTACATTTTTGATATTTTAACAAGTCTTTCGTAGCAGGTGTTCAAAAATTCCTCGTGGGACATTTTGAGGTATTCGGGGGATGTGCTGTTGAACACTTCAAGCGTGAGATCACCCTCATATCCGTACTCATCCAGCTTACGCATCATTTTTGCGTAATCAGCCGTACCGTCAAACGGGAGCAGATGCAGATCAGGCTCACCCACCTTCTCTTTTCCCCTGCCGAGATTATCGTGAATATGTGTACAAAGAGTTCTTTCGCGGAATATGTCGAGCCAGGTAACGTATTTCGTATAGCAATGCTCGTGTCCGTTGTCATAGCAAAAGCCCACCGAGTCACGGTTTTCATATCTCTCGACAAAATATGACACGTTTCCTACGACACGAAGATTTTCGAACGCCACCTTGACGTTTTTAGACTCTGCATACTCTACAAGCTCGTCAAATCTTTTGAGTCCCACATCACTGATAGCCGGAGGAGTCCAGCCACTCGAAAGGTGAAGAATAACCACAGGTACTTCGCTTTGAGATGCCGCATCGATTGCGATCTTAATTCTGTCGTAAAGGTCACGGTATGCATCGCCTTCAAGCCAGAAAGTATTTACTTTATCAAACGGCGCGTGGATAAAGGTATATGCAAGTCCCAGCTTATCCGCTATTTCCTTCACCTCCGCCACCGCGGCAGGCGTGTATACATCAGTAAAAAATGATTTAAATCCTGCCTTTGCTATAAGTGGGAGCGCGTCCTTGGCACTGACTCCCTTAAGGCAATTCGCATCTATTCCAAACCGTCTTTCCATAAAAATCCATCCTCCAATGAAAAAATTATTGCTTTACGTTATATTTCAAAATACGGTCGATCAAAACCGTCTGCTCGCCGTTTATCACAGTGCTGTCTGACATAACAAAATATTGCGTTCTCGACGCATCACTGCCGATATCCGTGCGGAACGTGCCGTTATTCTTGCGTATTTTATACTCCACCTCATACTCGTACTGAGTATAGTGTATCTCTCCCTCGGTATGCTCCGACACTTTTATGCGCGTGAACTTAATGTCGTATATTTGTTGCATTGTGAACTCATCCTCGGGGGCGTTTTCCTCCACGGAATAATAGTTCTCACTGAACAACGCGTTATAGCCCTCGTGGTCGCCGCGAATGATACACTGTATCATTTCATAAAGCAGCTTAAATCCCTCGTCCTGTGTGGCAAGATCCTTTTCACTTACCGAAACGGTGACTCCCGTTGAAGCATCTGACAAGTAAGGTCTGCGGTCAAGCGCGAGGTAGTCCTTGTCCTTCAATATATCGTATTCGTAGTCTATCTTGTGAAAAATTATGGTGTTTGGACGGTAGCCGCCGTCATCCTCATCCTTTTCTTGTATGCTTGCGACGATATACGACACAACAAAATACAAGAGTGCGAAGGCAAGCATTATTGCGAACACAATAATTATCCGCTTTCTTATTTTAGCGGCGTGAGCGGCGGATTCCCTTGCCGCATCCTGTAATTCAACGGTGTTTTCGGTCATATTTTCTCGTTCCTCCACGGCAAAAGCTCCTTTCCGGTGTGATTTTACTCTTTACTGTGTAAGTATAGCACATTCCTACAAATTCTGCAATATTTTTTGAAAAATCTTTTTATAAAATTTTCGTGAATTTACAGACTTTAATGTTGTACTTTGCGAAAAAATGTGGTATAATAGTGTGATTTGATATTTGTTTAATGAAAGGTTCGGTAACATACATGAAATATCTAGTACTCATTCCCGACGGCATGGCGGATGAAAAAATAGAAGCACTTGGCAACAAAACACCAATGGAAGCAGCTGACAAGCCCACAATGGACGCGCTTGCCAAGGTATCCACAGTCGGCACCGTTCTCAACGTACCCGTTGGCATGGTACCCGAGAGCGATACGGCTAACATGGCAATTCTCTCCTTCGATCCCAAGGTATATTCCCACGGTCGCTCCCCTCTTGAGGCGCTGAGCATGGGACTTGACATGGCGGATGACGAGGTGGCTATCCGCTGTAACGTGGTAACTCTCTCCGACGAGCCCGAGGAGTATGACGACAAGACCATGCTCGATCACAGTGCTGATGAGATCACGACCGCAGAGGCTGACGAGCTGATCCGTGCGCTTGATGCGGAGCTTGGCGACGAAATCCGCAAATTCCACACCGGTGTCAGCTACCGTCACTGCCTTATCTGGAAAAATTGCGACGAGCATTACGATTTTTCCCGTCCGCACGACATTATCGGACGCAAGATAAAGGACTACCTGCCCAAAGCTGAGAACGGCGGTGCGGAGTTCTACGAGCTTATGAAAAAGAGCTACGATATCCTCAACCGTCACCCTGTAAACGAAGCGCGTCGTGCGCGCGGACTCAAGCCCGCTAACTCCGCATGGCTGTGGAGTCCCGGAAAGAAGCCTCAGCTTCCCAATTTCCGCGACAAGTGGGGTATTGACGGAACAGTCATCTCCGCCGTTGACCTTATCAAGGGTATCGGTCTTTGCGCGGGTATGAAATCTGTGGACGTCGAGGGTGCAACGGGTAACGTACATACCAACTACGACGGCAAGGCACAGGCGGCTATCAATGCTTTCCGCGACGGTGCTGATTTCGTTTACGTTCACGTTGAAGGTCCCGACGAGTGCGGTCACAGAGCGGAGACTGAGAACAAGGTACTCTCCATTGAGCTTATCGACAAAAAGATACTTGCCCCCGTTTACGAATACCTCAAGGGCTGCGGAGAGGATTTCAAGATACTCCTGCTCCCCGACCATCCCACGCCCATTCGTATCCGCACTCACTCCTCCGATCCAGTTCCCTTCTTCCTATACGAGTCGGGCAAGACCTCGGCGGGCGTCGACGGCTTCTGCGAGGACACGGCGCGAGCGACGGGTCTTTACATTCCCCACGGTCACACTCTCCTTGAAAATATGATCAAATAATGGAGTAATCACTATGCAAGATCAGGAATTCAATCTTCCCGAGGGCACCGACACAGAAGGCACGCGCGGCGGTATCGTTTCTGCGCTATTTGACGTTGTGGAGATACTTGCCTTCTCCCTTTTGACGGCGCTTGTAATATTCACTTGCTTTTTCCGCCTTTGCCGAGTCAGCGGTGCTTCTATGAACAACACCTTCCTTGACGGTCAGCTTCTGGTGACTCATAACGTTTTTTACACTCCCGAGCAGGGTGACGTTATAGTTTTCCACATGACAAGCGACAAGGTACCAAGATACAACGAGCCTATGATAAAGCGTGTTATCGCCACCGAGGGACAGACGGTAAGAATAGACTACGGCGCAAAGCAGGTTTACGTTGACGGAGTCGCTCTTGAGGAGGACTACGTTCATCTGCTTTACGACAAATACTATCTTGCCCCCGACTACGGCTTTGACCATCAAAGCGGTATTTTCGAAGCCACCGTTCCCGAGGGACATCTGTTCGTTATGGGTGATAACCGCAACAACTCTGCCGACAGCCGTCAGTCTGAGATAGGATTTATCGATCGGCGACGTATTCTCGGCAAGGTCATCCTTCGCGTTGCCCCCTTCACTACCTACTGATAAAGGACGCATATTATGCCAAGTGAAAATATTCAATGGTTTCCGGGGCACATGGCGAAAACTCGCCGATTGATCGCGGATAACCTGAAAAACGTTCATATCATTATCGAAATCCTTGACGCGCGTATTCCGCTGAGCTCACGAAACCCCGAGCTTCGCCGACTTACGGGCGACAAGCCCACCATCCTTTTGCTCAACAAGGCTTCCCTTGCAGATCCTGCGAAAAATCGCGAATTCGTCAAGGCTTACACCGATAAAAACACGCTTTGTATTCTTACCGACTGCATAACGGGCGAGGGTATCAACCGCCTCCCCGACGCGGTGCGCGATATTCTTCGCGACAGAGTGGAGCGATACGAGGAAAAAGGTATGGCAGGACGTCACCTGCGCGCCATGGTCGTGGGTATCCCCAACGTGGGAAAATCCACGCTTATCAATAAAATCTGCGGCTCGACCAAGGCAAAGACCGAAAACCGTCCCGGCGTTACCCGCGACAAACAATGGGTGACTACCCGATTCGGACTTGATCTGCTTGATATGCCGGGTGTGCTGTGGCCAAAATTTGAGGACAAAATTATCGGTGAAAATCTTGCGCTTACGGGTGCTATCAAGGACGATATCCTTGACGTGGAGCAGCTTGGCTGTATCCTCTGCCGACGCATGCGTCAGCTTTATCCCGAAAATCTGGCGGCGCGCTACAAGCTCCCCGAGGACGGCTCGTGGCGTGAGCTTGACGACTACGACTTGCTGACACTTATCGGCAGACGGCGCGGTTGCCTTATTTCGGGCGGCGAGGTGGACACCGAGCGCGCGGCTAATCTCGTTGTGGACGAATTCCGCGCGGGCAAGCTGGGACGTGTGACTATCGACACCCTTCCCGAATAAATCTTTATAACTTGGAGGACGTATGCCGGATTACAGCATTGAACAGGAACTTAATACTCTTGGATTTGGCGCGGTTTGCGGAGTTGACGAGGCGGGGCGAGGCCCTCTTTGCGGCTCTGTCGTTGCAGCAGCGTGCATACTTCCCGACGGACTTTATATTGAAGGTCTTAACGATTCCAAAAAGCTGACGGCTAAGCGCCGAGAAGCTTTGTTTGACGTAATTTGCGAGAATGCTATCGCCTTTGGTATCGGCGAGGGTACGGTTGAGGAGATAGATTCGCTCAACATTCTTGAAGCCGATCTATTAGCCATGCGACGCGCTATTGAAAACCTGCATACACTGTCAGGGGAGCGCGTGAAGGCGGATTTTGCTATAATCGACGGCAATATTGCGCGTGATTTTCAGATTCCCGCGAAGGCTGTCATCAAGGGTGACGCGCTTTCCATGTCCATTGCGGCGGCGTCCGTGCTTGCCAAGGTCACACGTGACCGACTGTGCGAGGAATACGACAAGGCGTACCCGCAGTATCAGATAGCCAAGCACAAGGGATATGGCACCAAACTCCACATGGATCTTTTGCGCGAGCACGGTCCTTCTCCCATTCACAGAAAAAAATTCGTGAGATTTCTTGACGAGCGGACGGACGGAAATGATTAAGCTGTTTTCACGCTTTTGTAAAAAGTCTGCCGAGAAGGAAAAGGCGGAGCACAAGGCAAAAATCGGACGGCTCGGCGAGGACGTTGCGGCTGAATTTTTTGTCAGCAAAGGATATTCCGTTGTAGCACGCAATCTGCATATTTCCCATCTCGAAATAGACCTCATAGTCGAGGACACAAGCTTTCTCGTTTTCGTGGAGGTCAAAGCGCGTACCGCACAGTACAATGGTGCGTCACGCTACGGCAGACCCGCATCTGCTGTCGACTCCAAAAAGCGAGCGCGTATTGCCGCGGCGGCAGAGGAATATTTAAGACAAAATCCCACGGATAAGCAACCGCGTATCGACGTGCTTGAGGTGTACGTCGGCAAAGACGGTACACTGCCCAAGGTCTTGCATATCCGAAATGCATTCGGTGCGCAAGGATAACTGTTTTTACGGAGATCTTATATGAAGCTCTCACTTATTGATTCTCACTGCGACACGGCTTACGAGCTATTTTTGCGTGGTGAAAATATCCAAAGCAACACCTGCCACATCTCGCTCGACGGCTTTTCGGCGTTTGACCGCAAGGCTCAGCTTTTTGCGATATGGAGCGACAGGCGTTACAGTGACGAGGAGTGCTTTTCGCGCTTTCTGGCGGCGGCGGATAATTTCAGATCCGATGTTCAACGCCACCGTGACGGAATTTCACTTGTGTCGGATGCGGACGGCTTTGCGGCGGCGTGGGAGTCTGGCAAGCTTGCCGCAATCCCTGCCGTTGAGGACGCACGACTGCTCGGCAAAGAGCTGTCGCGCATGGACGTTCTCAAAGCATACGGAGTCAAGTATCTGACTCTCACGTGGAGCGGCGAGAGCTGTATCGGCGGAGCGCACGACACGGAGGCGGGGCTTACCGATTTTGGTCGTCGGGTGGTCGAGCGTTGCTTTGAGCTTTCCATCGTTCCCGACGTGTCACACGGCTCGGAGGCTTTGACTGACGAGGTGATCTCCCTTGCCTATCAGCACAACAAGCCTGTGATTGCAAGTCATTCAAACTCATACTCACTCTATCCGCACACGCGCAATCTGCGCGACGGTCATTTTGCTGATATCAAAGCACTCGGCGGACTTGTGGGTGTTTCCCTATGTCCACATCATCTCGGAGATTCGGCAAACAGGACTATAACCGTACTTGACGTTATAAAGCATATTGACCGCTATATGGAGCTTGGCGGCGAGGACGTAGTAGGTCTTGGCTGCGACCTTGACGGCACGGATCTGCCCGACGGCTTTGTCGGTGTTGCCGACCTTTATCTTATCGCAGACGAGCTTGCCGGAAACGGTTATTCCGATAGGCTGATAAACAAAATATTCTGGCAAAATTATTACAATTTCTTACTCAAAAATATGTAAACAACGGTTTTACCGTCAAAATAAAGGCAAACAATTTGAAAGGAACATAAAGTCATGTTGTACCAAAGCACAAGAGATGCCTCCCACAAAAAATACAGCGCGGCGGAGGTCATTAAAATGGGACTCGCTCCCGACGGCGGTCTGTTCATCCCCGATCAGATGCCGACACTTACCGAGGATGAGATATCTGCCCTGTGCGCCGACAGCTACCCTGTCCGCGCGGCAAAGATACTCTCCAAATTTCTGACCGATTACACCTATGACGAGCTTCTTGAGGACTGCACCAAGGCTTACTGCGAGGATTCCTTCCCCGGCGGCGCGGCTCCACTTGTTCACGTAAAGGATAACGTATACTCCCTTGAGCTGTGGCACGGTCCTACCGCCGCATTCAAGGATATGGCACTCCAGATAATGCCCCGACTTCTCTCCCGTGCGCTTACCAAGACGGGCGAGCAGCGCGACGCGCTTATTCTCGTTGCCACCTCGGGTGACACTGGTAAGGCAGCGCTGGAAGGCTACAAGGATATCGACCGCATCAGCATTATGGTATTCTACCCCGTGGACGGTGTAAGCCGCGTGCAGAAGCTGCAGATGGCTACCCAGACGGGCTCTAACGTAAACGTATGCGCTATCCGAGGTAATTTTGACGACGCGCAGACGGGCGTCAAAAATATATTTGCCGACGCGGATATTGCACAAACGCTTGACAGCGAAGGAGTTTTCCTCTCCAGTGCGAACTCCATCAACTGGGGACGTCTTGCACCGCAGATCGTTTACTACGTTTCCGCTTACTGCGACCTGCTCACCCGTGGCGACATAAAAATGGGCGATAAGATCGATGTTTGCGTTCCTACGGGCAACTTTGGTAACATCCTTGCCGCGTATATCGCAAAGTGTATGGGACTCCCCCTTCGCAAATTCGTTTGCGCTTCCAACACCAACAACATACTCACCGATTTCCTCTCGACTGGTACTTACGACCGCAACCGTCCCTTCCATCTGACCATGTCCCCCTCTATGGACATTCTCATTTCCAGCAATCTTGAGCGTCTGCTCTGCTTTACTGCGGGCGAGGACAAGACTGCTACGTATATGGAATCGCTCAAGCGTGACGGCGTATACTCGGTGGATGCTGACGTAAAGGCGGCTATCGCGCAAAACTTCGTGGGCTTCTATGCTGACGAGGCAGCCACTTCAAAAACTATTCGCGATTATTTTGAAGACGCAAATTATCTTGCGGATACGCATACCGCAGTTGCACTTTCTGCCGCAGAGCAGTACCTTGCTACCTGCAAAGAGGGCGACAACACAAAGATGGTAGTAGCCTCTACCGCGAGCCCCTACAAGTTCGCCTCCGACGTTTATACCTCCCTGTTCGGCACATCGCCCTCCGATCCTCTCGCGGCGCTGGACGAGCTGAGCGAGAAGACATCTACCGAGATCGCATATCCCTTGCGCGGTCTTGGTGAAAGAAAGGTTAACTTCACTGACGTTATCGACGCGGCTGACATGCCTGCCGAGGTCGTAAAATACGCAAAAAAGAATTGAATGTAAACGAGGCTGACTCAAAACGAGCCAGCCTCAAGGTCACACCCAGGTCGTCTTCCACTTAACCGAAAAGCCGTGGATTGATTTTTCTTTTCACTCGGTCTTGTTAGGCTTGAAGGTAGCGCAAACGGTGTCGCTTCCCTTGACGGCGTATGCGGGTCCTACGCTGATCTCCTTTGCAGTGCAATGAGTTTCACCGTCGTGATGCACGCAGTTCTTTACGTCGCAGGATACGCCCTTGATGTGTCCGCATTCGCGGCAGTTGGATTCGTTCATGGAATACCTTACCTTTCTCATACCGATTTTCGTCGGCTGAAGCTACTGTTTTCGAAAGCTGTTTGCTCTCGCAACCTTTATTTTTGCCGACATGCAAGCTATTTATCCGCTGAAAAATTTACTTTTATTTTTTATACAAACGCATCACCGCCGAGATTCCGCTAATGTGCCTTCGCTACGCTTCGGTTCGACTTCGTTTCACTCCGCTCAGAATGACACGGCGGTGCGAAAACCCCTTAAAAACTTATTTTGAAAGGAGGCGGCTTAAGTGTCCGTTTTTGCCATAGCAGATCTGCATCTATCCACCAACGCCGCCACCGACAAGTCCATGGAGGTATTCGGCAAGCGTTGGACGGATTACGTTGCAAAGCTTGAAAAAAATTGGCGCGCCGTTGTAAGCGACGGTGACACCGTCATAATTCCCGGCGATATTTCATGGGCGTTGAAGCTGGAGGAAGCTTATTCCGATTTGGATTTTTTGAATAAGCTCCCCGGAAAAAAGCTTATCGGAAAAGGAAATCATGACTTTTGGTGGGCAACTGCAAAAAAAATGCAAGCCTTTTTTGACGAGTGCGGATTTGACAGTATCTCCATTCTATACAACAACGCTTACGCGGTTGAGGACGGAATCGTGTGCGGAACGCGCGGTTGGTTTTTGGAGGAGGGACATCAGGTATCCGTCGGCGAGGTCGACTACAACAAGATAGTCAGCCGCGAGCTTATACGCCTGCGAATCAGCCTTGATGCGGCGAAAAAATTACAGCGAGAGCAGCTTGAATCGAAGGGTGTCGAATTACCGATCTCGGTCTTTTTGCACTTTCCCCCCGTTTGGTTGGATTTCGTTTGCCGCGAATTCGTGGACGCTTTACACGAGTACGGCGTGAAAAATTGCTATTTCGGACATATTCACGGCGGCTACAACGTCCCGCGCAGCTTTGAGTTTGAGGATATTTCCTTCTCGCTCATATCCTCGGATTTTCTCAATTTTGCGCCGCAACCGCTGCGACTTTCGTGACATTTTGGCGAATTTTGATTCGTCACTCGGCAAAATGCCTAAAAATATTCTGCCCGACACGCTTGATTTATCCCGTCAAAAGCAAAAATTTTTCAATTTGGTATTGACAAATCCTACAAAAAATTATAAAATATATGATATATGTAAAATGTGCCGCGCGTATGCGTCGGCAAGTATCTAACACTTGGAGGAATTAAAAATGAATCTCATCAAATCCGAAAAGACCGAAAAGAGCGCTTACGCTCTTGAATTCTCGGTTGACAAGGAAACTTTTGAAAAGGCTGTAAACAAGGTCTACAAGAAGCAGGTCGGCTCTATCAACGTTCCCGGCTTCCGTAAGGGCAAGGCTCCCCGCTCCGTTATCGAGCGTATGTACGGTAAGGGCGTTTTCTACGAGGATGCGGCTAACGAGCTTATTCCCGACGCTTACGAGGCGGCTGTTAAGGAAGCGGGCATTACTCCCGTAGGTCGCGCTGATTTCGACATCAAGGAGGTTGGCGAGAACGGTATCGTGTTCACCGCGAATGTTCCCGTTAAGCCCGCTGTTGAAATTGAGGGCTATATGGGTCTTGAGATCGAAAAGAAGGTTGAGAAGGCTACCGCTGAGGAGGTTGATCGCGAGCTTGATATGATCCGCGAGCGCAACTCCAGAGAGACCGAAATCACCGACGGAGCTGCCGAGATGGGCGATAACGTAAAGATCGACTTTGCAGGCTCTGTTGACGGCGTTGCTTTTGAGGGCGGATCTTCCAAGGATTACTCTCTCAAGCTTGGCTCCGGATCCTTCATTCCCGGATTTGAGGAGCAGATTGCAGGTCACAAGATCGGCGAGAGCTTTGATGTAAACGTTACCTTCCCCGAGGACTACCATGCGGCAGAGCTTGCAGGTAAGGCGGCTGTTTTTGCAACCACTCTTAACGCTATCACCAAGATCGAGCTTCCCGAGCTTGACGACGATTTTGCAAAGGATGTTTCCGAATTTGATACAATGGCTGAATATCGCGCTGATATTGAGGCAAAAATCCAGAAGCGTCACGACGACGCGGCTGAGTCCGCTTTCGAGGAGGCTGTTATCAAGGCTCTTGCCGAGAAGCTGGGCGGCGAGGAGATCCCCGAGGCTATGTTCGAGGCTGAGACCGAAAACCTCCTGCGCGACTACGACAACCGTCTGCGCATGCAGGGACTTGATCTGATGACCTACTTCAAGTATACAGGTCTTGACCTTGACAAGATGCGCGAGCAGCTCCGTCCTCAGGCAGAAAGCTACGTAAAGATCCGTCTTGCTCTTGAAAAGATTGCAGAGCTTGAGGGCTGTGCCGTTACCGACGAGGAGCTTGATGCTGAGTACGCTCGCCTTGCAGAGGCTTACAATATGGAAGCAGACAAGATCAAGGAAATGATTCCTTCCGACTCCGTATCCGCTGACCTCAAGGTCAAGAAGGCTATGGACGCTGTTAAGGCAGCTGCCGTTGCTCCCAAGGCTTAATAATTATCAACTGTTTTACGGGAGAAGGCTTCTTCTCCCGTAAGCTTTCAAATCCGCAATTTGCGACAAAAATCCAAAGAATGTGAGGTTTTAAATATGCCCGATATGTACGATTTTGCAAGAAGCGCGCTCGTTCCCATGGTCGTTGAGCAGACCGGCAGAGGTGAGCGCTCCTACGACATTTTTTCCCGACTTCTCAACGACAGAATCATTTTCCTCTCCGACGAGGTAAATGATGCTACCGCTTCCCTTGTTGTAGCACAGATGCTTTTCCTTGAAGCACAGGATCCCGATAAGGATATTTCCTTCTACATCAACAGCCCCGGCGGTTCTGTCACTGCGGGTATGGCGATCTACGACACTATGAATTTCATCAAGTGCGACGTTTCCACCATTTGTATCGGTATGGCGGCAAGCATGGGCGCGTTCCTTCTCGCTGCAGGCACCAAGGGCAAGCGTATCGCGCTCCCCCACAGCGAGATCATGATCCATCAGCCTATGGGCGGCGCGCAGGGACAGGCAAGCGACATCAAGATCCGTGCCGATCTCATCCTCCGCACCCGCGATATGCTCAACAAGATCCTTGCCGAAAGAACGGGCAAATCCGTTAAGGTTATCGAGCGCGACACCGACCGCGACAATTTCATGACTGCGCAGGAAGCACTTGAATACGGTATTATCGACAAGATCTACGAACACAGAAATTAATTCGACGGAGATTAAGAATGGCTAATAATGAAAACATGGATATAACAAAGCCGAGAGTCTGCTCCTTCTGCGGACGCGAGGAAAATCAGGTCAATTTTCTGATTCCCTCTCCCGACGGCGTATATATCTGCGATTTCTGCGTTGAGGCGTGCTACGACCTTATCGCGGACGAAAAGGAGCTTTTGTCGGGTGAGGTACACGACGCTGACAAGCTGAGTGCGGCTACCCTTCCAAAGCCCATGGAGATAAAGGCGGCGCTTGACGAGTACGTTATCGGTCAGGATGCGGCAAAGATCGCGCTGTCGGTTGCTGTATACAACCACTACAAGCGTATTCTCAACCGTGAGGAATCACAAAAGCGCGGTAAAAAGAAATCGGCAAGCACCGAGGGCGGTATTGCTGATTATATGAAGGAGCTTGAGGATGTTGACGTTCAGAAAAGCAACGTGCTTCTGCTCGGCCCGACGGGTGTAGGTAAGACTTATCTTGCGCAGACGCTGGCAAAAACGCTCCAGGTTCCCTTCGCTATTGCAGACGCTACGACGCTGACCGAGGCGGGTTACGTGGGCGAGGACGTTGAAAATATCCTGCTCCGACTCATTCAGGCGGCGGATTACGACGTTGAGCTTGCGGAGCGCGGTATTATTTATATTGATGAGATCGACAAGATCTCCCGCAAGAGCGAAAACCGCTCCATCACCCGCGACGTGTCGGGCGAGGGAGTTCAGCAGGCGTTGCTGAAAATTCTTGAGGGCACTGTTTCAAACGTACCTCCGCAGGGCGGACGCAAGCACCCCAATCAGGAATTTATCAAGATCAACACCGAGAACATTCTCTTTATCTGCGGTGGAGCTTTCGACGGTCTTGACAAGATAATCGAAAAGCGAGTCGGCGGCTCGACTATCGGATTTGGCGGAGACATCAAAAAGAAGGCAGAAAAGGTATCCGGCGGTATTTACAGCTCCGTCGTTTCTCACGATATCGTCAAGTTCGGTCTTATCCCCGAGCTTGTGGGACGTCTGCCCGTTATCGTTACCCTCTCCGACCTTGACCGCGACGCGCTGATAAGAATTCTGCGCGACCCCAAAAATGCGGTTATCAAGCAGTACATGAAGCTGTTTGGTATGGACAAGGTCAAGCTCACCTTTGACGACGGCGCGCTTGAAGCTATCGCCGAGGACGCGCTTGCTAAAAACACGGGCGCACGCGGACTTCGCGCTATCATGGAGCAGCTTATGATGAATCTGATGTTCAAGCTTCCCTCCGAGGAAGGCGTCGAGGAGGTCATCATCACCCGCGAATTCGTCAAGGGCGAAGCCGAGGCTATTATTCGCAAAAATTAGTATATTACGGGGCTCTGCCAAGAGCCCCGATTTTTATTTTTTGAATTTCTATTGCAAATATTTTTTGTGTATGATATAATTAGTGCATCATATTTAGGGAGGACATAATGAAACATTTGAAGTTTCTATTCGTTATCTCGTTATTCATAACTTTGCTTTGTCTTACGTCCTGCGGCGACGGTGACGGTAAGCCGTCCGAGGGATTGGATTTTGCAAGCTATCGCGACGGCACGTGCTACGTGGTCAGCGTTGGCGAATGCAAGGACAGAAACGTCGTTGTCCCTACTCACTCCCCTGCGGGTGACAAGGTTATTGCTATCGGCGATTACGCCTTTGCGGAATGTGATAAGATAAAGAGCGTCACTATTCCCGAGGGCATTGAGCGGATCGGTCAGTGGGCATTTGAAAACTGCAAAAGCCTTACGAAAATAAGTGTACCAAATTCCTGCACAGACATAGGAGTACACGCCTTTAACTTCGGCAAGAACAGTCAGTATAAATTTGTTGAGCAAGACAATGCCTATTACGTAGGCAACGAGCAAAATCCCTTTCATGCACTTGTAAAAGCCACAGACTACACGGTTACAAATTGCAAAATTAACGAGATGACTCGAGTTATATGCAACAACGCATTCGGCGCCTGCCACTATATGCTGAATATTCACATTCCCGATAACGTAGAGGTAATAGGCGAATATGCTTTTGGTGGCAAGCTTGAAACGGTGACATTCGGAGCTAACTCAAATTTAAAAGCAGTCAAGGAAGGCGCTTTTGACAAGTGCAACATTCGAAGCATAACACTCCCCCGCGGTGTAACAACGATTCCGAGAAGTCTTTTTGGCAGCTGCAAGGAGCTGACGAATATAGTCTTTGAGGGCGAGATAACTGCTATTGAGGCTGATGCGTTTGTCGAATGTGATAAGCTTACGTCCTTCACCATTCCAAGCACGGTTGCGTCTATTTCTAAGTATGCCTTTGCAGGATGCGATAACCTCACGGAGGTAATATTTGAAGATCCCAACGGTTGGTATGCCAATGGTGAAGCCGTTGTCGGGCTTGAAGATCCGTCGGTTGCAGCCGATTGCCTTACAAATACAGAAATCCACGCATATTCGAATTGGATTAAATATTAATTTTAAAGAGCAGGCTCGGGCGAGCCTGCTCTTTTTTTACTTAAATTATCTTACCTGCACAAAGCCAAGCTTTTTCTGCACCTTGGAGAGTGTGCGGCGGGCGACGTAGGATGCTTCCTCCGCTCCCTTTTTCATCTGTGCTTCCAGCATTGCCTTATCAGCCATAAACTCCTTGAATCGCTGCTGAACGGGTGCGAGTGCGTCGGCACACGCTTCGCCGACTGCCATCTTGAAGTCGCCGTAGCCCTTACCCTCAAATTCGCGCTCGATCTCATCAAAGGTCTTACCCGTGAAGGCGTTATAAACGGTCATAAGGTTATTGATGCCGTCCTTGCCCTCGGCGTAGCGCACGCAAGTATCCGAGTCGGTCACGGCGCGCTTGAACTTGCGGATGATGGTATCCTTATCGTCGAGAATGTAAACTACGGCGTTGGCATTTTCGTCCGACTTGCTCATTTTCTTGGTAGGCTCGGCAAGTGACATTATCTTCGCACCGCTCTTTGCCATTATCGGTTCGGGCACGGTAAAGGTGTCGGGATAGAGCTGATTGAATCGGTTCGCAATATCGCGGCACAGCTCAACGTGCTGTTTTTGGTCGATTCCGACGGGCACTACGTCGGTCTGATAAAGCAGAATATCCGACGCCATCAGCACGGGATAGGTGAAAAGTCCCGCATTGATATTATCCGAGTGCTTTGCGCTCTTGTCCTTGAACTGCGTCATTCTGGACAGCTCACCGAACATGGTAAAGCAGTTGAGTATCCATGCGAGATCGGTATGCTCGTGGACGTGTGACTGAACGTAGAGAGTATTTTTCTCGGGATCAAGTCCGCAAGCCATGTAAAGCGCGAGAGTTTCATAGGTGCGGCGGCGAAGGTCGGCAGGCACCTGACGCACGGTTATGGCGTGAGAGTCGACCACGCAGTAAAAGCACTTGTATTTTTCGGAATATGACGAGAAATTCCTTATCGCGCCAAGATAATTTCCGATTGTAAGATTTCCGCTGGGCTGTACGCCCGAGTAGGAAACGAGTTGATCTTGAAACATATTTTCCTCCTAAAAATCACTTTACAAAGCGACGCGCAACTGCGCCCACTCTTGCAATTCCCTCCACGATCTGCTCATCCGAGGGAGTGGAATAGTTGAGTCTGAAGCTCTGCGAGCCTTGTGTCGTATCTGCGTTGAAGGTCGCACCGGGTACGAGCATTACCTTCGCCGCCACGCACTCCTTGAGGAATGCAGTCGCGTCAACGCCGTCGGGCAAGGTCACCCAAATGAAAAGTCCTCCGTCGGGACGGGTGAATTTGATGCTCTCGGGTAATTCACGTGCAAGGCAATCCAGCATAAGGTCGCACTTGCGGCGATACAGGTCGCGGATCTTCTGAATATGGCCGTCAAGGTCACATTCCGTCATGAATCGGTAGCAAAGCATCTGGAAAAAGATGTTGGTATGTACGTCCTCCGACTGCTTTGCGACCACCATTTTGGAAGCTACCTCGTCAGGAGCGACTACAAAGCCCACGCGCATACCTGCAGAGAGTATCTTTGAGAAAGACGAGCAGTAAATTACAAATCCTTCAGTGTCCATACTCTTGATAGTGGGAATCTCCTCGCCGCGGAAACGAAGCTCGCCGTAGGGGTTATCCTCAAGTATCATAATGCCGTGCTTTTTGGCGATTTCGTAGATCTTTACGCGCTTTTCGTAGGACGTCGTGCTTCCCGCGGGATTCTGGAATGTGGGAATGATATAGAGAAGCTTCGCACGGGGATTGTCAATAATGGTCTGCTCCAGCGCGTCGGTGTCGATACCGTCGTCAAGCAACGGCACGCCAACGGTATTCACGCCAAGAGAGCGGAAGGAATTGAGTCCGCCGATAAAGGTGGGCGTTTCGCATATAACGGTGTCACCCTCGTTGCAGAACACCTTGCAGGCAAGCTCAATTCCCTGCTGACCGCCCGACACGATAATAGTTGTGTCGTCGTAGGCGTCGCCCTCTGCCTTGGAGCGTCCGATACCGAAAACAGCCTTCTGTCGCTCGGCAACTGCGCGGCGGAGCGGGTCGTAGCCGTCGGTCACGCTGTATTGGAGCGCGGGGGTAGAGGTATTTGCAAAAATATCTGCGGCTATACGCGCAAGCTCGTCAACTGGAAAGGATTCGGGCGAGGGATTGCCTGCCGCGAAGGATATGGTTTCGGCATCCACGGGGGCTTTGAGTATCTCGCGGATAGCCGACGGCTTGAGGTTTGCTATCTTATTTGAAAATGTGTAGTTCATTTGGTTTTCCTCTGTTTTTACTTTATTTTAATATTGTATCACATTTTTCTATAAATTGCAAGGGCTTTATAAAGTTTTATGAAGTTTTGTTTTATGTTACTTTTGATTCTCCGAAAAGTAACGTAAAAATCATACCACAGGCAAAAATCAGTATTGACAATTTTTTGAAAGCGTGCTATAATGTTCGTGTCACACAATTTCATATTATTTTTACCCATAGGGAAACTATATCTTGAAAAAAGATGTTTCTCTCTTTTTCGCTATCCCTTTGGGTAATGGAATTGTGTGACAACAATGAGAGATTCACTTTTTAGTGTGTCTCTTATTGGGACACACTTTTTATTTTTACGGAGGAAAGGCTATGAGAAACAAACTTTTAGCGGTGCTTATTGCACTGCTCGCCCTGACCTGCATCTTCGCCCTCGCGGCGTGTAATACGGGTGACGGACAAGGCACAACCGAAACCTCGGCAGAAACCACCGTTGCGGACACCACAACGGGTGTGGGTACTGATACGACTTCAACATCGGCGGAAACCACCGTTGTGGATACCGAAGCGGAGACTGTTCCTACATCTGAAGGACTTGAATTTACGTCTAACGGCGACGGTACTTGCTACGTAAGCGGCTTAGGAACGTGTAAAGACAAGGACATTATAATTCCGTCAATATCCCCCGACGGTGATACCGTAACGAGTATCGGTGATAAGGCATTCTACGAATGCTATGACCTTACAAGCATAACCATCCCCGACAGTGTGACAAGTATCGGTTATAATGCGTTTGGGATTTGCTATAACCTTACAAGCGTAATCATCCCCGACGGAGATACCGTAACGAGTATCGGTAATGAGGCATTTCAAGGTTGCAGTAGCCTTAAAAGCATAACCATCCCCGACGGTGTGACGTGTATCGGTGATTATGTGTTCTACTTTTGCTCGAGCCTTACAAGCATAACCATCCCCGACAGCGTGACGAGTATCGGTTATGGGGCGTTCACAAGTTGCGATGGTCTTACAAGCATAACCATCCCCGACAGTGTGACGAGTATCGGTGATGAGGCGTTCTACAATAGCGATGGTCTTACAAGCGTAACTATCGGCGACGGCGTGACGAGTATCGGTGATAAGGCGTTCTACGATTGCGATAGCCTGACAAGCATAACCATCCCCGACAGCATAACGAGTATCGGTAGAAGTATATTCTGGGATTGCGCTAGCCTTGCAAGCATAACCATCCCCGACAGTGTGACGAGTATCGGTGATGAGGCGTTCTACTATTGCGATAGCCTTTCAAGCATAAAATATAGCGGCACAGAAGCAGAGTGGGATGCGATCACGAAGGGTACTAATTGGGACGCCCATACCGGCGACTACACCATAACATACAACTACACGGGCGATTGATATTTCAGCCACGCCCGAAAGTAATTTTTCAATAAATACCACGGAGCAAGTTCGTTTGAACCTGCTCCGATTTTTTGCGTGTCGGTATTTGGACGGTATTC
Source organism: Clostridia bacterium (assembly GCA_017463485.1). GTDB lineage: Bacteria > Bacillota > Clostridia > Oscillospirales > CAG-272 > CAMEON01. The sequence goes on from JAFTPD010000002.1 coordinate 397,631, forward strand.
CGGGACGTCGAGGCGCCGTCCCCTACCATCTAACGTTATGTTGATCACTTTTGTATAAAAACAAAGCCATAATTTCGGCGTTAGTCCATTGACACGCTCGGCAATATATGTTATAATAGATTAAATATTTATTTGTGGAGTTACGTTATGATAAGACACGTTATTATGTGGAAATTCAAGGAAAATTGCAACGGAGAAACCAAGGACGAGATCATTGCTCACGCACAGTCGATTCTGCTGGCACTCCGCCCTATCATTCCCGAAATCAAATCAATGAAATTCGAACGCGACGTGCTTCGCTCCGAGCGTTCCTTTGATGCTATCTACATTACCGAGTTTGAGTCGCTCGAGGCACTTGAAATTTACCGAGTTCACCCCGAGCATCAGAAGGTCGCCGCTTACATTGGCTCTGTCCGCGAGGCGCAGGCGGTCACCGATTCCATTATCGACAATTAAATTTAAATACAGGAAGGATAAGACTATGATCAAGCTTGAACGCACGTCCGTTATGAATTTTGACAACGCCTTGCGCGGCGCACGAAATCCGCTTAATAGCTGGGCAAAGGCTGACAGCTACTATGACGAGAACGGAAATTTCGTTATCGGCGAGGAGGACTTGAAGCTGGCTTTGCGCCTTATCAAGGCAGGCGCTGACGAGCGCAAATTTATGCGCCAGATATTCGTTTCCGTAGACATTACCGCACCCATGTACTGGTGGAAGGAATTCGACACCTACAAGGTGGCAACCGTTGCAAACTCCACCTCCACCATGCACAAGATACACGCAAAGCCCATCGAGCGCGCCGACTTCTCCTGCGACAAGCTTGATGAGGACGGACTCCGCGCACTGGACACGCTTATTGCATATCTTGAAGAGGAGAGATTGCGTTTCGTTGCCGACAAGACCAATAAGGAGGCTTGGTATCACATGATCCAGCTCCTCCCCTCCAGCTACAATCAGATGCGCACCGTCACCATGAACTACGAAAATCTTATCGGCATGTACTATGCGCGCAGATTCCATAAGCTTCAGGAATGGCACGTTTTCTGTGATTGGGTGCTTTCTCTCCCCCACGCGGATAAGCTTATCGCTTACAAAAACGAAAACTGAAAGTTTGTATCGTCAAAATTTCAAAATCTTGCATTTGATGAGTAGTTTTTTCGTCATTTGATACAATACTTTTTTGCCTTTTTCACTTGACTTTTAGACGGAAATCATTTATAATATTTTTAACGTTTTATCACGCTAAAATGTACTTGCGGTACATATTAAAATCTCATTATTTTCACGGAGGTTCATATCATGAACAGAGTTTACAACTTTTCGGCAGGCCCCTCTATGCTCCCCTTACCGGTACTCGAAAAAGCAGCGTCCGAGATGGTCTGCTACGGAGAATCCGGAATGTCAGTTATGGAGATGAGTCACCGATCTCCGGATTATGAGGCTATTATCGCAGATGCGGAGTCCATGCTTCGCAAGCTCATGAACATTCCCGACAACTACAAGGTACTGTTCCTTCAGGGCGGTGCGTCCACGCAGTTTGCGGCTGTTCCGCTCAACCTTATCGGCAGAACGGGCAAGGCTGACTACGTAGTTTCCGGCCAGTTCTCGGGCAAGGCGTACAAGGAAGCGCAGAAAATGGGCTATGACGTCAAGTGCGTTGCCACCACCAAGGACGACAATTTCAATCACATTCCTGCCGTTACCAAGGACATGATCCGTCCCGATGCATCCTACGTTCACATCTGCTTCAACAACACGATCTACGGCACAAAGTACAGCTACATTCCCGACACGGGAGATATTCCGCTGGTTGCGGATATGTCCTCTTGCATCCTCTCTGAGCCTGTTGACGTTTCCAAGTTCGGCGTTATCTATGCAGGTGCGCAGAAGAACATGGCTCCCGCAGGTGTAACCGTTGTTATCGTGCGCGAGGATCTTTTGGAATATGCCGATCCCAAGATGCCCACCATGCTTGAGTGGAAGATCATGGCGGAGAACGGCTCTATGTATAACACTCCTCCCTGCTACTCCATTTATATGCTGAAGCTGGTTGCAGAGTGGCTGCTCTCTATCGGCGGTCTTGAGGAAATGGCTAAGCGCAACAAGGAAAAAGCGGATTTGCTTTACGATTATCTCGACAATCAGAACTACTACGTAGCTCCCGTGCTTGACGGATCTCGCTCTATGATGAACGTTACCTTCGTTACAGGCAACGCTGACCTTGACAAGAAATTCGCGTCCGACGCCGCAAAGGCAGGTATGAAGAACCTCAAGGGTCACCGCTCGGTCGGCGGCATGCGCGCTTCTATCTACAATGCTATGCCCCGCGAGGGTGTTGAAGCGCTGGTTGCGTTTATGAAGAAGTTTGCCGAGGAAAATCCCAAGGCGTAAAGCACATTTTCTGAAAGGACTCGATTTACAATGAACAATATTCTCTTGCTTAACAAGATCGCAAAATGCGGTACTGATAATCTTGACGCCGCAAAATACAATATCGGCGAGGACGTACAGAATCCCGACGGTATCATGGTCCGCTCGGCTAACATGCTGGACATGGAATTCAACAAAAATCTGCTTTGCATCGCTCGCGCGGGTGCGGGTGTAAACAATATTCCGATCGACAAGTGCTCCTCTGAGGGTATCGTAGTTTTCAATACCCCCGGTGCTAACGCAAACGGCGTTAAGGAGCTTGCTATCTGCGCTCTCTTGCTGGCGGCTCGCGATATCGTGGGCGGTATTGATTGGGTAAAGACACTGAAGGACGATCCCAATGCGGCAAAGACGGTTGAAAAGAACAAATCCCGTTTCGGCGGTACGGAGCTTAAGGGCAAGACGCTTGGCGTTATCGGTCTTGGAGCTATCGGCGGTATGGTTGCTAATATTGCCGTACATCTTGGTATGAAGGTTATCGGATGCGACCCCTACCTCAGCATTGACGCGGCTTGGAATCTCAATCACCGCATTACCCACGCTACAAGCTACGACGAGGTATACAAGAACGCGGATTACGTAACTCTCCACGTTCCCGCAACACCCGACACTAAGGGTATGATCAACGCCTCCACTATTGCACTTATGAAGGACGGCGCAAAGGTAATCAACCTCTCCCGCGATTCTCTCGTCAATTCGGACGATATGAAGGCGGCGCTCGCTTCCGGCAAGATCAGCAGATACGTTACCGACTTTGCGACCCCCGAGATGATCGGCGTTGAGGGTGCTGTGCTTATTCCCCACCTTGGTGCATCCACAGAGGAGTCGGAGGACAACTGTGCTGTTATGGCGGCTTTGGAGCTGGACGATTACATCACAAACGGCAACATCAAAAACAGCGTAAACTACCCTGCTCTGTCTATGCCTCGTAGCGGCGACAAGCGAGTTTGCGTGCTTCACGACAACACCCCCGGTAAGCTGACACAGCTCACGGGCGTTATGTCCGAGTGCGGCTGCAACATCGAGAACATGACCAATAAGTCCCGCGGCAGTGTGGCGTACACCATTCTTGACGTTACGGGCGAGGTTGACGCTGATTCAGTCAGCGCAAAGCTTATGGCTGTCGACGGCGTTGCAAGAGTTAGAGTTATCTGATAATAATTATAAAAAACACCGCGGAAATTCCGCGGTGCTTTTTATCTCATATAATCAAATCTTTCGCCTGTAATTTCGGGGGTGCAACGTCCACCCGTCAGCTCGCCAAAACGTAATATCAGCTTTTCCGACAAGGTCTTTTTGACGGCGAAGCAGACCGTCACCTTATCCGTAAACTCGGATCCGTCGATAATGGCTTCAAGCTGTGTAAGCTCCACCGAGAGCTTTTGATAATCGGCGTAATTACATTCAAGCACAAGCTCGCTGTAACGCTCGTAGGTGATGATATGCGCCGCTTCAAGCGCTATCTTTGCCGCATGAGAATAAGCGCGCACAAGTCCGCCAACGCCGAGGAGCGTGCCTCCGAAATATCTCGTCACCACTACCACAGCGTCGTTTACTCCCGACTTGCGAATGGTGTCCAGCACGGGCATGCCCGAGCTTCCCTGCGGCTCGCCGTCGTCCGAATATCTCGCCTTGATTCCGCCCTCCATATAATACGCCCAGACGTTGTGGGTGGCGTCGGCAAACTCCTTCTGCTTGGACTTAATAAACGCCATAGCCTCATCCTCCGTCTTTGCGGGGGCGGCGTGACCGATAAAGAGCGAGCGTTTTTCCTCAAACTCGTCCCGTCCGTATCCCTCAAGAGTAGTATAAAACTCTGCCTCAGCCATCAGAAATCCTCCTTAGGCGCTTTGTAATCGGGATCATACTTTTTCATCAGTCCGTAAACTCTGTCGTCAACGGTTGCCACAACGCGCACGCTGTCGTAGCCGTACTCGACCTCCTCAACACTTGCCTTTTCGGAATAGAGCCGTGACAAAGCTCCCTGCTCGGCGTTGGGGATAATAAACGTCACCCTGCGCTTGCCCTCGCGGATAATATCGCGTATCTGCAAGCAAAGCTCGTCGCATCCCTCGCCCGTCAATGCGGAGATATAGACTATTCTGTCCCCTTCGCCTGCCTTTATTGCGGTGCGCGCGCCTGACAGCTCGTCGGTCATTCGGTCGCACTTATTGAAAACATACAGCTTGGGCTTCTCTCCCGCGCCAAGCTCGGAGAGTAGCGACTCACAAACCTCCATCTGAGCCTGACATTCGGGGTCGGACGCATCCAAAAGCAAGAGGATAATGTCCGCGTACACCGCCTCCTCCAGGGTCGAGCGAAACGCGGAGATCAGGTGGTGAGGCAGATTACGGATAAAGCCGACGGTATCGGTCAAAAGCACGCTCTCGCCGCCCTCCAGCGTCAACTTGCGGGTGGTGGGATCAAGGGTTGCAAACAGCTTGTCCTCAGCCAAAATTCCCGCGCCTGTCAATGTGTTGAGCAGGGTAGATTTGCCCGCGTTGGTATAGCCTACAATTGCGATCTGCGGAATGTCACTTCTATCGCGCGAAGCGCGCATAGTACGGCGGTTCTTTTCAACCTCCGCAAGCTCGGCTTTGAGCGCATCAATTCGGCGTTTAAGATGCCGTCTGTCGCTTTCCAGCTTGGATTCACCGGGGCCGCGCGTGCCTATACCACCGCCAAGACGGGACATTTCAGCTCCACGTCCCACAAGGCGCGGGGCGGTATACTGAAGCTGGGCAAGCTCGACCTGAAGCTTTCCCTCCGCGCTCGCCGCGTGGAGTGCAAAAATGTCGAGAATGAGCATGGAACGGTCAATGACTCGTATTCTATCGCCGTCCCCGCTGAGGTCGTCCTCAAGATTTCGTATCTGTATAGGAGACAGGTCAACGTCAAAAATTACAAGTCTGATATCGTTATTTTGGCACAGCTCGGATATTTCCTTTACCTTTCCCGAGCCAATAAGCGTGCGAGGATCCGGCACTGATTTGCCTTGCACCACGCGCGCAAAGGTTTCGCCTCCAGCCGTGTCAAGCAGTCTTTCAAGCTCGTCAAGGCTCTTTTCAACCTCGTCGGCGTCGTCGTTTCTTGTGACGATACTCACAAGCACGGCGCGCGCCTTAAGCTCGACCTGATTTTGTTCTTTCATATTTTTCACCTCCATCAAACAAAAAGTAGGAACGCACAGCGTTGTGTACGTTCCTACCTAATGTAAGCTCCACAGAAAAGTGGAAGCCGCGTGCCGAGCGCCAAAAAGCAAAATTACTTTTTGGAAGCCTCGAGTCTTCTCTTGAATTTGTCAAGGCGTCCGCCTGCATCGACAAACTTCTGCTTGCCGGTGTAGTAAGGATGGCACTTGGAGCAAATGTCAACACGCATTTCGCTACCCTTTGTGGAACGAGAAACAACAGTTTCGCCGCATGCGCATCTGATTACGCATTCCTGATAATTAGGATGGATTCCCTCTTTCATTTTCTATACCTCACTTTTAATTTCTCGATGTTCTTTGACATCGGATACATAAGCCTTGTTATTCTACCACATTTCAATAAAAATTTCAAGTACTGTTTGAATATCTTTACAAATTGTTAACAACATAATAAAAAGAAACGGCTTCAAATTTTGTTCCTGCTCTGTTATAATAGCTTGTGACGCAAAAATACAAGTCAACCGGAGGAATCTATGGCTGAATTTGATTATATACTTTTTGATCTTGACGGTACGGTTTCCGACTCCGTTGAAGGCATTACAAACTCCGTAATGCACGCCGAGCGCCGCTATGGCAGACCAGCTTCCACGCGAGAGGAGCTATTAAAATTCGTAGGTCCTCCCCTTGCCGAGATGTTTGAAAAGCACCTCGGAGTTGACCGCGAGGGCGGGCTTTTGGCAGTAGAATATTATCGCGAATACTACAACGACAAGGGCATTTTTGAAAACAGAATTTACGACGGCATCGAGGACGTGCTGAAAACGCTTCACGACAACGGAAAGACCGTTCTGCTCGCTACCTCAAAGCCTGAGGTCTATGCCGTGCGCATACTTGAGCATTTCGGTCTTGCGCAATATTTTGACCATATATGCGGCGCTCTGCTTCACGGTCGCACCGACAAGGCAGAGGTTATCGAATACGCGCTGAGCACGGCTGGCATCATTGACCGCAACCGTTTCCTTATGGTGGGCGACAGAATGCACGATATTCTCGGCGCAAAAAAGACGGGTTTGCGCAGCTGCGGTGTGCTTTTTGGCTACGGAAGCCTTGAGGAGCTGAATGAGATCGGTCCTGATTTTATCGCTGAAACTCCTATGGACATTTTGAAATTTGCTTTGATGTAAATTGAGCGCTATGAAAGAAAATACTATTGATACAAAAGAGAATTTTGCCTTTCCAGAGGGTTTTGCCGAGCGCATGCAAAAAATGCTTGGATGTGATTTCGAAGCTTTTTGCGCAGCGTATTCAAAGCCGCGTCGCGCTGCTTTGCGAATAAATCCCTTGAAGGACACGGGCAACCTTAAGGGTAAGATAGCTGCTCAGTTTTCCCTATCCCCCGTGCCGTGGGCGAAATACGGCTTTTACGTTGACGGTGCAGAGTCGTCGCACCCCGGACTTCACCCCTTTCACGAGGCGGGAGCGTACTACATTCAGGAAGCGAGTGCTATGATAAGCGTTTCGCTCGCACCGCCAAGATATGGTGAAAAAGTCCTGGACCTTTGTGCCGCCCCCGGTGGTAAAAGCACGCAGATAGCGGCGTTCCTCGGAGGCGAGGGACTTTTAGTTGCCAACGAAATTCATCCTGCGCGGGCGGCTGTGCTGTCCTCTAATATTGAGCGCATGGGCATACAAAATGCATTGGTGACAAACGAATCTCCCGACAAGCTCGCAGGACGTTTTATCGAATTTTTTGACCGCATTTTCGTGGACGCGCCCTGCTCGGGCGAGGGTATGTTCCGCAAAGAGGAAGCGGCGCTGACTCAATGGAGCGAGGATTATCTGCGTGTGTGTGCGGACAGGCAGTCCTCAATTCTTGATAATGCGGCGAAAATGCTCGCGCCCGACGGTGTGCTGGTCTACTCCACCTGCACCTTTGCACCCGAGGAAAACGAGTGCGTGATTGCAGAGTTTTTGTCCCGACATTCGAATTTTGAGATTATGGATGCCGAAATATCGCACGAAGGATTTTTGAAAGGAAATCCCTTGTGGGTAAATGAATTTTCAACTCTCGACACAACTGTCGAAGGACTTGAAAAATGCGTGCGGTTATTTCCTCACCGCGCTGACGCGGAGGGACACTTTGCCGCGGTGCTTCATAGGGTCGGCACTCCCCGAAAAGCGGATGTTGCAACCAAAACAAAAAAGGACACAAAGCAAAAACGTCAGACGCCGACCGTACAATGGAAAAAACCGTTTTATGAGTTTGCGCGTGACTGTCTTTCCGTCGATTTTACGCAAAAGCTTGACGTCCGCCCTGCCGCAATATTCGGTGATAACGTTTACGCGCTCCCCTGCACAACTGATCTTGACGGCTTGCGTGTACTTCGCGCGGGACTTCATCTTGGAAGTGTGCGTGGCAACAGATTTGAGCCATCGCACGCATTGGCTCTTGCCATGCTTCCCACTGACGCACAGCGAGTTTACGAGCTGTCCGACAAAGAGGCGGTTGCCTACATTCGCGGCGAGGCTATTGCGGCTGACGCGGCAAAGGGTTGGATACTGCTTACGTACCAAGGAGTTTCGCTTGGCTTTGGCAAGGTAAGTGACGGACTTATAAAAAATCATTATCCCAAGGGACTGCGGCGAAATCTCGCGTGAAACGCGCAAGATTTACAAAATATTTTAACTTACCCCCTTGCCAGATGTTGCCCGCTGTGGTATACTTATAAGGATAGAGAAAAACCGCCGTTTTCGGCGGAAAGGAGATACAATTTGATAGTAGAACTTGAAGAAGCAAAACGGGAGCTGATATCACTCCGCCCCGACATAAAGGAGCTTGGCTCTGCCCTCCGTATTGAAGCCCTCGCGGCAAAGGCAGAGGAGCTGGAGCAGCTTACCCTTGCCCCCGATTTCTGGAGCTCGTCCGAGTCCTCCAAGGTGCTTCAGACCATAAAGCAGTCCAAGGACACCATTGACGGCTACAACCACCTCTGCGCTCGCCTCGAGGATGCTATTGCCCTTGCGGAAATGGCTATTGAGGAGAACGACGAGAGCTGTATCGAGGAAGTCACAAGCGAGCTTGCCGAAATTAAGAACGACGCGGAACGCAAGCGCATTGAGGTGCTTATGTGCGGTGAATACGACAACTCCACCGCTATCGTTACCTTCCACCCCGGTGCGGGCGGAACAGAGGCTCAGGACTGGTGCCAGATGCTCTACCGCATGATCACACGTTGGGCGGAGAGAAATAAATTTAAGGTCAAGCTGCTTGATTGGCAGGACGGCGATGAGGCGGGACTTAAATCCGCAACCATTACGGTTGAAGGACCTCACGCATACGGTTTCCTCAAGAGCGAGAACGGTGTTCACCGCCTTGTGCGCGTGTCGCCCTTTGACTCTGCGGGACGCAGACACACCTCCTTCTCCTCTATTGAGGTAATGCCCGAGTTCGACAAGCTGGACGAGATCGAGCTTCGCGAGGAGGACTACGAATTTATGGCGTACCACTCCAGCGGCGCGGGCGGGCAGAACGTCAACAAGGTCAGCTCCGCAGTACGACTTACCCACAAGAAAACAGGCATCGTAGTTTCCTGTCAGACCGAGCGCTCACAGCTTCAGAACAAGGAAACCGCAATACGTATGCTGAAGGCGAAGCTGATGGATATTAAGATTCGTGAACGCCTGGATACCATTGAGGAAATTCAGGGTAACAAGTACAATATCGAGTGGGGCTCTCAGATACGCTCCTACGTATTTATGCCCTACACTCTCGCAAAGGACAACCGCACGGGATTTGAAATGACCAATATCGACGCGGTAATGGACGGCGAGATCGACGGATTTATCAATGCTTATCTCAAGCATATCAACAATAATTAATATTTTCGGGCAGTGCAACGCTACTGCCCGATATTTTTTATTCAGGTGAATACGGGTATACAGTTGGCGGCAATAATCTCCACGGAAGGAAACTTCACAAAAATTTCGGAGGTTTATATGCAGCTTACACAGAAGGAAATGACGCTTCTCAAGGATCTCAAGGGACAGGAGCAGCTTTGTATCGACAAATACACAAAGCACGCCACGGCGGCAAAGGACAGTCAGCTCTCGACGCTGTTCACAAAGCTTGCGGGAGTGGAGCAGCACCACTTGCAGATGCTCACACAAATAGAAGGAGGCTCTGTTCCCTCTCCCGTTTCCGCATCCGGCTCGTCGCAAAACTTTACGGCGACCTATAATGCACAAAACAGTGAGGACAAGAAAAACGATCAGTATCTTTGCTCCGACCTGCTCACCACCGAAAAGCATGCGTCCTCTCTTTACGACACTTGCATTTTTGAGTTTAAGGATCCGCAGCTTCGCACGGTGCTCAATTCCATTCAGGCAGAAGAACAGCGCCACGGTGAGGAAATTTACAAGTATATGCAGACGAATTCAATGTATAGCTAAATCAAAACCACCGGTTCAACCGGTGGTTTTGATTTACGAATACATCTCGAGTATCGACACAGCACTAAAGTCCCGCTCGTTCTCCCCGAAAACGAAATATATAAATCCGTCAAGGTGATCTAAAAATCCCATGTCGCTGTCAAGCGGATCGTACTGCATAAGAAGCGCGGGCGGCTCGTCCTCATAGTTCCAGTCGGAGGGCAATCCGAAAAGGCGCGTGCAATCAGCACCTTCGTCCGCCTCGTAAAACTCCATAAGGTACGCCTCGGTAAATTTTTCGTAGTCAGCCACCACGCCGTTGAAATCGTCAAGCGCCAGCTGCGGCTCGCCGTCGTAATAGCGCACGTCGGCACGCAGGTCGTATGCACCGTCTGCGGTATGTATAAAGACGTAGAGGTAGCCCGTGGATGGCCATCTTTTTTTCCTGTCAAGCCCTGCAAGATCCGCAAGCCTTATCTGACAAAAAAATATCTCGTCGTCGTAGAAATCCTCCTGCCACTCAAGCGGGATCGTTGGTGTACCAAAGAATTTTGATGCTCCGAGGTCATACCCCTCGGGTGCTTTTTTTACCTTTATACCAATCGAGTTACTCATATTTATTCCTGCTCTTTAAGCAACTCATATAACCTATCGATCTCATGCTTGTACTTGCAATCAAGCTCCCACAGGTCGGTTTGCCAGTTGGATATTCCGCCCATGAGCTGTCCCGCCATGTAGTCGTTATATCCCGCGTTGTGAGCGCGCCAATACGAGTCAGCGAGTGCCTTCATCTTTTCTTCGGTAGTCATTTCGGGGCGTATGATATGCTTAAGCATTACTTCAAGCTCTCTTATCTCGTCGTTGATATTCATTTTACCCTCCCCGCAAGCTTTATTACGACCATTATACACCAATTAAGTATCCTTGTCAATAACCGTACCTCCACACTTTCGCCTTTTTATTGATCAGCTTGTCGAGCTCGGCTATGTAGCTTGGGTATTTGTGCGCCTCAATGCAGTTGTACGTGCCGCGCTTTCCCAGCTCCGTCATGTTTCCGACGTCGCAAAAGCCCAAAAGCTTTGGCGGCAGGTGAGTTACGAGGTCGGGAATATTGCGAATGACGGTATATCCCTGCAAACGCCGCGATACACCGTCGGGCGGTCTCCCCCATACCACGCGGGGCGCGCCAAAGCCGTATCCCGACACCGCGTACTTGCCGCCGTAAAGATACTCCATATCCTCCGTTGCAAACACAGCCAACGCCGCGCCGTGAGAGTACCCTACGCAAATTATATTTTTTACGTCTGCGCGGCGACGAAGCTCATCCGAAACATGCGCCTCAATATCGTCGCGGTTTGCCTTCCACGGCTTCAAAAAGCCTTTGTGGCAATACCAGACCTCGTCCATGTTTTTGTAAGGTCTTATGGGAAAATCGAGATTGTTTTTCCAATCCTCTCGCCCGTTTGAATGCTCAAACAGGAGATACACCGCCCCCTCCTCCGACGTTATGTAATAATCGCACCCTTCTGCCCCGCGAATGTATTTGCCTTTTGCATCAATGCATTTTAGAAGCAACCGCTTTAAATACCCGTAATACTGCATAGCCACCGCCCCATAGTTTTGTTATGACAGTATATGTTGAGAAAAAGAAACGGAGCCGCCTCAAATTCGCATTTGAGGCGGCTTCGTTACATTTTATGGTTTTGGAACACTTTTTCAAGCATCCGGATCACGTAATCGCTGCGCGACCAAGCGTATTCGTTGCTACCGCCTTGTGCGCTCTCACCGCGAAGACATAAGCGAGGCTCGGCAAGAGAGATCGTGGCGCTGATACCTTCTTGTGGAGTTTTTTCATCATAGAAGGTAAATTCGATCGTATCTTCCGTAAGATCATTGATTTTGATTCGCTCGCCTCGGCTCGTTTTGTCCGCGCCAGCCTTTATTTCATAGACCTCGTTCCAAAAATGGTTATACTAGCTTCCGTACGTATATTTCCTGCTTTCGCGATCCAGCCGCAGAATATAGTCGGACCATTTGTCATTGATATTACTCATTTTTTCCTTCTCCTTTTTTGATCTGTATATATTGTATCATAGATTCGGAGAAAAGTCAATAAAATGTGTAGCAACCTTAATGCGAGGTTTTGCGAGAGTCCGATTACGACAATCTGCATCAAAAAATTATGGAGTAGCCGTTGGCTACTCCATAATTTTTTGGTGGAGATGAGGGGAATCGAACCCCTGTCCGAAAACCCATTCACACAATCTTCTCCGGGTGCAGTTCCCGCTTTGATCTCCCCTTACGCACGCCCGAGAACAGGCTTACGCAAGAGCAGCCATTTTATGCTTGATCGGCTCAATGGCGAAACACCGATTCAAGTTCACCACTACGTGACGCTCAAGCGGAGGTCGTGGTCCTCCTCCGGTGAACGGGCGGCTAATATGCCGCGGCACAGCCATTAGGCTGCCAGAGCAACAGATTCGTTGTCGTTTAATTTTTAAAGTTGGGCCTTTTACAGGATTGCCCGGCCTGACCCGCTTATCGTATTTCAAGATCCCCGTCGAAACCATTACACCCCCATAATTTCGGGTTGCTTTGGTGCGACTTTATCAATCGTACTTGTTCGATCTGTCCTTCATCCTGCGCTCGATCTCGCGATCCGACTCCGCCTTTGCGGCAGAATCGCGCTTATCGTAAAGCTTCTTACCTCGGCACACTCCAACCTCAACCTTTACGTTTGAGCCCGAAAAATACATTGACAGCGGTATGAGGGTAAGTCCCTTTTGCTGTGTCCAGCCACCGAGCTTGAGGATCTCCTTTTTATGCATGAGCAACTTTCGGTCACGCATAGGCTCGCGGTTGAATATATTTCCGTGCTCGTAGGGGCTGATATGGATGCCCACTGCGAAAAGCTCTCCGTTCTTGATGGTGCAATAGGAATCCTTAAGATTTACCGCACCTGCGCGGATGCTTTTGACCTCAGTTCCGAAAAGAGCTATTCCCGCTTCGTACTTATCGTCAACGAAATAGTCGTGCCAAGCTTTTTTATTCTGGGCTATGATCTTATTTCCCTTATTCTTTTCCGCCATTACGGGACTACCCCCTCTCGAAAAATTTACGCACTTTTGACGTCGCTTTAATATCATACCACAAAACTTTTAAAAAATCAAGTCCTTCCCGTCGAATTTCGCGGGAAGGACTAAATTTTATTATTTTTTACTCAATCATTGGTATTATTGTAATAAACCACCTCGTCTGGAAAGAAAAGTCCAAGCTTATCACGCGCGATACGGATTATATAATCGTCGTCGATAGGCGCGTCGATAAGGTACTCCTTCTCTGCTATATCCTTATCGTATGCATCTATCTGCGCCTGAAGCTCTGCTCTCTCCTCTTCCAGCTTATTATAACGCATAAGGCTGGTTATGCAGATAATGAGCGACACGATAACTACGACTGCCAATGCAAGGCGAGTTATCATACTGACGCCAAGTCCGCGCTCTGCGGCGACGTCATCTCCGTCCTTTTCCACGCGGCGGTCTATATCAAGCTCTTCATAACGCTTTTTGCCCAAGTTCAACTTCACCTTCTGCCTCCTTAGCTTCTGTGCTTTTATACAGATCGGCAAGTCCAAATCCATCCGTCGCCTGCAGGCGATAATCGCGAATGACCTTTGCCGTATATTTTTCATCCTTAATTTGTGCGAGCCTTGCCCGCAATCCTTTAATGATCTTGCCAAACGTAGCAAGATATGCCGCTTTGAGCAACAAGAACGGCAGTGCCAGCAGCTTTAGCACTGCTACCGCTATTTTGCGCGTTCCCCTTGCCAACCAAGGGAAAAGCTTTGCCGTGAGTTTTCCTACCGTGTTAAAATATACAAATCCGCCCGCCGCCACGCCGAGCAGAGCAAGTCCGCGCAGCTGTCCGTCGTTGGTATAATACACCAGCAACAACAGCGCGACACCGCAAAACAGGCAAAACACAATATCTTCCAAAAATATGATAAGTGCGGACACAGATCTTACAACTCCGCCGCGTTTGCCCTCCCGCGCATGACGGTCACTGCTAAACAGCACGCGGGCGAAGCGGAAAACGTCGTAGACAAAGCCCAAAAATCCACCCGTCGCCACGGAAATGGAAAACATAAGTCCGAGTAATGTCTGCGATATCTCCATAGATTACTTGAAAAGTCTGCCAAAACGGCTTTTCTTGCCCTCGCCGTCGGCAGGCGAATCGTAATACAGAACGCCACAGAGCGTTCCCTCGACCTCAACGACACCGTTTTTGGTATCTAACACCTTGATGCGCAATCCTCTGCCCTCAAGCGCCATATTGCCCGCCGAGGTCGCAAGCAAAACCGTGGATTCATCAAAGCTCGGCACGTCCGAAACTCCGCTTACCGTGATCAACTTTCTGTCTTTCGCGATAATGGAATGCTCGCGCGCGCCCGTATTCATATCTATCGCGCCCATTTCACCCTCCCAAAGCTTACTATTATTACAAGCTATGCGGACGGTGCGATTTATATGCTTCAAAACCAAATTACCGACCGAGGAAAAGCTTTAACGCTATCCCGTCGGTCGGAAATTTGTAGATATAATTCTTGTCCCTACTCAATGACCTCATAAAGTGTAGGCGCGTCGTTTTTGCCGACAGTATCCTTTACTTCAAGCACCTTGATCTTCAAGGTACGCGAGCCAAACGTAATTTCAAGAACATCCCCTACCTTGACATCATAAGACGCTTTGGCAGGGCGACCGTTGACAGTGACACAAGAAGCATCGCAGGCATCATTGGCAACAGTGCGCCGCTTTATGATGCGCGCTACCTTCAAGTATTTGTCAAGTCGCATATCAGTTGAGGGCTTCCTTAACAGCCTTTGCGGGAACGAATGCGAGATACTTGCAAGCGGGAACAGTTACTGCCTCGCCGGTCTTGGGATTGCGACCCTTTCTCTCAGCTCTTGCGCGAACCTCAAATGTACCGAAACCGGACACCTGGATCTTCTCGCCTGCTACGAGAGCGTCAACGATGGTCTTCTCGAAGAGAGCCCAAGCCTCTCCTACCTGCTTCTGGGAAAGTTCGCTGTTAGCTGCAACAGCCTTGATGAGTTCACTCTTGTTCATGGTAAATCTCCAATCTTTAATATTTTGTGACTATATTATACCACACTATTTACAAAATTTCAAGTCCTATTTAGCAATTTTCTATATATTTTTCAATTTTTTTCTTAATAAAGTGTGAATTTTTTGTAGTTTTTTTGTGTAGAAGGCTGTCACATCCTGTAAAAAATGCATATCATACTAACAAAGAGGTAAAATCGAATAACAATAAGCGATTTTTCGCCGTGCCTCTTATCATTTTTCAGGAGGTTATTTCAATGGCTGAAAACAGATTTTCTTCCCCTGCCGGATGCCACAAGGACTGCGGCAAGGACACGGTTTGTGTTGAAACAAATCGAATCTTGGATTCCTGCCGCGACCGCGATTGCTTTGAAAACGTTAAGGTCTTTCTTACCGAGCTGGGTGAGGACGTCATAAGCCGCACCACACAGGTGCGCGTTAAGGAAAGCTGCGTTGCGTGGACTTATATCGGTATTGATCCCGTACAGTTCAACCGCGGCTTTTACACCGTAAACATCCGCTTCTACATCAAGCTGGTATTTGAAGGCTGTGTCTGCGGCCACACTCGGGAATTTGACGGTATTGCCGTTCTTGAGAAAAAGGTAGTCCTCTACGGCGGAGAGAGCAACGTCAGCATTTTCAAGAGCAGTGTTGACAGCTCTGCCTTCTGCTCCGAGCCCGAGCCCTGCTACAAGGAGCGCACCGTTCCCTGCGCAGTAGTTGAGGTGGTCGATCCCGTAGTACTTGACGTTGCTGTATTGGAGGAGCGCGCGCATCCTCCGATCTGCTGCTGTTGCTGTGCGGGTGACGTGCCCGAGTCCATTCAGGGCTGTCTGTCCTCTCCTCTTTACGTTGAGGCTGACGACGACGGCAACGGATTTGAGCGGCGGATCTTGGTGGTTTCCATAGGTCTTTTCTCCCTCGTCCGTCTGGTACGTCCTGCACAGTATCTTATCAATGCGGCTGAATTCGTCATTCCCGACAAGGAGTGCGTTCCCGCAGAGCATAACGACCCTTGTGCTATATTCAGAAGCATGCCCTTCCCTATTTCCGAATTTGCACCCGCGTCCCACGGCGCACCCTGCGGTCAGCACAACAGCGACCGCAACCGTTGCGGCTGTTAAATCAAAAATTGCCCGTGCGCTTTGGCGCACGGGCAATTTTTTAGTTATCAATAAACAGCAAGATCACGCACTGCGTGGTCGCCTACGTCCTCGCTGACGATAAGCTCGACCTTCTTTGCCGCTCGGAAGCCGCCAAGAGGAACGATTCTCTTGTGACCGATACAATGCTGGGAGATGATCTCCTCGCCGTCAACCTTAACGGTATATGAGCGGATACGCTGACCCTCGGTGATATCCTCGCGGATAACGACGTATCTGATCTCCTTGCCCTCGGGAATATCCAGAGTGTAGGTCTTGCTCATTTCGGGAGCTTCAAGAATAGCCACGGGCGTTCCGAAATGCTCCTTGATGAGTCTGCCAAGCTCTGCAAACTGCTCGGTATCCTGGAAGTCACCGTCGGTAGTGATCGCCATTCCCAAAAGGAAGTTGCTGTTGCGTCCAACGGAGGTGATATAATGCTGAAGCAGCTCTTCAGGCGGAATTACAGAATGCTCCTCGCCCGCGCGCCAGCACCAGCCGCCCGCATAAGAGGTTTTCGCGTCACGGTTAGGACGGTCAGCCTCGGCGGGAATATAATACTTACCGTTGGGATTTCCTCTGCCTGCAGGCTCATCCTCAATGAGTCCACTGAAGGACGCCTCTCCGACGTTACTGGTTGCCCAGCAGTTCTCGGAAGCCGCGCCAAGCTCGTTTCCTACCCAGCGGACGTTATTGGGATTTTCTTTGGGTCCCTGAAAGCAAAGTGCATGAGGCTGATACTTCTGAATGTAAGAATACATATCAATACCGCCATCTTCCTTGGGAAGTGTGCCGCCGTCAAACCAGATCTCAAACAGCTCGCCGTAATTCTGCCACAGCTCCTCGATCTGCGCTTCGCACGCACGGAGGTAGCTCTGATACTTTTCGGTGTGATGCTGATCGCGCATTTTCCACGCATTGATATCGTAGTAGCCGTTGTTAGCTACGGGATAATAAAGTCCCGGGCGGATGCCGTGCTTCTTACAAGCATCAACAAATTCACGCACGATATCTCCCTTTCCGTCCTTCCAAGCCATTTGAGCAACGCTGAAATCGTTTACCTTGGTAGGCCAGAGTGCAAGTCCTGAACCGTGCACGGTACACAGGACCGCATAGGTAGCACCCATGGATTTAGCGGCGATTATCCACTGCTCGGGATCAAGCTTCGGAGGATTGATATTGTCAATACGCATCTGCTTGACTGCATCTGCGGAGAGATGGTCAACATCGGGATAATAGGATGCCAGTGTATAGTGGATAATAACGCCAAGCTCGGCATCCTGCCACTCAAGCTGCTCCTTTGTGGGTTTGGCACAATAATATTTGTTGTTCATAGTATTCTCCAAGATTTAAAAAAAAACAAATTGTTGCAAATTCTTTGGGATCAAGCCCTTTCTCGAAAGAAAGGGCTTGTGGGGTGCGGGTGAAACCCCGCATTATTTAATTAATCTCTTTTCTTCTTAAGAACAACTGCCGCTACTCCGACGATTGCAATAATTGCTATTGCAGATCCTA